>NZ_CDBW01000011.1 GCF_000820145.1 Aeromonas sobria | reverse complement strand
CGTAATTGGGACATAGCCTTATTTATCCTCCCGTGCCCAAGCAGATGAAGGCTGTCGCAACCAAGCGAACCACGAGTGTGGAGATTCATCATGCGGCACAGCCTCTGGGTGGGATGCGTGAAGCTGTGCCCCTGGATGAGGGAGGCCTTACCCTGACAGCTTGGCGAAATAGGCGGCCTTTTAAAATTATCTCGCTCATCAATCACGCTGCTCAGCTCAGCCTATAGGCACCGTAGCTCGGCTGGCTGTAGCGTTTGATCCTGGTGTACATACCGAGTCTGGAAACACCGACTATCTCGGCAACCTACGCCACAGGTAATGGCGCCCTGTCACCAGCTTGACAGCGGCCAATTTAAATTTTTCTGTATAACGCTGCGGCTTAATCATCACTTCACCTAAATAGCATCGGTTTAAGGCGCTTGAGCGGTCTAGGAAATCGAGATGATTCATTTAGGGCAGTTGAGGCAGTTGAGGCAGTGTCAAAATCTATTAAAAGAAAAGCCGGGACAAGCCCGGCTTTTTCTTTATATCACTCAGCAGCTGCTTCAGCAGCAGCCGGGCGGTCTACCAGCTCAATATAAGCCATAGGGGCGTTATCGCCTGCACGGAAACCGCATTTCAGAATGCGAGTATAACCGCCGGCGCGCTCCAGGTAGCGCGGGCCCAGTTCATTGAACAGCTTAGCCACGATCGCGTTGTCGCGAGTACGGGCAAATGCCAGGCGACGATTAGCAACGCTATCAGTCTTGGCAAGGGTGATCAGCGGTTCAACTACACGGCGCAGCTCTTTTGCCTTAGGCACAGTCGTCTTGATGATCTCATGACGAACCAGTGAGCTGGCCATGTTGCGGAACATAGCCTGACGATGGCTGCTGTTCCGGTTCAGTTGACGACCACTCAAACGATGGCGCATGACCTTATCCTTCTAACTAAATCTGTGAAACCCGTAATCTGGATTACTCGTCAGCGATGCTGGCGGGCGGCCAATTCTCAAGGCGCATGCCAAGAGACAGACCACGGGAGGCCAACACATCCTTGATCTCAGTCAGGGACTTCTTACCGAGGTTAGGAGTTTTAAGCAACTCAACTTCGGTACGCTGTACCAGATCACCAATATAGTGGATAGCTTCTGCCTTCAGACAGTTCGCAGAACGAACTGTCAGCTCCAAATCATCGACAGGACGCAGCAGAATCGGATCAAACTCGGGTTTCTCTTCTTTCTTCTCGGGCACGCTGACATCGCGCAGATCCACGAAGGCTTCCAGCTGCTCAGCCAAAATAGTGGCAGAGCGACGGATAGCTTCTTCAGGATCCAGAGTACCATTGGTCTCCATGTCGATGACGAGCTTGTC
This sequence comes from Aeromonas sobria, assembly GCF_000820145.1. GTDB lineage: Bacteria > Pseudomonadota > Gammaproteobacteria > Enterobacterales > Aeromonadaceae > Aeromonas > Aeromonas sobria. Next base: position 23,266 of record NZ_CDBW01000011.1, on the reverse strand, counting down.
CAAGTCGGTACGCTGTTCCACACGTGCTGCCTCAACATTGTAGGCAATACGAACGATGGGGCTGAACGCAGAGTCCAGCAGCAGGCGACCTATCGGACGCTCTTCATCATCGTTGTGAACACGAGCAGAAGCAGGCACATAACCACGACCGCGCTGAACTTTCAGGCGCATGCTGATGTCAGCATTAGCACCGGTCAGGTGGCAGATTACGTGCTCCGGGTTTACGATCTCGACTTCATCACCGTGAGTGATATCACCAGCGGTAACGGGGCCTGTTCCAGACTTGGTCAGGGACAGAGTTACCTCGTCCTTGCCTTCCAGCTTCACAGCGATACCTTTCAGGTTAAGCAGAATTTCAAGAATGTCTTCCTGCACACCTTCTTTGCTGCTGTACTCATGCAGTACCCCGTCAATTTCGACTTCAGTAACTGCACAACCGGGCATAGATGACAGCAAAATACGACGCAGAGCATTGCCCAGCGTGTGGCCAAAGCCACGCTCAAGTGGCTCAAGAGTCACTTTCGCATGAGTCGGGCTAACTTGCTCGATGTCAACTAGCCGCGGTTTAAGAAAATCTGTTACAGAACCCAGCATTGTGTCCTCTCTTTAGAAGCTAGCTTTACTTAGAGTAAAGCTCGACGATCAGCTGTTCGTTAATGTCGGCAGACAGGTCGGAACGCTCTGGCAGACGCTTGTAAGCACCTTCCATTTTAGCGGCGTCAACCTCTACCCAAGTCGGCTTCTCACGCTGACCAGCAACCTCAAGGGATGCTTTGATACGCGCTTGCTTCTTAGCCTTCTCACGAACGCAGATCACGTCCTCAGGGGAAACCTGGAAAGAAGGAATGTTCACAACGCGACCGTTTACCATGATGGCCTTGTGGCTCACTAGCTGGCGAGATTCAGCACGAGTAGCGCCGAAACCCATACGGTAAACAACGTTGTCCAAACGACCTTCCAGCAGCTGCAACAGGTTTTCACCGGTGTTACCTTTTTGACGGGCAGCATCGCGATAGTAGTTGCGGAACTGTTTTTCCAATACGCCGTAAATACGACGAACTTTTTGCTTTTCGCGCAGCTGAACACCGTAGTCGGACAGACGCGCTTTACGCGCACCGTGCTGACCAGGGGCGGTGTCAATCTTGCACTTAGAGTCAATCGCGCGAACGCCAGACTTCAGGAAGAGGTCTGTACCCTCGCGACGGCTAAGCTTAAGCTTAGGACCGATATATCTTGCCATCTTCTTTCTCCAACAATCCTAGACCAAGTTGCAACAGCGTTATACGCGGCGCTTCTTGGGAGGACGACAACCGTTGTGCGGGATCGGAGTCACATCAGTAATATTAGTGATGCGGAAACCAGCCGCGTTCAGAGCGCGGATGGATGACTCACGACCGGGACCCGGACCTTTGACCATGACTTCCAGGTTCTTCACGCCGTATTCTTTGGCGATCTCACCAGCACGCTCAGCAGCTACCTGGGCAGCAAACGGAGTGGACTTACGGGAACCACGGAAACCTGAACCACCAGAGGTAGCCCATGACAGAGCATTGCCCTGACGGTCAGTAATGGTCACGATTGTGTTGTTGAAAGATGCATGAACGTGCGCAATACCGTCGCTCACTTGCTTTTTAACGCGCTTGCGAGCACGAGTCGGAGTTTTAGCCATTTTCTACCTTCCCGTTACTTCTTGATAGCCTTGCGCGGACCCTTACGGGTACGAGCGTTGGTCTTGGTACGTTGACCACGAACAGGCAGGCTACGACGGTGACGCAAACCACGGTAGCAACCCAGATCCATCAATCGCTTGATGTTCATGGAAATCTGACGACGCAGGTCACCTTCAACGGTGAATTTACCTACTTGTTCACGCAGACTCTCGATCTGAGCTTCGTCCAGGTCTTTAATTTTCACATTCTCAGCGATACCGGCTGCGGCACAGATGGCCTTGGAGCGGGTACGACCGACGCCATAAATCGCAGTCAACGCAATGACTGCATGCTTATGGTCAGGAATGTTAATGCCAGCGATACGGGCCACTATTCACTCCTACATATAGTAGATTACGACCACCACAAAGCCCGTGAGCGGATACGTGGCGGTCAACCAATACACAACAAAAGTTGGCTGGCTATATTAGCCAGCACAACTATTTGTTGCAAGTACTAACCGTAAAAAATTAGCCTTGGCGCTGTTTATGCTTTGGCTCGCTGCAAATCACACGCACCACACCGTGACGCTTGATGATTTTGCAGTTACGGCAGATTGCCTTAACGGAAGCACGAACTTTCATTGCTTAACTCCGTAACTACGCCGACCTTTAGCGGCCGTAGCCCTTCAGGTTGGCCTTCCTCAGAACATCACCATATTGATGAGACATCATATGGGTTTGTACCTGAGCCATGAAGTCCATGATAACTACCACGATAATCAGCAGCGAAGTGCCACCGAAGTAGAACTGTACGTTCCAGGCAGTCATCAAGAACTGGGGTACCAGACAGATAAAGGTTATATAGAGCGCACCTGCCAATGTCAGGCGAGTCATAACCTTATCGATGTAACGTGCTGTCTGCTCGCCCGGGCGGATCCCCGGGATAAAGGCTCCACTCTTCTTCAGGTTATCAGCTGTCTCGCGGGGATTAAACACCAACGCGGTATAGAAGAAGCAGAAGAAGATAATGGCTGCTGCATACAGCATCTCGTAAAGCGGTTGACCAGGCTGCAGGACCATAGAGACCTGCTGCAAGATATCAGCAACTTTACCCTCTCCCTGACCAAACCAAGAGGTAATGGTCCCTGGGAACAGGATGATACTGGATGCGAAAATCGCAGGAATCACACCGGCCATATTTACTTTCAATGGCAGGTGTGTGCTTTGCGCGGCGAATACCTGGCGGCCTTGTTGACGCTTTGCATAGTTAACGACGATACGACGCTGACCACGCTCCACGAACACCACAAAGTAAGTCACTGCGAAAACAATCAAGCCTAGCAACAACAACAGCAGGATGTGTAATTCCCCTTGACGTGCCTGTTCGGCCGTAGCGCCAATGGCATGCGGCAGACCAGCAACGATACCCGTGAAAATAATCAACGAGATACCATTACCAATCCCACGCTCGGTAATCTGTTCACCCAACCACATCAAAAACATGGTACCGGTGACCAGACTTACAACGGCTGTGAAGTAGAAACCAAGACCCGGGTGAGACACGAGCCCTTGCATCATATTCGGCAGACCTGTTGCAATACCAATGGCCTGGAAAGTTCCCAAAACCAGCGTGCCCCAACGAGTATATTGGTTAATCTTGCGACGGCCGGATTCACCTTCTTTCTTGAGTTCAGCAAGAGCGGGGTGAACCACTGTCAGCAGCTGGATGATGATCGACGCCGAAATATACGGCATGATCCCCAGCGCAAGAATAGAAGCACGCGATAGTGCACCACCACTGAACATGTTAAACATCTCAATGATGGTGCCCTTCTGTTGTTGGAACAACTCGGCCAGTACGGCGGCGTCAATACCAGGAATCGGCACATAAGAGCCTGCACGGAAAACGATAATCGCCCCGAGAACGAAGAGCAGACGGCTCTTCAATTCACTCAGACCACCCTGTGCTTTAACATCCAATCCTGGTTTCTTAGCCATTGTACTGATTATTCCTCGATTTTACCGCCAGCGGCCTCGATGGCTGCACGTGCACCTTTAGTGACGGACACACCACGAACGGTCACAGCACGGTCAATGTTGCCAGACAGAACAACTTTAGCGAAAACGATGTTCTTAGTAACAACACCGGCTTGCTTCAGAGTGCTCAGATCGACCACATCACCTTCTACCATGGCGATTTCGTTCAGACGCACTTCAGCTGAAATCAGCGATTTGCGAGAGAAGAAACCGAACTTTGGCAGACGGATTTTCAAAGGCATCTGACCACCTTCGAAACCGTTGCGGACTTTACCGCCACCGGAACGAGAGGTTTGGCCTTTAACACCACGACCACCAGTCTTGCCTAAGCCGGAGCCGATACCACGACCACGACGTTGTTTTTCAGGCTTGGAACCAGCGGCCGGAGACAGAGTGTTCAGACGCATGCTTAGCCCTCCACCTTAACCATGTAATAAACCTGGTTGATCATACCGCGTACGCAAGGAGTATCTTCCAGCTCAACGGTGTGACCAATGCGACGCAGACCCAGACCACGCAGAGTCGCCTTGTGCTTTGGCAGACGGCCGATAGAGCTGCGAGTTTGAGTTACTTTTACAGTGTTAGCCATGTCGCATTACCCCAGAATTTCTTCAACGCGCAGACCACGCTTGGCAGCGATCTGGGCCGGGGATTGACCCTGTACCAGAGCGTCTACAGTTGCGCGAACAACGTTGATTGGGTTGGTGGAACCGTAGGTCTTGGCCAGCACGTTGTGGATACCAGCAACTTCCAGAACAGCACGCATGGCGCCGCCTGCAATGATACCAGTACCTTGTGAGGCCGGCTTCATGAACACGGAAGAACCTGAGTGAACACCACGCACCGGGTGGTGCAGAGTGCCATTGTTCAGCTCAACCTTGCTCAGGTTACGCTTAGCCTGTTCCATTGCTTTTTGAATAGCAGCTGGAACTTCACGGGCTTTACCGTAACCGTAACCTACACGGCCGTTACCATCACCCACCACGGTCAACGCGGTGAAGGACATGATACGACCACCTTTAACAGTTTTCGAAACACGGTTGACTGCAATCAGCTTTTCTTGCAGTTCGCCGGCTTGAGATTCGACTTTAGCCATCTTCGACTCCTAGCTTAGAACTGAAGACCAGCGTCACGTGCAGCAGTTGCCAGAGCGGCAATGCGACCATGATACTTGAAACCGGAACGATCGAAAGATACGTTCTGAACGCCTTTGGCAATAGCACGCTCAGCGATTGCTTTACCCACTGCGGTAGCTGCATCAGCATTACCGGAGTGTTTGAGCCCTTCACTGATGGCTTTCTCTACTGTGGAAGCAGAGGCCAGAACTTCGGAACCGTTGGCTGCGATTACCTGCGCGTAGATATGACGCGGGGTACGGTGAACAACCAGACGGGTAGCTCCCAGTTCCTGCATCTTCTTCCGAGCACGAGTAGCACGACGGAGACGAGCTGCTTTCTTGTCCATAGTGTTACCTTACTTCTTCTTAGCTTCTTTAGTACGCACTTGCTCATTGGCATAGCGTACACCCTTGCCCTTGTAGGGCTCCGGAGCGCGGTAAGAACGGATATCGGCGGCGACTTGGCCAACCATCTGCTTGTCGACACCACGCAGAACGATTTCTGTGGCAGTCGGACACTCAGCGGTCACACCAGCCGGCAGCGCATGCTCTACCGGGTGAGAGAAGCCCAGAGCCAGCGCTACAGCATTGCCCTTGATGGAGGCTTTGTAACCTACACCAACCAGCTGCAGCTTGCGCTCGAAGCCTTGGGTAACACCGATTACCATGTTGTTGACCAATGCACGTGCAGTACCGGCCTGAGCGTCAGCACCAGCGATGCTGTCGCGCGGGGCGAACTTCAGTACATTGTCTTCTTTGGTCACTTCTACACCGGCGTGAATAGAGCGAACCAGAGAACCTTTACCACCTTTGATGGTCAGTTCCTGGCCGTTCAGAGTCACCTCTACGCCAGCAGGAATAGTGACGGGTGCCTTAGCAACACGAGACATTTCCTACCTCCTATTAAGCGACGTAGCAGATGATCTCACCGCCCATGCTTGCTTTGCGAGCAGCACGGTCAGTCATCACACCTTTAGACGTGGACACGATAGCAACACCGAGACCGCCCATAACTTTCGGCAGATCAGTAGTGCGCTTGTAAATACGCAGGCCGGGACGGCTCACGCGTTGGATCAGTTCTACAACTGGCTTGCCCTGGAAATATTTCAGTTCAATTTCCAGTTCCGGCTTCACATCACCAGCTACGGAGTAGCCAGCAATGTAACCTTCTTCTTTCAGCACGTTGGCAATCGCCACTTTCAGCTTGGAAGAAGGCATGGAAACCGCAACTTTGCTCGCCGCCTGACCGTTACGGATGCGGGTCAGCATGTCCGCGATCGGATCTTGCATGCTCATAAGTCTAACTCCCGAGATTCGTTACCAAGAAGCCTTCTTCAGGCCCGGAATTTCGCCCTTCATGGCATGCTCACGCACCTTGATGCGAGACAAACCAAACTTGCGCAGGAAACCGTGCGGACGACCAGTAATATTGCAACGGTTACGCTGGCGGGACGGACTGGAATCACGGGGCAGCTGTTGCAGTTGCAGTACAGCATCCCAACGCGCTTCTTCAGAAGCGTTCATATCAACGATGATAGCTTTCAGCTCGGTACGCTTGGTGGCGTACTTGGCTACCAGCTTCGCACGCTTTGCTTCGCGCGCTTTCATGGATGTTTTAGCCATAACCCTAACCTTACTTGCGGAATGGGAAGTTAAAGGCAGCCAGCAGAGCACGGCCTTCTTCATCGGTATTCGCGGAAGTGGTGATGGTGATATCCAGACCACGGACGCGATCGACTTTGTCATAGTCGATTTCCGGGAAGATGATTTGCTCACGCACGCCCATGGAGTAGTTACCACGACCGTCGAACGCTTTAGCGTTCAGGCCACGGAAGTCACGGATACGCGGTACGGAGATGCAAATCAGCCGTTCCAGGAACTCCCACATACGCTCGCCACGCAGGGTTACTTTACAACCTATCGGGTAGCCTTCACGAATCTTGAAGCCCGCAACAGATTTGCGAGCTTTGGTGATCAGCGGCTTCTGACCGGAAATGGCAGCCATATCGGCAGCAGCATTTTCCAGCAACTTCTTGTCAGAGATCGCTTCACCAACACCCATGTTCAGGGTGATTTTCTCGATCCGAGGGACTTGCATGATAGTCTTGTAACCGAACTGTTTGGCCAGTTCATTTACTACATCTGATTTGTAGTAATCATGCAGTTTCGCCATCGTTAAACTCCAATTACTTCACAAGTTCGCCGGTGGATTTGAAGAAGCGAACTTTTTTGCCGTCTTCAATCCGGAAACCAACGCGGTCAGCTTTGCCAGTGGCAGAGTTGAACAGCGCTACGTTTGATACATCGATCGGGGCTTCTTTGGTGATGATACCGCCAGCCTGACCCAATGCGGGTACCGGCTTCTGGTGCTTCTTCACCTGGTTGATGCCTTCGACGAATACCTTACCTTTTGCAATCAGGACTTGAGTGACTTTGCCACGCTTGCCCTTGTCTTTGCCGGTAAGTACGATCACTTCGTCTTCGCGACGGATTTTAGCTGCCATCGTTCGACTCCTTACAGTACTTCGGGTGCCAGGGACACAATCTTCATGAACTTCTCATTACGCAGTTCACGGGTCACCGGGCCAAAAATACGAGTACCGATTGGCTGTTGGTTGCCGTTAAGCAAAACAGCCGCATTGTTGTCGAAACGGATGACTGAGCCGTCCGGACGACGAACGCCTTTACGGGTGCGTACGACCACCGCGTTATATACATCACCTTTCTTCACTTTACCGCGAGGAATGGCTTCCTTGATGGAAACTTTGATGATGTCGCCGATGCCGGCGTAACGGCGGTGCGAGCCACCCAGAACCTTAATACACATTACACTGCGAGCGCCGGAGTTGTCGGCTACGCCCAGCATACTTTGCATCTGGATCATTTTAGTGCTCCGCTTTGTTTACTTCTTATCCCTTTCGGGATCTGGCTGCCCTCAAAAGGCGCGAAACTATAACACAGCTTTTTCAGAAAAGGTAGCCTAAAAAACAAACGGCCCCGCAATGGGGGCCGTTTGAAGTACAAAGTACCGATTAGGCCTTTTCTAAGATACCAACCAGGGTCCAGGACTTGGTCTTGGACAGCGGACGGCACTCGCGGATTTCCACGAGATCGCCAGCTTTACACTCGTTGTTCTCATCGTGCACGTGCAGCTTGGTAGTACGCTTGATGATCTTACCGTAGATCGGGTGCTTTACCTTGCGCTCGATAGCAACAGTGATGGATTTCTCCATCTTGTCGCTGATTACACGACCTTGCAGAGTACGGATTTTGTCAGTCATTACGCACCTGCCTTCTCAGTCAGTACAGTCTTGATACGTGCGGCGTCACGACGCACTTGTTTCAGAGTGTGAGTCTGAGCCAGTTGGCCGGTGGATGCTTGCATGCGCATGTTGAATTGCTCACGCAGCAGGCCCAGCAGCTCCTGGTTCAGTTCTTCGACGCTCTTTTGACGCAGATCTTGAGCTTTCATCACATCACCGTCTTAATTACGAAAGTGGTCTGAACGGACAGCTTAGCAGCAGCCAAGGCAAACGCTTCACGCGCCAGAGCCTCAGGTACACCATCCATCTCGTACAGAACCTTGCCAGGCTGGATCGGGCAAACCCAGTATTCCACGTTACCCTTACCTTTACCCATACGAACTTCGAGGGGCTTTTCGGTGATGGGCTTGTCCGGGAACACACGGATCCAGATCTTACCTTGACGCTTAACGTGACGGGTCATGGCACGACGGGCTGCTTCGATTTGACGAGCAGTCAGTTGACCACGGGATGTCGCCTTCAGGCCAAAGGTACCGAAGGATACTTCGTTACCAGTGTTGGCCAGACCGCGGTTACGACCCTTATGGGTCTTGCGGAATTTGGTACGCTTAGGTTGCAACATTTACCGAATCTCCTTACTTAGCAGCGCGGCGCTTGTTGTCACGCTTGGGCTTTGCAGGAGCTTGCTCTTGAGCAGCAGCGGCAGCAACAGCAGCCAGACCGCCCAGAACTTCACCCTTGAAGATCCAAACTTTAACGCCGATCACACCGTAAGTGGTGTGGGCTTCAGAAGTTGCGTAGTCGATGTCGGCACGCAGGGTGTGCAAAGGCACACGACCTTCACGGTACCATTCGGTACGCGCGATTTCAGCGCCGCCCAGACGACCGGAAACTTCCACTTTGATGCCCTTGGCACCTAGGCGCATTGCGTTCTGTACGGCGCGCTTCATAGCACGACGGAACATTACGCGACGTTCCAGCTGGGAAGTAATGCTGTCAGCAACAAGTTTGCTGTCCAGCTCCGGCTTGCGGACTTCGGAAATGTTGATCTGAGCAGGCACGCCAGCAATAACGGCTACAGCTTTGCGCAGTTTCTCAACGTCTTCGCCTTTCTTACCAATCACGATGCCCGGACGAGCGGTGTGAATAGTCACACGGATGCTCTTGGCCGGACGCTCGATGGTGATCTTGGACAAGGACGCGTTTTTCAGTTCCTTGGTCAGGAACTGGCGCACTTGAAAATCGCTGAACAAGTTGTCAGCGAAATCTTTGGTGTTCGCGAACCAGGTAGAATTCCAAGGCTTGGTAATACCCAGGCGAATGCCATTAGGATGTACTTTCTGACCCATTGCTTATCTCCCAGCCTTAGCGTCGGATACCACTACAGTGATGTGAGCGGTACGCTTGAGGATACGATCCGCACGACCTTTGGCACGCGGACGGATGCGCTTCATGGAGGGACCTTCGTCGACCATGATAGTAGCAACACGCAGCGCGTCGATATCGGCGCCTTCGTTGTGCTCAGCGTTTGCAATGGCAGATTCCAGCACTTTCTTAACCAGCACTGCAGCCTTTTTCGGGCTGAAGGTCAGGAGAGTCAGAGCCTTGTCTACAGACAGACCACGTACTTGATCGGCTACCAGACGAGCTTTCTGGGCAGAAGTACGGGCATAACGGTGTTTAGCGATAGCTTCCATCATTTATCCCTTAGCGCTTCTTAGCCTTCTTATCAGCAGCATGGCCGCGATAAGTACGAGTCGGTGCGAATTCACCCAGTTTGTGACCGATCATTTCTTCGGTAACAAAAACCGGAACGTGCTGACGACCATTATGGACAGCGATGGTCAAACCGATCATGTTCGGGATGATCATTGAACGACGGGACCAGGTTTTAACCGGCTTTTTATCCCCGCTTTCCACCGCTTTCTCTACCTTCTTCAGCAAGTGCAGGTCAATAAATGGACCCTTCTTGAGAGAACGTGGCATGGTGATTCCTCTATGTTAACAATTACTTGTTACGACGACGTACGATGTACTTGTCGGTACGCTTGTTCTTACGGGTCTTGAAGCCTTTAGCCTTCTGGCCCCATGGGGACACAGGCTGCATGCCTTTGTTACGACCCTCACCACCACCGTGCGGGTGGTCGACCGGGTTCATCGCCATACCGCGAACGGTCGGACGAATACCACGCCAGCGGTTGGCACCGGCTTTACCCAGTTGACGCAACATGTGCTCGGAGTTACCGACTTCACCGATGGTGGCGCGGCACTCGGCCAGAACTTTACGTACTTCGCCGGAACGCAGACGCAGAGTTACATAGTTACCATCACGAGCCAGGATCTGGATGAAAGTACCAGCGGAACGAGCCAGCTGTGCACCTTTACCAGGCTTCATCTCAACTGCGTGAACAGTAGAACCAACCGGGATGTTGCGCATCGGCAGGGTGTTACCTACCTTGATGGCAGCATCAGCACCAGATGCGATCGCGTCACCAGCTTTCAGGCCTTTCGGAGCCAGGATGTAACGACGCTCACCGTCTGCATACAACACCAGAGCGATGTTAGCGGTACGGTTAGGATCGTATTCCAGGCGCTCTACTTTAGCCGGGATACCGTCTTTGTCGCGCTTGAAGTCGACCAGACGGTAGTGCTGCTTGTGACCACCACCGATATGACGGGTAGTGATACGGCCGTTGTTGTTACGACCACCGGACTTGCTTTTGCTGTCCAGCAGAGCGGCGAAGGGCTTGCCCTTGTACAGCTCTTGATTGACGATCTTGACGACGTGACGGCGGCCCGGAGAGGTAGGCTTGCACTTAACGATTGCCATTTTTGAGAACTCCTCTTACTCGGCTGCGCCCATGAAGTCGATGTCCTGACCAGCTTTCAGGGTCACATAAGCCTTTTTCCAATCGGAACGACGGCCTACGCGTGCACCTGCGCGCTTGGTTTTACCCTTCATGTTCAGGGTACGGACGGTCTCAACTTCAACCTCGAACAGTTTCGCAACTGCTGCTTTGACTTCCGCTTTGGTAGCATCAACAGCAATTTTGAACACGATAGTGTTCTGCTTTTCTGCGACCATAGTGCTCTTTTCAGAGATATGCGGAGCCTTCAGAACTTTCAACAGACGCTCTTCGCGGATCATGCCAGCATCTCCTCGATTTGCTTAACTGCATCAGCAGTCATCAGAACCTTGTCGAAAGCGATCAGGCTGACCGGGTCGATACCGGCAACATCACGCACGTCAACTTTGTACAGGTTGCGAGCAGCCAGGAACAGGTTCTCATCGACTTCAGCTGTCACGATCAGAACGTCTTTCAGTTCCATCTCTTTCAGCTTGGCGATCAGTTCTTTGGTCTTAGGCGCATCGATACCGAATTTCTCGACAACGATCAGGCGCTCTTGACGTACCAGCTCGGACAGGATGCTACGGATAGCGCCGCGGTACATCTTCTTGTTTACTTTCTGGCTGTGATCTTGCGGCTTAGCTGCAAAAGTCACACCACCGGAACGCCAAATGGGCGAACGGATGGAGCCAGCACGGGCACGACCAGTACCCTTCTGACGCCACGGCTTTTTGCCGCCACCAGACACTTCAGAGCGAGTCAGCTGCGCACGAGTACCCTGACGGGCACCTGCGGCATATGCAACGACGACCTGGTGAACCAGAGCTTCGTTGAATTCGCGCCCGAAGGTAGTCTCGGAAACTTCAAGAGCGCTCTTGGCGTCTTTCATTACCAATTCCATTACTATCTCCTCAGACGTTACGCTTTGACGGCAGGTTTAACGATCACGTTGCCGTTGGTTGCACCCGGTACTGCACCTTTGATGAGCAGCAGGTTACGTTCAGCGTCAACACGAACCAGTTCCAGGTTCTGAGTAGTTACACGCTCAGCACCCATGTGACCAGCCATCTTTTTGCCCTTGAATACACGGCCCGGAGTCTGGTTCTGACCGATAGAACCCGGAGCGCGGTGAGACAAGGAGTTACCGTGGGTCATATCCTGGGTGCGGAAGTTGTGGCGCTTAACGCAACCAGCAAAACCTTTACCCTTGGATGTGCCAGTAACGTCTACCAGCTTAACGTCAGCGAGAAGATCTACTTTCAGCTCGTTACCAACAGTGAAAGTTTCACCGTTGTTCAAGCGGAATTCCCACAGGCCGCGACCGGCTTCTACGCCAGCTTTGGCGAAGTGGCCAGCTTCAGGCTTGGTTACACGGCTGGCTTTTTTGGCGCCAGTGGTAACCTGAATAGCGTTGTAGCCGTCGGTTTCTACAGATTTGACCTGAGTTACACGGTTAGCTTCAACTTCGATAACAGTCACCGGGATAGAAACGCCATCTTCAGTGAAGATGCGAGTCATACCCACTTTGCGACCTACAAGACCGATTGTCATTGTTATCAACCTCTTTCCGTAATTAACCCAGGCTGATCTGGACGTCTACACCAGCTGCCAGATCCAGACGCATCAGAGCATCTACGGTCTTGTCAGTCGGCTCAACGATGTCTACCAGACGCTTGTGAGTGCGGATCTCATACTGATCACGCGCGTCTTTGTTGACGTGCGGGGAAGTCAGAATGGTGAAGCGCTCTTTGCGAGTCGGCAGCGGGATAGGACCGCGAACCTGCGCGCCAGTGCGCTTTGCAGTTTCAACGATTTCCGCTGTAGATTGATCAATCAGGCGATGATCAAAAGCCTTCAGGCGAATACGGATTCTTTGGTTCTGCATTGACAGAGCTCCAATAGATAAAAGAACATAAACCAGCACCGCCCGACCGAGATTGCTCCCGCCAGAGGTGTGATTTTTCACGTTTCCTCCCATATCGGGAGGACTGTATGGCTGGCTCTCGTAAACGAGGAGCTCAGCAGCAGACATATCGTCTGGCTTACCTCATGGGTAAGCGGGGGAGAGTATACGGATTTTTCAAATTTACGCAAGGGAGCGCGCACATATTGTGCACAATTTTATGTGGCAGATGGATCTCTGTCAGGCGGCCTGCCATTACCTTCGCAGCGAGCTAATCCCATCAAGGAATGTCCAGCGTCACGACAAGCTCATCGCCAGACTGATAGACTGCGACTTTCTTCCGTTTATGACATAACAACGATGATCAAAGATCAAAAGAAAGCCTACCAGTACGCGCTCTGCGCGGTGGCCCTGTGGTCAACGGTGGCCACCGCCTTCAAAATTTCCCTCGCCTATTTTGCGCCGGTGCAGCTGCTACTGGTTGCTGCGCTGACCTCTACCCTGCTGCTGGGGGGGATCGTGCTCAAGCAGGGTAAACTGCCGCTGCTGTGCAGTTATCTGCGCAGCCGCCCGTTTTATTATCTGATGCTGGGGGTGATGAACCCCTTCCTCTATTACCTGCTGCTGTTCAAAGCTTATGATCTGCTGCCTGCCCAGCAGGCGCAGACCCTTAGCTACACCTGGGCCATCACCCTCACCCTGCTATCGGTGCCGTTCCTCGGCCAGACCCTGCGCCGCCGCGATGGCGTTGCCATCGTGCTGGGTTATTTTGGCGCGTTGGTGATCGCCACCAAGGGTGACGTCTTCGGCCTGCATTTTGACAATCCATTGGGGGTGGCGCTGGTGTTGCTCTCGACCCTCATCTGGGCCAGCTACTGGATCCTCAACACCCGCAATCAGGGAGACCCCATCGTCAGCCTACTGCTCGGTTTCATTATTAGCCTCCCCTTTATCGTGCTCGCCACCTGGCTACTGGCTGACTTCCAGCTGACCGCCTGGCAAGGATGGGTGGGGGCCATTTATGTCGGGGTCATCGAGATGGGATTTGGCTTTGTGCTTTGGCTGATGGCGATGCGCCATGCCACCAACACAGCCCCTATCAGCAACCTTATCTTCATTTCACCATTCGCCTCACTGGTACTGCTGAACCTGCTGGTTGGCGAGGCAATCGATCCCGCCACCCCAATCGGGCTGGGGTTGATTGTGGCGGCACTGCTGATCCAGCAGCTGAGATATGGCAAGCGCTATCGCAAGGCGGCCGCCACCACTCCGAAGAAAGTGCTCTGATAAAAAGTGGTCTGAAAATGTAGAAGGGCGTATCCACCGATACGCCCTTCTTTCAATCCATCCACTCCTGCGGCTGATTTTTCGGCAACCGTATATCTACCAGCAAGCCCCCAAGTTCAGCATTGCCCAACCTGATGGTGCCGTGGTGCTGAGCGACTATCTTGGCCACGATGGCCAATCCCAGACCACTGCCTCCTTCGGTGCGCGCCACATTCCCCTGAGTGAAAGGTTTGAGCACTCTGGAATAGTCCTGCTCCGGAATACCGGGACCATCATCGGACAATCGCAAACGAACCCAATGTCCATCATCTTTCAACTCGGCATGTAAACTGCTCGCCCCATAGCGCAGTGAGTTGCTGGCAAGATTACTCAATACCCGTCGCATACTGACCGGATTGCAGGCAACCAGCACAGCGTCTTGCGGCAACATCAAGTCAACCTCCAGTCCCTGCTCTGAGTGGATCAACAGGGTATCGTGGATCAACTGAGTCAGGTCGATCGGTACCAAATCCTGCCCTTCATCCGGACGGATGTAGTCGATGAACTGATCGATGATGGCGTTGGACTCATCGATATCGGAGTTGATGCTCTCTTTGAGGTACTCATCACCGGACGACATCATCTCGATCGCTAACCGAATGCGGGTCAGCGGCGTACGCAAATCGTGAGACACCCCCGCCATCATCAGGTTTCGCTCTTCAATCAGACTCTTGATGGAGTGCGACATATGGTTGAAGGTTCGGGTCAGGCGACGCACCTCCCGCGACCCCAGTTCTCCCAGTGCATCCGGGAAATGCCCTTTGGCCACAGCCACCGCACCCGCCTCAAGATCCTCAAGCGGGCGCACCAGTTGCCGGGCGAAACGCCAGGCTGCAAACAGGGTGATCACCAGCAACACGCTCAGATAGATAATGAGGGGTTCGATATCGTCATCTTCAATCTCGGTCAGCGGGATCCGCACCCAAATTTTGCTGGCCTGGGGCGGCTGGATCCAGATGATGTAGTGATCCTGGATCTCGACCCGCACCTTGGCGTCGCCCCCCAGTTCACGGCTGATATTCTCCTCCAGATAGGGGTAAGGCTTTGCATTGCTGAATCCATGCTGGATTGCCTCGCTCTGGGTATAGATGTCGGTACCGGTCGTCACATAGACCAGCGCCTCGGCATCTTCACTCAACGCCAGCTGCTCACTGTTGAGCGGCAAGATCAGCTTGACCTGATTGGCCAGCAGATGACTGATCTGTTTGACTGTCGGGGCCAGTAGATAATTGTAAAACGTGACGTAGGAGACGGCCTGATAGACCACCAGCACGGCGGCCAGAAACCAGAGCATGCGCGAGAACATGCTGCCGATTTTCTTCATGTTCTGTCACCGTCCGGGACAAACACGTAGCCCAAACCCCAGACGGTCTGCAAATAACGAGGCTGGGTTGGATCTTGTTCCAGCAAGCGGCGCAAGCGGGATACTTGCACATCAATACTGCGCTCGGTGGCGGTGTATTCGCGACCACGGGCCAGATTCATCAGCTTGTCGCGGGAGAGCGGCTCGCGCGGATGGCTGACCAGCACCTTGAGCACCGCAAATTCACCGCTGGTGAGCGCCATCGGCTCGCCATCCCGGCTCAGCTCGCGGGTAGCCAGATTGAGCTGGAAGGCGCCGAAGTTCACCACCTTCTCTGCTGCAGAGGGGGCCCCCGGCAGCTCGACGGTATGGCGACGCAACACGGCACGGATCCGCGCCAGCAGTTCGCGGGGATTGAACGGCTTGGGCAGATAGTCATCGGCCCCCATCTCAAGCCCGACGATGCGATCCACTTCATCCCCCTTGGCGGTGAGCATCAGCACCGGGATCTGGTTGCCAGCCTCCCGCAGACGGCGGCAGATGGAGAGCCCATCCTCCCCCGGCAACATCAGGTCGAGTACCATCAAACTGAAGTTTTCTCGGGTCAGCAAGCGGTCAGCCTGTTCGCCATTGGCCACTCCGCGCACCACGAAGCCCTGCTCGGTGAGATAGCGCTCCAACAGGGAACGTAATTTCAGGTCATCGTCCACCACCAGGACCTTGTATTGCTGCTGACTCATTGCTTTGCCTCTTGAATTCTTTCGCTGCCCCCAATACTAGGGGGGGATATAGCCGGAGCAAAGCATAAATATGTTACCGGTTATTACCCATCCCGATAGCGTGACGGGTATCAAGTCACCCCCTTGTCAGCCCACCCCAAGATGGAGCCAGCCAAGCCCCCACGATTTACCTCGACAGCAAGAGTGCAAAAGCTAATATTCTCGGGCAGTTAGCACCCCTTCCCCCTTTGACCAGGTCACAGATCCCATGAAGACAAAGCTGATCACCCGCGAAGGCTACAACAAGCTCAAAGATGAGCTCGATTTTCTGTGGCGCCAGGAGCGCCCCGAGGTCACCAAGAAGGTGGCATGGGCCGCCAGCCTGGGGGATCGCAGCGAAAATGCCGACTACCAGTACAACAAGAAGCGGCTGCGGGAGATCGACCGGCGGGTACGCTATCTGCGCAAGTGCCTCGAAGAGCTGGGGATCGTCGACTATGCCCCTGCCCAGGAGGGCAAGGTGTTCTTCGGTGCCTGGGTCGAGGTGGAGAACGAAGAAGGTGAGACCAAGCGCTTTCGCATCGTCGGCTATGACGAGATCTTCGAGCGCAAGGATTACATCTCCATCGACTCCCCCATGGCCCGCGCCCTGCTCAAGAAAGAGGTCGGTGATGAGGCCGTGGTGCCTACGCCAGTTGGTGACGCCTGCTGGTATATCAACGAGATCAGCTACCCCAAATAAGGCACCTTCACGCCACCGCACACTCCCCAGCTGGCGGGCGACCTACAAGCCGAGCCGCCGATTCGGGATGGAAACAGCACCCTCTGTCGGGACTGGCATCCCGCAGCCCGACCCCATATAGTGCTCACACTCGGCGCCTTGTGGCGCCAACCGGCACGCGCGGCAGTGGCCTGGTGGTACCTTGAGTTCCGCCAGGACAGACCCCCTGTATGGCGATATCGCCCCGCGCCAATCCGTTGACCAGGACCCGACCAAGAGATCTTCGATGCAAAGCCACGTAATAGAACATCAGATTGCCGGTGAGCTCAATGCTCGCCCGGAACAGGTGCAGGCTGCAGTGCGCCTGCTGGATGAAGGCTCGACCGTGCCCTTTATCGCCCGTTACCGTAAAGAGGTGACCGGGGGTCTGGACG
Source organism: Aeromonas sobria (assembly GCF_000820145.1). Classification (GTDB taxonomy): domain Bacteria; phylum Pseudomonadota; class Gammaproteobacteria; order Enterobacterales; family Aeromonadaceae; genus Aeromonas; species Aeromonas sobria. The sequence goes on along the minus strand of NZ_CDBW01000011.1, from coordinate 5,943 downwards.
ACAGCCAGCTGCGTACTCTGGAGAGCCGCCTCGGCTATCTGCGTGAGCTGGAAGATCGCCGCAAGGTGATCATTCGCTCCATCGAGGAGCAGGGCAAGCTGACCCCCGAGCTGGCCCGCGAATTGAACGGTGCCGACAGCAAGACTCGGCTGGAAGATCTCTACCTCCCCTACAAACCCAAGCGCCGCACCAAGGGGCAAATGGCCATTGAGGCCGGGCTGGAGCCGCTGGCCAACCGGCTGTTCACCGACCCGATGCAGGATCCCGAGCAGGCTGCCGTTGGCTTCATCAATGCCGAACAGGGGATTAGCGACAGCAAGGCCGCCCTCGATGGCGCCCGCTACATCCTGATGGAGCGCTTCGCCGAGCAGGCCGATCTGCTGGAAAAGCTGCGCGACTACCTGTGGCAACACGCCACCCTGCGGGCCCGCGTGGTGACCGGCAAGGAGCAGGAAGGGGCCAAATTCAAAGACTACTTCGAACATGACGAACCGCTGCACAAGGCGCCCTCTCACCGGGTGCTGGCCATGCTGCGCGGACGTAACGAGGGGCTCCTCAATCTGGCACTGGTGACGGGCGAGGAGACAAGCGCCAGCCCCTGCGAAGGGATCATCGCCCACCACCTCAAGCTCAATCTACAAAACCGCCCGGCCGACAAGTGGCTGCAAGGGGTGGTTAGCTGGACATGGAAGATCAAGCTCTCCCTGCAGATGGAGACCGAACTGGTCGGCCGCATCCGCGAATCGGCAGAGGACGAGGCAATCAAGGTGTTTGCCATGAACCTCAAGGATCTGCTGATGGCCGCCCCGGCCGGTATGCGCTGCACCATGGGGCTGGACCCCGGCATCCGCACCGGAGTCAAGGTGGCGGTGGTGGATGCCACCGGCAAGCTGGTCGATCACGCCACCATCTATCCGTTCGAACCGAAACGCCAGATTGATCAGAGCCTCAAAACCCTGAGCGAGCTGTGCCAGAAACACAAGGTCGAGCTAATCAGCATCGGCAACGGCACCGCCTCGCGGGAGACCGACCGACTGGTCAGCGATCTGTTCGAACGCTACCCCGCCGCCAAGGCGCAGAAGATAGTGGTGAGCGAAGCGGGGGCCTCGGTCTACTCCGCCTCGGAACTTGCCTCTCAGGAGTTCCCGGATCTCGACGTGTCGATCCGCGGTGCCGTCTCCATCGCCCGCCGCCTGCAGGACCCGCTGGCCGAGCTGGTCAAAATCGACCCCAAGAGTATCGGGGTGGGCCAGTATCAGCACGACGTCGGCCAGAGCCAGCTGGCCCGCCGACTGGATGCGGTGGTCGAAGATTGCGTAAACGCGGTCGGGGTCGATGTGAATACCGCCTCGGTCGCCCTGCTCAACCGGGTTTCCGGCCTCTCCCAGACCCTGGCCCAGAACATCGTTGCCTATCGGGATGAACACGGCGCCTTCAAGAGTCGTCAACAGTTACTGAAAGTGAGCCGGCTCGGCCCCAAGGCATTCGAACAGTGCGCTGGCTTTATGCGGATCCGCGACGGCAGCAACCCCCTCGACAGCTCGGCGGTCCACCCGGAGTCCTATCCGGTGGTGGAGCGGATCCTCGCCAAGCTGGCACAAACCGTGGACAGCCTGCTCGGCAATAGCGGTCTGTTGCGCAGTCTCAAGCCTGCCGACTACACCGACGCGCAGTTCGGCATACCCACAGTGACCGATATCATCGGCGAGCTGGACAAGCCGGGCCGCGATCCTCGCCCCGAGTTCAAAACCGCTACCTTCAAGGAAGGGGTGGAGAAGATCAGCGACCTGGTGCCCGAAATGGTGCTGGAAGGGGTGGTCACCAACGTCACCAACTTCGGCGCCTTCGTCGATATCGGTGTCCATCAGGATGGGCTGGTGCACATCTCATCCCTGACCGACCGTTTCATCAAGGATCCCCGCGAGGTGGTCAAGGCGGGCGACATTGTGCGGGTCAAGGTGCTGGAGGTGGATGCCCCGCGCAAGCGGATCAGCCTCACCATGCGCCTCGACGAAAAAGCGGGGCAACCCGCCCGCAAACCGGCGCAATTGCGCACGTCGGATGCCTCCAACAACAGACCCAAGCCTGAGTCGCGCCCAAGCTCACCCGTCGGCGGCGCCATGGGCAACGCCTTCGCCGCAGCTCTCTCCAAGACCAGGAAATAACTCCCCCAGCAATGAAAAAGCCCCGAAAGGGGCTTTTTTAGCAGCAAAGATCCGGCTCATTGAGCAAGGGCAGCAAGAATGCTCTCGGGCTCGCCATGCTGTGACAACACTCCCCGCAGCCGATTGAATGCCTTGCAGGCCTCCTGCGGATACTTGCCATAAGAGACGACACCGGTGTGGCTCCAACCAGCCGCCAGCATCACTTTTTTCTTGAAATGGGTTCCTTCGGTTCCCCCTCCTCCAAGCTGCATCAGAAATTGTTCCATCTGCAGGTGAGGTGGCGGCACACGGGAGAAGGTGGTGAAATCTTCCGCTTTGACTTCATCGAAATGCATGACAGCTCCTGTGAAATAGTGATGGGCCTGATCTTCAGGTTAGTTGTAAAACACTTACCACTCGATGAAAGTTTGGCGAGACAGACTCAGATATGCAGGCTGAGGGACTTGGTAGCGGCCGGACTGACGGCCTGTTGATAGTGGCCCGCGATGACGCTGTTGCGCTTGTCCATATAGGCACTCAACACGCCACCCGATTTCGCGCTCTGCTCGGCCATCAACTCTTTGCGCGCCTTGGCTTCACTCGCGGCGGCATTGCGCGCGACCGACAGGTCTTGAGCAGAGGGCTCGGCCGGCGCCAGCGCCGCAGAGCGGATCTGCTGCATCTTGGCGATGGTAGCGGCGGGGTCGCCGGGCACAGCGCTGGTATCGATCTGAACTTCACCGCCCGTCGCGTAACGCTTGCCATCCGGGCCTTGAGTAAACTGGTAGGTTGGAGAGCTGGCATGCTCGCCACCCGCGGACTGGTGAGCCTGCTCGTGAGTGCGTACCTCCTTGTCCCGATCAACCAGATCCTGAACCTGCTGCTCTTGCCGCTGTTGCTGTTCCTGCTGTTTGGGATCTTGCTGCTTGCGCTGCCCCTCTTCACCGGTCGCTTCGACAAAACGGGAATCCAGAGGGTTTTGAACCGCAGGCTGGTTGCCATCACGGCTACCTTGGGTCGCCGGATTACTGTTGGCCGCCTGACTGGCTTTGGATTTCTCTTTCTGGGAGCCGACTTCAGATTCGGCACTGGATGCTTGACCCGAACGGGCCTGCGGGATCAGCTCTGCCCGGCGATTATCCGTCCTGGCCGCTTCCACCTGGGGTTGCAGCTGCGTAGGGATGAGGGGGGGCAGACTGACATTGATGTTCATCTCACACCCGGATGTCGATCAGGGTTCCCATCACATCGCTGGCGGTCTGCACTACCTTGGCGGAAGCGCCAGCCTGCTGTTCGGCCACCTTGAGATTGACGAGCTCATCGGTCACTTGCACCTGATCCCCGCTGGGGGTGTTGAGGCGGGCGATCTGATTGGATGCCTTGTCGGCAATCTGCTCTGCTCGCTGAAATCCCTGTACCCCACTGTTGAAGGCTGAATCAATACGCATGATGTTACTCCTCTGGTCACAGCTTAATTATCCGCCAGACCAGAGGATTTATGAAGCCTGCAGGCTATTTTTTAGCCAACAAAATCTCTAACGATTTCAATGAATTTGTCAGGGTGGGAAATAAAGGGTGCGTGTGAGGCTTTGTTAAGCGTCACGCTGTGGCTGGCAGGGTAGAGATTGTCCAGCAGGGGAATGGCCGCCTTGGGTACCAATGAATCCAGTCGGCCATAGATCCGCAACCAGGGCAGATCCAGCTCCCGCAGCGGTTCGCGCAGGTCAATGTTGGCCAACAATGTCAGTCCGGCCTCGAGCGCGGCAAACTGGGGCGCCGGGCGCTCGGCCAGCCAGTGGCGCAACTGGCGGATATCGTCCCGGGCATGTTCGCTGCCCATCGCCTGGATCGCCAGAAAACGCTCTATGGTCTGGCGAAAATCCCCCGCCAGCATCTGGTTGAAGCCGGTCAGCACCTTGGGGGCAATCCCCGGCCACTCGTCGCGAGCCATGAAACAGGGGGAGCTGGCCACGGTGATCAGGGAGTGCAGCCGCTCGGGATGGATCAATGCCAACTGGCTTGCCACCAGACCGCCGAGCGACCAGCCAAGCAGATGGCACTTATCCGGCAAGATGGCGGCCACCTGCTCGGCAAGCCAGGGCAGGCTGTAATCCACCTCGCCTGCCAGCGGACTGTTGCCAAAGCCGGGCAAGTCCACCAGATGAACCCTGTAGTGGGCCGCCAACTGTTGGGCAATCCCATGCCACACCGCGCCGTTCATGCCCCATCCGTGCAACAGCACCAAATCGGGCCCCAGGCCAAACTGCTCTACCGATATGCTCATCTAGACTCAAGATCCCTGTTCATGCTCTTGGGGTCAGCATGTTAAAGCGACTGCTCGCTAAAGCAAGTCCACTGCTCGGCAGCCACGACGACTGGCAAGGTAGCTGCCTGCTCTGCCATCAGCCTTGCGACAACGAGCCCCTGCTCTGCAGCTGGTGTCGGCAGTCACTGCACCAGTCCCAGCCCAAATGCCGCCTCTGCGCCGCACCGCTGGCTGACCATATAAAAGAGAGCATACCGGTCTGCGGCCGCTGCCAGCGCAGGCCTCCCCCTTGGGAGCGGTTGCAAGTGATCGGCGACTACCAGGCCCCCTACCCCATGCTGATCCCACGGCTCAAATATTCTGGCCAGATCCTGCTGGCGCCATTGCTTGCCCGCCTGCTGGCCGATCATCTGGATAGCAGCGATCCCCCTGAGGCGATCGTTCCTGTTCCGCTGCACTGGTGGCGAAAATGGCGACGGGGTTTCAATCAAGCGGAGGAGATCGCGCAAACCCTTGGCGAGCTCACCGGCATCCCCTGTGACAACACCCTGTTGCAGCGTATCAAGGCGACCCCGCAGCAAACAACTCTCAGCGCGGGGCAGCGGCGGCGCAATCTGCGCGGGGCATTCAGTATCCATCCTCACCAGTACCGCCACATCGCGCTGCTCGATGATGTGGTGACCACAGGTGCCACCGCTGGCCAGCTTACCCGCGTGCTCCATGAGAGCGGTATCACAAAGGTAGAAGTGTGGGCAATCTGTCGTACCCTCCGGCACAGCAAGTAGCCATCGCCATGGCTACCCAAGCATTAATAACCGCGTTATCATGAATACCCTAGTCGTACACTCAGGTTTATGAGGATAGTGATGATCAGCATTTCCGACGCCGCCCAGGCCCATTTCCGTAAACTTCTGGAAAAACAGCCTGATGGCACCAACATCCGGGTGTTTGTGGTCAATCCGGGAACCCAGAATGCCGAGTGTGGCGTATCTTATTGCCCACCCGATGCAATGGATCCGGAAGATCAAACCCTGCCCTTCAGCGGTTTCGACTGCATGGTCGATACCTTGAGCGCCCCCTATTTGATCGATGCCACCATCGACTTCGTCACCGATCAGATGGGATCCCAGCTGACCCTGAAAGCCCCCAATGCCAAGATGCGCAAAGTGGCCGATGATGCACCACTGATCGAGCGTATCGAGTATGTGCTGATGTCCGAGGTCAACCCCATGTTGGCCGGTCACGGTGGCAAGGTCACCCTGGTCGAACTGACCGATGACAAACTGGCTATTCTGCAATTTGGCGGCGGCTGCAACGGTTGCTCCATGGTCGATTACACCCTCAAAGAAGGGATCGAGAAGCAGCTGCTGGAGAAGTTCCCGGGCGAGCTCAACGGCGTAAAAGACGCGACCGAGCATCAACGCGGCGACCACTCCTACTATTGATCAGCCCCGTTTGCGCGGCCCCACCATCCTGAGGCTGATGCCAACGCGCATATAAGCAACGTCTGTTTGCATTAAAAAATCCGGCACC
>NZ_CDBW01000010.1 GCF_000820145.1 Aeromonas sobria | reverse complement strand
TGTCTAGTCCTGAAATAGGTTTACACATTTTCGGCTAGCTTTTCTCCACTCAGAACCCCCGATGCACCGCATCGGGGGTTCTGTATTGCAACGCATGATGCGGTCGCTCCACGTTGTAAATATCCACCGCCTCACGCACCATCTCCCGCGCTTGCACCAGGTCCTGCGGGCTTTGCAACAACAGCTCTCCTTTCAATATCCCGTTCACCCGTTCTGCCAACGCATTCTGGTAACAGTCATACCCATCCGTCATCGAGCATTTCACCCCGTGCCGTTCATGTAATGACTGATACAACCCCGAGCAATACTGCACGCCGCGGTCTGAGTGATGGATGAGTTCACCGCCGCCACGCCGTTGCTTCAGTGCTTTCTTGAACGCCATCGCCACCGACTCGGCATGCATTCCTTCGTGTACGTGATGGCCCACTATCTTGCGTGAATAGGCATCCGTCACCAGGCTCAAGTACAGCGGCCCGCTCCTGGCTGGCAGATAGGTGATGTCGGCGACCCACACTTGCTCTGGGGCCACCGGCGTAACCTGCTCTGGCCCAGCCTTGAGCAAGTTGGGATGACGATAGAAGCGGTGAAAACTGTGGGTGGTCTTGTGATACGCCCGTCTGGGCTGCACCAGCAGGCGGTGCTCGGCCAATATCCGAAACAGCCTGTCACGCCCTACCTTGAGCCCGCCATCATCCTGACCCTGCAGCAGATAATGCAGCTTGCGAGTGCCCACCCGAGGTTGTCGCAGTCGAACCTGACGCACAAAGCGCACCACATGCAATCCCTGTGCATGGCGCAGGTCGGCGACTCGATTGCGCTTGTAGTAAGTCTGCCTGCTTATCCCCAGAAACAGGCAAGCCCTGACAATGGTCAGCCTCTCGACTTGCCGCTGCGAGAGGACTTGCCGGGTCGCTTTTTTACGATGGAGACGCCGTAGTCATTCTTCAGTACATCGACGACGGCCTCAAAAAACTGGGCCTTCTGACTCATCAGCGCCAGCTGCTGCTCGAGTTCCTTGATACGCTGTTCGGGCGTCTGGTTGTCGGGGTCAGGCATGGTGATGCTCCTGCCGGCACGCACAGAAGCCCCCTGGCTCCAATCTTGCCGACCATGTTTACGCAACCATACCAGAACGGTTGAGCGGCCCTGAATGCCATAACGCACCTGAGCCTGTTTGTAGGTAAGCTCGCCTTTTTCAATCTGCTCGACCAGCGCCAGTTTAAAAGTCAGCGAGTAATCGCGCTGTGTCCGTTTCACACCTTGTCCCATCGGGTTCTCCATTTATTGGGGGGAAAGGTGTAAACCATATTCAGGACGGGACA
>NZ_CDBW01000009.1 GCF_000820145.1 Aeromonas sobria | reverse complement strand
CACGCCGACTACGTTAAGAACATGATCACCGGTGCTGCCCAGATGGACGGCGCAATTCTGGTAGTAGCAGCGACTGACGGCCCGATGCCGCAGACTCGTGAGCACATCCTGCTGGGTCGCCAGGTTGGTATCCCGTACATGATCGTGTTCATGAACAAGTGCGACATGGTAGATGACGAAGAGCTGCTCGAACTGGTTGAGATGGAAGTTCGTGAACTGCTGACCGAATATGACTTCCCGGGTGATGACCTGCCGGTAGTTCGTGGTTCCGCGCTGAAAGCGCTGGAAGGCGAAGCGCAGTGGGAAGAGAAGATCATCGAGCTGGCTGGCCACCTGGATACCTACATCCCAGAGCCGGAGCGTGCAATTGACCTGCCGTTCCTGATGCCAATCGAAGACGTATTCTCTATCGCTGGCCGTGGTACTGTAGTTACCGGTCGTGTAGAGCGCGGTATCGTTAAAGTAGGTGAGTCTGTAGAAATCGTCGGTATCAAAGATACCGTGACTACTACCTGTACCGGTGTAGAAATGTTCCGTAAGCTGCTGGACGAAGGTCGTGCAGGCGAGAACGTTGGTGCACTGCTGCGTGGCGTGAAGCGTGAAGACGTAGAGCGTGGTCAGGTACTGGCCAAGCCGGGTTCAATCAAGCCGCACACCAAGTTTGAATCTGAAGTGTACGTACTGTCCAAAGAAGAAGGTGGTCGTCATACCCCGTTCTTCAAAGGCTACCGTCCGCAGTTCTACTTCCGTACAACCGACGTGACCGGTACCATCGAACTGCCGGAAGGCGTAGAGATGGTAATGCCAGGCGACAACATCAAAATGGTTGTTACCCTGATTGCGCCGATCGCGATGGACGACGGCCTGCGTTTCGCTATCCGTGAAGGTGGCCGTACCGTAGGTGCTGGTGTTGTAGCTAGCGTAATCGCCTAATCTTTGGCTTACATAAATAAAGCAAAGCCCCTATAATAGGGGCTTTCTTATGTAGGGGTGTAGTTCGAATTGGTAGAACAGCGGTCTCCAAAACCGATGGTTGCGGGTTCGAGTCCTGCCACCCCTGCCATATACCTCGTCTCGTACGGGGCTTTTGTGTCTTAGGTTACGTCAGATACAGGTGGGTTGTATGAGTGTTAGTTCTGAGAGCCAGGGCGGAAGCAAGGATACCCTGCTGTGGGGCCTGGTTTTCATTATCCTGGCGGCCGCTGTAGTGGGTAATTACCTGCTCAACGATGTCATCGCTGCCGTCCGCGCCCTGGGTGTGGTCGTTGTCATTGCTGCTGCTGGTGCAGTAGCCCTGCAAACCACCAAGGGAAAGAACACACTGGCATTTGCCCGTGAGTCTCGCCTGGAAGTCCGCAAGGTCGTATGGCCAACCCGTCAGGAAGCCATTCAGACAACCCTGATTGTGCTGGCGGTGACCGCCGTGATGGGTTTGTTGCTGTTCGTACTGGACGGTGCCTTGGTATGGTTGGTCAACCTGATTACCGGTGTGTAAGGATAAGCCATGACTGAACAACGTGAACAACGTATGAGATGGTATGTCGTGCAGGCATTCTCCGGCTATGAAGGCCGTGTAGCTAAATCCCTGCGTGAGCATATCAAGATGCATGGCATGGAAGACATGTTCGGTGAAGTACTGGTCCCGACTGAAGAAGTGGTCGAGATGCGTGCTGGCCAGAAGCGCAAGAGTGAGCGCAAATTTTTCCCGGGTTATGTCCTGGTCCAGATGTTGATGGATGAAACCACATGGCACCTGGTACGTAATGTACCCCGTGTAATGGGCTTCATTGGCGGTACTTCTGACCGTCCGGCGCCGATCTCTGATAAAGAGGCCGATGCTATCCTCAACCGTCTGCAGGATGCCCAAGACAAGCCGCGTCCGAAAACCCTGTTCGAACCGGGTGAAATGGTGCGGGTTGCCGATGGTCCGTTTGCTGACTTCAACGGTACCGTTGAAGAGGTGGATTATGAGAAGAGCCGCGTGAAGGTCTCTGTACTGATCTTCGGTCGTTCTACTCCTGTTGAGCTGGATTTTGGTCAGGTCGAAAAGGGCTGATTGAATTTCGTACGTCCAACTGTTGTCAGGGGCAGCGAATATCTCTATAATTCGCTGCCCCTTTATTTAGTTGGGGAGCCGTTTGCAGGAGCATGTCTCCGAGGCGCTAGAACCCATATCTGAGGTATTTTCTAATGGCTAAGAAAGTCACAGCTTATATCAAGCTGCAAGTTAAGGCTGGCAGTGCTAACCCCAGCCCTCCCGTTGGTCCTGCTCTGGGTCAGCACGGTGTGAACATCATGGAATTCTGTAAGGCGTTTAACGCTCGTACAGAGAAGCTGGAAAAAGGTTCACCGACTCCGGTCGTGATCACCGTTTACAGCGACCGTTCCTTCACCTTCGAAACCAAGACTCCTCCAGCTTCCTTCCTGCTGAAGAAAGTTGCCGGTATCAAGTCTGGTTCTGCCAAGCCGAACAAAGACAAGGTTGGTAAGGTGACCGTAGCTCAGCTGCAAGAAATCGCCAAGACCAAAGAGCCGGATATGACCGGTGCCGATCTGGATGCAAAAGTACGTTGCATCGCAGGCTCCGCTCGTTCCATGGGTCTGGTAGTGGAGGATTAAGACAATGGCAAAACTTTCCAAGCGTATGCGCGTTATTCGCGAAAAAGTTGACGGTACCAAAGAGTACTCCATCAACGAAGCCATTGCCCTGCTGAAAGAACTGGCTACTGCCAAGTTCGTTGAAAGCGTTGACGTTGCTGTCAACCTGGGTATCGACGCTCGTAAATCTGACCAGAACGTACGTGGTGCTACTGTACTGCCGCACGGTACCGGTCGTGATGTACGCGTTGCCGTATTTACCCAAGGCGCAAACGCCGAAGCTGCTAAAGCAGCCGGTGCTGAGCTGGTAGGTATGGAAGACCTGGCTGATCTGGTTAAGAAAGGCGAGATGAACTTCGACGTCGTTATCGCATCCCCGGATGCCATGCGTGTTGTTGGTCAACTGGGTCAGATCCTGGGCCCGCGCGGCCTGATGCCGAACCCGAAAGTTGGTACTGTAACTCCTAACGTTGCTGAAGCGGTCAAGAACGCTAAAGCTGGTCAGGTTCGTTACCGTAATGACAAGAATGGTATCATCCATACCACTCTGGGTAAGGTTTCTTTCAACGAAAGTCAGCTGAAAGAAAACTTGGAAGCTCTGCTGGTTGCCCTGAAAAAAGGCAAACCTTCTTCCGCCAAAGGTGTATTCATCAAGAAAGTCAGCATCTCCACCACCATGGGTGCCGGTGTTGCTGTAGATCAAGCGACTCTGGAAGCTAAGATCTAATTGATGGATTTTACAAGGCGCAAAATTTAATCTATAATTTTGCGCCTTGATTGGTTGGGGGTTTCGACCTCCGTCCAAGACCGCAGGTGGCGTTAAACGCCTTAATTTTTCCTGCGTAGACGGTGCCGGAAACCCAGCGAGAAAGATTCTTTCTCTTCTGGAATCCTGCTACCGCATCGTTCCCCTCTGTTGTAAAGGTAGGGGGGATGTGTCAGTACTGAGTCATGAGACTCAGATTCAATCCAGGAGTTATGCCAATGGCATTGGGACTCGAAGACAAAAAGGCAATTGTTGCTGAAGTCAACGAAGCTGCCAAAGGCGCTCTGTCTGCAGTAATCGCCGATACTCGCGGTGTTACTGTTGATAAGATGACCGTCCTGCGTAAAACCGCTCGCGAAGCCGGTGTGTACATGCGCGTAGTGCGTAACACCCTGCTGCGTCGTGCAGTTGAAGGCACCGATTACGCGTGCCTGAACGACGTATTGACTGGTCCTACCTTGATTGCATTCTCTAACGAACACCCGGGCGCTGCTGCTCGTCTGTTCAAAGATTTTGCCAAAGCGAACCCTAAGTTCGAAATCAAGGCTGGCGCTTTTAACGGTGAGTTTATCGCCGCAGCACAAATTGATCGTCTGGCCACGCTGCCGACCTACAACGAAGCAATTGCGAAGTTGATGGCGACTATGAAAGAAGCCTCTGCTGGCAAGCTGGTTCGTACCATCGCTGCTGTGCGTGATCAGAAACAAGCTGCTGCTTGATTCTCGCCTATTTAGGCTGTTTGAGTTTATTCAACATCAGGAATTTTTGTCATGTCTATCACTAAAGACCAAATCATCGAAGCCGTTGCTTCCATGTCTGTAATGGAAGTTGTTGAGCTGATCGAAGCTATGGAAGAGAAGTTCGGTGTTTCTGCCGCTGTTGCTGTTGCTGCCGGTCCGGCTGCTGAAGCAGTAGAAGAGAAGACCGAGTTCGACGTAGTACTGACCGCTGCTGGCGCCAACAAAGTTGCCGTTATCAAAGCTGTACGTGCTGCCACCGGCCTGGGCCTGAAAGAAGCCAAGGACCTGGTAGAAGCTGCACCGACCAACCTGAAAGAAGCCATCTCCAAAGATGAAGCTGAAGCTCTGAAGAAGCAGCTTGAAGAAGCTGGTGCTTCTGTTGAGATCAAATAATCTGCATTTATGTAGATTAGCCTGATAAAACAGGCTAGGGCTGGTGAATATTTGTTCACCAGCCTTTTTGCGCTGTAGACTGAGAGCATTTCACACCGTTTACGACTCTCGGTGCACCAGCAATCCGGACCGTTTCCATTCGTCCGGGTCAACACAAAACGGTGTTGAGACAGAGCTGTCCCGCGGGACAGAGTGGGTCACTTATCAGCGAGCTGAGGAACCCTATGGTTTACTCTTATACCGAAAAAAAACGCATTCGTAAGGACTTCGGTAAGCGAGACCAGGTACTGGACACGCCTTATCTGTTGTCCATCCAGCTGGACTCCTTCAAGCAGTTCATCGAGGCCGACCCGGAAGGTGAATATGGCCTAGAGGCCGCTTTCCGAAGCGTTTTCCCGATCACCAGTTACTCCGGTAGTGCTGAGCTTCAATACGTCAGCTATCGCCTGGGTGAGCCGGTATTTGACGTAAAAGAATGCCAGATCCGTGGAGTGACCTACTCCGCGCCGCTGCGTGTCAAGCTTCGTATGGTTCTATACGACCGAGAAGCAGCTGCCGGCACCGTCAAAGACATCAAGGAACAAGAAGTGTACATGGGCGAAATTCCGCTCATGACCGAGAACGGCACCTTTGTTATCAATGGTACCGAACGGGTAATCGTCTCCCAGCTGCACCGCAGCCCGGGCGTCTTCTTCGACCACGATAAAGGCAAAACTCATTCATCCGGTAAGGTACTGTATAACGCCCGCGTTATTCCCTACCGTGGTTCCTGGCTGGACTTCGAGTTCGATGCAAAAGACAACCTGTTTGTCCGTATCGACCGTCGTCGTAAATTGCCAGCATCCATTATGTTGCGCGCCCTGGATTTCACTTCCGAACAGATCCTGGCCACCTTCTTCGAGACCATCGGTTTTGAAGTAAAAGATGGCAAGTTGATGATGGATTTGGTGCCTGAGCGTTTGCGTGGCGAAACAGCGACCTTTGACATCGTGGCCAATGGCGCCGTGGTGGTTGAGACCGGTCGTCGTGTCACTGCGCGCCACATTCGTCAGTTGGAAAAAGATGCCGTTACCCAGATTGAGGTACCGGTTGAGTATGTTGTTGGCAAAGTTGCAGCCAAGGACTACGCACATCCGCAAACTGGTGATGTGGTCGCGACCGCCAACCAGGCATTGAGCCTGGAAGCGATTGCTAACCTTTCCCAAGCCGGCTTCAAGCACTTCGAGGTTCTGTTCACCAACGAACTGGATCACGGTGCTTATATCTCCGAGACCCTGCGTGTCGACTCCAGCTCCAACCGTTTGGAAGCGCTGGTCGAAATCTATCGCATGATGCGTCCAGGTGAGCCGCCGACGCGTGAAGCAGCAGAACAGCTGTTCGAAAACCTGTTCTTCTCTCCTGAGCGTTACGACCTGTCTACCGTAGGTCGGATGAAGTTCAACCGCCGTCTGGGTCGTGAAGTCGAGACTGGCGTTGGCGTACTGACCAAAGACGACATCGTCGAAGTCATGAAGCGTCTGATCGACATCCGTAACGGTAACGATGAAGTGGACGATATCGACCACTTGGGTAACCGTCGTATCCGTTCTGTCGGTGAAATGGCTGAAAACCAGTTCCGTGTCGGTTTGGTGCGTGTCGAGCGTGCGGTCAAGGAGCGTCTCTCCCTGGGCGACCTGGACACCCTGATGCCACAGGATCTGATCAACGCCAAGCCGATCTCCGCCGCAGTCAAAGAGTTCTTTGGTTCCAGCCAGCTGTCTCAGTTTATGGACCAGAACAACCCGCTCTCCGAAGTGACCCACAAGCGCCGTATTTCTGCGCTGGGCCCGGGCGGTTTGACTCGTGAGCGTGCCGGCTTTGAAGTCCGAGACGTACACCCGACCCACTACGGTCGTCTGTGCCCTATCGAGACTCCTGAAGGTCCGAACATCGGTCTGATCAACTCTCTGTCCGTGTACTCTCGTACCAACGAGTATGGTTTCCTTGAGACGCCGTACCGTAAGGTCATTGACGGTGTGATCACCGACGAAGTGGACTACCTGTCTGCTATCGAAGAAGGCAAGTACGTGATCGCCCAGGCTAACGCCGCGACCACCGAAGATGGCCGTCTGAAAGATGAATTGATCCCGTGCCGTCACAAAGGTGAATCCACCTTTATGAATGCCGACCAGATCCAGTATATGGACGTGAGCCCGCAGCAGATCGTATCTGTGGCAGCTGCTCTGATCCCGTTCCTGGAACACGATGACGCCAACCGCGCATTGATGGGTTCAAACATGCAACGTCAGGCTGTACCGACTCTGCGTGCTGACAAGCCGCTGGTAGGTACTGGTATGGAACGCGCTGTGGCCGTTGACTCCGGGGTAACCGTAGTAGCCAAGCGTGGCGGCGTAATCGACTATGTCGATGCCTCCCGTATCGTCCTGAAGGTTAATGAAGATGAGCTGATGCCTGGCGAAGCCGGTATCGACATCTACAGCCTGACCAAATATACCCGTTCTAACCAGAACACCTGTATCAACCAGCGTCCTTGCGTGATGTTGGGTGAGCCGGTGATGGCTGGTGACGTGCTGGCTGACGGTCCGTCCACCGACTTGGGTGAACTGGCGCTGGGCCAGAACATGCGCGTCGCGTTCATGCCGTGGAACGGTTACAACTTCGAAGACTCGATCCTGGTGAATGAGCGTGTTGTTCAGGAAGATCGCCTGACCACCATCCATATCCAGGAGCTGGCCTGTATCTCCCGTGACACCAAGCTGGGTCCGGAAGAGATCACTGCCGACATCCCGAACGTGGGTGAAGCCGCACTGTCCAAGCTGGACGAGTCCGGTATCGTCTACGTGGGTGCCGAAGTGAAGGGCGGCGACATTCTGGTTGGTAAGGTTACACCGAAAGGTGAAACCCAGCTGACGCCGGAAGAGAAGCTGCTGCGCGCCATCTTCGGTGAGAAGGCCTCCGATGTGAAGGACTCCTCCCTGCGTGTGCCGAACGGTGTGTACGGTACCGTAGTTGACGTGCAAGTCTTTACCCGCGATGGCGTGGAAAAAGACAAGCGCGCCAAAGAAATCGAAGAGATGCAGCTGAAGGAAGCGAAGAAGGACTTGACCGAAGAGTTCAAGATCCTGGAAGACGGCATTTTCGGCCGCTCCCGCAACCTGCTGCTGGCCGCCGGTTACAGCGAAGATCGTCTGAACAAGCTTGATCGCTCCAAGTGGTTTGAACTGGCCATCGAAGATGAAGGCAAGCAGACCGAACTGGAACAGATCGCTGAACAGCACATCGAGCTGAAAGCTGATTTCGACAAGAAGTTCGAGAACAAGCGTCGCAAGATTATCCAGGGTGATGATCTGGCGCCGGGCGTACTGAAAATCGTCAAAGTTTATCTGGCAGTCAAGCGTCGCATCCAGCCGGGTGACAAGATGGCAGGCCGTCACGGTAACAAGGGTGTTATCTCCAAGATCTGCCCGGTCGAGGATATGCCCCATGACGAGTTTGGCCGTCCGGTCGACATCGTACTGAACCCGCTGGGTGTACCATCCCGTATGAACATCGGTCAGATCCTCGAAGTGCACCTGGGCCTTGCGGCCAAGGGTATCGGCGAGAAGATTGACCGCATGATCAAAGAGCAGCGCGAGCTGCACGAGATGCGCAACTTCCTGCAGCAGGTCTATGACCTGGGCGAGAAGGACACCAAGCAAGTCGATATCGCTGAACTGTCTGATCACGACGTACGTGTGTTGATGGGTAACCTGCGTAATGGTCTGCCTGTTGCTACACCGGTGTTTGATGGTGCCAAAGAGCGCGAAATCAAAGCACTGCTGAAGCTGGCTGATCTGCCGGAATCCGGTCAGATTGACCTGTTCGATGGCCGTACTGGTAACCGCTTCGAGCGTAAAGTAACCGTTGGTTACATGTACATGCTCAAGTTGAACCACTTGGTTGACGACAAGATGCACGCGCGTTCTACCGGTTCTTACAGCCTGGTTACCCAGCAGCCGCTGGGTGGTAAGGCACAGTTCGGTGGTCAGCGTTTCGGTGAGATGGAAGTGTGGGCCCTGGAGGCTTACGGTGCGGCATATACCCTGCAGGAAATGCTGACCGTCAAGTCTGACGATGTGAATGGCCGTACCAAGATGTATAAGAACATCGTGGATGGCGACCACCGTATGGAGCCGGGCATGCCCGAATCTTTCAACGTATTGTTGAAGGAAATCCGCTCTCTGGGTATCAACATCGAGCTGGACGAAGAGTAAGAGCTCGCTCTTATTGTTCGAGAATTGACGTGGGCGCCCCGCTGCTTTGGCAGTAGGGGCGCCGAG
Organism: Aeromonas sobria; assembly: GCF_000820145.1. Lineage (GTDB taxonomy): Bacteria > Pseudomonadota > Gammaproteobacteria > Enterobacterales > Aeromonadaceae > Aeromonas > Aeromonas sobria. The sequence continues at coordinate 10,551 of NZ_CDBW01000009.1, read as the reverse complement.
GTTAGACTCCTGACAGGGGAAACACGTGAAAGACTTACTCAAGTTTTTGAAGGCTCAGACCAAGACCGAAGAGTTTGACAGTATCAAGATCGGTCTGGCCTCTCCTGACATGATCCGCTCCTGGTCATTCGGTGAGGTCAAAAAGCCTGAGACCATCAACTACCGGACTTTTAAGCCGGAACGTGATGGTCTGTTCTGTGCCCGTATCTTCGGACCGGTGAAGGACTACGAGTGTCTGTGCGGCAAGTACAAGCGCCTGAAACACCGTGGTGTGATCTGTGAGAAGTGCGGCGTTGAAGTGACTCAGACCAAGGTCCGTCGCGAGCGTATGGGCCATATCGAGCTGGCCAGCCCGACTGCCCACATCTGGTTCCTGAAGTCGCTGCCGTCTCGTATCGGCCTGCTGCTGGACATGACTCTGCGCGACATCGAACGCGTGCTCTACTTCGAATCTTTCGTAGTAATCGAGCCGGGCATGACCAACCTCGAACGCAGCCAGATGCTCTCTGAAGAGCAGTACCTGGATGCGCTGGAAGAGTGGGGCGACGAATTTGACGCCAAGATGGGTGCCGAAGCAATCCTGGCATTGCTGCGCGCTATCGATCTGGAAGGTGAAGTCAAGACTATGCGTGAGGAGCTGGATCAGACCAACTCCGAGACCAAGCGCAAGAAGACCACCAAGCGTCTGAAGTTGATGGAAGCATTCCTGCAGTCCGGCAACAAGCCGGAGTGGATGATCATGACAGTGCTGCCTGTGCTGCCGCCGGACCTGCGTCCGCTGGTACCGCTGGACGGCGGCCGTTTCGCGACTTCCGATCTGAACGATCTGTACCGTCGCGTGATCAACCGTAACAACCGCTTGAAGCGTCTGCTGGACCTGGCTGCTCCGGACATCATCGTGCGCAACGAAAAGCGTATGCTGCAAGAGTCCGTCGATGCGCTGCTGGATAACGGCCGTCGTGGTCGTGCCATCACCGGTTCCAATAAGCGTCCGCTGAAATCCTTGGCCGATATGATCAAGGGTAAGCAAGGTCGTTTCCGTCAAAACCTGCTGGGTAAGCGCGTCGACTACTCTGGTCGTTCCGTTATCACCGTAGGTCCGACTCTGCGTCTGCATCAGTGCGGTCTGCCGAAGAAGATGGCGCTGGAACTGTTCAAGCCGTTCATCTATGGCAAGCTGGAAACTCGCGGTCTGGCGACCACGATCAAGGCTGCCAAGAAGATGGTTGAGCGCGAAGAAGCTGTCGTTTGGGATATCCTGGACGAAGTGATCCGAGAGCACCCGGTCCTGCTGAACCGTGCACCGACTCTGCACCGTCTGGGTATCCAGGCATTCGAACCGACCCTGATCGAAGGTAAAGCGATCCAGCTGCATCCGCTGGTTTGTGCCGCCTATAACGCGGACTTCGACGGTGACCAGATGGCGGTCCACGTACCGCTGACGATCGAAGCTCAGCTTGAAGCGCGTGCGCTGATGATGTCTACCAACAACATCCTGTCGCCTGCCTCTGGTGAGCCAATCATCGTTCCTTCTCAGGACGTGGTCTTGGGTCTGTACTACATGACCCGTGCCCGTATCAACGCCAAGGGCGAAGGTATGGTGCTGGCCGGCCCGAAAGAAGCCGAGAAAGTATATCGCGCCGGTCTGGCCGATCTGCACGCTCGCGTCAAAGTGCGTATCACCGAATATCTCCGTCAGGAAGATGATTCACTGGTTGAGCGTACCGAGATGAAGAACACCACCGTTGGTCGTGCGATCCTGAGCCTGATCCTGCCAAAAGGCATGGAATACGCGCTGATCGACGAGCCGAAGGTGCTGACTGCAGCTGAGCAGGCTGATCTCGATGCCAATCCGCAGAACTGGATCAAATCTGTATCCAACAAGGCGCTGGGCAAAAAGCTCATCTCCCGTCTGCTGAACACCTGTTATCGCAAGCAGGGGCTGAAGGACACCGTCATCTTCGCTGACCAGCTGATGTATACCGGTTTCCATTATGCGGCCCTGTCTGGTGCTTCTGTTGGTATCGATGACATGGTCATCCCGGATGCCAAGAAAGACATCATCGCGGCTGCCGAAGCTGAAGTTGCCGAGATCCAGGACCAGTTCCTGTCTGGTCTGGTGACCGCTGGCGAACGCTACAACAAGGTTATCGATATCTGGGCCAGCGCCAACGAGCGCGTCTCCAAGGCCATGATGGAGAACTTGTCCAAAGAGCGTGATGTTAACTCGCTGGGTGAAGAAGAAGAGCAAGCCTCGTTCAACAGCATCTTTATGATGGCCGACTCTGGTGCGCGTGGTTCCGCCGCCCAGATCCGTCAGCTGGCCGGTATGCGTGGCCTGATGGCCAAGCCGGATGGCTCCATCATCGAGACGCCAATCGTCGCGAACTTCCGCGAAGGTCTGAACGTACTGCAGTACTTTATCTCCACTCACGGTGCTCGTAAGGGTCTGGCGGATACCGCACTGAAGACCGCGAACTCCGGTTATCTGACCCGTCGTCTGGTTGACGTGGCACAGGACATGGTGATCACCGAGGACGATTGCGGCACCGTTGAAGGTCTGTGGATGACTCCGCTGATCGAAGGTGGCGACGTAGTCGAGCCGCTGCGTGAGCGCGTGCTGGGCCGTGTGCTTGCCGACGACGTGATCAAGCCGGGTACTGAAGATGAAGTACTGGTAGCGCGCAATACTCTGCTCGATGAGCAGCTGTGTGATCTGCTGGAACAGAACTCTGTTGACCGTGTGAAGGTGCGTTCTGCCATCACTTGTGAAACTGACTTCGGTAACTGTGCTCGCTGCTATGGCCGCGATCTGGCACGTGGTCACCTGGTGAACAAAGGTGAGGCCGTCGGTGTTATCGCCGCTCAGTCCATCGGTGAGCCGGGTACCCAGCTGACGATGCGTACCTTCCACATCGGTGGTGCCGCATCCCGAGCTGCTGCCGAGAACAGCATTCAGGTCAAGAACACCGGTAGCATCAAGCTGCAGAACGCCAAGTTCGTTCTCAACAGCGATGACAAGCTGGTTATCACCTCCCGTTCTACCGAACTGACCATCATGGATGACATGGGCCGTACCAAGGAAAGCCACAAGCTGCCTTACGGTTCCGTGCTGGAAGTGAAGGACAACCAGGCTGTGAACGCTGGCGAGACCGTTGCCAACTGGGATCCGCACACCCACCCGATCATCACCGAAGTAGCAGGTCGTCTGCAGTTCGAACACATGATCGATGGCGTGACCATCACTCGTCAGACCGACGAGCTGACCGGTCTCTCTTCTATCGTTGTACTGGATGTCAACGAGCGTCCGAGTGCCGGTAAAGAGATGCGTCCGACCGTTAAACTGGTCGACCTGAACGGCAAAGATGTGATGATTCCGGGTACCGATGTAGCCGCCCAGTACTTCCTGCCGGGCAAGGCGATCGTCAACCTGGAAGATGGTGCCAACGTGGGTGTGGGTGACGCGGTAGCGCGTATCCCGCAAGAATCCAGTGGTACCAAGGACATCACCGGTGGTCTGCCGCGCGTTGCTGATCTGTTCGAAGCACGTATTCCGAAGGAACCGGCTATTCTGGCCGAGGTCTCCGGTACCATCTCCTTCGGGAAAGAGACCAAAGGCAAGCGCCGTCTGGTCATCACCCCGACTGATGGTGGCAGCGTCTACGAGGAGATGATTCCGAAGTGGCGTAACCTGAACGTGTTCGAAGGTGAAAAAGTTGAGAAGGGTGAAGTGCTGGCGGACGGTCCTGAGTCTGCTCACGATATCCTGCGTCTGCGCGGTATCAGCCCGGTCGCCAACTACATCGCCAACGAAGTGCAGGACGTTTACCGTCTGCAAGGCGTTAAGATCAACGACAAGCACATCGAAGTCATCGTTCGTCAGATGCTGCGTAAGTGCGAAATCTTGAGCGCTGGTGATACCGACCTGATCGAAGGTGAGCAAGTTGAAGTTGCTCGTGTGAAGATTGCCAACCGTAAACTGGTTGCCGAGGGCAAGGCCCCCGCTACCTTCCGTCATATCCTGATGGGTATTACCAAGGCATCTCTGAGCACCGAGTCCTTCATCTCTGCGGCTTCCTTCCAGGAAACCACCCGTGTTCTGACCGAAGCTGCCGTTGGTGGCAAGCGTGATGAACTGCGTGGCCTGAAAGAGAACGTCATCGTGGGTCGTTTGATCCCGGCTGGTACCGGCTTTGCCTACCACCATAGCCGGATCAACCAGCGTGCCGCCGCAGCGCGTGCTGTTGGTACCCCGCAGGTAACTGCCGATGAAGCTCAACAGAACCTGGCGGATCTGTTGAACGCAGCCGGTAGCTTCGACGAAGAGTAAATCGTCATCCGCGATTTAAAGAGCGCCTCCAGGGGCGTCTCTTATACAAAAATCCCCAAGCATCGCTTGGGGATTTTTTTTGCTCGCATTTCGTCTTCCATGTCCAAAGAGTCATCCTGATAGGTGATGGTGCGACATACCTTGATGCAATTCATTCAATTGACTGTTTGCATAATAGAGCTCTTCTGCGGTGGGCCAATTCCTCGGCAAAGGCAGGCACTGCGCGGTTTACAAGATGATCCAGAGCAAAGTTGTAGAGTAAAAAATCAAAAAAAGTTGACTTTACTGCCCCGCAATTTAAAACTCGGGCAAGTTGAATGGTTATTACAGGGGTAGAACATGACTGTCGGTATCGAGGAAACGATGTTTCCCGAAGAACAGCTGATCAGCCGCACTTTTACAGATGAAGACAGGGAATTGTTGCGCTCATACGATGGGCTCATCGATGGCTTGGCCGAATTGTTCGGCAAGCATTGTGAAGTGGTCCTCCACTCCCTGGAAAATCTGCATGAGTCGGTGATCAAGATCGCCAACGGATTTAATACCGGACGCACCCTGGGGGCGCCCATTACCGATCTGGCATTGCGGATGCTCAAGGATATCGAGAGCACGGGCCAGGATTATACCCAGAGTTATTTTGCCCGTAGCCGCACTGGCGCCTTGATGAAATCGAGCACTATTTCTATCAGAAACAGTGAGCGGCAGGTAATCGGTCTGATCTGCATCAACCTGCACATCAATGCACCTTTCCATGAATTCGTGGCCGAATTTTTTCCGACGCCCCAACAGGCGGCGCGCCAGTCACCAGAGACCTTTGCCAACAGCGTAGAAGAGCTGGTTGCCCAGACGGTGGATAATACCATCGACGAGATCAACCGCGATCCCACGGTGGCCAACAATGCCAAGAACCGTTTTATCGTGACCCAGCTGTTCGAGAAGGGAATTTTTGACATCAAGGATTCGATCAATCTGGTGGCAGATAAACTCAATATTTCAAAACATACCGTTTATCTTTACATCCGACAGCGCAAGCAGGGTGAAGACGAGAACGAGTAACTTATTCCAGAAGGGGATAGATGAATGGCTAAAGAAGTGATTGCAACCGACAAGGCGCCTGCTGCGATTGGTCCCTATGTTCAGGCTACCAAGGTTGGCGAGATGATCTTCACCTCCGGGCAGATCCCGCTCGATCCTGCCACCATGGAGATCGTGGCTGGCGGTATCGAAGAGCAAGCCGAACGGGTAATGAAGAATCTGGTTGCCGTGTTGCACGCTGCCGGTGCTGATGCCAGCAACGTGGTTAAAACCACCTGCTTCCTGAGCGACATGAACAACTTCGTTGCCTTCAATCAGGTCTATGCCCGTTACTTTGGCGATGCGGCACCTGCCCGCTCCTGTGTTGAGGTAGCCCGCCTGCCGAAAGATGTGCTGGTCGAGGTCGAGGCCATCGCCCATCTCTGATTAACGCATCGAATCAAGCCCCTCTTGGCAGGGGCTTTTTTATTTTTGGCGTAAAATTGACCGGGTCAGTACAGGAGCCCTGCTATGAGTTTGAGTTTTGCCATCCTGGTAACGGGGCCAGCCTATGGCACCCAGTCGGCCAGTACTGCCTATCGCTTTGCCCGCACGCTGTTGGCACAAGGGCATACCTTGTCTCACCTGTTTTTCTATCAGGATGGCGTCCATAACGGTAACGGTTTGCATCAGCCCGCGTCCGATGAGACCGACCTGGTGCGTCTGTGGCGAGAGCTGGCAGAAGAGCAGGGGATCCGTATCGACGTATGTGTCGCCGCCGCCATGCGGCGCGGTGTGCTCGATGAGCAAGAGGCCAAGGGGGCAGGGCTGGCGCACTTCAATCTGCAAGCGCCATTTTGCCTGAGCGGTCTGGGCCAGTTGGCCGAGGCGGCGCTCACTGCCGATCGGTTGGTTCAGTTCTAGGGGATAGCCATGAGCAAGAAAATTGCCTTTATCTGCAGTCGTGGCCCCCATGGCCATGCTGCCGGTCGGGAAGGGCTGGATGCCCTGTTGGCCACTTCGGCCATGACTGATTCACTGGCGCTGTTCCTGATTGGGGATGGCGTGCTGCAGCTGCTCAAAGAGCAGCAACCGGCCACTATTTTGCAGCGCCACTACGCGCCCACCTTCAAAATGCTGGAACTCTACGACATCGAAGAGGTCTATGTTTGTGCTGACTCGTTGGCAGAGCGTGGTGTGACCGTGGATGATCTGCTGATCCCCGTCGACAGTTTGCCACGCCATGAATTGGCTCGGCGCTGGGCGCAATGTTCGACTCACATCAGTTTTTGAGGTTTCCATGTTGCATCTGATATTGAATTCTCCCTTCCAAAGTCAGGCGCTGGCAGAGGCACTCTCCTATCTTCAGCCGGAAGATGAGCTGGTGCTGATGCAGGATGCGGTGATTGCTGCCGCGGCCCCCAAGTGGTGTGAACGACTGGCGGGCATTCCGCTTTATGTGATGCAAGATGACTTGCAGGCCCGTGGTCTGCACCATGGCGTCGGTATTGCGCTGGATATGGCAGGTCTGGTGGCGCTGATCGCGAAAAATGGATCACCTCGCACCTGGGGAGGGTGATCATATTATTTTTATTGAAATTCAGTATGTTAGCTTTGCTGCGATCGGATCCAGATTGTCCTTTTGTGACGCAAATTGTATAAATCTTGACTCCCCAGACAACAGGGCATAAAATTTCGCGTCCCCGTATCTGCGGGGAGGATTTTCCACACGTTTATGAAGTCATTATCAGGAGCCTCTTGATGGCAACTATTAACCAGTTGGTTCGCAAGCCACGCATCAAGCTCGTTGTTAAGAGCAACGTGCCGGCGCTGGAAGCGTGCCCTCAGAAGCGTGGCGTATGCACCCGTGTATATACCACCACCCCGAAGAAGCCTAACTCTGCACTGCGTAAAGTGTGCCGTGTACGTCTGACCAACGGCTTCGAAGTCACCTCCTATATCGGTGGTGAAGGTCACAACCTGCAAGAGCACTCTGTTGTTCTGATCCGTGGCGGTCGTGTAAAAGACTTGCCAGGTGTTCGTTATCACACCGTTCGTGGTGCGTTGGACTGTGCCGGTGTTAAAGACCGTAAGCAGGCTCGCTCCAAGTATGGCGTGAAGCGTCCTAAAGCTTAATGGTTCTCCGTTAAGTAAGGCCAAACGTTAATTCGTTTCTAGTTAGATAACTTTCTAGTTTTGGGTAATCCCTGAAGTTACGGAGAATTTGAAATGCCAAGACGTCGTGTTGTTGGTCAGCGTAAAATCCTGCCAGATCCCAAGTTCGGATCAGAGCTGCTGGCTAAATTCGTCAACGTAGTAATGGTTGATGGTAAGAAATCTGTTTCCGAAGCCATCGTATATGGCGCCCTGGACATCATTGCCACCAAGAGCGGCAAAGATCACCTGGCTGTCTTCGAAGAAGCTCTGGATAACATTCGTCCGTCCGTCGAGGTTAAATCTCGTCGTGTCGGTGGTGCAACCTATCAGGTACCGGTAGAAGTTCGTCCGGTCCGTCGCAATGCTCTGGCAATGCGCTGGTTGGTTGACGCCGCTCGTAAACGTGGTGAAAAATCAATGGCTCAGCGTTTGGCTGGCGAGCTGCTGGATGCCTCTGATAACAAGGGTTCGTCTGTCAAGAAACGTGAAGACGTTCACCGTATGGCTGAAGCGAACAAAGCCTTCGCTCACTTCCGCTGGTAATCCGCTTACGCAGAGCCTCATGGCTCTGCGTGCCTTTCATTACCTAGGGCGAAGCGCCTTAGTAAGAGGATGACAATGGCTCGTACAACTCCTATTGAGCGTTATCGTAACATCGGTATCTCCGCTCACATTGACGCCGGTAAAACTACTACTACCGAACGCGTTCTGTTTTACACCGGTGTAAGTCACAAGATCGGTGAAGTTCACGATGGCGCAGCCACCATGGACTGGATGGAACAGGAACAGGAGCGTGGTATTACCATCACCTCCGCCGCGACCACCGCATTCTGGTCCGGTATGGGTAAACAGTATCAACCGCACCGTATCAACATCATCGACACCCCGGGCCACGTTGACTTTACTATCGAAGTAGAGCGTTCAATGCGTGTTCTGGACGGTGCCGTGATGGTGTACTGTGCCGTAGGTGGCGTACAGCCACAGTCTGAAACCGTATGGCGTCAGGCTAACAAGTACAAAGTTCCCCGTATTGCGTTCGTCAACAAGATGGACCGTACCGGTGCTAACTATTTGCGCTGCGTTGAGCACATCAAGACCCGTCTGAAAGGCGTTCCGGTTCCCCTGCAACTGAACATCGGTGCAGAAGAGAACTTTAAGGGCGTTGTTGACCTGGTCAAGATGAAAGCCATCAACTGGAGCGAAGCTGATCAGGGCGTATCCTTCGATTACGAAGAGATCCCGGCTGAACTGCTGGAGCAGGCGCAAGAAATGCGCATGAACCTGGTTGAAGCAGCTGCTGAAGCATCTGAAGACCTGATGGAAAAGTACCTCGGCGGTGAAGAACTGACCGAAGAAGAAATCAAGAAAGCTCTTCGTTTGCGCGTTCTGAACAACGAGATCATCCTGGTTACCTGTGGCTCTGCGTTCAAGAACAAAGGCGTTCAGGCTATGCTGGATGCCGTAGTTGACTATCTGCCGGCACCGACCGACGTAGCAGCTATCGACGGCCTGAAAATGGACGGCGAGACCAAAGACGAGCGTCATGCTTCTGATGACGAGCCGTTCTCTGCTCTGGCGTTCAAGATCGCTACCGACCCGTTCGTTGGTAACCTGACCTTCTTCCGCGTCTACTCCGGTGTTGTTAACTCCGGTGACACCGTGCTGAACTCCGTTAAGGACAAGCGCGAGCGTTTTGGCCGTATCGTACAGATGCACGCCAACAAGCGTGAAGAGATCAAAGAAGTACGCGCTGGCGACATCGCTGCTGCTATCGGTCTGAAAGATGTGACCACCGGTGATACCCTGTGTGATGAAAAATCACCGATCATCCTCGAGCGTATGGAATTCCCGGAGCCGGTAATTTCTATCGCGGTTGAGCCGAAAACCAAGGCTGACCAAGAGAAGATGGGTCTGGCACTGGGCCGTCTGGCGCAAGAAGATCCGTCTTTCCGTGTATGGACTGACGAAGAATCTGGCCAAACCATCATCGCCGGTATGGGCGAGCTGCACCTGGACATCATCGTTGACCGTATGCGTCGCGAGTTCAAGGTTGAAGCTAACGTTGGTAAGCCGCAGGTTGCCTACCGTGAAACCATTCGTGAAACCGTTAAGGATATCGAAGGTAAGCACGCCAAGCAGTCTGGTGGTCGCGGTCAGTACGGTCACGTTGTGATCGACATGTACCCGCTGGAAGCCGGTAAAGCCTACGAGTTCGTTAACGACATCAAAGGCGGCGTGATCCCAGGCGAATACATCCCGGGTGTTGATAAGGGTCTGCGTGAGCAGCTCAAATCTGGCCCGCTGGCTGGCTATCCGGTTATGGATGTCGGTGTTCGTCTGCACTACGGTTCTTACCACGATGTCGACTCTTCCGAGCTGGCGTTCAAGATCGCTGCATCTCTGGCATTTAAAGCTGGCTACATGAAAGCCAAGCCAGTGCTGCTTGAGCCGGTTATGCAGGTTGAAGTCGAGACTCCGGAAGATTACATGGGCGACGTTATCGGTGACCTGAACCGTCGTCGTGGCCTGATCGAAGGTATGGAAGATGGCCCGTCCGGCAAGATCGTACGTGCTCTGGTGCCGCTGGCCGAAATGTTCGGTTATGCAACTGCACTGCGTTCCGCTACCCAAGGTCGTGCTTCCTACGCAATGGAATTCGCTAAGTACTCTGATGCCCCGACTAACGTGGCTCAAGCAGTAATCGAAGAGCGCAAATCCAAGTAATTTATGATTCCCCGCTTACGACGGTAGGCGGGTTTAACCTAGAAGGACTACGTCGTGTCTAAAGAAAAATTTGAGCGTAACAAACCGCACGTAAACGTGGGCACCATCGGCCACGTTGACCACGGTAAAACCACCCTGACTGCAGCTATCACCAGTGTGCTGGCCAAGCACTACGGTGGTAAAGCTTTCGCCTTCGACCAGATCGACAAGGCACCGGAAGAGCGTGAGCGTGGTATCACCATCAACACCTCCCACGTAGAATACGACACCCCGATCCGCCACTACGCACACGTAGATTGCCCGGGCCACGCCGACTACGTTAAGAA
>NZ_CDBW01000008.1 GCF_000820145.1 Aeromonas sobria | reverse complement strand
CAGGTACTGGCCAAGCCGGGCTCAATCAAGCCGCACACCAAGTTTGAATCTGAAGTGTACGTACTGTCCAAAGAAGAAGGTGGTCGTCATACCCCGTTCTTCAAGGGCTACCGTCCGCAGTTCTACTTCCGTACAACCGACGTGACCGGTACCATCGAACTGCCGGAAGGCGTAGAGATGGTAATGCCAGGCGACAACATCAAAATGGTTGTTACCCTGATTGCGCCGATCGCGATGGACGACGGCCTGCGTTTCGCTATCCGTGAAGGTGGCCGTACCGTAGGTGCTGGTGTTGTAGCTAGCGTAATCGCTTAATCGATTCGTTATATACAAACATGAAAAGGGGTGGCTTCGGCCACCCCTTTTATTTTTGGGGCTATTTATGGCCTGTGAGATACTGGACGAAACCATTGATAGAGGTAGTTTCCGTGAGCAAAGCCGCCATTTTTCTGGATCGTGACGGTGTCATCAATGAAGACACTGGCTATGTGAGTCAGGTAGATGATTTCCATTTTCTGCCCGGGGTGATCGAAGCCCTGCAGCTGTTAAAGAAGAAAGGGTACCTGCTGGTTGTCGTTACCAACCAGTCCGGTATCGCCCGTGGCTACTTCAGCGAAGATGACTTCATGAATCTGACGGAGTGGATGGACTGGTCACTGGCCGATCGGGATGTGGATCTCGATGGCATCTATTTCTGTCCCCACCACCCGGATCACAGTGCACCGTGTGATTGTCGTAAGCCAGCCCCCGGAATGCTGCTGTTGGCTAAACAGGAACACGACATCGATATGGGCCGTTCTTATATGGTGGGTGATAAGCCTTCTGACCTCAAAGCTGCGACTAATGCCAATGTTGGCCATAAAGTGATGGTCAGGACGGGTAAACCGCTGACAGATGAAGGTATCGTTTTGGCTGATGCGATCTATGACAATCTCCACGATTTCGCCATTGCAGTGCCTGCCGCAGCCTGATTTCGGTTATTAACTGTGCCAATTGGTGGCTTTGCGAGCGAACGAGCGACGAAAGCCATCTTTTTGCAATTATCTGCTTGCCAGAAAGATTCTGCTCCCTATAATGCGCCACATC
>NZ_CDBW01000007.1:440-1942 GCF_000820145.1 Aeromonas sobria | reverse complement strand
CCCATACCCATACCCATACCTAGCTTATACTGAGCTAGTCTAGCATTTTGCAGTGCAGTGTATAGTTTTTAACAAAACGAGTGGAAGGAATTCGTCAATGAATATTAATCCATATATTGGCTTATCAGCATTGCTGTTATCGCTCCCCCTCTTTGCCAAGAATGGGATATATGTCGGCGCCAAGACTGGCTGGGTACATGGGCACAATGCTTGCGAAAACCAACATCTGGAGTGCGATAACGATGCACTAGGTGCTGGTGTGTTTGCCGGTTACGAACTCAATGATTGGTTGGCGTTGGAAGCTGGCTACAACTACTTCGGAAATATTCGAGCTGGCTATCCGGCGCTAGGGCACAGTAATGTTACAGCCACTTATACCGGCAAGATACAAGGGCTTGAGCTCGGAGCGAAACCCTATTGGGATTTGAATGAACGTACTTCGCTGTTTGCCAAGATTGGCACGTTAGCATGGTGGACCGATGTAACTGGCGACGAGGTCGGCTATCGACATAGCGCTAGTGATAATGGCTGGTCCCCCATGCTGGGTGCCGGTTTTGCAATAGCAATTACTGATAATATCTCTGCTCGCCTAGAATACCAATGGTTCCATAATGTAGGTGGTAGTAACACCGGTGGCAGTAGCATAAACCTGCTTAGTGCAGGCATCAATTACCGCTTCGGCTTTAAAAACGTAGAGCCAAACCTTGCAACCAATATAGTTGCAAAACCACATGCAGCACCTGTGCAGCCTGAAAAGATTGATGCCATGACCCTACAGTTAAGTGACATAGCTGGTGAGGTGCTTTTTGCAAGCAACTCTGCCATTTTTACACCCGTTATGGTGAACGCAGTACAACAGCCCCTCAAGCGACTACTCGATTATCCCGAGGCAAAAGTGATTATTCAAGCCCATACCGATAATCGTGGCTCCCAAGCCTATAATCAACAGTTGTCAGAACGTCGTGCTCAGTCAGTAGCAAGCTACTTTGAGAGTAAGGGAATTGCGGCATCTAGATTGATTATTGATGCGAAGGGGGAGACTCAACCTATTGCAGATAACCTAACTGATGCGGGGCGCGCACAGAACCGTCGTGTAACATTGACGTCTCCGGCATTCAGCGTTGAGCCACCTGTTGCAACTGAAGGAATAAACCAATGAACTTAATGAAATTAATCGTTTTCTCAATGTTCGCAATGCTGCTGTCTGCCTGTGGTGGGGATGGTAGTGGGTTACCTTCTCAAGGTAGTGGAGGTGGTAACGCCTCAATGCCCATAAGGTCATTACAAGTAACCCCGGCAATCGCTGCTGTGCCTATTGGCCTAAATCAGCAGTTTTTTGTCGCTGCATTGCTCGATGATGGCACAATTATTGATGTTACTGATAATCCAATAGTGTCCTGGCACAGCAGTAATACATCTGTAGCAACCATTGATAACAAGGGTCTCGCGACAGGCGTAGCGCCGGGTAATGTGACCATTACGGCTTCCGGTACTGCCAATGG
>NZ_CDBW01000007.1:0-349 GCF_000820145.1 Aeromonas sobria | reverse complement strand
CAAGTAACCCCAGCAACAACGGATGTCCCAGTCGGGCTTGAGCGACAGTACACCGCAACAGCATTGTTGTCTGACGGCTCTACGCTGGATGTGACAAGCAATACAGCAATCAGCTGGACCAGCAGTGATCCGAAGATTGCCACAATCAACAGCAAAGGGTTGGCTACCGGAGTGGCTGCGGGCACGGCAACTATTTCAGCTTCCGGTACTGCCAATGGTCAGCAGTTCAGTGCAGAAGCAAAGCTGACTGTCACCGATGCAACCGTGATTGATTTGCAAGTAACCCCAGCAACAACGGATGTCCCAGTCGGGCTTGAGCGACAGTACACCGCAACAGCATTGTTGTCTG
>NZ_CDBW01000006.1 GCF_000820145.1 Aeromonas sobria | reverse complement strand
CCATATTCAGGACGGGACACTGACCATAAAAAAGCGCCTGCATTGCTGCAGGCGCTTTTTCGTTCTTGGCCAGCACATCACGCTGCCAAATTACCCGTCCGGGCACGATTACTCCTCAGGACAGGGCGCCATGGCCAGTCGGCGGCGCCTCAACACCACAGGTCGCACCAGCAGCTGCGCCAGCAAGACACCAAGCAGGGTCAGACCGCCCCCGATCAGGTGATAGCTGGTCAGCCGCTCCCCCAGCAGGGTGATGGCAAGGCCAGCCGTCAGTACCGGCAACAGGTTCATAAAAATGGCGGTGCGGTTGGCACCGAGCAGGGTGATCCCCTGCATCCAGAGCCAGGGGCAGAGTGCCGACGCGGGGATCCCCGCATAGAAGATCAGCCAGAGCGCCCGCCCCTCGGGCAACTGACCATCCACCAGCAGAAAGAAGGGGGTCAGGATCACCACACTACAGAGCACCTGACCGTAGAGCAGTGACCAGTTATCCAGCCCCAGATCCCACTTCTTGAGCAGCACGCTATAGAGGGCATAAGTGCCCGCCGAGAGCAGCATGTAGACCGAGCCAACATGAATGCCCTGTGTAAACAGCTGGGTCGGATCCCCCTGCCCCAGCAAGATAGACAAGCCGAGGATAGAGAGCAGCGCCCCCAGCACGGCGCCCCAGGTGGGCCGCTCGCGCAGTAGCCAGATGCTGAACAACACGGTCAATAGTGGTGTCAGCCCCATCATCAGCCCCATCTCGGTGGCCCCCAGGGTTTGCGCCGCGTAGTAACCAAAGGTCTGGTTGAGCACCATACCCAGCAGCGCCAGCATGGCGATCTGCCAAAGACCTGCCCGCAAGCGAGCACGGGCACGCCATACCCGACGGGCCAGAAACGGGCTCAACACCAAGGCAGCCACCACCCAGCGGGACCAGGCCATGGCGGCGGGCGACAACACACCAACCGCCAGTTTGCTGACGATGCCATTGCCCGCCCAGATGGCAATGCAGGAGAAGGGAAACAAGAAGGCAAGGGGCATGCACACATCCAGGGTCACGGAGCAGACAACAGCGAGCGAGTATAAGGGGCGAGAAGCCAGAAACAAATATGCCCGCACAATCGCGGGCATATATTAACGGTCATCAACAGGCTGGTATATCCGTGCAGAAACGCGTTCAGAAGAACGTCACGCCGCATCCATATGAAGTCTGGAGATCATCTGGTTGACCTCCGTAACCGTTTGGCGGTGAGGGATGTCGGCAGCGCTCGGCATCAACAACAAACCAAATTGAAAATCAAACCGACCTCGACCATGGATGTAAATCCGACCTTTGAAGAAGGTTTTGACGTGCTTTGCCACCATCAGTGGCAGGTACTTCTTGAACACTCTCATCGTTTGCAACCTCTTGCAGTTGTATCCGTATGACAGCAGCTTCTGCGAAATAATTCCGTTAACTAACTATAAAAATCCGGAAAAATCGCCCATCTCTTCCCAAAAAATTCAATTTATAACTTTTTATTAACTTTTAGCCTATTGTATGCGGCCCTTCCAGCCAGAGCAAGGCACCTTTGCCATTGTGCCACTCGATACAGGCGATCCCTGAGGTGGCGAACATCGGTGCGCCTGCTGCCGGACAGAGGCTTTGCACCAGATAACCCACCAGCGGCAGATGGCTGACCATCAGGATCTGGTCATGTTGTTCAGCCAGGGCGGTGAGGTAGCTGGCCACGAAAGCGGTATCTCCATAAGGGGTAATGTCACCACTCTCTTCAACGGCTGCTGCGTCAGGTAACTCACTGCATATGGCTTGCCAGGTTTGGCGGGCCCGCAGATAGTTGCTGTGGATCACCCGATCCAGCGGGCCGCTCAGCTGAGGCGCCAACCAGCGGGCCATGCCGATAGACTCTTCAATACCCTGCTCGGTCAATGGACGCTGTTCATCTGTTTTCGCATTCATGCCAGCCTGGCCATGACGCATGATATAGATCTTCATTACAACCTCGCCCAACGGGCCTGTTTTGATAGCTGGCGGATCTTACCCCGCCACGGGTATGTAAACAATTGCGCTACCTCTCAGAAAAGGGTTTGCCTGACGGGATCGCGCGGTCGATAATCATGTTTAAATTCAAATAAATCCAACGTGAGTCACACGCCAATGAGCCCATATGCCAGTCCTAACGACCATCGGCAATACCATTTTCTGGCGCTGGCCAACCAGCTCAGGGTCTTGTTGATTTGTGATCCCGATACCGACAAATCCGCCGCCTCGCTGGCGGTCAATACCGGCCATTTTGACGATCCTGCCGACCGCCAGGGCATGGCCCATTTTCTTGAGCACATGCTGTTTCTCGGCACCGGTACTTACCCCAAGCCCGGTGAATACCAGCAATTTATGAGCCGCCATGGCGGCAGCAATAACGCCTGGACCGGCACCGAGTTCACCAACTTCTTCTTCGAAATCGACAACGGCTTCTTCGAAGCGGGGCTGGATCGCTTCTCCCAGTTCTTTATCTGCCCCACCTTCACAGCGGAATGGGTGGATAAAGAGCGCAACGCAGTCGACTCCGAGTACCGCCTCAAGCTGCAAGATGATGTGCGCCGCAGCTATCAGGTGCATAAAGAGACGGTCAATCCGGCGCACCCCTTCGCCAAATTCTCGGTGGGCAACCTCGATACCCTGGCCGACCTGCCGGGCCGGGATCTGCGCTCCGACCTTATCCGTTTTTACGAAAGCCACTACAGCGCGGATCGCATGGCGTTGGTAATGATTTCGCCAGCATCGATCGATACCCAGTTGCAGTGGTGCTGTCGCTATTTTGCTCCCATTTTGAATCGCAATTTGGGAACGCCGACCCTCACCATGCCGCTCTACCGGCTCGATGATCTCGGCGTGCGCATCCACATCAATCCGGTCAAGGAGACCCGCAAGCTGTCGCTGAGCTTCCCCTTGCCCAATGTGGACGAGTTTTACGACAAAAAGCCCCTCACCTTCCTGAGCCATCTGATTGGCTACGAGGGGGATGGCAGCCTGCTCTCCCTGCTCAAGGCGAAAGGCTGGGTCAACCAGCTCTCGGCGGGTGGTGGCATCAGCGGCGCCAACTTCAAGGATTTTGGCGTCAACTTCGGCCTGACCCCTCTGGGCCTTGAGCATGTGGACGACATCCTCGCCGCCCTGTTTGGCTATCTGAAACTGATTGGCCGCGAAGGGCTGCAGAGCTGGCGCTACGACGAAAAACGTACCGTGCTCGAATCGGCGTTCCGCTTTCAGGAGCGCGGCCGCCCCCTCGATACTGTGTCGGGGCTGGTGCTCAACCTCTTTAGCTACCAGGCCGAGGATCTGCTCTACGGCGACTACATGATGCGCGAATATGACGAGGGGCTGATCCGCCGCTTCCTCGCCAAGCTCACCCCGCACAACCTGCGCATCACCATTACCGCGCCGGAAGTGGCGACCGATCGGCTGGCCCGCTGGTATCAGACCCCCTACAGCGTGGCGACCATCACCGAGGCCGAGAAGATCCGCTGGCAGCAGAGCGAACCGGACAAGGCGCTGGCCCTGCCGCTGCCCAACCCCTTTATCAGCAACCGGCTCGATCCGCGCACGCCACAGCTTGCCGCCGACATGCCCGCCTGTCTTATCGATCGCCCCGGTTTTCGCCTCTGGCACCTCCATGAGCACCTGTTCAGCGTGCCCAAGGGCAATCTCTACATCTCCATCGACAGCGAACATGCGGTGAAAAATCCGCGCAATATCGCCATGGCGCGCCTCGCTGTGGAGCTGCTGGCCGACCACCTCAACGCCCTCACCTATCCGGCAGAGCTGGCGGGGTTGGGCTACCAGATCTATGCCCATCAGGGGGGCTTTACCATCAACCTGAGCGGTTTTGCCGACAAGCAGCCGCTGTTGCTCGACATGATCCTCGGCAACCGTACGCTGGGGTATCCGGATCCGGGCCGCTTCGCCGAGATCAAAGAGCAGCTCATTCGCAACTGGGAAAACCAGTCCAAGGCGCGCCCCATCTCCCAGCTGTTCAACCAGCTCACCAGCCTGTTGCAGCCGAACAATCCGCCGTTCGAGCAGTTGCTGCGCCACCTTCGCACCGTCGAGTTGGAAGAGATGCCCGCCTTCGTGGCCCAGCTGTTTGGCGAGGTGCATGTGGAGGCGCTGGTGCACGGCGACTGGACGGCCGCCGAGGCGCTGGAGCTGGCAGCCCTGATGGAGCGCCACCTGAGCGATATCAATGGCACCAGCAGCAAGCCGAGTGGCGAGACCCGCCGCCCGCTCATCTCCATTCAGGACAGGGGCACCCTTATTCGCGAGCAGGGTTGCGATCACGAAGATTCGGCGCTCTTGGTCTACTACCAGTCCCGCACCACCCGACCGCGGGATCTCGCCTGCTTTACCTTGGCGAACCACATCATGTCCTCCACCTTCTTCCACGAGCTGCGCACCCGCCAGCAACTGGGTTATGTGGTGGGCGCTGGCAACCTGCCCCTCAATCGCCACCCGGGCCTGATCTTCTATATCCAGTCGCCGGTGGCGGGGCCGCAGATCCTGCTGGATGCGGTGGAGGAGTTTATCGACCTCTTCCCGCTGGCCATGCTCGAATTCACCGAGCAGCAGTGGCAGGAGAGTAAAGCAGGGCTGCAAGCCCAGCTGAGCGAGCGGGATGCCAACCTGCGCAGTCGCGGCCAGCGGCTGTGGGTCAGCATCGGCAACAAGGATCTGGGGTTCGATCAACGGGAACGGGTCTGCGAAGAGGTGGGTAACTTAAGCCGCGCCGATCTGGTGCGCTTTATCACCCAGCTGCGCTCGCGCACCTCCGATCGGCTGATCCTCTGCAGCTATGGTCAGGGGCACGAACATGACGAGCGGATCACCGGTCAGTTTATCGATGATCCCAAGGCATTTCGGCTCAATGCCGCCACCTTCGAGGCCTGATCGGGCCTCGATATCCCCCGTTTTTCCCTTCCTACGGTAAATCGCAGGCAATAAAAAGCCGACCCATCAGGGTCGGCTGGAAAAACCATAACAATTGCGACCAAAGCCGCCAAAAGTGAACATGAGCGTGAAAATCAGACACTGAGTTGCTGATCAGCAAGCGGGCTAAACCCTGAACTTGCGTTGCAATGCCAACAGTGATTGAGAAACAGCCTCATAGTAGGCACTCCCACCGCCAATCACGTTGATCTATGTCAAAGGAGGTAGCGAAGAGCACGCAGCCCGACGATTTGTCGGCGCAGATCACCCTTTGCCCGCCCGTTAGCCACGGCGCACCAGCCGGTACGCCATCTCATCGAAGTAGGAGAGCTGACCCGCCAGTACCTTGGGATTATCCACCTCGGCGGCGCGCCCCAGCACCTCGATGCGAAAATCGCGCTCGAACAGGGCCCGCACCTCCATCTCCCCCACCGAGAAGGGGGGTTGAGTCTGCTGCTCCGGCTGATATTCGAGAGTCACCAGCAGGATCTGGCCACCGGTCTCCACCAGCGAACTGATGAGAGCCGCATACTGACGGCGCATCGCCGTCGGCAGGGCGATCAGCGCGGCACGGTCATAGACCAGCCGGTAACGGCGACCCAACTCGGGGGCGGCAAAAAAATTCCCCTGAAAAATGCGCAGGCTGTCCACTTGATGGCACTGATAAGGGCCCACTTCGCTCACGGTGGCGGCAAGCTGGTTTTCACTGAAGAACTGGCTGACGGCAAGGCTGGATAACTCGAAACCATCGATCGGATGACCCTGACCACTGAGCCAGAGCATGTCGCGGGACTTGCCACACAGGGGAACCAGCACCGGCTCATCCGCTTGCTGGGCCGACCACCAGGATTGCAGCCAGTGGTTGAAGTCCGCCTGATGAAAGCCAATCCGGTTCTCTTCCCAACGCTGATGCCAAAACGCAGCTTCCATCGTTATTACCCTTCTGTACTAA
Organism: Aeromonas sobria; assembly: GCF_000820145.1. Lineage (GTDB taxonomy): Bacteria > Pseudomonadota > Gammaproteobacteria > Enterobacterales > Aeromonadaceae > Aeromonas > Aeromonas sobria. The sequence continues at coordinate 534,888 of NZ_CDBW01000006.1, read as the reverse complement.
AGATGCCTCAATATCACAACTTAACCGGCACCGCGCAACCCTCTGCCCTGCCCTTTTTGCCGCGCAGCCCCTGTGTTTTTGCGGATAAATGACTGGAGTTCCCCTTGCCCTGTACCTCGCTGTCGCAATGGGCTCTGTTGGGTGCGTTTATGACGGGCAGAGGCACATCACCCATGCAAACACGTCATGGGTTGGTGGCGATGAATGAATAAGAGGCATGGCGTTGGCAGGTCAAACAGCGCCTGCCAACGCCCCAAAGGTCACGACAGCGTGGCGCGAGCGGCCGCCAGCTGACGGTCGATATAAGCAAAATCGGGGCGTTCGGCAGGGACTTCCGAGAGACAGGCCGCTTTGAGCTGATGCAGCCCATCGAGCTGTGAGCCCTGAGCGTCGCAATGCGCCAACAGCTCCTCTAGCAGGCAGCCAAAAGCGCGCACTTCCAGTCGCTCAAGGCCCAGCGCCCGCTCGCGGTTGCTGCGGTCATCGTTGTTGCGTTCATACAAAGAAGCCGCACCAAAATCCCCCAGCAGGGCGCGAGCCGGGGCGTCAGACCCGCGGGCAAACAGGATATTGTGGCCGTAGAGATCCCCGTGCATGATGCCCGCGCGGTGCAGATGGCCCGCTACCGAGGCAATGCCATGGGCCATCGCCAGCGCATCCGGCACACAGAGGTGCAGCCCTTCGGGATAGACATCCCGGGTGCAGGAGTCCAGGCTCGGCGGCCCGGCCAGATTGGCAAAGGCCGGGTCGATCAGCTCCATCACCAGCACCGGAATGCCGGAGGGGTGATCCGCCACCTTGCCCATCACCTTGATAAGGTTGGGGTGGCTGCCCGCCGCCAGCGATGCTGCCATCTCGCAGCGGGGCAGCCCATCGCTGGTCACCGCCCCCTTGAACAGCTTGACCGCCACCTGACTGGCATCGGCTCTGTCGCTCGCCTGACTCGCGTGATCGGCACTGGCCTTGGCATCAGCCATGTCGCCAACCATGTCATCAAAAATAGTGGCGCGATGGATAACGCCGGATGCCCCCTGCCCCAGCAGCTCGCCCAGCGCCAGCTTGTCCCAGGCAAGGGGCGCGACATGGGCATCATCGATGGCCCGCGCCTCCTCCCCTTCGCTAAAAGGGTTGCCGGAATAGGCAAGCCAGGCGAGGCGCGGCAGCGACAGCAGCCAGTCGGGGAAGCGTTCGATGCGGTTGGCGGCGATGCGCAGCAGCTCCAGCTTACGGCAGTTGGCAAGGCTGGCGGGCAGCTCGCGCAGACGGTTGCCCGCCAGCATCAGCTTTTGCAGGGCGTCGCACTGGCCCAACTCATCGGGCAGCTGCGCCACCGCGTTATCGGTCAGGATCAACCAGCGCAACCGCGCAGGCAGGGCCCTGGCCGAGACGGTAGCAATCTGGTTGGCCTTGAAGCCCACCATGGTCAGTGCCGGGCAGCGCCCCAGCACCTCGGGCAGCTCGGTAAAGCGGTTCTCGGAGCAGAAGATGATGCGCAGTTTGCTAAATCCGGCCAGCTCGTCAGGGAGCGCGCTTAGCTGATTGCCGGTGAGATCCAGCACCTCCAGCGTCTCTTTAAGGCCCAGGATCTCGGGTGGGAACTCCGTCAGATTTTCACAAAGCTTCAGATGGCGGGCACCGCACAGTTCACCTGCGCGCAGCTGTTCCAGAGTATGCATAACCGTTTCTCAATCCTGATGATCTGCCTGATGGCGTAGCCAGCCATCAGCGCGCGCCGAACCTGGGTCCGGCGGTTTTAAAGGGGGGCATTATAAAGAATTCGGGGCACAGATCGCCCCTTTTGTTGCCTTGGTGACAGGGCATGGCGCTCAGCAACACCACCCAGCAGATTAACGAAACACGTAGGGTGCAATAAGCGCAGCGCATTGCACCGTTTGCAAGGCGACTTTTGTGCAAGATATAAAGCGCAAAATTAGCGGTGCAATTTCATTGCACCCTACGGTATTTGTTAGATTTTCAACGGTACGTTCTCGTGAGTTCCAGAGCGTCCATAAATTCTTGGAAGTCGATAATAAATTTCCTTTGCTGTTCAATTTCTCGGAATATCCCCTCCAATATGTAGCTTGCCAGTTTGTCTGGCACGACCATCCACATTGGATTACCAAATGTGCTTGGATAGCCAAGTTCGCTCTCCCCAACCATCCATCTCATTCCAATTGAGTCGCAATCAGAATCTTTATATTGACCTTTAATTAGCGCAATTTCTCCATCTGAATAGAATACCTCTTTATATGGGAAGTTACTTGGCCGTGGAAATATCATATATACCTTCTTAAAAATTCTTAGTAAAACCAGACATAGGCTAAACAACACCGCCGCATTGAATTGACGAAACACTTAGGGTGCTCTAAGCATAGAGCATTGCGTCAATTTAACTTAAAACGCATCAATAATTTTTTAGATATTTTATATACGCAGATAGTCCATCAAGGTCAGGGTATATTGTCCCATGATGCACACCATACTTTGATAATCGATCTAAAAAATATCGTTTCCGTTCACTAGGAATAATCAATTTACTAATACTCCCATCATTAAGTTGAATTTTACTTGTGGGGTGAATAGTAAAAAAACCTGACTGCATGGCTATTCTTTTTGTACTATGAGATGGCATGAATGCTGTTATCTCACTTAGATTATGCACATCAATAGCTTCTTCTTTTCTAAAAGATTTGACATTATAAATAAATATTGCACCATCAGTGTCTGACAAATCATTAACCGCAAAAAAACATGCCACTAATGGACTTAAGCTCCAATCTAATAAACGGGTTGGCAACCCATGATGCTGCGCAACAACTAACCAATCTAAATCCGTCTTTGGTATTAGATTCAAATAAGGTTTCGCTTGGGTTTTAAAAAACCACATCAGATCACGTTCAATCTTATCTATATTATCAATTTCCTTATGTCTAAAAAGGGATGGAACCAATGTATATTCTTTATTAGAAACTCCCCTGAACAAAGTAGAACGTGGCATACTATCAATAAATCTATCTAAATCAGACATCTGAGATATAGTTACCACCTGATTAAGGTTAAAGGATAACTCATCGTTAAATAAATTTAGTTTAATGCTATCTAGCAATGTCAAATACAAGGACGATAGCATTTCACAGGTAGATAGAGCGGATTCATAGTCATAGCCATTATTCTTAATGTGAAACTTATCAAACAAATACTTCAATGTGCTATCTTTCTTTAAAAAAGACTTCGCCAAATCTTTAATAAATACAATGCTATTAACTAACTTTATTCCTGAACGCTCAAAGGAATTCATTAAAACACTATAAATGTCATTATCATAAAAAATTATTTCGCTATCAGAAATAAACTCTTTCAACTCGACTTGCACTGTTGAAAAATCTGGTTTGTCCAATAAAAACCCAGGGGTAATACCCGTTCTAATAATGACTTCATCATTTAATTTACAGCTAGGAGATACATATACATGGAATCGTTCATCACCTACCACACCATCTATTACTTCAATGCCTGCAAACTCAATAAACTCTCCTAGATGATGATTACCATGTAAAACCACCACTCTTGATTTCCCGCCCACAATCGTTCCCCCATTCAACAAAATATATTTTTTATATCTTAAGTTAATGAATAACCTATTATTAATAGTAACAGAGAAATTATCTTTTGAACAACAATGAATTGCAGGCCACATTTACCCACTCAAATCATAAAATATGTAAAAGGCTATGTTTACATAGCTAATAATCTCACAAAAAAGACGCCCTAAGGCGTTAATGCAAGCCAGTTAAGAGAATTTGAGTACCAACCCGCAGGGTATAAGGGCTAAAGAGTGAGGGAAGCATGATGCCTCCCTCTTTTTATTGCATGCTACATAGCTGTTCCGAATAGTAGATCACTGCACTCGTACAGCTTCTACAGGGGACATGGAGCACACATCGTCGCTGAGCCTTGTCACCTCAGGCGTTGCCATCAGATTGCACAAATTCCTTACGCCACAAGGCTTCCGGCAAGATGTAGCACTATTAGGATCAGTTATTTAGTCAGGGTAAGGGTTGGAGCCAAATTGACTCTTTAACCATAGAACCGTTTTTGATATTCAACATCTCGAATATTTAGTCATAAAAATGCTTAACTGACTGGCATTACCCTAAGGCGTCTTTCTTATTTCCAGAGTTCGGAACAAACGGGTTGAAGACTATGTCCCCTCCCCGCTTTTTATCCCATCACGCTGGTTCACGCTGCAGGTGATCAACGGATAAAAAAATCCCCGCCGGTTGGCGGGGATGTTTATTGGGTCGTCCTTCACTCCGTGAACAGGAGAGAGAACTTAGCTGGCCTTGCGCAGGATCTGCTCAAGGTAGTCGGCGAAGTTGTGACCGTGATGCTCCAGCAGTTTCGGGAACATGGAGATGGAGGTCATACCCGGGAAGGTGTTGATCTCGTTGAGCAGGATCTCGCCCTCGTCGGTCAGGAAGAAGTCGATGCGCGAGAGGTGGGTCAGTTTCAGCTGACGGAATGCCTTGAGGGCATACTCGTGGATCGCATCGGCCTGCGCCTGGGTCAGCCCTTGTGCCGTGAGGCTGGTTTCGGTGTGGCTGGCGCTGCTGTACTTCTCTTCATAGCTGTAGAACTTGTCCTGCGGGACACAGATCTCACCCGGATAGGTGGCGATCAGCTCGTCACCATACTGATAAGCCGCCACTTCCAGCTCGCGCGGCTTGACCGCTTTTTCGATCAACACCTGTTCGGAGTAACCGAAGGCATCGGCAATGCCCTTCACCAGGTCGGCTTCGTTGCTGGCGGAGTAGCAACCAACGGAAGAGCCCTGAGAGGCGGCTTTGATAAAGACCTTGCCCCACTTGGCCAGCGCGGCTTTGGCATCAGCAAGGGCCGCGTCGCTCTGCTCGGTCAGGAACAGGTAAGGGGTGTTGGGAATGCCGATGGCGGTGAGCCACAGTTTGGTGCTGATCTTGTTGAAGCAGATCTTGCTCGCCTCGGCATCGCAACCGAGATAAGGCAATCCGGCCAGTTCGAGGAAAGATTGCAGATCGCCGGTCTCACCCGGGTAGCCGTGAATGCAGGGCACCACGTAATCCACCGGACGGGCCACGCTGTCAAACGAAAGCAGCTTGTCGAGCCCCAGCTTGCACTCGCGGCCATCGGCACTGAGCCAGCGGTCGGCGAACATCTCGACACGGGTCACTTCGATGCCGGGCAGGAGAGCGAGTTGTTGCTCGAGGAAATTGGCGCTACGCAGAGAGACTTCGTGCTCGGAGCCACCGCCGCCGCACAGCAGCAAGACATGCATGTTCTTCATTTAGATGTGATCCCTTGGGAAAGCGGCCTCGTCATGACCATTTGATAAGCCAACCACCATAAAAACCGGACGAAGCCAGATACGAACATAAGTGCGCGCCAGTGTAGCAAGGGAGATCAACCCTTGTCAGCTGATGGGAGCCCTATCACCCTACTTCTTGCGGTGAAAAGAGCCCATGCCGTCAAAAACCGGTAAAACCGCGCCTCAGCGGGGCGGATCTACCCGCCCCACACCATTGCCATTGACCCGAAACCAGCCAGCAATGCTGTAACGTTGTTGATTGGCGGGCAGCACTTCGTGGGGAAACTCCTCGGAGAGGAACAGCACCAGCCGCCCCCCCTTGGGGCTGACATCCATCAGAAACTGCTCGTCGTTGTCATACACCCTGAGCACGCCACCGGCCTCGGGCTGCCAGTCGTTGTTGAGGTAAAACACCGAGGTGAAGCGACGGTTGGAGCGACCGGCAAAGGCATCGCGATGGGTGGCGTAAAAATCCCCGCTGCGATAGCGCGCAAAGTGAGCCTCGTAGTCAAACAGCCCCAGCATCAGCATCCGGTTGGCGGCGAGCCGCAGGGACTCCATTCGCGCGAGGTAATCGACCACGGGGGCGCCGAGTTCCGGCTCCAGCCAGTGGATCTGGTCACGACGAATATCGGCATTGCCTTGATGCAGCGTCTCACGGCCAATGCCGGCGGGTTGCCACTCTGTGGGGAGACACGCTTTGAGGGCATCCACTTCGGTGGCGGTTAAAAAATCATCCACAATCACCCATCCCCGGGTGTAAATGGCATCCATGACAGCTTGATAGTCCAAGACAGGCTCACAATGAGTGGAGAGAGGGCGCTTTGTAGCGACTTACCGGCCAAGGTACAAACCGGTTTGCTTCTCTTGAGAAGTCCCGCCATCAATACGCTATTTCATTGATGACTATCTGATTTTTCCAGATGAGTGTGATCCCGCCCCTCCCCTTGCCGTATTGGCTGACGAAAGTGTGATATTACCCGCAATGAGCAGGTGCCATCACCGGCGAGTCTTGCCGCAGCAAGAGTCAACCGATACCGTAGCAGTAGCCCTGTTCCCCCTCTCTTATGCTGACAACCAACAAAAGGATAATGTCATGTCCCTGCCTGATCTGACTTTGCAACAACTGGATGACACCCCCTATCCGCTGACTCAGCTGGCCGGCAAGGTGATATTGGTGGTCAATGTGGCCAGTCGCTGTGGATTTACCCCGCAATACACCGGTCTTGAAGCGCTCTATCAGGAGCTTGGGCCCAAGGGCTTGGTGATCCTGGGCTTCCCCTGCAACCAGTTCGGCAATCAGGAGCCGGGGGATGCGGACGATATCGCCAGCTTCTGCTCACTCGACTATCCGGTCAGCTTTCCCATCATGGCCAAGTGCGATGTCAACGGCGAACATGCCCACCCCTTCTACCAGTGGCTTAAAAAGCAGAAACCGGGATTTTTGGGGCTGGAAAACGTTAAGTGGAACTTCACCAAATTTCTGATCGATCAGGAGGGCAATGTGGTGGACAGATTCGCCCCGCAAGCCAAACCCGAGAGCCTGACCGAACAGATCCGCGAGATGCTCTGATCCCCCGACCCTGTTTTCGCCATATTTACACCATTGTGTGGCGGCCATCACGACAGCTACTGCGTGCAGGCCGCTCTTCTGCTATATTACGGCCCCACTATCTTTTCCAGATGGTGATTGGTGCAACGCTGCCGATCAACCATTGAGCCCAAGGCTCACCTCAGGAGTGTCTCTCGAACATGTCATTTAACGAACTGGGTCTGTCCCCGCACATTTTGCGGGCCGTCAAGGAGCTGGGTTACGAGCAGCCAACCCCCATCCAGCAGCAAGCGATTCCGGCCATTCTGGCCGGTCAGGATGTGCTCGGCGGCGCTCAGACAGGCACAGGCAAAACGGCCGGTTTCACCCTGCCGATGTTGCAGCGACTGCTGGTCAACCACGGGCGTAGCCGCCGTCAGGTGCGGGCGCTGGTGCTCACTCCGACGCGCGAACTGGCCGCCCAGGTGGGTGAGAGCATCACCAAATATGCCCACCACCTGCCGTTTCGTACCCTGATCGCCTACGGTGGCGTCAGCATCAAACCCAACCTCGACGCCATCAAGCTGGGTGTCGATATTCTGGTCGCCACCCCGGGCCGCTTGCTCGACCTGCTGACTCAAGGTGCACTGACCCTGAACCAGCTGGAAGTGCTGGTACTGGATGAAGCTGACCGTATGCTCGACATGGGTTTTATCGTCGACATTCGCCGGATCATGAAAGCACTGCCTGCAGAGCGGCAAACCCTGCTGTTCTCTGCCACTTTCTCCAATGAGATCAAGGCGCTGGCCGATGATTTGCTCAAGGAGCCCACCCTGATCGAGGTTGACCCGAGCAATACCGCAGCCGAACAGGTGACTCAGCGGATCATCGAAGTCGATCGGGAACGCCGTCGTGAGATGCTTTCCCATATGATTGGCCGTGGCAACTGGCAGCGGGTGCTGGTGTTTGTCCGCACCAAGCAGATCGCCGATCGCCTCGCCCAGCAGATGCAAAAAGATGGCCTCAATACCGTGGCTATTCACGGTGACAAGAGCCAGGGCGCCCGCAACCGGGCACTGGCTGATTTTCGCAGCGGCGCCGTGCGGGTGCTGGTCGCCACCGATATCGCCGCCCGCGGCCTCGATATCGATCAACTGCCCTATGTGATCAACTTTGAACTGCCGCAAATGGCAGAGGATTATATCCACCGTATCGGCCGAACTGGCCGTGCCGGTCGTGGTGGTGAAGCCATCTCGCTGGTCAGCCATGACGAGCTGGATCAACTCAAAGCTATCGAAGCCCTGATCGGCCAGTCTCTGCCACGGGAGATCATGGCCGGGTACGAGCCCAGCGGTAAGGTGAGCCGCCAAACCCTGCCAGGTAGCAAGCCGGTGCAAAACCCGCCCCGTGACCGCGGCCATGCCAACGCCAAGAGCAATGCCAAAGGCAAGCCCGCGGCAGGCAAAGGTAAAGCCAAGAGCGATGCCCCCAAAAAACCGGCACCAGCCCGCAAACGGGAAGTGGTCGGTGAAGATATCGGCTTTACCCCGATGCGCCGCCTGCCCAAGACCATGCGCGACAGCTATCAGGACAGCAGTGACGAATAACTCACGCCCTGAGCTTCCGCTCTAACCCAAAGAGGGAGCCAATTTGGCTCCCTCTTTCGTTATCAACGTGGCAGTTGCACCCAGCTGTTCAGCTCAGGATCAGACCAGTGAATGACCCACAGCGGCGGCGCCATGGCTGGGCGGCGCTGCGCCATCGAGCGGATTGAGCTGCAAGAACTCGAACAAGCCAGCCTGCATATTGACGTTCCAGAAGCGGCCAGCCAGGGTCAGCAACAGTTTATCGCCACCGATTTCAGCCAGCCCGTGCTGCTGCCAAGCTGCAAAGAGCGGCATAAGATGAGTCAGCAAAGGCGCAGGCAGACGATCCAGCGCCAGCACACCACAGTCGAGGGCCCCTCTTAGCACACCATCCATCCGCCCATTGGGATTGCGCCCCATCACCATGCCGGGCGCCCGCTCGCCGTTGGCCAGCGCGTCGTGCCAAGGTGCCAGCTCCCGCCCATACATCAAGCCGTGACCATGAACACTGCCCCCCGCCCCGGCGCCAAAAGGGAGGATCTCGGCGCCGCGCTTGGCCATCTGGTTATAGCGGCTCTGCTCGGCCGGACTGCGCCGCCAGTGGCTGCACGATAGACGCTCCCAGCCGTGGGCTTCCAGTTGCGCTCCGCCATAGGCATACATGGCTGCTCGCTGCTGGCCGTCGGCTACCCAACCCAGGGTGCCCTTCTCCTGCGCCCGCTCAAGATTGGTGCCCTGCAAGGCGATCAATTGGTAGAGATCGACCCCGTGCACGCCGCTCGCCATCACATCACGGATATCCTGCTGCCACACGGCATCATCCTGCCCGGGCAGACCGAAGATGAGGTCTGCCAGGATCACAGCCGCATCATCCCGAGTCAGCTCGCCAAGACGGGTCAGCAGGGTATCCCTGTCATCGAAGCGAGCAGCCTGCTGGCGCACTTGGGTATCAAAGCTCTGTACCCCGAACGAGAAGCGGTTGAAGCCACCCGCCAGTGCCGTCTGCCATTTTTCATCATCAAAACCGTTGAGCCGCCCCTCCAGCGTCACCTCGGCATCGGTCACCAGCGGAAAACGGCGGATCACCTCGGCCAGCATGGCCAGCTCGTCGGCGCTCATATCCGTCGGCGTACCGCCCCCCACATACACCGCCGAAAAAGCCATGCTCTGCACTAATGGCGTCTCTGCTGCCTGAGCCAGCGACCCGCAGAGCGCATTGATGTAGCGGTTGATCCGCGCCGGATTGGCGCCATTTTCAAAAAAATTGCAGAAGCTGCAGCGCTTGCGGCAAAACGGAATGTGGATATAGAGGGCTCGCTCTTGTGCATCGCTTTCGCGCTGCCACCAGCCCTGCCAACCGGCCTCATCCAGCGGGAAGGGGCGCATCCCTCCCCGACTGGCGTGAGCAGAAGTCTTGGCGCTAAAGGCAAACTTGAGGGGGTCCGGTGAGGCAATGCCGGTCATTGAGGGGGGCAGATTCATGGTGGTCACTATTCAGCAAATAATGACAATGATAACGATTATCGTTACTGGAAATTTGTTCTGGATCAACCCAAGGAGCAGCGCCATTCCCAGAGGCCATTTTGGCAACATGCATTACCGATCTACTTAACAGATTATTTACTCAAGAGCGGTTATGGTGTGCCGATAGAGAACCATCTCCCGCCGTTTCTTCGTCTACGATCAAGATGATACGGGATCTCATAACAACACCAAGCGCATGGAACTTGCCCAAGATGCATAACCTCTCCTTGAACTGGAAAATATTCCTCCCTCTTGCGCTGGTCATCAGCACCACCTTTGGCCTCTGCTTCGAACTCTCTGCATGGCTGCAACGGGATCTCGCCATCCGGCTGGCGGGAGAGAAAGTCGAGAGCGCGGCCAACACCTACATGGATCAGCTCAACGTGCTGATGATGACCGGTGGCATGGCCAACCGGCAGATTGTGCAGACCAAACTCAAAAGCGAGGCAGGTATTGTCGAGGCCCGGCTGATCCGTGCCCCGGCCGTCAGCAACCTGTTTGGCCCGGGTCACCCGGATCAGAAAGCGCAGGACCCCCTCGATGAGCGGGCCATCAATCAGGGAGAGACCATCCTCCAGCAACAGGGCAACCAGCTCACCCTGATCAAGCCGTTCAAAGCCTACAAGGAGTATCGCGGCACCCAGTGCACCAGTTGCCATCAGGTCAATGAGGGGACCGTGATGGGGGCGGTGCGGATCAGTTATGACCTCAGCCACACCTTCGGCGAGATCCGCCACAACAACCTGATCCTGAGCGGCAGCCTGGCAGCCGTCTTCAGCCTCGGCTTCGGCCTGCTCTGGTGGGTGTTGCAACGCTATGTGAAACGCCCGCTACGTCAGTTGCAACTCACCATGATCCAGATGGCCAAAGAGCGTGACCTGGCCCTCCCCCTGGTCAATCACAGCCGGGATGAACTGGGCCAGATGACCCGCGCCGTCAATGACATGGTGCAGGGATTCCGCCACAGCCTGCAGGAGGTGGAAGGCGCCACCCACCAGCTCTATCAGGAGTCGAACCAGATCCGTCAGATCGCGACCCAGACCGAAAATTCGGCCAGCCAACAAGAGGGGATGACCACTCAAGTCGCCGCCGCAGTGAGCGAACTGGCCGCCAGCTCTCACGAAGTGCGCGAACACGCCCGCCGCAGCGCCGAGCTCTCCGCCCTCACCAATCAGGATGCCGCCAACACCAGCCGGCTAGCCCAGCACTCCATCACCGATATGGACGAGATGTCGGCCGAAATTGATCGGGTGGATCAGGTGATCCAGCAACTCGACAGTCGCTGCCTCGCCGTTGACAGTGTGCTGGAAGTGATCAAGGGGATAGCCGATCAGACCAACCTGCTGGCGCTGAACGCCGCCATTGAAGCGGCCCGGGCGGGCGAACAGGGGCGTGGCTTTGCGGTGGTGGCCGATGAAGTACGAGCGCTATCCAATCGTAGCCGTGCGGCCAGCGAAGAGATCTCCCAGATGATCGCCGCGCTGCAAAAAGAGGCCCAGAGCGCGGTTACGGTTATCGGGGATGCAAAAAGCAAGGCCGGTGAGAGCATCAGCAAGACCGAAGCGACCCTGGCTGCCATGCAGAACATCATCGGACGTATTGCCAGCATCAACGACCTCAACGCCCAGATGGCTCAGTCGGCCGAAGAGCAGGATCGGGTCTGCCATGAGGTGGACAGCTCGGTGAGCGATATTCGCAGCACCTCCAACGACACTCTGGGCCAGGCCCATGATGCCAATCTCGCTAGCATCCAGCTGGTAGAGCAGTGCCAGAAACTGGAGGCGCTGCTTAAAACCTACCGTTGGTGATCGCTGCGGCTCAGCAAAAAAAATCCGATACCTGTACAGGTATCGGATTTTCACTTATCAGATTGACCGATCATATGTTGGCTCTATGTGCGATCAGTCATCGACCATGTTGGCGGCTTAAGCCCGTTTTTCCTCAAGCCATGCCCCCTGGCTCTGCATCTCGAACAGCTGGGCATAATGACCGCCAAGAGCCATCAGTTCACTGTGGCAGCCCCGCTCGTTCACCTGACCGCGGGAGAGCAGCAGGATCTCGTCCGCATCGACAATGGTCGAAAGTCGGTGAGCGATGGCGATGGTGGTGCGGCCACGACGCGCCGCAGAAATTGCCTGCGACAGCGCCAGCTCGGTCTGGGAGTCCACACTGGCGGTTGCTTCGTCCAGAATGAGGATGCGCGGATCCCCCACCAGCGCGCGGGCGAACGAGAGCAACTGACGCTGACCGGCGGAGAGGTTCTTGCCCCCCTCCTCCATCAGGGTGTTGATCCCCTCCGGCAAGCTGCGAACAAACTCGGCCAGCTGTACCTCGCTCAGTGCTTGCCAAAGCCGCCCCTCATCGATGCCAGCGCGGCCAAGACGCAGGTTCTCCGCCAGAGTGCCGACGAAGATAAAGGGATCTTGCTGCACCAGCCCGATAGTGCGGCGCACCGCGGCCAGCGACAGCGTCTCTAGCGAGTGATCATCAAAACGGATCGCTCCTTGGTCTAGCGGATAGAAGCCCATCAGCAGACTGATGATGGTGGACTTGCCGCTGCCGGTATGGCCCACCAGCGCCAACATCTGACCGGGTCGCGCAGCAAAACTGACCTGTCGCAGCACCTGTTGCTGGCCATCATAGGAAAAAGTCACCTTATCAAAGCAAACCCGTCCTTGCAGATCCTGATGCGCGCCATCGGTACTTTCACGCGGCTCATCGAGCAGGGCAAACACCCGCTCCCCCGCCACCATCGCCTGCTGCAGCTGGTTAAGCTGGTTGGTCATCTCGATCAAGGGCTCGATCATCCGCCCCAGATAGCTGATAAAGGCATAAAGCACCCCCACCTGAATGGCCCCTTCTGCACTTAATCCCTCTTTGGCAAACAACGCCAGCAAACCGATCAGCACCATCATGTAAAACATGTCGATCAGCGGGCGTAGCAGGATGCCATTGATCTTGAGACTCTTGAGCCTAGCCGACCAGTGTTGCTGGTTAACCTCGGCAAAGGCGTTGGCGAAATGGCGTTCTTGTACCATCGCCTGGATCACCGGCATTCCCTGCAGCGACTCGTTAAGGCGACTGTTAATATCAGACAGCAAACTACGGGTCACTCGTACCACCGGCACACTCAACTTCTGATAAAGCCACATCACAGCCATTACCGCAGGCAGCAAGGTCGCACAGACCAGCATCAAGCGCAGATCCAGCAATGCCATTGAGATGAGAATGCCGCACAGCAGCACCACCTTTTGCACCAGCATCCCGATCACCTGCACATAGAGGTTCATGATGGCTTCAGTGTCATTGGTGATCCGGGAGATGAGGGAACCCGAGCGATGCTGGTCAAAATAGCGAACCGGCAACCGGATGGCGGTTGCAAACACCTGCTCGCGCAAGGTCTGCACCACCGCCTGGGCGATGCGGTTAAAGCGCAGTGATTGCAAATAGAAACCCGCCGCAGAGAGTACCTGCAAGGCCAGATAACCGGCGGCAATCGCGCCGATGGCTGGCCACACAATATTGCGTGGCGCCAGATAGTCATCGATGAAGGTCTTGATCAGCAGTGGCCCTGCCACTTCAGCGCCCGTTGCCAGTAGCAGGCAGATGCCAGCTTGGATCAGCCAACGCGGATAACGGGCACAGTACCCCAGCAGCCGTTTGATAGTCGGGTTCACAGGCTCTCCTCCACGTCTTGCTCCAGACGCTGGTAGCGCACCATGTCAGCATACCAGCCATCGTGTGCCATCAGCTCCTGATGCCTACCCCGCTCACTGATCACCCCCTGCTCCAATACCAATATCTCGTCGGCCTGTTCCACCGCCGTCATCCGGTGGCTAATCAGGATCAAAGTGCGATCATGGGCCTTCAGCGCATGAAGGATCTGCTGCTCGGTGTGAGCATCTACCGCTGACAGCGCATCATCAAGTACCAGGATCGGTGCCTCCAGCAGCAGGGCGCGGGCAATGGCGAGCCGCTGTTTCTGACCACCGGAGAGGGTGACGCCCTTCTCCCCCACCTCGGTTTCATACCCCTTGGGGAAACGCACGATATCATCGTGGACACAGGCGATACGCGCCACCCGTTCGACCTCCTCGCGACTCGCATCGGGCTTGCCGAGGGCAATATTGGCGGCGATGGTGGTGGAAAACAGGAACGGCTCTTGCGGCACATAGGCAAACTGGCTCCGCAATGCCCCCAACGACAGCTGCTCAATGGCCACGCCACCCATCACTATCTGGCCCGCCGTGGGATTGGCAAGGCGCATCAACAGCTTGAGCAAGGTGCTCTTGCCAGCACCGGTGCGTCCCACCACTCCGAGCATACCGTTCCGTTGCAGGGTAAAATCCACACCTTGCAGCAGGGTGCGTTGCTCCAGCCGATAGCTCACCGCCTCAACATGAAGGGGAAATGCTGCGATAAATGTCGTTGGATGAGCAGGTTCTTCAATGTCACTGCGTTCGCCAAGCAGGCTCTCGATGCGGGAATAGGCGGCACTGCCCCGTTCGATGATGTTGAACAACCAGGCGATGGCAAACATCGGCCAAATCAGCTGGCCAAGATACATGGTGAAGCTGGTGAGCTGCCCCAGGGTCAGTTCATCTTGCAATACCAGCGCACTCCCCCCCGCCACCGCAAGAAAGTAAGAGCAACCGATACAGAGATAGATAACCGGATCAAACTTGGCATCGATACGGGCTACCGCCATGTTGCGATCCCCGGCCTGCCTTGTCAGCTCGGCAAAGCCTTCATCTTCAAGGGACTCGACCGCATAGGATTTAAGCACCCGCACGCCGGAAAGGGCTTCCTGGGTCTTGTTGTTGAGCTTGGAGAAAGTCCCCTGAGCTGCCTTGAACTGGGTGTAGATCTGAGTGCCGAAACGGTTCATGAAATAGGCCATCACCGGCAGCGGTAACAACGAGAGCAGCGTCAATTGCCAGGAGTACTGGCTGCACATGATGGAGAGCACCAGCACCCCGACCATGATGGAGTCCACCAGCGTCAGCACCCCTTCACCGGCAGTCATCTCAACCGCCTGAATATCGTTGGTAGCATGGGCCATCAGATCGCCGGTACGGTGGCGCTGATAAAAATCGGGGCTCATGCGGGTGAAATGGCTGAATAGCCGATTACGCAAGACATAGGCCAGCCGGTATGAAGCGCCAAACAGCATCACCCGCCAGACGTAACGCAGCAGATAAATCAGCAGGCCAAGACCAAACAACCCCGCCAGATAACGCATCAAAGTGCCATTATCGAGCTCTCCCCTGGTGATGCCATCCACCACCCAGCCCACCACTTTAGGGGGGATCACCGTCAACAGGGCCACCATCAGCAGCAGGGAGATGGCGGCCAGATAGCGAGGCCACTGCTCCTTGAAAAACCAGCTCAATCGTAAAAAAACGCTCACACCACCAACCTTTAGCGTTATCTGTCGGTGACCACTCGTCAGAGCAGCCGCCAGGCAAGCCACGCAAACTGAGAAAAATGAAAACAATCGCCTCCAACTGGAGGCGATTAGAATGAATGCTCATCATATCCTGAACCGGCATGGTTGAGAATAATTACTATTTAATTCACTGTGACATGTGATCATCCCCTGATGAATAGGGATTATGCGAATTATCATGCTGCTCGCCTGTGAGCAAAAAGTGCGACACCTCTTCCCGCGTCTGACCAAATACGTATTGCAACTGCTCCAGATCCACCTCGTTCAGCACCTCTTTTTGCCTTAAACGCCACTCCAAATCTCCGCTGACCATCTGCAAGCGAACCGCCGAGATGTTGGCCGACACCCCCTTGAGGGTATGCAACAACTTGCTGGCCACCTCGGGTTGCTGACTGCGCAAGGCGGAGCGGATCTCCCACAGATCGTCTTTATGCTCCGACATGAACAGCTTGAACAGGATCTGCAACGCCTCCTTGTCCTGCTCCAACCGTTTGAGGGCCTCCTGCAAATCGAGGATATCCATCTGATCGGGTGGCCTGACCTCAACCAGTCCAGTCCGTGCAAAGTCTTGCGGTTTTACCCACTGTAGCAAGTTGTTATAGAGTTCCAGCTTGCTGACCGGTTTGGTGACATAGCCATTCATCCCAACACCCAGACAACGATCCTTATCGCCAGGCATAGCGCTGGCGGTGAGGGCAATAATGGGCACATCGTGCTTGTCGACCATTTTGCGGATCTGGCGCGTGGCATCGAGACCATCCAGCACCGGCATCTGCAGATCCATCAGGATCACATCAAAAGGTTGCTCAGCAACCCGCTCTACCGCTTCCCGACCATTACTCACCACACAGACCTTTGCATCAACCCGACGCAGATACTCCATGATCAGCTGTTGATTGACCCGATTATCTTCGGCCAGCAACACCCGGGTACCTTGCAACAAGGATTTAAAATGCTGTTGATCCCCCTGCACCTCCGCCTTGCGTAGATGCTGATCGTAGGAGCTGCCGTTGAGCACCTCATCCACCTTGGCCAATAACCCGTTTTCGGTCATCGGCTTGGACAGAAAATGGGTCAACCCCATACTGTCCATTCTGGCGTGCAACCCTTCCCTTGCCCAGGCACTGATCATCAGGATAGGGATCTGCCGCCACAGGCTATGCTGATACATCTCCAGTGCCAGATCGAGCCCGTCTTCCTGGCCCATGCGCCAGTCGAGAATCGCCAGACGCAGGTTTTGCCCCTCTTCCCATAACACTTGACGGGCACGAGAAAGGCTGTTGACTGACAATACCCGCACTCCGGCACGCGTCAGGATGTCACGGGCGAGATCCAATACCAGCTCATTGTCATCCATCACCATCACTAGCGGCTGGTGCTCAAAGAACACCCGGTGCCCGGATACACCATACGCCGCCGTTGCCATCGGAATATCAAACTGAAACCGTGAACCAACGCCGGATTTGCTCTGTACGGTGATTTTCCCCCCCATCAGTTCCACCAGCCGCTGGGAGATATTGAGCCCCAAACCAGAACCACCATATTTACGGGTATTGCCCGCCTCCAGCTGGGTAAAGGCCTGAAACAACTGAGTCTGTTTCTCCTCGGCAATACCAATTCCGGTATCACGCACACTGAAGCTGACCCTCATCGGATGGGCATTGACCAGCTGGATAGAGACTTCGACCTCACCACGCTCGGTAAACTTGATGGCATTGTTAACGAGGTTGACCAGTACCTGTCCCAGCCGCAGGGGATCCCCACGCAAGAAGACCGGCACCTCCGGCGACTTGCGAATGATCACCTCCACATGTTTGCGCTCTGCCAGATCGGCAAACATGCCCGCCAGAGAATCGAGCTGCTCGCTGAGATCGAAGTCGATCTCTTCGAGGGTCAGCTTGCCGGACTCCACCTTGGTCAGATCAAGGATGTCATTGATAAGCAGCAGCAAGGTGTCGGAGGAGGATTTGATCTTGCCCAGATAGTCCCGTTGTTGCTGATCCAGTTCGGTCTGCAGTGCCAGCGAACTGAAGCCAATGATGGCGTTCATGGGAGTGCGGATCTCGTGGCTCATGTTGGCCAGAAAATCGCTCTTGGCCTGAGCCAGCAGGCCGGTATGGCGCGATAATTCACTCAGCTTGTGATTGCGACGCCACAGGGTACAAGCGACCAGACCAAAGCAGATTAACGCACCGCCCAGCACTATCAGATAGAAGCGATTCATCAAGGCGCTGGCGCGATCCAGCTTGTCGGTCTTCCAGCTGACAAGACTATCAACCACATGCATATCAATGAGCCGATAACGTAGGGTGTGATACGCGACCACCTGCTGGCTCATGTCTTTGCTGAGGCGGATCAGCGCGGTAACCCCCGGCTCACTACCATAACGGGATTGCAGCTGTTGTTGCAGCAGCGCCAGCTGCTGCTGCTCATTTTTATCCCAGCTACGCTGCAAATAGTTGGTCAGCTGTACCAGCTCAGCTACATCACGCTGTAGTGCGCTGTCTGACTGAGTGATCTCGCGCATTTTGATCGCCTGGGCCTGCAGTGGCGACTCGAGATATTCAATGGCCATCTCCATGGCATGGAGTTTGGACAACTCCATCAGATAAACATCCATATCCGCCAGCAGCGCTTGCGACAGAGGATCTTGCTCAGCAGCAGGATCGCTGCGGATGTGGCGAACAAAGCCGTCAAGGATGATAGATAACTGGCCGAGGCGCTGCTGGATATTACTGTCGTTGGCCTGCTCCCGCCCAAGCAGATAGACGGTATCGGCGTTGATCCTGTTTAGCATCACCTCTGCCGTGCTATTGAGCTCCTTCACCTGCTGTTGTTGACTGAGCAACTGCCAGCAGTAACCTGAAAAAGCGAGCAACAAGGCTGTGATCAGCACTGCCACAACACGGTTCTTCCGTGATCCTTTTTTCATCCCGTCTCGACTCTCATCTGGTGGTCGCTGAATTATCCGGTTGGGCGATAAACCCAGGGGAATTATCCACTCCCGCCGGCCACTGTGTTACCGTTATTTCACTGTAACCTTGCTGTTGTTTCATTCTGCCCCCCATCATATCTGCGGCCAGAGCCGATCTTGAAGGAGCCAATTATGTCATTTGTCACTACTTATTGTAGCCACTGCTTTACCAGAAACCGCCTGCCTGTCACCCATATCGACACATCAGCCAAATGCGGCCATTGCAAGGCGCCGGTGTTCAGCCAGACCCCAATCCTTGGACGATCAGATCAATTTGATACCCTGATCAACTCCGATATTCCGGTAGTGGTCGATTTCTGGGCCAGCTGGTGCGGCCCCTGCCAGCAGTTTGCACCGGTATTTCATGAGGTGGCGCACGAGTTAGAGCCCCGAATGCGCTTTGTCAAAGTCGATACCGAGCAGCAGGCCGCCATTGCAACCCGTTACGCCATTCGCAGCATTCCCACCTTGATAGTATTCAAGCAGGGCAACATCGTGGATCAGATAAACGGTTCGCTTCCCAAGAGTATGTTCAAGCAGTGGCTGGAACAGTTCATTGATGTTTAACTTATGCTGCACATATGTTTTATTCATGTTTAATTTCGCGCGTTTTTATCAATCACTCTGTGAGTCGTGACTGATTTTGAGTAATGCAACCTGTTTCATACAGGTGAACAGATGTAACCTCGGCAACACAAAAACAACCATAAATTAACCGAGAGAACATTATGCACACATCGGCTGTACCCTCTGCGCCATCTCGCTGGCTGGACATCAAATCAGGGATCGTCATCCTGGATGTCCTGCTACTTTGTGCCATGCTGGCCTGGCTCCCGTTTGATCCCATGGTCAACAAGGGGCTGGGCATTCTGGTCTTTATCGCCATCCTCTGGCTGACCGAAGCGCTGCACGTCACCATCACCGCCCTGCTGGTGCCCCTGCTGGCCACTGTGCTCGGGGTGTTTGACATGAGCAAATCCCTCACCGACTTTGCCAACCCGATCCTGTTCCTGTTTTTTGGCGGTTTCGCCCTCGCGGCCGCCCTCTCCAAACAGGGACTGGATACCCTGATGGCAGGCAAAGTGATGCACATGGCCAATGGCCATCTGGGTTGGGGCGTCATCCTGCTCTTTACCATTACTGCCGCCATGTCGATGTGGATCAGCAACACCGCCACCACCGCCATGATGCTGCCACTGGCTATCGGTATGCTGGCTCGCCTCGATAGCAAAAAAGATCGCGCAACCTTCGTATTCGTACTGCTGGGGATCGCCTACAGCGCCAGTATCGGTGGCATCGGTACCCTGGTGGGCAGCCCCCCCAACGCCATCGCTGCAGCCCAGATGGGGATCGGCTTCACCGACTGGATGAAATTCGGTATTCCGGTGGTGCTGATCCTGATGCCCTGCGGCATTGCCCTGCTCTATCTGGTGACCCGCCCGCAGCTCAACCACCGCGTCGAGATCCAGGATGTCAGCATCAGCTGGACCCGCGAGCGCAAAGTCACCCTGGCTATCTTCCTGACCACAGTGGTGCTGTGGATCGGCTCGCAACCTATCTCCAACGCTTTTGGCGGCATCCCGCAACTCGACACCCTGATTGCCATGGGCGCCATCATTGCCATCGTGGTCAGCCGCGTCGCCAGTTGGGACGACGTCAACCAGAACACCGACTGGGGCGTGCTGATGCTGTTTGGCGGCGGTCTGACCCTGAGCGCCATACTCAAAGCCACTGGCACCAGCGCCTTTCTGGCTGCACACCTGTCGGCCGTGCTCTCCCACGCCAATATCTTCGTGATCCTGCTGATGCTGGCGGCCTTCGTGGTGTTTTTGACTGAACTGGTCTCCAACACTGCCACCGCTGCCCTGCTGATCCCGCTGTTCGCCGGTGTGGCCGAGGCGCTCGGTGTCTCCCCCATCGTGATGGCGGTATTGATCGCTATCGGTGCCTCCTGCGCTTTTATGTTGCCAGTTGCCACGCCACCCAATGCCATCGTCTTTGCCAGCGGCCATATTCGCCAGAAGGAGATGATGAAAGCCGGTATGGCCCTCAACGTAGTCTTTACCGTGTTGCTCGCACTGCTGGCCTATTTTGTCGGTGATATTCTCTAATCACCTGTTACGCCAAAACAAAAAGCCCTCGCAATGCGAGGGCTTTTTCATATCCAGTGGTTAATCAACCCGCAACATTGCAACTCTTCAGGTTCCAAATCCGATCCACATAGTCCTGAATGGATCGGTCTGAGTTGAACTTGCCCATGGTGGCCGAGTTGATGATTGCCTTCTTGGCCCACAGCGCCGGATCCCGATACCAGGTATCGATCAGCTTGT
The DNA here is from genome assembly GCF_000820145.1 of Aeromonas sobria. Classification (GTDB taxonomy): domain Bacteria; phylum Pseudomonadota; class Gammaproteobacteria; order Enterobacterales; family Aeromonadaceae; genus Aeromonas; species Aeromonas sobria. Next base: position 514,150 of record NZ_CDBW01000006.1, on the reverse strand, counting down.
GTGCCTCTGAGTAGGACTGGAAGTCCGCCAAGGCCAGGTAAGGGTCTCCCCCTTCCAGCAAGGAGCGCTTGATGGAGGCCAGCTCACCCGGGCGACCCGGTGTGAAATAGTCGGTATCAAACCAGTCCAGCACGGCTTTGAGCTCGGAGTTGGCATAGTAGAAGTCGTACGGGTTGTAACCGCGCGCTTTCAACGACTTCACCTCATCGACCGTCAGACCGAAGATGGCACAGTTTTCGGCGCCCGCTTCTTCAGCGATCTCGATGTTAGCGCCGTCCAGCGTACCTATGGTGATCGCACCGTTGAGCGCCATCTTCATGTTGCCGGTGCCGGAAGCCTCATAACCTGCAGTGGAGATCTGCTCGGAGACATCGGCCGCCGGGATCAGTTTCTCCGCAAGGCTGACGCGGTAGTTCGGCATGAACACCACTTTCAGCTTGCCCTGGATACGGGTGTCGTTATTGACCCGATCCGCCAACTTATTGATGGCATAGATGATGTCTTTGGCCAGTTTGTAACCGGGGGCGGCCTTGGATCCGAAAATGAACACCCGCGGATGCATGTCATAGTCCGGGTTGGCCAGCAGGCGACGATACAGCGCCATGATGTGGATAAGGTTCAGCTGCTGGCGCTTGTATTCGTGCAGACGCTTGATCTGGATGTCAAAGATCGCCTCGGCGCTAACATCAATACCGGTCTCCGCCTTGATAACCTTGACCAGTTTCTCCTTGTTATGACGCTTGATGGTCATAAACTGCTGCTGAAACGCCTTGTCATCTGCAAACTTCGCCACCCCACGCAGTTTGTCCAGCTGCAGCGGCCACTCTTTGCCAACCACTTCGGTATACAGCCCGGCCAGCTCAGGGTTACAAGCCAACAGCCAGCGACGCGGTGTCACCCCGTTGGTGACATTGCACAGCTTCTGAGGCCACAGCTCGGCATACTCGGGGAAGAGGTCCTCTTTCACCAGTTTGGAGTGGATTTCGGCTACGCCGTTCACTTTGGAAGAGCCGACCACACAGAGATTGCCCATCCGCACCTTGCGCACACTCCCCTCTTCGATGATGGAGAGTTTGGCCTTGATGACATCATTGCCTGGCCACTTGGGCTCGACCTGCTCGCTCAGGAAACGGGCATTAATCTCGTAAATCACTTCCAGATGACGGGGCAACACCTTCTCAAACAAACTGACCGACCACTTCTCAAGCGCTTCAGGCAGCAAAGTGTGGTTGGTGTAGGAGAACACCTGATAGCAGATGGCCCAAGCGGCCTCCCAGTTCAAATCTTCCTCGTCCACCAGTACCCGCATCAGTTCGGGGATAGCCACTGCCGGATGAGTATCGTTGAGCTGAATGGCAATTTGCGCGGCAAAGTTGCTGAAATCAGCGCCATGCACCCGCTTGTAGCGGCGCATGATGTCCTTGATGGAGCAGGCGCAGAAGAAGTACTGCTGGATCAAGCGCAGCTCTTTGCCCGCATCGGTATCATCGTTCGGATAGAGCACCTTGGAGATAGTTTCTGCCTGGGCTTTTTCAGCCTGAGAGTCGATGTAACCACCGGCGTTGAATACGTCCCAGTCGAAAAACTCGGATGCGCGGGATTCCCACAGGCGCAAAATGTTGACCGTGTTACCGCCAAATCCGACGACAGGGATATCCCAAGGCACCCCTTTGATCTTGCGACCGGCATGCCATACTTTTTTCAGGCCACCCTTGTCACCGAATACAGTCTCCACATAGCCGTAGAGCGGGATCTCTTGAACGGATTCCGGTCGGCAAATTTCCCAAGGGTTACCGTATTCACGCCAGGAGTCCGGACGCTCGATCTGACGGCCATCCTGGATCTCCTGACGAAACAGACCATGTTCGTAATGGAGTCCATAGCCGACCGCCGGATAGTTGAGGGTTGCCAGCGAATCGATAAAGCAGGCAGCCAGACGACCCAGGCCGCCGTTGCCGAGGGCCATGTCGGGCTCTTGCTCGCAAAGGTCGGTCAGCTCCAGACCGAGCTCACCCAGCGCCTCTTCACAAGCCTTGTACAGGGAGAGGTTATGTAGGTTGTTGGAGGTCAATCGTCCCATCAGGAATTCAGCAGAGAGATAGTGAATGGCACGAGTATCTTTCTTGAAGTGAGTCTGCTGAGTGCGGGTCAGGCGCTCGTACACCTGTTCATTGACGGCCGCAGCAGTGGCTTTCCACCACGCTTCGGGGGAGGCTTTCTGTTCGCTTGTTCCCAAGGTAGAACGCAGGTGACGCACGATTCTCGCCTTGAGCTGATCTTTATCCAGTTGGAGATCCTGGTCTGTCTTCTTCTTGGTAGCCATAAACCATATTCCTTCGTTACAAATAAAATTGTTATCCCGCTTGCGGGACCGGCGCTGTTGTTATCTCAAAATATGTACCGGCGTGAGAATACTAACTAAAGCGGCAGAATTAAAAGTTAACGCAAGTCACACTTTAACCGATAAAAACAGCCTGAAAAGCTTGAAAACCCTTTCCTTTAACTGATTGTATAAAAACAAACATAACCTTTGTTATCAGTGACTTATAAAGTAAATGAAAATATTATGGCATGAATAGGTTTTCAGAGATTGCCAAGCCTTGAAAATCCCTGAAAATAGGCAACAAGATGGCGCATTGAAACCGATTTCAATGCGCCTTAAAAATTACCGTATAAATATGAAGCAATCATTGCACCCTCAGAGATGTGCCTTGAACTGATTGCTCAATGGATCGTAATGGTACCCAATCTGATCCAGACGTCCTGCCAACTGGGCTTCACTCATATCGTAATAGGCCAGCAGCTCCTCCAGCCCATCGCACTCCAGTCTCAGTTTTTCATTGATGATGCCCAGCAAGATGTTGGCATCCAGACGCTGCAAGGTACTTATATCCATAGCGGCACCTCCCTTTAAATGGCCTGTATAACCATGGGCGGTGCAGCGCCATTTGTCCATAGAGCAAAAAACACACGGCGTGGTTTTTATAAAAAACCTTTAAAAACAAAATCATAAGTAAAACCCGTGCCAACGCCATCACAGATTTCAGCAAAAACACCTTGTCACTACCGCAGGATAGAACTACTGTATGTACATACAGCTTGGACATTCATACAGGAATTGAACTATGAACCAGCCTCTGCACTCACTGCCGTTTGCGATGAACCGTGCCATGAGTAACCCATGGCCAACCAGAACCGCTTGCAAAGCGGAATCTGCTCACTATGGCATGACGATCAAGTCTGATGATCAGTTTCTGACTGAATTGGCCAAGCTAGGCAACACTCACGCCGGCTGGATCTTGCTGATAGCACCACCGGGGCGCCCCACCGCTGTGCGGCTGCAAGAGCAAGGCATAGATCCCAAGAGGGTACTGGTAGTACACAGCCCTAAAATCAAGAACTGGCAACAGACTCTGGAGCGCAGTCTGGGCAACGGCCACTGTGCTGCCGTGTTTACCTGGCTCCCCGAGCAGATCGAGCTGGATCACGCCAAGCTGCAACGTCTGGGACAACAATCTGGTGTGCTGACTCGTTTCTTTGGCACACAACGAAGCAGCCCAATCACACCTCTGCTGGCCTATGCAGAGCAAGACATCTATCTCAATCATTAAGGCAAGGTAACCCTGTAGACACATCAAGATGATCCGCCGCAATTTGACACCATGGCAGCTATTTTGCCGTCATTATGACCCTCTTCTTGAAATTGTGAGTCACACAGGGTATAACCACGCGCTTTATCAGGTGAATTAAGTGAGCGGCATCATGCAAGCCCCCTTTTGGCAGACCAAGAGTCTGCAGCAGATGACTGAGTCCGAATGGGAATCCCTCTGCGACGGTTGTGGCAAATGCTGCCTCAACAAGCTGATCGATGAAGATACCGACGAGCTGGTGTTCACCAATGTCGCCTGTAACCTGCTCAACACCAAGACCTGTCAGTGCTCTGACTATACCAATCGTTTCAAAAAAGAGCCTGATTGCCTGCAGATCACCCATGACAAGATTGCCGAATATGACTGGCTGCCCTCTAGTTGCGCCTATCGTTTGCTAGCAGAAGGTGACACCCTGCCACAGTGGCATCCTCTGCTGACGGGCAGTCGCTCCGCGATGCATCAGGCAGGTCAATCTGTACGTGGCAAGGTCATTCACGAGGAGCAGGCAGGTGAATGGATTGATCACATCATCACCTGGGCCAGCTGACACGCTCCCCCCTATTTTCATTGAGACAAGGGCTGCACATTGTGCAGCCCTTGTTGTTTCTGCAGACATGGTTTTCCGCTTCATTGAGAAGAACCCAACGCATATCTGGCAGGATCACCGTAGCCCCCTCCACACACCGGTACATTGGTAGAAGATAGCGGCAGAGGCAGAGGCAGAGGCAGAAAATGATGACAGAGCCGCAAGCTTATGGGTTTTGCTTTACACCTGTGATGGCGTCTCTGTTAACCCGTAAGCCTGATCAGCCAGTTCGCCGGGTCATACGCGCCACTGGCGCAGTGACAGGCAAAGCAACCTCCCTGGTGGCGATAGCGCGCGAATCAAGCGTGATCGCGTTACAGGTAATGCCAAGGTCAACCCTAGTGAACCGCTATGCCATAACCCTGTTCAAATACTCCATAACAACGTTTGTGATTGCGATGATGCTTGATCCTGGAAGTCTATTCCCCCTGAATCGCACATATAAAAAAACCGGCGCCTTGGCGCCGGTTTTTACTCACTACGTCTCGATTACAGAGAAGCGGTGAAGGTACGGGTGATGACGTCTTGCTGTTGCTCTTTGGTCAAAGAGTTGAAGCGAACGGCATAACCGGATACGCGGATGGTCAACTGCGGATACTTCTCCGGGTCTTCCATGGCGTCCAGCAGCATTTCACGGTTCATCACGTTAACGTTCAGATGCTGACCACCTTCCAGGTTGGCTTCGTGATGGAAGTAACCATCCATCAGGCCAGCCAGGTTGGCTTTCTGGGATTCCATATCTTTACCCAGTGCGTTCGGTACGATGGAGAAGGTATAGGAGATACCATCTTTCGCGTAAGCAAACGGCAGCTTGGCAACAGAAGTCAGGGAAGCAACAGCACCCTTCTGGTCACGACCGTGCATCGGGTTTGCACCCGGGCCGAACGGAGCACCAGCGCGACGGCCATCCGGGGTGTTACCGGTCTTCTTGCCATATACCACGTTAGAGGTGATGGTCAGAACAGACTGGGTAGCAACAGCGCCACGGTAGGTGTTGAGCTTCTGAATTTTCTTCATGAAGGTCTCAACCAGCTCACAGGCGATATCATCAACGCGCTCGTCGTTGTTACCGAACTGCGGGTACTCACCGTCGATTTCGAAGTCGATGGCTACGCCATCTTCGTCACGGATCGGCTTGACCTTGGCGTACTTGATGGCAGACAGGGAGTCAGCAGCAACAGACAGACCAGCAATACCACACGCCATGGTGCGATATACGTCACGGTCGTGCAGCGCCATCAGTGAGGCTTCGTAGCTGTACTTGTCGTGCATGTAATGGATGATGTTCAGCGCAGCAACGTACTGCTTGGCCAGCCAGTCCATGAAGTGATCAAGACGGCTCATCACATCGTTGTAGTCGAGGAACTCGGAGGTCACCATGTCAGTCTTAGGACCAATCTGGATCTTGAGCTTCTCGTCCATACCACCGTTGATTGCATACAGCATGGTCTTGGCCAGGTTGGCACGAGCACCGAAGAACTGCATCTGCTTACCAACGATCATCGGGGATACACAGCAAGCGATGGCATAGTCATCGTTGTTGAAATCCGGACGCATCAGATCGTCGTTCTCGTACTGAACAGAAGAGGTCTCGATAGATACCTTGGCGCAGTACTTCTTGAAACCGACCGGCAGCTTCTCGGACCACAGGATGGTCAGGTTCGGCTCAGGGGACGGGCCCATGGTGTACAGGGTGTTCAGCATACGGAAGCTGTTCTTGGTGACCAGGGTACGGCCATCAACGCCCATACCAGCCAGAGTCTCGGTAGCCCACATCGGGTCGCCAGAGAACAGTGAATCGTATTCCGGGGTACGCAGGAAGCGAACCATACGCAGCTTCATGACCATGTGGTCCATCAGCTCCTGGGCTTCTTGCTCAGTGATCACGCCTTTTTGCAGGTCACGCTCGATGTACACGTCCAGGAAGCTGGAGGTACGACCGAAGGACATGGCAGCGCCGTTCTGGGACTTGACTGCCGCCAGGTAGGCGAAGTAGGTCCACTGTACAGCTTCTTTAGCATTCTTGGCCGGAACGGAGATATCGCAACCGTACTTGGCAGCCATGACCTTCATCTGTGCCAGAGCACGATGCTGCTCGGAGATCTCTTCGCGCAGACGGATGGTGGCTTCCAGGTTGACGCCGTTTTCCAGGTCAGCTTGCAGGGACTTGAACTGGGCCAGTTTGTCGGCCATCAGGAAGTCGATACCGTACAGGGCAACACGACGGTAGTCACCGATGATACGGCCACGGCCGTAGGCATCAGGCAGACCGGTGATAACACCAGACTTACGGCAGTTCAGGATGTCTTTGGTGTAAACGTCAAACACGCCCTGGTTGTGAGTCTTGCGGTACTCGGTGAAGATCTTCTCGACCATCGGGTCAAGTTGACGACCGTACACTTCGCAAGAAGTTTTAACCATCTTGATACCGCCGTTGGCGATGATGGCGCGCTTCAGCGGCTTGTCAGTCTGCAGACCAACGATCTGCTCCAGGCTCTGATCGATATAACCGGCATCGTGTGCGGTAATGGTGGAGGGCATGTCAGTATCAAAATCGACCGGCGCATGAGTGCGGTTCTCGATTTTGATGCCTTCCATGACCTTGTCCCACAGCTTGGCGGTTGCGTCGGTCGCTCCAGCCAGGAAGGACTCATCACCTTCATACGGGGTGTAGTTCTTCTGGATGAAGTCACGGGCGTTGACAGAAGTCTGCCATTCACCGGCCGCGAAGCCTTCCCATGCTTTTTGGAACTGTTCGTTAAGTTCTGCCATTTTTCATTACCTCACACGGTATTGATGTAGTATCCCGCAATCATCCTTAATGATGACGACGGAAGATAAACCAGTAAGTCAAACCAACCATCATGCCACCACCAATGATATTACCGATGGTGACAGGGATGAGATTGTGTAGGACAAAGTTGGATACGGTCAGATCGGCAAAGGTCGCCGGATCCTGGCCGATGGCCTGCCAAAACTCCGGGCTGGCCAGGCTATGGATAGCGATGCCCACCGGAATCATAAACATGTTTGCAATGCTGTGCTCGAAACCGGATGCCACAAACATGGCCACGGGCAGCAACATTACCATCACCTTGTCGGTGGCAGTGCGGGCCCCAAAGGCCATCCACACCGCAAGACACACCATCAAGTTACAAAGGATACCCAGCGCCACGGCTTCAAAGAAGGTGTGGTGAATTTTGTGTTGGGCCACTTTCAGGGCATTCAGCCCCCACTGACCATCTGCCGCAGTATATTGCGCTGACATGATGATGAGGCCAACCATCAGCAAACCGCCGATCAGGTTACCGAAGTAGACCAGACCCCAGTTCTTGAGCAACTGGGCCCAGCTGATGCGATTGGCGGCCTTGGCCACCAGCGTCAGGGTGGTGGAGGTGAACAGCTCGGCACCGAGCAACACGCAAAGGATCAGACCCAGGGAGAAACAGAGACCACCGACCAGCTTGGCCATGCCCCAAGACATGGAGCCTGAACCTGTGGTCACTGTGATGTAAAAAATAAACGCGATGGCGATGAAAGCGCCTGCGGTAATGGCCAGTGGAATGACCTTGTATGCCGGCTTGGTGGCCTTGGCATAGGTGATATCTTCAGCCAATGCAGCGATGGCTTCTGGCTTGAGACAATCGAATGGGGATTCAGCTTTCAATTCTTATCTACCTGAATGTTTTGCCTGTTGAAATCATAACAAAGGGCCAAATGGCCAAAATTGACATCGATCAAGTTTATCAGACTGTGAATGTAATTTTACTACAAATATTTTAGTGCAACGGCTGCGCCAGTTTACACCAGGTTTCAGCTGAAACAGAAATGCTGTGTGTTTAATTTAATGATTTCAAACAATTTATTACCATGCACGTAAAGATGATATTGGCAAGATATCTTTGCAGCTCGACAGCACATCCCCTGCCCCTTCATCAACCCCATTAGGGGTATTTTTTGTTTTTTATTTCATCTTGGAATAAAAATCACCAATCTTACCGCGCGATAAACAGAAGGGGCCACACGGCCCCTCCCTCTACCACAAGGTTACGCCCAGCTATGGGCGCGCTTGGCGTTTTGCAGCTTCTCATAAGCCGCCAGCAGCTTCTGATGTAACGGGAACTGCGACAGCGACAGGTCTGCGGCGTCCAGCCCGTGGAAGCGCGCTTCGCCACTGGCGTTGGCCCACGCCAGCGCCAGCGTCTCTTCGCCGTACATGCGGGTAAAGACAGCGCGATACTGCTCAGGATCCCGCTCCTCGTCGAGGAACAACTCGACGCAGGCACGCAGGGCGCGGTAGTAGCTGGCTCGCTCGGCAGTGAACACTGACTGGTTGAACTCCATGGTCCAGTCGATAAGATCCATGGCCGTCTCCAGCTCGCCAGCAGCCAGTGCCAGCATGGCTTTCAGCTCGCCCACCCGCAGGGTGTGCAGCGCGGTGCCCTTGGCGGCGGCGATGCCCAGCAGCTCGCGCACACGGGTGCGCTCGTCGTGTCCCTCTTCATCCAGTTGATCAAACAACGCCATGTACTGCTCTGCATCCCACTCCAGTGATGGCAGTGCCAGGATCACTTCGCGCAGGTTGGCGCCCATGTTGTTGTTGGCCAGCAGCAGATCTTCGGCCGGATAGATGTCGGACATGCCCGGCACCAGAATACGGCAGGCGTAGACACCCAGATGCTCGTAGTCGGCGATATAGACCGGCTGCTCCAGCTCGTGGAAGATGCCGATCAGGTGGTCGAACTCCTCCTGCGAGGTGCCACGGAAGTCCCAGTCGGCGAACTCGAAGTCTGCATCCTGCTTGAACAGATCCCAGCTGATGAGGCCCGAGGAGTCGATAAAGTGGGTCTCAAGGTTGTGGTGATCCGCTACCTGCTCGTTGTCGAATGACGGCGGCACGAACACGTCGAGATCTTTGAGGCCACGACCCTGCAGCAGCTCGGTGACGGTACGCTCGAAGGCCACTTCGAAGCGCGGGTGGGCACCGAAGGAGGCAAAGCAAGTACCGTTGCTCGGGTTGAGCAGCACCACGCAGATGACCGGATAGCGGCCACCCAGCGAGGCATCGAAGCTGTAAATGGGGAAACCTTCTGCTTCCAGCGCGGCGATGGAGGCAGCAATTCCCGGATAACGGGCAATCACTTCGTCCGGGATCAGCGGCAGGCTCAGTGCCTCGGCGATGATCTTGTTCTTCACGTGGCGCTCGAACACCTCGGAGAGTGCCTGGGTGCGCGCTTCGGTGCGGGTGTTGCCGGCGCTCATGCCGTTGGAAACATAGAGGTTGCCGATGATGTTCATCGGGATATAGACGGTCTGGTGATCGGACTGGCGCTCGAACGGCAGGGCGACGATACCGCGCTCCTCGTTATTTGACTGCAGATCCACCAGCATGTCAGCGGTCACTTCACCGTCCGGGTTGTAGAACTTGCGGGTGAAGCTGTCGAGCAGATCGGCCGGGAACTGATCACCCTCGATGGGGAACCACCTCTCGTTGGGATAGTGCACGAAATCACCGTTGGCGACCTGCTCGCCCAGATAGAAGTCAGCGAAGAAGTAGTTGGTGGAGAGACGCTCGAAATATTCGCCAAGGGCCGAGGCCAGCGCCGCCTTCTTGCTGGCACCCTTGCCGTTGGTGAAACAGAGGGCGCACTCCTTGTCCCGAATATGCACTGACCAGACGTTCGGCACGGGGTTGAGCCAGGAGGCCTCTTCGATATCAAACCCTAAGGCTTGCAGCTTGGTCTGGAAACGGTCGATGGAGTCTTCCAGTGCCGCGTCCTTGCCGGGAATAAAAGTGTGGTCTGTCATCACTGTATCCTGATTTTTATTGGCTCATGTTTGGCCGCAGATAATAGCAGGGGTCGGCGGCTTTGGCAGGACAAAAATCAGTAAACAAGGGGGATAGCGAGGTCATCAATGAGGCCGCTCCCCGCCCCTACACCACAAACAGCGCGGGCCCGGGGATGGCCCGGGCCCGCTTGTTACGCAAAGCGATAAAACGTCAGAGCTGCTTGCCCTGGCTGGCGATCACCTGACTGTACCAGTGGAAACTCGCTTTCTTGATCCGGCGAAGTGACCCCCCCTGCTCGTCACGCTCCACATAGACGAAGCCGTAGCGCTTCTGATAGCCGTTGAGCCAGCTCAGGATGTCGGTAAAGGACCAGGCGCAGTAGCCCAGCAGCTCGACGCCATCCTGCAGCGCCTCCTGGCACGCCTTGACGTGGCTGCGCAGATAATCGATGCGGTACTCATCGTTCACCTGGTCGCCCGCCTCCAGCTGGTCGAACTCGCCAAGGCCGTTCTCGGTAATCATCAGCGGCAGACCGTAGCGGGAAGAGAGGCGACGCAGCGCGATGCGCATCCCGGTCGGGTCGATGGCCCAGTCCCAGTTGCTGGTCTCCAGGTGCGGGTTAGGGGCCGTCTTGAAGAGGCCGGGAATGCCGCTCGATGGGGTAGTCCCCTTCTGTCCGGTGGTGTTGATCCGCTGCAGGGTCTGACCGCCCAGGGGGTTATCGGTGTAGGTCAGGGTGTAGTAGTAGTTGACGCCAATATAGTCGGGCGTCCCCTCTCTCAGCAGCGCCAAATCGCCCGGCAGGATCTCCGGCGCCTCGCCGTTTTCCCGCAGATAGGCGAGCGCCGCCTGCGGATAACGGCCAAAGCAGTAAGCATCGAGCCACCAGAGGTTGTTGAACTCCTCGGCGTTCTCGTAGGCCAGCATATCTTTCGGGTCGCACGACGCCGGATAGGCAGGAGAGTAGGCAAAGCTCGGGCCAATCAGGCCGTTCGGCACATGCTGACGAAACGCCTTGATCACCCGGGCATTGGCCAGAAAGGCGATGTGGTTGGCGGAAAAGAAGCGCTTGCGGTCTTGCACTGCGGGCGGATGGGTGCCGAGCTGATAGGCGTTGGTCAGGTTGTAGTTCTGCTCGTTGAGGGAGACCCAGTACTTCACCTTGCTGGCAAAGCGCTGATAGAGGGTCACGCAGTAGCGCTCGAAATCCTCGATTATCCGTCGGTCTTCCCAGCCGCCGTATTCATCTTGCAGCGCCTGCGGCAGATCCCAGTGATAAAGGGTCAGCACCGGCTCGATCTTGTGCGCCAGCAGGGTGTCAATCAGCTTCTCGTAAAAAGCCAGCCCCGCCTCGTTCACCTCCCCCCGACCGGTGGGGTAGATGCGCGGCCAGCTCACCGAGAAGCGGTAAGCCTTGAGCCCCATCTCGGCCATCAGCGCCACGTCCTCTTCCATGCGGTGGTAGTGATCCACCGCCACATCGCCGTTGCTCCCCTCAAAGGTCTTGCCCGGCAGCTTGGTGAAGAGATCCCACACCGAGGGGCCCTTGCCATCGGCATTCCAGCCCCCCTCCACCTGATAGGCGGCGGAGGCGGCGCCCCACAGAAAATCGCTCGGGAAGTCGTTGAACTTGTGGTGATGCATCTGGTGTTGCTCCTGCTGCGCGGATGGTGTCAGCCATCTTTGATAACTCGGCCCCCCCGTATCGGGGCGCCAGAAATGAATTGGCATCAGCATCCAACACTTCTAAAATTCCGTCCAATGACAAATATGACCACTCAACATTCCCAACAGGAATGAAAGGAGCCCTGATGGAGCTACGGGACCTGAAAGCCTTCGTCACTCTGGGGGAGGTATTGCACTTCGGCCAGGCGGCGGTGCGCCAGCATGTTACCCAGTCGGCCCTCAGCAAACAGATCAGGCGGCTGGAGGAGGTGCTGGGCGGCGAGCTGTTCGAGCGCAACGCCAGCAGCACCCGCCTCACCGGACTGGGCAGGGCGCTGTATGAGGATGCCCGCGCGGTGGTCATCCAAAGCGAGCAGCTCTCGCGCACCGCCCGCGACGTGCTGGCGGGCAATGTCGGCACCCTGCGTATCGGCTTTGGCGTCGCCACCAAGATCCTGGTGCCCGCCGCCATCGCCCGTTTTCGCGCCGAACGGCCACAGGTGACCATAGAGCTCAACGATCTCTCCACCCACCACCAATTGCTGGCGCTCAGTGAAGGCAAGCTGGACCTCGGTTTTTGCCGCCTGCCCGCCCCCAAGGGGTGGCACGCCCTGCCGGTGGTCGAGGCCCACTTTGTCGCTGTGCTGCCCGCCAGCTACCGCGATGTGAGGGAATTGGCCGATCTGGTGGACAAGCCGCTGGCGATCCTGCGCCGGGACAAGGCGCCGTCGTTTTACGATCACCTGATGAACTATCTGGCCCAGAGCGGGCTGCGCTTTCGCGATATCCAGTACGTCAACGACTTCGCCGCCGGGGTCGCCACCGCGGCCGCCGAGATCGCCTGGACCCTGGTCCCCTCCTCCACCACCATAGAGCACCCGGATGTGCTCACCCTGCCCCTCAGGGATGGGGAAGCGTGCTGGACCATTGGGCTTATTCGTCCACCCCACAGCAAGGGGCCCTTGATTGATGCCTTCTGGGCAACCATCGCCGATATGACGCAGGGATAAACGCGCTGCTGGCAAATAACGGATGTCAGCAGCGCATCAACGATAGCGCGCGACAATGCGCGCCAACTCGCCACTTTGACGCAACTGTTGCAGGGCCCGGTTGAACTCGGCTATGCGGATATTAAAGCGGGAATGGTTGCCAATGCAGAGGTTGAACGGGGTCGATGCCAGCAGCAGCGGCACCTCGACCACCTGCCCGGACAACCCCAGTTCGTTGAGTTTGAAGCGCGCCACCAGTGGATCGGTCACCATCAAGTCGCCCCGACCCGCCGCCAGCATTTTGAAGACGTTATCGACATTGATGGTCAGATGCACGCGAAAGCCAGCCAGATTCTCCTTACCCCAGCCGTTGCCCAGATAGTCGAGAAAGGTGAAGGTCTTGAGGTCGCTCAAGCGGCTGGCTCGCTGGAACCCCGCCATCTGGGGGTGGCCAAGCTGAGTAAATATGGTCATGACCGTCATGGTGACTGGCTCATCCACAATCAGGGTATAGCTGCGCCGCTCCCGGGTGGCGATGGTCACGAAGCCATCTGCCTGCGCCATCCGTACCATTTTTTGGGCCCGTTGCCACGGATACCCCTGATGAGTGACCCGCAGCCCCATCTGCCCCGCCACTCGATCCATCACATCGATCATTAGTCCGCGCATCTTGCCCTGCTCGTCACGCCAAGAATATGGGGCAAAGTCGTCAAAGTAGGCCATTTTCAACTCGGGAGCGGGCGCTGCCAAGGCACTCTGCCACATCAACAACCCCCACAGGATTACGCTCCCCAGCCTGACTCTCATGGCCGCAACTCCATTCACCTCTGCCACCTCTGAGCCTAGTGCAAAGCATGCTGCGGCAAGGATCAGGAGCCAGCGAAACAGTGGCCAACGAAAAAAGAGAGGGGAAGCAGTGGCTTCCCCTCTCCTGTTAGCTTGTCAGCTTGTTAACACGCCACCTTATCGATGGCGGTCACAGCTTGCTGGTTACGCCAGCTCAGCCCGCAGCGCCCTAGTGGCATCGACCATCACTTTGAGTGCGGCCTCAGTCTCTTCCCAGCCGCGGGTCTTGAGGCCGCAATCCGGGTTGACCCACAGCCGCTCGGCCGGGATCTGTTTGGCCGCCTTGCGCAGCAACCCCTCAATCCAGCTCTGGCTCGGCACGTTCGGTGAGTGGATGTCGTAGACACCCGGGCCAATCTCATTGGGATAGTTGAAGCGCTCGAACGCTTCGAGCAGCTGCATCTGGCTGCGGCTGGTCTCGATGGTGATCACGTCCGCATCCAACGCTGCCACCGCCTCGATGATGAGGTTGAAGTCGCTGTAACACATGTGGGTGTGGATCTGGGTGCTGTCCGCCACCGGGCTGGCGCTCAGACGGAAGGCGCGCACCGCCCAGTCGAGATAGGCCTGATGATCCTGCTTGCGCAGGGGCAAGCCTTCGCGGATCGCCGGTTCATCGATCTGGATGATCTTGATGCCCGCGCTTTCCAGATCCGCCACCTCGTCGCGAATGGCCAAGCCAATTTGCAGGGCAGACTGCTCGCGGCTCACATCTTCGCGCGGGAAGGACCAGCAGAGGATGGTCACCGGGCCTGTCAGCATGCCCTTGACCGGCTTGTCGGTCAGGCTCTGGGCAAACTTGGTCCATTCGAGGGTCATCGGGGTCGGGCGGTCGATGTCACGGGTGATCACCGGCGGCTTGACGCAGCGGGAGCCATAGCTCTGCACCCAGCCGAAGCGGGTGATGGCAAAGCCATCCAGCAGCTCACCGAAATACTCCACCATGTCGTTGCGTTCGGCCTCGCCGTGCACCAGCACGTCCAGCCCGATGGCCTCCTGACGCTCTATAGCATCGCGGATCTCTGCCTGAATGCCCGCCTCATAAGCGCGGTCATCGATGCGACCGGCGCGCCAATCCTGACGCAATACCCGGATCTGCGAGGTCTGCGGGAAGGAGCCGATGGTGGTAGTGGGCAGCAGCGGCAACTTGAGATCGGCCCGCTGCAGCTCGGCTCTGACCGGATAGGGGTTGTGGCGATCAAAGTCGCTGTTGGTGAGGCTGGCCAGACGGGACTGCACCGCACGCTTATGCACCCGGCTGTCGGACTCCCGATCGACGATGGGCTGGCTGTAGGCGGTAATTTTGTCGAGCTCGCCACCATCCAGATAGTCTCTGAGCAGCCCCAGCTCGTAGCATTTTTGCAGGGCGAAGGCGAACCAGCTGCGGGTCTGGGGATCCAGCTCCAGTTCCAGGGTCAAATCCACTGGGCTGTGCAGCAGGGAGCAGGAGGAAGCAACCCAGAGCCGCTCGCCGAGTTTGGCTTTCAGTGCCTTCAGGGTCGGCGCCAGCTTGGCCAGATTAGCGCGCCAGACGTTGCGGCCGTTGATCACCCCGGCAGAGATCACCCACTGGGCTGGCAGATGCGGCACCAGGGTCTCCAGCTGCTCGGGGGCGGCCACCAGATCCAGATGCAGGCCATCCACTTTCAGGCTGGTGATGATGTCGCGCTGATGAGCGACCGAACCGAAATAGGTGGTGAGCAGCAGCTTGCAGGGGCCAGCGAGGCGCTCGTAGGCGTTGAGGTAGGCCAGCCGCCACTCGTCCGGCAAGTCCAGCGTCAGCGCCGGTTCGTCGATCTGTACCCACTCCACCCCCTGAGCGGCCAACTTGGCCAGGATCTCCTGATAGACAATGAGCAGGCGATCGAGCAGTTCAAGGCGAGAGAAGCCGCTCTCTTTCTCCTTGCCGAGCCACAGGTAGGAGACCGGCCCCAGCAGCACCGCCTTGACCGGCAGCCCCAGCGCCTTGGCCTCGATCACCTCGTCAAACAGCTGGCTCCAGCCCAGTTTGAAGCGCTGATCGCGGCTGAATTCCGGCACCAGATAGTGGTAGTTGGTGTTGAACCATTTGGTCATCTCGGCAGCGGCGGCGGCCGGGCCGGTCGGCGCACGGCCACGGGCCACCCGGAACAGGGTGTCGAGGTCGGTCTCGCCATGACGGTGACGGGCAGGCACCGCATCCACCAGCAGGCTGGTGCCGAGCACTTGGTCGTACCAGGCGAAGTCGCCCACCGGCAGCAGGTTGACCCCGGCGGCGTGCTGGGCCTGCCAGTGACGCTCACGCAGCGTCTTGCCCACGGCAACGAGTTCGGCCTGACTGGTCTCGCCACGCCAGTAGGATTCGAGGGCAAATTTCAGCTCGCGCTTGGCGCCGATACGGGGGAAGCCCAGGGTGTGTGCTCGTGTCATAGGTTCATTTCCTTATACTCATTCATCTGATGGGAAACTGGATGATTTGGCCATCCAGATGTTTACACATCCAAAGTGACAAGATAAGGTGGCGCTGGCTATTGAATCCTCTTCAACTGGCTCTCAAAGAATCCTCAACTGACCGCCGGTCAGGTTAACCACGAGGATACAGAGGCCGATTTTTACCGGTGCAAGAAGTGCCGGAGTTAAGAAACGCAGCAGGCCACCGCCGACCGCAACATCAGCGCCATACGCAATCTCACAAGGAGCCATCTTATGGCAGTGCCAAGCAATGCAGGGATAGAGATCAAACACTTGAAAACATTGACCGCGCTGGCCGAGCAGGGCTCGCTGGCCGGTGCGGCGCTGACCCTCAACCTCACCCAGTCCGCCCTCTCCCACCAGCTCAAAGAGTTGGAGACCCGCCTCAATCTCGAACTTTACCTGCGCAAAAGCCGTCCGCTGGTGCTGACTGCGGCAGGCAGCCAGCTGCTCGCCCTCGCCCGTCAGGTACTGCCCGCCCTGGCCCAGACCGAGAAACAGTTGCAGGCCTTGCAGAGCGGCGATGCGGGCAGGCTGCATCTGGCGCTCGATTGCCACAGCTGCATCCAGTGGCTGCTGCCGCTCTTGCCCGAGTTCCGCCGCCAGTGGCCGGGGGTGGATCTGGAGGTGGAATCGGTGCCGGGCTTTGATGCCATCAATGCCCTGCTCGGCGGCCAGCTCGACTTGCTGCTCACCTCGGACGTGCAGGCCCGTGGCGATCTCCACTTCGAGCCGCTGTTTGCCTTCGATCTCACTCTGGTGATGGCGCCGGATCACCCCCTTTGCCACCAGAGCCGTATCGAGCCGGGCGATCTGGGAGCGGAGGTGCTGCTGGTCTACCCGGTGGAGCGCAGCCGCATGGATATCTTCAGCCGCTTTTTGCAACCCGCCGGGGTGGAGCCCGCTCGCTGCAAGCTGGTGGACAACACCTCGGTGATGCTGCAGATGGCCGCCGCCGGACTCGGGGTCGCCGCCCTGCCGCGCTGGGCCAGCGAGGAGTTTGTCAGACAGGGAATGCTTTGCGCCCGCCCCCTCGGCAGCGGTATTCGTCGCCATATGTATGGCGCGGTGCGGGCTGCCGACCGGGATCAAGCCTGCCTGCAGAGCCTGTTCGAATGCATTCGCAACAAGATGGGGAATGGTTGAGGAGAGGGAAAAATCACAGTTATCGCAGGCAATGCTGGCCTGACAAGGGGCAGAACAGTATCCTGATGCTTTAACGTTGCTTAACGGTAGCCATCATGTCCCACGTTGATCTGAATCTCTTTCGCGTCCTGGATGCTGTGATCCGCTATGGGGGCGTCACCACCGCCGCCGAGATGATGGAGATGACCCCCTCGGCCATCAGCCAGGCCATCAGCCGCCTGACGGCGCTGGTGGGCGAACAGCTGTTTGTTCGTCAGGGGCGGGGAATTACCCCCACGGCACGGGCGCTAAGCCTGCACCACGAGATCATGGTGCCGCTGCACGATATGGAGCGCAGTCTGCAACGCACCGATCTCTTTGATCACCATACCAGTCGGCGCACTTTTCGCATCGCGGGCGTCCCTGATATCGATGTCTTCTTCCTGCCGGAACTCAACAACCTGCTGCAGATCCAAGCCCCCAACTGCCAGCTGGAGTGGAACACCCAGGTGCAGGATGAAGCCTTGCGCCAGAACAGTCTCTATCTGCACAGCATTGACCTGGTGCTGGCGACCAAACCCATGGTCGAGCAGAGTATTGAAAACGAGCAGATCATGTCCCAGCCCCTGCGCATCGCCTGCCGCAAGGATCACCCGCGGATCCGCCAGGCGCCCGACATGACCACCTTCTTCAACGAAAAGCATGTGGTGCTGCAGGCCAGACGGCTCGACAACCTGTTACTCAACACCCTGACCAAGGCACCGCTGCCGCCCCGTCAGATCGCCTACGAGAGCGATTCCCTGCTCACGGCTCTTCATCTGGTGAGCCGTACCGACTGGCTCTGCGTTGCCAGCCAGTGGCACATGGATATGCTGGGCGATACCCTGGCGCTGGCCAGCTACCCCCTCCCCTGGGTCTCGGAAGATTGCCCGGTTTACATGAGTTGGCACAAAAGTTCCAATCAGGATGCGGGGCTGAACTGGCTCAAACAGCAAGTGCGCAATGTCTGCTCGTTTTAAGCTTGCTTCACAATTCAGCCCACCCATCTACTTATCTGGGCTATCGCTCTTCTGGGCAAGCGGCCTTATGGACAATTCCACTTCAGGATAATCGGGCGCGCTCTGCCAGCCATTGGGACGCAGCTCATGCCGACATTGTCGTGCCGAAATAGCTGCGCAGCGCCTCCACCACCCGCCGCACCTTCTCCGGGATCTCCCGCTGCGGCGTGATGGCGTGGATCTCCATCGGTGCAACCCGAAAACCGGGCAGCAGTTCGAGCAGCCGCCCCAGCGCCAGATCCTCACCAATCTCCCCCTCCGGTTGCAGCGAGATCCCCTGCCCCGCCAGCGCAAACTGGCGCAGCGGCAACACGTTGTTGCAGAGCACCTTGGGCTTGAACCTGACCCTGTGTTCGCCCCCCTTCTCATCAAGTAGCAGCAAACCGTTGCCCAGCATGTCGCCACAGAGCCAGTCGTGAGTCGCCAGATCGGCGGGCGTGCGTGGCGTCCCCTTGCGCGCCAGATAGGCGGGGGCGGCGCAGAGCAACATCCGGGTCTGGCCCAGCTTGCGGGCCACCAGGGTCGAGTCGGGCAGGCTGCCGACCCGCAGCGCCACGTCGATCCGCTCGGCAATCAGATCCCGCTTCTCGTCGTCGGCGATGATCTGGATGGTGAGACCGGGGTGGGCCTGCAACAGCGGCGAGAGGGCCAGTGCCAGCGGTTGGCCCGCCATCCCCACCGGGGCGGTGATCCGCACTTCACCGAGCAGGGCGTCGCGCACCTCGGAAAGGCGCAGCTCGGTCTCGCTCAGGGTCTGCTGCAACGCCCTGCACCCTTGCCACACCACCTCTCCCGCCTCGGTCAGACTGAGGCGACGGGTAGAGCGATGGAGCAGGGTCAGCCCGAGCAGGCTCTCCAGCTGGCTAATATGCTGACTGACCGCAGAGGGGGTCATGCCGAGGGATTTGGCCGCACCTGTCATGCTGCCTGCCTCCACCACGGCGGCGAAGATGGCGTAACGTCTGAGCTGCTCCATTATTAAATCCAGCTTATAAGTGAATGCATTTTTGAGTTGATTATTAAATCACATCCGAGGGCGTAGGATAGCCTCATTCCAACAGTGAAGGAGAGTTCCCCATGAAGATTGCCCTGATCGGTGCCAGCGGTTTTGTCGGTTCAGCCATCCTCAACGAGGCCGTCAGCCGCGGCCATCACGTCACCGCCATCGTCCGCGATGTCAGCAAGGTGGCCGCCCATCCGCAAGTCACCGCCGTGGCGGTCGATGCCCAGAACCCGGATGCACTGGCCGAGGTGCTCAAGGGGCACGATCGGGTGATCAGCGCCTACAACCCGGGCTGGACCACACCGGATATCTATGAGCAGTATCTGAAAGGCGCCAACGCCATCGTAGCCGCCGCCGTGCAGGCCAACAGCTGGTTGCTGGTAGTAGGGGGTGCTGGCAGTCTGGAGATTGCCCCCGGCGTGCAACTGGTGGATACCCCGGAATTTCCGGCCGAGTGGAAACAAGGCGCACTGGCGGCCCGCGACGGTCTCACTGCCCTGCGCCGTGAAACTGCCCTCGACTGGCGCTTTGTCTCTCCCCCGGTGTTCCTGGAACCGGGTGAGAAGCGCGGCGGCTATCGACTGGGTGGCGATCAGGTGCTCTTTAGTGGCGAGCAGCCCGCCGGGATCACCGCCGGTGATCTGGCCGATGGGGTGCTGAACGAGGCGGAAAAACCGGCTCACCTGCGTCAGCGCTTTACCCTGGGTTACTGAGCGCCAACAGGCGGTTAAGGCCTGACATTCGCGCTCACTCCCCTGATCCCTCGATCAGGTGATAAACCGCTCAACCAGAAGGGAGGCATCCGCCTCCCTTCTGTTTTGGTGATTTTGCCGCTGGCAGCTTGCCTCTGGTTGCCCTCAACAGGGCGCCCTACATGGGGCGCACCATCCGCAGCACTATGCATCACACTAGGTTGGCCAGGCTGGCGGCAGCAGTCAGGGACTGCCAGCGCCCACCAGCTCACCCGGGTCAAGACATGGTCAAATGATGTGACATCGATAGCGTCGGGTTACTTCTTGCCAAAACCCGACTGCTTGAGGGTATAGCTTGCGTTGTTTTGCCAGGCATCCAGACCGCTGCGGTTATTGCCCGCCACCAGACTGGCCGCCAGACTCGGGCTGTTGAACAGCTGATCGGCGGTAAAGACAAAACCGCCCTGACTGCGGGGCACAATGATCCCCTTCTCCAACAACTCCAGCCGCAGCTCGATCACCGCTTCGCGCAAAGAGGCGGCATCCTCGCCATTGGCGGTGGATCCCGCCAGCACCATAAAGCCCGGATTTTGCCGCTTGCCCACCGGATAACCGTGGGCCTCGGCCCCCTTGCCGTTGAAGTGGTAGAGCTCGCGCTCCCCCGGCCGGTTGTCGGCGAGTGCCTTTTGCAGGGTCATCAGCTCGTTGTAGATCTCGATGGGGACGACGGCAGCCTGCTTGTTGCCCTTGCTATCGATGATAAAACTGACTTGCTTGTGTAACATCCTTGCTCATCCTGTGACCCATGGAAGCCTCTATTCTAACCACCTCGGGCAACCATGATCCAGCGAGGATCCACTGCTCTTTTGCCGCCTTGATCACTAACTGGCACTCTTGATCAACAGCAAGGCTGTGTTGATCATTGGCGGCCGTGGTAGCGTAACTACCATGATGAAAGCCATTGACCATCAAACGGTTATCCCATGCTGACCCTGCGCAACCTCTGCAAGAGCTTTGATAACGGCAGTGAACGACTGCCGCTGTTCCACCATCTCGATCTCGCCCTCCCCGCTGGCGAGATCACCCTGTTGCTGGGCCAAAGCGGCTGCGGCAAGTCAACCCTGCTCAATCTGATCGCCGGTCTGATTGCGCCGGACGAAGGGGAGATCTGGCTGGGAGAGACCCGTATCGACACCCGATCACCCGACGAGCGGGCACGGCTGCGTGGCCGCCATTTCGGCATCGTCTATCAGGATTTCAACCTGCTGCCGACCCTGAACGTGGCCGAGAATCTGGCCCTGCCACTGGCCATCAACGGTCTGCCACAAGATGAGACCAGGATTGACCGCTTGCTGCAACAGCTCGATATGGCCCACAAGCGCCATGCCTGGCCGGAGCAGCTCTCCGGTGGCCAGCGACAGCGGGTGGCGCTAGCCCGCGCCCTCATTCATCAGCCCACGTGGCTGCTCGCCGACGAACCCACCGGCAGCCTTGATGAGCACAATGCCGAACAGGTGATGGCGCTGATGATAGCGGCGGTGCGCGACACCGGTGCAGGCTTGCTGCTGGTGAGCCACAACCCGGCCTACGCTGCCCTGGCCGACAGGGTGCTGCGCCTCGAAGGGGGTCTGCTGATCGAACTCAAGGGGCCCCGTCATGACTAAGCGGCGACTGCGTCTGCTGGTGGCCCGCTGATGTTGCCACTCAAAGCGCTGCTGCGCCTCTATCGCAGCCACCCCTGGCTGCTGTTGATGAGTCTGGCCGGGCTGGTGCTGGGGGTCTCGCTGGTGGTGGCCATCGAGCTGCTCAATCACAGCGCACGCACCAACTTTGTCGCCGCCCGCAGCCAGCTGGCAGGAGAGGCCAACTACCGGCTGGCCCCCGCTGGCGGGCTGGATGAACAGCTTTACGTGCAATTGGTGACAAGCCAGCCCGCCCTCGATGCCATGCCCCAGCTCCATGGTTGGCTCAAGGATGAGCAGGGTCGCAGCTTTCAACTGCTGGGGATGGATCTCTTCAACCCCGGCCCCCTGCGTCAGCTGTTTGGCACCCGGCCTGATAGCGACCCCGCCTTCTCCTTAAACCGTGCCGACAGCGTCTGGCTGGCAGCCCCCGAAGCAGATCGCCTTCGCTGGCAACCGGGCCAGAGCCGCCGCTTTGTGCTGGGGGGCAGCGACGGCGCAAGCGCCCGAATCCTGACCCTGACGCTGGCAGGCACGTTTGAACCGGGCGCCGTGCCCATGGAGCGGCTGCTGGTGACCGATATCGGCCTCGCCCAGCCGCTGCTGGATAAAGCGGGTCGGCTCGATCGCATCCTCTTCAAGCTAAGCGACGCTGAGGCGCGCACCCTGCAGGCAACCCTGCAAACCCGTTACCCCAACCAGCCCTTGTGGCTTGAGCCCATCAGCCCGGCGCTCGATGCCAGCCAGCTTGGCGATGCGCTGGCCCTCAACCTGACTGCGCTGTCATTGCTCGCCATGGCGGTGGGCCTGTTTCTGGTGTTCAACGCCCAGCGATTTGTCCAGAGCGTGCGCCGCCCCCAGCTGGCCCAGCTGATCATTCTGGGGATGCCACCGAGTCGGGTGCTTGGCTGGCTCATCCTGGAGCTCGTTATTCTCGCCACAATCGGCACCCTGCTCGGGGTACTGCTCGGCAGCCTGTTGGCGCTGGCACTAATGGGGCAACTGACCCAGGCGCTGGCCGATCTCTATGGGCCCAACCCCATCGATCTGCTTCGCCTCTCCCCTGTGAGCCTGCTCAAGGCGCTGTTGATCGGGCTGCTCGGCACGCTGGCCGCCAACCTGCCCGGCTGGTGGCAACTGCTGCGCCAATCCCCCCTCGAACTGCGCGCTGGCAGCAGCCGTCCCCCCGCTCACCCGTGGCGACGGCGCGTGCTGGCCATCGCCATCTTGCTGCTGTGCGCTCTGTGCCTGTGGTTGCCGCAAACCGGTCTCACTGGCGCCCTCTTTATCGCCGGTGGCTGGCTGCTGGCCATGGCGCTCTGGCTGCCCGATGCCCTGCGCGGCCTGCTTGGCTGGTTGCGACGGCGCGCGGGCGGCCCCCTTACCGCCCGGCTCGGGGTGGCCGAGACCCTCTATCACCTCGATCGCACCGCCATCGCGGTGATGGCGTTGCAGCTCGCCATCGCGGCGGCCATCGGCATCGGCGTCATGGTGTCGAGCTTTCGCTCCAGCGTGGAGATCTGGCTCGGCCAGCGTCTGGCCGCCGATCTCTATGTCACCGCCCCCAAGGGGGTGGCGGGCAACAAGGGCACCTTGAGCAACACAACCCTCGAGACCCTGCTCGCCAATCCTCTGGTGAGCGCCGCCTCGCGCCGCTCGGTGCATCCGGCCCGCTGGCAGGGGCAGCCCATCGAGTGGGCGCAGATGGATTTTATCCCCCAGCTTAAAGCGGCCTATCCGCTGCTGGCCGGGCGCTGGCCGACCCGCCCCGACGAAGTGCTGGCGAGCGAGCCGCTGACGGTGCGCCTCGGGGTCAAGGTGGGCCAGACATTGGCGATCAGCGGCGAGCAGGGGCCAAGGCAGTTCACCGTCACCGGCGTCTATCAGGACTACGGCAGCGACAAGGGGCAGATCCTGCACGCCTTCGAGGCGGGAGCGGTGCAATCCCTCGCCCTCTTTAGCGACGACCCCGAGCAGTTGGCCGATCGCCTGCGCGAGCGCTTTGGCGAGCAGATCAATCTGCTCTCCGCCCCCGCCATCCACAGCGCGGCGCTCAAGGTGTTTGACCAGACCTTTGTGGTGACCGAGTTATTGAAATTGCTGATCCTCGGTATCGCCTTTGTCGGCATTGGCTCGGCTTTTATGGTGCTGGGGCTGGCGCGCCGTGGCGAGCTGCAGATCTTGCAGAGTCTGGGCTTGAGCCCCCGCCACTGCCGCCAGCTGCTGGTGTGGCAAGGAGCGGGATTGGGGCTGCTCACCGCCCTGCTGGCCCTGCCGGTGGGGTATGGCCTTGCCTGGGTGCTGATCGAGGTGGTCAACCCCCGCGCCTTTGGCTGGCGCCTCGCCTTCGAGGCCGCCCCCCTTCATGCGGTCACCGCCCTGTTGCTGGCGCCTGTCTGTGGCGCACTGGCCTCCTGGTATGCGGCAAGGAGAGTGGTATGACATATCGGTTAGCGCACTGGCTCAGCCATAGCTTGAAGCTCCTATTAACCACGTCCCTCTCTCCGCCCCTTCTTCAGCGCAAAGAAGAGCACTGTGCGGCATTGAACCATCCCCTCTCCCTTCGGGAGAGGGCCAGGGTGAGGGGGATCTTGTCCTCCTTACGGCCCCTGTGGCTCGCCACCCTCTTGCTCCCGCTGATTGCAATGATTGGCAGCGCGCAGGCCAGCGATCTGGGCGCCCTGCTCGGCGGCGGCAACGACAGCTTCAAAAAAGTGCTGCCGGGGCAAACCATCAAATTGCCGGAGGATCACGCCGCACACCCCGATTACCGCTCCGAGTGGTGGTATCTCACCGGCAACCTCAAGGATGAACAGGGGCGCGAATATGGCATGCAGTGGACCCTGTTTCGCCAGGGTATCGAGCAAGAACTCCGCACCAGCAACCCCTGGCTCACCCCCCAGCTCTGGCTGGCCCAGTTTGCCATCACGGATCTCGACCGTGGCAGCCACCAGCAAGATGAACGGGCCAGTCGGCAGGGACCGGGACTGGCGGGGGCCAGCGGCGGCCAATATTGGCTCAGGGAGTGGCGGCTTGCCTCCCAAGGGGCGGCGCTGTTCCCCGCCACCCTCAAGGTACAGAGCAAGATTGGCGAGCTGAACCTCACCGTCACTGCCGCCAAGCCGCTGGTGCTGCAAGGCAAGGCGGGTTACAGCGAGAAGAGCCCGGGCAACGCCTCCTTTTACTACTCCTACCCGCGCCTCACTCTTCGCGGCACCCTGACTCGCGATGGCGAAACCCGCACCGTCACCGGACAAGGCTGGTTTGATCACGAGTGGAGCAGCTCGGTATTGGCCGAGTGGCAATCGGGTTGGGACTGGTTTTCGCTGCAACTGGCCGATGGCCGCGAGCTGATGCTGTTTCGCCTGCGCACCAAGGCGGGCCGCGCTAATCCCGAAAACCAGCCCGAAAACCGTTACGGCATTTTGATTGAACAAGATGGCAGCAGCCGGGTGCTCGCCCCCGACGCCATTCGCCTCACTCCGGGCAACACCTGGCGCGGCCCCAAGGGGCAAGCGTACCCCGTCGAGTGGCAGCTAAACGCCGCCGGAATGACCCTCACCATCAAAGCCCGTCAGCCCAATCAGGCCATGACCGGCCGCTTTGACTACTGGGAGGGTGCGGTCTCGGTCTCGGGAGATGCCAAGGGCGTCGGCTATCTGGAGATGACGGGCTACTGAGCCTTGCCCAATTCTCCCCTCTAATGGCAGCCCACTCGCCATCAAAAACCCCGGCCAGGCCGGGGTAACAACACAGTGCTGGGGCGGGATATCAAGACGGGATCAGGGCTGCTTGTCGCCCACCATCATCAGGCCATGTTGTTCGGGGAAGCCCACCACCAGGGTCGTCTTGCGTGTATCCGGCATCTCGAACGCGGCGACGTAGGCCGTTGCCCCCTCTTTGGCCTTGGCCAGGCCCAGCATCCACTTGTTCTCAAGCGGGCTGAGATCGCTTGATGCCTTGAAGCTGCACTTGCCAAACCCGCTCAGGATGAGCTTGCTGAGCCCCTTGCCAGACTCCGCACTGCCCTTGCCGGTCAGGGTACAGCCCGCCTTGGGAAATTCGATCCCCAGAGTCAGGGAGCCGCCGTTGTTGGTGCTGCGGGTCAGCCCCACCATGGCATCACCAAAGCCGGCGTCCTCTGCCACCCGCCAGCTGTCGCTGGTGATCGTCCGGGTGGCAAGCTTGTTCACGGCAAGGTGGCCGATCCAGTCGCGATAGAGGGCGGTGCTCTGATCCGGATCCCGGAACTGGGTGCCAGTACGGCTGAAGTCAAAGGTCCAGCGCTTGACCTCCTTGCCATCCAGATCGGTTACCGCTTTGTCTTGAAAGCTGATGAGGTTGTGGTCGTTGCTCTGGGCATCGAGCCGCTTGCCCCGCACCGAGGTGCGCTCCAGCAGCACCGGATAGATGCCATCCTTGTTCTCTTTCTGGGCAACCTGCCCGATCCATTGCGAAGAGGTAATCGACTTGCCATCGTTCTCGACCCAGATGCCCCAGTGCTGCTGGTCATCCCCCTTGGGATAGACCAGCGCCAATCCTTCCAGCCCCTTGATCATCTTGAGCGGCCCCTGATCGCCATCGCGGCTGAGCAGGTTCGCCTCATAGACGCCGGCATCGGACAAGGGCAACGGTGCGCGTTTGGCGATGCTGTTGGCCGCCTTCTCGCTGTCGCAGGCGGACAGGGCGGCGGTGCAGGCGATGGCCAGCACGGCTTTGTGGTGCATTCAATCGCTGCTGAATTTACTGGAGTAAGGGTCCGCCGATCGACGCAAGATCTGTAACCAGCGGTTACAAGGCATTGATGAGCAAGAGATAACACATGACGTGCTTGGCCGAGCGGAGCAGCAACAAGAAGAGAAGCCATCTTCCCTCCTCCCATTTCTCTCGACCTTTCCACGTCAAAATCTGACCGCCATCAAGATTTCATTCAAATCCCACGTAACGGCTGTGTTTTTACTCAACAAGAGAGGTCAGCGTTTGATAGGCTACTCATCCGACCCTTAGAGCCCCAAAGGCAGCCAAGGAGTGGTTATGGTTTATCCATCTTCAATTTGGTTAAAAAGAGCACTCAGGGAGCTGAAACCCCGTGCGGTAGCTATATCGTTCAACAAATAATATATTAGATAATACTTATATTTATGACAGAAAATCATTATATGACATATTGTTAAAATAATTTAATGGAAAACATTTATTAACAATCCACCCAAATGAAAATACATCTTAAAAAGATATATGTAAGAAATTTAAAGTTATATGATTTTAAATAAACATCAATATTTAATTGCCTACGGTTTACATATAAAATGAATAAAACATCTCATGAATTAGCGATTGAAATATCCAAGAAATATGAAGCCAGAGCCTATAATGAGGCTGATACTCGGCATAAGATAATAGATGAAATCATCCATGGTGTGTTATGTTGGCCAAAAACACATACTTTTCATGAAAGCTACATTTCTCCGGGTTATGCTGATTACAGGCTGAAACGATCCAATGGTGATGACTTAATATTCTTAGAAGCTAAGAAAGAAGGAGTATACTTTAACCTCCCAAACAATTTTAACGGTCATAAACTATCAAGGCACATTTTAGTTAAAACATTGCTGACTGACAATAATATAAAAGAGGCTATGGAACAAGTACGTACATATTGCATGGAGGAAGGTTGTGAATTTGCAGGAATAACTAATGGCCATGAATGGATATTTTTTAAGACATTTGAGAAAGGAAAAAACTGGAGGAATTTAAAGGCCTTAGTGATTAAGGATAACTCGTATTTTTCTAAAGAATTTATTGACGCAATAAATATACTTGGATATGAATCAATAAAATCTGGAGCACTAAAACACCAAACAGGCTCTATCGGCCGACAAAATAGAGAATTATTCTATCCGAAGGACAAAATATCCTCGTATGATAGTGAGGTTAGCTCAAACGAATATGCAAAAGAACTGAGACCTTTTGCAAAGAAATATTTTGGTGCAATTGATGTCTCTGCACGAGAATTTATGGAGTCTTGCTATGTAACTCATAGAGACTATGAAAATGCATTCAACAACTTTAGAGGAATTATAAAAGACACACTGTCTCCATATTTTGAAGAGAGAGGCATCCAGGATTCAGTAGACACCGAAAAGGGAGGGGCTTTTGGAAATCGAATAGCAAAGAGCTTGCAAAATAAAAAAACGGGAGATGTTATAATTTTATTTGGAGGAAAAGGGGCAGGAAAGTCAACTTTCTTAAGAAAATTACTCTATCACAACCCGCCACAATATCTATCTAAGCACTCTAGAGTTGCAATAGCAGACTTGCTTAAAGTACCAGAAAGTAAATCTAAAATTCATGATTCAATATGGGAGCAAATAATTAACCATCTTGATGTCGATGAGCTACTTAAGGGAGATAGATCAACACTCTTGAGTCTATTTGATGATAGATATGATATGGCTAAGCGTCAGTTACTTTATGGAATCAATGAAGAAACTGAAAACTACAATATTAAACTCAACGATATGGTCAGAGAATGGAAAAATGACCGCAAGTATGTTGCATCGCGCCTTGTTGAGTATTGGAGAAAAAAACATAAAGGTTGCATAATTGCAGTAGATAACACAGATCAATACCCTCATGATTTACAAGACTTCTGTTTCACTACAGCACATGAAATTGCCGACACTTTAGAGTGTTTAGTTGTAATATCAATGAGAGAGGAACGTTTTCATGCATCACGAATCCATGGAACTCTTGATGCATATCAAAATTCAGGATTTCATATTAGCTCTCCAATAACACAAGCTGTATTTGAAAAAAGAATAAACTATATACTTGCTAGAATTAACAGCGATGAATTTTGTGAGGCAGAATTTGGGGTTGATGCAACTTCGCAAAAAGCAAAAGATATTAAGCGGCTTTTCCATATATTAAAAAATGAATTTTCAAATATAACTAACTCACCATTAACAGATTTTTTAAATGCTTGTGCGCATGGGAACATTAGACTTGCACTTGAGCTATTTCGAGATTTTTTAAAGTCTGGTTACACTAATGTTGGTGAAATGGTATCAACAACTAAACTATGGACTCTACAGATACACCAAGTATTAAAACCCGTAATGATTCCATATAGATTTTTCTATGATGAATCTCAAAGTAGCATCCCTAATATTTTTCAAATTAGAAATAAACAAAATGGTTCACATTTTACTGGATTAAGAATTCTGAAGAAACTTTCTGATGGCATTGACCCATCGAATCCATTCTATCTCTCAATCGGTGAATTAAAAGAGCATTTTTCAGAAAGATATAATATGGTCGATGATTTTGAAAAAAACATTGATATTTTTCTGAAGTGGGACCTTGTCGAATCCAATAATCGACTAGATAGCTACTCTAATGAAGTGGATAGTATAAAAATCACGAACTATGGACTCTATATCTACAATAATCTTTCATCATTCTTTACCTATATAGAGCTTGTTTCCTCAGATTGTGGGATATTTGATGAAACTATAGCTAACGATATAGTTTCACTGTCTATTGATGATTTTAAGTTGTTCAAAGATAGAAAACGAATAGAGAGAGTAAATACTAGATTGAAAAAAGCCGAGGTTTTTATTAAATATCTTTTGAAAGAAGAGGAGGAGGAGATACGTCTTTTTGGGGATGAGCAGACAGCGTTCATACCGGCAATTTTAGAAAAATTCGCATCAGAAAAAGAAGCTGTTATCAAGAGCGCGAACCGTCAGAAAATTTAACCGACATACATTAAATACGTGAACACAACATATAAATTGCAACGTTTCATTTTTTCATATGGTTAACCATTTTTAACCACCGTTTTACGACGATACTATATGGAGATATAGTATCGTCGAATATAATTTAAAAATTCATTACCATATTGATGAACCATACTCGACATATAAATATTTCATGGTCTTTAGACTTCAGCTTAAAAACATGAATTGTATGTACAGATATATTGGCGAAAATTCACTTCCTCCCGCCCCCCAGCGATTGAATAAACGCCAGGGTGCGGCGATTAAACTGCTCCGGCTGCTCCACATTACAGACATGGCCGCACTGCTGGATCACCGCCAGCGAGGAGCTGGCATCGCGGGCCACCTGCTCGCGTACCGGCGCCAGAAACATATGATCCTCTTCCCCCATCACATAAAGGGTGGGAATGGGCAGGGAGCGTTCGCGGAAGTAGCGCATCAGCGGGTTGACCTCGGTGGCGAGGCGGAACCAGCGTTTGAACTCTTTCTGGCAGAGCTTGCGGGCCTCGCGCACAAACAGGTTGCGCGACTCCTGATGGCGCTGGCGCGGCATGATGATGAAGGCGAACAGCCGGTAGAGCCACATATAGGGCAGGATATGCTGGCCGAGTCGGCCCAGCTGTACCAGCACCCGCGAGCGGATATCGAGCCGCAGTATGGCGCCCCCCAATACCATGCTCTTGACCCGCTCCGGGCAGAGCTCGGCCAGATGGCGAATAAGGATGGTGCCAAGGGAGATACCGACAAAGTGGGCGCGGCGGATATTGAGATGATCGAGCAACCGAACGATATCTTCGGTCACTTCCCGAAAGCTGTAATGGCCCTTGACCACCTGTTGCAGCTGGTGGGACTGGCCGTGGCCACGCAAGTCCAGCAGCAGTACGTTGAAGTGTTCGCGATAGGCGCGCAGCTGTTTGAACCAGATGGAGGAGCTGCCACCGGCGCCGTGGACAAACACGACCCAATCCCGTTCGGGGCCAAGCTCAAAGGTCTTGTGATACAGCATCTTGCGACTCCCTCATCGACGGCATTGGGG
The DNA here is from genome assembly GCF_000820145.1 of Aeromonas sobria. Taxonomy (GTDB): domain Bacteria; phylum Pseudomonadota; class Gammaproteobacteria; order Enterobacterales; family Aeromonadaceae; genus Aeromonas; species Aeromonas sobria. Next base: position 483,789 of record NZ_CDBW01000006.1, on the reverse strand, counting down.
TATAGTAGGCGCGCATCTTAGCAGATAATTTCAGCAAAAAAATACGTTTACATGGTAACCGGCAAGGAGCGTGAGGATGGAGTTGACGAGTTTGAGGGCCTTTCTGCTCACCCTGCCTGGCACGCAGGAAGACACCCCGTTTGGCCCGGAGATCCTGGTCTACCGCATCGCGGGCAAGATGTTCGCGCTGGTGGATTGGCAGGCCGAACCGCTCACCATCAACCTCAAATGCGAGCCCGAACTAGCCCTGCTGCTGCGCGAGATCCACCCCGAAGTCAAACCAGGCTGGCATATGAACAAGCAGCACTGGAACACGGTGACCTTAACCGATGCACTGCCGGACGATCTCTGGCAAGGCTGGGTGCACCACTCCTATGAACGGGTTATCGCGGGTCTGCCCAAAGCCAAACGGCCGCAGGCGCCGCAACCCCTCCAACCTACTGACGGCAAGGCCCCATGACCCCAGCACTGCGTATTGTCCCGCTCAGCGAGCCACATATTCCCGCCCTCGTTACCCTGTTTGAGCAGGCGGTGCGGCGCAGCGGCCCCGAGCACTACAGCGCCGAACAGGTGGAGCAGTGGGCACTCGGCGCGCACCATCCCGGCTTTGTCAGCCAGCTGCGCGAGCATCACGGCTGGGTGGCGGAGCTTGGAAATGTGCCCCTCGGTTTTGTCACCCTGAGTGCGGATGGCCACCTCAGCTTGCTCTATGTGGGCGCCGACCATCAACGGCAGGGGTTGGGCAATCTGCTGCTCACCACGGCGCTGGCGGGCGCCCGGGCACAGGGTCTGCAGCGCATCACCACCGAGGCCAGCGCCTTCAGTTATGAGCTATTTTTACGACATGGCTTTGTGTTGACCGGACTGGAGTGCGTGGAGCGGGGCGGAGTCAGTTTTACGCGCCATCGCCTGCACTGCTGCTTGCCAAGCTAGGTCAAGTCACTAAAATACGCTTAATTTTCGTATTGTTACTGTATTGAGGCAGCAACCATGGTGGTAGAAAGTGAAGGCTATATCTCGCTGATCGAGTATCTGGTGGAGAGTCTGGGATTGTTTGAATCCCAACAGCAGAGCAACGGTGAAGAGACCATCGAAGATCTGGTCAGTGGCCGTGTTGCCAGCAACCTGATGGCTATTTGCGAGCAAAACCCGCAGATCGATCCCAAGGTGCGTTTTGCCATCATGCAGGAGGCCGACGCCGTGGTCGCCGATCTGGAAGAGGTGCTCTCTGCCGTCTGGCTGCGCGCCCCGACCCCGGAACAAAAAGCCTTCCTCATCGAGTTTATTGACCTTATCAAGAACCTCTTCGACAGCGCGATCGCCTGATCTGCCGCCCGGTTCTCCCGTCCAACGCAAGGTTTTAAAACACGCAGATATGAAAAGGGCCGCCTTGGTGGGCAGCCCTGCTTGCTATCACTTTCAATCCCCCCATGCGTTCATTCATTGGGTGGTTATCAAGGCAAGAAATGTGTCTGGACTTTGCATCCGATCCATGGACGCTACCTAGTTAGTCCCGCCTAATAGCAATAAGTTCCCGCCAGACAGCATTTATTTTCACTTTTTTAAGAAAATCCCTACAGCGCGGTTCAGCGGTTCAGACTTGGCGGCAAACAGATGCCAATGCCACCCAATCCGCAGTATCCGTCCGGGTTCTTCGCCAGATATTGCTGATGGTAATCCTCGGCGTAATAGAAGGGCGCCAGCGGCAGAATGCGGGTGGTAATGGCACGACTGTCGCCGCTTGCCGCCATCGCCTGCTGATAGGCCGCCATGCTCTGCTGGGCAATGATCTGCTGGCTCTCGTCGCCATAGAAGATCACCGAGCGGTACTGAGTGCCCACATCGCCCCCCTGCCGCATCCCCTGCGCCGGATCGTGCTGCTCCCAAAACAGTCTCAGCAGATCGCCGTAGCTGATAACAGCGGGGTCAAACACCACCTGCACCGTCTCGGCATGGCCGGTCAGCCCGCTGCACACCTCTTTGTAGCTGGGATTCTGGGTGACGCCGCCCTGATAACCGGCCGCGGTGGAATAGACCCCCGGTTGCTGCCAGAACAGGCGCTCCACACCCCAGAAACAGCCCATGCCAAACCAGGCCACCGCCATCCCCTCCGGCCAGGGGCCCTGGGTCGGGTTGCCGTTCACCCCATGTTGCTGACCAATCACCATCGCTTCGCGTCGTCCCGGCAGGGCATCTGCCGGTGAAATAATCTGTTCCATGAATCCTGTCCTTGTATAAAACCCTGTGAAATCACACAGCTGACGAAAAGGAGCATCGAAGATAGCAGTTTATCGCGCCGGATCAACCGGCGGGCCCCCTCCCCGCGCGCCCCATAGTGCCATCTGCACCTCCCTACCCCCTTTTCCCGATCCGCACGGCTCGGCCGCCCCAAGTAGACCAGAAACAGCCAAAATCAATATTTAGTCTTGATTTGTGAATTAATTTTCATATATTGAGCCAATCGCTGTTTTTTTATGGAAGAAATATCAAGTGCGTGAACGCGAACCCAGTCTGGTCAATGCCTTTCGGCAATCCACCCCCTATGTCAATGTGCATCGGGGTGCCACGTTTGTGCTGATGATGGGGGGAGAAGCCATCAGCCACCCCAATTTTGCCAATATCGTCAGCGATATCGCCCTGCTGCAGACACTGGGCATACGTCTGGTACTGGTGTTTGGTTCACGGCCGCAAAATGACGAGGCGCTGGCCCATGCGGGCATCGAGGCCCAATACCACAGACGCACTCGCGTTACCGATGGTGATAGCTTCGCCATCATCAAGCAGGTGTGTGGCGGCCTGCAATACGACATCACAGCCCAGCTCTCCATGGGGCTGGCCAACACCCCGATGCAGGGGGCGCGGATCAGCGTGGTGAGTGGCAACTTCGTCACCGCCCAGCCGCTGGGGGTGGATGATGGCATCGACTTTTGCCACAGCGGCCGGGTGCGCCGCATCGACGTGGAGGGGATCACCCGCCAGCTCGATCAGAAGAGCCTGGTGCTGATCTCCCCCATCGGCTGCTCGGTCACCGGCGAGAGCTTCAACCTCAGCTCGGAAGAGGTGGCCCGCCGGGTGGCGGTGGATCTCAAAGCGGACAAGCTCATCTGCTTCAGCAGCACCCAGGGGGTAATGGACAGACGCGGCGAAGCCATCTCCGAGCTCTTCCCCGAGCAGGCCGAAGAGCTGCTGGTGGAGCTGGAGCAGGCGGGGGAAGAGATGTCCGGCACCGCCCGCTACCTGCGCGCGGCCATTGCCTCCTGCCGCGGCGGGGTGCCCCGCTCCCATCTGGTGAGTTATCAGGATGACGGCGCCATGCTGCAGGAGCTGTTCAGCCGCGACGGCCTCGGCACCCAGATCGTGCGGGAAAGTGCCGAGCAGGCCCGCGCCGCCACCATCGAGGATATCGGCGGCATTCTGGATCTGATCCGCCCGCTGGAAGAAGAAGGCATTCTGGTGCGCCGCTCCCGCGAGCAGCTGGAGATGGAGATCGACAAGTTCACCATCATAGATCGCGATGGCCTGATCATCGGCTGCGCGGCGCTCTACTGCTTTATGGAAGAGGCGATGGCAGAGATGGCCTGCGTTGCCATCCACCCCGACTATCGCAACTCCAACCGGGGGGATCAGCTGGTGGCCAAGGTGGCCGAGCGGGCCAAGCGGCTCGGCATTCGTCGCCTGTTCGTGCTCACCACCCGCTCCATTCACTGGTTCCGGGAGCGGGGCTTCGATCCGCTGGAAGTGGAAGATCTGCCGGTGGCGCGCCAGCGTCTCTACAACTGGCAGCGCCGCTCCAAGGTTTTGTCAAAGACCATTGTCTAAGCCGTTGATTCTGTGTTGAGTTAGCTGACAATTTGAACTTTTTCACAAACTCGATTGACAGTGCAATCCAACGCAGGGTATTTCTAAATGCACTCCACCGCCATGGTGGAGCCAGAAGAGGAGCGCTGCCCAGGCAGCTCAAGGGAGGACGCCAGCGTCCGGTGAACTTGGGTCAGGGGGAGCAGCGCCGAGACGAGTGAGGAGACTGGTGACCTCAACGTCGGCTGCGGGGGCTGAATCCCCCGGGTTGTCATCGGTAGTGATCATCCCACACCGCGCCCTGTCAGGGGCGGTACGGGATGGGCTCTGCAGGTGGAGTGCTTCTGGCCGGGATAGCTTCGTTCATTCCTGCCATTTTCAGCCTCCTCCTCTCTTTTTTGCCCGATGGAACCGGAATCTTAAAATAAGACAGGAGTAAGCAATGAGCCCGATCAATGTCGCCAAGTTTGGCGGAACCAGTGTCGCCAACGCCGCGGCCATGAATCACTGCGCCGATATCGTACTGGCCAATCCCGCTACCCAGGTGGTGGTACTGAGCGCCAGTGCCGGTGTCACCAACCTGCTGGTCGCCCTGGCACAAGGGGAGCTGGACGAAGCGGGCCGCGACGAGCAGCTGGCCAAACTGGCAGGGATCCAGCAGGCCATTCTGGCGGATCTCGGCAACCCCGGCGATGTGAGCGCCCTCATTCATGGCCAGCTCGACGAGATCCGCCTGATGGCCCAACAAGCGCATCAACATACCGATGCAGAGCTGGCGGATCGCCTCATCGCCTGCGGCGAGCTGATGTCTACCCGCCTCTTTACCGAGCTGCTGCGCCAGCGCGGCGTCAAGGCCCACTGGCAGGATGTGCGCCAGCTGATGCGCACCGACAGCCGCTTTGGCAAGGCCACCGTCGATCTGGCCACCACCCGTACCCTCTGCCAGCAGACACTGGGCCCGCAGCTTGGCGACAGCCTGATCATCACCCAGGGCTTTATCGGCGCCGATGGCGATGGTCGCACTACCACGCTCGGTCGCGGCGGCTCTGACTACAGCGCGGCCCTGCTCGCCGAAGCGCTCAATGCCGCCAGTATCGAGATCTGGACCGATGTGCCTGGCATCTACACCACGGATCCGCGCCTGGTCGCCCGTGCCCGCCCCATTCCCGAAATCAGCTTTGTCGAGGCGGCCGAGATGGCCACCTTCGGCGCCAAGGTGCTGCACCCCGCCACCCTGCAACCGGCGGTGCGCCAGAATATTCCGGTGTTTGTCGGCTCCGCCAAGGATCCCGCAGCCGGTGGCACCTGGATCCGCGCCAGCACAGATTCAAGTCCGCTGTTTCGCGCCGTTGCCCTGCGCCGCCAACAGGTGCTGGTAACCCTGCACAGCCTCAACATGTTCCACGCCTACGGCTTTCTGGCCGAAGTGTTCGGCATTCTGGCCCGTCACCGCATCTCGGTGGATCTCATCACCACCTCGGAAGTGAGCGTGTCACTGACGCTGGATCACACCGGCAGCCAGAGCAACGGCGAGCCGATCCTGAGCGACAAGGTACTAGCCGAGCTGGGGCAACTCTGCAAGGTGGAGGTGGAAACCGGTCTGGCACTGGTGGCGCTGATTGGCAACCGGATGAGCGAAGTGAACGGGGTGGGCAGTCAGGTCTTTGACGCCCTGCGCGAGCACAACATCCGAATGATCTGCTACGGCGCCAGCGCCCATAACCTCTGCTTCCTCGTCAAAGAGGGCGAGGCGGGCAATATCGTCAACCGCCTCCATCAGGAGTTGCTGGACTAACCACTTGAGCAAGCTGATCAGATAAGGGTCGCAGAGCGGCATACAACAGGGCGCCTTTTGCTAAACCAGCAAAAGGCGCCCTGTTTATTGGCAGACCCGGTTTTTAGCCAGATCCGTTATTGAACCCTGTATTAAACCGTGTAACTCAAGCGAGAGACGTGGCAGGCAGCTGGCAGGCCACGGCTTCGCGGCGCAGCTGCTGCAAGCGGGCGCGCAGTCCGGTCTGGCCCAGCTCCGTCTCCTGAGGGGATAGATTATCCACCAGCAGCAGATAGTGATCCGTCACCGCCTGCAACAGCCAGTCGAGACGGCGCAGGGTCAGCGGGCCACAGCTCTTGCCGCTCAGATCGTCTGCCACATCGAGCCGGTGACTGCGATACATGTCCCGCCACCAGTTGGCAACCAGCGCCTCGTCGCTCGCCAGCGCGGCACTCCACTCTCCTTGCAAGGTATGCAGTCTGGCCAGCACCGGCGCACTGGCCCCTTCGCGGGTAAGGTGATGGATCTCGCGCTTGACCCACTGAAGACAAAGCTCGCGCCAGTAGCGAAACTGCGGCAAGGGATCGGCCTCATCGAGCCAGAGCCCTGACAGAGTGCGGGTCTCCAGCCGCTCCGGCACATGAAACTGCGGATCAACCAGACCGTTGGAGTTGTATTCAAAGCGAGGATCGAAGGTCCACATGTAGCCAAAATCGAACACACTGATCTGTTCGCCGTCGTCGAGCAGGTTGCCCGGGCTCGGGTCCCAGTCAAACCAGCCCCAGCGCGCCAGCTCCCCCTGCACCTCCAGCATCTGGGCCAGATTGCGCTCGTTGAGCTGATGGACCGGCACGCCCCGCAGCCAGGGTGAGACCAGCACCCCGGCGCGGGCAGAGCCAAAGCTGGTACAGACCACATGGGAGAGGATGGTGGGGTGCAGCTCGCGCAGCGCCTCGATTTCGCGCCGCCGCTCCAGCTCGGTCAGAAAGGCAGTTTTGCCATCGAGGTTGGCCACCAGCGAAGCCTGACGCCGCCGCTTGAGACACCAGTGATGCCCCTCCACCTTGAGGTGAAACACCTCGGCGGTGAGACCGTGGCGATAGACCTTGATCACGGTCGGATGGGTATCCTTCAGTCTGACCAGCTGAGCCAGCGGCAGCGGGCAGTCGCGCTCGCGTCCGATCCGGATCTCTTCCTTGCTCTCCAGCATGCGCAGCAATCTGGCCTGACGCGCCATCACCTTAGGATTCATACATATACCTCCTGTCGCTATTGAGAGACTAAACAGCGCTCCCCTCCCAGGCCAGCGGCAAAACCCCATGATGACGCTTTCATCACATATTCCGTGCAACCCCTCGATCGGGATCACAATTTGCAGGGTTGAACAGTAACCAAATATTCATTAAACGGTCATTAAATTGACAAGCTGGAACAAGGCCCGCACCATCGGGTCAAACCCTATACGGATGAACGATCTCTCCCCCACTCGCTCAAAGGATGAGCTTATATGAATCGTCCCTCCTCAGGCCGCCAACCCGTCCTGAGTCTGCCCTCTGTGGTACTCGCTCTGCTAGGCGGATTGCTGCTGCTGACCCTGCTGTTGCCGCTGGTCAATCCCGGCAGCTGGCTGGGCCGTGCCCAACCGCTGGTGTTGGGGCCTGCCGACAATCCGCTGGCCACTCTCAGCCGCCACGCCCTGCTCTATAAAAGCGACAGCCGCGGCCTCTATCTGGTGGTGCGCAGCCAGTGGCAGTTGCGGGTGCCGCTGCAAGCGGGGGACAAGGTGCGGGTAGAGCTGCTCAACGACAAAGGGGAGCGGATAGACGAGCTCAGTCAGGGGGTCGATAAACGTCAGGTTTGCCGTAACAACCGCTGCACCCTGGATCTCAACAGCACCCTGCGCGCCCCGGACGATGCGCTGGATAGCCGCTATCAACTGCGCATCGGCCTGCTGCTCAAAGATCGCCCCGAGAGCGGCGATTTCAGCCAGATCCTGCAAACCCTGCCGGAGCAGGGCTTCAACCTCACCTATCTGGTGGTGAGCCTGACGCTGGTGCTGGCCCTGAGCGCCGCCGTACTCAAAACTGTGCTACCAAAGCTGCGCCGCAGCCTGCGCTGGCGGATCATCGGCAGCCTGCTTTTGGGCAACCTCACCTTCGTGCTGCTGCACGGCTTCGTGGTGTTCAAGCTGGGGGAATTTTTGCTCTGGTCAGGCTTTCGACCGGAGCACTACTACCTCGCCTGGGGCAGCATGGTGCTGGGCTGGAGCCTCTGCGCGCTGGCCGGGTTCAACCTCTATATGGGGCTGGTCTTTACCGCTCTTTCGGGCATAGGGCTGCTCGCCAACTTTATGAAGATCGCCATCTACGGCGTGCCGCTCGGGGGGGATGATTTTGGCAACCTGCTGGCGCTGCTGCGGATCCTGCTCGATCAACATCCCATCCTGCCCATCTTCACCGTTTTGCTGGCACTGTTTCTCTGCTGGCGCTTTGCCCTGTCACGCTGGGTGTTGCGCACCGCCGCCGCCACCGTCGCCTTCTTTGCGCTGTGCGTCTTTGCCACCCAGACCGGCAACAAGCTGCTGGGGGCCAACATTCGCTACGTGGATCGCGCGGTCAACTACCACAGGGACATCATCCGCTCCGGCCCCGGCCTCTATCTGTTCAATCTGGTGGACGAGATGCTGCAAAGCGGCAGCGTATTTCGCTACCCCTTGCAGATCAACGAGCTGACCCCACAGCTGAGCCATCCGCCCCAAGGCATAGCGGCGCGCTGGGATCTGGTGATCGTGCTGCAATATGAGTCGCTATGGCTCGACTGGCAGGGGCGGATCTGCGCCCCTGCCCCCACCCTCTCCCTGCCCGCCAGCGTGCAGCAGTGGCACAAGACCATCCACTCCCCCACCACCGGCGGCATGACGGTGCTGGCGGAGTTCGAGATGAACACCGGCCTGCCGGTGGGCTTACTCAAGCAAGGGGTAGTGCCCTACTACTACCTCTCGGAGCAGGTGCCGGGGCTGGCCCAGAGCGCCAGACAGAGCGGCTACCAGACCCTGTTCGCCCACCCCTATGTGGAGAAGTTCTGGGGCCGCGCCAAGGCGATCCCGGCGCTCGGCTACGAGGAGCGCTGGTTCGATACCCGCTTCACTACCCTCGAGCACAAGGGGCTCTATATCTCCGACGATGCGCTGATCGACCACATGCTCAAGCGCAGCGATAAAGATGACAAGCCGCTGTTTGCCTACGCGGTCACCATGCAGGGCCACGGCCCCTTCGATGGTCCCCGCTATCAGGGGCAGGAGCGCAGCGGCGCCTGCCCGAACCAGAGCGAGAGCGACACTCAGTTACTCAACACCTACTACACCGGGGTGGTGGATGCCATGGCCTCGCTGGAGCGGTTGCTCAAGACCCTCGACCAGTCAGGCAAGCGCTATCTGGTGGTGGCCTTTGGCGATCACCAGCCGTTTTTGATGTCCGCCAGCAAGGGCATTCACGGTGACAAACCGGCGCGGGATGCAACCTACCAGATCCCCATGATGGCCTTTGCCCGCGCCGATGATCCCCTCAATCTGGCGACCCAGTTTGCCCCGGTGCGCCAGCTCTACCAGATGGGTCAGGCCACCCGCCAACTGCTGGCGGGGGATATCACCCCCATCGAAGAGAAGCCCCTGCTCCATCCGGTGCTGGGGGAAGAGAAGGGATTCGACCCTTCAAGCCTGGTGCCGCAGATCCGTGCCAGCTTCCGGCCCGATGCCCTGCCCTGATCCCTTTCGCCAACAACAAGGCCGCATCAGCGGCCTTGTTTTTTGACATCCATTTTTTGACATCCATGTTTGTTCACATCAGTTGCGCGCTCACCCGCCTTGCCACCAGGGCTGCAGTAGCGTGAGCTGCTGACTATCGAGATCGAGCGCCACCTCGATACCCAGCGGCAACGTCAGCATGGGGTGGGTATGGGCGCAATCAAACTCCGCCAGAATGGGGAAATCCGGCTCCCCCACCACCTCCAGCAGGATATCGAGAGGGCGCTTGCCGCTGCCCCGATCATTAAACAGCTCGTGCTTGCCGAGGATAAGGCCGCCGATCCGATCAAACACCCCGCACAGCTTGAGATGTGCGAAGGAGCGCTCCACCGTCTCGGCAGATAAGAGGCTGTCCTCCAGCAGCAGAATGTCGCCGTGCTCGATGGTCGGCATATAGGGGGAGCCCCAGATCCCCGCAATAGTGTTGAGGTTGCCGCCAATCAGCCGTCCCTCAACCCGGCCAGAGCCCACCGAGATCAACCGATTGGGCTTGCACTGCTTGGCCCGGGTCTGGTTCTCCCAATCCAGTCGCTCATCGCTCCATTGCGCGGGGGTGGGCAGAGCGCAAGGGACGCCAACTTCATCGGCCAATGCAATCTGTAAAAAGCTGGCCAGGGTCTCGTCTACCAGCGGCGGCAATTCACCGAACGAGGCCACCAGCGCCGGGCCATAGAAGGTAACCAGGCCGGTTTGGGCATAGATGCCGAGCAGCAGCGCCGTCACGTCGGAGTAGCCGACGATGATCTTGGGATCGCGCCGTAGCGCCTCAAAATCGAGATAGGGCAGCAGGGAGTTGGAGTTGCTGCCGCCAATCACCGACATGATGCAGCGCACTTGCGGGTCGCGAATAAGGGCGTTGAGCTCTTCGGCCCGTGCGGCAATGGAGCCAGAGCGCCAGTGATCCTGCTGGCCGGTGAGGCTGCCCGCCTTGAGCCGGAAGCCCTGCCCTTCGAGAAAGGCCTTTGCGCGGGCAAAACGGTTGGGGGCCCAGACGGTCGCCGCACTGGAGGGGGAGAAAAAACCAATGGTATCGCCACGTTGGAGCAGCGGGGGAACCAATAACGTCATGACACACTCATCCTTGCCAATATCCAGCCATCACAGAGTTGTTGAGACTCCTACACAATCCCTTTGATCACAACGGGTTTATCACTGTCGTTTAGAAATACAAAACACTTGATTCATTATTAACAGATATTCTAAACACCATCCCCTTCCTAGAATGACCTCATTGCGATGGCCAACCCCGGTTGGTTGTCAGAATGGTCGGCCTGACAGCCCGAACGTTCTCTTTCCCACTTTTTCTCTCTGACTTATCAATGAGGTGCCTGTCATGAACAAAAACGCATCCCCCAGCGCATTGGTTGTAGAAGGCGGCGCCATGCGCGGCATATTTGCCAGCGGCGTGCTGGATGCGTTTATCGAGCATGACTATCGCCCCTTTGACTTCGCTATCGGTGTCTCGGCGGGGGCCACCAACTTGCTGGCTTATCTCGCCAGCCAACATGGCCGCAGCCACGAGATCCTGACCAAACTGGCTTGCAGCCAGCAGTTTATGGATCCCCTGCGTTTTGCCAAGGGGGGCAATCTGGTGGATATCCACTGGCTGTGGAACACCAGCTGCCGCAAGTATCCCCTCGACATTCACGCCTACCGGGAGACCGGCATCCCCTTCTATGCGGTGGTGACCAATACCCTGACCGGCAAGGCGGAGTACATCCGGGTCAAGCCGGAGAACATGAACGAGGTGCTGCCGGCCAGCTGCGCCATTCCCCTCGCCTCCCACGAATACCCGGAGGTACACGGGGTACCGATGACAGATGGCGGGGTGGCCGACTCCATCCCGGTGATCGAGGCCTACCGTCGCGGTGCCCGTCACCTGACGGTGATCCTCTCCGAGCCCCTTGGCTACCGGCTCAAGCCGATGCCCTTCCCCTGGATGATCCGCACCCTGCTCAAGACCCGCCCCGCGCTGGCACAGGCGCTGGAGCAGCGGGATCGCAGCTACAACGAGGCGCTCGATTTTATCGCCAATCCGCCGGAGGACTGCCAGATCGAGGTGATCGCCCCGGCCGACTACTTCCCCGTTTCCCGTTTTACCCGCGATATCAACAAGCTGGAGATGGGATACGTGATGGGCAAGTGCGCAGGCTATCAGGCCGCCCTGCTCAATTGATAAGGGTTTTACAGGCATGACCCGACCTGCCGCGACGCACGCGCCGCCCACAACAACAATCGGGTCAGTTGAGCAACATGAGTCATAAAAACAGACCGTGGCGAGGCAAGCGCGGCCAGAACGGTGCCAGACACTCTGAGCGGCTTGCGCCTCATCCCTATGCCAGGGCATCTCACCCTCATACAAGGTGTTTATTTATGTCGTTTCTTCTCACCCATCCCGCGCTGGCGCAGCTGTTCGAGCGGCTGCTACCCGATTACCGGATCATGGCGCCCGCGGCCGAATATCGGGGCGGCCGCTTCTCCGACACCGACAACGTCACCTACCACAGCATCCGTCATCCGGCCGATCTGGTGTGGCAGGAGAAGTCCCACTTCTCCCCGAAAGAGGTGGTGCTCCCCATCACCCAGACCCTGTTCCACTTCGACAATCTGGAGCTGCGCGAATCAAAGGTGGAGGCCAAGCCCACCCTGCTGTTCTTGCGCAGTTGCGATATCCACGCCCTGCGCCGACTGGATCAGGTCTATCTCAAGAACGGCCAGAACAGCGACGTTTACTACGCCCGGCTGCGCAGCAAGCTCAAGCTGGTGCTGCTGGAGTGCCGCGAGAGCTTCGAGAACTGCTTCTGCGTCTCCATGGGGAGCAACGAGACCCGGGACTACACCGCTGCCATTCGTCTGAGCGATGAGGGTGCCCGCATCGAGGTCAAGGATCCCGAGCTGCTCGGCTACTTTGCCGAGCTGGGCGAATCCGATGACTTCACCCCGGAATTTGTCCAGAGCAACCCGGTCAAGGTACGCACCCCGGACAGCGTCTGTGACGACCCGCAGCGGATCCGCCAGATCCTCACCGCCCATCCGGTCTGGGCCGAGTATGACAGTCGCTGCATCGGCTGCGGCCGCTGCACCACCTCCTGCCCGACCTGCAGCTGCTACAGCGTGCACGACCTCACCTATGCGGAGAACCCCAAACAGGGTGAACGCCGTCGCCAGTGGGCCAGCTGCATGGTGGATGGCTTCAGCGACATGGCCGGTGGCCACGGTTTTCGCGCCAAACATGGCGAGCGCCTGCGTTATCGCGCCCTGCACAAGGTCAACGACTACAAGGCCCGTCAGGGGGAGGAGCACATGTGCGTCGGCTGTGGCCGCTGTGACGATCGCTGCCCTCACTACATCTCCTTTAGCAACATCATCAACAAGATGACCGATGTGGTCGAACAGACCATCACAGCCGACCACGCGCAGGGGGCGAACTGATATGTGCCAGTGCCAACAAACCGCAACAGCAGAACAGCAGCAGGAAGTGGTCGAAAATCGCCTGCTGCCCAAGGCCTACACCATTCTGGCGATCGAGCGCCACACCGAACTGGAGTGGAACTTTCGGGTCTCCCGCGACTTTGATGTCCACTACGGCCAGTTTGTGGAGATCTCCCTGCCCACCGTCGGCGAGGCGCCCATCTCGGTCTCCGACTATGGCGATGGCTATGTGGATCTGTTGATCCGCAAAGTCGGCAAGGTGACCGATGCGCTGTTTGCCCTCGATGTGGGCGACAAGGTGTGGATGCGCGGCGTCCACGGCAACGGCTATCCGCTGGAGACCTACCGCAACCAGCACCTCATCGTGGTGGCGGGCGGCACCGGCGTCGCCCCGGTCAAGGGGCTGCTGCGCCGCTTCAGCAAACATCCGGAACAGGTGAAAACCCTCGACATGATCCTCGGCTTCAAGAACGAGCAGGCGGTGCTCTATCGCCACGAGATGCCGCTCTGGGCCGAGCAGCAGAACCTCATCGTCACCCTGGACGAGGGCAAGGAGAGCGAGCAGTTTCGCATCGGTCGGGTCACCGACTACATCGACCAGCTGGATCTCTGTGACAAGGAGGATATCCAGGTGATCGTGGTCGGCCCCCCCATCATGATCCGCTTCGTGGTGCTCGCCTTCCTCGAACGGGGCATCCCCAAGGATCGCATCTGGGTCGACTACGAACGCCGCATGGCCTGCGCCGTGGGCAAGTGTGGCCACTGCCGGATGGGCGACACCTATATCTGCGTGGATGGCCCGGTCTTTCGTTTTGACCAGGCCCAGCATCTGATCGACTGAGGGAGAACACCATGAGTCTCGATATCGACATCATCAAGGCCCGCGCCAAAAACGAATACCGCCTCTCCAAGGTGCGCGGCGAAGCGATGATCAGCGTACGCATTCCCGGCGGGATCATGCCCGCCCACCTGCTGGCAGTGGCCCAGCAGATCGCCGAACAGTACGGCAACGGCTTGATCCACCTCACCACCCGCCAGAAGCTGGCGATGCCCGGCATCAAGTATCAGGACATGGACAAGGTCAACGCCGCCCTCGAACCCTTTATCAAGGAGATCGAGGTGGAGACCTGCGGCATCGAGGTGGCGGACACCACAGCCGGTTACCAGAGCATCGGCGGGCGCAACATCGTCGCCTGTCAGGGCAACACCATCTGCCAGAAGGGCAATATCGACTGCACCGGGCTGGCCCAGCGGATGGAGAAACACCTCTACCCCAACCCCTATCACCTCAAAATGGTGATCGCCGGCTGCCCCAACGACTGCGCCAAGGCCAACATGGCCGACTTCGGCATCCTCGGCATCGCCAAGATCAACTTCAATGCCGAGCGCTGCATCGGCTGCGGCGCCTGCGTCAAGGCGTGCAGCCACCACGCGGTGGATTGCCTCGCCATCAAGCATGGCAAGGCGGTCAAGGAGGAGAGCAAGTGCATCGGCTGTGGCGAGTGCGTGCTGGCCTGCCCGACTATGGCCTGGCAGCGGGATCCCAAGCAGCTCTACATGGTCAAGCTGGGGGGACGCACCAGCAAGAAGACCCCCCGTACCGGCAAGCTGTTCCTCAACTGGGTGACCGAAGAGGTACTGCATGCGGTGATCAAGAACCTGTTCGAGTTCGAGGCCGAGATGCTGGATGGCAAACCCATCTACCTGCACATGGGTCACCTTATCGACCGGGCCGGTTATCACAAGTTCAAGGAGCGGGTGCTGCGCGGCGTCACCCTCAACCCGGAAGCCATGGTCGCTGACCGCATCTTCTGGGCCGAAGATCAGTACGTCGCCAACATGCACGTCAAAGCGGTGCAATAGAAAAACCTCGTTTGGGGAAGCGTGATCAAGTGGCCGACACCGGTGGGGATCTGTCGTTGGCCCGGGCGTAGATCACCCTTCCCCTTTTTTATTCCCGTTGGGGGAGCTTTCCCCCAACCATCCGGGGTGCGTCACGGCGCGCCCTGCTATCTCGCCCGGCGCGACATTGCGAGCGGGCCAGCATCCGGAGCCTGTTATGGACTTTCTCCCTCTCTTCTGTCAGCTGCAAAACAAGCCGGTGCTTATCGTCGGCGGCGGTGAAGTGGCGGTGCGCAAGGTGCGCCTGCTGCTCGATGCCAAGGCGAAGATCACCATCAATGCCCCGCACCTTGAACCCCAGCTGATGAGCTGGGCCGAGCAGGGTCGCCTGACCGTCTGCGCCGCCGGCTTTCATCCCGAGCTGCTCGATGGCAAGTGGCTGGTGATCGCCGCCACCAACCAGCCAGAGGTCAATCATCAGGTATTTCACGAGGCGAGCCTGCGCCAGATCTTCTGCAATGTGGTGGACTCTCCGGCCCACTGCAGCGCCATCATGCCCGCCATCATCGACCGCTCGCCGCTGATGGTGGCCATCTCCAGCGCAGGCGCGGCACCGGTACTGAGCCGCCAGCTGCGGGAAAAATTCGAAGCCATGCTGCCGCAGCACCTCGGCCAGCTCGCGGCGCTGGCGGGCAAGCTGCGCGAGCGGGTCAAGCTCATTCCGGACAAGCTGGCCCGCCGCCACTTCTGGGAGCGGCTGTTCCGCCACGATCGCCTCGCCCGCCAACTGGCCCGTGGCCAGCAGCAGGCCGCCGAGCAAAGCGTCAACAAGCTGCTGGACGAACCACAGCAAAGTCATGGCAGCGTCACCCTGGTAGGCGCGGGCCCCGGCGATGCGGGGCTGCTCACCCTGAATGGCTTGCAGCAACTGCAACAGGCCGATGTGGTGGTCTATGACCGGCTGGTCTCACAAGAGGTGCTGGCCCTTGTTCGCCGGGACGCCGAGCGGATCTTTGTCGGCAAGGAGGCGGGCCGCCACTGCGTGCCCCAGCAGGCGATCAACCAGCTGTTGCTGGAGCAGGCCCGCCTCGGCAAGCAGGTGGTGCGGCTCAAGGGGGGCGATCCCTTTATCTTTGGCCGGGGTGGTGAGGAGCTGGAGACCCTGGCCGAGGCAGGGATCCCCTTCTCGGTGGTGCCGGGCATTACGGCCGCCTCGGGCTGCGCCGCCTACAGCGGCATTCCCCTCACCCACCGCGATCACGCCCAGCGGGTGCAGTTCATTACCGGCCACGACAAGGAGGGCAATATCGCCCAGGAGTGGTCGGCGCTGGCCGCCCCTCACCAGACCCTGGTGTTCTACATGGGGTTGGCCCACGCCGCCCGCATTCAGGATGAGCTGCAAACCCACGGCATGCCCTGCCACACCCCGGTGGCACTGGTGGAGCAAGGCACCCGGCTCAGCCAGCGGGTGGTGCGCGGCGAGCTGCAACAACTGGCGGCACTGGCCCGGCGAGTCAGGAGCCCGAGTCTTATCATCATCGGCTCGGTGGTCACCCTGGCCGACAAACTGGACTGGTATGGGGAGGCCAATACCATCATCGGGGTCTAATCCGGCAGGCGCGCCGAGCGGCGGGCTAATCCCTTAGCCCCCCAGAGGCCAAAAAGCAGACACCGGGTAACCGGTGTCTGCTTTTTCATCAGTAATATATGCGCTAAACCGCGCGCCCGTTACTGCAGGGTGATGGGGCCGCTATTCTGGGCATCGCTGTCATTCCAGTCGCTCTCATTACGAATACGCGGGTCCCCCTGCAAGGTGTAGAGGATGGTGCCCTGACGAAATTGCAGTGCGCCGTCGGTGCGCTTGGCTTTCACCTTCACGCCGTTGACCCACACCTGCTCCTTGCCATCGATCTGAATATTGGCCACCGTGGCACCGGTCTCGCTATTTTTGGCGGTCCACTTGCCCTGATAGGGAGAGTCCCCCTTGGCCATCGGCAGCGCAGCATCCTTGCCCGCCGACCAGGCGCTGACCGTACAGATGCCGTTGGCCCGCTTGTCATGCTTGATGGCGTAATCAACGCTGGGTTCGCTGTTGGCCGATGCAGAGGTAATGCCGATCATGATCTTGCCGCTCTGGGCGCTATAGGCGGTCGGCGCATCGGTTTTCAGGGTGGCCTTTTTACCATTGATAAAGACATTGCCCCCTTGCGCCTTGACCTGAATATTCATCGGGCAGCTGGCGGTAAAGTTGGGAACGGCCGCGGCGGCACTACCGGCATAAGCGGCGATGGCCAGTGTGATAACAGTCAACAGAGCAGATTTTTTGTGCATCTTGATACGCCTTCAAAAATTGTGGTGCAAGCCAAAAAATAGTGGTTCAAGCAAAGTGGGGTTCATCCGTGAGAGGTGTCGTCCTGATGGCACCTAATCTAGTCCAGCGGTTCAGGGGGACCCAGTTAAAAAAAATAAAACCCGCGCCAGCAAGTTATGAAAAAATATAAATGCTTAAAATCATGACGTTACCGTCACTGATGGCATTTTTTCAACGCCTCGGCCACTCCTCTTTGCCCGCAATGGGACATCAAAAAAGCCGATAACCCGGTTATCGGCTTTGGCCTGCACAGCTAGCTGGCGACAGGATATCAGACCACCACGGCGGTGCCGCTGATGCTGACCATCAGCATACTGCCGTTTTGCCCCACGACCTCGTAGTCGATATCGATGCCGACTACCGCAGTGGCACCGAGGGCGGCGGCACGCTCTTTCAATTCGTCAAAGGCGATCTCGCGGGCACGAGCCAGCTCTTTTTCGTAGGCGCCGGAGCGGCCACCTATGATGTCGCGGATCCCGGCAAAGAGATCCTTGAAGATATTGGCGCCGAGAATGGCTTCGCCTACCACTATGCCGCGGTATTCACGAATGGTTTTGCCTTCCAGCGTGGGGGTGGTCGAGAGGATCATCTTGAACTCCTGTGAGTAACAGAGCTTTCAGACTACCGCAACGGTTGGCAAATCCCAACCCGCCAACCATGGCCACCGACAGCCACTGGCGACCACGAGACCCTGACCATATGGCCGCTGGTCATGGTCATGGTCATGGTCATGGTCACGGTCACGGTCACGGTCACGGTCACGGTCAAGTTCCATCGGCTCATACCACCGGCTCAAGGGTTTCGTGACGGGCCAGAAAGCCATCGCAGATGGCTGACCATTTCCCTTATCCGATAAGGTATTTCCCGACCTGAAACACCCGCTAATAAAAGCGGGCATCGCTATGATGGATGCCTGTTTCAGGCAGGCGAAATAATATTTTTTGCACCGCATCACACCAACCATGAAGCTTCACTTAATTATCAAATACAAGATATTTAATGGTTGTCTGTTTATAAGAAAACAGGCCACTTTTTTTCAGGTTTTATAATGCACAGCGATGGATGAATATCCGCCGACAGTGCGCTATAACCACGGTGCCATGACCAGGGCACCGACAGTGCCCAGGCCACCATCTTGCCCTACCAGCCACGATTTTAGCGGCTAAAACGCCCCTCGGATAACCACCAGTTATATTCGCTATAAGGCGACAACTTACCCCGAACTGCATAGAGTAAAACGGTTGAAAGCTTATTGTGTTTAATTCCCCGATGGGATAGCCCGCCGCCGTAACAATATATGCACAGTAGATTGCTATTTCGGTGTCTGTTTCGGTGTCTGCGCTGATTCGGAATAAAGATAACAGCACATTATTTATCTGCTTTCATACAGCATTTTTGTGTACTAAATCACATCAAATTAGGAGTGGGAGCCAATAATGGCCATTCATTTAAACAAAATAGCAATGAGCCTTGCATTAATGGCCACTGCTGGGAGTGCCGCAGCAGCCGCCAAACCCAACATTCTTGCCATCATGGGTGATGACATCGGCTACTGGAACATCAGCGCCTACAACCAGGGCATGATGGGCTACCAGACCCCGAACCTGGACCGTATCGCCAGCGAAGGTGCGGTCTTTACCGATCACTACGGTCAGCAATCCTGTACCGCCGGTCGCGCCGCCTTTATCACCGGTGAAGAGCCGTTCCGTACCGGTCTGTTGACCATCGGCATGCCGGGCTCTACCCAAGGTATTCCAGAATGGGCTCCCACCATCGGTGATCTGCTCAAAGAGCAGGGTTACATGACAGGTCAGTTCGGCAAGAACCACCTGGGTGACCGTGACCAGCATCTGCCGACCAAACACGGCTTTGACGAGTTCTTCGGTAACCTCTACCACCTGAACGCGGAAGAAGAGCCGGAAACTTACTACTACCCGAAAGATCCGGAGTTCAAGAAGAAGTTCGGCCCGCGCGGCGTAATCAAGTCTTCTGCTGACGGCAAGATTGAAGATACCGGCCCCATGACCCGCAAGCGCATGGAGCACGCTGACGAGGAGTTCCTCGAATCCTCACTGGCCTTTATGGAGAAAGCGGTCAAGGCCAAGAAGCCTTTCTTCATCTGGCACAACGCCACCCGTATGCACGTCTGGACTCGCCTGCAAGAGAAGTATCAGGGCAAATCCGGCATCAGCATCTATGCCGATGGCATGCTGGAGCACGATGACCACGTAGGTATCCTGCTCAACAAGCTGGACGAGCTGGGTGTCGCCAACAACACCATCGTTATCTATACCACCGACAACGGCGCCGAGACCGGCAGCTGGCCGGATGGTGGTACCACTCCGTTCTACGGCGAGAAGGGCACCACCTGGGAAGGCGGTACTCGCGTACCTCAGCTGGTTCGCTGGCCGGGCGTGATCAAGCCGGGTACCAAGGTCAACGCCATGATGGCGCACCAGGACTGGATGCCGACTCTGCTGGCCGCCGCCGGTGTACCGGATGTGAAAGAGCAGCTGGCCAAAGGCTACAAGGCTAACGGCAAAGAGTGGCGTGTACACCTGGACGGCTACAACTTCATGCCGTACCTGTCTGGTAAAACCGAGACTGCACCGCGCAACTCCATGCTCTACTTCTCTGCCAACGGCGAGCTGAACGCCGTGCGCTGGAATGACTTCAAGCTGAACTTCGCCACCATGCAGGGCAACATCTCCGATGCCACCCGCGTGATCCCGAACTGGCCGCAAATCATCAACCTACGCGCCGATCCGTTCGAGAAGGCACCGCACGAGTCAGGCATGTACATGCGCTGGATGGCTGACAACATGTGGCTGTTCGTACCGGTACAGGGGATCCTGAAAGGGTTCTTCGACACCCTGCCAGCTTACCCGATGCAGCAGAGCTTCCAGATGAACCCAGCCAACATCAGCTCCCAGAGCCTGATGCTGCAGGGCAAGCTCGCCGAGCTGGAAGCACTGAAGCAGAAAGTCGCCACCATCAAGTAAGACGGTGACTCCAACGCCCATCAATCTCTGGTGGGCGTTTTCAATTTCCACATGGCTCGTCCCGAACCCTGTGAAAATTGAAAACCCGTTGACTCGTCTGTCAAACATCTCTCATCGCCTCGTTATCTGCACTGGAAATCCCTATGAACCCCTTGCAACAACAGATCTCTCAACTAATCGAACAGGTTGGTCAAAGCGTGGTCGGCCAGTCCCATGTGATCCGCGCCCTGGTGATTGGTCTGCTGACCAATAGTCATGTGCTCCTTGAAGGCTTACCCGGTACCGCCAAGACCCGCTCGGTCAAGGCGCTGGCCGAGGCGCTCAATGCCAGCTTCGGCCGCATTCAGTTCACCCCCGATCTGCTCCCCTCCGATGTGACTGGCACCGAGATGTATCAGGAGCATGAAGGTGCCCACCAGCTGCGCTTCCAGCCCGGCCCCATCTTTAACAGCATTGTACTGGCCGATGAAGTGAACCGCGCCCCCGCCAAGGTGCAGGCAGCGCTGCTGGAGGCGATGGCCGAAGGCACGGTCACCGTCGGTGACAAGAGCCATCGCCTGCCCGAGCTCTTTATGGTGTTGGCCACCCAGAACCCCGTCGAGCAGGAGGGCACCTACCCGCTGCCGGAAGCCCAGATGGACCGTTTTGCCCTCAAGGTCTCGGTCGCCTACCCCGATGATGAGGCCGAGCTGGCCATCATTCGGCTAGTGCGCGCCGAAGAGAGTGGCAACCGCCAGCAAGGCAACCATTTCGCCCCGCTCTCCCCTGAGCTGATTTTGCAGGCAAGAGCAGAGCTCTCGGCCATGACGGTATCACCGCTGGTGGAGCACTACATCATCGGCTTGGTGATGGCAACCCGCCATCCCGACCGTTACCCGGACACAGGGCTGCCCCAGTGGATTGCGGTCGGTGCCAGCCCCCGCGCCTCTATCTCGCTCGATAAATGTGCCCGCGCCTACGCCTGGCTGCAGGGCCGCAACCACGTGCTGCCGGATGATGTGCGGGCCATGGTGCCCAGCGTGCTGGGTCACCGCTTTACCCTCAGTTACGACGCACTGGCAGACGGGGTGGATCACCAGCAGGTGGTGATGGCGCTGCTCGATCACGTTGTCATCGGGTAAGCCATCCTATGGATCACCGTACCTTGCCCCATGGCGCAACGCCCCCCCAGCCAGATCCACGGATCCACTGTGACTACTTGCGGCTGGTCCGGCTACAGAGTCTGGTCGGGCAGTTTTCCCTGCTGCCTCGGCGCAACAGCGGCAGCGTGTTGTGCGGTCGCCATCAATCCCGTTTTCGTGGCCGTGGTCTCAACTTCGAGGAGCTGCGTCACTACCAGCAAGGGGACGATATCCGGACCCTGGACTGGAAGGTGACCCTGCGCACCGGCCGACCTCATGTCCGTAGCTACAGCGAAGAGAAAGATCGCCATGTGATCCTCTGCGTTGATCAGCGCAGCAGCATGTTCTTCTCCTCGGTCGAGGTGATGAAGTCAGTGGTGGCTGCTGAAGTGGCGGCCCTGCTTGGCTGGCAGGTGCTTAAAGAGAACGATCGGGTCGGGCTTGCCATCATGCGCAGTGACGGCGTGGAGTGGATGCGAGCACAGCGCTCTCGCGGCCACTGGCTGGCCCGCTTGCGCCAGCTCTGTGCGGCCAACCACGCCCTCTCGGTCAGCAGCCACGACCACGAGGCGACTGGATTGGCGCCATTGCTGGCGATGCTGGGCCGCCTCAAGCTCAAAAATGCCACCTTGATCTTTTTGAGCGACTGGGCGGGCGTCACCGAGGCCGACCTGACTCGCCTCGGCTATTTGCAGCAGCATAACGACGTGCTGGCCCTGCACATCGCCGATCCCCTTGAATCAACCCTGTCTGGCACCGCCTCTGACGCCAGCTGGGTGGTCGGCAATGGTCAATACCAGCTCAATATCGCCCCTCATCAACTGCCCCTGCTGGATCAGGGTCTGGCGTGCCAGCAGCAGCTGAAAAAAGATCAGTTGCTGCGGCTGATGGCCATCAAAGGATTGCCGCTTATCACCCTCGACACCCGTGGCCACCACCTCGCCCATCTCACCACCGCATTGGGAGGAAATCATCGATGATCCACAAGTTGCCCGGCACCTATATGCTGCGTGAACTGCAGGATGTGACTGTCCTGCCAGCCATCAGTTGGCAACCACAAACCGCTGGCTGGGGACTGCTGGCCATGATCCTCGGATCACTGGCATTGCTCTGGATCTATCACAGGGTGCAACTGTGGTGGCAACAGCGCTACCGCCGTGAGGCGCTGGCCGCCCTGCACACCCTCAACTGGTCCCATGCGGACACCAGCCTGACACTGTTTCACATCATCAAAGAGGTGTTGACCCATCTCTCACCCGGCTACGCCAAGCTGTTCGGCACCCCTCTGCTGCAGACCCTCGACAGCGCCATGCCTGATCGCCAATCCCGCTTCGCTACCGAACTGGGTGAGCGCTGGCTGGTGTCGCTGGTGTGTGATCAGGTGGTGCTGAGTGTCGGCGATCAGCTCTGTCTGGTCTCCCTGTGCAGCGACTGGCTGCAACATCATCAAGCGCCATGCCCCAGCACTGCGCTGACGGTGGAGGCTCGTCATGCTTGATGCCGGTCTCGAGTTTGCCCACCCCCACTGCTTCTGGCTGCTGCCCCTGCCCTTGCTGGTGTTTCGCCTCATTCCGGCCTATCGCACCCGGCAAAGTGCCATCAAGGTGCCCTTCTTCGATCTGCTGGTCTCCCTGCTGGACGAACCGCCGCAAGAGGGGGCAACCCAGCTCACCGCCAGCTGGTGGCAACGGATCGCGCTGCTGCTGGTCTGGCTGATGGCGGTAGTGGCGCTGGCCAAACCGACCATCTATGGACCGCCTCAGGTACGGGAGCGGTTCGGGCGGGATGTGATGATAGTGCTGGATCTCTCCGGCTCCATGGCCGAAACCGACTTCTCACCGGACCCCGGCAAGCCCATCAATCGACTGGAGGCGGCCAAAGGGGTACTAACCCAATTTGCCGCCAAGCGCCAAGGTGATCGGCTGGGGCTCATTCTGTTTGGTGATGCCGCCTTTATTCAGGCACCGTTTACCGCCGATCTCGACACCTGGCAGACCCTGCTGCAAGAGACCGATGTGGCCATGGCGGGCCAGAGCACCCATCTGGGGGATGCCATCGGGCTGGCTATCAAGGTGTTCAACCAAAGTGATCGCACTGAGCCGAATACCCAAATGGCCAGCAAACGGGAGAAAGTCGCCATCATTCTCACCGATGGCAACGACACCGGCAGTTTCGTCAGCCCCCGCGATGCGGCCCGGGTGGCCGCGGTCAACGGGGTGCGGCTGCACACCATCGCCATGGGGGATCCGGCGACCGTTGGCGAACAGGCGCTCGATCTCGATACCCTGCAGCAACTGGCAACCCTGACCGGCGGCCAGCTGTTTCAAGCCCTCGACCAGGCCGCGCTGGCGCAGGCCTATCAGGTGATCGATACCCTGGAACCGCAACGTTACGAGAGCACCCATTTTCAGACCCGCGAAAGCCTGCACCACTACCTGATTGCCGCCAGCGTCGGCCTCTATCTCGGTCTCTTTTCCCTGTTGACCCTCAGGCGCTACCGCCTGCGCCCTGCTCGCCAAGGAGACACCCATGATTGATACCCTGTTCTGGCAACAGCTCTGGTTAAATGCCCACTTTCTGCGCCCCTGGTGGCTGCTTGCCTTTATCCCCCTTGCCGCCATCATCCTGCTGCGCTGGCGCATGGACGACGCGAAAAACTGGCAACAGCGACTGCCATCTCATCTGCGCAAGGCATTGACCCTGGGGGAAGAGGGCTGGAAAAAGAACCTGCCCCTCAAGGCGCTGGCACTGATCATGGGGCTTGCCATCCTGATCTGCGCCGGCCCGACCTGGAGCCGTGAGCCCTCCCCCTTTGGTGAAGATCAGGGCGCACTGCTGATCCTGCTCGATAACAGTGATTCCATGCTGGAAGAGGATATCGCCCCCAACCGGCTGACCCGTGCCAAACAGAAGATCGGTGATCTGCTGGCCACCCGCAGTGGCGGACGCACCAGTCTGGTGGTGTTTGCCGGCTCGGCCCATACCGCCATGCCGCTGACCCGCGACAATACGGTGTTCACCCCGTTTCTCGCTGCCATCAGCCCCGCGATCATGCCCAAAGCGGGCAAGCACACCGAGCAGGTGATCCCGCTGCTCAGCGAACAGCTGGCCGATGAAGCTGGCAGCACCGTCTTGCTGATCAGTGACGGCATCAGCCCGTCGGCCATTGCCCCACTGGCTGACTATTTCAAGGCGCAATCCCATCAACTGCTGATCCTGGCTGCCGGCGATCCGGCCCTCAGTGGCAAACGCCCGCTGGAGCTGGCCTCATTGCGGCGACTGGCGAGCGACAGCAACGCCACCCTGCTTACCATGACGGTGGATAATGACGATGTAGAGAGCATCAACCGGGCGATTGCTCGCCACTTCTTGATCCACAGCGACTCCCTGATGCCCTGGCATGACATCGGCTACAACTTGCTGTTTCCGGTTGTGGCCCTGTTGCTGCTGTGGTTTCGCAAAGGGTGGCTGGTGCAGTGGGGTCTGGTGGCGGCAGTCAGCTTTTCCTTGCTGCAAGCGGCACCGGCGCACGCCACCACCTTTTCACTGGCCTCCGCAGAGCCCACAGAGCCTGCGACCAATCACTGGGTAGAGGAGCTGAAACAGCAGTGGCTCGATCTCTGGCTCACCCCGGATCAGCAAGGGCAGTGGTACTTCCAGCGCGGTGACTATCTCGAAGCGGCCAAACGCTATGAAGATCCCCTCTACAAGGGGGTGGCCTACTACTATGGCGCCGAATTTGCGCTGGCCCAGTCGGCCTTTTTACAAGCCGATACCGAACAGGCGTTGCTCTATGCGGGCAATGCCCTTGCCAGACAACGGGAGTATCTGGCCGCCCGCCGGCTGTTCCAGCAACTGGCTGACGAAGCCAATGACCCCACGGTGCGTCAATCAGCCGCCCACAACTATCAGGTGATGAGGGGGATCGTCGATGAGATCAACCGCGCCAGCCAGAGCCAGACCGGTACACCCGACGGGCCTGACCACTCCCGTGAGTTGCCCGAAAATGAACCACGCACCGCCGAAGGGGCAGAGGAGAAAGTCGCCGCCGCCCTGATGGAGCGTGAAACCCTGACCGCGGACCAGATCCTGGCCAATCCTGCCCAGGCCGAAAAATGGCTGCGCCGGGTCGAATCCGACCCTGCTGATTTTCTGCAAGCCAAATTCCGCCTGCAGTTACACACGCGGCAGACTCAGGCGCTCTCACGCCCTCATCCCGCAGCCACCACCGAGGAGCCTGCCCATGTGCAACAGGCGCAATAACATTTGCCGCTGGCTGCTCGCCACGACCACAGTGCTGAGCACCCTGCTGCTGGCCCCGGTTACCCTAGGGGCAGAGGCGCAACCTGCGACCCAGATCACCCTGAAAAGCTGGCTGAAAGATCAGCCAGCGGAACATGGCCCGTATGCGGTCAACCAGCAGATCACTCTCTATCTGGAACTGGCCACCAACCGCTGGTTTACCGCCGGTACCCGCATCAGCCAGTTCGAACTGCCTGGGGTGATGGTCAAGCAGCGCAGTGAGATGGCCACCAACTTCACCCAGCGCCAAGACGGGGATACCTGGTCGCACCAGCGCTGGGAGTTAAGCCTCTACCCCCAGCAATCTGGCCAGTTCGAGATCCCCGCAATTGCGGTACGCGCTACGGTTGCTCGTCCTGAAGGGGGCTCCCGGCAGATCACCCTCACCACCCGGCCCCAGCGTTTTGCGGCCGCCCTGCCCGACCCCGCCCTGACGGTCGGGGGACGCTGGCTGAGCGCCAGCAAGCTCACCCTGAACCAGACATGGCGCAGCTCCGGCGACAACAGGGCCGAGGATGACAAGGGTAGCGACGCGGGCGAGCTGCGGGTGGGGGATGCCATCACCCGCACCGTCACCGCCAGCGGGCAAGATACCCTCTCGGTACTGATCCCGGCGCTGATCCCGACGCTCGAGAGCACTGGCCTGCAGGCTTATCCGGCGCAGCCTCGCCTTAGCGACACCCAGGAGCGGGGGGAGTACCTCTCGACCCGGGAAGATCAGACCACC
Organism: Aeromonas sobria; assembly: GCF_000820145.1. Taxonomy (GTDB): domain Bacteria; phylum Pseudomonadota; class Gammaproteobacteria; order Enterobacterales; family Aeromonadaceae; genus Aeromonas; species Aeromonas sobria. Next base: position 457,618 of record NZ_CDBW01000006.1, on the reverse strand, counting down.
TACATAGTGCAGCAAGGGGGAGCGTTGACCCTGCCCCCACTGGAGCTGAGATGGTGGAACAGCCAGCTCGGCCAACTGGAAACCCTGACCCTCCCAGGGCAAACCTTGCGGGTGCACCATACTCCCGCCTCCTGGCTGGCAGCCTATTGGCCCTGGCTGATCGGGGTGGCAAGCGGCTTGGCTTTGCTGGCACTGACACGCTTGGCCATCGCCCGTTACTACCGTCACCACCCTCGCCCGCTCAGCTGGCAATACGGCACCGCCATCTGGCGCAAACAGTGGGGAACGGTGCGGGTGTTGGCCTATCGCTATCTGCGGGCCCGACGCGGGTCGCTGGAGCTGGCCAGTATCAGCAGTGATCCGGCGTGGCAGCAGCAACAGGCGGCCTTTCAGCAAGCAGATGGCGACCGCCCGCAAGCGTTCAAGATGGGATGGGCACTGGTGAAGCGGTTGTCATTGCCGACCGGTGATGGCGTTGCCCGGCTGTGTCGCACCGTTGGCTGGCGACCCGCCTTGCCGGGGCTGACAACCAGGGTGGACAAATCGGCTACTACCGGCCTCCCAGCCAGCGACAAGGAGAGATAAGCCACCACCCGGCCCCTGGATGGTTGTACCCGCAGACGCACTTCATTACACTGCCGAGACTGGACACCGGCCTGCTGCCGCGCCAATGCACTGGCGCGGCAGCATTTCTTTCCCTTGCTACCAAGCAATCATGGCGGCCGCGTGATCTATTTTACGAACATGTAACGAGGCCCCCTTTGCTTGACATCAGAAGTACCGAGCTGAATCTCATCCCGATCTTTGTCGCCATCTATGAAGAGCGCAGCCTCTCCCGCGCGGCAACACGCATGGAGATCAGCCAACCTGCCGTTAGCAAAGCCCTCAAGCGACTGCGGGAGATCTACGATGATCCCCTGTTTCACCGCAAGGTGGCGGGGATGGAACCCACCTCGTTTGCCATCGACATCTACCCGGCGATGGCCGCTGCCCTGAAGAATTTCAGTTCGACCCTGTCAACCTCGCGCACCTTTAATCCAAAGACCTCGCAACGGGTCTTCTCCATCGCCTGCATTACCCTGGTCAGTGCCAACCTGATCCCGGCCTTGCTCTGCAAGATCAAAGCGCAGGCACCGGGTATTGCGCTGGAAGTGCACCCGCTGTTTACCGAAGACATGGAAAGCGATCTGCGCATGCAGCGTTATGATCTCATCATCGACATGACGCCGAACGGGCGCAGCATGCTCAAGAGTGAGGTGCTCTATGCCGAGCAAGTCAAGGTGGTATGTGCCAGCGGGCACCCGCGACTGGGCACGACCTTGGCTGTAGAGGAGTATTTTTCCGAGGAGCATGTGGCGCTGGCCCAGTGGCAGGTCAGAGGCAGCATGATCACCGCCGAACACCTGCCACAAATGGCCAATCGCAATATCGTGGTGCGGGTACCCACCGCCATGGAGATGCTGCCGATCATCGCGCGCAGCGAGATCATCGGGGTATTGCCCCACTCCACCATAGATACCTTTAGCAATATGTATGATGTGCGAGCGCTGCCCTTCCCCTTTGCGGAGTCAGTGTTCAGCCTCTCGGCCATCTGGCACCCGAGCAGAAGTGCCGAAGCGGGGCACCGCTGGTTACGCCAGCAGCTGTTTGAGGTGATCAACGAGCTGGGGCTGATCACCTCCCAAGCGGCGCAATGACTCCGCCCTAGCGGGCATCACGCACCAGGCGCAATCCCATATCTGCCATCATCACCGACTGGCTGGCAAAATCACGCCGGTAGTTTTCCGACAGTTCCGCCTCGTAGGAGTAACTGCCGCCCCGCACTGACTTGTGGGCCAGGTGGATCTTGCTCTGCTGGGCATTGTTCGGGTTATCTTGCGGGCTGTGACGGTAGAAGGTCTCTTCATAGGCATCGGACACAAACTCCCCCACATTGCCGGTCATGTCATAGAGCCCCAGCTCATTGGGCTTTTTCTGCCCCACCGGATAAGCGCGATTCTTGGCGTTGTCGCTGTACCAGGCCACCTCATCAATATCATTGGACCCGCTATAGCGATAACCCTGGCTGAGTTTGCCCCCCTTGGCGGCATACTCCCACTCCGCTTCGGTCGGCAACCGGTAGTGGCCACCGGTCAGCTCGTTGAGCTTTGCCACAAACAGGTTGGCCTGCTGCCAGCTCAAGTTGTTTACCGGCACACTGGGTGCCTGGAAATAGCTGATCGAGGGCCCCATTACGGCTTCGAACAACGCCTGCGTCATCTCGAACTTCGCCATGTAGAAGCTGTTGACCGATACCGTATGAACCGGCCCCTCGCTCGCTTTGGCGGCGGGCTCCTCAGAGCCCATCTCGAAGCGCCCCCCCTCCACCAGCACCATGTCCGCTTCAATTTTTTGTTGCAACGGATGAATAGGTTTATTGGCCCGGCTTACCCAGAAAGTGCAGCCTGCCACCAGCACTGTGGTGGCCAGCAGCGGAAGTGCGAATTTGAATGCGCTATTTTTCATCATCTGACCTGTGCAATAAAAAGGAGTGCCGCCGTTATTGGCCAGCAGAAACAGGGGAAGCGCCAACCTTGCTCACCCGCTTGCCATTGAGTTCCGCCAGCACCTCGGGGGGCGCTATCTTGCCAAGCTCAGTCATACAAGCGTCACTTTTGGGGTGAGCGTGGCGCAGATAGATATCGCACACCGCATAGAGCTGCTCCGGCGCGCCGGAAATTCGATAGGCCAGCTCGAACGAACCGATGGCTTTATCGAGATCCAGCGGCTCTTGCAGCACCCCGTTGAGATACCAGAAGTAACTGTTATTGCTGGCCAGCTCTGCCGCCTGCTCCATGGTCGCCGCAGCCGCGGTTTTATCGCCAAGCCGGACTTGGGTCAGCGCTTTGGCGTAATACAGGCTGGCATTTTCCGGCACCGCGTTGATCCCTTTATCGAGCAGAACCAGCGCGTTCGCATCCTGCTGCTGGGCCCGCAGGTTGTCGGCAAGGCCGAGCCAGAGCTGGGGATTATTCGGCTGGGTGGCAAGCAGCTGCTCGTAGCCTGCCTGTGCCTTGGCCCACTGTCGGGTCCAGCGCAACAGGTCAGCGTGCAACTGCTGCAGCGCCGGATCTTGCTGCCGGGCCAGATAACCGCTCACTTCCGCCAGCGGCTGACGAATGGCGCTCAGCTGTCCCTCATCCATGGCGCCATAATCGCGCGCCAGATTGAGGGTGGCGGCGCGACGTACCTCGGCACTGCTGTCTGCCAGCAACGGCGAGAGCAGCCGCCAGCGGTGGGTAAACTGATAGGGATCTGCCGCAATCACCGCCGCCTCGCGCACCAGCGCACTCTCGTCACGCAGGCTTCTGGCCACCGCCACCAGACTGTTCTGGTTCGGATAAGCCGCCAGCTGGCGCAGGGCATCGGCCCGCACTGTCTCGGGTTGGGACAGATCCTGGGCGCTGTAAGCCCACTGCTGGATCTGGGTCGCTGACGGCGCACTGGCGGCAGCCGGCGCAGTGACTGCCGCACTCTGCGGCTCCGGGGTTGCCGGTCCGCTCGTCGATACCGCCAGTGCGGCGCAGGAAGAGACCAACCCCAGGGTCAGCCACAAGGTGCGAACGCTACCAGCACGTCGCTGCCGACCCGCTATGTTGCTCAACATGCTCATTGCTCTATTTCCCCTGCACACTGTTTATCACCGCATCACGGAATTTACCGTGCGCCACCGGATAACCGGCCCGGCGCAGGATGAAGGCCATCGACTGATCGATGTGGCTGAAAAACTTGTGCCAGCCGGCGCAGAGGTAGTTCAAACCGGTTTCTCCCTCATGGGTGCGGATAAAGCGATTCTTCGGGCACTCGCCATAGCAGGCAAACTGGTAGTCACACTGCTGACACTGACGGGTCAAGGTACGTGACTTGGCAAAACCGAATGCTTGCTGAGCCGGTGAATAGGCCAGTTCGTTCAGCGGCTGATGGTGGATATTGCCGATCTGGTACTTGGGATAGACATAGTGGTCACAGGCGAACACATCGCCGTTAGGCTCCATCGCCAGCCCCTTGCCGCAGATCTCCCCCAGGGTGCAGAGCGGGTTCTTACGCCCCATCCAGGTCTCGACACTGGCTTCGAAATACTGCACAAACACCCGGCCCAGATCCCGCTCTGCCCACTCGTTGAAAATGGTGATGAGAAAATCCCCCCACCCTTCGGCCGAGACACACCAGGGTTCGACCACCGAGTTTTTGTGCCAGGGGTTGAGGCGCTTGTCGCCCTGCTTGAGTTGCTCCTGCGGCTGCCAGGTCTGAGGCGCCGTGGTGCGAAAACTCTTTTGTTCGACGATGGGGATAAACTGCATCTGGGGCGACTTCACCTCGTCACGCAGGAAGCGATAGACCTCCAGCGCATTCTTGCTGGTGAGGTTGTTGACGCAGGTCAGGGTGGCAAACTTCACCTTGTATTTGTGCAGCAGCGCCACCGCCGCCATCACCTGGCGGAAGGTACCACGCCCGGCACGGTTGACCCGGTAAGTGTTGTGCAGCAGCTCGGGCCCATCGATGCTCAGACCGATGAGGAAGTTGTTGGCTGCTAGAAATTCACACCACTCGTCATTGAGCAAAATGCCATTGGTCTGCAGATCGTTGGCAATCACCACCCCTTGCGGCTGATATTTGCGCTGCAGTTCGACCACCTTGCGAAAATAGTCGAGCCCGAGCAGGGTTGGCTCGCCACCCTGCCAGGAGAAGATGATCTCGGGGGTATTCTGCCCCTCGATATATTGGCGGATATAGGTTTCAAGGGTCTGCTCATCCATCTCGGGGGAGCAGCCCTTTTTGTACTCCAGCAGCTCTTGCTTGCTGAGGTAGTAACAGTAGGTGCAGTCGATGTTACACACGGCCCCGATCGGTTTGGCCATCACATGCATCCGCTTGGATGCCTTGCCGTTGAACTGTGGACCCGGAGTAATCACCATAAACGCACCGCCTGAAAAATTGCTGTTTTGAGGGGTGCAGTATAAAGAGTCATGCTGTCACGCGCTGGTTATACCCCTTATAACCAGCAGATATGCATCCGCGGGTTGCGCCGGTATGACAGCCCTCCTCCCGGCTAATAGGGGCAAGACAGGAGCACAGCAAACCAGCGCCACAGGGTTTAAACATTGCGCGTGCTCGTCGCACTGCCACTGGCCAAAGCGGTTTGGGCTACGGCGAGGTCAGCAAGGCACTCAGCAAGGCACTATGTCGCTTTAAACCGGTTATCGACGGCCATTCTGTGCAGGGGGGATGGTAATCACGTAGAATGCCCGCGATTTGTGTGACGCGAGCCGAGGAAAACGTGAGTCAAACAACCTTACAGCATGCCCGATTGGACTGGAGCGACACAGGTACACCTATCTCCAGCGAGTTCGGGGATGTCTACTTTGCCGATAACCACGGTCTCAGTGAGACCCGTTACGTTTTTTTATTGCAAAACCGGCTACCAGAGCGCTTTTCACAGCACGATCGCGACTGTTTCGTCATCGGCGAAACCGGCTTTGGCACCGGTCTCAATTTTCTGGCGACCATGGAAGCCTTTCTGGCCCAAGCCCCCGATACGGGCCACGGCGCTCGCCTGCACTTCATCAGTTTTGAAAAATACCCCCTTGCTACCGAGGACCTGCGCAAGGCGCATGGTGCCTGGCCAGAACTCGCCGCCTTGAGTCAGCAGCTGATTGCCCAGTGGCCGATCGCGACCTCTGGCTGCCATCGTCTGCACTTTGCCCATGGCAGGGTGCGGCTCGATCTGTGGCTGGGAGATATCGAAGAGATGCTGCCGCGCGTGCCTCATGGGCCGCAAGGGCTGGTCGATGCCTGGTATCTGGATGGCTTTACCCCAACCAGAAATCCCGAGATGTGGACCCAGACACTCTTTCAAGGCCTGGCACGCCTTGCTCGCCCCCACGCCACGCTAACCACATTTACCTGCGCCGGCTTTGTACGCCGTGGCCTGATTGAGGCAGGTTTTGCCACGAAAAAAATCAAGGGGTTCGGCAGCAAGTGGTCCATGCTGGCAGGCCAGCGCGCAGACAAGCTCCCGCAGCAGAGCATTGCCCCCTGCTATGACCGTCCTGCCGGGCGGGAGGGCGAGGTAGTGATCATCGGCGGTGGCGTAGCCTCGGCCATGACCGCCCTGTCGCTGGTGGAGCGGGGCCGCAAGGTGACCCTGTTGTGCGAAGATGGCGAACCGGCAACCGGCGCCTCCGGCAACCGCCAGGGCGCGCTCTACCCGCTGCTCAATGGCGAGCACGATGCGCTGTCGCGCTTCTATTCGCTGGCCTTTGGCTACGCTCGCCAACGGCTGCTGGCGCTGGCCGAGCGCCATCCCATCGCTTTTGAATTGTGCGGTGTGGTGCAACTGGGCTATGACGACAAATCCCGCGCCAAGCTGACCAAGATGAGTCAGGGCCCCTTCCCCCCGGCGCTGATGCAGCCCCTGACCGCCGCTGAGACCGAAACGGTCGCTGGCCTGCCCAGTGGTCATGAAGGGGTCAGCTACCCGCTGGGGGGCTGGCTCTGTCCCGCCGATCTCACCCGCGCCGCCATCGAGGAGGCGCAAGCCAGCGGCCTGCTGCAGGTTGAATACAATACCCGGGTGAGCGCCATTACCGAGCAGGCGGATGGCTGGCGATTGGAGAGTGAGGATGGCCGCCACTGGCAGAGCCCCAATCTGGTGGTCGCCGCCGGTCACCAGTTGCCCGCACTGCTCCCCTTTGCCGAGCTGCCGCTCTATCCGGTACGGGGTCAGGTGAGCCATGTGCCGACCTCGGCCAGCTTGCGCCAACTCAAGACAGTGCTCTGCTACGATGGCTACCTCACGCCAATGCACAACGAGCAGCACTGTATCGGTGCCAGTTATGGCCGCAACCAGAGCAGCCTTGAGTTTCGCTCCGATGAACAAGCCCAGAATCAGGCGCGACTGCAAGCCTGCCTGCCGGATCAGCAGTGGCCCGCCGAGGTGGATATCAGTGGCAATGAGGCGCGCGTAGGGGTGCGCTGTGCCAGTCGGGATCACCTGCCAGTGGTGGGGCCAGTGGCCAGATTGCAAGGTCTGGCGGATCACTATGCCCATCTGCAGCGTGATCAGCACAATGCCCAACCGCTGCCCCTTCACCCCGGCCTCTATGTGCTGGGGGCGCTCGGCTCAAGGGGTCTCTGCTCGGCCCCGCTCTGTGGCGAGCTGCTCGCCAGCGAGATCTGCGGCGATCCCCTGCCGCTGGCTGCCGATCTGCTGGAGGCCCTCCACCCGGCCCGTTACTGGGTGCGCAAGCTGCTCAAGGGTAAAGCCTTGGTCTAAACCGGACTCCACAAGCAGCAAAAAGGCCTCCGATGGCCTGATGCCAAATCAGTCAAGGCGCCATTCATCGCGCCTTATGATCTGTAAAAATCCGAAACCTGTTGATTGGTTTCGGATTTTTTATCTCTATCGAACAGGCTCCCGACTGACTTCACGCCACCCATGCTGCTCGGCTTGAGTCATGCGCCGAGCTCATTATCGCCCTGCTTCGCGCGAAGGACGCGACCTTATCCCCACGCGTGAAGCCAGGGCCACAACAGCACAGTGCATAAGAACCAATAAAAAAATGCCAGTCAGGATTAACTGACTGGCATTAGCCATCATGGCTTCCGTTTTTATCCCTTATCCATCAACCGCTCAGCCCGCCCTGGCGGCACTCATCCTGGCTTTGACCATGCCAAACACCATAGGCAACAGCGAGATAGCGATAATGCCGAAGATCAGCAGGGTAAAGTTGTGACGCACCACTGGCAGGTTACCGAAGAAGTGGCCCGCGTAGACAAACGACAATACCCACAACAGACCGCCGACCAGATTGAACGTCAGGAAACGCGGATAGGTCATGGCACCCATCCCCGCCACGAACGGTGCAAAGGTACGCACGATAGGCAGAAAACGGGTGATGATAATGGTCTTGCCACCATGCTTGGCATAGAAGGCGTGAGTCTTATCCAGATAGTCGCGACGGAAGATTTTTGAATCCGGGTTGCGAAACAGCTGCTCACCGAAGAAGTGTCCGATGGTGTAGTTGACCACATTACCCAGCACGGCAGCCACGATCAGCACGCCCGCCAAGGTATGCACATCAAGCACACTGCCCACGGTCAGCGCTCCGGCAGCAAACAGCAGAGAATCACCGGGCAAAAATGGCGTCACCACCAGCCCGGTCTCACAGAAGATGATCAGAAACAGGATGGCGTAAACCCACACGCCATAGTTTTCGAACAGTTCTCTCAAATGCACGTCAACGTGCAGAATAAAATCGATAGCAAACAGGATCAGATCCATTTTTCCATACTCATAAAGTGAACGGCGTGGAGTCTACGCCAATGCAATCCGGGTCACAATCACCTGTTTGCGGGCTTTTTAATCAACGAGCAGACAGACTCAATAAATGCCTTGCATCACCAGGTCATTCACCCTGCTGCAACCCCTTTCTGACCTGTTCTGGCAGACAACGCTCCCAGCCCCACAGCAACACCAGCAATAAGGTCATGTCATCAAGCCACCCCAGCAGGGGCACCACATCGGGGATCAGATCCACCGGACTGATGCCATAAAGCAGGATAAGGATGACCAGCCCTTTGGCCCACCAGGGGGTGGCCGGATGACGAAAGCCCCGATAGAGACGGCGCAGGCGTTGCCAGACCAGCCAGCGTTTCGCACTCATGATGCGATCAACTCGCCACGCAACCGCTGGATCTGATCCCGCAGCGCAGCGGCCTGTTCGAACTCCAGATCCCGTGCATGCTGGAACATCTGCTCCTCCATCCGCTTGATCTCTTTGGCAATCTCGCTGACCGAACGGGCATGGTACTCCCCTTGTGGTTCAGCCGCCTTACGAGCGCCGCGACCCGCTTTGCCGGCAGTGCGGCTGCTCCCGATGTCCATCACATCCCCCACTGACTTGTTGAGCCCTTTAGGGGTGATGCCGTGCTTGAGGTTATGTTCATGCTGCACGGCGCGGCGGCGATCAGTCTCCTCGATGGCAACCCGCATCGAGTTGGTGATGGTATCCCCATAGAGAATGACCCGACCGTTGAGGTTGCGCGCCGCCCGACCTATGGTCTGGATCAGCGAGCGAGTAGAGCGCAGGAAGCCCTCTTTATCCGCATCCAGAATCGCTACCAGCGACACCTCCGGCATGTCGAGACCTTCCCGCAGCAGGTTGATCCCCACCAGCACATCGAACTTGCCAAGGCGCAGATCGCGAATAATTTCCACCCGCTCCACCGTATCGATGTCGGAGTGAAGGTAACGCACCCGGACATCATGTTCTGCCAGATATTCGGTCAGATCCTCCGCCATCCGCTTGGTCAGGGTGGTCACCAGCACCCGCTCAGTCACGGCCACCCGCTTGCGGATCTCGGAGAGCAGATCGTCCACCTGAGTGGTCACCGGCCGCACCTCGATCTCGGGATCGAGCAGGCCGGTGGGACGCACGACCTGCTGCACCAGATCGCCGCCAGATTTCTCCAGCTCGTAGGGGCCCGGGGTGGCAGAGACAAACACCGTCTGCGGCATCAGCGCTTCGAACTCGTCAAACTTGAGGGGGCGGTTGTCCAGCGCCGAGGGGAGCCTGAAGCCATACTCCACCAGGGTCTCCTTGCGGGATCTGTCTCCTTTGAACATGGCGCCGATCTGCGGCACAGTGACGTGGGATTCGTCGATGATCAGCAGGCCATCTCCCGGCAGGTAGTCAAACAGGGTGGGGGGCGGCTCCCCCGGCGCACGGCCGGAGAGATAGCGACTGTAGTTCTCGATGCCGGAGCAGTAACCCAGCTCCTGCATCATCTCCATGTCGAACTGGGTACGCTGGCTGATCCGCTGCTCCTCTACCAGCTTGTTCAGTGAAAACAGCTGCTCACGCCGCCCGCGCAACTCCTCCTTGATATGCTCGATGGCACCGAGAATGGTTTCGCGCGGGGTCGCATAGTGGGTCTTGGGATAGATGGTGTAACGCACCACCGTCTGCTCGATGGCACCGGTTAATGGATCAAACTGGGAGAGCCGCTCTATCTCCTCGTCAAACAGCTCCACCCGCAAGGCCAATTTGTCTGATTCGGCGGGATAGATATCGATCACCTCCCCTCGCACCCGGAAGGTGCCGCGCTGAAAGGCCATGTCATTACGGGTGTATTGCAGCTCGGCGAGACGACGCAGGATATCCCGCTGATTGATCACATCCCCCACCTTGAGGTGCAACATCATGCTGAGGTAGGCCTGGGGATCCCCCAAACCATAAATGGCCGACACCGAGGCGACGATGATCACGTCCCGCCGCTCCAACAACGCCTTGGTGGCCGACAACCGCATCTGTTCGATGTGATCGTTGATCGAGGCATCCTTTTCTATAAAGGTGTCGGTGGTTGGCACATAAGCTTCAGGCTGGTAGTAGTCGTAGTAGGAGACGAAATATTCTACCGCGTTGTCGGGGAAAAACTCCTTCATCTCCCCATAAAGCTGGGCTGCCAGGGTTTTGTTGGGGGCCATGATCATGGTGGGGCGATTCAGGGTGGCAATCACGTTGGCGATAGTGAACGTCTTGCCAGAGCCCGTCACCCCGAGCAGGGTCTGCTGGGCAAGGCCGGACTCGATGCCATCGAGCAGCTGGCTGATTGCCGCTGGCTGATCGCCGGCAGGTTGAAACTGGCTGACTAGTTTGAACAATTTGCTCATGAACACTCCCGACACAAAACCGCAGAAGCGCAGTGTAACCGAGGGTTTGGCACCGGTACACACAGGCGCGCTGCCCGTGCGTCTCCTGCCGAGAATGGCTTGACCCCCTAAGACTGCTTCTGTATAGTGCTCCTCCTTGCCTGATGTTCCCCCGTAGTTCAGTCGGTAGAACGGCGGACTGTTAATCCGTATGTCACTGGTTCAAGTCCAGTCGGGGGAGCCAATTCCTCACCATCTCGGTGCAAGTTATCCACTTTAGTAGCCTCTCCTTCCGATTTTAATGCACAAGTCCCCTCTTGCTGCAGGCTTCCTCTTTTGTTACCTATCCATGCGCGACAGTGTTTTCTGCCGTCGCATCTAACTATATGATTTTTATACCAACTTTTTTAATGCGGTATTTTTTGAACAGTACTTGCATCCCAGTACTGGCGCGGCTTTCCGGTCAATGCGCAAGATTCATTAACAGGGTTATCCACAGATTCTGTGGGTAACTGCAGCAATCCCTGTCAGGACGCGGGATTGCCAGTAATCCCACCCTGCTGGGGTACTTTTCACCCATCAACCTGATTTTATGCTGTTTTGCCAACGCACTCATGGCCCTCTGCTACAGGGCTCTTTTGACCCTTTACTCCGATCTCTTTTCGCCAGACCTTGGTGCATCAGCGATCGGGTAACAACGGCACCACTTTCGTCCATCACCAGCAGCCTGTGCACCTGGTTGAATCTGCTGAAACAGAGCTGGGAGGTACGTTAAAGCAGCACAATCTAAAGTGGCCCCCCTCCCCCCGTGATGATCGCGGGTCATCAGCAGATTTCACTAATTGACAGCCCGACTCTCAGCAATAAACACTAACTTTCAACCATCCGCTTTACTGTCAAACTTCTTGCCGGTGAAATAGTGTCTGATAACTCCCGATTAATCGGTGGCTTGCGCTTCTTTATTGGCGATAGTTCCGGCACAATATCGACCCCACTTTTCTCTCGGTTTCCCCGGGCATGACCATAGATTTCGTGACACTGCTACATCAAAGTGACTCCCTGCTGCTATTCGTGGTATTGGCCTTTGGCCTGCTGCTTGGCAAAGTACGGCTTGGCAACTTCCAGATTGGTAACACCATTGGCGTGCTGTTTACGGCCTTGCTGTTTGGCCAGATGGGCTTCGAGTTTACCGCCACCACCGAAAACGTCGGTTTTATGCTGTTTATCTTCTGCGTGGGGATAGAGGCTGGACCGCATTTTTTCAGTGTTTTCCTGCGCGATGGCATCCACTACATCACCCTGACTCTGGTGATCTTGCTGACCGCCCTGCTACTGACGGTGGGGCTGGCCAAGTTCTTCAACCTGGGGCCGGGCATGGCAGCGGGGATCCTGGCGGGTTCCCTCACCTCCACCCCGGCGCTGGTGGGTGCCCAGGATGCGCTGCGCAGCGGCCTGCTCAATCTGCCCCATCAGACCGATATGCAGGCAGTACTCGATAATATGGGTATCGGTTATGCACTGACCTATCTGGTGGGACTGGTGGGCTTGATGCTGGTGGTGCGCTACCTCCCCTCCCTGGCACGGCTTGATCTCAACACCGAAGCCCAGAAAATTGCCCGTGAGCGAGGGCTCTCTGATAGTGACAACCGCAAGACCTATCTGCCTATCATCCGCGCCTATCGGGTCGGTCCCGAGCTGGCAGCCTGGATCGGTGGCCGAACCTTGCGCGAAACCAGCATCTACCCGCACACCGGCTGCTATGTCGAACGGATCCGCCGTAACGGCATTCTGGCCAGTCCCGATGGGGATGCCGTTATTCAGGAAGGGGACGAGATTGCACTGGTGGGGTATCCCGAAAGCCACGAGAAGCTGGACGTCAACTACCGCAACGGTAAAGAGGTGTTTGATCGCAACCTGCTTGACCTGCAGATCGTCACCGAAGAGATCGTGGTAAAGAACGACTCGGTGGTGGGTCGTCATCTGGTGGAGCTCAACCTCACCGAGAAAGGGTGCTTCCTCAACCGGGTGGTGCGCTCCCAGATCGAGATGCCGTTCGATCGCAACATCATGCTGCAAAAAGGCGACGTGTTGCAGATCAGCGGCGAGAAACAGCGGGTCAAACTGCTGGCCAACAAGATCGGCTTTATCAGCATCCACAGCCAAACCACCGATCTGGTGGCCTTCACCACCTTCTTTGTCCTGGGCCTGCTGATCGGCTCCGTCTCACTGGTGTTTGGCCAGCTTGAGTTTGGCCTGGGTAACGCCGTCGGCTTGCTGCTGGCGGGAATCCTGATGGGCTATCTGCGTGCCAACCACCCGACGGTCGGCTATGTACCGCCAGGCGCGCTACGCTTGGCCAAAGATCTCGGTCTTGCGGTGTTTATGGTGAGTACCGGCCTCAAAGCCGGTGGCGGCATCCTGGATCACCTCAGTGAGGTGGGCATGGTGGTGCTGTTCTCTGGCATGCTGGTGACCACCTTGCCGGTACTGGTTGGCTACCTGTTTGGAGTCTGGGTATTGAAGATGAACCCGGCTCTGCTGCTCGGGGCCATCACCGGCGCCCGTACCTGTGCTCCGGCGATGGATGTGGTCAATGAGGCGGCCAACAGCTCGATTCCAGCCCTTGGCTACGCGGGCACCTATGCGGTGGCCAACGTGATGCTGACCCTGGCAGGCTCCTTTATCATCGGTTTTTGGTTCTAGCCAGCCGTCATCTGATCATCCATATGCAAAAAGGGGAGCCTGGCTCCCCTTTTTGCTAATTCCCTAAATTGATGGAGCTTGAATGGAACCCATTAAGGCTCGGTGATCTGAACACCACCATCCCCTTCAAGTCTGCATCAGGGGCACGTTGCTTCACCCCATCACCAGCAAGCCTCAATAGCACAGATTGCTGATTAACTGTGGCTCTCTCACTTTTTAACTACTTGTAGGCTCGCCCTTCCAGATAGTGTTTGCGGCACAGCGACACATAGCGATCGTTGCCGCCAATCTCCACCTGTTCACCATCACGCATCACCTGACCCGCTTCGCTCACCCGCGAGTTCATGTGGGCCTTGTTGCCGCACCAGCAGATGCTTTTCAACTCTTCGAACTTGTCGGCCAGGCAGAGCAGATGGTAGGAGCCCGGGAACAGCTCGCCCCGAAAATCGGTCTTGAGGCCATAGGCCATCACCGGAATATCCTGCTCATCGACGATGCGCGCCAGCTGGTAAACCTGCTCACGGGTCAGGAACTGGGCCTCATCGACGATAAAGACATCGATGGCTTTCTCTGCATGACGCACCTTCACCATTTCAAACAGATCGCAGCTATCGCTAAATACATCCACTTTCAGCTCAAGACCAACCCGGGCACTGATCACCCCGACGCCAAAACGGTCATCAATGGCCGGTGTCATCGCCAGCGGGTGCATGCCCCGCTCCAGATAGTTGAAGTGCGCCTGAATAAGCTGGGTGGATTTGCCTGAATTCATGGTGGCAAATTTGTAGTGCAGTGAAGCCATGATACTGTTCCGAAACTGAATTTATGGGGCGCATGCTAACCAAAGCCCCTGACAAAACCAAGGGGCCCGTAGGCCCCTGCGCGTAAAGTGTATTTTATGTGCGTTATGCGGTTGCCAAGACGGCATGGGTTTTCGCTTTCCGCAGATGATAAGTGGTAAACACCACAAACCAGAGTGCGCTCACGCTAAAACCGGCCAACACCGAGTGCATCATGCCCATGGCCAGATAGCCGATGGCAGCACCGAACGCAATAGCCAGCGCATAAGGCAGCTGGGTCATCACGTGGTCGATATGATGGCAACCGGCACCGGTGGCCGACAGGATACTGGTGCTGGAGATGGGCGAGCTGTGATCGCCGAACACAGAGCCAGCCAGCACGGCGGCTAGCATCGGCAGCATCAGGCTGATGTCGCTGGCAGCGGCCATGTCACCGGCCAGCGGCAGCATGATGCCGAAGGTGCCCCAGCTGGTACCGGTGGCAAACGCCATGGCACAAGAGAGGACAAAGACCACCGCGGGCAGCACTTCGACCGGCAGATTACCATTGGCGAGCGAAGCCAGGTATTTGCCGGTCTCCACATCACGCACCACGGCACCGATGGTCCAGGCGAACAGCAAGATATTGATCGCCGGCAGCATGGCCATGACACCTTGCGGCGCAGCCTTCATCCAGTTCTTGGCACCCAGCTTGAGACGCATCGCCAAACCGATGGAGACCACCAGACTGCACAGTGCGCCATACACCAGCGAAGAGCCGACGTTGGTGTTTTCGAACGAGCCGAGCACGCTGAACGGCAGCCCCTTCTCGCTCAATACAGCAGCACCGGAGTCAATCATGAAGTAGACGGTCGCCAGGGTCAGGGTCAGGATCGGCAACACCATGTCGATCATGCCGCCGTTGCTCTCCTCCGGGCTCTCCATGTCCAGACCAATGGGGCGCCCCTTGGACTCATCCCACAGCTTGCCTTCCAGTGCCCAGGCTTCGTGCTGACGCATCGGGCCGATATCAAGCTGAAACGCAATCACCACCAGCACCATGATCAGGGTGAAGACGGCGTAAAGGTTCATCGGGATCATCTCGACAAACGCCGCGATGGGGCTCTGATCCGTCAGGCCATGCGCCGCCAGGATGCCGCCAACCAGGGCGATGATATAAGCACCCCAAGAGGAGATGGGCATCAACACACAGACAGGCGCGGCGGTCGAATCCAGCAGATAGGCCAGCTTGGCACGGGAGATCTGGAAGCGGTCAGTCACCGGACGGCAGATGGCACCCACCGACAGACTGTGGAAGAAGTCGTCGATAAAGAAGGCAAACACCATCATGCCGGTGAGCGCTTTGGCCCCCTTGCGGGTCTTGGCGCGGCGCTCGGCCCACTCGGCAAAAGCACGGGTGGCGCCCGACACGCTCATCAGACTGATGAGCCCGCCCAGCAGCAGCATGAACAGGAGCATGTTGACGTTGTCACGATTGAGCGCACCGTCGACCCAGAAGATCTTGAGCACGGTATTCAACATGTAATGCAGGGAGTCGAGAGGGGAAAACTGATTGAGCAGCAGGCTGCCGGTCACGATACCGACGCCAAGGGACAGCAATACACGACGGGTTGTGATCGCCAGAGCGACAGCTAACAAAGGGGGAAGTACTGACCAACCGGAGTCGGCAAAATGACTAATGTCCATGATCTCTTTGCACCTAAAAAGACAGGTGGAGATCTACCGAGAGGATCTAAAGAAACAAAACCTATGGGGAGGTTATACTCCTCAGCCCCTTCAGGTAGCGCTCCATAGTGGATGACTATGGCAGTCCTGCATCTGTTAGGTGCAGAACCAGCAGCCCGGTATGATGGCCTGGCCACTTCGGCGCTGACTCCTTTCCTTGTGCATCCCAGGCATCACCCTCCGCACAAATACTCATAGGCAGCGCGCCTCTACTTAAAGGTATTCGCCGGTCATTCTATCGACATGGCAGCTTATAGCAAGTTTTTTGATTAAATGTTCATGATAAAAACATCAACACCGATAATTGGTAGTCAAATGATGCAACAATCCCAGTTTTGGCGCTATTTT
Organism: Aeromonas sobria; assembly: GCF_000820145.1. Taxonomy (GTDB): domain Bacteria; phylum Pseudomonadota; class Gammaproteobacteria; order Enterobacterales; family Aeromonadaceae; genus Aeromonas; species Aeromonas sobria. Next base: position 441,349 of record NZ_CDBW01000006.1, on the reverse strand, counting down.
CATCTATTATGGTTTCATAGGTATCCAAGCCTCATACATAAATTTCTGCGTATGGTATATCCACGGCAAGTGACTCCTCCTCGATATAATATTTTGCACTTCTTGACTTATTTAAATTGCCACGCAAGAATCAGGAGGAAATCTATATTCCCCTCTGACTCGGCGTGGTAAATTGTATGAATGAATTTTTTAAGGTACTGCTTAATATCCGCAGTCTGCGTGCAACCTGCCGCGAACTTTCTCTGGAGCAACTGGAAGAAGGACTGGAAAAACTTTCTGCTATCGTCGCAGAACGTCAGCAGGATGAATCCGCTGGGCGTCAGGCACGCGAAGAGCATCAGCGTAAGATTAACGAATACAGCGAAATGCTGAAAGCGGCTGGTATTGATCCAGCAGAATTGGTTAACGTTGTCGCTACCGCTCCCGGTAAATCAGAGAAAGCCAAGCGCGCGCCACGTCCAGCCAAATATCGCTATCAGGATAATGGCGTAGAAAAAACCTGGACCGGCCAGGGTCGTATGCCTTCGGCAATTGCCAGCGCCGTGGCAGCAGGTAAATCACTGGAAGATTTTGCTATCTGACCCCACTTGCTTTGCCAATAAAAAACCTCGCCTCGGCGAGGTTTTTTATTGGCGGTTAAACGTGAAATATCAGATAGCCGATTGCGGGCGATCTGCGGCCTTGACCCACACGACTTCACGCTCCCCCGCCACACAGATGAGATAGCGGGCAACGGTAAAGAACCAGTCACTCATCCGGTTCAGATAGGGCAAGACCTCGGGATTAACGCACTCTGCATGACTCAATGTCAGCAGCAAGCGCTCGCAATGCCGTACCAGGGTACGCACCACATGTGCCTGCGCCGCGGCACGGGAACCACCGGGTAATATAAATTGACGCAGCGGTAGCAATGGCTCGCTATAACGATCGATCTGCTGCTCAAGACGAGTCGTCCAGGCTGCATTGACTTGCCAAATAGATGGATTCTGGGCAGCACTGGAGAATGCCAGCTCGCCCCCCAGATCAAACAACTCCTGTTGCAGCAACTGCAAGTCAGCCAATAAACCGGCCTCTTGCGACGGCACGTCACAAATCAGCAGGCCGATATGGGAGTTGAGTTCATCGATATAACCGTAGGTTTCGACCCGCAAATGGTCCTTGGCCAGCTGGATGCCATCGGCCAGCCGAGTCATGCCCTTGTCACCCTGCCTCGTATATATTCTCATACCGACATCCTGTTAATAATGGGAATAATCATGGACTCGAGTCCATTGAGTTTGATCTCGTAAGCCAACGCCAGGGTCTGGCCCAATTTACCCGCCGGAAAACCGCTGCGTGCCATCCACACCAGATAGGGCTCGGGAATATCGATGATACGCCGCCCCTGATATTTTCCGTAAGGCATCTTGTTGGTCAGGGTCAGTAGCACCTGTTCGTCGGATAGCCAATCCATATTAATCGATATCCAGATATTTATGAGTCTGGATTGAAAGTCGCCAATTACGGGCGATACAGGTTTCCATCGCCAATTGGGTGGCCCGTGGTTTCTGACTAATCGGCTGCAAGGCAATGACCACATCCGGACGCAGGGCCGCGGTCGCCAGCAGCGCATCCAGCTCTTCAATATGGTGCTCGGTTGCCACCGGATGCTTGATCTCGTTGGCCCGCGCCAGCGCCGAGACCAGCACAGGCAGTCCCCCTTTCATGCCAATCTTGGGGGAGACAGTGACCCAGGTCTGCTCATGGGTCTTGATCTCGCTGGTACCACTGGTTTCAATCTGCACCTGATAACCCGCCGCCAGCAGTGCTGACGAGAGTTCGTGCAGATCGTAGAGACAGGGCTCGCCACCGGTGATCACCACATGGCGCGCCTGATAACCCAGATCGCTAAAGCTGGCTATGATCTGCGCGGTGCTGAGTTGGCTCCAGCAATCGGATTCGTTGGAGCGATCCAGCACCGCCTCTTGACCCACTTCACGAGCCGGATCAACAACCCAGGTATGACGGGTATCGCACCAGGGGCAGCCCACCGGGCAACCCTGCAGGCGAACAAAGATGGCGGGCAGGCCGGTAAAGATGCCCTCCCCCTGGATGGTCTGGAAAATCTCGTTGATTGGGTAGTGCATCTCGATCACGGCTTGTTGCAAAAGTCGCGGATTATACCCCAAGCCACGGCAAGACGCAGGCTCACTCTGCGCTTTTCTCACCCAGCCCGGTTTTTTCAAACAGCCTGGTCATGATGCCCGCCTTGTCAGCCAGATAGTTGTTCAGACCGCGACTGCGCAGCTCGCAAGCCGGACAAGTGCCGCAACCGTCACCGGCAATGCCGTTGTAGCAGGTCAGGGTCTGTTGGCGCACCGTGTCGAGGTGACCATAGTGATCCGCCAGCGCCCAGGTCTCGGCCTTGTCGAGCCACATCAAGGGGGTTTCAAAACGGATGCCGCGACCCAGCCCCAGCGAGACCGCTTGGTTAAGGGCCTTGACGAACTCGTCACGGCAATCGGGATAGCCGGAGAAATCGGTCTCGCACACCCCGGTGATCACCGCTTCGGCGCCGACCTGATAGGCATAGATGGAGGCCAGGGTCAGGAACAGAATATTGCGACCCGGCACGAAGGTATTGGGCAGGCCATTATCCTGCAGCTCGCAGCTGACCGGAATGTCGTCACGGGTCAGGGCAGAGACCGCCAGCTCATTGAGCAGCGTCACATCCATCACCTTGTGGGCGGCGATCCCCAGCGCACTGCCCAGACGGCGCGCGGTGTCGATCTCTTCCCTATGACGCTGGCCATAGTCAAAGGTGATGGCGTGCACTTCGTCATACTGCGCCAATGCCTGCACCAGACAGGTGGTGCTGTCCTGACCGCCACTGAAAACCACGACTGCTTTTTTCATCTTGATAACTCCTTGAAATGTCACGAGCGGCGGCCTTCGGCAAAGTCCTGCCACTGGGTATTCAACCGGTTGAACAGGGTCAGTAAGGGCGCATAGCGCTCCGGCCTCCCCTCCCACCGGGACAAGAGGTGATAGCCCGCCTCTATGGTAGAGAGGGCATCGGGAAAGGGTTTCTTGCGAATGGCATATTGACCGGCAATGGCGCCAATGCCGATGCGGGGCAAGCGGGCCAGTGCCGGGTTGCTCTGCAACATGCGATAGGCTTTGCGCCAGGTGCCATCGAGCAAAATAAAGGCGACGGACGCCGCGTCGGAGGGTTCACTCTCCCGCTGTTGGCGAAGATCGGTCAGCGAAATGGCATCCTCATCCGGCCAGAGTAGATAGCAGCGACGGGAAGTGTCTGTGAGCAGTGCGTTGAGCCACTCATCGCGGGAAAAGTCCTCCCCCACATGGATCTCGCACTGCAGCAAAGAGGCCGCCAGCAGCGCCGCAGTGCCCTTGGGATGTGCCACCTCGTTGGGGTGCTGCAAGATGTAGAGAGGCGTGTGATTGTCAACCGCCACAATATAATCGCACAGGCAGGCTTTGAGGGCTCGGGTGCAACGTGTACAGTATCGACTGTTCTTGTCGTTGGGCTGTTTCATGTTGTCAGACAAATCTGGATTGCTCTGGGTTATCACGCTCTCTCTCACCAGCTTGCTACTCTTCTTTACCGTTCCCAATCTTCAGCTCTCCTTCGATCGGCCCTTGATCGCCGAAGGCGAAGGGTGGCGGATCATAACAGGCAATCTGGCCCATACCAATCTGTGGCACCTGCTGCTCAATCTGGGCGGCCTCGCCATCCTCTATAGCCTGTTTCGCGACTACCTGGGTCAGGCTCGCCTGCCGCTGCTGATGTTGCTGCTCTGGCTGGCAGTGGGCTTGGGGATCTGGTGGTGGTGCCCGCAGACCCAGTGGTACATGGGGCTATCCGGCTCGCTGCATGGCTTGTTTGTCTGGGGGGCGATGCAGGATATCCGCCACGGACGCCGCACGTCGGGCTGGCTGCTGCTAGCGGGGATGGGGCTCAAGCTGGTGATGGACTTCTACAACGCAGGAGATAGCCCGATCGCCACCCTGATCAATGCCAGGGTACACATCGGATCTCATCTTATCGGGGCAGGTGCAGGCCTGTTGCTTGGCCTGCACCGTGTATCACTGAGTGAGCCTGTTACGCACCAGCCAGCTCGGCATTGATACTGGCCAGCATGGCGGCCGGATCGGTAGCCTGAGTAATGGGGCGACCGATAACCAGATAATCGGCACCCGCCTCGACCGCCGCTTTGGGTGTCATCACCCGGCGCTGATCACCCGCAGCCGAACCGGTCGGGCGAATGCCTGGGGTTACCAGCTTGAAATCTGCGCCCAGCAAGGCTTTCAGCTCATGGGCCTCGTTGGCAGAGCAGACCACCCCATCCAGACCTGCTGCTTTGGTCAAGGTAGCAAGCCGGATCACCTGCTCGGCCGGGCTCACATCCAGACCAAGGGGGATCATGTCGGACTGCTCCATGCTGGTCAGCACGGTTACACCGATAAGCAGGGGCGCCTTGTCGCCATAAAGCAGCAGCGCCTCTTTGGCGGCACGCATCATCCGCTCACCACCACTGGCATGCACGTTGACCATCCAGACACCAAGCTCGGCACTGGCTGCCACGGCTTTGGCAACGGTATTGGGAATATCGTGAAACTTCAGATCCAGAAAGACATCGAATCCCTTGGCCACCAGCTGACGTACGAACTGTGGGCCAAACAGGGTAAACATCTCCTTGCCTACCTTGAGACGGCACTGGGCCGGAGAGATACGTTCAACGAACGCTAAGGCATCTGCCTCGTGCTGATAATCCAGCGCTACCAGTACTTTGGGATCTTGCATCTCACATCCTATTGCTTGTTATTCACCGTCCAGACCACGGATCGGCTTGATGGAACCCCACTGACGACAAGACGGGCACTGCCAGAACAGCGAGTGAGTGGCAAAGCCGCACTGCCGACACTTGTGGGTTGACTTGATTTTGATCTGCGCGCCAACCAGCTGTTGCAGCAGTTCGAGACTCTCCTTGGCAGGCCCCTCCTCCGCACTGGCCAGCTGAAAACCCACCAACTGGTAAAAACCTTTCATCGATGGATGACGACGCAGCTGACGCAGCACCAACGAACGGGCCTGGCTCAGGCCGTCACGCTCTTCAACCAGCTTGGCAAGGGCCAGGGTCACACTGACACCGGCATGATCTTCCACCGCCTTTTCAAGCAGCGGGATCAACGCAGGCGTGCGGCCCAACTGCTGATAGCACTCGAGCAATTTGGGCATTGCCTCGGAGGCAAAGTCGATATCCTGCTCGAACACCCGCAGCAGCTCCTTGCTGGCCTGCTCATACTCCCCCTCTGCCATGGCGAGCTCAGCGAGGCGCAAACTGGCCCGGGCACATGTCGGATTGATACTGAGCGCCCGTTTGAGCTTGGCCAGCCCCTCCCCTTTATTGCCCTCACGCAGCGCGATTTCGGCTTGCTCGCAATAGAAATGGGAGATGGGGTCGGCCAGCTTCTTGCCCTGGAATTTTTGCAGACGCACCGCCACATCGATGGCCTTGTCCCAATCCCGCAACTGCTGATGGATGATCAACAGCTGTGCCAGCGCCGTCTCTTCATAGTCGCTGTCGTCACACAGCTCATTCCAGAGCGCTTCAGCACGGTCTAGCAAACCGGCTGCCAGAAAGTCGCGAGCCAGCTCCTGCAGGGCAAGTTGACGCTGCTCCCGGGTCAGTTGGCGGGTTACCAGGTTCTGGTGGATCTTGATGGCACGATCGACCTCCCCACGCTGGCGAAACAGGTTGCCGAGGGAGAGGTGTGTTTCGATGGTTTCACTGTCCACCTCAAGCAGCTGGATAAAGAGATCCACCGCCTTGTCGGATTCATCGGACAGCAAATAGTTGAGGCCCGCCACATACTGGCGGGAAAACTGGTTACTCTGTTTCTGGGTGTCCTGGCGAACACTCCTGCGGCCCATGTACCAGCCATAGCCGGCGGCAATCGGCAACAGCAGGAAAAGCAGTTCAAGCATGGAGGAACATTATTCCTTACCCGGTGAACGGGCCAGCTCCAACTCGCGGGATTGACGACGCATGGTGCGGTTGAGGGTGCGGTTTTGCATCTTCAGGCGCAGGAACAGCAGGCCAAATACCAGCCAGCCCAGCAAAAAACCGCCAGCGAAAAAGAAGCCCAACAACATGGCAAGTGAGAACTCACCCTGAGCGATCAGGTAATTGAACTGAACCAGCTGGCCATTTTGTGAACCCAGCGCCAGCGTCAGAATGAATGCCAACACCAACGGAATGAGTGCCAAGATACGCTTCATAAGAGCTCCCTGTCAGTATCTAATGAGAGGCTGATTATCCTTAAAATCGCAGGCAGACTCTAGCGTGAATGGGAAAAGAGTTTCAGAAACAAGACGATTGGCACAGGAATCCATGCCAAAAACAAAAAAGGCATACCTCAGGTATGCCCATTTCTACATTATTCGATGATGTTGACGCGCTCGCGCAACTCTTTACCAGGCTTGAAGTGCGGAACATATTTTCCGGTCAGTTCAACCTTGTCCCCAGTCTTGGGGTTACGTCCCACTCGGGGCGCACGATAATGCAGTGAAAAACTGCCAAATCCGCGGATTTCAATCCGGTCGCCGTTTTGCAAGGTCGACGCCATCTGTTCAAGGATTTCCTTGATGGCGGCTTCGACATCCTTGGCCGGCATATGCATGCGGCTGGATGCCAGTTGTTCGATGAGATCTGATTTGGTCATAACGTTAAATCTCCTTCCCCGATCACATGCAATATTCATTTATGCCAAGATAAAAAAGGGCGGCGCAATGCCGCCCTTTTTATGCATCAAGGATTACTCACCCTTGGCGGCTTTGAATGCTTCCATCATAGCATTGCTGAACACAACTTCTTCTTGTTGGTTCAGGCTATCGATAGCAACACGCTCATCAGCCTCGTCCTTAGCACGGACAGACAGGCTTACAGTGCGGTTCTTACGATCAACGCCCATGAAACGAGCTTCAACTTCGTCACCAACAGACAACACCAGAGTGGCGTCTTCTACACGGTCACGAGCAGCGTCGGAGGCACGCAGGTAGCCTTCTACGCCGTCAGCCAGTTCGATAACGGCACCTTTGGCATCAACCTCGGTAACCTTACCCTTCACGATAGCACCTTTCTTGTTATCAGCCAGGTACTTGTTGAATGGGTCTTCTTCGATCTGCTTGACACCCAGGGAGATGCGCTCACGCTCCGGATCCACTTGCAGAACAACGGCTTCGATCTCGTCGCCTTTCTTGAATTCACGCACGGCTTCTTCGCCCTGGTTGTTCCAGGAGATGTCAGACAGGTGAACCAAGCCGTCGATGCCGCCATCCAGACCGATGAAGATACCGAAGTCAGTGATGGACTTGATCTTGCCAGAAACACGGTCGCCTTTAGCGTGAGTTTCGGCAAACAGCTGCCATGGGTTAGATTTGCACTGCTTCAGACCCAAGGAGATACGACGACGCTCTTCGTCGATGTCCAGAACCATCACGTCAACCACGTCGCCAACGTTAACAACTTTGGACGGGTGGATGTTCTTGTTGGTCCAATCCATCTCGGATACGTGTACCAAGCCTTCAACGCCTTCTTCGATTTCAACGAAGCAGCCGTAGTCGGTCAGGTTGGTCACGCGGCCAGACAGACGGGTGGTCTCCGGGTAACGCTTGGCGATAGCAACCCAGGGATCTTCGCCCAGCTGCTTCAGACCCAGGGATACACGGGTACGCTCGCGGTCAAACTTCAGAACCTTGACAGCAATCTCGTCGCCAACGTTGACGATTTCGGAAGGATGCTTAACGCGCTTCCACGCCATGTCAGTGATGTGCAGCAGGCCGTCAACACCGCCCAGATCTACGAATGCACCGTAGTCGGTCAGGTTCTTAACGATACCCTTAACTTCTTGACCTTCTTGCAGGTTAGCCAGCAGGCTTTCGCGCTCGGAGGTGTTCTCGGTCTCGATCACAGCACGACGGGAAACAACAACGTTGTTGCGCTTCTGGTCCAGCTTGATGACTTTGAACTCGAGTTCTTTGTTTTCCAGGTGAGCGGTGTCACGGATCGGACGCACGTCAACCAGAGAACCCGGCAGGAAGGCACGGATGCCATTCAGTTCAACGGTGAAACCACCCTTAACCTTGCCGTTGATGATACCGATAACGGTAGCTTGCTCTTCGTAAGCCTTCTCAAGCTGCAGCCAGGCTTCGTGGCGCTTGGCTTTTTCACGGGACAGCTTGGTTTCGCCGAAACCATCTTCGATAGAGTCCAGAGCTACGTCAACAGTGTCACCCACGCTGATTTCCAGCTCGCCCAGGGCGTTCTTGAATTCTTCAGCCGGGATGGCAGACTCGGATTTCAGACCGGCGTCAACCAGTACAAAACCATTTTCGATAGCAACGACAGTACCCTTGACGATGGAACCTTGACGGGTTTCAACGGAGTTCAGGGACTCTTCAAAGAGTTGAGCAAAAGATTCGATCATTGTTTATGTCACAAATGAAACATCCACTTGCAATCCGGCACAAGCGGGGCTGTTTTAAATAATCTGCGCCATCCATGGTGCAGACGACCGGATGTCAGCTTGCGCTGGCATCACCAAGTTGTTGCTCTGCATAGGCAAGTACTGTTGCCAGCACTTCCTCTATGCTCATGGCGGTAGAATCCACCACCAGAGCATCTTCTGCCGCTTTAAGGGGCGCTACGGCGCGATTTCTATCGCGGTCGTCACGTTCCCGAATCTCGGTTAAAAGACGCTCAAAGTTAACATCAAAGCCCTTATCTTGCAACTGCTTATAGCGGCGCTGGGCCCGTTCTTCAGCGCTGGCATCGAGGAAAATCTTCACTTCAGCTTCTGGAAAAACCACGGTGCCCATGTCTCGACCGTCGGCAATCAGACCCGGAGCTTGACGAAATGCCCGTTGACGACGTAATAACGCTTCACGCACCCGGGGAAAAGCAGCGATTTTACTGGCGGCATTACCCACCTCTTCGGTACGAATGGTTCGTGACACATCCTCCCCTTCCAGGATCACCTTCACGGCATCGCCTTCCACCTGAAATTGGACATCCAGATTGGCGGCCAGCGGCACCAGTGAGGCTTCACTATCCAACGCCACGTCGTGATGCAGAGCGGCCAGGGATAACACCCGATAGATGGCGCCGGAATCCAGCAAGTGCCAACCCAGCTTTTCAGCAAGCAGCTGACACAAGGTGCCTTTACCTGCACCACTGGGGCCATCAATTGTCATTACGGGGGCCATCTGAGGCATAATTTCTCTCCTGCACTGTGTTGCTCCCATCCCGAAGGGGTGGGTTAATGGGCGCCGATTATACCCGAATGTGATGTGCCTGGCAGTCATCAATCGGCACAAAGACTGAAAAGCGCCACTTCGTGGCAGTCCAGTATCACGTTTGGAAATTTCAGTAAGCAATGCAGGGACTTGTTCTTATGGTTGTTCCCGACAAGGCACGTTAAACTGGCCCCCCTTTTTTGAGCAGTGAGTAGTAAGGAGCAACCTATGAGCAGCGTTACCCTCGTGGCCAAATCCAAATTGCCAACCCCTTGGGGCACCTTCACGCTGGTAGGTTTTCAGGAAACCGGCACAGGCAAGGATCACGCCGCACTGGTGATGGGCGACGTTACCGGCGATGACCCTGTGTTGGGTCGTATCCACTCTGAATGTCTGACCGGTGACGCCCTGTTCAGTCTGCGTTGCGACTGCGGATTCCAGTTGCAAGCCGCCATGGAAAATATTGCCAAGGCAGGCCGTGGTGTCTTGTTATATGTGCGTCAAGAGGGCCGTGGTATCGGCTTGCTCAACAAGATCCGCGCTTATCACCTGCAGGATCAGGGGGCCGACACGGTCGAGGCCAACGTAGCCCTCGGGTTTGCTGCCGATATGCGCGATTACACCATCTGCGCCGATATGCTCAAGCAGCTCGAGGTGAAATCCCTACGCTTGATGACCAACAACCCGCGCAAGATGAAGGCGATGGAGTCCTTCGGCATTCCGGTCGCCGAACGGGTGCCACTGCAGGAAGGGCGCAATCCCCACAACGAGTTCTATCTGTCGACCAAGGCCAACAAGCTGGATCACATGCTAAAGAAGTGAGCATGCATTGACGAATTAGAGATAGTCAAACGCCTCCCATTTGGAGGCGTTTTTCTTGTGGCTGTCACACATCGACCCAAGCTATCGTTGGGGCACAGTCAGATTGGCCAGCAGCGCATCAAGCTCTTCACCAGTGCGGGCTGCGCAGCATTGATCGACCTGCACTCGGCTCAATTGCGGCGCGAGACGTTCAATCAGTTCGTACAGATAGCCGCACAAAAAGGCCCCTCTGCGCAGACCGATAGCGGCCACACCACCAGGTAGCCAGGGCACAGCTTTGAGCACCAGATCGCCATCGCGCTGGGGCTCCCAGGCAAAGGTTGCCATCACCCCAATGCCCATCCCTTGTCTGACATAGGTCTTGAGCACATCGCTGTCACTCGCGCTACAGGCGATCCGGCTCTCGGCATGGGCGCAATCGGTGCCATGAGCGACAGAGAGCGCCCTTCCATCGGTCACCAGCGCAAACTCGACCAGCTCGGCCGGGGTCAGCGATGTCGCTTTGGCCAACGGATGAGCCTTTAGCAGCACCAAGCCCCGTTGCCACTGAAAACAGGGAAGCATCAGCAGATCGCTCCCCTCTTGCGGATCATCAACAAGTAACAGATTGGCAACGCCATCAAACACGGCTGCACGGCACTGCGCCGCACTCCCCTGCATCACAGTTACGGCAACTTTGGGAAAGCGGGTCATGAAGCCCTTGAGAATGGCAGGCAGAATATAACGAGCCTGCAGATGAGTGGCCGCAATGGTGAGGGTTCCCTGCTCTGGATGCACATGCTGCTTGGCCATCACCTTGATGGTAGCGACCTTGTCCAGCACCTCGGCAGCCACTTTGATCACATCCCGACCGATGGGGGTGATCTGGGTCAGATGTTTGCCGCTACGCTCGAAGATCTGGATCCCCAGCTCATCCTCCAGCATCCGCACCTGTTTGCTGATCCCGGGTTGGGAGGTGAAGAGGCTCTCGGCGGTGGCCGACAGATTCAGCCTGTGGTTGGCTACCTCGACGATATAGCGCAATTGCTGCAGTTTCATGGTGTAGCCCTCAAGCGAACCCACCCTTAATAGTAACAAACTTTCAGCATTGGCCCGCCACCATCAGGCCGGGCGATCCTTGAGTAGAAAATCGCGCAAGGCACGGTTGGCCATGGAGAGCGGATCGCCACGCCGCCATGCCACGCAGAGATCGAGGTAGATAGGCGGGTCGAAGGGCACACCACTCAGATCCGGCTCCTCTTCCAGCACCATCCGCAAGAAAGTGGTCACCGCAAAACCTTGCCGCACCACCGCCTTGAGCAGAGGGATCAGATTGCTCTCAAAAGCGATGTCGGGCTCGACGCCAAGGCCCTGTGCCAGCGCCTCCATATGCTCCCGGTGGTAGAAACCACGGCGAAACAGCGCCAGCTCCTGAGCAAAAAACTGCGAGAGGGTCACGGCCGGTTCGCCGCGCAAGGGGTGATCGTCCCCCACCACCATCAGCATCTCTTCACTCAGCAGATGTGCCCCCTCGATGGCGGGCGGCAGATCACTGGTGATGAGAATGGCCAGGTCGAGGGAGCCATCCACCATCCGGCTGAGCAACTCGCGGGTGCCGGCCTCTTCGACCCGGATCTTGAGGCCGGGGTAGCGATGCTTGAAGGCCATCAGGCGAGGGGGAAAATAGTAGGAGCCCATCATATAGGGGATCCCGATCCGCACCTCCCCCCGCTCCAGCCCCTTGAGCTCTGCCATCTCGGACTCAGCCTGATGCATCTGCAGCAACAGACGCTCGGCATGGCGGCAGAGTACCTCCCCCTCCGGGGTGAGTCGTATCGCTCGGTCCTGCCGATCAAACAGCCGTAATTCAAGCTGCTGCTCCAGTTTGGCGATAGCCATGCTGATGGCCGGTTGTGCCACATGCAGACTGTTGGCAGCCTTGGTAAACGAGCCGGCATCCCTGACCGCCAGCAGATAGGTGAGCTGTTTCAGATCCATGTATCAATTCATCTTATGAGATGGATAACTTAAATATATTATATTTATAACGCCAAGGGCTCTACCCTGACCAAAAGCAGTCAGGACAATACGCAATGATTGAAGTCGGAAGTCGCGAATGGATACGCGCAACCCTGGCACTCAGCCTGGGTTCTTTTCTGGTGTTTCTGAATCTCTACCAGACCCACCCCCTGTTACCCCTGATTGCCGAGGTCTTCTCGGTCAACGCCCTCTCGGCCAGCTGGACGCTAGCCGGATGCACTGCAGGCCTCGCAGCCTCTCTGCTGATCTGCGCCAGACTGGCGGATCGCCATGGTCGTCGACAGGTCATGCTGGGCACGCTGACCCTGGCGATCCTACTCTCACTGCTGATCCCGCTGGTTGAACAGTTTGCCTCCCTGCTATTGCTGCGGATTGTACAGGGGGCGCTGCTGGCTGGGCTACCAGCCACCGCCATCGCCTACATGGGGGAAGAGTTCAGCAAACGGGCACTGCTCTCGGCGGTGGGAGTCTATATTGCCGCCAACTCCCTCGGTGGTATTGCCGGTCGGGTGGTGGGCGGCCTGCTGGCAGGCTGGTTTGGCGACTGGCAGCACACCTTTCTGGGGATTGGTGTTATCAGCCTGTCGCTGCTGCCGTTGGTCTTCTGGCTGCTGCCCCATCAGACCCGCTTTGTGGCAAGCGCCCCCGTTCGCGGTCAATTTGCCCGCGCCTTGCAGCAACACCTGACCAACCCGTTGCTGGTTGGGGCTTACCTTATCGGGGGGCTCAACTTTATGGTGTTTCTGAACCAGTTCAGCTACCTCACCTTCCTGTTGGCCAAGCCCCCCTTCTCTCTGCCTACCCAATGGCTCGGCATGCTGTTTCTTACCTATCTCTCGGGGACGGTTGCCTCCTCCCTGAGCGGTCGTTTTGCCAACCGCTGGGGGGCACAACGCATGCTGCTAGTCGGGATCGCACTGATGGCCGTCGGCACTCTGTGGCTGCTGCTGGGTAGTCTGCCCGGGATCCTGAGTGGCTTGCTGGTCTCCAGCTTCGGCTTTTTCCTGGCACACGCCTGCGCCAGTGCCTGGGTGGGTCATCATGTTGAACACAACCGCGCCCTCGCCTCCTCCCTCTATCTGGTGGCCTACTATCTAGGGGCGAGTCTGGGGGGGCTTTACTTGCACCCGTTCTGGGAACAAGGCCAGCTTGGCGGGCTGGTCATGGGGATTGAGCTGGTCCTCATCCTGACAGCGAGCTTGAGCCTCTGGCTCGGCCGCCTCAAGCAGCGAAGCGAATCGCCGCTGCCCGCCCAGCAACCCCACCGGCACGGGTAACGGGATCAGCGCAAACAGGGTCACCCACGACCCGATAACCATCTCGTGGTCTAGCGCAGCCAGATAGCAAAAAGCACAGCCAGATAGCAAAAGGGGTCACGCTGGTGACCCCTTTTGCTGCGGACTTCAAGAGCCTGTCAGGCTCGCGCGATGCATTGTGCGCAAAATCAATCCTGCTCGAAATAATCCGCAGGCACCGCCACCACAGCGCCGGTCGCCACCTCTTCGGCGATCACTTCAGCCAGCGGGCGCAGGTGAAACTTGATCTGGCCGGAGGGCAACATCAGGCCGATATCAGGATTGCGGGTATCTTGCATATTGCCGGTTTTGAACGGCAGCTCGGGATAGCGCGCCACAAGTGCAGGGAGCGAGGCAACCACCAGCTCGATATGCTCAAGCCCAGCCTGATGGACGCGACCCGGTTTCGGCGCAGCCAGTTCGATACAGGGCACCTGCACCTCGCCAACCTGCACCGACTGATGCAGCTGATAGGTGACGATGGGACGACCGCCGATCATCCCCTCCACCAGCAAGGTGCCCGCCTCAGCCAGCACAGCGCATAGCGCGCGGTACTCCTGCAACGTAGCAGCCCGATAACAGAGGTGGTCGACCGTTGGCTGGGGAATAGTGATGCCAGTGGCGGCCAGTTCGGCCAACAGCTGAGAAACAAATGGGGCCATTGGCCCCAGTGTGGAATCGAGTGAATGAGACATACTTACCATTTCTTCTTGGGTTGAAACAGAACATCGAGCTCGTCGGTTTCCTTGTCCTTGATATTCTGCAGATCCTGCGCGCTGTTCTGTTGCTGTTGCTCATCAAGCGCCTTGAGACCCTGCCGCATATCCTCTTCTCGGGCAACCAGATACGGATCTTTGTCGCCGACATTGCTGATGGCAGCGAGTCCCTTGGTATAGAGTTGGCGACAGGTACCGAATTGGCCCTGGATCTGCGCATCCATCGCCCGCTTGATCAAATTGGAGATATTGATTTTGAGCTGCATCAGCTCGAGCCGGCGCTCTTCCTGAGCAAACCCCTGCGGGTCAATCTTGCCCTTGTTGTGCTCGACTCGCAGCACGGCCCGCATCTTTTTGACCAGTTGCAGCATCTGGATCGCCTGGCGATCAGACTCAGGGGTTTTGAAATGCCCTTCATCATGAGGACTGTAGTTTTCCTGCACGTTCTTGATCTGGGTCTGCACATCGGCGATGCGCTGCTTGATCTGGTTGTTGGGCATCACCTGGGCGATGGCACGATAGGCATCGAGGATCCGGTGCTGCAACAGCAACACCATGTTCTTGGAAAAAGGCACCAGATTGACGTTCAGCAGCACCTCTTCGGTCTCGTCGGCCACCGTCTTGTGTCTGGCAACGGCGTGACGCTTGTCCGCCTCAGCCTTCTGCTTATATTGCTGCACCACGTTATAGGCGATAACCAAAAACAGGAGTGCGCCGATAGACAGCAATACCAAAGTTAAAATCATAGGATGTCCAAACCCCTGTCCCAATCCAATTGCGTGATCCTACAACAGCTTACCCACTTAAGGTAGCCTGCAGATCCCCCCTTGCCCACGATTTGTCGCCAAGCTGTACCCCCGGTCTCAGGGAGAGATTGCATGATCAGTGGATGATGACCATGGTGGCCACTTCCCCATAGTATCGCCCATCAGCGCCATTACTTGAGGTTATAGCCCCGCGATTGCAAGAAGCCCATCATGAAAGGGCGGGACTCTTTACTTAAAATTGTGCGGATCTGGCCACTCCAGGTCTGCTGCTTATTGTTGTTACTGCGCGCCTGATAGTAGGCCGCGATCTGCTGATCGTACCGGGCCAGCAGATCGCGATCCAGCCGCTGTTGATAGCGATCCTGATGCACCACCAGCGCCTTGGGCAGACGGGGTTTCTGCTCTGGTTGTTGATCCGGATGACCGAGACAGAGGCCAAACAGCGGGATCACCTGATGGGGCAAGCCGAGCAGCTCGCTCACCTCGGCCGGATGGTTGCGAATGCCGCCGATATAGACACCGCCCAGCCCCAGCGATTGGGCCGCCAGCAGGGCATTCTGTGCCATCAGGGCCCCGTCGATGGCACCGATCAGCAGTTGCTCCGCATAACCGGTCTGGGCCTCGGGCACAATCTGGCTGTGACGATGGTAATCGGCGCAGAACACCAGAAACTCGGCCGCCTGCACCACATAGGGTTGATTGCCAGCCAACATGGCCAGCTGCTGACGCACCTCGGGTTCGGTCACCCGCACAATGCTGGTCACCTGCATGAAGCTCGAGGTCGAGGCTGACTGGGCCGCGGCGAGAATGGCATCCAGCTGCTGCGGGGCGATCGGCTCGGCAGTGAACTGACGGATGGAGCGATGGGAAAGGATAAGATCGATGGTCTGATTCATGGCACCTCCAAAATGAGGTCACACCATAGCGAAAAAAACGAGAGAGCCCAAGGCTCCCTCGCATAACCCTGTTTAAGGGGCAGGATAGACATAAGGGGCTTGCAACCCGAGCGGGAAACCCAGCGCCCAGTAAAGCAGCAGGAAAATGGTCCAGCTAACCAGGAAGGCCAGCGAGTAAGGCAGCATCATGGAGACCAAAGTACCGATCCCGGTGCTCTTCACATACTGCTGGCAATAGACCACCACCAGCGGAAAGAAGACCATCAGCGGCGTGATGATGTTGGAGGCAGAATCCCCCACCCGATAGGCCGCCTGGGTCAGCTCGGGGGAGATCCCCACCGCCATCAGCATCGGCACCAGGATCGGGCTGATCAGCGCCCATTTGGCCGATGCCGACCCTACCACCAGATTGACGGCTGCGGTAAGCAAGATCATCCCGACGATGGTGACCTGACCAGGCAGCGCCAGCGCATGGAGCACTTCGGCGCCGGAGAGGGCCAACAGGGTGCCAAGATTGGAGTCGCCAAACGCCTTGATAAAGAGCGCGCAGAAGAAGGCCATCACCATGTAGGAGCCCATCTTGTTCATGGTGGCCGACATGGCGTCGATCACATCCTTGCCACTCTTGAAGCTGCCAGCGACAAAGCCGTAGACAATCCCGGGCAGGATAAAGAGCAGGAAGATCAGCGGCACGATGGATTTCATCACCGGCGCGGCGAAGGTAGTCAGGGAGCCGTCCGCAGCACGCAGCGGGGAATCAGCCGGCGACAAGGCCATCGCCAGCAGCACGATGGCCGCCAGCATGGCAAACCCTGCCCAGTTGAACGCCCGGCTCTCTTGCGCGCTGTAGCGGCCCATCTCGTCGGCACTTTCCAGATCCTCGTTAAGTGCCACATGCTTGAGACGCGGCTCCACCACCTTTTCGGTGATAAACCAGCCGACGCAGATGATCAGCAAGGAGGAAGCACCGGTGAAGATGATGTTGCACAGGGTATTGACCATGTAGTCAGGGTCGAGCAACTGCGCGGCTGACTGGGTAAAGCCCTGCAGCAGCGCATCCCCGCCGGAGGGCAAAAAGTTGGCGGCAAAACCACCGGAGACACCGGCAAAGGCCGCGGCAATCCCCGCCAGCGGATGGCGCCCGGCCGCGTGGAAGATGATGCCGCCAATGGGGATCACCAGCACATAACCCGCATCTGCGGCGGTATGGCTGACGATCGCCACCAGGATCAGCATGGGGGTGAGAAAACGGGCAGGTGTCACTTTCAGCAACTTTTTCAGACCGGTATTGATAAAACCGGACTGCTCGGCCACCCCGACCCCCAGCATGGCCACCAGCACGATACCAAGAGGGGCAAAGCCGGTGAAGGTGGTCACCATGGTGGAGAGAAACTCGGCCAGACCGGCGCCGGTCAGCAGGTTGTTGACCACCACGGCCTCCCCGGTGCGGGGATTGACCAGATCAAACTGGAATTGAGACAACACCCAGGAGCCGACCCAGACGATCAGCAAGGCGTAAAGGAACAGCATGGCGGGGTCGGGTAATTTGTTCCCGGCTTTCTCGACGCCATTGAGGAAACGGTTCAGCCAGCCGTTGGGAGGGCTGGCTGGACGGTCATTGACAGCAGCATGACTCATTATTGCGATACTCCTTTCCCTAGAAACGAGGTCGCATGCTAGCAATCCCTGCCAATCCGTCCCATGACGGGCCGCAAAAACACGATTAATATTGATTAAATATGGCGGGATAAAATCCCAAATTGTGGCCTAACGCACACTTTTTTACTCTGCCATTACGGCGTCAAGCAGTGGATAACGCCCGACCTGACACTCAACCACGAAACCGCTCGCCTCAACTTGCGCCACCGTCAGCGGTTTGCTGAACAGGTAGCCCTGGAATACCTGACACCCCTGGGTCTGCAGGGCAGCCAGTTCGTGGGGCTCCTCAACCCCTTCCGCCATGATCTCCAACCCCAGATTGGTGGCCATGGCGGCGGTTGCCCGGATCACCGGCAGGTTGAGGCCAACCACGAAGGATCGGTCCAGCTTGATGGTGTCGATGGGCAAGCGATTCAGGTAAGCAAGGGATGAGTAGCCGGTGCCAAAATCGTCGATGGCAATCTTGATCCCCTGCTCGCTCAACGCATCGAGAATGCCGAGACACCCCTTCATATCAAGCATCAGCACGGTTTCGGTCAGCTCCAGCGTCAGTAACGAGGCATCGACCCCGTGCATTACCAACTGCTGGCGCACTTTTCCCGGCAGAGAAGATGAAAGCTGAAAACCGGAGAGGTTGACGGAGACCGGCACTCGCTGCGCAAAGCGCGTTTTCCAACTGGCCATCTGAGCCAGGGCGGTGGAGAGCACCCAACTGCCAATTTCGCGGATCAACCCCATCTCTTCAGCCAGCGGAATAAATTCCACCGGTGAAACATGG
Organism: Aeromonas sobria; assembly: GCF_000820145.1. Classification (GTDB taxonomy): domain Bacteria; phylum Pseudomonadota; class Gammaproteobacteria; order Enterobacterales; family Aeromonadaceae; genus Aeromonas; species Aeromonas sobria. Next base: position 423,096 of record NZ_CDBW01000006.1, on the reverse strand, counting down.
CCGAGTACCGGGTTGTACCAGCGCAGCAGCGCTTCATAGCCAATCAACCTTCCCTTGGCCGCATCAACCTGCGGCTGGTAACAGAGACTCAACTCCTGACGGCCGATGGCCTTGGCCAGAAACTGCTTGAGGTTGAGCTTGCGCTGCAGGGTCTGCTGCATGCTGGGGGTGAAACGCTGCCAGCGCAGCCGCCCCATCTGCTTGGCCTGATACATCGCCATATCAGCCCGGGTGATGAGGTTATCCCCATCATCGGCATCGTCGGGATAGATGGCGATGCCGATGCTGCCGCCGATGGTCACCTCCGGCAGCCCGCTCAGCTGCAGCGGTTTGGTCATCTGGGAGAGCATCTGATCGGCCACCTCTTGTGCCCGATCCCCCTGATTGCCCAGCGGCACCAGTGCGGTGAACTCATCGCCACCGAGGCGAGCCAGCTCAACATCCCGCGGGCAGATCTGTTTGAGGCGACCGGCGACCCGCTCCAATAGCCGATCTCCCGCCTTGTGGCCGTAGTTGTCGTTGACCAGCTTAAAGTTGTCCAAATCCATGAATACCAGCGCGAAACGCTCACCCAGACCGCAATAGGCTTCAAGGGATTTCATCAAACCATAACGGTTGAGCAGACCGGTCAGGGAGTCGTGCCAGGCGAGGTGGCGATGCTCCAGCTCCTCAAGTTTGCGGTCGGTAATGTCCCGCATGGTGAGCAGAATACGGGCTCCCTGCTGGATATAGCGGAACTGATACTGGAACCAGCGCATCCCCTTGAGGGTACGGCACTCCCCCTCGGTCACCACCTCATCAAGGCGAGAAAGCTTCTGGTAAAAACTGTCGTCATTGCCGGAGAAGATCTGGGAGAGTTTGGCGATCTGGTGACCAAAACACATCTCGAAGTGGTAGTTGCCACTCTCGAACACACCGTGGCTATCGAACAGGCAGGCTAGGGTATCGCCGGTCGCCAGAGAGGACTCCTGATAGAGGGTATCGGAGTCGAGCACAGCCTCGGTCATCATCATCAGACGGCCAGCCAGCTGAATGCCGGAGAGGCGCAGATAGATCTGCTTCTTGACCCCCTTTGGGGAGAGGGTCCACCACTCGTTGTAACTGCGCCCCTGCTGGAAATCCCCCAGATAGCGCTGCAACAACAGATCGATGGCGGTGGCCATATCTGCCGAAAAATCGCGGGCACAGAGCTCCGCGAGGGACGAGGCCTCCCAGACGGGAAGAGCCGCACGATTTGCCCAGAAAATATGATGATGCTCGATGTCATACACCCAAATCGGGGTATGTAGCACATCCATGGTTTTCAGTAACCGTTCGTCAAGGGTATTCATCAGATCAAGGTCATTCCTGCTGGATGGTCACTGGCTAACCAAGAGAGAAATCTAGCAAACTGCCAGAGGTCGAATGCAAGGAGCAAACACCGCTCGACCACCATTTTTAATATGGCCAAGAGCAGACAACACGACTTCAAAAATCAGTAACAAAAAGGCATTTCCAGCAATAGAGCGAAGGGAAATGCCAATTTTCACAGCTAATTCAAGTGCGTTACATTGTCAATTTTTAACTTTTTTCTCCATTAAAAACAAGCACTAAGAGATTCTCAGTCGAGCCCTTTCAACTCGAATTGCTGTTTTGCTGCCGCGACTTTCTTATTAACAGTTTAATCAGCGACAAAAATAGTCGTCATTCCTTTCACAAAACATCCATTAATTAACCAAGTGGATGGAGAAACAGACAAAAACACACCCATGCGGACAATATTTATGCATTATTCATGATTCTGAAATACACCATATTCATTCTCCGGCAAAACAGGGGAAAAATGTGAATACGTGATCGTGATCTCATTTTTATCGGAGGCCGATGCGGCGATCACTCAGCACGCCACTACTGCTATACCAAAACGACAGCATCACACAACCGAGTCACATCCCCTTTGCCCACCGACTCTGCGGTTGACCATATCGCACTCAGCAAACGTAACGAGTGCCATATTACCACCTGGATGTAATCATTTAGTTAACAAGCCACTGCAAAAGTGGTATCAGCAGAAATCGAATCCAGATCAATTAAACGCTGAATTACGCTTGCCAACCCTGGACGCTCTTTTTATGGTTGCCCCCTTGTTACACCCAGAACAGCGTTTATGAAGCACATTGAAGAGTTCTACCTGTTCGTCAAGGTGGTGCAAGAGGGGGGATTCTCCCACGCTGCCGCCGCACTGGGCATGCCAACAGGCACCATCAGTCGACGCATATCCCAGCTGGAAGAGCAACTGGGTTGCTCCCTGCTACATCGTTCTACTCGCAAAATCCGGCTTACTGATGAGGGTCTCAGATACTACGAACGGATCTGCACGCCGCTCGCGCAAATCGAACAGGCCACCAGCGAGATCCAGGGCAAAGAAGCCGACATCACCGGGCTTATCCGGATAGCGGCGCCAATCGCGCTCTCCAACACCATCCTGATCGATATGCTGGCCGAATTCGGGCTGCACTATCCCGAGGTGCAGTTCGATATCACCCAGACCAATGATCACCAGCACCTGTTCGACAATGATCGGGATCTGGTGTTCTTCAATGGTGAGCTGCCCCAATCGCTGCCCAATGCGATCTGTCTCGGTCATATCGAGTACGGCCTGTTTGCCTCGCCGCTCTATCTGGCCAAAAAAGGAACTCCATCCCACCCCAATCAGCTGGAAGAGCACGATCTCATCTACTGCTGGCCGCACCAACACTGGCAGTTGACCGACCAGGATGGCCAGAGTGTCTGCATCAAACGCACTGCCAAGCTGACCGTCAATCAAACTCAGGCTGCGGTGCGGGCGGCAAGGCGTCATCTGGGGATCGTCAATGCCCCCCTGCACTATTTGAACAGCTTCCTCCATGACGAGCAGCTGGTGCCGGTACTGACTGACTGGCAAACCGGCAATCGCCCCTTCTACATGTTGTGTTGCCAGCACCAGTTCGCCCCGTTGCGTGTTAAGATGTTCGTTGAATTTGTTGAAAAATACTCAGCGCGCTATCGCAATCGGCAATGGGACAACCAATTTTCACAAGGTGATACCCTCACCCATTGCATCTGACCGTTAGCGGGCCACACTTATAGCAATCCTTGCCAACAGAGCCTGCCTAACGCCATGAATGTATTGATATGTGATGACTCCGGGTTCGCCCGCAAACAGCTGGCGCGGGCACTCCCCGCCGACTGGAAAGTCGATTTGCACTACGCGGCCAATGGTCTCGAAGGGATCGAACAGGTACTGATGGGTCATGGCGATCTCATCTTCCTCGATCTGACCATGCCAGAGATGGACGGTTACGGCGTGCTGGAGACCCTCCAACGGGAGGGACTGCGCAACAAGGTGATCGTGGTCTCCGGCGATATCCAGCCGGAAGCCTATCAGCGGGTCATGGGGCTGGGGGCGCTCGATTTCATCAAGAAACCTGCCGCCCCTGACACCCTGCTCGCCCTGCTCAAACAACATGGTTTCTGGAGCGCAGCCCCAAGCGGTCAGCCGAGCGCCACCGAGCAATTGCCCGGCGGCGTGATAGCCGATGCGGGCGTCATCATCACCCCGGAGATTCGTGACGTCTATCAGGAGCTGGCCAACGTCTCCATGGGTCAGGCGGCCGACTTGCTGGCTCGGCTGCTCAACGCCTTCGTGGTCCTCCCCATCCCCAACGTCAACGTGCTGGAGGTCTCCGAGCTGCACATGGCCCTCTCGGCGGCCGCGGATTCAGATACCCTCTCCGCCGTCTGTCAGGGGTTTATCGGGGCGGGGATCGCCGGCGAAGCGCTGATCCTGTTCCATGACTCCAGCTTCAAAGATTTGGCCAAGCTGATGAACCATCAGGGGACGCTGGATCGCACCGCCGAACTGGAACTGCTGATGGATACCGCCAACGTGCTGATCGGCGCCTTCCTGCGCGGCTACGCCAACCAGCTCGATACCCCCTTCAGTCAGGGGCATCCTGTGGTCCTTGGCCAGCACAGATCCATTAACGAACTGATCAACACCAACAAGAGTCGCTGGCGCCGTACGCTCGCCATCGAGATCAACTACCGGATCCAGGATTACGCGGTGCAGTGTGATCTGCTGCTGCTATTTACCGAAGATTCCATCGCCACCATGAACAACAAAATCATGCACATGCTCTAGGAGTGACTATGGAAATCCGTGAATTTCATTGGCTGATGAACATAGTCCAGAACCTGGACGTAGGCTTGGTGGTGCTCGACAAGGATTACAAGGTTCAGGTGTGGAACGGCTTTATGGAGAGCCACAGCGGCCGACTGGCCGGTGAAGTGCGCGACGGCGTGCTGTTCGAGCTGTTCCCCGATGTGGACAAAGCCTGGTTCGAGCGCAAGGCCAACATGGTCTTCAAGCTCAACAACCGCGCCTTCAGCACCTGGGAGCAAAAGCCCTATCTGCTGCGTTTCTCCAACTATCGCCCCATTACCGGCTCGGCCCCCCACATGTTCCAGAACCTGACGCTGGTGCCACTGGCCGATTTCGGTGGTCAGGTGACTCACATCGCGGTGATGATCTACGACGCTACTGATGAGGCCATGCTGATGAGCGGCCAGCGGCAGGCTTAAGCTTGCTGCAAACAACAGAGGGCGCCGCGGCGCCCTCTGTTGTTTCGGTTTAAACCACTTTTGGTATAAACAGGCTTCTGCATTACCAAACGGTCTCAACACGCACCGAGATACTCGGTGAAAGCGTCGATCACTTCTTCAATATCGTCATCGTTGATCTGCAAATGGGTCACCAGCCGCAGCTCGCCGTAACCGGAGAAGAGGATCCCCCGCTCCTTCATAAAGACCAGCAGAGGGGTGGATTCCCCCTCACGCAGCCGCAGGAACACCATGTTGCTCTGCACCAGCGAGAGGTCGAGCTCGATGCCCGGCAGCGCCGCCAGCCCTTCGGCCAGCCGTTTGGCACGGCGGTGATCATCCGCCAGACGGGTCACATGCTGCTCGAGGGCAAACAGACCGGCCTGCGCCAGAATGCCCGCCTGACGCATGCCGCCTCCCAACATCTTGCGCAGACGGCGCGCACGGGCGATGAAGTCGTGACTGCCCACCAGCAGCGAACCAACCGGTGCCCCCAACCCCTTGGAGAGGCAGATCGAGATGCTGTCAAACGGCGCAGCGATCACCGCGACCGGGGTCTCGCTGGCCACGGCGGCGTTAAAGAGCCGGGCGCCATCGAGATGGAGCTTCAAGCCGCGCTCGGCAACGAATGCCCCCATCTCTTGCAGATAGGAGAGCGGCAGCACCTTGCCGTTGTGGGTGTTTTCAAGGCAGATAAGGTGAGTCTGGACAAAGTGGGCATCATCAGGGGCCAGCGCGGCCTTGATATCATCGAAGGCCAGCGTGCCGTCGCGCTGCATCGGCAAGGGTTGCAGGGCCACGGAGCCCAGCACGGCACTCCCCTGCGCTTCATAGCGATAGATGTGAGCGGCGTTGCCGAGGATGGCCCCCTCACCGCGCTGACAGTGGCTCATCACCGCCAGCAGGTTGGACATGGTGCCCGATGGCACAAACAGCGCCGCCTGTTTGCCCAGCAATCTGGCCCCATAGGCCTCCAGCGCATTGACGCCCGGATCTTCACCATAGACATCGTCACCGACTTCGGCGTGGAGCATGGCTTGACGCATGGCATCAGTAGGCTGGGTGACGGTGTCACTTCGTAAATCGATATAGCGCATGAGATCCCTCCTGAAACAGGAGAGTGACGTTAGCCATGCGCCCCTCGCTTGGCAAGGGGCGCATGAGCAGAATGTGAAGCAAATGGGCGTCAGGGGAACCCGCAGGCAGAATTTACCAGGGCAGCGGCTGACCGTTGAGATCCAGTAGCTGGCCCGATTGAGTCAACGATAACCCCTTGATGAGATTGAGCAGTTTCACCGCCACCAGAGCAGGATCCTGCAATTGTTCCGCAGGCAACTCGCTCAGAAAGGGAGCGTTCATCGGGGAGTCCATCAAACCGGGCGCCACCGCCACCACCCCCGCCTGCGGGAAACGCTGCGCCCACTCAAGGGCCAGGGTTTTCACCCCCATATCGAGGGCCGCCTTGCTCATCCGGTAGCTGTAACGCCCCCCTTCCTGATTGGCAGTGATGGATCCCGCCAGATCGGAGATGGCGCAGAGCCACAGCGGATGGTCATTCCCCATCAACCGGCTGAAGCGGGCAGCCAGCGCCAGCGTTGGCCAAGCATTGGCCAGCAGGCTGTCGCATAGCCACTTGGGGTGCACCTCTTCGACCCGCCGTTCCGGCATAAAGCTGACATCGTGCAACACGCCGATGGTGTTGATGACCACAGTGGGAAGCGGATCGGTATCGTAGAGGGTAAACAGTGCATCGAACGAGATGGCATCGACCTCTTGCAGCGGGAAGAAGGCCCCCATCTCGATCCCTTTTGGATAGGTGCGCCCGGCCAGCAGGAAGGACTCCCCCCTTGCCATCAGCTCTCTTGCCAGCGCCGAGCCCAGCGCACCACTTCCGAGGATCAAGTAGCTCATCGCCCATTCCATGGAGAGTTATCTTGCTTAGAGCGTATCAGAATAATCAACCGGCCGTGACACGACCAAAGGGTAATACGCCCCTCATCACGCTTCCCCCAGATGGCGGCCAAACTCCCGCGCCAACGCCAGATCGAGAAAACCGTCTGCTTTCTTGTGGGTACGCAAAAACTGGTAATAGGCAAGCAGGGTGACCAGCGCCTCCTCATCGGGCAACCCTACCCCGGGTTGCTGCTCGCCCAGCAGTTGCTGCGCCGCCGCCAGCGCCTCTCTGTCCACCACTTCCGCCTGACGGTAGAGATAACCGCAGCCGGTTGCCAGCCACTCCAGCGAGCAGTTTGCCCCCATGGCGATCTGGTTGGCCCGCGCCAGGCCAGGCTCGGCCCCTTTCAAATATTTACGGATCAGCGCTTCACTGAGCCCCACCTTGCGGGCAAAGGCACTCACGCTCATCTCCCCGATCAAGCTCTGCAAGCGCTCGGCAAATCCTTCCATCTATCTCTCTCCCTATGCCTCTCTGGTCAGAACTAAAGTTCGAATCATGCCACTACCCATTATTGCTTTGCCAACCACATGAGGCCAAGATGCCTGCAGTCATCTATGTTGCACATCGTTTTCGCATCTCGTTTGTCAAGGAGTCAACCATGTCTGTATCCCGTGTCGCCCTGCACCCGCAAGGCCCCACCTTCTCTCGCCTCATCATGGGTTACTGGCGCCTGATGGAGTGGCAACTCTCTCCGGCCGCTCTGCTTGATCTGATGAAATATCATCTGGATCTGGGGGTCACCACCATAGATCACGCCGATATCTATGGCGGCTACCAGTGCGAAGAGGCCTTTGGTCACGCCCTGCGTCTCGAACCTTCCCTGCGCGAGCGGATGGAGATCGTCAGCAAATGCGGCATCGCCCTCACTGCCAAACCGGAGCATGCTCTCAACCACTACAACACCGGCAAGGGCCATATCATCGCCAGCGCCGAGGCCTCGCTGCGCAAGCTCGGCACCGACCATCTGGACCTGCTGCTGATCCACCGCCCGGATCCCCTGATGAACGCCGATGAAGTGGCCGACGCCTTTATCACCCTGAAACAGGCAGGAAAAATCAAACACGCCGGAGTATCCAACTTTACCCCCCGTCAGTTCGAACTGCTGCAATCGCGCCTCCCCTTCCCGCTGGTCACCAACCAGCTGGAGATCTCGCCGCTCCATCAGGACGGGACCCTCGATGGCACCCTGGATCAGTGTCAGCAGCTTGGTATCAAGCCGATGGCCTGGTCATGTCTTGGCGGCGGCCGACTGTTCAGCGATGACGCCTGTGCGCCGCTGCGCGCCGAGCTGGAGCAGATCCGCCAGGAAGTGGGCGCCCAGACTATCGAGCAGGTGGTCTACGCCTGGGTGATGATGCTGCCGAGCCAGCCGCTGCCATTGATTGGCTCCGGCAAGCGGGAACGGATTGCCGCTGCCGTGGCCGCCGAATCCATCGAGCTCAACCGCCAGCAGTGGTTCCGCATCCGCAAGGCGGCGCTCGGTTACGACGTTCCCTGATAACAGCAAAACGTCCAGAAACAAAAACGGCATGGGGGAAACCCATGCCGTTTTTCATTGCCGAGGCACCTTAGCGGTGGCGCTGTTGCGGGCGACCACGGGGAGCATCTGTCTTCGGTTTGGCCTGGTTGACGGTGATGGTACGGCCACCGACTTCCGTGCCATGCAGACCAGCGATGGCCTTTTCGCCATCACCATTGACCGGCATTTCAATAAAACCAAATCCCTTTGACTGGCCGGTATCGCGGTCGATGATGATATCAACCTTGTCGACCTGTCCAAACTGGCTGAACAGGGTTTTCAGTTCGTCGGCCGTCATCCGGTACGACAGATTTCCTACGTAAATCTTCATGCCATCCACTCTCGATTCAAGGTGCCTTCTCTATGCAATTCCCGGCATAACGGTAAGGGCACAACCCCTCTGCCGGACCTGCCATGGCGTCATGCCGTGGCCCTCACTACACTGTCTTCAAGTGATTGATCTCTTGGGTTAACAGTGCAGACAAGATCAATTCGAGTCACTGGCAGTATCTGAGCTTTGCCGGGAATTGTCGAGAAAATAGTCGATTCAGACCGATTGCAGATCTGACAATCGCCGCGCCAGCATCCGGCGACCGTGCCAGGTCCGTTTAAAGCCGAAACGATAGACCGACGGGCTCACCAGATGAAGTTCCTCTGCCTTGAGATCCAGCAAGACCATGGCCGCCGCCAGCTCCTCTTCACTCAGTTGCAGATCGAGGCTGAAGTCGAGCCACTGGCCGTCGTGGCCCACTCGCCGCTCCCGTTCAAGCGCCACCAGCTGGCTGCGGGGCAGCGCCAGCGCCTCATCCTTGTTGCCATTGAGCAAATAGATATGCTGTTCATCCCACCCCAGCTCCGCCAGGCGCCAGGGCTGCCAGCTGCGGGGCAGCGACACCATGATCCCGGTGATGCCACCAAACACCACGCCCACCCAGTTGAGCAGCGCCATGGCGCCCCAGCCATCCCACAAGGAGGCCGCCACCACGCCCCAACTCACCAGCAACAGCAAAAAAATGACGCAGCGATAGCGAACCGCTGGCGGCATCAACAGCTGCACCTGCGAACCGGCAAGCAAGGATGTAATACGCATGAAAAGCTCCTGTCATCACGAAATGGCGCCATTGTGAATAGGCATCAGGATACTGACAAGGGGGTTTTCTTTGTCATCCCCCTATAAAATCAATACCATGGCGTAAATGATTCTCAGTGGAACCCGCTTCTTGACCAGCTCGCAACCCTGTGTGCGCTTTTGTGGCGTCGACAAATTCTATGGCGACTTTCAGGCTCTTCATCACATCGATCTCACCATTGAACGGGGAGAGAAGTGGGTTATCTGTGGCCCGTCAGGCTCGGGTAAATCGACGCTGATCCGCACCATCAACGGGCTGGAGGGGATCGATGGCGGCCAGCTATTCCTGTTTGGCGAACCGGTGACCCCCGCCTACCTGCGCCGCCTGCAAGGTCGGGTCGGCATGGTGTTTCAGCAGTTCAACCTCTTCCCCCATATGACGGTGCTGGAGAACCTGATGGTGGCGCCGGTGCATACCCTGGGGTTGCGACCCCAAGAGGCCAAGGCCCGAGCGCTCGGGTTGCTCGAGCGGGTGCGCATTCAGGCGCAGGCCGACAAGTACCCCCACCAGCTCTCCGGCGGCCAGCAACAACGGGTCGCCATTGCCCGATCCCTCTGCATGCAACCTGAGCTGATGCTGTTTGACGAGCCCACCTCCGCCCTCGATCCCGAGATGATCCGTGAAGTACTCGATGTGATCCGCGAGCTGGCTGACGAGGGGATGACCCTTATCTGCGTCACCCACGAGATGGGTTTTGCCCGTCAGGTAGCAGATCGAGTGCTCTTTATGGACGAAGGCAAGATCATCGAATCGGCCCCGCCCGCCCAGCTGTTCAGCTCACCCCAACACCCGCGCACCCAAGCCTTCCTCGAACAGGTGCTCAGCTATCATGGCTAGGCTCAAACACCCCCGCCTGCTTGGCTGGCTGTCAGGCACTGTGGTGCTCTCTGCGCTGCTCGGCTGGGCACTCTATAGCGGCGCTCGCCAGATGGGCTATGAGTGGCAGTGGCCACGAGTATTGCCCTTTCTCGGCGAGTGGGATGAGGGAGCCTTTTATGCCGGCCCCCTGCTAAACGGCCTGTTAGTCACCCTGCAGGTGGCACTGCTCAGCCTGTTGGGTACTCTGGCGGTCGGGGTGTGCGTGGTCAGCCTGCGGCTGCTGCCCTCCCGGCTCGGCCCCTGGCTCGCCATCGCCTATCTGGCGCTGGTGCGCACCACGCCCCAGCTGGTGCAGCTCTACATTCTCTATTTTTTGCTGGGCCCCATGCTGGGATTGGCCCCCCTTGCCTGCGCCGTGTTGAGCCTATCCCTCTATCAGGGAGCCTTCACCGCCGAAGTATTGCGCGCAGGAGTACAAGCCATTCCCAAAGGGCAGTGGGAGGCGGCCCAGTCCCTTGGCTTGTCGCGGGCCATCACCCTGCGCAAGGTGATCCTGCCCCAGCTGGTGCGCATCACCTTGCCACCGCTCACCAATGAGCTGGTGTCGCTTATCAAGCATTCGGCGCTAGTGAGTGTGATCGCCATCTTCGATCTGACCAACGAAGGGCGTACTCTGGTTGCCGATACATTTCTGACCTTTGAGGTGTGGTTTACCGTGGCCGCCCTCTATTTGCTGTTAACCCTGACGCTGTCCGCCTGTTCACGGGCGCTGGCACGTCACCTGAATCCGGACCAACAAGGACGCTAACCATGAATTTATCATTAAAGACCGCCCTGTCGGGCGCAGCCCTGCTGTTTACTGCCGCCCTGGTAACCCCTGTCCAGGCAGAAGAAACATCGGCGACCCTGTCACAGATCGAGCAGAGCGGTACCCTGCGGGTCGGCATGTCCACCTTCGCCCCCTGGGCGATGCGGGACAAACAAGGCGCCCTGATTGGTTTCGAGATTGACGTGGCCCGTCGCCTCGCCACCGACAACGGCTGGCAGGTAGAGTTCGTGCCTACCGCCTGGGATGGCATCATCCCCTCCCTGCTGGCGAAAAAGTATGACGTCATCATCGGCGGCCTCACCATCACCCCCGAGCGGGAGAAGAGCGTGCGCTTCACTCAGGCCTACTCCCACTCCGGGGTGCAGCTGGCCGCCTCCAGTACACAAGCCAAGGCGAAGAAAACCATCGCGGACTTCAACCAGCGCGGGGTGATCCTGGCGGTACGTCGTGGCGCCTCACCGGTACAGGTAGCAAAAGAGCACTTCCCCAAGGCCACCCTGCGCCAGTTTGATGACGAGTCACAGGTATTTCAGGAGGTGTTGAACGGCCGCGCCCACGGCGCCCTCTCCTCCTCACCCAAACCGGAGCAAGAAGCACTGCGCCACCCGGATGCCCTCTTTATGCCGTTTGCCGAGCCGTTGGCACAAGGCGATGAAGGTTTTGCCCTGCGCAAAGGGGATGATGCGTTAGCGGAAGAGTTCAACGAGTGGATCGCCGCCCGTCAGGCCGATGGTTGGCTCAAGGCGCGCCATGACTACTGGTTCAAGTCACTGGCGTGGGAAGCGCAGGTCGCCAATCCCTGATGCTGGTTGCCTTCAAACACACCATCCGGCGCATAGTCCGGAAGCCATTTCACAACATTAACTGGCTGGATGGGGTGATCGCGCTGAGCCTGCTGCTGGCTGGCCTCTGGCTGGCCAGCCGCTTGCACATCGGGGTGGCCTATCAGTGGCGCTGGCATCAGGCCTTCGATCTGCTGTTCACCCCTGGCCCTCACGGCGAGTTGCCCTACTTTTTTAGCGGTCTGTTCACCACCTTGCGCATCGCCCTGCTCGGCATGGTGCTGGCGCTATTGCTCGGCACTGCGTTGGGGGTGGCCGCCTTCAGCCGCAGCCCCTGGCTGGTGATGCCCGCGACCCTGTTTATCCAGCTGATCCGCAATCTGCCGCCGCTGGTCTTTATCTTCATCTTCTACTTTTTTATCGCCAGCCAGCTGCTGCCCACGAGCGGCCTCTCCCGCTGGCTTGGCACCGTTTCGCTCTCCCCATGGCAAGAGGCGCTGTTTGGCCCACCAGCCCGCTGGGAAAACCTCATCTCAGGCACCCTCTGTGTCGGGATGATCAGCGCCGCCTTCGTCGCCGAGATCGTCCGCGCCGGGCTGGCCGCCATCCCCCGTGGCCAGTGGGAAGCGGCGCAGAGCCTCGGGCTCTCCCCTTGGGTGCGGCTGCGCCATGTGATCCTGCCGCAGGCCATGCTGCTGATGCTGCCCCCCCTCACCGGCCAGCTCATCGCGCTGGTGAAGGATACCGCCATCGTTTCGCTTATCTCGGTACAGGAGCTCACCTTCGTTGGCACCGAGATGGCCAACTCCAGCGGACTGGTCTACGAGATCTGGCTGCTGGTGGCGGCGGCCTATTTATTAATATGTTTGAGTCTGTTCGTGCTGCTGAGCCGACTCGAATCAAGACAAGGAGCCCACTGATGCTGACGTCCCTGTTGCTGGCGACCGTATTGCAAGCGGAAGCCATCGGCGGTTATGCCGCCGGTTGCCTGAAAAACGGCGTATCCCTGCCTCTGGAAGGGCCCGGTTATCAGGTGATCCGCACCAAGCGGCTGCGCTACTACGGCCACCCCGACCTTATCCACTATCTGCAGACGCTGGCCAACCAGACCCGCATGGCCGGGCTGCCGGATCTCTATATCGCCGATCTGGCGATGGCCCATGGCGGCCCCTTTACTTCCGGCCATCGCAGCCACCAGACCGGTCTCGATGCCGATATCTGGTTTCGCATGGCCAACCGCCCCATTAGCAAGTGGGAGCAGGATGCTCCCAAGGAGTGGGCGCTGATCGACGAACCCAGCTACAAGATGTTGCCGGGGCGCTTTGGCCCGCAGCAGCTCACCCTGCTACGGCTGGCCGCCAGCAAACCCGATGTGGCCCGCATTTTTGTCAATCCGGTGATCAAGGCCGAAGTCTGCAAGCAAGCGGGCGATGAGCCCTGGGTCGCCAAGCTGCGCCCCTGGGTCGGCCACTTCAGCCACTTCCATGTGCGACTACGCTGCCCGGTGGGCAGCGCCGATTGCGAGCCCCAGGCCCCCATTCCTCCCGGCAACGGCTGCGGCGAGGAGCTCACCTCCTGGCTCAAAGACAAACCCCAACTGCCCAAGGTTTCCGGCATCAACAAGCGGCCTGAACTACCTGCGCGTTGTGGCAACTGACCCCAAGCTGGTATGGTGGTGCGCTATTTGGTCGCGCACGGCCGACCCAGTGGTAGTGCTCTATCCGCTCGACATTTCAAAGGAGAACAACAAGATGGCCACATCACTCTGGCGCAAAACCACGCAGAGCCTGTTGACCCTGACCCTGCTGCTCGGCTTGACTGGCTGCGGCATGAACAACATTCCGACCCTGGATGAGCAGGTCAAGGCGAGCTGGGGACAGGTGGAGAACCAGTATCAGCGCCGCGCCGATCTCATCCCCAATCTGGTGGCCACCGTCAAGGGCTACGCCAGCCATGAGCAGGATACCCTCAAGGCGGTCACCGATGCCCGCGCCCGGGTTGGCAGCGTGCAAGTGAGCGATCCTGCCCAACTCAAGGAGTTTGAAGCGGCGCAGAACCAGCTCTCCAGCGCCCTCTCCCGCCTGATGGTGGTGGTAGAGCGCTACCCAGACCTCAAGGCGGACCAACAGTTCCTGACCCTGCAGGCCCAGCTGGAAGGGACCGAAAACCGCATCTCGGTGGCCCGCCGCGACTATATCGAGGCGGTGCGTCAGTTCAATACCGAGATCCGCACCTTCCCCGGCGTCATCTGGTCCAAGTTGCTCTACTCGGATCTGGCAGCCAAACCCAGTTTCAGTGCCAAGCCCGGCGCCGATGAGGCACCCAAGGTCAGCTTCCAATGAAGATGATGCTGCGTGCACTGCTCCCTTTTTTGCTGCTCTGGACGGCAGCGCTGCAGGCCGCGCCGAACTTTCCGGCCTTGAGCGGACGGGTGGTGGACGAGGCAGCGCTGATGTCCCGCAAACAGGCCCATCAACTGACCCAACAGCTGGCCGCCTTTGAAAAGCGCAGCGGCATCCAGCTGGTGGTGGTCTCCGTCGACAGCCTCGATGGGGAGACCATCGAGGAGTACGGCTACCAGCTCGGTCGCCACTGGGGGATCGGCCAGAAAGGCAAAAACAATGGCGTGCTGTTGCTGATCGCCCAGGATGAACGCAAGGTGCGGATCGAGGTGGGATACGGGCTGGAGGGCGCCCTGCCCGACGCTATCGCCGCCAACATCATCCATGGTCGCATCCTGCCTGCCTTCAAGCGCGGCGATATGGTGGCCGGCATAATGGCGGGCAGCCAGAGCATCATGAAGGCACTGGCAGGAGAGTATCAGCCGGTCGAACAACCAAAAGATGACAAGTCCGGCGGATTCTGGCTGTTTGTTCTGATGGTGATTGCGATGATCGTGCTCCATAACCTGCGCGGGGGCGGTGGTGGGTCCGGCAGACGCCGTCGGGCAGCCTACACGGCCGGCGGCTTTGGTGCAGGTTCCTCAGGAGGTAGTTTTGGTGGTGGCGGATTCAGCGGTGGTGGTGGCAGTTTTGGTGGCGGTGGTGCCTCCGGTGGCTGGTAACAGGAGTAAAGAGAAAAATCATGATTTCTAAACAGTTCTTCCACACGCTTCAGGCCAAGGTTCGCGAGGCGGAGCTAGAGACTGATGCCGAGCTGGTCACCGTGCTGGCCCCAGCCAGCGATGGCTATCGCTACATTCCGACCCTCTGGGCAGCCTTGCTGGCCATGCTTACCCCGCTGCTGGTGTTCCAGCTCGGTTTCTGGCTCGGCTGGTACGAGATCCTGCTGGTGCAGTGGTCAGTCTGGCTGCTGCTCAGCCTGCTGTTCCACTGGACGCCCATCAAGATGCGGCTGATCCCGAAGAAGGTCAGCCAGCACCGGGCAGCCCTGATGGCTCGGCTGCAATTTGTCGAGCAGGGGCTGCACCGCACCCGTGATCGGCTCGGGGTGCTGATCTTCGTCTCGGCCGCCGAGCACTATGTAGAAATACTGGTGGATGACGGCATCGCCCAGCATATCGACAATGGCCAGTGGCAGGAGATCATCGACGACTTCGTGGCGCGAGTGCGCAACAAGGAGATCGAACAGGGTTTTCTGGAGTGCGTGGCGCGCGTCAGCGCCATTTTGACCGATGCCTTCCCGGCCACCCGGGATCAAAATGAGCTGCCGGACAGTCTGATCATCCTCGATAAGCCCTGATCCGGTTTAAAAAACCGGCATTCTGCGCAAGGGTTAGGCATTCGGAAAAGATTATGAAAAATAAGGGGAAAAGAGGTTGACCCACACAGCCCTTTCCCCTAAATTACGCCCCGTTCCAGCGCAACAGCGCAGCGAACAACGTGTTGGCTGAACACGTTAAACCACAGACCAAAATTTGGTGAGGTGTCCGAGTGGCTGAAGGAGCACGCCTGGAAAGTGTGTATACGGCAACGTATCGAGGGTTCGAATCCCTCCCTCACCGCCAAATGATAAGCCCAAGCAATTGAATTGCTTGGGCTTTTTCTTTATGTGCGTTTTTCGTTATGCCATCCACTATGCCATTTGATGTCGGCTGGTACGGAACTGTCTTGTACTCCGTTGGACTGTCCAGAGGCTGTCGTCATGAGACCTCGGCCCAAAAGTACGTGCAGCAAAGCTGTATTGCTGCCACAAACGAGCTTGTCTTTTTGGCGTATCTTGTCGCAATTCCCCTCCATTGCTTCAGATGAAGGAAGGCGTTTTCGACCAAGTGCCTTGCCTTGCAAAGCTCCCTGTCATGCTTTCGTAGCTCCTTGCGATTACGTTTCGAAGGAATTAGTGACTCTTTCCCCCGGCTTTGGCTAACGCGATCAACGCATTGGCATCATATCCTCTATCTGCCAATAAATAGGCAGCATCCAGGTCGTCAATCAAGGTCGCGGCTTGCGTACAATCCGCTGTCGTTCCTGCTGTAATCATGCATTTTATCGACCTGCCATGTCCGTTGATTTCCAAATGGATTGCTCTGTTTGGTCCCCCTTGGTGACCTCCATATCCTAGTTGCGACCTTGAGCACCACTGGCATGGGGATGGACCTTGAGGGGATGGACCTTGATATGGCTGGCGTCAATCATAGGCCGTTCTTGAAGGTGGGCCCAAATACCCTTGTCGCGCCAGCGACAAAAGCGACGAAGGGTGGGTGTTGACATGAGACGATGATTTTTACATTAACGGAGCAGGTATTGTACCGAAATTCATCAGTTCAAGACGTCAGCCCCTAGTCGACGCTTACCAGATGTATGCAGATGGTAAGTTTTGTAGAGATTGTATACGAATAAAAATTTTCTTTACTTACGAATCCATTTATAATGCGAGACCATTAAATGAACGTTATCGCGATAAAACATCTAACTGATTTTATAATGCTTTTCACTTTTTGATGGGTTGTAGAAGCATATTCCTGAGACTTGCTAGAGAAAGAAACAAAGTGCAGAAAAACGATGATAAGGATGGTTGGCCGGATTTCTACCCTTCCGATCTGGCACTTCCTCCAAAGGATGCTTCGGATGCAAATGCAGAGGAAATGGTGTATAGACTAGTCAAGTCGATTCCTCCGACTGAGAAATGCTTTCTATGTACTCATCAGGAGCAACCAAATAGGCATAAACACTGTCACACAGTGGAGGAAAAGCAGGCTGTTTATGGTACCAGTGTGTGGAATAGCAAAGATTTATTAGTTGAGGTTATGGCTTCATTGCCCGAGGCTTTAAAGGAGCGAAAACTCGCATGTGGCACGATAAGTGCGGGTGTGGGGAAGATACGTAAAACGCTAGTTACGGGGCATTTCACGCTGTGGCTCAAAAAGAACAGTCGTGTTCACCTGAATTTTAGCGAGGTGAAATAAATGGATATATTTGCCAGTTTCCCAGCATTAGGTCAGCTTAGAATAGTTAACGTCTATCTTGATTTTGAGGGACCTAAGATTTTCTATGCCGAAAATGAAAGTGGTTCAACCTTCTTCGTTTACTGGGTAGGCGATGATGCTGATTATGAAAATTGGTACATCATCCCATGTTCTAAAGCTCGGATAATTGCTTATGAAAAAGCAAAGGTCGGTCTGCGTGATATGCTTGAACGTCAAGAGCAAGACTATTTTTGCGCACTGGCACTCCCTTTTTCAACAGAGCTTTCGTTAAATTTTGAATTTAAGCATAAAAACAAAATAGCGGAAATCACTCTACCAGCACTAGGGATTTTTGTTAAACGAGTTGTGGCCTATTCACCTACTTTATTGAATGACAATCTTGTGCCTACACATGAAATTATTGTCTCAAAATATAATAAGAAGGCGAAGAAAAATGTTTCACTTGAACACATGAGTCAAGTGTGTGATCGCTTCAGTGAGTTGGTATTCGGCTTCAATCGCTCAATAGGTGTGAAAGGAAATATGCAGGCGCTGAATGCGCGTTATGGTTCTTTCGCTATTTCGTTACATGCAGAAGAGCTCTCAAAATTTGAAGAATTTTTAGGTCAAGTATCATCACTCATGATCCACAAGAAGGATATCATCCATCTATTGGAATCAAATGATATCGATATCAAGGTTTTTCTTAATTTTTTGAAAGCAATTGAGTTATCAAGTGTTGACTTTGAGCTTCGGTCATCAGCGTTACCAGAACAGATTATTAAGCTCTATAAGCTTGATGCTGAATTATATTTGTCGAAGCTTAAGTCACGAGCTATGACCTATATTTCCTCCATAAAGGTCCCACAGGGAAATAATGTTGAAACAGTATTTCAGTATGTTGAGCTAAAATGGAGAAATGAGCCAATCACAGCGGAAAGTTTGAATGTAGATAAACGCTTGGTTGATTATTATCGCCATGCTGCACTTATTCTTGGATTCCTAGAATACAATGGAGAATTAACCCCTCAGGGTGAGCGATTGGCGCTCTCTGATGAGAGTACAAGATATCGAATTACAGCGAATGCCTTTGAGGGTAGCGAGTGTGCTTGGGCATGGATGAATTATTGTGACATTACAAGTCTGGCTGACATTGATGCCAGTACTGCGATGGAGTTCTTAAGCCAATGCTGTCCATCTCTTTCTGGAGACACGATTTCACGGCGAGCCAATACCCTCAAGTCTTGGTGTACGCAATTAAAACCCTATTACACCAATATGGGTTCAGGCATACAGTAAACTAGAGTAATGGGTAAAGAGAACGATGCCCTCTTTACCCATTGTCGACATGTTTTGATAATCTTTGTAGTTTTAGTACAAATACATCCCAGTTATAAGAACAAATTGCCCCAAGAGAAAGATATCCAATCCTAACACTGGATAATTCGGAATTTACACTAGCTCCACCGTTCAGAACCATTAATCCGCTATAGAGCAGGCAGAATATAAGTAAACCGATTACAATTGAAAGTACTGGAGCCATGAGATAACCCCATACATGATCTATATCTAACGTTTTAGTTACTGCCGAATACTTATGCAGCGAAGTTATGCTGAGGGTTGAACCACCAAGCAAAGCACCGGCAATCGTAAATGTAGCCAATCTTATTTCATCACTAATCACCAACTCGCCAGCGGGCTGAAGTAATAAGGTTAGAAAGGTATAATCTCCAGTCCAAGTAAGGAAAAGATACTTAACTGTGATTAAGGCGCAGGTTATTATCCAGATAAAAAGAAAGAAAGAAAGAAAGAAAGAAAGAAAGAAAGAGAGGGTAAATCGCCATCTATCTACGCAGCTTTTATTGTGTACTTTATCCATACCAGAACCCTTTAGTTTTACTTCGATTTAACTCGCGATGGCGAAATTAGAGATTCTACAAAGCAGGAGAGACTTTTAGGTTATTTTATTCGTTTTTTTTGCTCATCATTAGTACATTTTCTTGGGAGTCTTCCTGTAATAGCCCTGTGCTTGCTTAACTCTGATTTCAGCTCGGACAATCATATCTCTTTGATGTTAGCTAGTCCTGTACTTACTTGTCTGATGGAGTAGAGCTTGTGTCTCAAGACCATTGATGACCAAGTGTGGATGGCGCCGT
Organism: Aeromonas sobria; assembly: GCF_000820145.1. Taxonomy (GTDB): domain Bacteria; phylum Pseudomonadota; class Gammaproteobacteria; order Enterobacterales; family Aeromonadaceae; genus Aeromonas; species Aeromonas sobria. The sequence goes on along the minus strand of NZ_CDBW01000006.1, from coordinate 403,919 downwards.
TTCAGCTTGTCATTATCGCATTCAAATTGGTGGGAGGTAAATGAATCTCGCTTGTCATGAGTGGCGTATCAAGGCGTGTAGTTCCAGCCGGTTATCATCTTGGAATATCAATGGGGTCCAAATCTCCCCTCTGCTTGCAGCAGGTTGTATGGCACTTTGGTGCCAAGTTCCCTAGCTTGATTCTTATTTACTCAATTCCAAAATGGCATGTCGGCACCTTGTTCTCTAATGAAATATGGCACTCATGATACCGGAAAAGTTGGAGCCAGTCAGGTTCAGGACGTGATGATGCCGCCCAGGTTAAGGTCATAAAAAACAAAGGGAAGGCCGCGTATTGGCCTTCCCCACGACCTACACACTTTTCACGGACGAGTAGGTGTAAAAATGTTACCACAAGCGGATGTGTGGTCACGCCTTGCGGTCAGGATTGGCGTCCATGCTCGTCGCAGGGTAAATCGCGATATAGACATAGCCATGGCTGCCCAAGGTATCTGCTTCGCAGGTAAACCCACAATGCTGGATGGTGATTCGTTGCTGGCATCGGGCACCCAGCTCGCCAGTCAGCAGTTTGCTTTCCAATTCTATGATGATGGTAGGGAATGCTGCTTCCAGCCTGTCGATAGCCACCTCCTCCCATTCGCCAATCAATGAGGCCCGGTCTGACAACAAGTGTAGGCGATGATGCTCCTGAATGAGACGAGCGCCAAAGCGCGGTGTAACGGTGTGGGGCAAGCCCCACTGCGCAAAAATCCGCGTTGGCTGGTCTGGAACGGCAGGTTGTTGGCCATTTGTGTGGGTGGTTGTCGTGGTCATGATTAGCGATACCTCAGTTGAATGTTGATGCGGGTGCCAGGCACGTTGTGGCGCTGGCGCAGCTTGGTCAGGTGTTCTGGGAGTTCGGTCAGGTTTGCCAGTCGCCCCCGGTAGAGCCGAGAGAGATTGACGTAGTTAGGATGGCTCACGGTGATAGTTACCTGATGCCCCGGCTGCCAGCGGCTAAACAGGCGGGCTTTCGCCTCTTTGATGGTGGTTATGCCGGGGGCCGGTAACGTCTGCCGGTTTCGCAGATGCAGTTTGTTAAGCTCGGGGGCATAGCGATGCACCTCGAGCCCTGTGATAAGACGGGTCATGTTTTGTGACTCAAATGATGCTAATGGCCAGCCTGTTAGGGCTGGCCCTTTATGCTGTTTGTGGATAAGCGTGGCAGGGTTGTTGTGGCTGTTGACCGCTACCAGGTCACGGTGGCTAGTCGTTGTAAAACAGGATGTAGTTCACGCCAGCCTGCTGGACGGCAGTGAGCAAGGGTTGCAGTGCTGGCGGGATGACATCGAGCTCCATGGCCAGGTTCAGGGTGAACTCATATGCGGAGTCATCCTTCACACCGACATGTTCATGGGAGGCCATACGCTTGACCCATTGCCATTCTGGCACCAGGTCTGTGTCATCGTAATCGCCGATGATGGCGCTCATGGCGACATCCAGCATCTGCATCACTGAGTGGCCTGCCAGTGGATTAGGTGTTGTAGGTAGGGTGTTGGTCATGGCATCGCTCCTTGTTGTCTGGGCTGTCGTGCCCTCTAAGTCTTGGCGAGAAGGGGGGCACGGGCAGTGCGTTACAGCTGATTGATAACCGGCTTGCAATTGAGTCGGTCCAGCAGATGCAGCGAACCGTATTGGGCTACCAGTCGGTCTATGGCCATCCGGGCGCAGGCCGTTCTGCTGGGCTTATTCTCAGGGACTGCGTAACGCGCGGTGAGCCAGCCGCCGAGCAGTGCAATGCGGTAGCCGCTCGGGATGTGGGTGAGCGACGTTCCTATCCCCCTCCCGTGAATGAGGAAGGGCACAGCCTGCCCGCCGATGTCGATATCGATGCGTTGGCCCTTTTGCTCAAAGGTGGTGAGCTCGCCAGTTTGCGGATGTTTGCCGGGCACCTTGATGGTGATGTTCTTAGCCATTTCACACCTCCGGCTTGGCTTCAAAATGTCGGGTCACAACGCCCGCTTCTGGGTCGATGCTGATAAACGCCGGTGCTTGTGGGTGGTACTGGTAGAGCCGCGCCAATTCAGCGCGAAACGCCTCAACGTTTGGCGCAATCACATGGCTGGTATCCCCTTCGGCGTAGGTAAAGGTCTCCAGCTTCTCTGTGTGAATCCATATGCCGAAATACCAGGCGTCTTCCTCGGTATCGTATTGTTGCCAGCCCTGGGCCAGCAGCGTCCGGTCGTAGTAGTAACGGTCAGCCTGATGGCTGCCACGGTCGATGCGGCAACCCGTCACGGTGAGCTCAAGCGGGATACTCCCTACCTTCAGAGCCTTCTTGACCCGGCGCAATGTGTGCCGTGCCTTGGCCTTCTCTTTGCGCGGGTCGTAGGGGTTCAGCTTGCTGCCCACGTAGTTGAGGATCCCCTCGGCATTGGCGGCTGCATTGTGCGTCAGCGTGTGCAGCAGGGCGGTGACTTCACGGCGGGCCAGTGTGCCCACGTGATAGAACTTGTTCATGATACTTCTCCTTGAAACAAACACCCCGCTAGCTAGCGGGGTGGTAGATGTCGAGGTAGAGGTAGCCGTAGCTGCGTCTCGGACTGGCTTCACACACCCAGCCCTTGTGTTCAAGGCGAAACACCTCGTCCATGTCGGTGCATATCTGGTATGCCTTGGCCATCTTGGTTAACTCACGCAGGAAGTGCGGCAGCACCGTGTCGCACTCGGCCCGCCACGCCTCGTCTGGCTCGCCGTACATACCGGCACGGTCGCCCAGGAAATCAACATAACCACGTTGCAGAATGGCTCGAGCCCCCAGCTTGGGCAGGTTCGGGGTGCCCAGTCCCCATGTCATGTGCTCGAAGATGCTCATGTGTGGCTGCTCCAGTTTGGGTTGTCGTTGGTGCCGTGGTTGAAGTAGGCCCCCACAATGGTGCGTCGCCACTCCCCAGCGGGATAGCCGAGGTCGTTGCACTCACGCTCCCACCACGCAAAGTTAATCTCGCGGGGCAGGTTGTCCACCATGTCCAGTGGACTCACGAACAACGTGGTCTTGTGCATCGTTGGCACGGGCTTGATCTTGTCGGGGCCAGCGCGCTTGCCGATCTCGTCATAGTCGTGTGCCCACTTCGGGAAGGTGAGCTGATAGGTAATGAGCCGATGCAAATCGCCATGTGCGCTCATTGCCTGAGCTACTGCGACCTGAGTGAAGCTATCGTTGAATTCGATCATGGGTGTTTCTCCCTTTCTGCAGGTGAACGGTAAGCCGCTGCCAGCAGCGCAAACTGTTCGACTAGGTAACTGATGCTGATTCCCAGTTCATCACTGACCCCATCCCCTAGACGGTGATGCAGGTGTGCCATGTCATCGGCGATACGCTGGGCTATATGGGCAGTTGAGCTCGGTGGTGAGCTTGTCACCGTCAGGATGATGGAAAGGTTCATCACATCTCTCCCCAAGGGGCTTGCTCCCACAGTGACAGCCGGGTCAGCACGTCTTGCGCGAGAGCCTGTTGCAACTGCTGTAGTACCTTCACAAGCCGAGGTGCCTGCTCATGGCTCCCGCTCCATTCACTCGATTGGTACAGGGCGCAGCAGGTGAATTTGTAGAGGGCTACCAGTGCGGCATCGTTGAGTGGTGCCTGGTGGTAACGGTGGGCAGGTTTAAGCGGTCCCAGTTTGGTTGAGCCACGCTGGCGTGGTTCCTTCTGGTCTTGCTGGCGTCCTAACTGATAGCGATGCCAGACCGCCCGTCTGTTGGCGAGCATCATCAACCGTACCAACCGGTCTACCCGCCATGTCCAGGTACTGGTCGTGTCTGCTGGCGGGAACCACCAGAGGGTGCGCAGCAACTCAAGGGTGTAGTGCGGTGGCATCGGGGCATTGCAAAAACGGTGCAACTGTACGGCAAAGGCCAGGTAATCCTGGCGGTCGATCATGAAGGCAGACATGGGGGACTCCTTGAAATGCGAAAGGCCACCTTTGGTGAGGTGGCCCTGTGGGTTGTGTCGGAATATCCGGATCATGGTGCTGGCTCTAATGATCCGGGTGAACGATCGGCCTGTATGTTATTGCTGCGCCTGTTCTGCGTCTGGGTTAGCAACATCAAACAAGATGGCGTAGAGCGCACAATCAATGCCGTTGACGGCATCGTGATGCGGGTAATAGGGCTGTGTGTCTCTGGAGCGCTCGAAGTAGTCGCCAAAGCAGCTGAGGCACTCGCGGATCTCAACGGTAGAACCGTGCAGCAAGGTCTCTTCAAGCTGCTTGGCATATACCCTGTCATCACGAGCCTTGGTGACTGCTTGCTCCAACAACGCCAGCGCCCCTTCGTTGCTGGCGGCTGCCAGGCCATCGCGCAGCTTGCCCAGGGTTTCTTTCAGGGAATAGGGGTTAGGTAATCGCACGGTGTTTGTCCCTTCTTGGCACGGCTAATGGCGTAGCTGATGCAGCAGTGCATCAATGGCCTCTATGCAGTCGGCTTGGGTGAGCAGGTAGCCGTTGGGCAGGTGGGCCACGATAGCGGGCGCTGCCTGCATCTGGACGTAGTCAGCAAGCCAGCAGCGCAATTCGAGGAGGATATCGAGGGCGGTGAGGTGTGACTTACCTGGTGTTAGAGTCATAGTTGGCCTCTCTCGGCCAGCGAGACGACGCCCTCAGCACCGACCACCAGATGGTCAAGCAATCGCACATCGATCAGCGCCAACGCCTCTTTGAGGGCCTGGGTAAAGACCCGGTCTGATTGGCTGGGCTCCGGGTCACCGCTGGGGTGATTGTGCACCGCGATAATCGAAGCACTGCAAAGCAGCAAGGCCCGTTTGACCACTTCCCGTGGGTAGATGCTGGCGCTATCGAGGGTACCGCGAAACAGCTCCTCAAAAGCCAGTACGCGATGTTGGGAGTCGAGAAACAGTGCGCCAAACACTTCATGCTCCCGGTCTTGTAGCAGGGTTTGCAGCCGCTCAGCTGCCTCTGTGGTACTGGTGATGGCAGTGCCTTTGGCCAGGCGTTTGCGGGCAATCTGGTTGGCGATGCGCAGCAGGTCTTGCTCGGTCACCGGTTCGGTGACGACATAGGTGCCGGGGCATTCCCCGGCTTTCAGTTTGTGGTAACGCATGGTGGTCTCCTGAATAAAGAAAGACCCCGGCAGCGCGAGGCATACCGGGGCTAAATGCAGAGGTGTTGTTGGCTCACGTTGAGGGAAGTTCAGTTGGCCATCGTGATGGGGCTTGCCGTGGCAGCGGGGTCACGCTTCACCGGCATCAGCAATCCGGGAACCAACACAGTGAGTGGGATAGTCAGAGCCACACTCAGCCGTTCCGCCAGCTCATAGGCTTGGCCGATAGTGTCGTAGTCAGCTACCCAGGTGGCCAGCGCAAGTCCGCTGGCTTCGACGGCCCGCAGGTAGACGCTGTAGCCCTGAACCGTCAGGCCGCTGTCACGTACCACCTGTGTCTCTCCCTCTCGATTGATGGCTTCAAGTTCAACGGCTATAGGATGTTTGGGCATCATGCCTCCTCAGTCACCACTGACGGTGACGGTAAAAAAGCCCAGCTGGGCGTAGGCAAGAAAACTGTTCTGCCACATGTTGAATAACTCTTGGGCATCCGCCATGGGGAGCGGTCCCCAGCCTTGTAGGTAGTGCTCGTTATCCAGGAAGTGGAAGTCGAGTTCTTTGCAGAGCTCGGTATCTTGTCCCAAGCCTTGGTAGCTAAAATCAGTGACGTAGTCGAATAGCCAACCATCAAGACCATGTATCAGCTGGATTTCGACCGGATGGACCCCACCACTTTGAGGTTGATAGTCAGGGTTGCGAAAGCTGAAGGTAAGCCGGGTGAGTTGTTCAAGGTCGAAGTTATATTTCACGGCTTCCTGATTGAGTAGTACCAGCAGTGGCTCTGTCACAAGCAGGCTAACGCCATCCCGGTGAAAAGGAATTGTCATGATCTCTCCTCGTACAGATTCAGTCTTTGAGCCAATCCCAGAGTTTGCTGACGCCATAGGCTGCAACGGCGCCTACTGCAAGAGGAGCTAACAGCGGGGCTGAAGCAATGCCGGTGAGCGACACCACCGTCGCAGCGGTACCACTACCGCCAGCAGCCGTGGCTAGCGTACTGGCAGCAAGTCCTGCGGTTGCACTGGTGGCTGCTTTACCCAACGTGTGTCGAGCTACTTCGGCAGCCACCACCGTAGCAACTGCGGTCTGCAGCAGCTTGGGGGGATGTGCAACCCCTTCGATGCACCAAGTGACAAATCGCTCGCCACTGGCGAACTGTTGACCTTGCTCACCTTCATTTAGTCGGGCGTAAGCCCGTGTCAGGCTTTCCTCTCGACTGAACAGGCGTTGGACATGGGGCTGGACCTCAATGGTGCAGTGCTGACTGAATTCAGCCAGCGAGGTCAGCGCCAGTTGGCCTGAGTGCTCACCAGTAGGGGTTGGTAGGTAGTGAATGACCTGATCATGGCCAACAAAGATGCCGTGATGGTGTCCTTCAGGCTGCGGTGTTACCAAGTGATCGCCGATAATGAAATGTCGTGTCATGGGGTGATGATCCTCATCAAGGGTTGGAAATGAAAAAGGGCGTCACCGTAATGGTGACGCCCTTTGGCTTTGTTTTTCCTGAGCGGTTAATTGCCGCCCACGGTGATCTTCAGTGGTTGATGAAACTTGGGTGTGAAGGTGGAGATGGGGAGACGGGTAACTTGGTTATGTGCAAAGACTTCGGTCGCCTGAATAATGGCGATAGATTTGGCTTGCTCAACCTGTCCGCAATCAACCTCCGTAAAACCGCCACCATAACGAGTAGCGGAGCTCCCGCCGAAGGGTTCAACCTCCAGCGTTGATTCGACCAGCGCTTTGCCCTTTTTGTCATTAAATTGCAGCGTGATATACAAATGACCAAACTCGTCTGCACCACCACTATCTAAAGAGAAGTTGTATGCACAGATGCCTTGGTTGGCATATACGGTGTCGGTGTGTTGGATAGCAAGATAACGTTGTTCTTGCGCACTGCAGGCGATGGCCGAGAATATCAGAGTCGAGGCCAATACATACCGATTTACGTCTTTCATAAAAACCCTCGTAGCAATTACTCATCTCTTAAATCACTTGGTTATTTACGCCCTAGATATCTGAATATTTCTTTGCCATTGTAAAAACCAACCAAGTCATCCTCATTCTTATATTTTTTGTTTGGTTGAAATTTGACGACGGTTCCTGGGCTACACATATCTTTCATTGAAATATTGAATTTTTCATCAGGTGTAATAGTGTAGCCAATGGCAATTTTGTGTGGGGAGCCCGCAGTGGCGATCCAGCCCCACATGCCCGCTTCACACTCACCGAATGGCTGACTGCGAACAATGACCATTGAAAGATTGCTGATTTCAGTTGCGATACATTTTCTATTTAACTTCAAATGAGCATTGCACCAAAAAGGTTTCCCTGTTTTGTCCTGTACTAGTGCTGGCAGAAAGCCTGTGAACGGCTCTGCCGCCTGTATTGATTGACTTCCAGACATAAGCGTTAGTAGTAAGCAGAATGTCAGCTTTTTCATTTTTTATCTCACCGAATTACGATTATTAAATAGAGGTGCATGGCTATCGTTAGGAACGGTAAACCACACTATTTTTCAGTTGCTCTGAGATCTGAGAATGCGTTGCACACTGGAGATACTGATCCCCGTGCGTTTGGCAATTTCAGTTCTGGGTAATCCTTTGGCGACCAGTGCTAGGACTTCATTGCCTTTTGCCATGGCTGTAGGCTTTCGGCCTTTATAAACACCTCGTCGCTTGGCTAACTCAATACCCTCAGCTTGTCGTTCCAACATTAGCTCTCGCTCAAACGTCGCTATAGCGCCTATCATGGTGAGCATTAACTTGCCGGTAGGCGTTGAGGTATCGATCCCCAGGTTCAATATCCGCAATGCAACTTGCTTGTGTTGTAGAAATTCTGATATCTCCAATAGGTGACGAGTATTACGAGCCAGACGATCCAGCTTGGTAACCATCATCACATCTCCCTCCTTCACATAATCCAACAGGAGAGTAAGTTGCGGTCTATCATCACTGGCTCCGCTAACCTTCTCCTGGAAAACTTTATTGCATTCGGCCAGCGCTCGAAGCTGGACTTCCAGGCTCTGACCTCCCGTACTAACACGTGCGTAACCTACCAGTGCCATGGTCTCCTCCCGGTCAATAGGGCAAGGTACACTGACCCCCATGGTCAAAAGTCTCGAAGAGACCTTAATGACCAGAAAATGGAGGAAAATAGATGAAATGAGTGCCGATTTCGTGAGTGTCACTAGGGCTTGATCTATTGAATCAAACCAGTGGTTTAAAGACGTAATGTGTCATCTTATGACTGTTTCAGTAATTGTTGACTACACCACGTATCACAAAAATCTAGTGGTGTTACTTTGATTTGGTTAGACAGCCGTCCTAATCACTCTTGGAGTACAGCTGGGAATACACATCACTAATGCGTGGTCCCTCCCCAAATCAGTATCAATATTAAATTTGACCAACTGTTCATACAGTGCATATAAGTTATAGAGGCAAACATAATGATTCCTTTATAAGAAAAGGAGTGCGTATTGCGCACTCCTTTGGGATGGTTCACTTTAATAAAGTATATCCAAAGTTATTTGAAATTAACATTAATGTATTTGTGTGGTGAATGACTTTTAAGAGTATCTGAAATGTATACGGCGATTAAAATCCATTATTTAAATCATGCAACAGCCTCTGATCACCAATGATGCGAACTAGCAAGGGAACCAAGAATTCAACTTTTGTCAATACCCTCGATGCGCTTTTTAAGTGCTATTTTTGATACGAATAGCAAAAGTAGCTGGGTAAAATAGGATTTAGAGTGGAGGCATCTATCAATGCAAGCACTGATAGAGCCTCATTCTAGCTCCCTAGAGGCTAACATGTCTTGGCGGTAGATGACTTAAATAATAATTCGACCACCTTATGATTTTCACCTAACTTTATAATGTTACTCACATCATCCCCTTTGGGAGATAAAAACATAATCAGCGTCAAGTAGTCCAGCAGACATACCGCTAGTGTGGAACCATCAATACAGTGTATAAGATTTCTCTCTAGGTCGGAGCGAGTCAGGATATCTTCATCGAGAATACATTTCATAAATTCACTTGGTGTGTCAAGTCGCTTTGTTTTTTCAAGACTAGCCAAGAGTTTTCCTGATATGTTATTTAGTTCATTCAATAAACCATGGACTATTAATGGTGTTTGATGATTTATATCTTTTATATTTACCCTGTCGATATAGGGAGGGTTGTCGTCCGAGAAGATCATGTCGTTGCGTGTAGTGATTTTTGCGACTGTATAATTGTATGCATAAATAGCTTGAATAACTGTTGCCGCGTATGTGTTATTTCCTGAGACCAAAGAGTATCTAAGGTATTGTTTCTCCCCTAGCCATGAATTTTCATCAAACAAGTGATAAGGTCGCGGTGCTAGTAGGCTAATAACACCCTGATGATTGATAATGTCGTTGACTTGCTCTGTTAAGCTCTCGTGCTTAATCTTCTCCTTTTCTAATTTGTAGGTTAACCCTACTCGAATAACGGCTAATAAATGTTTTACAAAACCAAACAGCGGTAGCTTTTCTCTTGGTGCTTTCTTGATTGCTTGCAATGCACTATTGGGTTTTCCACATTGTAATAAAGAGAGGATAAAAACAGTGAATGAGATGGGATCGTAATGCCATTGCAATAGGCTACCTCGTGAGTGAGCAAAATTGTAAATAACTTTATAATATTCGTTCTTAAATGCTGGGACAACGATTTCACCATCATCTGAATATTCAGATGCATTAAGTTGCTCATTCAGTATTCCTGTGGCGCTATTAGGGGGAAGTGAAACCATCTTTGACAAAACTTGAGACTCTTTATGTGCTTGAGTCATAAGTTGGTATTCGCTCGGAGATAACGAAGGAAATTCCTGATGAAATAGTGGGATCATATCCTCTAGTATCAAGCGTGTAATATATTTCTTTTTTTCTATAGTCAGTTTTCTTGAAGCCTTACTATCAATAAGCGAGACTTGCTGTTCTAATGTCCCCCTCTTGGTATAGTCTTCACTAAGAGCCGCCGTTAATCTTTCTTTAATTATTGATAGGTGTGATTGAACATTGCTACACATAGCGTTATATGTATGATGGAAAATGTCAATTAGACCGATTTGAGCTTGTATATATTGGAGTGTTGTGAATGCTATATACATGGCAGATAGCTCTTGAACTCTAGATTTTAGTGTATGGTCGAGCTCTATGCTGTTATTTGATATATTCTCTTCATTGTTGTCGAATTTCTCTTGTAAAGAATGATGCTTTTCAATGGTTGAAACACACTCTGCAGTGCGTTGTCTCACTGTAGTAGCAGTTTGATTTCCTTTTTTAGCAAGCAAGTCAAGATAATCAGTTATCGGTTTGATAACGAACATTTCTGAAAGGTTAAAGTGAGTTTCAATGTATTCCTGCAAGTGTTTTTTTGCAAAGAGTTTGTTTATCACTTTAGGTTCATTTTCGCTTTCTTTAAGAAGACCATCTAATTTTAGCCAGTGATCAAGATGATAGTAAATTGATTCTTTAGATGAATCAGATTGAAATATGGCAATATCAGCACACAGTATCGGTATTAAAGCACTCCTAATATAAATCTGAGTCATGTACTCATTAGATCTAAGGTTAGGCATCAGGGGGGTTCTGAGCACGGTATTACACAGACTCTCTAGAATATCGATGTGATTATTGATCATTAATGGAGGAAGAGTAATCCCCGTATGAAGGTATGCAGTGAGCTTGTTCAGCGTTACCTCTTCAACACCATATTCAGCGAAGTGTTTTCTGTGAGAATCGTACTTTGTTCTATAGCGCATTTCAGATTTACGGCCCTTGGGCCAGAAACCCAGAGCATCGGAAAGAAAATACATCAAGTTGGCAAAAACGTGCGTTGCGTGTACGTGCATATGGTCGGCTCCTTAGTACAGGGCATGAGATTGATGGATGTACATCTGGTGTCTTGATACCTGGGAGATACCCCGGATGTAAATATAATGTTTAAATTTTACCAGCCTCATACAACCTTGTTGTTTTGTGGTCGAAAAACAAACAAAAAAGAGAAAGTCTTGGGTCCTCAGTTTGCCTCCGTGAGATTAACGCTTCTTTGGGGAATGATGCGAGTCGCTAGTTCACATAACCAAGAAGGAAGTCATCAAATGCGAGATCCCAAGAACGTTGAGTATGTTGATCGGATTATCAGATTGCCTGAGCTGCTAGCCATGGTTGCTACTGGCAGGTCAACGGTTTACGAAAAGATCAATGCGAAATCTCGTCGTTACGATCCGTCTTTCCCAAAGCCAATTCGGCTCTCAGGATCGGCTAGATCAGCCATAGGTTGGCGCCTGAGTGAAGTACAACACTGGATTGCTACCCGCTAACACATAGGTAAGGAGTAACCTTATGAACCTTGACCGCATACTTAAAAGACTGCCGCTATCGATACTGGCAGTCATGGATCTCTTGCACTGTATAACAAAGGCTCCTCGGCTGCTGATCCTCACGGAATTGTTGAGTGTGGTGAGTATCCTAGCTCAACAGCTCGTTGACATCAGTCCAAAGAAAGGAATGGTTTTCCCCACATCGTTATTTTTTATTGTGTTGGCGAACTCGGGTGAGAGAAAAAGTACGGTTGATAAGTACTTGATGAAACCCATTTATGAATTTGCAAAAAATATGTACGAGGCCTACAAGCGTGAATATGAAGAGTTCAAGATAGGGGCGGAACTGTGGGAGATAAAGAAAAATGCAATCATTACTGCCTTGAGAAAAATGAGTGCACAGGGAAGTACTGAATTCAGCGAGCTTGATGAAAAATTTAAGGACCATATGAGAAGTAAACCCATGGAACCACAGAGTAAGCGTATGTTGATTAATGATGTCTCAACTGCGGCATTAAAAAAAATGCTAATCGGCCATGAGGTTTCTCTTGCTCTAATGTCAGACGAAGCTGGTTCCATTTTTAATGGTGACTTGCTGAAAGACTCTGCGCTTTTTTGTTCTCTGTGGTCTAACCAACCACTTATCATTGATAGGGTTAATAACGCAAGCAGCAAAATAGAAGGTGCTCGGTTAACAATGAGCCTGATGATCCAACCTGAACTGTTCAACGCCTTTAATGAACGGAACGGGGAGACCATGCGTAGTTCAGGCTTTTTTTCAAGGGTATTTTTTTGCCAGCCTGAATCTGAAATTGGTAAGCGATATGAATACGGCTTGGTTACACAACACAACATGATGCCGCTCGATGATTTTTACGCAACTGTTCATCGCCTTTTAGCATTAGGAGAAGAACGAGTCACACGAGGCGATAAACGTGATGTATTAACGTTATCTCCTGATGCTGAGTGGCTATGGCTGGAGAAGTACAACCAAATTGAAGCTGCGATGGCTAAGGGGCAATGGCTTGAGGAGTACACGGAGTTTGGTTCTAAATTTATGGAGCAGGCGACCCGGTTGGCGGCAGTACTGCATGTCATTAGTCATGCTCAGAAGATAGAACCTGTTGTTGAGAAAGAAACGATGAAAACTGCGATTCAGCTAACAGAACTATATTTTGAACATGCGATGAATCTATTCAAATCATCTGCATCCTTTACGCTGCCGGACCGTCGTGGTGCCGAGGTACTATTAAAATGGTTATACGATAACTTCAATGGTATGCCGATTAAAAAAAGTACGATTAGACGTTGTGGCCCTTATAGCATTCGGAATCAAAAGGGGCTGGCTGAGGCAATTAACATACTCCTCGCAGAGGAACACATAATTTGCTTTAAGAAAAAACAATCTATTAGTGTTATCCTGTCGTACAGGAAGCATCCATTTCTTAGTAATGGATTAGAGAATCCTATGGTTTTTAAAGACATAAGTGGCCCCTATGGTGAGCCCTACTATGGTAGTAATATCTCAAGGTTTTATAGCGGGAGAGGAGGTATCAGCTTACAAAATAATACGGCAGTTCCAAGCATTGAAGACTTGATTGATCCTGATGAATTGGGTAAACAATTTGTCTTCTAATCGAAAATAACTTCAGAGTTGATATTTATCACGTTATTTAACGTGTAATTCATTGCGGGCCTTATATGGCAAGACTTGAGCTTATTACATTATTTAATTGATGGGGAGAATGTGTCCGGTATATGTATTATATAAAGTATGTTTACTGCATATCAACAAAGCATATCTGATATATATCGATAAACCATATGTAATATATAAAGTATGTTTACTGCATATCAACAAAGCATATCTGATATATATCGATAAACCATATGTAATCATACGCGTTATACGCCCTGTAACAGGGACTACATTATAGTCTATATATCCCCTCTCTCTTGAGAGGGGAGGATTAAATTTTATTTAAAATACTGACTCACGTTATTGTGTTAGGCATAACATTTTCAAACACTTAGCATTTAGGAGTGATCATTATGTATGACAAAATATTATTAACCAATATGGAATTTGAAGCACTGTTGCAGAAATGCATATCTGGATATGGGCCAATGAACCTGGATTATCTGGCGCGTAGTGTAGACTTTACAGCTCAAGTATTAACAGAGACGCCTAGAGTCTTTGCTATTCGATGCGATTTAAGGTTCGCAGTGGATACCACTGCATACGACCTGGATCAGCTTACCTGCCTGCAGCGCACTGACCCGGCGGTGATCACACGCTTCATGGAATCCCTTAAAAGCCAGATCAAAGCAAACCATAGACGTAACAACCGACGAGGGGAGCCTCGTCTACCTGCTTACATCTGGTGCAGGGAAAAGGAGTTATCAGCGCACCACCATTACCACATCATGCTGTTCTTCCACAGAGACGATTACGCCTATCTGGGTAACTATTTAGAAAGTGATGGTGATAACATGGGGGTGAGGATACAGAAAGCGTGGTGTAGTGCACTAAACTTACCGCATCCAGAGCATGCTCACTTGGTTCATTTTCCTACCAAAGGCACCTATGATCTATTTCGCAGTACGGCAATTAATCGAGATAAAATCTATCACGATTTTCTATTTCGTCTGGCTTACCTGAGTAAACAGAGTACGAAGGTTATGGATGGGCAACGAAACTTCGGTTGCAGTCAAATACGATAAGACGCTTGAGCACGTCAGTGCTCATTAGTATGCTATAGAACAATCCCTGCGTATTTAATTAAAGGATATCTATGAGTGAATTTCTGAAAGTGCTGTTGAACATCCGTAGTCTGCGGGCAGCACTGCGTGAGTTGTCTCTGGATCAGCTCAAAGAAGCCCACGAGAAAATCGAGCTGATTTATCTGGAACGGTTGGAGCTGGCGGAGAAAGAACAAGCCGCCCAAGCTGAGCACCAGCAAAAGCTGGCCGAGTTTCAAGCGATGTTGGCTCAAGCTGGCATTGACCCGACTGAGTTGGTAGGCAGTGCCCCAATTGTTGCGACAGCGGTTAAAGCTAAACGAGCACCTCGCCCACCGAAATACCGTTATGTTGAAAATGGCGTAGAGAAAACCTGGACCGGCCAGGGCCGTACCCCTAAGTTCCTGGCTGAGCAACTCGAGCAAGGTCGTCAGCTGGATGACTTCCTCATCTAACTAAATAGACAAGGCCATGCCCTCACGCTATGGCCTTTCTGTTAACAGGTTCAGTGACCCAAATCATGACAGCCCTCATAGCTACGAACTTGTTCTGTCGCATGACTAAGGTCAGCGCTAATGAGGTGTTGTTGCCCAAATAAGCCATCAAGTCATGGCTTTCCTAGCACCAGGTTAACGCTACACTCGGGGCTGTCTGACAGGTAGGGCCAAGGTATTCAGCTTGTTTATGGCGCTGACATACTCCATGACTTCTCCTACTTGGCCGTTGTAGTTACGCGGACTGATTTCGCCGCCAGTAATTGTTTAAACCGATACCTTTTTCCAGTGCGGCAACCCTTCCTTTCGCATCACCAGCATAGCCTCATTCCTCAGGGGCCCTTTTTTCATCTCCACCTTGCATGCAATGATGGCAATATGTTCTCCCTTGGAGACCGTAGTATTTGACGTGAAGCAAAGCCGGACGTAATACGGCTAAGGATTAAAGATACATGATATCGATTCTGGTTGATGGTGAGGATAAAACCGCAAAAATTAGCGACTGGACGATTCGCTGGAACGACAAGCACGAAACGCTGGAACTGACCTGTCATTTTCCCTCCAGTAAAAAATACACTCGCCCACTCAATCATTGCCAAGTATCACCTTCCCGCGAGTTGAGCAATGTACTGCTGACCAAACCTGGCAGCACGATCGTCAAACCTATCGACAAGGCGGTGATCTACGGTGAGCGATATGCCGTGGTGCACTATCCGGGCAGCAGCAGGCCTTATGTCCACAAGATGGACGGCATCGTCTTTACCAACCCCACCTCGCTCAAGGACACTCCGGTCTTCGGTTACTTCACGACGGTTGCGAGTGCCCGACACGCTCAAGCGCAGTCGAAGGCTGATCGTGACATAGCCAGCAATATCGTGACTCAGCTTGGAAAACTGCCAGCCATCGCCAGCACTGCCTTGCAAGCCTATTGCACCGGGCGCAACGGCACGCTCGCCCCAGGTCAGGGGCTCATTTATCCGTTCGGGCTGAACGAAAGCCAGTACCAGGCCGTTGAGCGGGCGTTCAGCGCGCAAGTCAGCGTGATCGAAGGCCCACCGGGAACCGGCAAGACCCAGACCATCCTCAACATCCTCGCCAATATCCTGTTGCGCGGGCAGACAGTGGCGGTGCTGTCCAACAACAATGCGGCCGTGGCAAACGTCTACGAAAAGCTGGAGAAATGCGGCCTGGGCTACCTAGTCGCCAAGCTTGGCAACAAGGAAAACCGCGAAGCCTTCTTCGACGATCTGCTTGCATGGCCCTCCAATGCGCCTGGACCGGCACCGTCCCTGGAAGAGATCCAGGGCTTGCTGACCCGCCTGAAGCAGCACCTGCAAGACCACAACCGGGCGGCACAACTGCAGATCGAATTGGACGAGCTGGTCATCGAGCGGCGCTACCTGCAACAGTGGCAGGCAGAAAACGGTGTGCAGGCCACGTCGTTGGACAAGTACAGGCTGACTCCGCGCAAGACTGCCGACCTCATGGCCTACCTGGCGCACTTGGGCGAGCAGCGCGTGAGGCTCAAGGACCGCATCGAGCTGCTGTTCCAATTCAGAATCTTTCGCACCAAACCGTTCGCCGAGGGCGAGGCGCGCATGGCCGCGTTCCATGCCCTGCAGATGCATTACTACGACAAGTCGCTGCAGGATAAGGAAACCGAGCTGCGGGCGTGCCGTGAATCCTTGGCGCGCGCAAATTTCACGGCGTTGCTCAAAGAGCTGACAACCGCATCGATGCACCATCTGAAGCAGCATCTGCAAGGCCAAGTTCCGCCGCGAGACAGCTTCGATGTCAAAACCTACCGCAGGGACTTTGATGCCTTCATACGGCGCTTCCCTATCCTGGGCAGCGGCACGCACTCCATCGTCAACTCGATCGCGCCGGGTGCGATCCTCGACTACGTGATCATCGATGAAGCTTCTTTGCAGGACATAGTGCCGGGCATCCTGCCGCTGGGCTGTGCCAAGAACCTGATCGTCGTCGGCGACAACCGCCAGTTGCCGCACATCCCCGTGAAACTGGGGCTGCAGGCGCCGGCCGAGGCCTACGATTGCGAGCGCTACAGCTTGCTGGATTCGTGCATTGCCGTATTCCTGGACGCACTGCCAAGGACGCTGCTGAAGGAACATTACCGCTGCCACCCCAGGATCATCCAGTTCTGCAACCAGCAGTTCTATGACAACGCACTGGTGCCGATGACAGTGGATAACGGCGAGGAGCCCCTGCGCCTGGTGGTGACCGCCAAGGGCAACCACGCACGCAAGAACACCAACCTTCGGGAGTTGGATTCCTTGCTGAAGGTGCTCGAAGACGAGGGGACGCCCGTCGCAGTGGACGGTGAAGGTCGCGGTTATATCGCGCCGTTCCGGGCACAGGTCAGCCTCTCCGAAAAGCACCTGCCAGCGGACTTCGTCAATGACACGGTGCACAAGTTCCAGGGGCGCGAGTGCGACGAGATCGTCTTTTCTACCGTGCTGGACAAGAAGCGCTACAACCAGGCGCAAGGACGCCTGGATTTCGTCGACGACCCACGCATGATCAACGTGGCAGTGTCGCGGGCCAAACATCGTTTCACCCTGGTGACCGGTGACGAGGTGTTCACCGAGAACAACGGCCACATCGCCGCGCTGATCCGCTATATCAGCTATTACGCGCAGGACGAGCAGATCGTGCGTGCGCCGGTGGTGTCGGCATTCGACTTGTTGTACCACGAGTACGATCAGTCCTTGGCACGCCTGAACGCCCGTCTACGACCCGAGGATTCACACTACAAGTCCGAGCAGATCGTAGCGCAGTTGCTGCGCGAAGTGCTGTCGGCTCCGGCGTGCCAGGCACTGAAGTACCACACGCAGATCCGACTAGAAAAGCTCGCATCGCCAACTAACTCCGACTGGACGGAAACTCAGCGGGCGTTCATGAGGCGCGCCAGTTGCGATTTTGTGCTCTATTTCAAAGTGGGTAAGACCCCGATAGGGGTGATCGAGGTCGATGGTGGGTATCACGACCACCCAGTACAGGCGGCTCGAGATATCATGAAGAATGAGATTTTGGATAAATGCCGCATTCCCATTTTACGACTGCGGACAGTTGATAGTGGCATTAAGCAGAGGATCGGCAACTTTATTGGGCAGTGGATTAAATAGCTGTTCCGAATAGTAGATCTCTGGAGGAAGAGGGTGTTATGGCCCTAATCAGCCAGTAAGTCATGACGATGGTTTTGTCGGTGTAGAGCTGGCTGCTTCCCTGTTGCATGTGATGGGCGTGGTAAAACCAGTTGTCCATAGCCTCGACATCCACCCAGAAGGTAAGAGAGCCACGGTTAATCCGAAATTTGTGGTACTGGGACCAGTTGGTGATGGGGTGAAGTGCTTTGCCCATGTTGCAGACTTGAAGGGG
The DNA here is from genome assembly GCF_000820145.1 of Aeromonas sobria. Taxonomy (GTDB): domain Bacteria; phylum Pseudomonadota; class Gammaproteobacteria; order Enterobacterales; family Aeromonadaceae; genus Aeromonas; species Aeromonas sobria. Next base: position 385,834 of record NZ_CDBW01000006.1, on the reverse strand, counting down.
GTGGCGGTGATCAGTTCGCTACGTTGCCACATGGCCCCATTCGGGGTGCATCGATTTGAGAAACAACGCAACTCCTTTGAGCTTGCGGGAGTAAGAGGTCTATCAGTGGTCAGCGGAGGGGAAGCAAGTCAGTGATATTGCTCAAATCTTGGGTATTACCCCTCGGAGAGCCACCTTTCATCTGGAACGCATAACCGAGAAGTTGGGGGCGAGCAGCAAGAGCCAGGCAATCTCTTGGGCTCTCAAGCAGGGATTGATACGCCTGAATATCGGTGCAGCAGAAGTAGGAAATACCTGCGAGCTCAGTGAATGATGCTAAATGGCGCAACATATTGCGCGAATTGCAGTGAAAGCTACTGACCCAGCAACCCTTTATAGTGCATGCAATCAATTTGAGCAAAATATTGCTCAGCGCTGGGCTGCTGCAGTCGCGTTGCTTGGTTAAGTTGTTGATAAATAACAATGTAGGAAGATTGGCATGGTCGCTGCTAGAGGTTGGACGAGTGCTATCTCGTTTAACCAACCTATTTAGGAGCATACCCATGCCAACTCCATGTTATATCAGCATCGAAGGTAAAACCCAGGGCAACATCACCGCCGGTGCCTTCACCTCCGATTCCGTCGGCAACATCTTCGTACAAGGTCACGAAGATGAGATGCTGGTGCAAGAGTTCAATCACCAGGTAACCGTACCGACTGACCCACAATCTGGCCAGCCTGCTGGTCAGCGTGTCCACAAGCCGTTCAAGTTCACTGTTGCGCTGAACAAAGCCGTGCCGCTGATGTACAACTCCCTGGCCTCCGGCGAGATGCTGCCGAAAGTGACCCTGAAGTGGTACCGCACCTCCGTTGAAGGCAAGCAGGAGCACTTCTTCTCTACCGTGCTGACCGATGCCACCATCGTTGACATCGACTGCCAGATGCCGCATTGCCAAGACCCGGCGAAGTCTGACTTCACCCAGCTTATCCAGGTCTCTCTGGCGTACCGCAAGATTGACTGGGAGCACACCGTTGCCGGTACCTCTGGTGCTGACGACTGGCGTGCGCCTATCGAGGCCTAAGCCTCCCTTTCTTACTTTGGTATTCCTTGTAGTAAATCTTGTACTGTCTGGCCGGTGTGCACCGGCCATTTATCCCGTGTTTCTCCGGTCAGCTTTTGGCTGCCGGAGCTTTTATGTTTTGCCATTCCCCTGTTCTGATGTTGAGGGCGGAGTGATGGCAAAGCACACAAGAGGTTTGAGTTATGTGTCCCTCCATTGCACTGCTCGGTGACATTGGCACCGACCACGATGGCTTTCCACCGACTTCGGTGATTGCCGCCAGTCCTGACGTGTTCCTTGATGGCAAGCCAGTGGCCCGTCAGGGGGACCCGCTGACGCCGCACGACAAGCCGAATAACCCTCCTCATCCACGCAGCATTGCCGGTGGAGTGGGCTCGGTATTGGTGAACGGCAAACCTATCGCCGTCACAGGCACGGCAGTGGATTGTGGTGGTGTGGTGATTGGTTCGGGTAGTGGGCAAGCAGGATAAGGAATAAGGGCATGGCACAGAGCACAGGATTACAATTCACCGTCAAGGTCGGCGCACTGGCTGACAGCACCTTTGCGGTCGCGAGCTTCAAGCTGGATGAGGGCTTGAACCGCCCGTTTAGCCTCAAACTGGAGGTGGCCAGCGCCCAGCCCGATATCGATTTCGGCGCCGTACTGGACCAGCCCTGTGAGTTGATGGTGTGGTACAACGGCGAGCTGCAACGCCGGGTGTGTGGGGTGGTGAGCGAGTTTGCGCAAGGGGACAGCGGCTTTCGCCGTACCCGTTACAGCTTGGAAGTCAAACCTGCGCTGTGGCGATTGGGATTGCGCCAGAACTCCCGCATCTTTCAGGCGCAGAAGCCTGACGAAATCCTCAGCATCCTGCTGCAAGAGCACGGCATCACCGATTACGCCTTTGCGCTCAAGAATGAGCACGCCCAGCGCGAATACTGCGTCCAGTATCGCGAGACCGACCTCGACTTTGTGAACCGCCTTGCTGCCGAAGAGGGGCTCTTCTACTTCCACGAGTTCGAAGCAGGCAAACATCGCATCGTTTTTGCCGACGATGCGGCGGCCCTGACCGCAGGCCCCGAGCTGTTCTTCAACCTCGGCAACCGCTCGCTGGAACAAGGGCCTTATGTCCGCCAGTTCCACTACCGCGAGGCGGTGCGACCCTCGGATGTGGAGCTCAAAGACTACAGCTTCAAGACCCCGGCCTATGGCCTCTCCCAGAAGAAAATGGGCGCAGAGCTCGACCATCAACGAGATACCTACCAGCACTTCGACTACCCGGGCCGCTACAAGCAGGACGGCAGCGGCAAGGCCTTTGCCCAGCACCGGCTCGATGCCCTGCGCAATGACGCTGTGGCAGGCAGTGGCAAGTCCAACAGCGCGGCTTTGCTGCCGGGTCAGCGCTTTTCATTGACTGAACACCCCAACGGTAGCCTCAACACCGACTGGCAAATCGTTCATATCCGCCACACCGGCGAGCAGCCACAGGCACTGGAAGAAGAAGGGGGCAGTGGCCCGACCGTTTACCACAATGAATTTGGCGTGGTCAAAGCGAGCACCACCTGGCGGGCCCGCATCGGCAGCCCAGAAGCACCCCACAAGCCGATGGTGGATGGCCCGCAAATCGCCATCGTGGTAGGCCCAGAAGGGGAAGAGATTTACTGCGACGAGCATGGCCGGGTCAAACTGCAATTCCCCTGGGACCGCTACGGCTCGAGCAACGACCAGAGCTCCTGCTGGGTACGGGTTAGCCAGGGTTGGGCCGGTGGTCAATACGGCATGATGGCCATCCCGCGTATCGGCCACGAGGTCATCGTTAGTTTCCTGGAAGGAGACCCCGACCAACCCATCGTGACCGGTCGTACCTATCACGCCACCAACCGGCCACCTTACGACCTGCCAGCCAACAAGAGCCGCACCGTGCTGCGCACCGAAACCCACAAAGGTGAAGGTTTCAACGAGCTGCGTTTCGAAGACCAGGCGGGTCAGGAAGAGATTTACATCCACGGTCAGAAAGACCTGAACGTGCTGATAGAGAATGATGCAGCCTGGCATATCAAGCACGACCAGCACACCGACATCGACAACGAGCGGGTGACCCGCATCAGAAAAGTGCCGGGAAAGGATGGCGCACCACCCAGCCTCGGTAATGACCACCTGACCGTTGAAGGTGAAAAACGCGACCACATCAAGGCGGACTATTCGCTGACGGTCGATACCTCGATGCACCAGAAGCTGGGCCAATCGCTGTTGGTTGAGGCGGGTGAAGAGGTACATATCCACGTGGGTGACAAGATGGTGCTGGAGGCTGGTAGCGAGATCACCCTCAAGGGCGGCAGCAGCTTTGTGAAAGTTGACCCGAGTGGCATCAAGTTGGTCGGCCCCGACATCAAGCTCAATGCCGGTGGTAGCCCTGGCTCAGGCTCTGGTTGGGCAGGTCAAGTGCCCGTCATTCCCAAAGGCGTTGACGTGGTGAAGGCCCCAGAGCTGGTTGAACTGGTCAAAGCCATTCCTACCGAGAAGGCGATGGAGGCGCTGCTCAAAGAGCTGACGCCTGATGACGATTATCAGCCCTCCGCTTGATGGATAACACAGGATTAAAGCAAAGATGAAAATCGTCTATCCCATGCAACTGGCCGGTGGTAACACCCCCAGCGAATTCGCTTCTCTCGATGCGTTTATCGAGAAGATCAACAGCCTCAAGAGCGGCACCTTCCCGATTGGTCGCAACCGTATCTGGCACGGTGGCATCCATTTCAGTGAGAAAGGAGGCTGGCACCCGAGCGGCGCTGTACGCGCCATCGCTGACGGGGAGATCGTTGCCTACCGGTTGGCAACCAAACCGGCCAAGGCAACCCGCAGCCCCGAAGCAGGAAAGCCAGGAGACGGTATTGAGCTACATACCTCCCCTTCGTTTTGTCTGGTTCGTCATCGCTACGAAGCCGGAGAGCAGAACAAGAATCGTCTCACGTTCTACAGCCTCTACATGCACATCGCGTGTGAGAACACCTACAGCAGTCCCGAGGCGGCGCGAGTCACCGTCAAGGGCTCAGGTGTCTCCACCTATGAACCGGTGGCCCACCTCAAGCTGACACGCCGACTGTCGGGCAGTAGCCCTGTGTATGCCAAAACAGGGGCTGAGGTGAAGTTGCTCCAGCAAACCCCGAGCAACCTGCTCAACCACAGAGATGAGCCCCACAATTATTTTCTGGTGCACTACGTCGATGAACCGAACAGCCTGTTCTATATCGCAGAAAGTCAATTGCAGCAGGAATATCCGCAAAAGCCGAAATGGATGACCCCACCGGAAGGCAAACCGGCCCGTCATGGCATCCCGAGTAATACCTGGCTGCGACAATCGGCCAACACCACGGCAGGGAGCTTGGGGCTACCCGCTGGCAGTGAGGTGGTGGTATCCGGTGAGCCACAGATGGTGAACATCAATGGCGGCCCGACCGAGTTTCGTAAAGTGCAGGTGTTCAAGGTAGGCAGCGGTACGGTCAAAGACAGCGCCAATCAGGTGATGACCAATGCCAGCAAAGGGGCCATTGGCTGGTTGGCGAAAAGCAAGATGGGGGCCGGACTGGCCGCCGAACCGAGCATCCCTGTCGAATTCAAAGAGGGTGCATCAGTCGTAGACCGTAGCGAGAACCCGATAGCGGTACAGGCCGGAGAGGTCATCGGTCACTGGGGCGAACATGAACTGGCTACTGCCGGTGCCAGCGGTTTTGTGAAAGACGCCGACAGCAAAGCCGTGCACTTTGAGGTGTTTGTGGCAAAGAGCGACAAGCAGGCGCTTGAAGATTGCATCAATAACAAGGCGCGGGTCACCAGTGGCCAGGGCTACCTGCTGGTAAAAAAAGAGGTGACCACCTATCGCCTCACCAACGATAGCCAGCATGGTTTTCACAATGTGGCCGTCTATGGGCCGCTGGTCTTACCGTTGGCGGTGAAAGAGTCTGATATTGTCACTCACGGCGCCAACAACTTTGTGAAAGTGCGTGAGCGGACTGCTGCGGACGGGGAGTTGGCTGGTGAGTTCGTCTTGCAGGGCGGAGATGTCGAAGTAGTCAGTCAGCATGACTGGCACAAGCTGGGCGTCAAACTGGTCGATGGCAGCAGTGACCCAGATGGATTTTTAGACAAAGCAGATACCGAAGGCAAAGAAGGAGGTGAGTTTTTCAGCACCCTCTATGACAAGCTGGTGACAGACAGTGACAACGATGGCACCCTGAGCGGCAATGACATCAAGGCCGCGCTGGCCGATGAGGAGTTGGCGGGCAAGTTGCGCATGTTGTTTATCAAGCACAAAAGCGAATGGGTACAGCCAGGCGAGTGGCCACGCTTAAAACAGGAGTTGGCTGAGCAGCCGAAGCTCTATGAGTATGCGATGCAGGTACATCGCAATATGGCGTGGGTGGAAGATGCTAGCGCGATATTGGGTGATACCCAACCTTGGTTTATTCATCCGGCTGGGATGATGACGTTGGTTGGAAGATCGTTCGTTAAAATCAATGTGCCTTTGTTTATCAGTGAATATAAAAAAATTCATTCAATCTGGGATTCTCGCTCACATAGCTTCATAAAACTACCTCTGAATTCCCAGTCAGAACAAGGATTGGTGCGCTTGCTTAATGATTTCAACGCCCAGTATGAAGATATCACTCCTTTAACCTTGCAACATATTTCCTACATGCTAGCGACAACAAAAATTGAATCATACAATTATTTGACTGGGGTTCTTTTTAACCCAATCGCGGAGCTTGGTGGCGATCGGTACGCAGAGGCAATGTATGACCCTGTTTTAGGTAAAGACGACCGACGCAAAGGTATCGCAAGAGGTCTTGGTAACGTTCAGCAAGGTGATGGTGTTAAATATAAGGGGCGTGGTTTCGTACAAATAACAGGAAAAAGTAACTACATAAAATTTTCACGTGCGTTAGGCTTGGATTTAGAAAACACCCCCGACCTTGCATTGTCATGGGATAACGCATTTTCTATAATGATAGTAGGTATGCAAGATGGATTGTTTACTGGGCATAGCCTTTCAGGCTTTATTTCAGAGGGTTCTAAAAACTACCGTAATGCCAGACAAATAATAAACAGTATGAATGAAGCTGATACTATTTCTGTATATGCTGAGGAGTTTGAAGCATGTCTTTTAAAATCAATTGGTTAATTGTCTATTTATTTTGTTCAGCGGCGAATGCTGCTGATAACTTTAGAATCATGGAAGATGGCCTTTACTCAAATAGTGGCAAGCTCATGAATAGTGAAATATCTAATAAGGCTACTACGTTTTCATATTCCCTACGCCAAAACGCACAGGACTCAATTACTTTATATAGAGATACTTTCTTAGGTAGCTCAACTGAGCAATGCTCAATGGAATTTAAGAAGAATGAACTGGGAGAGTATCATTCATCATATGCTATTTGCTTTGATGAAATAATCTCTATCAAGGATGGTCAGAAACTACCGGCGTTAAAGTTAGTCAGTTTGAACAATGTTCAGATATCAGACTACAGAGACATCATGATAACTCAAGGTGAATATTATTCAGATAAAAAAACATTTTCTGACTTAGTATTGTTTGATGTTCCTCTGAATGAATCCAAGCAGACAAGTGCTGGAGATAACATTTTCTGTAATTACTACACCAAGGACTATAATTTTGGTGTTTCTACTGACAACATTCGCTGCTATAGACCTTCACATGTTAAAGGAAAGGCGTATCTTTATAATGCTGCGGATGCAGAAAGTGAGACTAAAAAATATCTAGTACCTGGAGATAAAGTCATTCCATTAGATGAAAAGATGGATCGCAAAAACAATAATTGGACATATGTTTTATACCAAGGAAAAAAAGATACTAAAATGTGGATAAATAGTAAAGCATTGGATTTAGATAAGCATGTTAAATAGCTTGATTTTAGAAAAATGCCATTTCACCATGGCACCTTACTTTATCATATACCATTTCTAATATCAGGTTGATGGCGTGATGAAAGTCACGCCATAGCAAGATATTTTTTTCAACTTTCATTAGCCGCACCATGTTCTTTCAGTGAAAGAACAACACATTGGCGCCAAAATAAAAGTGAGTTTAACATGTCAAGATTAATGCTCTTAATTATTGTCCCATTTTTAATCTCTGGGTGTGGAACTTTATTTGGACGAAATGGTATCACCGCTGACTCACCCAACCTTTATAAGGGAGTGAGCGCAGATATATATGTGTTGTCAATGCAAACAAGCCGTGACAATGGTGGGGCAGCAATTGTTTGTTATATGTCAGTAGTATGTCCTATTTTAACAGTTGCATCGCTACCTATTGACGCCGTGATCGATACAGTATTACTCCCAATTGATGCGGCATCCTCAAGATAAGGTTGGCTAATGAAACTAAAACAATATCAAAATTGGCTTTCCCAGTATCTAGTCTGTCGGCGTGATGGAGATCACGCCATGGCTGCCGACTTTGCCGAGTCTATTGTTAGTTATTGGCGGTATCATGGTAATGCAACTGAGGAAGCAAAGTGGGCATCGGTTGTGGCATTTCACTTGGATAAAGTTGAGTAAACATCAATTCTTTTTACTATTATGGATATACGCATGACAAGATCTATTTTCTTATCACCAGAAGGGATGAAGGTGTTTTGGGACTATATGACCCATCTTTTTCTATCCTCGTCGCTCACGGCTGTGTTCATGGCACTATTTGCAATCCATGTCCCTGTTGACATTTATGTCGACAATGGCATATCAAAAATTATAGGGCTTGCTTTCTTTGCTTGTTTATCGATCTATGCATATTTTTCTGCTGCATCTATTTTTTTAAATGGAACGCAGAACATATTTAAAATTAAAAACAATATACCACCAACTGATAAAATAACTGCCAAGAGGCTTTTCTGCAACAGCAAAGTAAATTTGATAGAAGTAATTATTTCTTGGGCCATGGTAGGTTTGTGTGTGGTGGTAGTCTCAGAGACTGCTATTAGCACCGCGTTCGGAATAATAGCAGCGAGGCAATAAATATACGCCCTTCCTTCTTACGTTTACTGTTGCTGATTCGATGAGCCAAAGAAAAACGAAATTACGCTGTTGCGCTCGTTTAAGAGTGCGCCGATCACCACGCCAATGAGGTTGGAGATCAGCGCGACCAGCTCGGCCCTATCGCCAAGAAGTTGGCAGCTGCGACCAATACGAGGATCAGCAGAAAAAAGAACACAGAATGAAGTGGCCCTGATGGGCCGCTTCATTCTTATTCAGTTGGCAAATTGCCAACCACAAACTCAGCCCATGCATCCATCATCGGACGTCGCTGATCCAGCAAGTCGGTGCGATGGTACGCAGCCTCCACTTTGTTTTGTACTGTATGCGCTAACGCTCGTTCAGCGAGATCCCGTGCATAGCCCTGCTCGCTGCACCAGTCGCGAAAGCTGGAACGAAAACCATGAGCCGTTGCCAGACGGCCAGGAGTAGAGCTTGGCGCTTTTACCCGTCGCAAAAATGTCGTCAGCACCATATCTGATAGGGGGACTTGATCGCGTGGAGAAGGGAAGACCAATTCATCATGCAACCCCTGCAACCCCATCAGGATCTCGACGGCTCGAAGAGATAACGGGACGCGATGCATTTGTTTGGCCTTCATTCGTTCCGCTGGCAAGGTCCAGACTCTTGCTTCCAGGTCTACTTCTGACCATTTCATCGATCTGACTTCACCTGAACGGCAAGCCGTCAGGATCAAGAACTTCAGCATTAAGCGAGTTACATCGTACTGTTGTGTTGTCCTGAGATGCTGCTGAACAAAGGTTGGAATATCACGCCAGGGCATGGCTGGTTGATGCTCGGTACGAACGGCTTTACTGGGTTGTAGTGGGAGTAAGTGATTTACCACATCGACCGGGTTTGCTTGGCAGTGACCATGCGCCCAGGCCCAGGCCATGACCGCATGCAGCCGTTGTTTCACACGGCTGGCAGTTTCAGGGATCTCCAACCAGATCGGCATTAAGACCTCAGCGATCTGCGCAGGAGTGATGGCAGAGATTGAGTACTGGCCAATCATGGGGAATGCATACTGCTCGAGCGTCGAGATCCACTGTTTGCCATGTTTGGGGTTTTTCCATCCAGGCAGCAGTTTGGAGTGAACTTCCCGAGCCGCAGCCTCGAAAGTTGGGATAGAGGGTTTGCTCTCTTCTGTTCGTTTGAGTTCTAGTGGGTCAAGGCCATTGGCGAGTTGCTCTCGCATCTTCTGCCCTTGCTTGGTGGCATCGGCTATGGATATCTCGGGGTAAGAACCAAGCCCCGCATTTCTGCGTTTGCCGGTCACTGGGCTGACATAGCGAAGCACCCAGTTGCCTCGACCTTTCGCTGTTGACGGATGAAGAGCAAGGCCTATTACGCCACCATGTGCAATTGCTTTGTCACCCGGCTTGAGATTACGTGCTTTGGTATCGGTAAGAAGTGCCATAGGGAAGATTCCTTGAGAATGTGGCATGCCATGGACTATGCCATCCATTGTGCCATTTAGTACGGGATAGAGTCATTTACAGTCGGACGATGTTGGACGGTTTTGTCTGTAAGATACTGATTGTAATTGGATATGTAGGATGTGACTGGTTTTGGCTGAACTTAATTCAGGCGGTCTCCCTCACCGCCAAATTTAAAAAAACCGACCTCAGGGTCGGTTTTTTGCTTTCCGGCAAACGCAAACACCGATGCTGACAAGGGAGGGTGAGAACCCGCGCCAGGTTCGAGCAGAGCAGCTTGCTGCGATGAACGGCCAACGGCCGCCCCGAAGGGGTGAGCCACGCAGTGGCGAATCATCCACTCCCTCACCGCCACATTGCAAAAAGCCCTGATGGAAACATCAGGGTTTTTTGCTTTCCGGATTTCGGACACTCGCCCCCATCCAGATCTTGCTCTTGTGATTGACCAACCCTGCAAGTCTGTCCTTCTGTCACGACACGGTGCAACAAGGTAATTGCAAGGCAATCTCATTACCGCCACACACCGCCCTTTGCTAACGCTGCCCAGCTCTCATTAATTCCTCGGCGATTGGATATCATTTTGAAAAACTGATACTTAAGTAGCTACACTAGCCATTATCAATATTCAGGGACGTAGAAAAAATGAGCTTGATAGGCCTTGTCTTTGCACTGATCTGCATTCTTGGCGGAAACATCATAGAGGGCGGCCATCCCAGTGCGCTGCTCGATCTGCCCGCCTTTCTTATTGTGATTGGCGGTACCGTAGGTGCGGCACTGACCCAGTTCCCCTTCTCCGTGGTCGGTAAAACCGTCAAGCGTTTCAAATGGCTGCTCTCCCCCCTCAAGCTCGACATGCAGGAGCAGGCACAGTTGCTGGAGACCATGGCAGGTAATGCCCGCCGCAGCGGTATGCTGGCCCTCGAAGGCATGGTCGAAGAGATCAAGGATCCCTTTTTGAAAAAAGGGGTACAGATGATGGTCGATGGCTATGAGAAGACCAAGATCCATGAGGTGCTGGAAAACGAGATCGAATTTGAACAAGAGGATCTCGAACAGACGGTCAAATTCTATGAAGCCATGGGTGGCTACTGCCCAACCATGGGTATAGTCGGTGCAGTATTTGGTCTGATCCACGCCATGGGTCTGCTGGATGCACCGGACAAACTGGGTGGCGCCATCGCGGTGGCCTTTATCGCCACCATCTACGGGGTTGCCGCCGCTAACCTGATTTTTTTGCCGTTCGGCAACCGTTACAAAGGATTTGCCCACGAGATCCGCCACTACAAGGAGATGACCCTGACCGGCATCCTCTGCATCGTGGATGGCGAGTCACAGGCTCGGCTGCAAGTATCCCTCGAACCATTTATCGGAGGCCATGGTGGCCAAAAAGAAAAAAGCTGAAGCACCGGAAAACCACGAACGTTGGCTGGTCTCCTATGCCGACTTCATGACCCTGCTGTTCGCCCTGTTTGTGGTGCTCTACTCCTTTGCCATGGCCAAGCAGTCCGAGACTCGGGTGCTTATCCAAGGCTTTATCGAGTCACTGGGCAAAATTGGCCTCATCTCCCCGCCTGCCGGTTCGCCAGTGATGCAGGGTGGCACAGGTATTCTCGAACCAGAATCAAAAACGAGCCCCAGCAGTTCGGAAAAAGAGACGGTGCTAGAGAAAGACGCTCCCATGGCGGCGTCTGATCCCTTCAACGAAACCATTGGTGCCTCGGAAAAACCGAGTGCCACCGAAGCTTGGCCCCACAAGACCAAAGAACAGGAGTGGGTGCAAGTAACCAAGCAGAAGCTGGATCAACAGCTCAAGGCACAGATTGAATCCAAGGATCTCGAGGTCGAGCAGCTTGGCAGTCAGCTGGTGATCCGCATCGGTGAGAAGGCATTGTTCCCATCCGATTCGGCGTTCCTGCAACCCCAGTTCGTGCCGCTGGTCCACAAGATCTCCGGCATCCTAGCCGACATCCCGGGACAGGTGGTGGTGACCGGCCATACCGATGACTCACAGGCGCCGGTGGAGCTTTATCGCAACAACTGGGAACTCTCTGTGCTGCGAGCCTCCTCCATCGTGCAAACCATGCTGACCAATCCCAAGCTGGATGCCAAACGGGTCATTGCCCAGGGTGTTGCCGACACCCAGCCCCGTTTTGCCAATGACACCGCCGAACATCGCCAGGCAAACCGTCGGGTCGATATCACCCTCTCTCAAGGCAAGGCCGCAGAAGAGTCGCTGCAACTGCTCAAGCCCTGACCCTCCCACTCCCGCCTCGCGCGGGAGCCTCTTTTTAAAAACAAATAACTCACTAATATCAACGCCATAAGATCTTAATGATAATGATTGCCATTTATTGTCAAGCGGTCAGGCCTCTGCAATAATGCCGCCCCTCAGGCTTAAATAAAAACAATTATCATTATGAACAAACTGCTTCAGGCATGGCCGGCACTCCTGTGTGCCTCCGCTGGCGCGGCCGATCTTCCCCCTGTGGAGAAGGCGCGCAGCGACGACACCATCATTGTTACCGGGCAACGGGTACAACAGAAACTCTCCGATGTCTCCGGCTCCATCACCGTCATCACCCAGGAAGAGCTGGACCGTCAGGTCGCCAGCGAGCTGACCCATGTGTTTCGCAAGATCCCCGGTGTCTCGGTCACCGGCTCTGCCGGGCGACCGCAAAACATCAGCGTGCGCGGCATAGGTGGCAACCGCATCCTGCTGATCAAGGATGGTGTGCGCGTCAGCGATGGCTTTGGCGCCGATAACATCAATGACAAGGTGGGTCGCTTCAACTTCGATCTCGATGACATCAAGCAGATTGAGGTGGCCAAAGGGGCCGGATCCTCACTGCATGGCTCCGATGCCATCGGCGGCACCGTGGTGATGAATACCAAGCAGCCGGAAGATTATCTGCAACAGCAGGATAGCTATCTGGCGGCCAAGACCCTCTACGGTGGCGACAGCAACAAGAAGAAGCTCAGCATGACCGGCGCGGTGCGGGCGCTGGAGAGCGAACATCTGCTACGCCTCTCCGGCTGGCGCGGCAACGAAACCGCCAACTTTGAGGAGAACCGCATTCCGGCAGATCTGGATGGCATGAGTGCCTCCACCAGCAGCCGCCTCCCCCTCAATGCCCATCACGCCCTGCGGCTGGAGCTGGACTACTACGAGGATCATGCCAAACGCCAGATGGGCCCCAAAGCGGTGCCCCAACCCGATGGCAGCTGGGATGTGGTCGGTTTTCAGGAAGATGGCGATCAGCGCACCCAGGGCGGCAAACTCGGCTGGGAAGCCAGCGATCTGGGCATGGTCGATACCCTCAACTGGAGCCTGTTTGGCAACCAGTCACGTAACGAGGCCAACCAGCGCCAGCTGCTGCGCAACGATGCCCTGAGCGGCTATCCCAGATATCGCAGCCAGCGCACCCTCTCCACGTTCGAGGAGCTGCGCCTTGGCAGCGAGCTGGAGCTGCAGAGCAAGCTGAGCACCGGCTCGCTGGATCACACCTTCAGCTACGGTGTGGAGCTGGAGCAGGCCAACCACGAGCGGCCGGTCAGCAATCTGACCCTGGAAGATGGCATCACCACCCAGGGACAGAAAGCCCCCTTCAGCAAGGCCGAGACCCGCCGCGATGGTATCTGGCTGAGCGATGTGATCGATTTGGGCCGCTGGCAGTTTACCCCAACCCTGCGCTTTGACCGCCAGCGCCTGCGCGCACCGGACAGCAATCTGGCACAGAACCACAGCGATCACATCTCCCCCAGTCTGGCGGCCAGTTACCGCTTCAACGAGACATGGCGCAGCTGGCTCAGCTATGCCAACGGCTTCCGCGCCCCCGCTTACGATCAGGTTTACGGCAACATTCCCCACTACTTTGCCATGCCGCCGTTCGAGATCATTGCCAACCCCAACCTCAAGGAGGAGACCAGCCACAGTCTGGAGTGGGGAGTGAATGGGCAAAGTGACAACTGGAGCGTCAAACCGGCCGTTTTCTACAACCGCTACTACAACTTCATCGACTGGCGCCAGACCGGTTTCCGCCTCGATGACGGTGTCTTCCTGCGTCAGTATCGCAACGTCGCCAAAGCGGAAACCTGGGGCGCCGAGCTGGCCGCCAGCCTCTGGCTGAGCGACGAGTGGGAGCTCTCCTCCAATCTGGCCTGGATGGATGGCAAGGATCACCGCGGCGAGCCGCTGCGCACCCAGACACCGCTGGAAGGCAACACCACCTTGCGCTGGCAGCAGCTTAACTTGGGGGTTGAGCTCAGTGGCAACTATGCCGCCGCCATGACCAAGGTGCCCCAGTGCGCCAGTGCCCAAATTGGCTACAGCGGCGCCTGCCAGAGCAGCGCAGGCTGGTTCAGTCTGGATCTCACCGGCGACTGGCAGATCACCGAGGCGCTCAAGGTCAATGCCACCATCGGCAACCTGCTCGATACCCGCTACGTCCGCTATCAGGATGTGGCCGGACTTCCGGCTGGCAGCGACACCTCCCTCTACAGCCAGAGCGGCCGCTACCTGTCAGCCAGCCTCAGCTACCGTTTCGTGGGGATGTGATGAAACATCATGCAATCATGGCGGCCCTGTTGGCCGCCCCGTTGGCGTGGGCGCAAGAGGCCCTGCCACCGCCTATCCCGTCCCAGCCACACCTGATTTCGGGCAGTCCCGTACGCCAGGATCCCTACTTTTGGTTGCGGGACGAGAGCCGCAGCAACCCGGCCATTCTCGCCCTGCTCAAGCAGCAAAATCGCTGGAGCGAGCAGCAACTCGCCGCGCAGCAGCCGCTGGAAGCCACCCTGCGCGCCGAGTTTGCCCGCCATCCGGCGGGGGAACCGATGCCAGACAACTGGCTTGTGCGTGGCGATCAGGCATGGCAGTTGCGTCCGGACGGCTCCCTCTGGCAACGCCACGGGGGCAAGGCGCAGCAACGGCTCCCCGCCAGAGCGGGTGAGGGCTACTACGAAGCGGGCGGCTGGGCCCTGAGCCCGGATAACCGCACGCTGGCCGTCGCCGAAGATCGCCGGGGCGATCTCGACTATCAGGTCACCCTGCTCGATATCCAGAGCGGCAAGGCGCTGGCCAGCTTGGCGCAGCGCAGCGCCGATCTCGCCTGGTCACAAGATGGTCGCACCCTCTACACCATCGCCAACGAGCGCTACACCCTGCGCCCCTGGCAGTTGCGCGGCTGGCAGGATGGCCAGGAGCAGACCCTCTATGAGGAGCAGGATCCCGCCTGGCTGCTCAGCCTCTATCGCACCACGGATGGCCAGCATCTGGTGTTGCAGGGCAACAACCACGACAGCTCGGAGCAGTACCTGCTCGACTCGGGCAAGCCACTGCAGGTCAAACCCCGCCAGCGCGGGGTGGAATACTATCTGGACAGCCAATCCGGCTGGGTGATCAAGAGCAACCGGGAGGGGGCGTTTGCCCTCTACTCAGCCAGCACGCCGCTCGGTGAGTGGCAGCGCCTGTGGCCCGCCAAAGGGGAGGATCTCGGCGATCCCGAGAAGTGGCGGCTGTTTGATCGCCATCTGGTGGTGCAGTTTCGCCAGCAGGGGGAGGATTGGCTCGCCCTCCTCGATCGCAACGGCCATGAACGCCAGCGCCTGCCGCTGGCCAGTGGCGCAGGAACCGGCTGGCTGCAAGGAGAACATGACCCGGCCAGCGACCGCATTCTGGTGCGCAGTCAGGGCTTGAGCCAGCCCCCAGGCCAGCGCTGGCTGGATTTGAATAACGGTCAGTGGTTCAACGACCAGCACTCCGGTGACGACAAGGCATTGCCCTATCAAAGCGAGCGGCGCTGGGTCACCTCTGCCGATGGCACCCGGGTGCCTGTCTCGCTGGTGTGGCGCAAAGATCTGGCTCCCCGCGCCGTGCTGCTCTACGGCTATGGCGCCTATGGCACGCCGATGCGCCCCTACTACCAGAAAGAGCTGCTGAGCCTGCTGGATCGGGGCTTTGTCTACGCCATCGCCCATGTGCGCGGCGGCGGCATGCTGGGGGAGCAGTGGACCCGCGACGGGCGGGGCATCCACAAGCAGAACGGCATCAGCGACTTTATCGCTGCCGGTAACACCCTGCGCCACTGGTCGCCCGACGTCCCCCCTCTACCCCTGTTTGCCATGGGTGGCAGCGCGGGGGGCACCCTGGTCGCTGCGGCCCTCAACCAGCAACCGACACTCTTTAGCGGCGCCGTGTTGCAGGTTCCCTTCGTCGATATGCTCGGCACCATGAGCGATCCCGCCCTCCCCTTGACCCGTCAGGAGTACCAGGAGTGGGGCAATCCGGCCAAGCCCGCAGAGTATCAGGCGATGCGCCGCATCAGCCCCTACGACAACCTGCACCGCGCACCGTACCCACCCCTGCTGGTCACCACCGCCCTGCACGACAGTCAGGTGCCCTACTGGGAGCCGGTCAAGTGGCTGGCCCGCCTGCGGGAGCACAGCACGGGCTCCGGCCCCTACCTGCTGCTGACCGAACTGGAGGGGGGCCACCGCGCCGGTGGTGGCGATCGGGCTCGTGAATTTGCCTTCTTGTTGCATCTGGCGGGGATCAACCAATGACCCTGCCGCTGATTGGGAGTACCACTATGAAACCCCTGTTGCCCGCCCTCTTGCTGGGGCTGGCTGGCTTTGCCACCGAGGCCGCCGAACTGCGTTTTGTCGAACAGAACGCCCCCGCCGATACCCGCCTCTGGCTCGAACAGCAGCTCGGTGTCACCCTGAGTGATGCCCCGGCCTATCAGCGCCAAGGCAAGCTGGGCCACTATCTGCACTATCGCCAGCAGCTCAATGGTACACCGATCGCCGGCCTGATGGCCGCCGTCAGTCTCGATGAGCAGGGTCGCCCGTGGCGTCTCTATCACAATACCCGACTGATGCAGGCACAGGCGACGCCATGTGATGAAGCAAGCCGCGCCGGGGGGGATGCCTATACCGCCACGCTGGATGGCACTGTGTGGCAATTCGCCGGCAGTGAAGAAGCCCAGCCCTGGTACTGGCAGGATGGTGACACCCTGACCCCGGCCTGGCGTCTGCTGGCGGTGGAAAGCCAGCCGGGCAACAACAAAAGCAGCCACTGGCAACTGTTTGTCACTTGCGATGGTAGCGCCCTGCTGGGGCGCACGCTGCAAGAGGCCAACACCCGTGCCGAAGCGGCCCCGCTGGCAGGGGAAACGGCCACTGTGCAGGCACGCATCTTTGCCCTCGATCCCCGCACCCAGTTGCAAGATGGCAGCCTGCTGTGGCGCCATGATCTGGTGCTGGACAACGGGGCCTATCGCACCGTGCCGCTCACGGTACAAAAGGTGGATAACACCTACCTGCTGAGCGGCCCTCGCGCCCGGGTCGTGGATGGCACGGCGCCGGCAACCGTTCCCTTTAGCAGCTCTGATGCCGATGGCTTCCAGCTGGATCACCAGCAGCCTGCCTTCCTCGATATCAATGGCTACTACCATCTGGATCTGGCCCAGCGCCATGTGGAATCCCTTGGCTACCCGGCGCTGATGGGCGGCCCCCTGGCCATCGATACCGATGCCGGAGAGCAGGACAACTCCCTCTATGATCCCTTCCTGCGCCGGTTGGAAATTGGCCGGGTCGGCGTGCCCGATGCCGAAGATCCCATGGTGATCTGGCACGAGTTTGGCCATGCGGTGCAGCACCATATCCTGCCCGACATGGGAGACGAGGGTGACTGGGGCGCCATCGGTGAGGGCTTTAGCGACTATCTGGCCGCCAGCTGGCGCCAGCGCAGTCCAGAGGCCCGCCAGTTCGAGCCTTTCATGGTCTTCAACTGGGATGCCAGGATCAGCGGCCGGACGCCGCGTCAGCTCGATGATCTGCGGGCGCGCTATCATCCGGGCTTCCTCTATCCGGCTCACCTCACCATCAATGGCAGCAACGGCGACCAGCTGTGGGGCACCCCGCTCTTCACCGCGCTGCGCCAGGCCGTTGAACAGTATGGTGATATAGCCCGTGACGAGTTCGATACCCTGCTGATTGAATCCCACTTCGGCCTCGGCCCGCAGGTGCGGATGCCCCAGCTGGCGCGCGTCACCGTGGATACCGCCAACCGCCTCTATCCGGATCGCAGCTATGGCCAGTTGCTGGAGCAGGCCTTCCGCCACCACGCCCTGCTGCCCACGCCCATCGCGGCCCGCCTAGCCGATGACAGCTACCTGCTGCCCGGAGAGAAAAAGAGCCTCGCCATCGAATTGACCAACCAGAGCGGCCGCCCCCTGACCGTGGCCGACGCCAGCCTGCTCCCGACCAAGGGGCTCATGGGTGACGGTCACTGGCTGGGAGAGCTCAACGCCGATGGCACCGCCCGCTGGACCCTGCCGCTGGAAGCGGCGAGCAACCTGACCTGTGGCGAGGCAGTCATCTTGCCGCTGCAGTTCCAGCTCACCCTGCCCAGCCCCACCGAGCGCCAGACCCGCCTTGACCTGCAACTGCCGATCGGTGAACCGCTCTGGCAGCGGGCCATCGGCCAGGGTGGCCAGATCAAGGATGCGCTGAGCAATGAACGGCACGGCCTGTCCCGCTTCACTCTCACCCTGCCCGAGAGCAAGGCCCGCATCGACAGCGGATTCGTGGTCGCCCTCGATCTGGAACACAGCAAGCTGGAGCAGTTGGAGATCTGGCTCACCTCCCCTTACGGCACCCGGATCAGTCTGTGGAACAAGGGCTACGCCAGCCATACCCGGCTCAAGGGGGAGTTCCCCCGTGAACTGGTACCGTTCGAATCGCTGGATAAGCTGCACGGTGAACCGCTCGCTGGCCGCTGGCTGCTGGAGATCAACGACACCAGCGCCGGTGACATCGGTCAGTTGCGCAACTGGCGCGTAGCCCAACAAGTCGGCGCCCGCTGCGACAAGGATGAAGCCCTGCCCAACACAGGCATCATTCCTCTTGAGCAGGATGAAGGGGGTGGCGGCACGGCGTCCCCCCTGCTGCTGTTGCTGGCCCTGTGGCCCCGCCTCTGGCGCCGGAGCACCCCGCGCCGTTGAATCCTGTACCACGGGGGTTACCGCCCCCGTGAACCTGTGACCGAATCAAGGAATGTGAAGTGAAACCATCCGTACTGGTTATTGCAACCCTCTCAGCCCTGCTCAGCGCCTGTGGCGGCGGGGAAGATAACGCACCACTGGCGATCCCTGACTACCGGGTCGATGTCGACCTGCCGACCGCCGGCACCCTGTGCGCCGATCTGGATCAGAACTGGCAATGTGATCCCGCCGATCCTGCCGTCAGCGGCGAAGGAGCTGTGGCCCTTGTCAGCCGCTCGGCCAACATCGTCAACTCGCCCCTGCTGTTCGTACCGCGCGCCGGAGGGCTGCTGCTGGCGCATCCGGCCGCCAAAGGGGAGCCACAACGGCTGCAACCGACCCTGCTCAGCACCCTGTGGCAGAGCCGCATTGCCGAAGGGGTGGCCGCCGATCGCGCACTGACACAGTTGCTGACCGATCTCGCGCCGCTGCAACCGGGCAGCGACCGCGCGGCCCTCGCAGGTCTCGGCCAGTTTGATCAGGCGCTGCAGAAGGTGGCGATCAGCTTGCAGCAACAGGCCCGCACACGCCTTGCCACCGCCAAGGAGACGCAGTTGCTCACCACCAGCTATCGCGCCATCAGCCTGATGCTGGGGCAATTGGCTCAGGAGTGGCAGCGCAACGGACAATTTGCCGAAGAGACCCAAAGCGAGCTGCTGACCCTGCTGGCGCAACAGCAGCCACGCAACCTGCTGACCGTCAGCGGCGTCACCACCTTCAGCGATGGCAACGATCCGCTGCTGGAACAGGAACCTACCGACTATCCGGGGCAAGATGCCAGCTGGAATCGCACTCGTCCCCAGCTTGCCTATCGCAAGCTTGATGATCGCGGTCAGGTGCTCCCCGACAGCGCGCCGAGCTGGCAGTGCGTCAAGGATCTCAATACCGGTCTGGTATGGGAGGTCAAATCGGACGACCCCTTGAGTCCGGCCTGGAAAAGCAGACCCTTTGCCTATGAGGATGAGCAATTCAAGGCGACCGCAGGCGAACAGCAAGCGGCCTACCAGCATATCCATAACAGGATCGAACAGCTCACAGCCGAAGGGGATCTGTCTGCCCTCGCCCGGGCACAGGCGCTGACCACCATGCTGACCACCCGCGCATATCAGCAGTGGCTCAATGGCGAACAACGCTGCGGCATCAGCCAGTGGCGGCTGCCCACCATGGGCGATCTGATGTCACTGATGCACTACGGCAGCCTGGCCAAGGACCCGCTGGGTCAGCGCATCATCGTGGATACCCGTTACTTCCCGGATATCGCCCCATCGGAAGATGACACCTACGATGGCTACTACTGGAGCTCCACCAGCAACACCGCCCAGCGCTTCTCCGGTGGCCCCATCAGCAAACGCACGGCCCTGTTCCTGGGAGATGATGCGGGCACCACTTATCCCGCATTGGTTCAGCAAGATGACTATATCGAACTGATGCAGGTGCGACTGGTCGCCACTCCCCAATAATCCGAGGAATATCATGAACCTTTATCGTTTTTCGTTCGCCATGCTGGCACTGCTGGCCCCCCTTGCCCACGGCGCTGCCATTTGTGATGACACCATGGATCGCACCGCCCCCTCTGCCCGTTTTCTTGACCATGGCAACGGCACCGTCACCGATCAACACACCGGCCTCACCTGGATGCGCTGCAAACTGGGGCAAACATGGGATGGCGGTAGTTGCCTGGGGGAACCGACCGCTTACTACTGGCAGCAGGGGTTGCAAGTGGCGGAGCGGATCCGCAGTGACAGCAGCCATGCTCTCTATCACTTCGGCGGTGTCAGCCAGTGGCGCCTGCCCGACATCAAGGAGCTGGCGACCCTGGTCGAGCATGCCTGCTACAAGCCCTCTCTCAATGAAGCCATTTTCCCGCGCGCCATGGCGGGAGATGGTAAAGAGGTCAACGACGGCTACGTCTATCTGATGAGCAGCACGGTGGCCTCCGCCAATGGCCAGCGGGCGTATCTGGATATCACCTCGGGAGACATCGGTTTTCGCGTCATTGGCGCCTACCCGGATCAGGTTTTGCTGGTCGCCAATAAACCCTGACCGCCCCACTTTCGAAACCGGAACGTTATGACAAGAGAGGCTTGCGAGCCTCTCTTGTTGTTATCTTTGTAACAGCCACGTCTCACCTGCCACCACATTCTTCGCCCACCGACGGTCCATCTCCGTAATGCCGACCTGACCCGGCTTCGCACGCGACATTTACCCCTTTCAGGTGATGGCTAGGAGCAGCTTTCTGCTCTTTCCAAGCCTTTCCTGCCTGCCATAACCAGTAAAAAAGTGCGCTCCTTAACAGAATTTAATTTCCAGTTAACAGATTAATAATTAACTCGTAAAAATGGCATGTAAATCAGTGCGAAAGTGTCATAATGCGTAACATCATTGTTAAGTCGCATGATTAATTTGGTTAGGAAAAACCTCTATGTTTGCTGATATTTCTGCTCAACATTGGGCTTTTGCCATTTATGTCATAGGTGCCATCGCTATCTGTTTGACGATGATAGGTCTCGCCGCGCTGCTGGGGGGACGCGCCTATGGTCGTGCCAAAAACAAGCCCTTCGAATCTGGCATTGACTCGGTTGGCACTGCCCGCCTGCGTTTTTCCGCCAAGTTCTATCTGGTCGCCATGTTCTTCGTCATCTTCGACGTCGAGGCACTCTATCTTTTCGCCTGGTCTGTCTCCGTTCGCGAAACCGGCTGGGTCGGTTTTATTGAAGCCGCTATTTTCATCACGCTGCTCTTAATCGGTCTGATCTACCTGTGGCGCATCGGCGCCCTGGAGTGGTCACCGCGCAAGCCGCAACTGAACGATAAAAAAACTGATTGAACCACAGACCCTTTCCTTGAGGTTGCACCATGAAGTACACCCTGACCCGGATTGACCCGGATGCGCCGGTTGAGCGCTATCCCCAGGAGCAGCGCCAGACCGTCGATGATCCGCTGGCGCAAGAAGCGACGCGCGGCATCATGATGGGCCGTCTCGAGGAGGTGCTGCAAGACACAGTCAATTGGGGCCGCAAGAACTCCCTCTGGCCCTACAACTTTGGTATCTCCTGCTGCTACGTGGAGATGTGTACCGCCTTCACCTCCCCCCATGACGTAGCCCGCTTCGGCGCCGAAGTTATCCGAGCATCGCCCCGTCAGGCTGATTTCATGGTGATTGCAGGGACGCCCTTCATCAAGATGGCGCCGGTCATTCAACGACTGTACGAGCAACTGCTCGAACCCAAGTGGGTGATCTCCATGGGCGCCTGTGCCAACTCCGGTGGCATGTATGACATCTACTCGGTAGTACAGGGTGTCGACAAGTTCCTGCCGGTCGATGTCTACATTCCGGGTTGCCCGCCCCGTCCCGAAGCCTTTCTGCAAGCCCTGATGCTGCTGCAGGACTCCATCGGCAAAGAGCGCCGCCCCCTCTCCTGGACGGTAGGCGATCAGGGGATCTACCGTCCCCAGATGCAAGCCGAAAAAGAGCGCAAGCGCGGCGAGCGGATCAATGTGACCAACCTGCGTACGCCGGATGAGATCTGACCATGAAACTGACTCGTGATTTTCCCAGCAATTACGCCATGGCCCAGTGGCAGCCCAGCGACCACCAGGATGCCAAAATCATTGGCGAACTGTTTGCCCACTTCGGAGCCGAGCACTTCACTGTGCAAAGCACCCGTACTGGCGTGCCGGTGGTCTGGCTCCCTCGCGAGCTGCTGCAAGACGTGATTGGCTTCCTGCGCAAGGTACCCTCTCCGTTCGTGATGTTGTTTGATCTCAGCGCCACCGACGAGCGGCTGCGCAGCCATCGCGACGGCCTGCCCCCCAGCGACTTCACCATCTTCTATCACCTCATCTCCATCGACCGTAACGCCGATGTGATGTTGAAAGTGGCGCTGGCCGAGAGTGACCTGCATCTGCCTACCATCACCAACCACTTCCCCAATGCCAACTGGTATGAGCGGGAAGTGTGGGACCTGATGGGGATCACCTTCGATGGTCACCCCCATCTGACCCGCATCATGATGCCCAAGAACTGGCAGGGTCACCCGCTGCGCAAAGACTATCCGGCGCGCGCCACTGAATTTGATCCCTTCATGCTCGATGCCGCCAAACAGGACATGGAGCAGGAGAACCTGCTGTTCAAACCGGAAGAGTGGGGCCTGGCCCGTGGTAACGAGAACGAGGACTACATGTTCCTCAACCTCGGCCCCAACCACCCCTCTGCCCACGGCGCCTTCCGGCTGGTGTTGCAACTTGACGGGGAAGAGATCCGCAACTGCGTGCCCGACATTGGCTACCACCATCGTGGTGCCGAGAAGATGGGCGAGCGCCAGTCCTGGCACAGCTACATCCCCTATACCGACCGGGTCGAGTATCTGGGCGGTGTAATGAATAACCTCCCCTACGTGCTGGCAGTCGAGAAGCTGGCAGGTATCAAGGTGCCGCAGCGGGTCGACATGATCCGGGTGATGATGGCGGAGCTGTTCCGCATCCAGAGCCACCTGCTGTTCCTCGGTACCTATATTCAGGACGTGGGGGCCATGACACCGGTCTTCTTCACCTTCACCGACCGGCAAAAAATCTACACCATCATCGAAGCGATCACCGGCGCCCGCATGCACCCGGCCTGGTTCCGCATCGGCGGCGTGGCGCACGATCTGCCGGTAGGCTGGGCTCGTCTCATCCAGGAGAACCTGCTGAACTGGCTGCCCAAGCGGCTGATGGATTACGAAAAAGCGGCGATGCGCAACAGCATCTTGCGCGGCCGCACCATAGGCGTCGCCCCCTATACCACAGAGCAGGCATTAGCGTGGGGCGTCACCGGCGGCGGTCTGCGCGCCACCGGCCTCAACTTCGACGTGCGCAAATGGCGCCCTTATTCGGGCTACGATCAGTTCGAGTTCGAGGTGCCGGTCGGTGCCAATGGGGATGTTTACGACCGCGGCATGATGCGCCTCGAAGAGATGCGCCAAAGCCTGCGTATCATAGAGCAGTGTGTGAATAACATGCCGGAGGGGCCCTTCAAGGCGGATCACCCGCTCACCACCCCGCCGCCCAAAGATCGCACCCTGCAGGATATAGAGACCCTGATCACCCACTTCCTGCAAGTGTCCTGGGGCCCGGTAATGCCTGCCGCAGAATCCTTCCAGATGATCGAGGCGACCAAGGGGATCAACAGCTATTACCTGACCAGCGATGGCTCCACCATGAGCTACCGGACCCGGATCCGCACCCCGAGCTTTGCTCACCTGCAACAGATCCCCTCGGTGATCAAGAACAGCATGGTGTCTGATCTCATTGCCTACCTGGGCAGTATCGATTTCGTTATGTCGGATGTGGACCGTTAAGTAACCGCTGGGTGTCCACCTGATGGGGACAGCCACCGATTACGAGACAACAGGACTCGCAGTTAAAGGACAAGCCACAAAAGGTCAAGTCATGAGCCAGCAATGTCAGTGTCACAATAATCAGACCCCAAAGGGGCAAGGGGCTTGCAGCAGCAAACAGAGCGATTTCGTTCTGAGCCAGGCTGAACGCGATGCCATTGAACACGAGAAACATCACTACGAAGATCCCCGCGCCGCCAGTATCGAAGCGCTCAAGATCGTGCAGCAGGCTCGCGGCTGGGTACCGGACGGTGCCATTCATGCCATCGCGGCCGAGCTCGGCATTCCCGCCAGCGACGTAGAGGGTGTCGCCACCTTCTATAGCCAAATCTTCCGCCAGCCGGTAGGGCGCCACATCATCCGGGTCTGCGACAGCATGGTCTGCTACATCAATGGCCATGAAGAGCTGATGGCCGGTCTCAAAGAGGTAATGAATCTCGGCCCGGGTCAAACCACGCCTGACGGCCGCTTCACCCTGCTGCCGGTCTGCTGCCTTGGCAACTGCGACAAGGGGCCAGCCATCATGATCGATGACGACACCTATGGCGGCCTCGACCCGGTGACATTGCTGAAAACCCTGGAGGCTTACCCATGAGCCAGCCTCAGAGCAAAATGCTCGCCTCTCTTGGCACCGCCAACCGCACTGCCCGCGCCGCCGAAACCCACCCCCTCACCTGGCGGTTGCGGGACGACGGCCAGCCGGTGTGGCTGGATGAATACCAGAGCAAGCAGGGCTATGAGGCTGCCCGCAAGGCACTCGGCCAGATGAGCCCGGACGAGATTGTCAGCACCGTCAAGGATGCCGGTCTCAAGGGGCGTGGCGGCGCAGGCTTCCCCACCGGCGTGAAGTGGGGGCTGATGCCCAAAGACGAGAGCATGAACATCCGTTACCTGCTCTGCAACGCCGATGAGATGGAGCCCAATACCTGGAAAGATCGCCTGCTGATGGAGCAACTGCCCCACCTGCTGATCGAGGGGATGATCATCTCGGCACGGGCCCTCAAGGCTTATCGCGGCTACATCTTCCTGCGTGGCGAGTATGTGGATGCCGCCATCAACCTGCGCAGGGCCGTAGAAGAGGCAAAAGCAGCGGGCCTGCTTGGCAAAAACATTCTCGGCTCGGGCTTTGACTTCGAGCTGTTCGTCCACACCGGCGCCGGTCGCTACATCTGTGGCGAAGAGACGGCGCTGATCAACTCGCTGGAAGGGCGCCGCGCTAACCCGCGCGCCAAACCGCCATTCCCCGCCGTCTCCGGCGTCTGGGGCAAACCCACTTGCGTCAATAACGTCGAAACCCTCTGCAACGTACCCGCCATCATCGGCAACGGCGTGGCTTGGTATCAGGGGCTGGCGCTGCCGGGCTCGGAAGATCACGGCACCAAGCTGATGGGTTTCTCCGGCAAGGTAAACAACCCGGGGGTCTGGGAGCTGCCTTTTGGCATCACTGCCCGCGAGCTGTTTGAAAACTATGCCGGCGGCATGAAGAGCGGCTATCGCCTGAAAGCCTGGCAACCGGGGGGCGCCGGTACCGGCTTCCTGCTGCCAGAGCACCTTGATGCCCGTATGTATACCGCTGGCATCGGTAAGGTCGGCACCCGAATGGGAACTGGTCTTGCCATGGCGGTGGATGACTCCATCAGCATGGTGAGCCTGCTGCGCAACATGGAAGAATTCTTCGCTCGCGAATCCTGCGGCTGGTGCACCCCCTGCCGCGACGGCCTGCCCTGGAGCGTCAAACTGCTGCGGGCACTGGAGCGTGGTGAGGGGCAATCCGGCGATCTGGCCACCCTGGAGCAACTCTGCGGTTTCCTTGGCCCGGGCAAGACCTTCTGCGCCCACGCACCGGGCGCCGTCGAGCCGCTCGCCAGCGCAATCAAATATTTCCGCTCCGAATTCGAGGCAGGGATCAAGGGCGCTGGTGACAACCACAAGCCATTTAAAGGGATCCAGCCCAATCTGCTGGGCGAACGCTGGTAACAACACCACCGATTTCACAAAACAGGTTTCAGGGAAGTTGTATGGCAACCATTTATGTAGACGGTAAAGAGTTCGAGGTAGACGGGGCAGACAACCTGCTGCAAGCCTGTCTGTCACTGGGTCTGGACGTCCCCTATTTTTGCTGGCATCCGGCGCTGGGTAGCGTCGGCGCCTGCCGCCAGTGCGCGGTCAAGCAGTATCAGAATGCCGACGACAAGCGCGGTCGTCTGGTCATGTCCTGCATGACCCCCTCTACCGATGGCACTTATATCTCCATCGAAGATGAAGAGGCAAAAGAGTTTCGCAAGTGCGTGGTGGAGTGGCAGATGACCAACCACCCCCACGACTGCCCGGTCTGTGAAGAGGGGGGCGCCTGCCACCTGCAGGACATGACGGTGATGACCGGCCACAACAGCCGTCGCTACCGCTTCACCAAGCGCACCCACCAGAATCAGGAGCTGGGCCCCTTCATCAATCACGAGATGAACCGCTGCATCGCCTGCTATCGCTGCGTTCGTTATTACAAGGATTATGCCGGTGGCGAGGATCTGGGTGTCTATGGCGCCCACGACAACGTCTATTTCGGCCGGGTCGAAGATGGCACCCTGGAGAGCGAATTTTCCGGCAACCTGGTGGAGGTCTGCCCCACCGGCGTCTTCACCGACAAGACCCACTCCGAGCGCTACAACCGCAAGTGGGACATGCAGTTTGCCCCCAGCATCTGCCAGCAATGTTCCGTGGGCTGCAACATCAGCCCGGGTGAGCGTTATGGCGAGCTGCGCCGCATCGAAAACCGCTTCCACGGCAGCCTCAACCACTACTTCCTCTGTGACCGTGGCCGCTTTGGCTATGGCTACGTCAATCTGGCGGATCGCCCGCGCCAGCCGCTGCTCAAAGATGGCAACGACCAGCTGACCATCACAGTCGATGGCGCCCTCAACCGCGCCGCCGATGCCCTGCGCACCGCCAATGGCCTCATCGGCATCGGCTCGCCCCGCGCCTCGCTGGAGAGCAACTTTGCCCTGCGCGAGCTGGTGGGTGAAGGCAACTTCTATGCAGGCGTCGAGCAGGCAGAATGGGCCTGTCAGCTGAAAATGCTGCAGATCCTGCAACAGGGCGGCGTGCCAACCCCGAGCCTGCGGGACATGGAAGAGGCCGATGCCATTCTGCTGCTCGGCGAAGATGTCACCATGAGCGCCGCCCGTATCGCGCTTGCGCTGCGTCAGGCCGTCAAGGGCAAGGCTCGCGAGCTGGCCCGCAAGATGAAGGTGGATCTGTGGCAAGTCGCCGCCGTTCAGACGTTGGGTCAGAACGAGCGCTACCCGCTGCTCATCACCAGTCTCGACACCACCCGTCTTGACGATGTAGCGGCCGACAAGCTGCACGCCCCCTACGCCGATCAGGCGCGCCTTGGCTTTGCCATCGCCAACCTGCTCGACCCGAGCGCACCGGCCGTGGCCGATCTCAGCCCCGAGCAACAGGCACAAGCGGCTCGCTGGGCCGAGCTGCTGGGCAACGCCAAGAAGCCGCTCATCATTGCAGGTTCCAGTGCCCGCGATGTGGCATTGGTCGACGCGGCCAGCAATATTGCCCACGCCCTGAAAAACCGTGGACTGGAAGCCAGCATCGCGCTGGTTGGCCAGGAGGCCAACTCGCTGGGTCTAGCCATGCTGGGCGCTCAAGCATTGTCAGACAAGCCGCTTGAAGCCGCCCTTGAGCGTATCGAGGCCGAAGAGGGGCTGGCGCTGGTCACCCTGGAGAACGATCTCTACCGCCGCGCACCGCGCAACCGGGTGGACGCAGCACTGGCCCGGCTGCAACACCTGCTGGTCATCGACCATCAGGCGACCCTGACCGCCAACAAGGCCGATCTGGTGCTGCCTGCGGCCAGTTTTGCCGAGGCCGATGGCACCCTGGTCAATATGGAAGGGCGCGCCCAGCGCTTCTTCCAGGTCTATGCGCCCGCCTTCTACAACGCCGACATTCAGGTGCGTGAAGGGTGGCGCTGGCTGGCGGCACTGCAAGGGGCGCTCGAGCACAAGCCGCTGCGCTGGCAGACCTATGAACAGATAAGCCATGACTGCGCCACCAGCCATCCGCTGCTGGCCACCATGCTGGAAGCGGCCCCCAACGCGGGCTTGCGCATCCGTGGCATGCGGTTGGCTCGTGAGCCGCACCGCTACAGCGGTCGCACCTCCATGCTGGCGGATCAGAACGTCAGCGAGCCGCGGGTGGCGCAAGATCCCGACTCCCCCTTCAACTTCTCCATGGAAGGGTATGCCGGTGCCCGCCAGAACATGCCGCAAGTGCCCTTTGCCTGGGCACCGGGCTGGAACTCACCCTCCGCCTGGAACAAGTTCCAGGATGAAGTTGGTGGTCATCTGCGTGCTGGCGATCCGGGTCGCCGTTTGCTGGAAGCAACAGAGGATACCCTTGGCTGGTTCACCACCATCCCAGCCCCCTTCAAGGCCGCAGAGGCACTGCAGGTGGTCAATTATGCCCAGCTGTTTGGCGGCGAGGAGCTGTCGGCCCGCAGCCCGGTGATTCAGGCCCGCATGAACGAACCCGAGCTGGTGCTAAATCCGGCAGATGCACAGCGTCTGACCCTCCATGGGGGCAGTCAGGTCTCATTCTCCTGGGGCGGTAGCCACTGGCAACTGCGCCTGCGTCTTAGTGCACAGCTGAGCGCCGGTCTGGTGGGGCTCCCCCTTGGGGTGAACGGCCTGCCAACGGCCCTGCAACAAGCCTCAATCACTAACCTGCAGGAGGTGATCGCATGAGCGAGTCGCTGATCGATCTGTTGCTGGAGGTGGGCAAGGCACTGATCGTGCTGGTGGGGATCGTGGGGGCTGGCGCCTTCATGAGCTTCATCGAGCGCCGTCTGCTGGCCCTGTGGCAGGATCGCTACGGCCCCAACCGGGTGGGGCCGTTTGGCCTGCTCCAGCTGGCCGCCGACATGATCAAGATGTTCTTCAAGGAGGACTGGATCCCGCCGTTCGCCGATCGCCGGATCTTTATCCTGGCCCCCATCATCGCCTTCACCGCCTTTATTCTGGCGTTTGCGGTGGTGCCCATCACCCCCACCTGGGGCGTGGCGGATCTCAACGTGGGGCTGCTCTACATCCTGGCCATCGCGGGGCTGGCGGTCTATGCGGTGCTGTTCGCCGGTTGGTCGAGCAACAACAAATACTCCCTGCTCGGCAGCTTGCGCGCCTCGGCCCAGACCCTCTCCTACGAGGTGTTTCTCGGGCTCTCCTTGATGGGGATCGTGATCCAGACCGGCAGCTTCAACCTGCGGGATATTGTCGAGGCACAGGCGGACCTGTGGAACGTGGTGCCCCAAATTCTGGGCTTTGTCACCTTCCTGTTTGCCGGTGTCGCCGTCACCCACCGCCATCCGTTTGACCAGCCGGAAGCCGAGCAGGAGCTCGCCGACGGCTATCACATCGAGTATGCGGGGATGAAGTGGGGTCTCTTCTTCGTGGGCGAATATATCGGCATCGTGCTGATCTCTTCGCTCATCGTGACCCTCTTCTTCGGTGGCTGGCATGGCCCCTGGTTGCCCCCCTTCATCTGGTTTGCTCTGAAGACCGCCTGTTTCATGGTGTTCTTCATCCTGCTGCGGGCTTCCCTGCCTCGCCCGCGCTTTGACCAGGTGATGTCGTTTGGCTGGAAAGTCTGCTTGCCGCTGACCCTGATCAATATGCTGATCACCGCGGCAGTTGTACTGATAAGTACGCAGTGAGGCACTCATTATGAAAATTTTTAGCATTATTCAGGGTGTCGGCACCCAGTTACGCAGCCTGGCCATGGTCTTCTCCCATGCCTGGCGGCCCCGTGAAACCCTGAGCTATCCGGAAGAGGCGGTCTATGCGGCCCCCCGCTACCGCGGTCGCATCGTACTGACCCGTGACCCCGACGGGGACGAACGCTGTGTGGCCTGCAACCTCTGTGCGGTCGCCTGCCCGGTCGGCTGTATCTCGCTGCAAAAATCCGAGCGGGAAGATGGTCGCTGGTATCCGGAGTTCTTTCGCATCAACTTCTCTCGCTGCATCTTCTGCGGCCTGTGCGAAGAGGCCTGCCCCACCACCGCCATCCAGCTGACGCCGGATTTCGAGATGGGTGAGTATCGCCGCCAGGATCTGGTGTACGAGAAGGAAGATCTGCTGATCAGCGGGCCCGGCAAATACCCGGACTACAACTTCTATCGCATGAGCGGGATGGCCATCGACGGCAAACCGAAAGGGGATGCCGAAAACGAAGCCAAACCCATCGATGTCAAGAGCCTGCTGCCCTGAGGAGTCAATCATGGAACTGGCATTTTATGCCTCGGCCCTGGTGGCCATTTACAGCACGCTGCGGGTGATCAGCACCAGCAATCCGATGCATGCGCTGCTCAATCTCATCATCTCCCTCATCGCCGTGGCCATGATCTTCTTCTGCCTGGGCGCCGCCTTTGCAGGCGCCCTGCAGGTGATCGTCTACGCAGGTGCCATCATGGTGCTGTTCGTGTTCGTGGTGATGATGCTGAACTTGGGAACGGCGCAAGTGCAGGAGAAGAACTGGCTTACCCCCATGACCTGGGTTGGCCCTGCCCTGCTCTCTCTGGTGCTGCTGGGCTTTCTGGCCCACGGCATTCTCGGCGTGACCGGGGGCCTGATCGGGGTGACCGAGGTGACTGCCAAGCAGGTCGGTATCGAGCTCTTTGGCCCCTATGTACTGGCTGTCGAGCTCGCCTCCATCCTGCTGCTGGCCGGTCTGGTGACCGCCTACCATCTGGGTCGGGAAGAGAAGAACGGTGAAGTACTCTCGGTCCCTCGCGCAGCATCCCGCTCTGCACAAGAAGGAGATCAGCAATGAATGGAATCCCTATGGAGCACGGACTTTTGCTGGCCGCGGTGCTGTTCTGCATCGGCTTGTGCGGTCTGCTGATCCGCCGCAACCTGCTCTACATCCTGATGAGCATCGAGATCATGATGAATGCCTCGGCACTGGCGTTTGTGGTGGCAGGTAGCCGCTGGGCCCAGGCCGATGGCCAGATCATGTACATCCTGGTGATTTCTCTGGCAGCAGCAGAGGCCAGTATCGGCCTCGCCCTGTTACTGCTGCTCTATCGTCGTTACCACACCCTGAACGTGGACATTGTGAGCGAGATGCGCGGATGAGCCTCTTATACCTGACTTTTCTATTTCCGCTGCTGGGATGGCTGGTGCTGGCCTTCTCCCTCGGCCGGTTTGGCGAGCGTACCTCGGCACTGATCGGGGTGGGCTCCATTGGCCTGTCAGCCCTCACCACCCTGTGGGTCGGCATCGACTTTCTGGCCAACCCGCCCGAGGGGGGCGTCTATGTCCAGCGCCTGTGGCAATGGATGGCGGTGGGCAACTTTACCCCAAGCTTCTCTCTGGCACTGGATGGCCTGTCGCTGACCATGCTGGGGGTGGTGACCGGGGTCGGTTTCTTCATTCACCTGTTTGCCTCCTGGTATATGCGCGGAGAAGAGGGTTACTCCCGCTTCTTCACCTACACCAACCTCTTTATCGCCAGCATGCTGTTTCTGGTGCTGGCCGATGACCTGCTGTTTGTCTACCTCGGCTGGGAAGGGGTGGGGCTGTGCAGCTACCTGCTGATCGGCTTCTACTACAAGGATCGCAACAACGGCGCGGCGGCCCTCAAGGCCTTTATCGTGACCCGGGTGGGTGATGTCTTCCTCGCCATCGGCCTGTTTATTCTGTATCGGGAACTGGGCACCCTCAATATCCACGAACTGCTGGTGCGGGCGCCGACCATGTTTGCCGAGGGCTCCCCTGCCCTGTCACTGGCCTGCCTGATGCTCTTGGGTGGTGCGGTCGGAAAATCGGCCCAGCTGCCGCTGCAAACCTGGCTGGCGGATGCGATGGCAGGCCCGACCCCGGTCTCTGCGCTGATCCACGCTGCCACCATGGTGACCGCAGGGGTCTACCTGATTGCCCGTACCCACGGCCTGTTCCTGCTGGCGCCGGAGATCCTCCATCTGGTCGGGCTGGTTGGCGCCATCACCCTGGTGCTGGCAGGCTTTGCGGCGCTGGTTCAGACCGACATCAAGCGGATCCTCGCCTACTCCACCATGAGCCAGATTGGCTACATGTTCCTGGCACTGGGTGTCGGCGCATGGGAAGGGGCCATCTTCCACCTGATGACCCACGCCTTCTTCAAGGCGCTGCTGTTCCTCTCCGCCGGTGCCGTCATCGTCGCCTGCCACCATGAGCAGAACATCTTCAAGATGGGCGGGCTGCGCAAGAGCCTGCCGCTGGTCTATGCCTGCTTCCTGGTGGGTGGCTCGGCGCTGGCGGCGTTGCCGCTGGTCACCTCAGGTTTCTACAGTAAGGACGCCATCCTGTGGCAAGTAGAAGCCTCGGGCCAGAGCGCGCTGCTGTGGGCAGGTCTGGTGGGGGCATTCCTCACCTCGCTCTATACCTTCCGGCTGATCTTTATCGCCTTCCATGGCAAAGAGCAGACCAAAGCCCATGCGGGCCACGGTCTGGCTCATCACTTGCCGTTGCTGGTATTGCTGGTGCTCTCTACCGGCATCGGGGCGCTGATCACCCCGCCGCTAGCTGGGGTACTGCCGGCAGGCCCCGGGGATCATATCGAAGAGGGTCGCCATGCGCTGGAGATCACCTCCGGCATCATCGCCATCGCAGGGATTGCACTGGCGGCCTTGCTGTTCCTCGGTGAGCGCCGACTGGCCACCTCGATTGCCAACAGTGCGCCGGGTCGCCTGCTCAGCACCCTCTGGTTCAACGCCTGGGGCTTTGACTGGCTTTACGACCAACTGTTGGTCAAACCCTATCTGCTGGCTACCCGGCTGCTGGCCCGCGACCCACTGGACCGCACCATGGAACTGCCCGCCTGGTTTGCCCTGCGTGGCAACCAGCTGCTGGCCTGGACCGTGACCGGCAAATTGCGCTGGTATGCCGCCTCCATGGGGATCGGCGCCGTGCTGGTGCTGGCGCTATTGCTGCTGGGGTAACGCGATGAACAACCGGACAATCATACAGCCAGGCTGTTTGCTCTCCCTGATGGAACAGGGAGCGCAATCTCATATGAACTTGAACGAGAGCTGATACCGTGACCTTACTCTGGATCTTGCTAATTCCTTTTATCGGCGGCTTGCTCTGCTGGCAGATGGAGCGTCTCGGCGGGCAGTTTGTCCGCTGGGTAGCCCTTATCTCCATGAGCGCCAGCCTGCTGCTCTCCTGCGCCATCTGGCTCGGTAGTGACTTCTCGCTTGCCACGACCGGCCTCGACAGTGCTGGCGTCACCGGTGCCGCCTCTGCTTGGGCCGCCGAGTGGCGTCTGCCGTGGATCCCCCGCTTTGGCATCTCTTTGCATCTGGCGGTGGATGGCCTGTCGCTGTTGATGGTGATCCTCACCTGCTTTATCGGGGTACTGGCCATCCTCTGTTCGTGGAAAGAGATCGTGCAGCGCATCGGCTTCTTCCACCTCAACCTGCTGTGGATCCTGGGCGGGGTGCTCGGCGTCTTCATGGCGCTGGACCTGTTCCTCTTCTTCTTCTTCTGGGAGATGATGCTGGTCCCCATGTACTTCCTGATTGCGCTGTGGGGCCACTCGGTCACTGACGGCAAATCACGGATCAACGCCGCGACCAAGTTCTTTATCTACACCCAGGTTTCGGGCCTTGTCATGCTGGTGGCCATCATCGGGCTGGTGCTGACCCACCAGCACGCGACCGGTGTCTTCACCTTCAACTATCTGGATCTGCTCAACACCCCGATGAGCAAGGGCGTTCAGTGGCTGCTGATGCTGGGCTTCTTCATCGCCTTCGCGGTCAAGATGCCGCTGGTGCCGCTGCACGGCTGGCTGCCGGATGCCCACAGTCAGGCGCCAACCGCAGGCTCGGTAGACCTGGCCGGTATTTTGCTGAAAACCGCAGCCTACGGTCTGCTGCGCTTTGCCCTGCCGCTGTTCCCCGAAGCTTCTGCCGAATTTGCCCCCTACGCCATGGTGCTGGGCCTGATCGGTATCATCTATGGCGCTATAGTGGCGTTCGGCCAGACCGACATCAAACGGCTGGTGGCCTACACCAGCATCTCCCACATGGGCTTTGTGATGATCGCCATCTACTCGGGTAGCGAAGTGGCCCTGCAGGGCGCCGTGGTGCAGATGATCGCCCACGGCCTTTCTGCCGCAGGTCTCTTTATCCTGTGTGGTCAGCTCTACGAGCGGTTGCACACCCGGGATCTCCGCCAGATGGGCGGCCTGTGGGGGCGCCTGCGCTATCTGCCCGGCGTGATGCTGTTCTTCTCGGTGGCCTCTCTGGGCATGCCGGGCACCGGCAACTTCGTCGGCGAGTTCCTGATCCTGGTCGGCAGCTTCCAGGTTGCCCCGGTTATCACGGCGGTCGCCACCTTCGGTCTGGTACTGGCTTCGGTCTACTCCCTCATCATGCTGCAGCGCGCCTGCTTTGGCCCCGCCAAAGATGAGCGCGTGCTCAAGGGACTGGATCGCCGCGAGCTGACCATGATGATGGTGATCGCAGGTCTCTTGGTACTGCTTGGCCTCTATCCCCAACCCGTGATTGATACCGCCAGCAGCAGCCTCATCAACGTGCTGCACTGGTATCTGCTGCCGACTGCTGGAGCCCTGCAATGACTTTCACCGCTGCCCAACTGCTGGCACTGCTTCCCCTGCTGTTGACCACCGGGGCCATGGCGGCCCTGATGTTGGCCATCGCCTGGCGCCGCTGTGTCACCACCGCCTTTACCGTGACCATTGTTGGCCTCAACCTGGCGCTCTTCTCGCTGCCCATCGTGATGGCGCAGGGGGATCAGGGCGTCACCCCGCTGCTGCAAGTGGACAGTTACGCCGTCTTCTACATGGGACTGGTACTGATCGGCGCCCTGGCCACCTGCACCTTCGGTCAATCGTGGCTGAAAGCCTACCCGGACAACCGGGAGGAGTTCTTCCTGCTGCTGCTGATCGCCACTGCCGGTGGTCTGGTGCTGGCCTGCTCCCGTCACCTCGCCTCCCTGTTTATCGGGATCGAGATGCTGACCCTGCCGATGTTCGGTCTGGTGGGTTACGCCTACCGCGAGCGCCACTCGCTGGAAGCCGCGGTGAAGTACATGGTGCTCTCTGCCGCCGCCACCGCCTTCCTGCTGTTTGGCATGGCGCTGCTCTATGCACAGGCAGGCAGCCTGAGCTTTGCCGCCCTGGGACAGACCCTGGCCGAGAGCCCGGCTCACCACCCGCTGCTGATGGGCGGTTTGGGTCTGATGCTGGTCGGCTTTGCCTTTAAATTGTCGCTGGCTCCCTTCCACCTCTGGACCCCGGATGTCTACGAAGGAGCCCCGGCCCCGGTCGCCACCTTCCTCGCCACCGTCAGCAAGGTGGCGGTCTTTGCCGTGCTGCTGCGCTTCTATCTGGCGGTACCGGCGGCGAGCGATCCCATGATCCACTGGCTGCTGGCAGCCATGGCGGTCATCTCCATCCTGGTCGGCAACCTGCTGGCGCTGGTGCAGACCAACGTCAAACGGATGCTGGGTTACTCCTCCATCTCCCACTTCGGTTACCTGCTGGCGGTGATCGTGGCGAGCCGCATCGGCCAGATGCCGGTGGAAGCGGCCGGGGTCTACCTGCTGATGTATCTCTTCACCAGTCTGGGTGCCTTTGGCGTGGTAAGCATGATGTCGAGCCCCTATCGCGGCAAGGATGCAGACTCCCTGCACAGCTATCGCGGCCTGTTCTGGAAGCGCCCATACCTCACTGCCGTGCTGACGGTGATGATGCTCTCCCTCGCGGGTATCCCGATGACCCTCGGCTTTATCGGCAAGTTCTACCTCATCGGCGTGACCGTCGAGGCGCAGCTCTGGTGGCTCTCCGGTGCCATCGTGCTCGGCAGCGCGCTGGGTCTCTACTACTACCTCAAGGTGATGGTGACCCTCTATCTGCGCGAACCGGGCATGCAGCAGCGCGATGCCAGCGCCGACTGGGCACTCTCCTCCGGCGGCGTGGTGGTACTGCTCTCTGCCGCTCTGGTGGTGTTGCTGGGGCTCTATCCCCAGCCGGTCATCAGCCTGGTACAAGGGTTCCAGCACGTGGTGTTGCAGTAACCTTCGCTGACATTCCCCCTCATCATTACCCGTCAAAACCGGCAGCCTTGGCTGCCGGTTTTTTCTTTCCAGCCCAATTAACGTGCTTCCGCTCTCTTTGACTCGCCACCCAATCCCCCTGCGACAGGAGAGTCGCTGTCACCCGAGTTGGTGTTCAGTCACAGTCACAGGGATTAAAAATATCCTTATGAATCTCATGTTGATATAGTCATCAGATTCTGGAATGGAGTTCAGATTGATGAAGCAACATTACGTTTGCCAATTTAACCCGACAGAACTGGCAGCTACGCTCAGGCCCTATCAAGGCGGAAAACTGACCATACTGCTGGCTGAACAGGAAAGTTCACAGGTCGCGCTGTTGCAGCAGTTGTGCAACGACCTTGAGATCACCCTAGATGGCGCCATTTTCCCACAGCTGCTCGGCGCGCAAGGATTGCTACCACAAGGGGCATGGTTACTGCCCAGACCAGAACCCTATCAGGCGACCTTGATACCACTGCCACCAGAGGGGGATGCCGCACAGCTGGCCCGACTGATCGCAGATCAGGTGGCAAGCATACTGGCAACCTGGCCAACCCTCTCGCCGCCACCGACCCTGTTTCTGACCTTCGACAACCTCATTCCCAATATTGCCTCCATTCTGGATGCCCTTTATCTGCGGCTGGCCAATCGCGTCAACTATGCCGGAACCAACGCTGGCAGCGGCAGCTTCACCCCCCTTGCCTGTCTGTTCGACAACCAGCGGCAACTTGCCTACGGGGTCACCTGCACGCTGCTGCCAAACAACAGCTTTCCCTTTCTGGAGCATGGCTATCAACTCTCGGCCCAACCGATGCTGGCCACCAGCAGCAGTGCCAACACCATCACCTACATCGATTGGCAACCGGCTTTTCACACCTATCAGGAGCTGATCCGCCAGCAGTTCCAACACACGCTGACGCACGAGGAGTTCTACCACTTCGTGGTACACATGCCCCTTGGCCTGTTGCGGGCCAATGGGGATGTGATTGTCAGGATCCCGGTCGATGTAACGGATGAGGGTGCCCTGATCTGCTCGAGCGAAGTATCCGAGCACAGCATCCTCACACTACTGAAGGCGCCGGAGAGTGCCACCGAGCATGCCTGCTCACTGGCCAGGCGCCTCAACCAGCAACAAGCCCTCACCCGGGCGCACTTGCTGGAGGTCTACTACTGCGCGGGACGCCAGTTGCACTTTGGCCAGCAGACGGTGACCGAGTTGCACACCCTGCTGAGCGACTCGGGCGCTGGCGAGCTGGCAGGCGCGCTCTCACTGGGTGAAATTGGCAGCATCCGCAGTGGGGATTATCCCCAGTTTCATAACGGCGCCATTCTCTGCAACGGGGCATTGGTATGAATAACGATCACGCCATGGCGATTGTGTGCGATCTGGCGCTCTGTATCGGGCGCGAAGTGACCCTGGATGCCTTGCTTACCAAGGTATTGCAACGTTTCATGTACCACTGCGCCACGCCAGTCGGTGTGGTCTTGCAACAAAAACCGGAGGGATACACCCTGCTCAAGGCGATTGGCGACGAGCAGTTGTGCCAGCATACCGGTACCACCCTGACCCTGCCTGCATGGGTCAGCGAGGAGGCGCACTGCCTGCTGCAGCAGACGATCCCGCTGCCGGGTAGCCGCCCCTATCGCTTTGCCTATCGTCTCAGAGTCGACGGGGGCTATCTCATCTTGTTGCTCGCCCCCCAGCCACAGCAGCAACTGGTGCCCGTCTGTCATCTGTTCAGCCCGGTGCTCGGCAATCTGGCGCGCACCATTCAGTTGTGCAAAGACAGCGAACTACTCGCCCTGCGCCAGCAAGCCGAATTGAAAGATCTGCAGCACTTCAACGAATCCCTGCTCAAAGCCATCCCGATCCCGGTGTTCTACAAGGATATCGAGGGGCGTTTTCTGGGCTGCAATCCGGCCTTCAGTCAGGTGATCGGGATCAACAAAGAGGCGCTACTCGGCAAGCGGACCAATGAATTGCTGCCAGTCGGCATGGCGGAGGAGTACTCCGTACGGGAAACCGAATTACTGCGAAACCGCCAGCCCCAGTGCTTCGAGCTACAGCTGCACGATCGCAATGGCATGCGCTATCAGGTCATCTGCTTCAAGGATCTCTTCTACGACCATCAGGGGATGATCGCGGGCATCATCGGCACGCTGGTCGATATCACCCGCCTTAAAGAGAGCGAACGCCACCAGCGTGATCTGCTGTTCCAGGCCATTAGCGCCCTCGCCAGCGCCATCTCTCACAAGGATCGCAACAGCGCAGGCCATGAGCGGAGGGTGCATGATCTGGCGCTGGCTATCGGGCAGACCATGCAGCTGCGTCAGGAACAGCTCGATGGGCTGGGGCTGGCCGCCATGGTGCACAATATCGGCCTGCTGCAGACCCCCACCGAGATCATCACCCGCCCCCGTGAACTGCGACCGGTGGAGTTCGAACTGATCAAACAGCATCCGCAAGCAGGTCACGATATTCTCAAGCAGATCGACTTCCCCTGGCCCATCGCCACCATAGTGCAGCAACACCACGAAAACCTTGATGGCAGCGGCTATCCGCAAGGGCTGGCGGGCAATGCCATTGCCCTGGAAGCAAGAATAATCCGGGTGGCAGACTCGCTGATCGCCATGACGGCCCACCGTCCGTTTCGCCGCGCCATGCCCCTGAGCGACGCCTTTGCCGAACTGATCCGCTATGCCGGGATCCGCTACGATGAACAGGTCGTCAATACCTGCATCCAGCTGTGGCAAACCGGCTACCACTTCAGCCCCCCCATCAGCCAGGCCATGAACAAGGCGGGATAATATGTCTGAACTGCTCACCCCCTATTCACTCCACCATCACCTGCCAGATGCCCTCCCCTCATCGGCCATGTTGCTGACTCAGGTGATGGACCAGCTCCCCTACCGGGTGCTGCTCAAGGACACCCGCTTCATCTACCTCGCCGGCAACCGCCTGCTGGCCGATGATCTGGCCCTTCCTCCCGAGGCATTGGTCGGCAAGAATGACAGCGATTTTTTTCCGCCCGAATTGGTGCGACGCTATCGGGAGGATGACACTCGGGTGATGCGCGAAGGTATACGTCAACACATCGAAGAGCCCTATCTCAAGGGCAGAGAGTCCCGCTGGCTCAGCACCACCAAGTTTCCCCTGCGCGATGAAGCGGGAGCGATCGTGGGGGTCGGCATCTTCTTTGAAGACATTACCGAGCAGAAGTGGCAGCAGGAGAAACTGCAGCAGTACAGCTGGACCCAGCAGGCGATCAGCCGCGCCCATCACGCCCTGCTCAAACCGGGCGATGAGCCGCTGCTGCTGCAAGATATTTGTGATGCCATCGCCTTCGACGATCGCTTTCCGTTAGTGGCCGTGCTGCAAAACTCCCCGGATCCCGGCCAACCGCCCCGGATCGTGGCGCGGGCAGGCAGTGCCGACGCATCAGAGCAGGCACTGTGGTTGACCGATGATGCACTCGGACCGGCCATCCTCCACCAGCGTAGCCTCAATCAGATCATCTGCCATGAGCGGTCGCAGCACAGACGCCACCCACTTTACTCCCACCTGCTTATCCCCCTGCCACTGCAGGGAGAGCAACCGGGTGCACTGATCATTCACAGCGACCAGCAACGGCTGTTCAGTCAGGAGGAGGAGCAACTCTTCATCCAGTTAACCGACTACCTCGCCTACGGCCTGCAAGCGCGCCATACCCAGCAGGCCTACCTGCACTCGCAGCAGGAGAAGATCCTCCACGCCCGCCAGCTGGAACTGGCACTGGAAGATGCGCTGGGCGCCATCGCCGCCGTGCTGGAGCAGCGCGATCCCTACACGGCGGGTCATCAGAAACATGTGGCCCGGCTGGCCCAGGCAATCGGCAGGGAGCTTCGGCTGGCAGAAAGGCAGCTGCGGGGACTCTATCTGGGGGCCATGGTGCACGATATCGGCAAGATCCAGGTGCCCGCCGAGATCCTCACCAAACCGGATCGCCTCACGCCGCTCGAGTTCGAGCTGGTCAAGGAGCACCCGGCCATCGGCTATCTGGTGCTCAAGGATATCGACTTCCCCTGGCCCATCGCCCAAATGATCCACCAACACCATGAGTATCTCGATGGCTCCGGCTATCCGCAGGGGCTCAAGGGGGATGAGATCCTGCTGGAGGCCCGCATCCTCACCGTCGCCGATATCGTCGAATCCATGTCATCGGATCGCCCCTACCGCGCCGCCCTTGGCATTCCCCAGGCCCGTGAGCAGATCATCCAGATGTGCGGCCACCAGCTCGATGCGGATGTGGTGGATGCCTGTCTGCGGATCCTCGACCGGGGGGACTTTATCCCCCAACCGCTCGGCAAACCGTAACGCGACGGATAAAAAAACCGGCCAATTGGCCGGTTTCTGTTTTTATGCGCTTGCGCCGTCAGTATTAACCCAGACGGACCCGGGCGTTGCGGAACATCCGCATCCAGGCGCCATCCTCTCCCCAGTTGTCCGGGTGCCAGGAGTTGGCCACGGTGCGGAACACCCGCTCCGGGTGCGGCATCATGATGGTGGCGCGGCCATCGATGGTGGTCACGGCGGTGATACCGTCCGGCGAGCCGTTCGGGTTGGCCGGGTATTGCTCGGTCACCTGACCGCGGTTATCAACAAAACGCAGACCCACCAGACCGCTGGCTTGCAACGCGCTCAGGTGAGCGGCATCGCGCACCTCCACGCGCCCTTCCCCGTGGGAGACGGCAATGGGCATCACAGAGCCTGCCATCCCGGCGAAGAAGGCGGAGGG
Source organism: Aeromonas sobria (assembly GCF_000820145.1). Lineage (GTDB taxonomy): Bacteria > Pseudomonadota > Gammaproteobacteria > Enterobacterales > Aeromonadaceae > Aeromonas > Aeromonas sobria. Next base: position 344,991 of record NZ_CDBW01000006.1, on the reverse strand, counting down.
CGATTCCTGCACCTGCACCAGGCTGAAGCGCGCTTCGAAGCGCTCGGAGTGGTTACGAACAAAGCGCGGCCACAGATCGGCGCCCGGGATGAGATCCCGCAGGTTGGACATCATCTGGCAACCGTTGCACACCCCAAGGGAGAGGGTATCGCCACGCTCGAAGAAGCGCTGGAACTGCGCGCGGGCGTTGTCGTTGAACAGGATGGACTTGGCCCAGCCTTCACCGGCGCCCAGCACGTCACCGTAGGAGAAGCCGCCACAGGCCACCAGGGTCTGGAACTCCTCCAGCTTGATGCGGCCAGAGAGAATGTCGCTCATGTGGACGTCCACTGCCGCAAAGCCGGCACGATCGAACGCCGCAGCCATCTCCACGTGGGAGTTGACCCCCTGCTCGCGCAGCACCGCCAGACGGGGGGAGACACCACGGGCAATATAGGGCGCAGCCACATCCTCAGACGGGTTGTAGCTGAGCTTGGCATGCAGACCCGGATCGGTGGCGTCCTGACGGGCGGCGTGCTCTTGATCCGCGCACGCCGGGTTGTCACGCAGACGCTGCATCTGCCAGCTGGTCTCACCCCAGAGAGTGCGCAGCGCGGTGCGGCTGGCGCGATAGAGCTCCTGACCCGCACGCTGCAAGGTGATGAGATCCCCCTCGCGCACTGTGCCAAGCACGTGGGAGCAAGCCGCCAGACCGTGACCGGCCAGCAGGGTCATCACCGCCTCTTTATCTTCGCGGCGTACCTGAATGACGGCGCCCAGCTCTTCGTTGAACAGCGCTGGCAACAGCTCGCCGCCGATGCGATCGAGCTGGATGTCGAGGCCGCAGTGACCAGCAAACGCCATCTCGGTCAGGGTAACGAACAGGCCACCATCGGAGCGGTCGTGATAGGCGATCAGTTTGCGATCGGCCACCAGCGCCTGAATGGCGTTGAAGAAGCCCTTGAGCTGAACCGGATTGTCGAGATCCGGCGCCTTGTCACCCAACTGGCGATAGACCTGCGCCAAGGCGGAAGCACCGAGACGCTGCTTGCCGTTGCCAAGATCAATCAGGATAAGGTCAGTTTCACCGAGATCGGTTCGCAGCTGTGGGGTCACTGTGCTGCGCACATCCTCAACCCGGGCAAAGGCAGTGATCAGCAGGGAGAGCGGCGAGGTGACGCTTTGCTCCTTGCCATCTTGCTGCCAGCGGGTCTTCATGGACATGGAGTCCTTACCGACCGGAATGGTGATACCAAGGGCCGGACAGAGCTCTTCACCCACCGCTTTGACCGCCTCATAGAGACCGGCATCTTCCCCCGGGTGACCGGCAGCGGACATCCAGTTGGCAGAGAGCTTGACCCGTTTAAGGGAACCGATATGAGCCGGTGCCAGGTTGGTGAGCGCTTCCGCCACCGCCATACGGGCGGATGCAGCGTGGGAGAGCAGCGCTACCGGGGTGCGCTCACCCATCGACATGGCTTCACCGTGATAGCTGTCGTAGGTGGCGGCGGTGACGGCGCAGTCAGCCACCGGGATCTGCCAGGGGCCAACCATCTGGTCGCGGTTAACCAGACCGGTGACGCTGCGATCGCCAATGGTGATAAGGAAGGATTTTTCTGCCACGGTCGGCAGGCGCAAGACCCGCTCGGCCGCGTCACTCAAAGTGATGCCATCGAGCTGGAGCGCCTTGCCTTGGGCGGGCAGGGTCTCCACGTCGCGGTGCATCTTGGGCGCCTTGCCCAGCAACACGTCAAGCGGCAAGTCGATGGGCTGGTTGTCAAAGTGTGCATCCGACAGCGTCAGATGCTTCTCTTCGGTAGCGGTACCGATCACTGCATAAGGGGCGCGCTCGCGCTCGCACAGTGCCTTGAACAGGGGTAACTGCTCCTGCGCCACCGCCAGCACGTAACGCTCCTGGGATTCGTTGCACCAGATCTCCAGCGGGCTCATGCCCGGCTCGTCGCTCTGGATGGCGCGCAAATCAAAGCGGCCGCCACGCTCGCCGTCGTTGACCAGCTCCGGCATGGCGTTGGAAAGACCGCCCGCACCGACGTCATGAATGAAGACGATAGGGTTCGCCTCCCCCATCTGCCAGCAGCGATCGATCACCTCCTGGCAACGGCGCTCCATCTCGGGGTTGTCACGCTGTACCGAGGCAAAATCGAGATCTTCGGCCGACTGACCGGAGGCCATGCTTGATGCCGCACCGCCGCCCAGACCGATGTTCATCGCCGGGCCGCCCAACACAATCAGGGCTGCGCCGATCGGGATCTCCCCTTTCTGCACGTGTTCGCTGCGGATGTTGCCAATGCCGCCCGCCAGCATGATGGGTTTGTGGTAACCACGCACCTCGACGCCATTGTGGCTTGGCACCTCCTCTTCGAAGGTACGGAAGTAGCCGAGAATCGCCGGACGGCCGAACTCGTTGTTAAACGCCGCGCCGCCGAGGGGACCTTCCTGCATGATGTCAAAGGCGCTGACGATGCGGCTCGGCTTGCCGAAATCCTGCTCCCAGGGCTGCTCGAAGCCGGGGATGCGCAGGTTGGAGACGGAAAAACCCACCAGACCCGCTTTGGGCTTGGCACCACGGCCGGTGGCACCCTCGTCGCGGATTTCGCCGCCGGAGCCGGTGGCCGCCCCCGGGAACGGCGAGATGGCGGTCGGGTGGTTATGGGTCTCCACCTTCATCAGGATGTCGACCCGCTCCTGGTGGTATTGATACTCACCATTGGCCGGACTCGGGAAGAAGCGGCCACCCTGGCTCCCTTCCATCACGGCGGCGTTGTCTTTATAAGCAGAGAGGACATGATCCGGCGTCTGTTCGAAGGTGTTCTTGATCATCTTGAACAGCGACTTGGGCTGCTGCTCGCCGTCGATGGTCCAGTCGGCGTTGAAAATCTTGTGACGACAGTGCTCGGAGTTTGCCTGGGCAAACATGTAAAGCTCAATGTCGTTGGGGTTGCGACCAAGCCGGGTGAAATTCTCCACCAGATAGTCGATTTCGTCATCGGCCAGTGCCAGACCCAACGACACGTTGGCTTCGGCCAGCGCGGCGCGACCACCACCCAGTACATCCACCTGGGTGAAGGGACGCGGCTCGTGGTGAGCAAACAGGGCGCTCGCCGCTGCCATGTCGGCAAACACCACTTCCATCATCCGGTCATGGAGCTCTGCGGCAATGGCGCTGCGCTGGGCTGCACTCAGCTCACCCTGACCGCCTTTGATTGTCAGGTAATAGGCAATACCTCGCTCCAGCCGCTTGACCTTGGTCATGCCGCAGTTGTGGGCGATGTCGGTTGCTTTGGAAGACCAGGGGGAGATAGTGCCGGGACGGGGGGTAACAAGAAACAGCTGACCGCTGGGGGTATGTGCGGGGATAGTCGGGCCATGTTGTGCACCAGAGTGCAGGAGCTGGCCCAGCCTCGCTCGCTCAGGGGGCGACAGGGGGCTCGTCAGCTCGGCAAAGTGCACATATTCGGCATAGACATCCTCTATCTCTAATCCACTCTCTTTTCCACTTTCCAGTTCACTTTTTGCCGCAATCTGCGCTAAGCGCTGCAGCAGTTTTTGGACACGAAAATCAGACAGCGCTGGGGCACCACGCAAGATATCCATATAACCTTTCTCACCTAGTTTTAAAGTGGGGGGGAATTGAGACGCGCGTATTATAGGGATCTGGCTCACAGCGGACAAACGTTTTTCTCATTTCATGCTGTGTGACTCGGCGCACACTCTCTGGTATAAAGGTGCCTCTTTTTTGACAAATGCCGATTTTTTCAACAAAGGTACTCACCTACTTGCGATGCATTTTTCGACTGTTTATCGGGTTGTTGTTGACGCTGACGCTAGTCGGCTGCGATTTCTATAGCCCCTCCAGCCAGCTGGAGCAGATCCGCCAGCGCGGCGAGATCCGGGTTGGCACCATCTATGGCCCCACCTCTTATTACCAGCGTGATGACCTCGCCCAGGGGTTCGATTACGAGCTGGCGCAAAGTTATGCCGACTGGTTGGGGGTGAAGCTCACCATCATCCCGGTCGACACCACTGACGAACTGGTCGCCCTGCTGAAAAAGGGCAAACTCGATCTGGCGGCTGCCGCCATCATGGTCACCCCCGAGCGGCGCGAGCTGTTTCGCTTCGGCCCAGGCTTCTATCAAGTCTCCCCCAAGCTGGTCTATCGCAATGGCAAACCCAAGCCTGCCTCGTTGAACGACATCAAAGGCAAGCTGGTAGTGGCCGCCGGCTCCACCGGTGAAGACCTGCTCAAGGAGATGAGCAAGGAGAATCCCAAACTGACGTGGAGCACCAGCCACAACGCCGATGTGGAGGAGCTGCTCAAGCAGGTGGTGGATGGCAAGATTGACTACACGGTGGTGCAGGATACCGTGCTGGCCCGTACCCAGCGCTACTACCCAGAACTCACCGAGGGGCTGACCCTGGCCCAGCAGCAGACCGTCGCCTGGGCCATGAGCAAGCTGCCCGATGACAGCCTCTATGCCAGCGTCATCGACTTCTTCGGTCAGCGCTTCATGGATGGTGCCATCGCCAAGCTGGACGAGAAGTACTTCGGCCACGTGCAGAACTTCGACTTTGTCGATACCCGCACCTTCTTGCAGCGCGCCAAGAGCCTGCTGCCCAAGTACCAGTCGCTGTTCCAGACCCACGCCAAGAATATCGACTGGCGTCTGCTCGCCGCCATCAGCTATCAGGAGTCCCACTGGGACCCGCAGGCCCGCTCCTACACCGGCGTGCGCGGCATGATGATGCTGACCGAACCGACAGCCAAAGCGATGGGGGTCAATAACCGACTTCATCCGGAACAGAGCATCAAGGGGGGTTCCCTCTATCTGCAACAGATGATGGAGAAGGTGCCCGATTCAGTGCCCGATGACGAGAAGGTGTGGTTTGCTCTCACCGCCTACAACATAGGTTACGGCCACATGATGGATGCTCGCCGCCTGACCAAAGAGCTGGGCAAGAATCCCGATGCCTGGAGCGATGTAAAAGAGGTGCTGCCGCTGCTGCAACAAGCACGCTGGCATCGCAAGGTGCGTTATGGCTACGCCCGTGGCAGCGAGGCGCGCAACTATGTCAATAACGTGCGCCAGTACTACCAGAGCCTGCTGTGGCTCGATAACGAACAGCAGAAAGCCCATCAGCGTGAACGTCTCGACAACGACAGTGAGCCGGAAATTGCCGAGCGCCCCACCGTCATCGCCGAGGTGGTGCGCCAGATCACCATGAGCTAACAAGCCATTATTCGGCTATTTTCAGGCAAACTTCTCTGTTACCATCTGATTACATCGGAGCCTATCCGAAATCGCATTGTTTTCATCATCTTGATATTTTCAATAACAGCAATTTCTGATGGGCTCCATCAATGACCCATGGCCAGGATGGCCAGGATGGCCACCCGATTGGGAGGAGACCAAGATGCAAAAACGTAGAAAAATCAGTCTGGTCAGAAAAGCAAAGAGCGGCTGGAGCCCCAGACGTAAACTCAAGCTTAATGACATCAAGCGCAACCTGTGGCGCAGAAATCGTTCATATACCTTGCTTATTGCAGAACCAACAGCATAAACCCGGCATTAGCCGGGTTTTTTTATCTTCATTCTCACCTGACTAACGTCTTACGCCAGCGCAGCCTTGAACTGTACCGTCCGCTTGGATACCAGCGAGTTGCAGTGGTTGCAGAAGTAATCCACCGCTCCGCATGCCTGGAGACGCTCCAGCTCCTGCTGGCAGGTGGGGCAGATGGCCGTGACGCGAACATGGGCCTGGCACTGGCCACAGGTTTGCTCCTTGCTACGGGCATCCAGTTCAGCCTGGCATGATGGGCAAAGCAGGGCTTCCATTGTCGACTCCTCATAAAGTGAACCTGCGATGGGCTTGCCCATGGCGGGTTCCCCTCCCCGCCGGACCTAACGCCACTGCAGGGGGAATAACAAAGCGGCTGCCGGTGAGGGCAGCCGCCAGGGCTTATTTCTTCATCTTCAGCAGACGTTTACGCTGCCGTTCCTGACTCAGGGTCATGGTATTTTTTCTGCCTTCAAACGGGTTGGCCGATTCCTGGAATTCAACCCGGATCGGAGTACCCATGATCTTGAGGGACTTGCGGAAGTAGTTGATCAGGTAACGCTTGTAGGAATCGGGCAAGTCGTTCAGCTGGTTACCGTGGATCACGATACGCGGCGGGTTGTAACCACCGGCATGGGCATACTTGAGCTTGACGCGGCGACCGTTAACCATCGGCGGCTGGTGATCTTCCTGCGCCATCTGCATGATGCGGGTCAACATGGCGGTACTGGTACGACGGGTCGCCGACTGGTACGCCTCCTGAATCGACTCAAACAGGTGGCCGACCCCACTGCCATGCAGAGCGGAGATGAAGTGGACGCGGGCAAAGTCGATAAAGCCCAAGCGACGTTCCAGCTCGTTCTTTACATCTTCTTTTACTTTCTGATCCAGACCGTCCCACTTGTTGACTACCAATACCACTGAGCGGCCGGAGTGGAGCACAAAGCCAAGGATGCTGAGATCCTGATCGGTGATGGTCTCCTGGGCATCGATCACCAGCAGGCAGACGTTGGCATCTTCAATGGCCTTGAGGGTCTTGATGACGGAGAACTTCTCCACCGTCTCGTGCACCTTGCCACGACGACGCACACCGGCGGTGTCGATAATGACGTACTTCTGCTCGTCACGCTCCATCGGGATATAGACGGAGTCACGGGTGGTGCCGGGCATGTCATAAACGATGACCCGATCTTCGCCGAGCATACGGTTGGTCAGGGTCGATTTACCGACGTTAGGACGACCGACGATGGCAAACTTGATGGGCAGGTCGGCAAACGGGGTCTCTTTGGTATCTTCCCGGGTATCCAGATCACCAGCAGCTACCATGCGCAGCAGGGCTTCTTCGTCGAAGTCCTCCTCTTCTTCCTGCGCATCTTCATCGGTAACGGCGTCGACCAGGGTTTCCAGGTGGGGAGCCAGCGCCAGTTCGAACAGGCTCAGCACACCACGACCGTGGGCAGCGGCGATTTGATAGACATCACCCAGCGCCAGGGCGTAAAACTCGGACACTGCGGAATCACCGTCGATGCCATCGGTTTTGTTAGCAACCAGAAACACCTTTTTGTGGGTCTTGCGCAGGTGTTCAGCGATGGCTTGATCCGCCGCAGTCATACCGGCACGGGCATCCACCATAAACAGCACCACATCGGCTTCTTCGATGGCCAGCAGGGATTGCTCGGCCATCTTCAGCTCGATCCCCTCTTCGGAGCCATCGATACCACCGGTATCGACCACGATAAATTCCAGCTCGCCCAACTTCGCCTGACCGTATTTACGGTCCCGGGTCAGACCGGGAAAATCGGCGACCAAGGCATCCCGAGTACGGGTCAAGCGGTTAAACAGGGTGGATTTCCCCACATTGGGGCGGCCCACCAGGGCTACTACAGGAGTCATAAAAGCCTCATTCTCAAGACGACAAAGGCTCCTGGCCAAAAAGCCAGGAGCCGGATATTCACATTAACGGACGATCAAGGACGCTTGAGGGCGTACAACTTGCCGTCACGGCTCTGCACATACAGGGTGTCACCATCCACCAGCGGGGCGGCGTAGAGACCACTGCTATCGAGCTGCTGCATCGCCTTGATGGTACCGTCGGTACGATCCAGCCAATACAGGTATCCTTCCACATCACCCACCACCACATAGTCACCAAAGATGACTGGTGCAGTGACGGTACGATTCTCCAGCTTGGTATTAGACCACAACTCCAGGCCATTGCGACGATCGACTGCAAACAGGTGGCTGCGGCTGTCGGTCAGCACGATGGCATTACCGGTCATCGCCAGATCGCGATAGCCGGAATACTTGCGCTTCCACACCTCGTCACCGGTCATCAGCTTGCGTGCCATCAGCTGACCATTGTAGGCAATGGCATAGAGCTCATCGCCGGCGATCAGCGGGCTGGCATCGACGTCGACCATACGGTCAAGCTCAGTGGCACCACGGGGATCCGCCACCTTGGATTGACGAACCGGCTGACCGTTGGCCAGCAGGGCAATGCCCACTTTGCCATCGGCACGACCGTAAATCACCGCACCATTGGTAATCACCGGCGCACCAGCACTGCGCAGGGTCAGCGGGGGCTGCTCTTCGGAGAGCGACCATTGCAGCTTGCCCTCATCGGTATCGAGCGCAATCAGGCGGCCAGAGGTGGTCAGCACCACCACCCGGCCATCTTCCACCGCCGGGCTGGCAACCACTTCACCGGGCACATTGGTCTGCCACAGCACCTCGCCGTTGTCTGCGTTCAGGGCATAGACAACGCCATTTTCGGAACCGAGGAACAGCTTGCCGTAACGGGAGACCAGACCACCGGAAAGGCGAGCGCTGCGCTTGTCGGCATTGACCGGCAGATCCGCCAGGTCAACGGTCCACAGACGATCGCCACTGACACGATCGAAGGCGGTGACATCACCACCACGGGCAGCAGCATAGATATGCTCCTCTTCCACCACCGGCTTGAGCTGGGAGTAGAAGTTACCGATCCCGTCACCGACCGTCGCAGACCAGTCCGTGTCAGCACTGAAGGCAGATTCAACCTGGGGCAGCGGTGCCATCGGGTTGAGATCTTCTTCCGAACTGAACAGAGAGCATCCCTGCAGGGCGAAGGAGACCGCAGCCCCCAGCGCTACCATCTTGAATAGATTACGCATCCGGTGCCTCACCCATTACCACGGCCGGCAAGGCCAGGTCGTCCATCTTCAGTTTGAGTTCCTGGCTGCTTTGCAGGCCGCCAGCATCTGCGGCAGCCTGATAAGCATCACGGGCTTCTTCGCTCTTGCCCTGCTTTTGCAGGATATCGCCACGCACTTCCGCGACTTGGGCTTTGAAGGCATCACTGGTAATAGTGCCAAGCTTGGCCAACGCCTCATCGGCCTTGCCCTGATCATTCAGCACCCGGGCCAGGCGCAGAGCAGCGATGGGGCGAATGCTCTCGTCACCACTGGTGGCCACCAGGGTCAGCTGCTCGGCAGCCAGATCCAGCTTGCCCGCTTTGACGGCAGCCGCCGCCAGTTGCAGGGCGGCCAGCTCACCGTAGGAGTCACCCTTGTTGGCAGTGACAAACTGTTGTGCCTGCTCGAAACCGGCAGCGTCAGCTTTGACCAGTTGTTCAATTGCCTGGTTGTAAGCTTGGGAGGAAGCTTCCATGGACTCTTGTTGATGCTGGTTGTAGTAGCGCCAGCCGAACAGGCCGACCAAGCCGATCACGGTCCCGGCGATCACCGAGGTCCCGTTCTCTTTCCACCACTCCTTGATAACCTCAACCTGTTGTTCTTCGGTGGTATAAACTTCCACAGCTTACTCTCCTTTGGCTGCCAGCAGGGCGATGGCGGCGTCAACCTTGACGGTCTGTTGCTCAGCCTGACCACGCAGGTATTTGATAGTGATCTCCCCGTTTTGCACCTCGGTTTCACCAAGGATCAGGGCGATAGACGCGCCGCTCTTGTCGGCACGTTTGAGTTGTTTCTTGAAGTTGCCGCCACCGCAGTGGCTCATCAGGCGCAAATCAGGCAGCGCATCGCGCAACCGCTCGGCCAGTTGGAAGCCAGCCTGCTCGGTCCCCTCACCCACCATGGCCAGATAAACATCCACCGCAGGACGGATATCACCATTGAGCTCGAGGGTCTCCAGCATCAATACCAGACGCTCCATGCCCATGGCAAAGCCAACTGCCGGGGTCGCCTGACCACCGAGCTGCTCAACCAGACCATCGTAGCGACCACCGGCACAGACGGTGCCCTGGGCACCCAGGCTGGTAGTGACCCACTCGAACACGGTCAGGTTGTAGTAGTCAAGGCCGCGCACCAGGCGTTCGTTCACTTCAAACGCGATACCGGCAGAGGTGAGCAGGCGCTTGAGCCCCTCGAAGTGAGCCAGACTCTCTTCGCCCAAGTGGTCGAACAGACGGGGAGCATTAACCAAAATGGCCTGCACTTTTTGGTCTTTGGAGTCGAGCACCCGCAGCGGGTTGCTGTACATACGGCGCTGGCTCTCTTCGTCCAGCTGATCCTTGTACTGCTCCAGATAGGCCACCAGTGCATCGCGATAAGCGGCACGTTCGGCGCTCTGACCCAAAGTATTGAGCTGCAGGGTGACATTATCGCTGATGCCAAACAGGCGCCACAGGCGGTGGGTCAGCATGATAAGCTCGGCGTCAATATCCGGCCCGTTGATGCCAAACAGCTCGACACCGAATTGGTGGAACTGGCGATAACGGCCCTTCTGGGGACGCTCGTGACGGAACATGGGGCCCATGTACCACATCCGGCGTTCCTGGTTATAAAGCAGGCCATGCTCGATACCGGCGCGGACGCAGCTGGCAGTTCCTTCTGGACGCAGGCTCAGGCTGTCGCCGTTGCGGTCATCAAAGGAGTACATCTCTTTTTCGACCACGTCGGTCACTTCACCGATGGCGCGCTTGAACAGGTGGGTCTGCTCGACAATCGGCATGCGCACTTCGCTGTAGCCATAGCTGGCAACGACCTGGCGCAGGATCTGTTCAACCTTCTGCCATACCGGGCTCTGCTCCGGCAGGCAATCATTCATACCGCGAATAGCTTGGATCTGTTTTGCCACGTTGATACTCGAGAAAAAGAGGTAAAATTTGGCCGCATTATAGGGATTTTCACCCCCGAGGTAAAATCAGAGAATCCGTATGCGGGATGTAAAATCAGTCACCTGGAACGAGGGCCACCCAAGGTGGCCCCTATTTGTTCAATCCTTGCCCACCAGGATCTGGTTGGCGGGGTCCAGCATGGCGGCTCTGGCACGAATGCGCCGCTCCAGGATCGGGATCAGATCCTTGTTATCGAGCCGATCGACCCGCAGGCCCCCTTCGTAGAAGGCGCTCTTGTTGGCCGCGCCAGCCAATCCCAGATCGGACACCAAGGCTTCGCCCGGACCATTGACCACACAGCCGATGATGGAGACATCCATCGGGGTGATGATGTCTTCGAGCCGCTCTTCCAGCGCATTGACGGTAGCGATCACATCGAACTCCTGACGGGAGCAGGAGGGACAAGCAATAAAGTTGATACCACGGGAGCGGATCCGCAGGGATTTGAGAATATCAAACCCGACTTTGATCTCTTCAACCGGGTCTGCGGCAAGGGAGATACGAATGGTATCGCCGATCCCATCCGCCAGCAGCATGCCAAGACCGACCGCCGATTTCACCGCGCCAGCCCGAAAACCACCGGCCTCGGTGATCCCCAAATGGAGTGGCTGCTCAATCTGTCTGGCCAGCAGGCGATAAGCTCCCACTGCCAGGAACACATCGGAGGCTTTCACACTCACCTTGAAGTTCTGGAAATCAAGGCGATCCAGATACTCGACGTGACGCATGGCGGATTCCACCAGTGCCTCGGGGGTCGGCTCGCCGTACTTCTCCTGGATATCTTTTTCCAGCGATCCGCCGTTGACGCCGATGCGGATCGGAATGTTCAGATCGCGCGCACAATCGACCACCGAACGTACCCGCTGCTCGTTGCCGATGTTACCCGGGTTGATACGCAGGCAATCAGCACCATACTCCGCCACTTTCAACGCTATGCGATAGTCAAAGTGGATATCGGCAACGATAGGGATACGGGTCTGTTGCTTGATGAATTTGAAGGCTTCCGCCGCTTCCATGGTCGGCACAGAGACACGGACAATATCGGCACCAACTCGCTCGATCCGCTGGATCTGCTCGACGGTCGCCGCCACATCGGTGGTCTTGGTGTTGGTCATGGTTTGCACCGTAATGGGGGCATCGCCCCCGACCGGTACATTACCAACCATGATCTGCCTGGATTTACGACGAATGATGGGAGATTCGTGAGCGGATTTTTCGTGAACAGACATGGGAAACAGGTTACTCCTGCGGCAATGAGAAGCGAGCAGTACGGCCGTTGTTATAACGACTCATATCAAACGAAGTGCCCTTGTAGTCAAGCTTGACCGCCATCGGCGCACCAATGGTGAACTTGAGGGGCTCGGCACCTTCCAGCACCAACTCGTCATTGGCTTTTTTCAGACCGCTGAACAGTGTCTTGCCGTTGCCATCTTTCACATCCAGCCAGCAATCGGCGGTGAAGCTCATCTTGAGTTGTGGCGTCTTGGCTGACTCACCTTGAGCCGCCTCTGCTGTTGGTTCTACCACGGCACTCGGCACCGAGGTATCAGCCACGGCACCATTCACCGGAGCCACAGGGGCTGCAGCTTGAGTGCCAGTTGCCGCGGAGACAGGTGCAGCCACATCAGTGCCAACGGCAGCAGATGGCTCAGTCCCCTCAATAAGGACAGGGCTGATGATCTCGGGCTGCGGATCGGCTGCAGGCTCAGAGACGGTTGCGCTCATTTCGGTTGCGGCAAGGGCTTCGTCACCGGCAGAACGGCGGGCGGTACTCTGCCACCACCAGGCGACGGAGAGCGCAATCAACACCAGGATCACCAGCCAGGTCACCATCTTGAGCCGACTGTCATTGGCTTGCTGGCGGGAACGGCGGGAGAAACTTTGCATGTCGATATTATCAGGTGGCGTCAGACCCAGCTTGTCGTAAGCGGCAAGAATAGTCTCATCCGGGATCCCGACCAGCTTGGCATAGGAGCGCAAATAGCCGCGGATAAACGTATGGGAGGTGTTCTTGTCGTAAGTATCCGATTCAATAGCAGCAATCAGGGTCAGACGAAGGTGAATGCGGGATGCAACCTGTTCTCGTGTCCAGCCAAGCTGTTCACGGGCGTTGCGCAGCAATTGGCCTGGGCCTGCTGCCTGGGAGTCGTCTTGAAAATCGTGTGGCTGTTCAGTAGTCATTGGATAAATAACGCTTGGCTTGTTGCGAAGTGGGATATTGCCTTACCAGCTCAGTCCCGAATTGGTGAATTAATGCCGGTTTGTCCATCGCCTGTGCCAGCCGCAATCTCAACCAGAGACTGTCCTCGTTCTCGTCTGACGCATCGGCAAAACGAGCGAGGTAGGACTGCACATCAGGCAGCTTGCCATCTTTCATGGAAAGCTCGGCCAAGTCCAGCAATAACCTTGGGTTGCGGGGATTATACCCCAAGGCCAAGCGATAGTACTCGCTTGCTTTATCATTTCTGCGATTTTGCTGGGCGCAAAACGCTGCATTTTCATAGGTATCGGAGATTTTCACGTAGCCAGGCTGCTGCACCGCCTGATTAAAGGCCTTATCCGCCTCCTCATAACGGCCACGATCACACAAAAAGGCACCATAGTTGTTCATTGCGTCAGCATTGGACGGATCCATGGCAAGGGCATTCTTGTAATGATTTTCAGCGGCAATGAAATCCCCTACGGTTTGATAGAAGTAGGCGAAACCAATCTGGATTTGAGAGTTGGAGGGGTCATACTGGAGGGCGCGGTCAAGATTGAACTTGGCCTGCTCGGCATTGCCCTGACGCAGGTACTGGATCCCCAGGTCGAGGCGAGTTTGGGCAGCCGCCTTAAGGTCGGGACCCACTTCACGCTGGGTAGAATTCTGGCCAGCGTAAGTGGTCTCGGTCACACAGCCGGGCAGCGCGCAGAGCGCTGCCACTACGATCAATGTACGTGTATCCATTCCCTTTCTATACAATGGCTTAGCATTTAAACCATTTTGACGGAAATCCCATCCTGTTGCATCCGATTTTTGATAGTTCGCTTGGTACGGTCAATTACGTCCCCCACCAGCTGACCACATGCGGCGTCGATGTCGTCACCACGGGTCTTGCGCACAATCACGGTATAACCGTACTCCATCAGTACCTTGGAGAAGCGATCGATACGGCTGTTGCTCGGCTTGCCATAAGGATTGCCCGGGAAGGGATTGAACGGGATCAGGTTGATCTTGCTCGGCGTATCCTTGAGCACTTTGGCCAGTTCGTGGGCATGTTGCATGTCGTCATTGATATGATCGAGCAGCACATATTCCACGGTGACCCGGCCACCATTGGCATTGGACTTTTCGAGATAACGACGGACACCAGCGAGGAAATCCTCAATGTTGTACTTGTCGTTAATCGGCATGATCTCGGAGCGCAACTTGTCATTCGGCGCATGCAGGGAGATAGCCAATGCCACATCGATCTGGTCGCCCAGCATGTCCAGTGCCGGTACCACCCCTGAGGTCGAGATAGTCACACGACGCTTGGAGATACCATAACCGTAATCATCCATCATCAGACGCATGGCAGGCACCACGTTGGCGAGGTTGAGCAGCGGCTCGCCCATCCCCATCATCACCACGTTGGTGATGGGACGCTTGCCACCGACCACGCGGGCGGCACGCCATACCTGACCGATGATCTCGGACACTTTCAGGTTACGGTTAAAGCCTTGCTGGGCAGTGGAGCAGAACTTGCACGCCAGCGCACAGCCGACCTGAGAAGAAACACACAGGGTGGCCCGATCGCCTTCGGGAATGTAGACCGTCTCGACTTCCTGATCACCCACCTGCAAGGCCCACTTGATGGTGCCATCAGAAGAGCGCTGTTCCCGGCTGATCTCCGGCGCTTTGATCTCTGCCATCGCCTTGAGGCGATCCTTGAGCACCTTGTTGACGTTGGTCATCTGATCGAAATCATCACAACCGAAGTGATAGATCCACTTCATTATCTGATCTGCCCGGAATGGCTTCTCGCCCAGTTCGACGAAGAAGGCACGCATGGCATCCCGATCAAGATCCAGCAGGTTGATTTTTGTTTCGCTCATCAATGGCCTCAGTTCAAACACTTCATCAATTATTGGCTGACGATGTCAGGGGGCGGCATTGTACAAATAATGGGGCTGGCTTTCCACCTGGAGAATAGAGGGATATTGCGCAAAAAAGAGTGACGCCTGCAAAACAACAAAGGGAGCCGAGGCTCCCTTGCGTCTATCAAGCCACACCTCAGGCGCGGGTGTGGAGCTCTTCTTCGTTAAAGAAGTAGGCAATTTCACGCTGGGCAGAGGCAAAGCTGTCGGCACCGTGCACTGCGTTGCGATCGATGCTCTCGCCGTAGCAGGCGCGAAGAGTACCGGCCAGCGCTTGCTCGGGATTGGTCAGCCCCATCAGATCGCGATAACGCTGTACGGCATTTTCCCCTTCCAGCACCTGCACCATCACAGGGCCAGAGGTCATGAAGGTCACCAGCGCATCATAGAAAGGACGGCCTTGATGTTCAGCGTAGAAGCCGGCGGCCTGGTCACTGGTCAGACGCAGCATTTTGGCGGCGACGATAGTCAGCCCGGCACTTTCCATGCGGTGGTAGATCTCACCGATCAGGTTCTTGCTGACAGCATCCGGTTTGACGATAGAGAAGGTACGTTCGATGGCCATTGGTATCTTTCCTTAATTACAGGGTCTTATTGTTAGTATCCATGTTCGCTGGCGATTATACGTAAACAAAAAGCGGATAAACACACAAAAAAGCAACTTTTTATTAAACATAACCTCCTTGCAATCAACATCAGCACTCATCTTCGCTGAGCAGTGCGGGAAAATATGTGCGCTTGCGCACGATAGTCCTTTTAAGCTGCCAAAAAGACATCTTTTGCTCACTATTCGAACAACATGAAAAAGGCACCCGAAGGTGCCTTGTCTCGCTTATTTGGCTTCCGCCAGCAGGGCGCGCGCTATGGTGCGCATCCCCAGGGTATTGGCCCCCGGCGCCCACAAACTATCACCGTTATCGCTAAAGCAGGCGGCCAGATCGATATGCAGCCAGCCCATCCCTTCGTTGGCAACGAAACGGGAGAGGAAACCCGCCGCGTTGGAGGCGCCGCCTGGCCCGCCCCCCTTCACCGGACGGCTGTTGGCCGTGTCGGCATAATTGGAGGGGCACTGCTGACGGTGCCAGGGCTCCAGCGGCAGCGGCCAGGCAGGCTCCTGCTCGGCATCGGCATAGGTCATGGCACGGCTCACCAGCCCCTTGTCGAGGCCAAACAGGGCATTGTAGCGACCACCCAGCGCCATCACGGCGGCGCCGGTCAGGGTGGCGGCGTCGATGATCAGCGGTGCGCCGCTGTCACTGGCCAGTTGCAGGCCATCGGCCAGCACCAACCGCCCCTCGGCGTCGGTATTCACAATCTCCACCGTGGTGCCGTTCTTGTAAGTGAGGATATCCCCCAACTTGTAGGCATGGCCGGAGACCAGATTCTCGGCGCAGCAGAGGATCAACTTCACCCGCTTGTCGAGGCCGCGCAGCATGGCCAGCGCCAGCGCACCGGTCACAATTGCCGCGCCCCCCATGTCGCACTTCATGGTGAGCATCCCCTCGGAGCTCTTCATGGAGTAGCCGCCAGAGTCAAAGGTGATCCCCTTGCCCACCAGAGCTGCAGCTACCGGCGCTCTGGGATCGCGCGCCGGATTAAAATCCAGCTCAAGCAGCACTGGCTCGCGCTCACTGCCACGGCCCACCTGATAGAGGCCGACCCAGCCTGCCTGTTGCAGCGCTTCACCTTTCAAAATACGGTGACTCACCTTGTCTGGCGCCAGCTCGGTAATAAAAGCAGCGGCTTCGACCGCCAGCTCCAGCGGCCCCAATTGCTCTGGTGTGGCATTGGTCATCTCACGCACCCAGCGCCCACATAACCAACGCGCTTCCAGCTCTTCTCTGTCCTCTTCCGAGGACATGGCCCATTGCAATTGCACCTCCACCTTGGGGGTTTGTAACCCCTGGGCAAAGGCCCACTGCTGCTCGCGATCCCAATGCCCTGCAAGCGCTACTTTCTGGATCCCCTGCTGACAGAGGCGGCGCGCCGCCTGCTGAATATCGAGCAGTGGGGAAGCGGTGATCAGGTGGATCACCACACCGTCGGCACGGTATGAGAGCAGGGCCCCGTCCCCCCATTCCGCCGGGGCAAAATCACGACTTAACCAGACATTCATGCAGTTACCTCCTGTAACCAGCGCGCGATAGTACGCACGCCGTGGCCTTTAGCACCGGTAGCCCAAAGCTCGTTGCCCGACTTCTGATACGCCGCCGCCAGATCCAGGTGCACCCACCCCTTTCCTTCATTGGGCACAAAACGGGACAGGAAGGCGGCCGCAGTGGTGGCGCCGGCCGTGCCTTCGGCGGAAGCCACGTTACCCAGTTCGGCAAAGGCAGAGGTGAGCTGGCTGGCATGCCAGGGTTCCAGCGGCAGCGCCCACGCCTGCTCATTTTCGGCCTTGGCAGCGGCCAGCGCGCGCTGTTGTTCGGTCTCGTCGAGGGCAAACACTGCGTTGTAGTCGCGGCCCAACGCCATCTTGGCGGCGCCGGTCAGGGTCGCGGCATCCAGGATGTAGGTCGCGCCACTGTCGGAAGCGGCCATCAGACCATCGGCCAGCACCAAGCGGCCTTCCGCATCGGTATTCTGGATTTCAACCGAGATACCATTTTTGTAGGTAAGGATGTCACCCAGTTTGAAGGCATGGCCGGAGACCAGATTCTCGGCGCAACAGAGAATGAGCTTCACCCGCTTGTTCAGGCCACGGCTGATGGCCAGCGCCAGCGCGCCGGTGACCATGGCAGCGCCGCCCATATCGGACTTCATCGGCAGCATGTTGTCAGAGGACTTCATGGAGTAGCCACCGGAGTCGAAGGTGATGCCCTTGCCCACCAGGGCAGCGACCACTGGGGCGTTGCGATCCCCGGTCGGATTGTAATCGAGCTCCAGCAACACCGGCTCGCGCTCGCTGCCACGACCGACCGACCAGATCCCGATGTGGCCCGATTCGCGCAACGCTTCGCCGGCAGTGATACGGGCGGTCACCAGATCACCGGCCAGACCACGAATGAGCAGCAGGGCCGATTCCGCCAGACTCATGGGGTAGATCTCTTCCGGGCAGCCATTGGTGATGTCACGAGCCCAGCAGCTCGCCTTGATCAAGGCATCCAGCTCGCAGCTATCCGCCTCACTCTGCTGGCCAAAGTCCAGTTCACGCACTCCTTTAGCGGCATAAAAGCCCTGGGCGAAGGCAAAACGGCGTTCCAGATCCCAACCATCTCCGACCAGCTTGACCCGCTTGATCCCGGTGGACTCAAAGCGGCGGGCCGCACGCTGGATGGCGCGCAGTGCATCTTTTTCCTGACCAACCGACCCCAGATGGATGTCAGCTCTGTCACCATTAAAACTGAGTAGCGCACCCTCGCCCCAATGGGCGGCAGCAGCCTGGGTAGATAACGCTACGTTCATCATGTTAGCCATCGTGTTTGCTTCCTTTTTTACTGGCACGATTTATAAGCACTCTTCATAGGCAAAGAGGGAATAACGAATACAAAAAAGGCCGTGCCCTTTAAGGGGCACGGCCTTCACCATATCACTGAAGCACCACGGGATGCTGCACGTGCAATGCACTCATGGGTAATTAATGGCGTTCAGATGCAAGGTTCAGGGTGTACTTGGGCAGCTCGACCACCAGATCCTCGTCCTCAAGCCTGGCTTGGCAACTCAGCCGTGATTCCGGTTCCAGGCCCCACGCCTTGTCCAGCATGTCGTCTTCCAGCTCGTCGCTTGGCTCGAGAGAGTCAAATCCCTCCCGCACCACGCAATGACAGGTGGTGCAGGCACAGGACTTCTCGCAGGCATGTTCAATCTCGATCCCATTACGCAGCGCCACGTCGAGAATGGTCTCACCACGTTGCCCCTCAAGGGCGACACCATCCGGACAGAGTACAGGATGAGGAAGAATGATCAGTTTTGGCATATTACACCTTGTTGACGTTTTGTCCGGTCAGCACCTTGCGGATGGACGCATCCATCCGACGTGCTGCAAATTCACCACTGACAGCATCTGCCGCCTCAATGGCATCTTTGATTTGATTGGTGGTGCCCGTGCTGCGCATGATCAGCAGGTGGGCGATGGCGGCATCGATCTCGGCGCGCTCGGCAGCACTTAGCAGTGACTCACCATCGGCGGCCAAGGCAACGTTGAGGCTCAGGGCAACCCGATCAGCTTCTACCTGCTGCTCTGCCAGCATGCGGGCATCCATATCTTGCTGGGCGTGCTCAATGGACGCGCTCAACATGGTAAGAATGTCCTGCTCCGCCAGACCGTAAGATGGCTTGACCTGGATCTCGGCCTGCACGCCGGAGGATTTCTCCATGGCACTGACCGACAGCAAACCATCCGCATCCACCTGGAAAGTGACACGAATATGGGCCGCGCCCGCCACCATGGGTGGAATACCGGTCAGGGTAAAGCGGGCCAGTGAGCGGCAGTCGGCGACCAGCTCACGCTCTCCCTGCACCACATGGATAGCCATGGCAGTCTGACCATCCTTGAAGGTGGTGAACTCCTGGGCTCGGGCTACCGGAATAGTAGTGTTGCGCGGGATCACCTTCTCGGCGAGGCCACCCATGGTCTCTAGACCCAATGAGAGCGGGATCACATCCAGCAGCAGCATCTCGGCATCGGGCTTGTTGCCCACCAGAATGTCAGCCTGGATGGCGGCGCCGATGGCAACCACCTTGTCCGGATCAATGCTGGTCAGCGGCGTACGCTGGAAGAAATCCCCTACCAGTTCGCGCACCAAGGGCACCCGGGTGGAGCCACCGACCATCACCACTTCCAGCACTTCCACCTGCTCAAGATCCGCATCGCGCAGGGCGCGACGGCAAGCCAGCAGGGTGCGCTTCACCAGCGGTGTGATGAGTTGTTCAAACTGGCTGCGGGTCACGCTGCCCTGCCAGCCGGCGAAGGTGCAAGCCACCTGCTCGGCATCGGTCAGGCCGTGTTTGATCTGTGCCGCTACGTCCAGCAGCTCGCGCTGCAGATGAGCATCCAGATCGCCGGAGAGGCCAGCCTGCTCCTTGATCCAGTCAGCCAGCAGGTGATCGAAATCATCACCACCGAGGGCCGAATCGCCGCCAGTGGCCATCACTTCAAACACGCCGCGATGCAAACGAAGAATCGAAATATCGAAGGTGCCACCGCCCAGATCGTAAACGGCAATCACCCCTTCCTGACCCGAGTCGAGGCCATAGGCAATCGCTGCGGCGGTAGGTTCGTTGAGCAGCCGCAGCACGTGCAGACCGGCCAGACGGGCCGCATCCTTGGTGCCCTGACGCTGGGCATCATCGAAATAAGCAGGGACGGTAATGACCACGCCGTCGAGTTCACCACCCAGCGAGGCGGAGCCACGCTCGGCCAGTGTTTTCAAAATTTCGGCCGATACCTGTACCGGATTGACCAAGCCCTGGCAGGTTTGTAGCTGGGGCATACCGTTCTCGGCGGCCACAAACAGGTAAGGTTGCTGACGGGTGTCAATATCGGCCAGCGCCTTGCCCATCATCCGTTTGGCCGAGACGATAGTGTTGTGCGGATCAAGGGCAGCTTCGCGCTTGGCATCAATACCCACTCGAATAGCATCGGTCTGATAATGCACCACCGACGGGAGAAGATCGCGCCCTTGCTCATCGCAAAGGGTATCGGCGTGACCGCTGCGAACCGCAGCAACGAGAGAGTTGGTGGTGCCGAGATCGATGCCGACGGCACGTTTGTGCTGATGAGGTACAGCGCTCTGGCCGGGCTCGGCTATTTGCAGTAATGCCATGGGTAATCAAACTTCCAGCGTTAAAGGATCAAGACTCGAGGAGCGAGTCTTCGAATCGTTCCAGCTCTTCGAGGAGCTTGTCGACAAACTTGAGTTTGCGGACGCAGTCAGCCGCGCCCAAATCTTCGCCTGCGGCGAGATACGCGGTCAACTGCTGCATCAGCAGCTGATGATCATGCCTGATTTCAGAGCGAAAATCCTTGATGGCACGCTCAGGGTCAGCGTCGTCTTTCAAATCAGCCAGACGTTCACGCCACTCCAGTTGCTGCATCAGAAATGCGGTATCTTGCAGTGTTTGCTGCTCACCACGAATATCCGTACCGCGTAAGGAGAGCAGATATTCCGCACGGCGCAGCGGGGCTTTGAGAGTGGTGAACGCCTCGTTGATTTGAGCTGCATGCTGCACTGATGCCAGCTGCTCCCGCTCGGGGGCCGTGGCAAAACGATCGGGGTGGAAGCGGGTTTGCAGTTGTCGGTAGGTATCCGCTAACTGCCGGGTGTCTAGTTCGAAGCCTTCAACCAGCCCAAACAGCTCGAAATGGTTCATACAAACCTCTTGGCAACGGTCGTCATAACCACTCTCGATATAGCGGCAGAAATAGCACGGTTGAACTGGCGGTCAGATGCCAGTTCAACCGTCACATCCGTCAGGTCACCCCTGTCAGACATTAAAGCTCTCGCCGCAACCACATTCGCCTTTGGCATTGGGATTATTAAACTGGAAGCCCTCATTGAGGCCCTCCTTGACGAAATCCAGTTGAGTTCCGTCCAGGTGGATCAGACTCTTGGCATCGACAATAATTTTCACACCCTGCTGCTCGAATACCTGGTCTTCCTCGGCCAGCTCATCAACAAACTCGAGCACATAAGCCAAGCCAGAGCAGCCAGTGGTCTTAACGCCGAGGCGCAGGCCAATGCCCTTGCCCCGGTTAGTCAGAAAAGAAGACACCCGTGCCGCTGCGGCATCTGTCATGGTAATAGCCATACTGCTCTCCGGCGCTTAGAGACCTTTCTTCTGCTTGTAATCGGCGATAGCAGCCTTGATGGCATCCTCAGCCAGAATGGAGCAGTGGATCTTTACCGGTGGCAGTGCCAGCTCTTCGGCAATATCGGTGTTCTTGATGCCAGCCGCTTCGTCCAGGGTCTTGCCCTTGACCCATTCGGTCACCAGGGAGCTGGAGGCAATGGCGGAGCCACAGCCGTAAGTCTTGAACTTGGCATCTTCGATGATGCCATCGTCGCTGATCTTCAGCTGCAGCTTCATCACGTCGCCACAAGCCGGAGCACCAACCATGCCGGTTGCGATGCTGGGATCATTCTTGTCAAAACCACCGACGTTACGGGGATTTTCATAGTGGTCGATTACTTTTTCACTGTAAGCCATATCTCACTCCTGCTAATTCCGTTGTTCACTGACCCTGTTGGATCAGTGATGAGCCCACTCGACCGTGTTCAGATCGACGCCATCTTTATACATCTCCCACAGTGGAGACATCTCGCGCAGACGGCCAATGGAGTCACGAATAAGCTTGACTGCGTAATCAATCTCTTCTTCGGTGGTAAAGCGACCCATGCTGAAGCGAATGGAACTGTGTGCCAGCTCGTCATTAAGACCCAGCGCACGCAACACATAGGAAGGTTCCAGGCTGGCAGAGGTACAGGCTGAACCGGAAGAAACCGCCAGATCCTTCAGCGCCATGATCAGGGATTCCCCTTCCACATAGGCAAAGCTGACATTGAGGTTACCCGGCACACGCTGCTCCAGATCACCGTTGATATAGACAGCTTCAATATCTTTGATGCCATCCCACAGACGCTGACGCAGTGCCATGATATGCGGCGCTTCGTTGGCCATCTCTTCCTTGGCGATACGGAATGCTTCGCCCATGCCGACGATCTGATGAGTTGGCAACGTGCCAGAACGCATACCACGCTCGTGACCACCGCCATGCATCTGGGCTTCCAGACGAACACGGGGCTTGCGACGGACATACAGGGCACCGATCCCCTTGGGACCATATACCTTGTGCGCAGAGACGGAGAGCAGGTCGACTTTCAGTGCCTCGACGTCTACCGGGATTTTACCCACGCTCTGGACTGCGTCCACGTGCAGCAAGATCTTGCGGGAGCGACAAAGCTCACCGATGGCAGCGATGTCTTGCACCACGCCAATCTCGTTGTTGACATGCATGATGCTCACCAGAATGGTGTCATTACGCAAAGCCGCATTGATTTGTTCGATGGTAAACAGACCGTTTGGCATCGGTTCAAGGTAGGTCACCTCGTACCCTTCACGCTCCAGCTGGCGGCAAGTATCAAGCACGGCCTTATGTTCGGTCTTGGAGGTGATGATGTGCTTGCCTTTGCCGGCGTAAAAATGTGCAACGCCCTTGATGGCCAGGTTGTTGGATTCAGTAGCACCTGAGGTAAACACGATTTCGCGCGGGTCTGCACCGATCAGCTCTGCCACTTGATTACGGGCCAGATCAACCGCTTCTTCGGCTTGCCAGCCAAAGCGGTGGGAACGGGAAGCCGGATTGCCGAACAGGCCATCCATGGTGAGACACTGCATCATTTTTTCTGCGACACGCGGGTCCACCGGACAGGTTGCCGAATAATCAAGGTAAATAGGCAGTTTCATGTATTTCTCCGTTACAGCCTTGTTCGCACATCGAACGACTGTGGAAAGCACGTTTGTTTATAGTTGGACTTTCAAGCTCACATTGCCGCGTTCTGTCCGTTCAACCAGGGACAACGCAGTTTTCATCTGTTCATCTTGCTTGCCGGCAATCCGGCGTACATCTGCCTGGCGAACCAGTTCTGCCAGGGTGATATCGCCGAGAAAACTGGAAATTCGCTCACTGAGATCACGCCACAAAGAGTGGGTCAGACACTGGGTGCCGCCATGGCAGCCACCCTTACCGAGACACTTGGTGGCATCAACCGACTCATCGACTGCGGTGATCACCTGGCCAACAGATATCTCGTCGGGAGCCAGTCCCAAGCGATAACCACCACCCGGACCACGTACGCTGCTCACCAAGCCATGCTTGCGCAGGCGGGCAAACAGCTGTTCGAGGTAGGACAAGGAGATGCCCTGACGCTCGGAAATATCGGCAAGGGGTACAGGCCCCTGCTCTGCATGCAGTGCCACGTCGAGCATGGCGGTTACAGCGTAACGTCCTTTAGAAGTCAGTCTCATGAGCCTTACCGTCTTGCGAAGCAATTTGATGTGGCACATGGTCACATACCCGACAAAAACAGTCAAGTATTATGGTTGAGTAAAATAGTCGGTTAATCCGGTGTTTTCACTTTCTGAACCGAGGTCAAAATGCCGCGCAAGATATTGAGTTCAGATGCTTCCGGTCGTGCACGATTGAACAGCCGGCGCAATTTGCTCATCACATGACCCGGGTGATCATCGGCAATGAAACCGGTCTTTAGCAGTGTTTGTTCCAGGTGCTGATAAAACCCTTCCAGTTGGGCAGTACTCGGATAGGCCATCTCCTCTTCGGGTTCGACCGCCTGCTCTTGCAGCCAGTGCACCCGTATTTCGTAACAGAGGGTCTGGACCGCCATGGCCAGATTGAGGGAGCTGTATTCCGGATTGGCCGGGATAGCCACATGGTAGTGGCACTTTTGCAGCTCATCATTGGTGAGACCGGTACGTTCGCGACCAAATACCAGCGCGACCGGATGCGTCATCCCCTCAAGCACCAACTTCTCGCCCGCTTCACGAGGATCGAGCATCGGCCAGCTCAGGGTTCGGGAACGCGCACTGGTGCCAATGACCAGACCACAGTCAGCAATCGCTTCATCGAGCGTCGACACAATGCGCGCATTAGCAAGTACATCGCTGGCCCCTGCCGCCAGGGCGAAGGCATTGTCATCCGGCAAAGCTTGTGGATCAACCAGCACTATCTGAGTCAGCCCCATGGTCTTCATGGCCCGCGCCGCAGACCCCATGTTGCCGGGATGGGAAGTGTTTACCAAAATAATACGAATTTGATCCAGCATGCCCTGTCAATCTACAGTCAAAAATGGCGCGTAATAGTAACATAACCAATCGCTATTTTGGCACCGTAAAAGGTGCGCCATTTCAGAACAAAAGCGGCGATTTGTATAACAAACAAGCATGAGGCAATCGAGGTGGGACACTAAACTTGAAGGATACCTGTTCTATGAGATCGGAGAAATCAAGCCATGCTCCCTCCATTTATCTACGAGAGATTACCCAGCCTCTATCTGCTGGCAGCCGTTGCCCTGATTATGCTCAATGAGCAACGACTACTCTGGTTTGCTGGCGCCCTGCTATTTATCGTGGGCGCAGTGACCTGGATGATGCGTTCCAGCTATCGTCGTACCGATCTCATCATCTTTCCTGCGAAACGCTGGCTGCAACCCGAGTGGCTTTATGAAGCCCAGCCCTTTGTGTTGCTTGCGCTGGGGTTGGTCATATCGCAACTGGCTGCCCCGATAGCGCTCGCAGCGTTTGTGCCCTGCTTGTGGGCATGTCGTTGCCTCTGGGCACGGCACCGTTATCGCCACCATGCCCATGTGGTAAGCAATCACTTAAAGCGGGAGCCGGCTCGGCGCCGCATGCACCGGAGCCTGCGCTGACTCGGCGCGGGCGCGATCGATAAAGGTCGCCAAGTCCATCAGGGGATACTTCATCAGGCTCGGCAAGCCATCGAGATCTAGACTGTCCATCAGGTTTTTTACCTCCAGACCCAGCTCGGTATCCCCTTCAATCTTCAGCTTGCGCTGAAAAAATAGCGAATCAGGATCCTCTTTACGACCGGCAATCAGGATCAGATCGTTGACCGTACCGCTGAAACAGACATCCGCCTTGGCACACTCGCGAGCCACCACCAGCTGACCATTCTGCTCACTGATAAACCAGCACAGCTCCAGATCAGAGACTTCTACTTTCAGCCACTTATCTGCCAGAAACTCGAAATCGCCATCTTCGATGGCCTCCTTGAATACCCGGGCCAACAGGCTCTCCATCAACTGTTTTTGCAGATTGAAGGGGACCAGCTTGAGGGGATGGCGCAAGAAGCGCGGAGCCTGTTCGACCAGGCGATGTTGCAGTTGTTGAAACACAATAGACTCCCTTTTTTCGCATTCAAACACAGGGCCACTGCAAAGATCCTGTTGGAAATCAAACTTATGCAGGGTTACCTCAAGATGGACAAAGCCACACAAAGCTGCCTCAGGTCAAAAAGCGGGAGTGCATGCCTGCATACAATCAGGGCTCGTTTGCCCTTCATATGCACTCTCGGAGCGTACCAATGGAATTACTCTGTCCGGCAGGCAGTTTGCCGGCACTGAAAACCGCCGTGGATAACGGGGCCGATGCGGTTTACATCGGCTTCAAGGATGACACCAATGCCCGCCACTTTGCCGGTCTCAACTTTACCGACAGCAAACTGGAAAAGGCGGTGGATTATGTGCATCAACATGGTCGCAAACTGCATATTGCTATTAATACCTTCGCCCACCCGGGGGCCGATACCAGATGGAAACAGGCTGTTGATCGCGGGGTGGCCCTCGGCGCCGATGCGCTGATCATCGCCGATCTGGCGGTGCTGGAATATGCCAGCAGCCACTATCCGGAGATGGAGCTCCATGTCTCGGTACAAGCCAGTGCCACCAATGCCGCCGCCATTCGCTTCTATCAGCAGCAATTCAATGTCAAACGGGTAGTGCTGCCGCGGGTGCTCTCCATGCATCAGGTCAAACAGCTGGCCCGCGAAACCGATGTGGGCCTGGAGGTCTTTGCCTTTGGCAGCCTCTGCATCATGGCCGAGGGGCGCTGCTATCTCTCCTCCTACATGACTGGCGAGAGCCCCAACACCGTCGGCGCCTGCTCACCGGCCAAGTTCGTGCGCTGGGAAGAGACCCCGAGCGGCCTCGAGTCACGACTCAACGAAGTGCTGATCGACCGCTATGGCCCCGGTGAAAACGCCGGCTATCCGACCCTGTGCAAGGGACGCTTCGAGGTGGATGGCCAGACCTACCACGCACTGGAAGAGCCGACCAGCCTCAACACCCTTGGTCTGTTGCCGGAGCTGTTCCAGACTGGGGTCCAGTCGGTCAAGATCGAAGGACGCCAGCGCAGCCCCGCCTATGTGGAGCAGGTGACCCGGGTCTGGCGTGCGGCCATCGATGCCTATCAAGCCAATCCCGAGGCCTATCAGGTCAAGCCTGAGTGGGATGCCCAGCTCGCCCGCGTCTCCGAAGGTAGCCAGACCACCCTCGGCGCCTATCATCGTCAGTGGCAATAAGGAGCCCACAGCATGCAATTTTCTCTCGGGCCTGTGCTCTTTTACTGGCCCAAAGCGGATACCGACGCTTTTTACCATGCCGCGGCCAACAGCCAGGCCGACATCATCTATCTGGGGGAGACCGTCTGCAGCAAGCGGCGTGAACTCAAAGTCGATGACTGGATTGCACTGGCCCGTCAGGTAGCCAGCTCCGGCAAGCAGGTGGTGCTCTCTACCCTCGCCCTCATCTCTGCCCCCTCCGAGCTTAAAGAGGTGAAGCGGCTGGTCGATAATGGCGATCTGATGGTCGAAGCCAACGATCTCGGTACGGTGCAACTCGCCTGGGAAGCGGGGATCCCGTTTGTCTGCGGCCCTGCCATCAACGCCTACAACGCCGATGTGCTGCGAATGCTGCTCAAACAGGGGATGAAACGCTGGGTGATGCCGGTGGAGCTCTCCCGTGACTGGCTGATCCAGCTCAATCAGGATCTGGGCCCACTGCGCGACCGGTTCGAGGTGGAGGTGTTTGCCTACGGCCATCTGCCGCTCGCCTACTCGGCGCGCTGCTTCACCGCCCGCTCCCTCGACAAGCCAAAAGACAACTGTGAACTCGCCTGTATCCACTATCCGACCGGACGACTGGCCAACAGCCGCGAAGGGCAGCGAGTGTTCAACCTCAACGGGATCCAGACCCAGTCTGGTTACTGCTATAACCTCGGGAACGAGCTGGCAGGCATGGAGGGTCTGGTGGATGTAGTCAGGCTCTCGCCGCAAGGGATGGAGACGCTGGAGATGCTGGCCCGCTTCAAAGCGAACCAACAGGGCCAGGTCCCCCTGCCCCTGCAGCAAGGGAGCGACTGCAACGGCTACTGGCGCCAGATCCCCGGCATGAGCCTGGTGGAATAAGCCCGCCATTCGCCCAACAAAAAGGCCTCATCGCGAGGCCTTTTTAACAGCTGTCGTGTGGATCAGGAGGGCTTATCGCTCTTGCTGCGGGCACTCTGAGCACCCGGTGGCAAGGGTTTACGCGCCATCAGCTCCAGCTCCAGCAACGCATAGCGGTGCTCGATAAAGTCATAGACATTGTTGGAAAGCGCCAACTTGAAGTAGCTAATGGCTTCCTTGCGGTTGCCTCTGGCCAACTCGAACTTGCCCAGATAGAAGTAGGTTTCACACAAGCGCTCGGCGAGCTCCCGGTTATCCTTAACCCCTTTCACTACATTTCCCATCAACTGGGAGGCATTGATCTCGCCGATATAGAGGCGAACCAGATCCCAGTTCCAGGCATCGTCATCGTATTTGTTAAGCCGTTCGCGCATCCGGCTCATGGCCGCAGGGGCGTCGAGTTTTTGCTCGGCCAGATAGAGCCAAATCACCCGATAGGGGTCTTCTGGCTGCGCTTCATAGAAGCGCTTCATGTCCGCGCTGGCAAGCTCGGGACGGTTACCATAATAGAGCGCTATACCACGATTGAGATAGGCATAGTCATAATCAGGTGCCAGCTCGAGGGCAGAGTCGAACGCCTCATAGGCTTCGTCATAATTTTGCTGCTGTACCAGATAAACGCCGATGAAGTTATAGGCTTCGGCAAAATCCGGTTTTTCACGCAGGGCTCGGTTAAAGTCGAGCCGCGCGAGGGAACGAAGGCCAACCCGGTCAAATACCACTGCCCGTTCATAGAACAGCTCGGCCCGTTGCTCGGTGGTCAATTCCATTTCACCGAGCATCTGCCCGAGTCGCGCCAGCGCCAACTCACTTTGGTAGGAGACCTGCAGGGGGGTCGCCAAAACCAGTGAAGCAGGCTGCTGCTTGGGAACCTTGGGGGTGTTAACTTGACTGCTACTGCTGCAACCCCACATGGGGAGCAACAACAGGATACCAAGGAGGTATCCAATCCCTTTCCTGACGTTCAATGAACACTCCGACGCTTACGCTTGACCCCGCATATGGTAAAGGTCAACTGCCACTTTGTCATGTAGCTGTGTCCCTCTGCCTCAAATAAATCAGGATTCGACAGGGTATCCGGCTTCCAGCCAACCCCGAAAACCACCATCTACGCTGACTAGCCGGCGATAACCCATCTGTTGCAGATTATCCGCCGCCAGAATGGAGCGAAAACCACCACCACAATAGAGGTAGAGTTCGGTCTCGGGATCAGGGAAACGGGTCTCGATATCCCGCTCAATCACCCCACGCCCGAGGTAAAGGGCGTTTGGCAAATGCCCCTTGGCCCACTCGCTCTCTTCTCTCACATCGATCAGATGAAAAGTGCGCCCTTCATCCTGCCAGCGCTTGATCTGGTGAACGTCAGTCTCGGTAACGCGGGAGCGGATCCCGTCAACCAGCGCCAAAAAACGGGGATTGTGTTGCATCATAAACTCCTGTTGCTTGGAACCTCTGCATCCGCAAGCGGCATACGGAGATAAGAAAAGAGCGCCTTACGGCGCCCTTCACTGTTACGGCAGGATTTCCTGTTGTTCCGCACCCTCTTTCTCTACCTGGGTTGGCAGCATGTGCTCGCGCTTGACGCCGAGGAACATGGCAAATGCACTCGCCACATAGATGGAGGAGTAGGTACCGAACGCCACACCGATCACCATGGCCACGGCAAAACCGTGTATCAGCGCACCGCCCTTGAGCAGCAGCGCCAGCACCACCACAAAGGTGAGGCCGGAGGTAATGATGGTACGACTCAGGGTCTCGGTCATGGAGAGATCCAGAATGTACTCGGTATCCCCTTTACGCACCTTGCGGAAGTTCTCCCGCAAGCGGTCGAACACCACTATGGTATCGTTCAGGGAGTAACCCACCAGGGTCATCAGCGCCGCCAGTACGGTCAGGTCGAACTCGTACTGGAAGTAAGCGAACACGCCCAGGGTGATCACCACGTCGTGCACCAGAGAGAGAATGCCCCCCAACGCCAGACGCCATTCGAAACGCACCGCCACATAAGCCATGATGCAAAGGATGGAGGCTAGCATCGCCAGCGCACCGTCTGTTGCCAGTTCATCACCCACAGAAGGGCCGACAAACTCAACCCGTTTCAGCACTGCGCCCTCGTCGAGCAACTTGGCTGCCGCCAGCACTTCGTTACCCTGTTGTTCTACCTTAACCCCCTCTTTCGGGGTCAGGCGGAACAATACGTCACGGCTGGAGCCAAAGTGTTGCAGGGTTGCCCCTTCAATCTTCTGCTCTTCCAGTGCGTCGTGGACCTTGTCCAGGCTCACCGACTGCTGGAACCCCACCTCGATGGTAGTACCACCGGTAAAGTCCAGACCCCAGTTCAAACCCCGATCAAACAGGAAGAACAGGGCAATCACCATCAGCACGGAAGAGAAAACCACACCCGGCTTGGCATAGCGCATAAACGGGATCGGTTTTTCAAAATGTAGAATCTGAAACATTTCTCTATCCTCAGATGGGCAGCTTGTCGATGCGCCGTCCACCCCAAGCCAGGTTGATAATGGCACGGGAAACTGTGATGGCAGTAAACATGGAAGCGGTCAGACCAATGCCCAGCGTCAGGGCAAAGCCCTTGATGGCGCCAGTACCGATACCGAACAGGATCACGCAAGTAATCAGCGAGGTAACGTTCGAGTCGGCGATGGTGGAGAATGCCCGATCAAAGCCCAGATGAATGGCTTGCTGAACACCACGACCATTGCGGATCTCTTCACGAATACGCTCGTAGATCAGCACGTTGGCATCCACCGCCATACCCAGCGTCAACACGATACCGGCAATTCCCGGCAAGGTCATGGTGGCACCCGGGATCATCGACATGATACCGACAATCAGCACCAGGTTCATACAGACCGCCAGGTTGGCTACCCAACCAAAGGCACGGTAGTAGATCCCCATGAACAGCACGATCACCAGCATGGCCCAGCCAATGGCTTCCATACCGCTGTCGATGTTCTGTTGACCCAGGCTCGGGCCAATGGTGCGCTCTTCCACGATCTGGATCGGGGCGATCAGGGCACCGGCACGCAGCAGCAGCGCCAGGTTGTGGGCTTCGTTGGCGTTATCGATACCTGTGATACGGAACTGGCTGCCAAGACGCGACTGGATAGTGGCGACGTTGATCACCTCCTCCTGCTTGCGGAACTTGCGCTTGCCATCCGGACCAGGCTGACCGACCGGCTTGTACTCGATGAACACGGTCGCCATCCCTTTACCAACGTTGTCCTTGGTAAAGTTGGCCATCTTGTTGCCACCCTGGCCATCCAGCTTGATGTTGACCTGGGGACGGCTGTACTCGTCAAAACCGGACTGGGCACCGACGATATGGTCACCGGTCAGGATCACCCGCTTTTGCAGCACCACAGGACGACCGTTGCGATCGTTGTAGACCTTGGAGCTCGGCGGGACACGACCGTCGGCAGCAGCCTGGATGTCGGCAGTCTCATCGACCATATGGAATTCCAGGGTCGCGGTTGCACCCAGGATCTCCTTGGCACGGGCGGTATCCTGAATACCTGGCAGTTCAACCACAATGCGCTCGGCGCCTTGTTGTTGCACCAACGGCTCGGCTACACCCAGCTCATTGACCCGGTTCCGGATGATGGTGATGTTCTGCTCGAGGGCATACTTTTTCACTTCCTTGATCTTCGCTTCACTCAATGCAGCCTTGAGGATGAACTCATCCCCTTTCTGCTCGGTGGTGAAGGTCAAATCCGGGTTCTGACGACGCAGATGGGAGGCGGCACGCTCTTGATCCGCCTCATCGCGAAACAGCACCTGCACCTGATCACCGGCCCGGCGAACGCCTGAGTAACGGATCTTCTGGGTGCGCAGTTCGGTGCGAAAATCCTGCACCATCTGCTCTTGCTGCTTGGTCAGCGCTTCGGCCATGTCCACTTCCATCAGGAAGTGCACACCACCGCGCAGGTCCAGGCCGAGCTTGAGCGGCGCAGCACCGATGGCTTCGAGCCAGGCGGGGGTAGAAGGAGCCAAGTTGAGTGCAGTGATGAAGTTATCGCCCAGCTTGTTGGCAACAACATCGCGCGCCTTGAGCTGCTCTTCAGTGTTCTTGAAACGGATCAGGATTAAACCGTGCTCGAACGCAGCATGTTTGACCGGGATATTGGCCGCTTCAAGGGTCTCTTTCACTAGGTCAAGGGTATCTAGCTTGACTTCGGCACCACGGCTGGCAGATACCTGCAAGGCCGGGTCTTCGCCGTAAAGATTGGGGGCTGCATATAGAAAACCGATGGCGATCACCACGACCACCATCAGGTATTTCCACAGCGGATAGCGATTCAACACGCTGTGCTCCTTGGGAGATTAAAGGGACTGGATAGAACCCTTGGGCAGAACGGCAGAGACGAAGTCCTTTTTGATGGTGACTTGAGTCTGGTCGTTCAGGGCGATCACCAAGTAATCGCTATCTGCAGCCACTTTGGCAATCTTGCCAACCAGGCCACCGGAGGTGAGCACTTCATCACCCTTGGACAAGGAGCTCATCAGATTGCGGTGATCTTTGGCACGCTTGGCCTGGGGACGATAGATCATGAAGTAGAAGATCAGGCCAAATACGGCCAGCATGATGATCATTTCCATACCACCACCCTGTGCACCCGGAACTGCGCCTTCTGCATATGCCTTGGAGATAATGCTCATTTAACAACCTCTTGTTGATGTAGATATACAAAGATAACGAGCTGATACGCTGTTGTTATTTCACGTCATTTTCAGCTAACGGAGGCACAGGCTTCCCTTGCCGACGGTAAAACTCAGTTACAAAGTCGTCTAATTTACCCTGCTCGATCGCGTCCCGCAAACCTTGCATCACTCGCTGGTAATAACGCAGGTTGTGAATGGTGTTCAGACGGGCACCCAAGATCTCGTTGCACTTGTCCAGATGATACAGGTAGCTACGAGTGTAATTTTTGCAGGTGTAGCAATCGCAATCCGCATCCAGGGTGCTGGTGTCGGTGCGATACTTGGCGTTACGGATCTTGACCACCCCATCGGTGGTGAACAGATGGCCGTTACGGGCATTGCGAGTCGGCATCACACAGTCGAACATATCGACCCCACGGCGCACCCCTTCCACCAGATCTTCTGGCTTGCCTACACCCATCAGGTAACGGGGTTTGTCGGCCGGAATTTTCGGGCAAACGTGCTCGAGGATGCGGTGCATATCCTCTTTGGGCTCACCCACTGCCAGGCCGCCGACCGCATAGCCGTCGAAACCGATCTCCAGCAGGCCATTGAGGGAGACATCCCGCAGCTCTTCATAGACCGAGCCCTGGATGATACCAAACAGGGCATTCTTGTTGCCCAGCGCATCAAACTTGTCACGGGAGCGCTTGCCCCAACGCAGGGACATCTCCATCGACTTGCGGGCATCTTCGTAGCTGACCGGATAGGGGGTGCACTCGTCGAAGATCATCACGATGTCGGAGCCCAGATCGTACTGGATCTCCATGGACTTCTCGGGGTCGAGGAAGATCTTCTCACCATTGATTGGATGACGGAAGTGGACGCCCGCTTCGGTGATCTTGCGAATGTCGCCCAGGCTGAACACCTGGAAACCACCGGAATCGGTCAGGATCGGGCCCTGCCAGTTCATGAAATCGTGCAGATCGCCGTGGGCGCGCATCACTTCCTGACCCGGGCGCAGCCAGAGGTGGAAGGTGTTGCCCAGCAGGATCTCGGCGCCGGTTTCACGCACTTCTTCAGGGGTCATTCCCTTGACGGTGCCGTAAGTACCGACCGGCATAAAGGCCGGAGTCTGGACAGTGCCACGTTCGAACACCAGTTGACCGCGACGGGCACGGCCGTCGGTGGTTTTCAGTTCAAATTTCATTACTACCTCGATTCAGTCAGAGAAACAGTCTGACAATGGAGGGCCATCCGGCCCGATATAAAGGCGAAACTTACGCCTCGCCCCGGCGACGGGTGACAAACATGGCGTCCCCGTAGCTGAAGAAACGGTACTGTCCGGCCACCGCAGCCTGATAGGCCGCCATCACGTTGTCATAGCCGGCAAAGGCGCTGACCAGCATGATCAGGGTCGACTCCGGCAGATGGAAGTTGGTGACCATGGCATCGACAATCTGGAACTGGTAACCCGGGAAGATGAAGATGTCGGTGTCGCTGAAAAAGGGCGCCAGAGGTTTTCCCTGAGCCAGGGTGACCTTGGCGGCGCTCTCCAGCGAACGTACCGAGGTGGTGCCCACCGCGATGACCCTGCCACCGCGGGCACGGGTCGCCGCGATGGCATCCACCACCTCTTGCGGCACTTCGGCATATTCCGAATGCATGTGGTGATCTTCAATCTTGTCCACTCGCACCGGCTGAAAGGTCCCCGCCCCTACATGCAGGGTCACGAAAGCAGTTTCAACCCCTTTGGCACGAATTTTCTCAAGTAGCGCCTCATCAAAGTGAAGACCGGCGGTCGGGGCTGCCACCGCACCCGGCTTTTGGTTATACACCGTCTGGTAGCGCTCCTTATCGGCATCCTCGTCGGGACGGTCGATATAAGGCGGCAGCGGCATGTGACCGATCGCTTCCAAGATCTCCAGCACCGGGCGCGGGTCGAGGAAATGGATCTCGAACAGCGCATCGTGACGGGCACGCATCTCGGCCTCGACACTCTTGCCGTCCTGACCTGCATCCATGATCAAACGGGTGCCCGGTTTGGGCGCCTTGGAGGCACGGACATGGGCCAGCACGCTGTGCTCGTCCAGAATACGCTCAACCAGTACCTCCAGCTTGCCGCCGCTGGCCTTCTGGCCAAACATGCGCGCCGGAATGACACGGGTATTGTTAAATACCAACAGGTCGCCCGGATTGAGCTGATCCAGCACATCGACAAATTGACCATGGCGCAGGGCGCCGGTTTGACCATCGAGCTGCAACAAGCGGCTGGCGGTACGCTCTGCCATCGGATAGCGGGCAATCAGCTCGTTGGGCAGATCAAAATGAAAATCGGATACTTGCATCTTTCACCTCGAAGGGAATCGGCGGCTAGTCTAGTTATCCCCATCTTCCAAGGCAACCCAAAAGACCAAAAACCCAAGAGAGACAAGGGATAGCGAGCAATATTGATACACCCATCCGGTTAATGATTCTTTAATGATCTGTATTGACCCTGATCATGTTTTGCCAGAGAGGGGTGGGCTAGGGTGAAGGGAGATACACAAGGAGGCTCACCATGATGACCTTATCCGAAATCATGACCGAACATCCCTTCACCCTGGGTCCGGAAAACAGTGCCAAACAGGCGATGGTGCTGATGCAGCAGGAGCGGATCCGCCACATTCCCATCGTTGACGAGCAGCACCACCTGCTGGGGTTGGTGACCCTCACCGATATCCTGGCCACTCGGGAATCCAAACTGCTGCTCATCAGCCCGGAGCGGGAAGCCGAATTTACCGACAGCGTGCAACTCGACGAGATCATGACACGGCAAGTGGCAAGCGTGGACCCCCACGCTGGCATCAAGGAGGCGGCACTCTACCTGCAGCGCCACAAATATGGCTGCCTGCCGGTACTAAAAGGACGCAAGCTGATCGGTATCGTCACCGAGTCTGATTTCATTGCGGTTGCCATCAACCTGCTGGAGTTGATGGAAGAGCAGGAGCCACCCACCGATTTCTGACGGAATAAATGTAATAAAATTACAATAAAAGCGTTTTCAGCATACCTAATCGGCAAAAATGCTGAAAGTCTTTCATTTTGATTGAAAAATTACACCATATGGTTGCTTTGTGATCTTCGTCACACTATTATCAGCTCATGCAATAGTTGCCGAGAGGGAGACGAGGGATTGTGCACCCACACTCTTCCTTTCATATGTCTGCAAGTTTGCACACCCCGTAGTTAGTCTTTGCTGTAAAGCATTTGTTTATATCGCCATTCCTTGTTTGATGACCCGGCCCTATCGTTGCGATAGCGCCGGGATTTTTTTATCCGCGCTTTTCTGCCTCCCTCGATTGCCAACACATCCCCCATCGCCGCGACCAGTTGCCTCAACCTCCTGCGCCACCAGCTTGCTCCACCGTTCATCTCATCGCGGCGGCACTCGGCTGACCGAGCCTTGAAAAGGCGATGTGCCGCACAGATATTGAACCACGACAAGGAGTTATCTCTGTACGCCAGAGATATTCATGTTAGGTACAGCCATAGTGAGTTATCTAATAAGTAGATTTAAGCGATTCAAAATTGCGGCTTTTATCGATTAGCGAAAGTCCCTATGATGAATCCATCGAAAGTTAAACGCCTCGTCTGGCCAACCTTTGCAACACCAGACCGGCATATGTATATCACCAAGGAGCTAATAGATGTCTACCTATATCAACACTGAAATCAAGCCGTTCAACGCTACCGCTTATCACAATGGCAAATTCGTTCAGGTGTCTGACGCTGACCTGAAAGGCAAGTGGTCCGTGGTGTTCTTCTACCCGGCTGACTTCACCTTCGTTTGCCCGACTGAACTGGGCGATCTGGCTGACAACTACGCTGAATTCCAAAAGATGGGCGTCGAGATCTACTCTGTCTCTACCGACACCCACTTCACTCACAAAGCGTGGCACGACACCTCTGACACCATCAGCAAGCTGCAGTACCCGATGATTGGTGACCCGACTGGTACCATCACCCGCAACTTCGGCGTAATGATCGAAGAAGCCGGTCTGGCTGACCGCGGCACCTTCGTCATCGACCCACAGGGCATCATCCAGATCGTTGAAATCAACGCTGGCGGCATCGGCCGTGACGCACTGGAACTGCTGCGCAAAGTCAAAGCGGCCCAGTACGTGGCATCCCACCCGGGTGAAGTGTGCCCGGCTAAATGGAAAGAAGGCGAAGCCACTCTGGCCCCGTCCCTGGACCTGGTAGGCAAGATCTAAGCCTCCCGCTTCCAAGACCGGCCCGCACAAGGGCCGGTTTTGTTTCCGGCCCTCAGAAAACGCGCGGTCTGCTTTCCGGCCTGCGTTAAATGTGCCGGTCAGCTTTCCGGCTCAAATATCACGCCGACCCGCAATCACAAGAAGGAATTCGAAGATGTTGGATACCAACCTCAAACAACAGCTGAACACCTATCTGCAGTACATCGTCAATCCCATCGAGATCAGCGTGTCCGGCAATGACAGCGACAAATCTGCAGAGCTGCTGGCACTGGCCAGCGAGATCAGCGAGATGTCACCCAAAATTTCCATGACCGATGGCACTGCCGCGCGCAAGCCTTCCATGAGTGTCGCAGCACAGGGCCAAGCCCCGCGCGTTCACTTTGCCGGCATTCCCATGGGTCATGAATTTACCTCTTTGGTGCTCGCCCTGCTGCAAAGCGGCGGCCACCCCTCCAAGGCCGATGCGGCCGTGCAGGAGCAGATCCGCCATCTCAAGGGCGAGTTCCACTTCGAGACTTATATCTCCCTCTCCTGCCACAACTGCCCGGACGTGGTGCAGGCGCTGAACCTGATGGCGACCCTGAACCCCGGCATCACTCACACCATGATCGATGGCGCCCTGTTTCAGGAAGAAGTCGCCGAGCGCCAGATCATGGCTGTACCGAACGTCTACCTGAACGGCCAACCGTTCAGCCAGGGCCGCATCTCGCTGGAAGAGATCGTCGCCAAGCTCGATACCGGTGCCAGTGAGCGCAAAGCGGCTGAACTCAATGAAAAAGCGCCCTACGACGTGTTGGTGGTAGGCGGTGGCCCGGCTGGCGCAGCGGCTGCCATCTATGCCGCTCGCAAAGGCATTCGCACCGCCATCGTCGCCGAGCGTTTCGGTGGCCAGGTGATGGATACCGTTGGCATCGAGAACTTTATCTCCGTGACCTACACCGAAGGCCCCAAGCTGGCAGCCAGTCTGGAGCAGCACGTCAAGCAGTACGGTGTGGAAGTGATCACCGAGCAGCGTGCCGCCGCCATCAGCAAAGATGGTTATGTGAACGTGGATCTCGCCTCCGGTGCCACCTTGAAGAGCCGCTCCGTGATCCTGGCGACCGGTGCCCGCTGGCGCGATCTGAACGTACCGGGCGAAGTCGAGTACCGCACCAAGGGCGTGGCCTACTGCCCGCACTGCGATGGTCCCTTCTTCAAGGGCAAGCGAGTGGCGGTGATCGGTGGCGGTAACTCCGGCATCGAGGCTGCCATCGATCTGGCTGGCATCGTCGAGCATGTGACCGTAGTCGAATTTGCCGATACCCTGCGTGCCGATGAGGTACTGCAGAAGAAGGCCCGCTCCATGGGCAATATCGACATCATCATGAGCGCTCGCACTACCGAAGTGATCGGTGATGGCAGCAAGGTGGTCGGTATGGATTACGAAGATCGCACTACCGGCGAGATCAAACACCTGACGGTGGCAGGCATCTTCGTCCAGATTGGACTGGTGCCGAACACCGAGTTCCTGAAAGGGGGCGAGATTGCCCTGACCCGCTTTGGCGAAATTGAGATCGATACCAAGGGCGCGACCTCCCTGCCAGGTGTCTACGCCGCAGGGGATGCCACCACGGTACCGTTCAAGCAGATCATTATCTCCATGGGTGCCGGTGCCACCGCCGCACTGGGGGCGTTTGATTACCTGATCCGCAACCCGGCGCCGGAAGTGACCAAGGCTG
The DNA here is from genome assembly GCF_000820145.1 of Aeromonas sobria. GTDB lineage: Bacteria > Pseudomonadota > Gammaproteobacteria > Enterobacterales > Aeromonadaceae > Aeromonas > Aeromonas sobria. The sequence continues at coordinate 306,588 of NZ_CDBW01000006.1, read as the reverse complement.
ACGCAGTGACCGCCTGATAAACCCCGCTTAACAAAAAGCCGACGCCCGATGAAGTAAACACGAGAGTCGGTTTTTTTACATCTGCATCTACACAAAATAAAAACCCCGCAGCAAACGGCGGGGTTGTTCATGACAGGGCTTAAACGACTGGCATCACTCCAGCAAGAAAACAGCCTCGATATTATCGCTTACCGTGATCTGCTGTTGCTGATAGCTGTTATCCGCCATATCCGGCGCGGGAGCAGCCATCGCCATGGCCTGCACCACCTTCAGGTTGCGGCTATAGGCGGTAATGGGCGAAGCATTGCGGTACTCCACACTGTACACCTTGCCAAGCTTCATCCCGAACGCCTTGGCCAGAGATTCAGCCTTGGTTTTGGCATCCTCGACGGCATTCAGACGGGCCTGCTCCTTGATGACTTGAGGAGATTTCAAGCCATATTCAATCTGGGATACGGACTCCAGCCCGGCTTTGAGGGCGGTATCCATCAAGGGGCTCAATTTATCCAGTTGATAGAGTTTGACCGCCAATTGCCGCTGGGCACGGTATCCCAGCAATACCGGCTTCTTGTTCTCGCCATACTGATATTCCGGAGAGACCATCAGATTGCCAGCCTCGACATCGCTGCGCGTGATCCCCAGCCCTTCCAGCTGGCTAAAAAAGGCTGCGACCTTGGTATCGACCTGCTGCTTGGCCTTGAGACCCTGCTTATCCAGTGCACTCACCGCGACATTGAGGGTAAGCATATCGGGTTCGGTCTTCTGCTCGGCATAACCGCTCACCACCAGATGGGGCGCTTGCGGCACTTCAATCGCCAGCAGCGGAGCACTGACAACCAGAGCGGAAAGAGTAAGAAGGGGACGCCACATAGAAAAAACCTCAATCGGAAAGATTGAGGTGATTATGCCAGTGCAGCTACGGGATTCATATATCGTGCAAGGGGGGGATCTGATCCAGTATCTGATTGGTCAGATCGAGGCTGATGGTGACCATGCTGCCGGGCTCCTGGCTCTGGTTTGCCATATCCAGCGCCGGTGCAGCGCCACAGACCAGCACCTCATCATCGAAATGGAATGAGTCCCACGACAGAACATGTCCTTGCACCGCCGGTCCGATATCGGTGCCAGCACTCTCCTCCTCCATCGCAGACCAGGCGATGGTATCAGACGGCCCCAGCAAATCTTGCAACAACGGGGAGTGAAAACTGGCCAGCGGATACTCCTGCTGCCCCTGATCATGGCCAACCAGAATCATGTTATGGGCAGACTCGGTATCCATGACTGGCACATAGGTAATAGAGGCCGCTGCAAAGTCAACATAGAGCGACCCCGCTACATCACCAGCCTCATTCTCTATCTCCATCCCATCCAGCCGATCACCCGCGATCGAGGCATGATAGCCAAACTGGCCGGCACAGGTAATGTTCCCCTGCCCATCCCAGCTATAACGGATGCCATCAATGTCGACCCAGTTGAATGACTGCATGATTACCCCTCTCATCTACTGCCTGTATCTTATCCATCCCCTAGGGGAAAAAACAGGGGCCAGACAAGCCTGGCCCCGAGACAAGGTTACGGATCAACCTTCAGATTTCCCTGATTCAACAGATCTTCAATGATGGTTTGGTCGTTACGCGAACCTCCCAGTGTCAGATCGATGCTGTCAAACTGGATGACATGAGTCGCACTGCTGCCCCCCGAACCATCAAGATCGATGGTGAGAGTCGATTTGCCGATACCCGGACCACTTGTGAAAGTGAGATAGGCATCGAGCGATGTCTTGTTGGCATGCTCGCCATTGAGCAACTCGCTAATATCCAGCACATCCCCGCCGGTGCCGGTGGTGAAGTCCTTGATCACATCGGTACCACCCGCATCTGCAGCGCTCCACTTGAAGGTATCCTTGCCGGCACCGCCTGTGAGGGTGTCAGACCCGGTCCCGCCAATCAGAATGTCGATACCGTCACCGCCAATCAGGATATCATTGCCTTTTTGGCCATAAAGCACATCATTCCCATCACCACCTTCAAGGGTATCATCACCACCAACCGCACCTTCCTTACCATACTCTGCATGCTGGCTGTAAAGTTCGTTGAGCAATTGCCCACCACTCTTGCCCGGATTGTCTGCTACAAACTCGAACCAGCCGCCATCCGTATTGTCTGCATGAATACTGTCACCAAAAATCACGTCGTTGCCTGCACCTCCTTGCAACAGGTCAGAGCCGACACTGACGGCGGTAAACAGCGAACCCAAGCCACTAGACAGGTCATCAAAGCTGTCTACGGCGAGGTAGTTGTCTACAGTGTTGTCGATCGCATTGAGGTTATTGCCAAATGACGCTCCCGATGGCACCCCAATCCCGACCGCATTAATCACCACATCCGAGGCAGACAGTGCACTCAGGGCAGCTATACCGGTCGCAATCTGCGCAGAATTGGTCCAGCCTCCTGCGGTCGGCTCCCCATCGGTGAGGAAGTAGACATATTTATGATTCGCAGCCGGATCCCCGGTCATCATGGTATTGAGCTGTTTCAAGGCAGCTTCGTAATTAGTGCCTCCACCTGACTGCACTAGATTGCTGACAGCCTGCTGAGCGGCAGAAACAGAGGAGTAGGTACCAACATATTTGCTGCTATCTGCAAACGTACCTATCTCGACTTGCAGTTGCGCAATGCCACTGAACTTGGCCAGCAAGTTGTTGATGGCATCTTTCATCAACTGGAATTCCGAGTTGCTGATACTCCCCGACATATCGACCATAAATGTCAGGTTGTAACTACCCGAAGTCACCCCGCCAACATCACCGATCAACACATCAGCCCCGACTCCACCCACAATTGCTCCATCCACATCCGGAGCAAGAAGAGGGTTGGGACGAACGTGATCGTCAATGGCAGTGCTGGCTCCGGAACCTGTGTCATTGGCATTGCTACCAACCACCAGGACCGGATTGATAATGGTCAACTTGGCACTGCTGGTATCTCCATCGCCATCTTTAATCTTGTAAGTGACCTCGACAGGCGCCCCCTCTGCCCCCCCTGCTGGGGGGGTGAATCGGTAGTCACCATCATTTTCAATGTAGAGGGAGCCCTTGTTGGTCCCCAATGCAATAGTGAAAGAGGTATTGCTGTTATTGAAGGAGTAGGTTGTTCCGTTGTACTCCACAGAAACCAGTTTGGGCGTACCAAAACCGTCGGCACCAGCACTGTCATTGGTTGTCACATTACCATCAATTACCTGTGTCAGGTTGGTCAGGGTTCCCGACAGCTGACCCGCTGTATTGATCACCACCACATTGCTGTTGTGAGCGCCACTCGGTGACCACGCGACACTTTGCAGGTCGGCATCAAGTACGCTGGTTGAGCCAATCCCCACGGCATATGCACCATCAATGCCTTTTTGCGTCAGGAAGTTCGTCCAGTCATTGCGCTCTGTGGCGTTAATTGCCTCATCAGCAGAACTGGGCACTCCATCCGAAATGAAAAATACAAAGGTGTTATCGGCGGAAGGCGGTGTCCCATAATTGTTCCGAACCGCTTGCAAAGCATCATCGTAGTCAGTAGAACCGCCAGAAGAGATGCTAGTCAGCTGACCAGTTACCTGATCCTTGGTCAGCCATACCTGACTACCGACACTCTTGACAGTGGCCGAGCTATCAAAATCAACCAGCATCACCTTGACCAGCGAGTTGCCATAGCTGTTCATCAGATTCGTTACAGCATCCTTGATAACCTGCATATTGGTATTACCAATACTGCCTGAGCTATCGAGAACCAACACCAGGTTGACAGTGCCATTAGTGCCGCTGGTAATGGTATCAGCCACAGCACTCGGACCGTCGTCTTTGAAGACGATGTTCAACCCGTTCACACTGGTCGCTGTGCTGCGGTCTCCATCACGGTCTGTCACGGTCTGCACCACCTTGACCTCGGCCGCAAGCGACGCGCTGTCGTCATGATCACTTGCACTGCTGCCATCCACCCCGTGCTCCAGCGCCGCATATTGGGTCACAGTAACCTTGCCGCTGCTGTCCATCAGCACACTGAATGCCTTGGTGCCACTGGTGCTACCGCCGGTCCATCCTTCATAACCGTTGGCCACGGCCACCAGTTTGATTTCGCTGGCGCTGCCACTTTGACCCTCCAGCCACAGGCCGGTGCGGGCACCCGCGGTGGCACTCAGGCTGTACTGCACGCTGCCGGCGCCGTCAGTGCCATACACCGGAGAATTAAACAGACCGCTAATGGCGCTGCTGGTGATTTCCACCGCATCAAACCCACCGGTTTCATCCAGCAGCACGCGGGCATTCGCCTCAACGTTAGCCGAAGCNNCCCACTCACACTGGTCGCTGTGCTGCTGTCTCCATCACGGTCGGTCACAGTCTGCACCACCTTAATGGCAGCCGCAGCTGCCAGCGACACGCTGTCGTCATGGTCACTCGTACTGCCGCCATCCACCCCGTGCTCCAGTGCCACATACTGGGTCACCGTGACTTTGCCGCTGCCGTCCATCAGCACGCTGAACGCCTTGGTGCCACTGCTGCTACCGCCTGTCCACCCTTCATATCCTCCCGCAACCGCCACCAGTTTGATCTCGCTGGCGTCACCACTTTCACCCGCCAACCACAACCCGGTCCCTGCACCTGCCGTGGCGCTCAGGCTGTACTGCACACTGCCTGCCCCGTCAGTGCCATATACCGGCGTATTGAACAGCCCGCTGATGGCGCTGCTGGTGATTTCCACCGCATCAAACCCACCGGTTTCATCCAGCAGCACGCGGGCATTCGCCTCAACGTTAGCCGAAGCACTCGGGCCATCGTCGTCAAAGCTGAACACCGAACGCTCGCCAGCCACCAGACTGACGGTGGCACTGTCGGTCACGCTGTCGCCATCACCATCCACCCGGGTCACGCTGTATTGCAGGCCCAGACTGTTCTGCCCACTGAGCAGCAGTGACAGTGATTCATCAAACAGACCGGTGTTGCCGTGAGACAAGGCTTCAAACTGGGTGGTCTGCAGTTGGGAGACCCCGTCCACCGCCACAATCTTGATGCTGAACACCACATCGCCGTCACCATCAACCCCTTGCAGCTCGGTCGCACTCACCGCGTTGAGGGTAATCGCACCTCCATTGGTGGCAGACAGGTTGGTGGCTACCCCTTCCTCACCAATCCCGACAAAGCTGAAGCTACCGTTAGTGCTGCCTTCGCCGTCAGCGCCGTAGCTGCCACTGCTGGTAAAAAGTGACAGCAGACCACCGGTAATAGCCGTTGTGGCTTGGGCCAGAGCACCTTCTACGTCATCGCTGATGTAGCCATCATTCACATCACTGCCGTTGTAGCTATCCCCTTTGCCGACCGTCTCATCCAGACTGACCGACAGCCCACTAAAGTTGGCCTCTTCGACCAAGCCCACACTCTGGGTGGGTACATCATCCTGAATAACAATGTCTAGTGTTGCGCTGGTTGTATCACCGTCATCATCGGTCAAGCTCACAGTGAGACTCTCACCCAATTGCAGGTCAAAAGCAGGTTGTTGATGGGCCTCGTTATCAACGAGGGTATAGCTGTAGGAGACACGGCCGTTACCAGTGACGGGATCGTAGGTAATTGCGGTAATTTGCAATGAATTGCCAAGGGGCGTCTCTATAGATAGAGGCAGCGCAGCAACGGTACCATTGCTGATCAACTGGATCGCACCAACCGCCAGTGTTTGGACGCCGTCCGGGGCATTGAAGGTAAACGCGCCACCTTGAGTCAACGCTACCGTATCAGGGGTTGAACCATCCGCCAGGTTGGCATCACTGACCAACACCTCGCCCCCTTCCAGAGCAAGCCCCTCAATGCCCACCTCCTCATCTACCGGAGTAATGGAGATAACGAGTGTTGAAGTCACTGTGTCCTGGCCGTCAGTCACCTGATAATTTATTGAGGGAACGGCGCCATCATAGTTAGGCGCTGGCGTGAAGGTGTAACTCCCGTCTGGGTTGATGATCAACGTGCCCACACCGGTAATGGTGGCGGCAACACCGGCAGGCACACCGATGTTGATACCCCAGTCAAATGAAACGACAGAGGCAGCAGCGGGTCCATCAGGGTTGGTACTGTTGTCCAGCAGATTACCGCTGACCTGAGTGTCTTCCAGGGTCACGACGGCTTCGCCCAAATCATCAAGCTGATTCTCAAGAATTAAATCTTCTGCCTGATTTGCATTGATTACGGCGGCCGTATCGTAGGTTGTATCAAACCCTGCAGCCGCTATCGTGGCATCGCCGGTTCGATCAATGGTGACGAAACCACCATTACCACTGGCTCCGGCAACCCCACCAATACCGCCACCACCACCGGCCGCAGGGGCACCACCGGCAGCAGAGGCTTCAAAGTTTTGAGTCGGGTCAACGCCCTGCAGAATCGATTCTTGCAATGCAGCAATATCTGAAGGAGCCCCTTCCGGACTGGCCCCCGCTTGTGGTTGACCTGGTTCAACCGACTCGGAACCCGTAGGGGAATTCTGTGCAGGTGTGTCGTCATAAGGGGAAAGTGCCAGCTTGGCATCATCCGCTATGGTCAACTTGGCTCCGGGTTGGAGGATTTCACCTTTTTGCAGAGGGCGGCTGCTTCCATCAGCCAGCACAATTTCCACATTGCCTTCGATAGCTGAGACAACCACTGACTTGTCGATGATTTGGGTACGCATATCCATTGCTCCAACGTGACGGATCTTGATTCCTAAACCGTAGGAGGAGATGACATGCTTATCCGTTGCAAAAATGTATCAATTCGGTAGGTATTCAATAGAACGAGGGAAAAAAATAGAAGGGTTGCTTTTTTAATATAAAAATCAACACTATTTACTGAGCGCCATTAGAGGCTCGCCATAATTCCATTATATTGAAAGAGGGAAAAGAGAATTTTTAGATATAAAAATGACCCCATTCGGGGCCATTTTTAACATTGTATTATTCAAGACAAGGGAAAAGCTGGATGAACAAACCCCTGATAACCATCAATATGCAACTTCGAGAGCAGCTCTACTTGGCGTTGGTCCTCCACACGGGTCGCAATCGTGGTCACACCAGCATTATGTGCGGCACGGCACACTGCGGCCAGGAATGAGGTATCTGCCCCCGGCTCCATAACCTGACTGGTATAACCGTGGTCAACTTTGACATACGCCGGTGCCAGCTCCTCCAGATAACCCAAAGAGTGGAAGTGACGGCCGAAGTGATCAACACCCCACTGGAAGCCATGCGCCTGCAAGGCGTGCACCAACGCGGTCACATTCTCTTTATGCTTCATGATGGCAGCTTCAGGTATTTCAAATAGCAGCCGCTCTTTCAACTCGGCATGCTCGGCCAAATAGCGAGTCAGCCAGGTTAAAAACTCATCTGAACAGAGCGAGCCAGCCGTGATATTGATCGCCAGCACCAGATCAGACTGCTTTTGCAGTAATGGAACGCAAGCATCGAGGACCGCCTGGTCAAACTCGCCACCCAGTTTGAACTGCTCAATTGCAGGCAAGAACTGACCGGCAAAATAATCGGTGCCATCACGAGAAATCGAGGCAAACAACTCGGCATGCAACCTGGCGCCATTATCAAATCGGCAAGCAGGTTGGGCTTTGAAGCGCCACAGTTGCCGTGAGATGGCATCTTGCACCAGATCTCGCCAGGCCAAACGTCCCATCAACCCTTGTTCGGCGCCCCCTTCCATCACGACAGCACCACGGCGTTCATTGCGCGCTTTGCCAAGCGCATTATCGGCCTTGGTCAACAAGGCTGAGAGATCATCGTGGCCATCACGACCGGCAATACCGATGACTGAGAGTGCATCGCCTTCGCCCATTGGATTCACCACCAGATCGGCGATGCGGCTATTAATCACCTCAGCCAAGTCTTTGAGTTGAGTGAGGTCATCAGTTGGGCAGAGCAGTGCATATTCCGTTGCCGAAATCCGGGCCAACGCAGCGCCATCCCACCCTTGCAGTTGTTCTTTCAAGGCTTGCGCGATGGATTTAACCATATTGTCACGGGCAGCAAAGCCCTCATCACGGTAGATGTCATCAAGCATGTCTACCGCAATCAGCATGACGCCCCCTTGTCCTGCCTCTGCAATCCAGGCATTGACCTGACCGACAAAATAGGCGCGATTGCCAAGACCAGATACCGCATCTACATACACCCGCTCACGCAATTTTTCAGCCTCATCGGCTTGCTCTTTGAACTGCAATGCCAACTTGCTTGATAGGGTATTTATAGCCTGAACCACCTGTTTCAATTCATGGGTTTTCGGCTCAGGAATGGCATGACCAAAATGATGCAACTCGATCTCGACCGCTTGCTGGCAGATGTGTTTCAGCGGTTTAAGCAAATAGTTGAGTGCTCTCATCAATAGAATGGTGGTGATCAAAAAACCGACCAGAAACCAGCTCGCCAGTTCGCTCATTCCGCGCCATAACTCGTAATAAGCTTGGCCAGGGTGGCCAACCACCTTTAATTTGCCAAGCTGCAACCAGCCAGATGTCAGAATTGACTCATTGGATACCTCAGGAAACAACCCCAAATTGATAAACCACTGCGGTACACCCTGAATATTATTGGTGTTTTCCAACTCGATGACATCTTTGGAGGCGAGCAGGTCAAGGCGAACCTGTCGGTAATAACCACCATCAAAAATGGCCTGGATCACTGATTCGGCAGCAACCTTGTCACCATTTTCCAGGTAGGGAGTCAGTGCCAGCCCCAGCGAGGTGGCAGTGTTGATGACCGTTGTTTGCTGTTGCTGTGCCAGATACGTGCGGGTTGAATTGAATTGCACCCAGTATGTGGCCGCAAAGAGCAATCCAAACAACAGCAGCATGGTGGCTAATAACTGTCGATAGAGCGTCATAGGTTAATCATCCAAATTCACCGCTGGCCGAGCCAATCGCCCCGAGGTCATGCGATTGCGTAAATCATTCCATAATCCCAAGCGAGATGATTGACCAGCCAGTTCCCCTTGGCCTTTCGCCTTCATCAACCACAAGTGACTACCGTTAAAGCTATAAATAGGTAACAGATCCCGTCGTTGTGTGGCGGGTCTAATCGAGCCAATCAAATTATCCAAAATAACCGGAACGGAAGATGGCGTCTCGTAATAGGCAACCACCATGTGAAACTGGTTGTAATCAAGCGCCTTGACATACACCATCCGCATTTTTTCATCCGGGATCCCAAGTTCAAGCAGCGTGGAATATTTAGCAATACTAAAATCCTCGCAATCTCCCCCGGCCGCCCCCAGAAACTCAAGTGGCGTGGCCCAATAATCCTTCTTGCGCCACAACTTGATGTCATCAATAAAGCGCATCCGATTAAAAAAGTTATTCACTCGCTCGAGTTTTTTCGCCTCGCTAAGAGCCCTTCCCTTCGTCTCCATGACCAGCATCCGCCAACTGGTTACCCGCTTGCCTGCTCGTGCACCATAGGTCTGCTCAGCCCGTTTGATCAAATTGAGATCTTCCGGTGGCAAAGGTTGACTGGCACAGAGCAACAGCGAAACAGGTAGCAGCAAAACCCATAACGAGTGGCGCAAAACGCGCAGGCATAACAGTTTCCATCTACTGAAAATAAAAGGAAACCGGTAACCCTCTCCAGGCTGAAGTGTCACATCCGTTGCCTGCTGCATTGTTGCTGCGCACTCCTGAAACCGGACAACCACTTACATTTACCAAACAAGGTGACTGCAATACGCAGTCACCTTGGTGCGGTCATCATCCCTGCGGGATCAATAGCGAACCGTTACTTCTTGGCTTGCCATTCAGCGGGTTGCTTGACGCTAAAGGCATTGAGCAGGCTACCTGTCGCATTGAGAATGCGATAGTCCGCCAGCAGCGCGTCATATTCGGCAGTAATATAGCTACGACGCGCTTCAAACAGTTCGTTCTCGGTGTTCAACACATCCAGCAAAGTCCGTTGGCCCAAACCAAATTGCTTTTTATAGGCCTGCACGGTGTCATAGCTGGCGTCGACGTGCTCTTTCAAGAAGGTCTTCTGCTTGGTCAGCGACTCTTTGGCGTTCCATGCCAGACGCGTGCCCTCTTCCACTTGGCGGAACGCATTCAGATGAATGTCTTTCGCCTGGGAATAGAGCGCCGATGTAGCGTTGCTCTCTGCCACGTCAGAACCACCGCGGAACAGGTTGTAACGCATCCGCACCATGGCGGTCAGGTCATCGTTACGCCCTTTAACCGCATCGATATCCTCATTCCAGTTCTGATCCACCTCAAATGTCACATTGGGGTAGAAACCGGACTTGGAACCTTCATGCTGATATTTGGCCGCTTCAATATCCTGCAGTGAAGAGAGCAGGGTTGGATGAACTTCGGTCGCGGTTTTCAGCGCTGTCTCCAGACTGGCCGGAATGACCTCGGCGTTAGGAACCGGCTGTACCAAATCTTTGGGCACCTCATTCACGACACGGATAAATTCACTTTCTGCATCGCGATAGTTGTTCTCCGCTGCAGCCTGGTTCGAATAGGCTCGGGCAACACGACCATCGATCTGGGTCTGGTCAGCCGTCGATCCCAGACCTGAGTCGGTCCGCTTGCGAATGTCACTGCGGATCTGCTCGTGGGTTTCCAGATTCTGCTTGGATAGCTCCAGGATCTCCTGCTGACGCAGCATGTTGAGGTACACCTCAGAGACCCGCAGCGCGGTGTTTTCCGCTTCAGAGATCATCGCCAGACGCTGGGCATTGGCTTCTGCTTCTGTTCTGGATACGTTGTTGCTGACATCAAAGCCATCAAACAACATTTGGCGCAGACTGAGCCCGGCCTCTTTACGAGTCATGGAGTCATCAATATTGCTGTTGGCACTGGCAGCTCGGGTAGAAGGGCTGTCAGTCTTTTCATAGCCTACGCCACCACGCAGATCGATGGTGGGATAGTAACCACCCTTGGCACCATCATGCTGATAGAGGCGTGCCTGATACAAATCGAACGCTTCCTTGATCTTGGGATGTGTCGCAAGCGTATGTCCTACCGACTCCTCCAGCGTCTGGGCTTGCCCCAAACCAGGGAGTAGGGTGATGCCACTGACCAGCATGGCAACAATCGTTTTTTTCATGTTATCTCCAGTCATGTATTGTTTTAGATTGTTGGCTTATCGTTCTCTCAGTGCCGACTGCTTTGCCCTTAATATGGGTTTCAGCAAATAGTCTAGGACACTTTTTTTACCAGTAATAATATCCGCACTGGCTAACATACCGGGGATGATGGGAAGTGCGTTAAGCTCATCGCCCAAGTAACTCTTGTCGGTACGTACTCGAACCAGATAAAAGGAATTCCCCTCCTCATCCTGGATCGAGTCCGCACTTATCTGTTCAACCTTGCCATGCAATCCTCCATAGATTGTAAAGTCATAGGCAGTAATCTTGACGATGGCGTCCAGCCCGGGTCGCAGGAAGGCGATATCTTTTGGCGACACTTTAGCTTCCACCAGCAAGGTATCTTCCAGCGGCACTATCTCCATCAAATCCATACCCGGTTGCACTACACCGCCCAGGGTATTGATCTTGAGCTTTTTGATAGTGCCTTTGAGCGGCGCAATCACACTGGTACGATCAACCCGGTCTTGCAAGCCGACCTGCCCTTCGGACAGCTGACCAAGTCGTCCCTGCTTCTCATTAAGCTCGGTTTGTGAATCAGCCCGGAAGGTTAACGCGATGTCATTACGCTTTGATATAGACTCCCGCAATACCGAGTTGAGTTTTGGAATAATCAACCGGTTACTCTCCAGCTCCCCTTGCATCTCGTTGACCTGACGCTCCAGTTTGATCAATTCAACCTGTGGCACAATTCCTTCTTTAGCCAGCGGACGACTGATATTGAGCTCTTGTCTGGCCAAATCCACGCTGCGGTTCACGGTGCGTATTTTGGCGTTCAACTCTATCAGTTCCTGCTCTTTCTGTTCGATTTGCTGCCCTAATATATAGAGCTGGTTCTTCAAGTTATTGAGGCGATCTTTTTGGACTGAACGCTCACGGTTGGCATATTCAGCGAAAATCGTTTCATAACCATCAGGAAACTGGATGGGAGCCTCAGAGATGACCACTTGCTCACGCCAACCGAGTGCCGGCTCATTTTTTACCTCAACACTGGCCATCTCGGCCCGCAGCCGGGCGATATCGCCTTTCAGGGTCACCAGCTCCTGCTCCCGTTCCCGAAAATCGGAGCGAAAACGGGTATCATCGATACGCAGCAATGCCTGCCCTTTTTCTACGATGTCACCCTCTTTGACAAAGATCTCTTTGACTATCCCCCCTTCCAGGTTCTGGATTACCTGTAATTGCCGGGAAGGCATTACCTTGCCTTGCCCCACGGTGACTTCATCCAGCTCTGCCCATGCAGCCCAGACAATGGCACTCACAAAAAACAAGAAACAACACCACAACAAGATACGGGCACTGGTCGGTGTACTGAGCAACACAGCGGCGGCTCCGTCATCCACAAACTCCAAGTGCTCAGGTGCGGGTAAGACGTCGTCAGACTGCGCCTTCCTAGACCGGTTGAACCAGCCGGAAAGTCCCTTAACCATGGGATACCTCCTGCACTCGTACTTTGCCTTCTTTCAACTGTTGCAACACCACATCTTTAGGGCCATCTGCAACTATCTGACCTTGCTCGATAACAATCACCCGGGATGCCACATCCAGCATGGAGGTCTTGTGAGTGATCAGGATCAGGGTGGTTTCCGGGCCAAGTCTGGCCAGCTCCTGTTTGACCTGCATCTCGGACTGGTTGTCCATGTTGGAGGTGGGTTCATCCATCACCAGAATGGGAGGATCATTGAGCAGCGCACGCGCCAGCAGGATCGCCTGACGCTGACCACCGGAAAGCTGACGCCCGCCTTCGCCAATCTGCCGATCAAGGCCATTGGGATCCCGGTTGGTAAAGTTGGTCACACCGGCCCGTTTGGCGGCGCGCAAGACCCGAGCATCATCCACCAGCGGGTTACCCAACATAATGTTGTCCCGCACCGAGCCGAAGAACAGGATGACATCCTGAGGGACACAGCCGATATTGCGACGGATCACCGACGAGGGCAGCTGATCCAGCTCAAATCCATCGATACGGACCGAACCATCGGTGGGTCGATACAAGCCCATCAGCAGTTTCTCAAGGGTGGTTTTACCTGCCCCGATCCGGCCAATAATGGCCACCTTCTCACCTGGCTGAATGCGTAAATTGATATTGTGCAGCGAGCTGGTTTCCATGCCCGGGTATTTAAACGAGACATTCTCGAATTCGATCCGACCGGCAATCACCGGATGATGGATATATTGCTTGCCCTCTTCCTGCTCACCCGGGGTTTGCATGATCTTCTCCAGAATATCCAGCGCAGACTTGGCCTGGTTATAGCGTGTCGACAGCACCGAGAGTTGCACCATAGGCGCAATTGCCCGGCTCGCCAGCATCACGGCTGCAATCATGCCGCCCATGGTGACCAAACCTTCAGATATCTGGTAGACCCCTACAATGACCAGCCCAACGGTCACTACCTGCTGGATATAGCTGGCCAGTGAAGACATGGAGTTGGTAATGCGACGAGTCTGTACACCCCAAGTGGAAATATGGGATACCGCCTGCTCCCAGCGATGCTGGAACATGCTTTCGGCACCGAATATTTTGACGGTTTCCAACCCGGAAATACTTTCAATCAGGTTGGCGTTTTTCTGGGAGGCAAGGCGCGAGCCCTCTTCAATGGATTGCTTGAGCGACCCTTGAATATAAAAGCTGTAGGCAACCAGGATCAGCATGGCCACAATGGGCACCACCACCATCACGCCGGCAAACAACCAGATAATAAAGAGGAAGAACACCGCGAAGGGCAGATCGATAAGGGTAGATACGGTGGCGGAAGTGAAAAACTCCCGCACCGACTCAAACTCTTGTAAGTGTTTGGCGAAAGCACCGGTGGAGGCAGGGCGCGACTCCATGCGCATGCCCATAACCTTGGCAAAGATCTTGGCCGACAGCAGCACATCGGATTTTTTGCCGGCAATATCGATGAAGTAACTGCGTAGCTGACGCATCACAAAATCGAAGGTAAAAACAACCATGGCCCCCGCAGCCAGCACCCACAGCGACTCAAACGCCAGATTGGGCACGATCTTGTCATAGACGTTCATGGTGAAGAGGGGGCTGGCGACCGCAAACAGATTAATGAGGATCGAGGCAATCAGCACATCGCGATAAATACCCCGTGATTCGAACAGGGTGCTCCAGAACCAGTGACCATCACGGGTTTCCAGCACCTTGGGTGAGCGTTCGTCAAATTTGAACTGCTTCTTCACATAGAAGAGGCGACCCAGATACTCATCACCGAGCTGAGCCGTAGATAGCCATTGGGCTGCATCACCAGCCTGCGGAAAAATCACTTTCCCCTGGCTGCGATCCTCGTTCCACTCCAGCAGAATACAGGCACCACCGCTGCGCATCTGCAATACGCAGGGCAGCAACAAGGGTGATATATCAGCCAACGGCTGGATCACTTCACGGGCAGATAAGCCGCCCCGTTCAGCCGCGCGGCAAAACAGCGCCGTCGTCAGACGGCCAGAGACCAGAGGCAACCCGGTCGTCAGGGCATCCTGACTGTTGGGCACACCATAAAAGCGGGTCAAGAAGACCAGGCACTCTAATAGTTCATCGATACGACTTGTTTCTGCTTGCATAGCATCCTGTCACTGCATAAATGGGATCAAGACGAAAATGAACCGCACGTATTTTCCTGCTCGCGCGACTAACACACCAAATCACACATCTCCTGATGTGCGGGCACAGGGCATCAACCTGTCAGCAAACATTCATCCATAAGTTACTGCAGGGCGCTGGTAACGACATGGCCGAATCCCGATAAACATGGCCTGACTGACTCCATGCTATCACTGCCTTGCTAGGGCGTGTCGAACTTAATGGATAACAATGTCAACTAGATGGCCATTAAGTGTGCATTACTATATCAACCGGAACACCCCAAAACTATAGTTTATGGTATGTACTTTTTTATATAACCCTATGTTTTAGGTGAAAATAATAACGTCGCACTCAATTATAGGTCAGGAAGTATGAAGGGTCTGCCCAGCGCATGCCCTTGTGGGCCGCTCAAGGCCAACGCTTTGGCAATATCCGCCATCGCAGTCCAGCGATTTTCACACCACACGGGCGCCAGCAGTGTTGGTCGACGCGCCGATGCCGATATGCGGTGATAAACCACCTCGGGCGGCGTGTGCTGGATCATGGCGACCGCCGCCTCCACATACTGCTCCAGCGTCAAAACCTCAAGCCGCCCCGCCTGCCACGCCTTGCCAAGGATGCTGCCCTCCACCACATGAAGCGGATGGAGCTTGATCCCCTCGACACCGGTTTCCACGATGCGATGCAGAGTATCCAGGCTATCCATCGGCACCTCGCCCGGCAGGCCAACGATCAGATGAGCACATACCTTGATGCCGCGCTGATGGGCCCGCTTCACCGCATCCTCATAGGCGGCATAACCGTGTCCGCGATTGATCCGCTGCAAGGTTTTGTCATTGGCGCTCTGCAGCCCGAGCTCCAGCCACACCTCGTAACCCCGCTCCTGATAGCCCGCCAGCAGATCCAGCACCGCATCCGGCACGCAATCGGGACGGGTGCCCACACAGAGCCCCACCATATCGCTCACTGACAGTGCCTCTTCGTACATACGCTGCAGATATTCGACCTCGGCATAGGTGCTGGTATAGGCCTGAAAGTAGGCGAGATAGCGCTTGGCGCGGGTCACTTCATCGCGGCGAGCCAGCAGTTGTTGCACCACGGAGAGCTGCTGGGCCGACTCGTCAGCAAAAGAGGAGACATTACAGAAGGTGCAGCCACCGCGGCCCAGGGTGCCGTCCCGATTTGGGCAGGTGAAGGCACCATGGATGGAGAGTTTGTGGATCTTCTGACCGTGACGCTGCTTGAGATCTTGACCGAATGTATTGACGAGTTCGTGTAACTGCATGGCACCTCCGCTAAAGGAGCGTCATTGTACGAGCTTGCGCAAAACAGGGGCTGAGCTGGATCAAGCTAGCGGAGGAGGTAAAACATATAAATATCCGGTCTATTTTGAATAAATATAGAGAAAAATCGCAAAAAACAGATTTTGGCAGCTCGTTGACTATTCCAACAGTAAACATCCATATGAAAATGAGACCTGATAACTCACTGTTGAACAATGAAAAATTCAAAGAGACCCGACAAGACACAATTGCAAGCCTGCAATATTGAAAATGTGATCACCTCCGCTGTCGACCAAGCCGGGTTGGTAAAATTACTACATTCACCCTCGGTCGATAAGCGCACCATTGAACCCCTCAATGGCAATATATTTCACCACAAAAACAATATTGAGCAGAACAATCGCACCATTACAACCAATTACCCCCTCTGCTTCGACATTTTGTTATGGGAATGTAACCACCGAGGCAAACCTGACCTGCGATTGACCTCGTCAAAAAATCCCATTAGTTTGGAGATTCGCCACGTCAGGCAGACGGAACCACAAGAGCCAATCGCAATTTATGCAGTCAGTTGATGACTGTGCGATGGAAGGCCGAGCAAGGGAGAAATGCAATGTCACTATATGATCCAAAGCTGGAGAGGGATAACTGTGGCTTCGGCCTGTTGGCCCACATGGAAGGGGAAGCCAGCCACAAGCTTGTTCGTCTCGCGATGTCAGCATTGGCTCGCATGCAACACCGCGGCGGGATCTCCGCTGATGGCAAGACCGGCGATGGTTGCGGCCTGCTGCTGCAAAAACCCGACAGCTTTTATAGAGCTGTTGCCGAGGAGAAGGGATGGCACCTTGGCCGCAAATACGCGGTTGGTATGCTGTTTCTCAACCCCGATCCGGTCCTGGCCCAGCAAACTCGCGACATCATCGACGAAGAGCTGGAAAAAGAGACCCTGAGTCTGGTCGGCTGGCGCAAAGTGCCCGTCGATACCAATGTGCTCGGCCCTATCGCCAAAGCCTCCCTGCCCAGTATTGAACAGGTCTTTGTCAACGCACCTCCCGGCTGGGTTGAACAGGATCTGGAGCGTCGCCTCTATATCGTGCGTCGCCGTATCGAGAAGCGCATCAACGATGACTACTTCTATGTGGTCAGTCTCTCCAATCTGGTCACCGTCTATAAAGGACTGTGCATGCCGGTGGACTTGCCGCGCTTCTATCTGGATCTCGCCGACATTCGCATGCAAGCAGCGATCTGCGTGTTCCACCAGCGCTTCTCCACCAACACCAGTCCGCGCTGGCCACTGGCCCAGCCGTTCCGCTATCTCGCTCACAACGGCGAGATCAACACCATCGCCGGTAACCGCCAGTGGGCCAAGGCGCGCAGCTACAAGTTTGCGACACCGCTGATCCCCGATTTGCAGGAAGCGGCCCCCTTCGTCAACACCACGGGCTCGGATTCATCCAGCCTCGACAACATGCTGGATCTCTTCCTCGCCGGTGGCATGGACCTGTTCCGTGCCATGCGTCTGTTGATCCCGCCTGCATGGCAAAAGCACCCGAACATGGACGACGACCTGCGCGCCTTCTATGACTTCAACTCCATGCACATGGAGCCGTGGGACGGCCCTGCCGGTATCGTGATGACCGACGGTCGCTACGCCACCTGCGCGCTGGATCGCAATGGCCTGCGTCCGGCCCGCTACGTCATCACCAAGGACAAGTTCATCACGCTCGCGTCTGAGGTCGGCACCTGGGACTACACCCCGGACGAAGTGCTGGAGAAGGGCCGGGTCGGCCCGGGCGAGCTGTTCGTGGTGGATACCCACAACGGCAAGGTGTGGACCAGCTTCGAGATTGACGACGATCTCAAGAGCCGCCACACCTACAAGCAGTGGATGGACAAGCACTGCACACGACTGGTGCCATTCGAGCAGATGGATGACAACCAGACCGGCAGCCGCGAGTTTGCCGATGACCAGCTGAAAACCTATCAGAAGCTGTTCGGCTACTCCTTTGAAGAGCTGGATCAGATCATTCGGGTCTTAGCTGAGAACGGTCAGGAAGCGGTCGGATCCATGGGGGATGACACCCCGATGGCGGTGCTCTCGTCCGGTCAACGGACCCTGTATGACTACTTCCGCCAGATGTTCGCCCAGGTGACCAACCCGCCTATCGATCCGCTGCGGGAGAACCATGTGATGTCGCTGGCCACCTGTATCGGTCGCGAGCAGAACGTCTTCAACGAGACCTTCGGTCACGCTCACCGGGTACTGTTCCAGTCGCCGATCCTGCTCTACTCCGACTTCCACCAGCTGCTGGCGCTGGAAGGGGAACACTATCGCCACCAGGTGATCAGTCTCAACTTCAAGCCCGAAGAGGGGTTGGAAGCGGCCATCATTCGCATCTGCGAGCTGGCTAAAACCGCCGCCAAGAGTGGCACCGTGCTGCTGGTATTGTCAGATCGCGATATCAGCGCAGACACCCTGCCGATCCCGGCCGCCATGGCGGTGGGCGCGGTGCAACGTACCCTGGTAGACAACAACCTGCGCTGCGACGCCAACATTCTGGTAGAGACCGCCAGTTGCCGCGACCCGCACCACTTCTCGGTACTGCTGGGCTTTGGCGCCACTGCCGTCTACCCCTATCTGGCCTATGAAACTCTGGCCAAGCAGGTTGAAGAAGGGGTGCTGAAGATGACCTTGCGTCAAGCGATGGTCAACTACCGTAACGGCATCAATAAAGGCCTCTACAAGGTGATGTCCAAAATGGGCATCAGTACCGTGGCCAGCTATCGCTGCTCCCAGCTGTTTGAAGCGGTGGGGCTTGCCCAGTCGGTGGTTGAGATCTGTTTCCGTGGGGTATCGAGCCGTATTCAAGGGGCCGATTTTAGCGATATCCAGCAAGATCAGCACAATCTGGCCCGTCAGGCCTGGTTGCAACGCAAGCCCCTCAGTCACGGCGGCCTGCTCAAGTTTGTCCACGGCGGCGAGTACCACACCTACAACCCAGATGTGGTGCAAACCCTGCAAGTCGCAGTGCGATCTGGCAACTACGCCGATTACCTGGAGTACGCCCGGCTGGTCAATGAACGCCCGATCTCGACCTTGCGTGATCTGCTGGCGTTGAAAAAAGTCGACCATCCGGTGGAGGTGAGTGCAGTGGAATCTGCCGAGGCCCTCTTCCCCCGCTTCGACTCCGCCGCCATGTCAATCGGCGCCTTGGGGCCAGAGGCGCACGAAGCGCTGGCCATTGCCATGAACCGCCTCGGCGGCAAGAGCAACTCAGGTGAAGGTGGCGAAGATCCCAAGCGCTTTGGCACCGAGAAGAACTCGCGCATCAAGCAGGTAGCATCCGGTCGCTTTGGCGTCACCCCTCACTACCTGATGAACGCCGATGTGGTGCAGATCAAAGTGGCTCAGGGTGCCAAGCCCGGCGAAGGTGGCCAGCTGCCCGGCGACAAGGTAACCGCCCAGATCGCCAAGCTGCGCTATTCCGTGCCCGGCGTGACCCTGATCTCCCCGCCGCCGCACCACGATATCTACTCCATCGAGGATCTGGCCCAGCTTATTTTTGACATCAAGCAGATCAACCCGAGCTGTCTGGTGTCGGTCAAGCTGGTCTCCGAGCCCGGTGTGGGCACCATCGCCTGCGGCGTCGCCAAAGCCTATGCCGACTTCATCACCATCTCCGGTTATGACGGCGGCACTGGCGCGAGCCCCCTCACCTCGGTCAAGTATGCCGGTTCCCCGTGGGAACTGGGTCTGGCTGAAACCCAGCAGGCACTGGTCGCCAACGGCCTGCGCCACAAGGTGCGGTTGCAAGTGGATGGCGGTCTCAAGACCGGTCTCGATATCATTAAGGCGGCAATTCTCGGCGCCGAGAGCTTCGGCTTTGGCACCGGCCCCATGGTGGCACTCGGCTGCAAATACTTGCGGATCTGCCACCTCAACAACTGCGCCACCGGCGTTGCCACCCAGGATGAGAAGCTGCGCCGCGAACACTTCACCGGCCTGCCGGAGATGGTGATGAACTACTTCAAGTTCATCGCACAAGAGACCCGCGAACTGATGGCCCAGCTGGGCGTCACCCAGCTGACCGACCTGATTGGCCGTACCGATCTGCTTGAGGCCCTGCCCGGCCTCACCGCCCGTCAGGCCAAGCTGGACCTCGGGGGCATTCTGGCCAGACCAATCGCACCGGCGGGCTCCAGCCTGTTCAGCCAGCAGCACAACCCCACTTTCGACAAGGGGCCGCTCAACCTGCAGATGGTGGACGATCTGCTAGCAGCGGTGGAAACCTCAAGCGGCGGCGAGTTCCGTTACGACATCCGCAACACCGACCGCTCTGTGGGGGCCCGTCTGTCGGGCGAGATCGTCAAGCGTCACGGTAATCAGGGGATGGCTGCAGATCCGGTCAAGGTGCACTTCAACGGTACCGCAGGCCAGAGCTTTGGCGTCTGGAATGCGGGTGGCCTCGAGATGATCCTCACCGGTGACGCCAACGACTACGTCGGCAAAGGGATGACCGGCGGCAAGCTGGTGGTCAAACCCCATGTCGGCGTTGCCTTCAAATCCCACGAAGCGGCCATCATCGGCAACACCTGCCTCTACGGCGCCACCGGCGGCAAGCTCTATGCAGCAGGTACCGCTGGCGAGCGTTTTGCGGTGCGTAACTCCGGCGCGCTGGCCGTGGTCGAGGGGATTGGCGACAACGGTTGTGAATACATGACCGGTGGCATAGTCACCATTCTCGGCACGACCGGCGTCAACTTCGCGGCAGGCATGACCGGTGGTTTTGCCTACGTGCTCGATGAGTGCGGCAACTTCGCCAAACGCACTAACCCCGAGCTGGTAGAGTTGCTGGATGTGGCGAGTCTCGCCATTCATCAGGAGCACCTGCGCGGCATCATCACCGAGCACCTCAATGAAACCGGCAGTTCGCGCGCCGAAGAGATCCTGGCCAACTTCGATGCCTTTGTGCCCATGTTCAAGCTGATCAAGCCCAAATCCAGCGACGTGAAGTCCCTGTTGGGCCACACCAGCCGTTCCAGTGCAGAACTCAGAATCCAGGCGCAATAAGGAGGGAACCCTATGAGCCAGAACGTATTTCAGTTTATCGATGTCCAGCGGGTCGACCCGCCCAAGAAGCCGCTCAAGATCCGCAAGATCCAGTTTGTCGAGATCTACGAACCCTTCAACCAGGCCCAGGTGCAAATGCAATCTGACCGTTGCCTGGAGTGCGGCAACCCCTATTGCGAGTGGAAGTGTCCGGTCCACAACTACATTCCCAACTGGCTGAAACTGGCCAAAGAGGGACGTATTCTGGAAGCCGTGGAGCTCGCCCACCAGACCAACAGCCTGCCGGAAGTGTGTGGCCGAGTCTGTCCGCAAGACAGGTTGTGTGAAGGGGCTTGCACCCTCAATGATCGCTTCGGCGCAGTGACCATCGGCAACATCGAAAAATACATCACCGACAAGGCGTTCGAGATGGGCTGGCAGCCCGATCTCTCCAAGGTGGTCAAGACCGGCAAGCGGGTCGCGGTGATCGGTGCCGGCCCCGCAGGCCTTGCCTGCGCGGATGTGCTGGCGCGGGGCGGCGTCACCCCTGTGGTGTTTGACAAGTACCCGGAGATCGGTGGCCTGCTCACCTTTGGTATCCCCTCCTTCAAGCTGGAAAAAGAGGTGATGCAACGTCGGCGCGAGATCTTCCAGGGGATGGGTATCGAATTTCGTCTCGAAACCGAAGTGGGCAAAGATGTCACCTTCGCCGACCTGCTCGGCGAGTTCGATGCGGTCTTCCTCGGGGTCGGCACTTACAAGTACATGAAAGGTGGCTTTGCCAACGAAGAGGCGCCGGGAGTCTATGATGCCCTGCCCTACCTCATCGCCAACGCCAACCGGCTGCTGGGCTTTGAAAAGGCCCAGGCAGATTACATCGACTTCGCTGGCAAGCAGGTAGTGGTACTCGGCGGTGGCGATACCGCCATGGACTGCGTACGAACCGCCATCCGACAGGGTGCCGACAAGGTGATCTGTGCCTATCGCCGGGACGAGGAGAACATGCCGGGCTCCAAGCGGGAGGTGAAGAACGCCCGCGAAGAGGGGGTCGAATTTATGTTCAACCTGCAGCCGGTGGCGGTCGAGCTGGATGCCAGCGGCCGCACCGTTGGTATCAAGGTGGTGAGCACCGAGTTGGGCGAACCCGATGCCAATGGCCGCCGCAATGCGGTGTTGATTGAGGGCTCAGAGCAGGTGCTAAATGCTGATGCTGTGGTGATGGCGTTTGGCTTCCAACCCAATCCGCAGCCCTGGATGGCCGAGTTTGATATCGAAATCGACAGCCGGGATCGGATCAAAGCCAGTGAGCAAGCGGACTTCCCGTTCCAGACCAGCAACCCCAAGGTGTTCGCCGGTGGCGATGCGGTGCGCGGCTCCGATCTGGTGGTGACCGCTATCTACGAAGGCCGCAAAGCAGCCGAAGGGATCATGGACTATCTGGCGGTCTGATCTGACCGGCCACGGCTATAATGCTCTCTCAAAATCAGCCCCGCCAATGCGGGGCTGATTTTATCTGGGCACCAGCGGATAACACATACGGCACACACAGTGGCGAGAATACGGGTTGGCGAGAACTTTGGCCTGCAACAATAAAGCCCGTGCGGCGGGATAAAAACTCCAACCATTTGAGGCAGAAATTATGCCGTCTATCTGTTACACTTCGCGCCCGCCATTTTCCGGCTCTCTCTCTGACTTGATGTCAGGCGCAGCCGTCGGTGGTTACAACCTCCGTCTCGCTCATGCCGAGCTAACCAAGCCAAACACAGCCCAGCTGGAACACAGGAACCCATTATGAGATTTGAATCGTTCGATTTTGCCCCCGAGATTTTGCGTGCTGTCTCAGATTGCGGTTATCAGGAGATGACCCCTGTGCAGCAACAGGCGATCCCGGCCATTCGCCGTGGCCGCGATGTGCTGGCCAGCGCCCAGACCGGTACCGGCAAGACCGCCGCCTTCGCTCTGCCCATTTTGCAGCGTCTGGTCGATAACCCGGCCCCGGCCCAACCTTCCAATGCCCGGGTGCTGATCCTGACCCCGACCCGCGAACTGGCGGCTCAGGTGGCGAGCAACATCAATGACTTCGCCAAGTATCTCGATATCACCACCATCACCATCGTGGGTGGTGGCAAGCAGGATGTGCAGGCCAAGAAGCTGAAAGCGGGCGCCCACATCATTGTGGCCACCCCGGGCCGTCTGCTGGAGCACCTCACCGCCTGTAACCTCAGCCTCTCCGGCGTTGAGTGTCTGGTGATGGACGAAGCGGATCGCATCCTCGACATGGGCTTCAGTGCCGATGTGCAGAAGATCCTGCAAGCGGTCAACAAGACCCGTCAGAACCTGCTGTTCTCCGCCACCTTCTCCGATGCGGTGAAAAAGCTGGCCAACCTGATGCTGGATCGCCCGCAGATCGTCAGCGTCAACAAGCAGAACTCCACCGCCGATACCGTCAGCCACACCGTCTATCCGGTCGAGCAGAAGCGCAAGCGCGAGCTGCTCTCCGAGCTGATTGGCAAGCAGAACTGGCAGCAGGTGCTGGTGTTCGCCAGTACCCGCGAGAGCTGCGATGTGCTGATCGATGAGCTGAACCTCGACGGCATCAAGTCCGCCGTGGTCCATGGCGAGAAAGCCCAGGGCAACCGTCGCCGCGCCCTGCGCGAGTTCATGGAAGGCAAGGTTCGGGTTCTGGTTGCCACCGAAGTGGCCGCCCGTGGTCTGGACATTCCTGATCTGGAGTATGTGGTCAACTACGATCTGCCGTTCCTGGCAGAGGATTACGTTCACCGCATCGGCCGTACCGGTCGTGCTGGCAAGAATGGCATGGCCATCTCCTTCGTCAGCCGCGAAGAGGAGCGTACTCTGCTGGAAATCGAGGCCCTGATCGGCCAGAAGATCCGCCGCATCATGGTACCGGGTTATGAAGTGAGCAACCGCGACGAGCTGATCAAGCAGCTGCAAGAGCGCCGCCGCTTCGGCAAGCGCCCGCAGCGTGAAGATAACGCCGTGGCACAGGTAATGGCCGAGAGCAAGCTGCAAGGCCAACGCCTCAAGCGTCTGGCGAGTGCCAAGAAGCCCCGTCAGCCGAAATAAGGCGCGCTGGCTAATCTATTGAACCGCAAAGGCGCCACTGGCGCCTTTGCTATCTCTGTTATTTCCCGAGGATCCATGATGACCCCTCCTTGCTACAATCAGGCCCTGCTCGAGATGGCCAGCCAGAGCCTGGCGGAACTGGCGCGCACCGCCGAGCAGAAAGCGGGCAAGCGCACTCCGGCGCAAGAGAGCCACTTTCTCTGCACCTGGATGGCTGACTCCCTCAAGGAGAAGCGCTTCTCCCGTCTGGTGATGGATGATCTGAAAGAGTGGGTACAGCTTGGCCGCACGTTGGGTGCCGGTGCCGATCTCAAGGGGCTGCTGGAGCGCATCGCCTTCCAGTACCAGTGCGCCATGGCGACGCCGCAGCAACTGGGGGCCAAGCTGGTCGCCCTGCTGGCCACCCTGGAAGAGGCGGGTTGGCAGGTGCTGACCGAGAGCGAGATCAACGCCAAGCTGCGGCTGCAATCAGATGGCCAGCCGAGCGTAGTGATCAGTGCCAGCGAGTATCAGGGCTATATCGAGGCGGGTGAACTGCTCAAACCCCTCACCCTCTATGTGCGTGGTGATGAGAAGGTGCTGGCCGAGGCCGCTTTTGCTAACGGGCTGCTGCTGAGCCAGGGCAACAAGAAGACCACTCTGGTCAAGCATCACAAGGCCTACCGACTGATGCCGGACAACGCCCAACCGGCGCTGGCGCTGTTGGCGCAGGCTCGCCAGCACGCCTGATCCCGCCAGTTTGCAGCAATAAAAACGGCAGAACCTGAATAAGGGATCTGCCGTTTTTTATTGTTCAATATCTGATGCTCCGTCATCACCCGATGAGGTGTAGCGGCTGTTTAGCGGATCTTGAACCCAATCTGACCCGCGTCACACCACTCGAACATCACCTCCTCGCTCTTGCCACAACAACTGCCGCCACAGACCCGGCTCTCGCGCTTGATGACCCGCCCCTTGCGCATCCAGACGCCGAGCATGGCCTCCACCGCATCTTCCGAGGTGTGGAAGTGGCGAGCCAGATCGCGCCGGCTCACCTTTTGCTGCGCGGCGAGGTAATCCCCCAGCTCGCGCAGGATCATAAGGTCACCACCTTGCGGGCGACGATGTCACCGTGACGGCGACCGGCCCACCAGAGCAGTACCAGAGAGAGGCCGTAGCTGACGATCCAGAACAGGCTCTGCTCGGGGTGAGCGGCAAAGGTGGCGACCTGATAGAAGACAGTGGCGCACATAAAGGCCATGTAGTTGCACCATGCGGCGGTAAAGAGCGCCCACTGACGACCGGTTTCCCGCACCAGCGCACCCATGGCGGCGGCGCAAGGCATGTAGAGCAGCACGAACAGCAGATAGGCAAAGGCACCGGCGGCACCGTCAAAGTGGGTCTGCATGTTGCCGTAAGTGGAGACATCGACCTCCTGCGCGTCGGCAGCGGCCTGCTGATCATCCAGCTCACCGACAGCCAGCCCCATGGGGTCGCTCGGGTTGATCTCCGCCAGATTGGTAGCGACTGCCTCGATGGCCTCGTGGAAGCTGGCCACCAGTGAAAACTCGCTCGCCTCCTCGTCGCCGCTCTTGCCCGCGTAGAGGCTGTTAAGAGTACCCACTACCGCCTCTTTGGCGAAGATGCCGGTGACAATGCCGACCGTGGCCTGCCAGTTGTCATCGCGCACACCGATGGGGTGCAACACAGGGGTGACCATTTGGCTGACCTTGCTCAGCACCGAGCTCTCCTGATCCTGATGGCCGAAGCTGCCATCGGTACCGAGGGAGTTGAGCACGCTCAGCACGGCGACTACCAGCACGATAGTTTTACCAGCGCCAAAAACGAAGGATTTGAGCTTCTGCCAGGTCTTGATACCGACGTTAACCGGACGCGGCCACTCGTAGTCCGGCATCTCCATCAGCATGGAGTCGCTCTTGCCCGGCAGCAGGGTGCTGCGCAGCAACAGGCCGGTCAGCACCGCAACCACAATACCGATGAGGTAGAGACCGAACACCAGGTTCTGACCCGATTCAGGGAAGAAGGCCACCGCAAACAGGGCGTAAACCGGCAGACGGGCACCGCACGACATGAAGGGGGCCATGGCCGAGGTCATCAGCCGCTCCCGCTCGGAGTTGAGGGTGCGGGTCGCCATCACCGACGGCACGGTACAACCAAAGCCCATCAACATCGGCACGAACGCCTTGCCCGGCAGGCCGAGGCGGCGCATCAGGGCATCGACCACGAAGGCGGCCCGCGCCAGATAGCCGGAGCTCTCCAGCACTGCCAGGAACAGATAGAGGCAGCCAATTACCGGAATAAAGGTGGCAACCGTCTGCAAGCCAACGCCAAAGCCATCAGCCACAATGGCGCCCAGCCACTCGGGGGCATTGATCAGCCCCAGCAGGTGGTGAACCCCATCGACAAACAGGGCGCCGCCCATGATGTCGAAGAAGTCGATAAAGGCGCTGCCGACCTTGATGGCGAACATGAACATCAGGTACATGACAAACAGGAAGAAGGGAATGCCAATCCAGCGATTGAGCAGCAGCCGATCCAGCCACTCGCTCTGGGCCACGGTCAGCTTGCCCTTCTGCTGGCTCGCCTGACTGGCCCACAGATGAATGTGGCCGTAGCGGATATCGGCCAGTTGCAGGTCAATATCCTGCCCCTGATGGGCACGGGTCACCACATTGCTGGCCGCCGCGTGTTGACCGGGCAGCAGGGTCTCCTGCATCACCGCATCCTCTTCCAGCAGGCGCAGGGCGCGGCCACGGCTGGTGAGGTGGTGCGGGGCGAGCAGGGTCTCCAGCTCCGCCAGATCTTTTTCAAGGTCGTGACCGTAATCGAGCTGCAAGGCCGCTTGTGGCTGACCGATAAACTGCTGGATCTGCTGCTTGAAGGCAGCAACCTGCTTGCTGTTGTGGGCAGAGAGGGCCACCACCGGGCAACCAAGGGATTTACCGAGCATCTCCTCGTCGATGACGATGCGGCGCTTGTGCAGAATATCCAGCTTGTTGAGCACCACCACCATGGGCAGCCCCAGCTCGCGCAGTTGCAGCGTGAGGTAAAGGGAGCGCTCCAGATTGGCAGCATCGATGACGTTGAGCAGCAGATCCGGCTGCTGGCTCTGGGCAAAGCGGCTGGCGATCTGCTCGTCCAGACTGCCGTCCTGGCTGGCCAGGCTATAGATGCCGGGCAAATCCATCAGCTTGAAGTGGTGCTCACCCGCGCTGAACTCCCCCATCTTCTTGTCAACGGTGACGCCACTCCAGTTACCCACTTGCTGGCGGGCACCGGTCAGGGCGTTAAACAGGGAGGTCTTGCCGCTATTGGGGTTACCGACCGTGACTAGGGAATAATTCATACTGGCTCGACCTCAATTTGCTCGGCAAGGCTCTTTTGCATGGAGAGACAGATCCCCTGGCACTGGATCTGGAGCGGATCCCCCAAGGGGGCAGACCGCAGATAGATGACTTCAGTTTGAGGCAACAGGCCCATCACCATCAGTTTGCGGCGCAGCGGCCGGGACAACTGGTTCATATTCTTGATGCGAGCACTCTGTCCCGGTGACAACTGCGTGAGTACCATGACTGACTCCTGAAGTTAAACAATAATAATTCGCTTTTACTCGAGGCATTATATGCTGTGTCTTCAACTTTTATTTGAGTAAAATCAAACTCCGCTTAGCTAACCGATAAAGTATTGCCATGAGTCACGACAACAACAGCCGCCTCGTTTACAGCACAGATGGCGGCATGATCAAGGAGCAGAGCGCTCCGCAATCCGCCTCCCCCTTCCCTGCCGATGGCACCGTGCGTATTCGCCGCGAGACCAAGGGGCGCAAGGGCGCCGGGGTGATCACCATTCATGGCGTACCTGCCGAACAGCAGAAAGCCATGGCCACCTTGCTGAAGAAAAAATGCGGTACCGGTGGTGGGCTCAAAGAGGGGATCATCGAGATCCAGGGGGATAAACGGGACCTGATCAAGGCCGAACTGGAAAAAGCCGGTTTCAGCGTCAAGCTGGTGGGTGGCTGATCCCCTTGTCACCCCTGCAGTTTTTCCCTAGAATGCCCGCTCCCATCGAGGGGGAGTAGTCTCGCATGCCGGTTCCATGCATTGCATGAATACCGCGCTGTGACCCTGATCAACATACTTGGTGCCAACTCACCATGGTCAGGGTGATCCATGCCAGTCATGGATTTGACAAGACCTTTGACGGGCCAGTGCCAATACCGGGGACGGATGGCGCAGGCTTGTCTCTGGTTTATAACAATTCCGTCCCCCGGTCATATTTATGGAAGCCTTGTTAACCTCAACCCTCAGCGTCGCCATTGCCGAAATCGGCGATAAAACCCAGCTGTTGGCGTTACTGCTCATCTGTCGTTTTCGCAAGCCCTGGCCCATCATCGCGGGCATGTTTGCCGCTACCCTGCTCAACCATGCGGGCGCCGCCTGGATTGGCGAGTTCATCAGCCGCTGGCTTGATCCCAAAATCATGGTCTATCTGATAGCGGTGGCCTTTATCGCCATGGCGATCTGGATTTTGGTGCCGGACAAGATGGATGACGAGGAGAGCTCGCTGGATAAATACGGCCCCTTTATGGCCACCTTCGTGCTCTTCTTCATCGCCGAGATCGGTGACAAGACCCAGATCGCCACCGTGCTGCTGGCCGCCAAGTATGACTCGCTGGTGCAGGTCATTACCGGGACCACCCTCGGCATGATGCTGGCCAACGTGCCAGTGGTGCTGATCGGCAAGCTGGGGGCAGACAAGCTGCCACTCAAGGGGATCCGCATCGCCTGCGCCATCCTCTTCGTCGGCCTCGGGGTAAGCACCCTGATCTTTGCCTGATCGCCTTTTCCGGTGACCAAGCCCTCCACTTCGGAGGGCTTTTTTGTTTGCGGCTTTGTTTGTTGCTTTGTTTGTTGCGTAACCCGCTGTCGCAACCCCTGCCGTAGAGCCAAGGGGCTGTGCACGGTTGCGGGTGCCTCATGCCATAATGGGGCAAATCTCGTGGAGTCCCCCCATGCACAACGTATCAAGAGAGACGCTACTCGAATGGGTCAAACAAGGACGGCTGGCGCCAGAGAAGCTGGCGGACGCCCTGACCCTCGCCGATCTTCCCCCCCATCCGGCGCGCTGGCAGTGGCTGTTTGACCGGCTGCTGCTGTGGCTCGGCGCCCTTTGCATCGGGGTTGGCCTTATCTTCTTCGTCGCCTTCAACTGGCAGGAGTTGGGCCGGGTGTCCCGCCTCGCCCTGCTGGAGGCACCACTGCTCGCCATGCTGCTTCTGCTGTGGCGCAAACCACTGGGGAATACCCCCCGTCAGGCGCTGCTGCTGGCTATCGCCCTCAATATCGGCGCCCTGCTGGCGCTGGTGGGCCAGACCTACCAGACCGGCGCCGATCCCTGGCAGCTGTTCGCCACCTGGGCGCTGATGCTGGTGCCGCTGGCGGCATTTGGCCAAAGCCCCCTGCTCTGGACCTTAAGCTGGCTACTCGGCCAGCTGGCGCTGGTGCTCTACTGGCGGCTCGGCCTGTTCGCTCTCTTCTTTACCTTCGATGAGGAGGGATTGGGCTGGTGCCTGACCCTGCTCAACGCCGCCCTCTGGGGCCTGCTTCTGCTGGCACCGGCCCGCTGGCGGCTGATGCCGAGCTGGCTGGCGGGTCTGGCTGCGGGTCTGGGCACCACCCTGCTCACCCTGCTGGCGCTGTTTGATGCCGCCTCCCCGCTAGTGTGGCCGCTCTGGCTTGGTTGGCTGGCAGCCGCCTATGCCCTCTGGCACCACAGATTTATCGCCGGACTCGCCATGGGGTGCCTCAGCCTGATTGCCATCATCCTCGCGGCGCTGGGCAAGTGGATGGAGCCCGACATCAACGGCTTCTTGCTGCTGAGCCTTATCGCCATCGGCCTCTCGGTCAGCGCTGCACGCTGGCTGCAACAACAACGGAGGTCTCATGAGTGATCTGACCCTTTGGCAAGCGCTGCAACAGGCCAATCTGGTGGACGGGGAGATGCCCCGTGACACCCAACCTCACTGGTCGAGCCGTTTTATGCTGGGACTGGTGGGCTGGATTGCCGCCCTGTTCCTGCTCTTTTTCCTGTTTCTCACCTTCGAGCAGCTGACCCGCGAGGCCAACAGCGCCCTGCTGCTGGGAGCCGTGCTGCTGGCGGGTGCGTATGCCCTCAATCGCAGCCAGCGCGGCGATCTCTGGGATCAATTCGTGCTGGCACTCACCCTGGCGGCCGATGCCTGGCTGCTCTATGGCCTGCTCGATCAGCTGGATCTCCATCACGCCCTGCTCTGGTTTGGTCTTGCCCTGCTGTCCCTCGCCATCGCCGTGCTGTTCGATCACTGGCTGGTACGGCTGTTTCACAGCGTGGCGGCAGCCCTGCTGCTCACCCTTGGTCTCGCCTGCCTCGGGCTGCAACTGCTGGCGCTGCCACTGGTGATGGCGGCCATCACCTTCTGCTGGCTGCGGGCAGATAGGGATCCAGAGCGCCACCAGCTCTACCACTCCATCACCCTGGGGCTAGCCCTCTCGCTGCTGGTGCTGGGCCGTCTGCACCACCCGCTGTGGGATGGCGGCAGCAGCGTGCTGGACGAGCTGGGGCTATCGCGCCTGCCGCTCTGGCTCAATCCGCTGATCTGCGCCGCCCTGCTGCAAGCGGTGATGGTGAAGCTCAAGCTCCCTCTGCTGTTTGGCCTGCCGCTGGTGCTGATCAGCGCCATCATCCCCGGTATGGGGGCTGGCGCACTGGTGCTGATCCTCGGGTTTTATGCCGGCAGCCTTGGCCTGATGACCCTCTCTGTCCTGCTGCTGCTCGGTTATGGCTCCCTCTACTACTACGATCTGGGGCTCACCCTGATGACCAAATCCTGGCTGCTGCTGGGCTCCGGCATCCTGCTGCTGGGTGCCCGCCAGCTGCTCAACACCTTCGCGGCAAGGAGCGACTCATGAAGCCCGCCACCCGACAACTCGCCCTGTTGCTGAGCGGCCTCGCCATCCTGGCGGGTATCAATGCCACCGTCTGGCGCTATGAGCGCGCCATGAGCAGCGGCGAGGTGGTGCTGTTGCGGCTCGCCCCGGTCGATCCCCGCTCCCTGATGCAGGGGGATTACATGCGGCTGAACTATGAGATCGCCCGCGAGCTGGCCAGCCGCGATGCCCGTGCTACTCAAGACAACGGCAGCGACACCTTGGTGATCCGCCTCGATGCCCATCAGGTGGCAAGCCTGGTGGCCGAGGGCAAACCGGATCAGCTCGCCAGCAATGAGCGGCTATTGCAGGTGCATCAAAGCGAACGGCAGTGGCAGATCGGCCCCGATGCCTACTTCTTTGAAGAGGGCACGGGGGAGCAGTACGAAGCGGCCCGCTACGGCGAGTTCCGGCTACAGGCCAATGGCAAGACGCTGCTGGTGGGATTGCGGGATGAGGCGTATCAGCCCATAAGCACGCCTCGCGCCCGCTGGTAACGGGATAGCCCGGCTCCCGTTACCAGCGGCGAGTGGCGATTTGGGTTATTAGTGGTCACACTCAAAACAAGGTTGATCGCTAAGGAAGTTCCCAATGAGGATATGGTTGATCTGTCATCTTGTACTGCTCTGCTGGGCCTCAACGGCCCGGGCCGATCTTGGCAAACTTGAGTACCTCACCGAAGAATACCCACCCTACAACTTCAGCGACCCGCAAGGCCAGCCCACCGGCCTTGCGGTCGAGCTGCTGCAGATGATCTGGCAAAACAGCGGCGTGGCGCCTCAGCCGGTGCGCATCCTGCCGTGGGCGCGAGGTTATTACTTGCTAACCCAGAAACCCAATGTGGTGCTCTTCTCCACCGCCCGCACCCAGGCGCGGGAAGATCTCTTCAAGTGGGTGTGCCCCATCGGCTACTCGGAGTACATACTGCTGGGCCGCAAGGTGCAGAACATCAAGCTGACCGCCTTCGAGCAGATGAGCCAGTACAAGATCAGCGCAGTGCGCGCCGATGCTGCCGAGCAGCTGCTGCTCAACAACGGCATGGATGACAACAACATCATCCCGGCCAACCGCCTCTCCCAGGGGTTGAAGATGCTGCTCTCCGGCCGCGCCGATCTGCTCGCCACCAGCAAGCTGGCCGGATATGACGCCATCCGCGAGCTGAAGCTCAACAGCGACGACTTCAATGTGGCCATGGTACTGAGTGCCGAACAGCTCTGTTATGCTTTCAGCCGTCAGATGCCCGACAGCGAGATCACGCTCTTCCAACAGGCTCTGACCCGCGCCCTCGCCTCGGAGGCGTATCGGAAACTGCAGGCCAAATACCTGCCGGTGCGCTAACCCTTAGTTCTTGCCCTGCGGGATGTCACTGACATCCCGCAGCTGTTTTGGCAACATCTCCCGCCACCGTGGCGAAATCGGCCAGCATGGTCACACTTGAGCATAAGAATTCCGTTGAGCAGGATGGCAAACATGAAAGCATGGATTGGATTAGCCGGAGCGCTGCTGGCCACCCTCGCACAAGCGAGTCCTGAGCTAGGCAAACTGCACTACATCACCGAAGAGTACAAACCCTACAACTACGCCGATGCCAGCGGCACCCCCACCGGCTTCGCGGTCGAGCTGCTGCAACTGGTGTGGCAGAAGACCAACACCCCGTCGCAGCCGGTCACCATCATGCCCTGGGCGCGCGGTTACTACCTGCTGACCCAAAAGCCCAATGCGGTGCTCTTCTCCACCGCCCGCACCCAGGCGCGGGACCCCCTGTTCAAGTGGGCCTGTCCCATCGGATATGCCGAGATCGTGCTGGTGGGGTTGGCCGAGCGCAATATCACCATCACCAAACTCGACGATGCCAAGGCGTTCAATATCGGGGCGGTGCGGGCCGATGTGGGCGAGCAACTGCTGCTCAACAACGGCTTTGACGAGACCAAGCTGATGGCCGCCAACCGGCTGGCACAGGCGCTGAAGATGCTCACCTCCGGCCGGGTCGATCTGGTCTCCACCAACAAGACCACCATGGAGCAGCTGATCGTCGAGCAAAAACTCGACCCTGCCCGCTTCAAGGAGCAGTGGGTACTGAGCTCAGAGCAGTTCTGCTTCGCCTTTAGCCATCCGGTGAGCGACGAGCTGGTCAGAGAGTTCCAGACCGGCTTGACCCAGGTGCTGGCCAGCGGCGAATACCCGCTGCTGCACAGCAAATACTTCCCGGCACCTGCTCCTGCACCAGCCAATACTTCGCCAGCCAAAAGTGAGGCAGCCAGCACGGCACCGACCAATACTTCGCCAGCTAAAAGTGAGCCCGCCAGCACCGGAGCGACCAACTAACCGCCCTCACCTTTCCCAGACCGCCAATGCTGAGGGGCCCGATATGGGCCCCTCTGGTTTTGTGGCTCGCCGCACTCAATCGCGCACGGCCTGCGCGTTCTTACCGATTTAGCTCTTCCAGTCATTCACGTTCACCCACGGACAAGCGCCGCCGCAGCCAGCTTGTGGCGGGCGATAAGCTGTTCGATATCCAGCCCCTCGATGGCGCCATCCACCACTCGCCACTTGCCGCCCACCATCACCCGATCGGCCCGCTCGGCGCCGCACAAAATCAGCGCCGCGATAGGATCGTGACTGCCGCTAAAGCGCAGATCGTCGAGCTTGAACAGCGCCAGATCCGCCTGCTTGCCGGGCAGCAGCTCGCCGAGATCGCCGCGCCCCAGCAGCTTGGCCGAACCACGGGTCGCCCACTCCAGCACCTTGCGCGGGGTAATGCGCTCGGCGCCATAACGCAGCCGCTGCAGATAGAGCGCCTGACGGGCTTCTTGTATCAGGTTCGAGGCATCGTTGGAGGCCGACCCATCCACCCCCAGCCCCACCGGCGCACCGGCCGCTTCCAGATCCAGGGTCGGGCAGATGCCGGAGGCGAGCCGCATATTGGAGACCGGGCAGTGGCACACCCCGGTGCCCGCCGCCCCCAGCCGCGCAATCTCGTCCGGATTGAAGTGGATGCCATGGGCCAGCCAGGTGCGATCGCCGAGCCAGCCTACTTTTTCGAGATAATCGACGGTGCGCAGACCAAATCGCTCGAGGCAGAACGCCTCCTCATCCAGCGTCTCCGCCAGATGGGTGTGCAGCCGCACATCGAGCTCGGCGGCGAGTTTGGCGCTCTCCACCATGATCTCCTCAGTCACCGAGAAAGGGGAGCAAGGAGCCAGCGCAATCTGGATCTGCGCCCCGGCACCCCGCTGGTGGTACTGGCGCACCAGCCGCAAGCTGTCATCGAGGATCTGCTGCTGCCCCTGCACCGTGTGGCGCGGCGGCAGGCCACCCTCATCTTCGCCAAGGCTCATGGAGCCACGGGTCAGCATGGCGCGCATCCCTAACTCACGCACCGCCTCGACCTGAATATCGATGGACTCCTCCATCCCGCGCGGGAAGAGGTAGTGATGATCCGCAGCCAGGGTGCAGCCCGACAGCAGCAGCTCCGCCATCGCCACCTTGCTTGCCAGCGCCAATGCGTTCGGTGTCAATCTGGCCCACACCGGATAAAGGGTCTTGAGCCAGGGGAAGAGCGGCTGATTGACCACAGGCCCCCAGGCGCGGGTCAGGGTCTGGTAGAAGTGGTGGTGGGTATTGATAAGGCCCGGCAGCACCACATGGTCGCGGGCATCAAACAGCTGATCGCATGGCCGGGCAGGCTGCTGGCCTGCCGCCAGCACCTCGCTTATCAGGCCGTTTTCAATCACCAGCCCGCCGCGACCATCGACGGCCTCGGGGGTAAAGGTGGCAAGGGGGTTTTTGATCCAGATACGGGTAGCGGACATGGCCGGCGCCTCCATCAGTGCAACATTCAGTGCGACATAAGGGTGAGCCAGCTCAGTTATACCCTGTCTGCTGATCCAGAGGCGGCGCAGCGCCGCAGTGGCCCCAGTCTACCCAGCGGCGGCGAAAAATCTGTGAGCCTCGTTTTAAATCAAGGTGATAGGGACGAATTGCCCGGCACCGCAAGCCGCTCAAGGTTTGCACCGCAATGAATCACCAGGTAATTAACCAAAGCTTGTGTCAGCGCAAAAAAACTTCTGGTTTCTGATAGTTGCGTGATGGCCGCCATAGTTAAGCGCTCAATGAATCCGTAAGATATCCCGCGGCGCCTGTTGGCCCCCTTCTCGTGATTAATGGTCAACGGCGCAATGTGGCAGCGACAGTCAGGGGCGGTAGCAACTTTAACGGCGTCCAGCCGAACTCCCGCCCCTGCGGCAAGCGGGTAGGGTGCAATAAGCGCAGCGCATTGCACCGCGGTAACCATCCCCTCTCCCCTTGCGGGAGAGGCGCATGACGAAATCCGCACAGCCTGTTGCGCCGCAATCAAACCCACGTCGAATAGCGGTGCAATTCACTTCGTTCATTGCACCCTACGTTACTCGTCACTGGCTGGCCGGATGTCGATGCCGTTTGGCTCAACGCCCGTCGCCACTGGGCATGCTCAGGGTTATTTGACCCGCATCAGGCGATGGCGGATGTCACCCAGCTCGAACTGGATCACCTGAGATCGCTGCATGGCATCTACCCGCTGCAGCATATCGGGGTCGTACTGCTTGCGCCGCATCCACTGCATGGGCTCCTCGAAGCTGCCCTCATTGACGATAAAGGTATCCGTGTAGGTGTCGTTCACTATGCTGACCACCCAGATGCGCTGCTGAAACTCCGAGAGTTCGGCAAAGAGCGCGGCCCCGCGAGTCGCGAGCCAGCGCCCTGCCCGAGTGATGCTGTTTTTACTGTCGATGAGCCGGTTTGCCATAGCGGATAAGGGTTGGATAAGAAATCGGTTGGGCATCCTAGCATCCAGGGGGATGGGCACCAAGCAACGGGAGGGGTCGCCCCCTCCATTCGGGAGAGACCTTGGGGGCAATATGCACCGGGCAACGATCCCCTCTCCCCTGGCGGGAGAAAGGTAGGGTGCCAATAAGCGAAGCGCATTGCACCGCGGTAACAGTCCCCAACCTTTTCGGTGCAAAGATCGGGCGGGTTGTTATCTCAGAGCCCCCCCCTCGCCCCCATCTGAGACGAGACTGTCGCACCTATTCAACAGGTCTCATAGACATAGTGCATAGAGGAGAAAATCATTGAGCGTACAACAAGCGGCACATATCCCTATCGGGGAATGGTTTTATATTTAAGGCCCGATAGTGAATGCTTTGAAGTAATAATGCCCTTATTTCTCGAACGTCCGATTACGCTTCGCTAATCGAACCTACGGCCCTGTCAGCCCCTTAACCGGGCGTTAGATTTTGCAAGGAAAATTCATGAGTATTTTTAATTGGTTTACAGGATTGCTTTCTGATACTTCGGCTAGACATGAAAATATTACCGGCATTGATAACCACTCTGTCAGTAGCGGTGTTGATGATAGTGCAATTAACCCTGCTAGTGGTCTACCTATGGTTGACGGTGAATGTGGGGTTGATATTGCAGGCAATGCATTCGGCTCTAACGTTAGCCATGACAGCTTCAGCAGCGGTATCAATGATAGTTTTGGTAGTAGTTTCGATGATTCGTTTAGTAGTCACGGGGGGTTTAATGACTGGTGATCAGCAATGATTAAGCAGAATAAATCTAA
Source organism: Aeromonas sobria (assembly GCF_000820145.1). Lineage (GTDB taxonomy): Bacteria > Pseudomonadota > Gammaproteobacteria > Enterobacterales > Aeromonadaceae > Aeromonas > Aeromonas sobria. Next base: position 269,866 of record NZ_CDBW01000006.1, on the reverse strand, counting down.
CAAGTCGTTGCAGTAACCATCCACTCTCCCACCCCCATGGTGAGAGCTGATTGTTGCACCAATAAAACATATATCATCTAGATAGTTGCATAGGTGAAAAAAATCATTGTGAGTACAACAGCAAGCGGCACATATCCCTATCGGAGACTGGTTTTATATAGAAGATCAGACAGTAAAACCATTAGGCTGTAATAATTCCTTATGACTCGAACGTCTGATTACGCTTCGCTAATCGACTCTAAGCTACTTATAAATTGTTTTCAGTTAAGAGATTTAATAAATGATTATTGGTGTTTTTCTAAAACATATTAAGGCCTACAAAGGAATTTCATTCATTCCGGTAGGTTCAAAATATGGTTTTGTTTCATATGTTGGTGAGAATGGTGTTGGTAAAAGCTCCATATTAGAAGCACTAAACTCATTTTTCAACGACAAACCATATCCTATAAATAAAGATGGGAAACGAGATGGATTAACCACAATAGGAAATGAACCATTCATATCACCTATCTTCTTAATTAAGAAATCTAAAGTTCCTAGGCAAAAAAGGAATTTGAGAAAATAAGCAAGTATTTTTGGGAGGTACAAAAGAATACATTGCATAGCGGTGTTAGAGGATCAATGAATGACTTCTTTGAAATTAGGAGCCAGTTATCAAGCCAGAAAGGAATATCGATTGACTCTCATTATCTAATAGTAGCTGGAGAATCAGAGATACAGTCAAACGTACCACGACTATACTTTGCTAGCTTTCATGGTGAGGAAAGTTTTCTTTCATATATGTTGGATGAAGAAAAAGTTAATGGTGATCCTCAGGATAAACGTGAAACGACAAGCAACAGAAAAGAAAGACTATCCAAGTTACTTTCTAACTCTGATTGGAAAAAATTCCATGCTGAACTAAAAGGCCTTTACTCCTTTATATATTTCCCTGTAGAAATAGAGGTTGAAAGTTTTACAAAAATCGAAACCACAGAAATGCAGAAAGTTTTTGACAAGCAGTTAAAGACTGAAATAGAAAAATCATTAAACACAGTTAATTTCAACAATCAAGGTGGAATTAACAAGACGTTAGGTAATTTTGTATCTGAAATTGAAGTAATACTAGAGAAAGAATACTGTTATCATACAGGGCAAGATAGAAATAATTCAGTAACCAAAGCGGATCTAGTAAATAAAATTTTAGAAGTCTACTTTCAGAAAAGAGTACTGCATAGAAGAAATGGAGACTCATTAACAAAAGTTAATGAACTAAGTGCTGGTGAAAAAAGACAAGCACTGATCAATTTAGTTTATGCTTTTCTCAAAAGAAATTCTGAAAGAGATAAAATGGTAATAATAGGTATAGATGAACCCGAAAACTCACTGCATACATCATTATGCTATGAGCAGTTCGAAAAATTAAAAGAAATATCTTCCAGCAATCAAATTTTAGTGACGACTCATTGGTACGGTTTTCTACCAATTATAAGTAAAGGACATAGTCATTTTCTTACTCAGGTAGAAAGAAAGATTGTTTTTGAAAGTTTTGACTTATATGACTACAGGTCTCAATTAAAAAAAGAAATTGAAGCTTCTAAAAATGCGCTTCCCAAACATTGCACGCTTAAAAGTACATATGATTTAGTTCAATCCATATTTTACTCATTGAAAATGTCGTCACCATACAACTGGATTGTCTGTGAAGGTGTGAGTGAAAAGATTTACTTTGAATATTTTTTCAAAGAGGAAATTGAAAATAAAAACCTCCGAATATTACCAATGGGTGGGCAGTCAAAAGTAATTCGCCTGTATAAATACTTAGAAACCCCAATGGGAGAGGAAAGTACAAATGGAAAAGTTTATTGTTTAATTGATACAGACCATACTAGATGTGAAGAAATAAATGTCGGCATTAAGAGTTTGCAAATTCGACGCCTAAGCAACAAGGGGGAAGCAGATAAAACTCATTTGTTAACCTTAACAAATTCAGATACGCATAAGACGGATATAGAGCAAGCTCTTAATCCTACTATTTTTACGATTACTTTAAAGACAATACAGAGTTCAGAGCATTTAAAAGATATAACAGCATCTAACATCAATGGCAACACAGACTTTATAAAGAACTTTAGAAATCTTCAACTTGAAGATTTTTTCAATGAAAATGATGGGGAAAATAAAATTCTCTTTGCAGAAAAATATATTGAAGCATCTGCAAACTATGAAGAGGATTACGATGATGTTGATGTTACTCCTGGATGGGTTAAAGAAATAAAAAAATTCTTCCAATAAAAAACCGCAGCCTTGAGCTGCGGTTTTTATTTCTATTCCCCAAACACGCTTTGATCAAACCCAAACGCTATTTCCCCAACCCCTTGCACTGCTCGCCCCCTGCGGCGGAATAGGCGGTGAGCGTCTCATAGAGGGCGGCGCGCAGGCTGCCAGGATGGCGCACGACAAGCGCTCCGAGCCCAGCAGGTTATTCCAGGCGTTGGACGGCATTCAGCCGGAGAATGACGTTAGCACCCCTCACCCTGGCCCTCTCCCGCAAGGGGAGAGGGGATCAGAGCGCAGACCACCGAGGCTTAAGAGGTGTCGAAGGAAAAGGCACAAACAAAAACCGCAGCCCAAGGGCTGCGGTTTTTTTATTGGGTCAACCTGTTGGCAGCAACAGGACAACCGGCCTTAGGCGCGGCGCCAGCTGGTTTTGCCGGCGCTGTCTTCCAGCACGATACCCATCTCGGTGAGACGGTTGCGGGCGGCGTCGGCGGCGGCCCAGTTCTTGTCGGCACGGGCCTGATTGCGCTGGGCGATCAGTTGCTCGATCTCGGCCACTTCGTCGTCCGCTTCGTCACCCTTGAGGAAGGCGTCCGGATCCTGTTGCAGGATGCCGAGCACGGCGCCCAGTTCGCGCAGACGGGCACCGAGGCCAGCGGCAACGGCCATGTCTTCCGCTTTCTGGCGGTTGATCTCGCGCACCAGATCGAACAGGGCGGAGTAGGCTTCCGGAGTGTTGAAGTCGTCGTCCATCGCCTCTTTAAAGCGAGCCACCTGCTCGTCACCACCGGCAGCAGCGGCCAGCGGCAGGTCGCGCAGGGCAGTGTACATCCGCTCCAGCGCGGCGCGGGCTTGCTTGAGGTTATCTTCCGAGTAGTTGAGCTGGCTGCGGTAGTGGCCAGACATCAGGAAGTAACGGACGGTTTCGGCGTCATAGTGGGCCAGCACGTCACGGATGGTGAAGAAGTTGCCAAGGGATTTGGACATCTTCTCTTTATCCACCATCACCATGCCGCTGTGCATCCAGGTGTTGACGTAGTCGCCACCGTGGGCGCAGCAGGACTGGGCGATCTCGTTCTCGTGGTGCGGGAACTGCAGATCGGAGCCGCCGCCGTGGATGTCGAAGTGGTTGCCAAGGTGCTTGGAGTTCATGGCGGAGCACTCGATGTGCCAGCCAGGACGGCCCGGGCCCCAGGGGCTTTCCCAGGTCGGCTCGCCGGGCTTGGACATCTTCCACAGCACGAAGTCCAGCGGGTTGCGCTTGGCATCCACCACGTCAACGCGGGCACCGGCTTGCAGCTGCTCCAGATCCTGCCCGGAGAGCTTGCCGTAGTCGGCGTAGGATTCGACGATAAACATCACGTCGCCGTTATCGGCCACGTAGGCGTGATCCTTGGCGAGCAGGCTCTCCACCAGTTCGATGATCTCTTCGATGTGCTGGGTGGCGCGCGGTTCGATATCCGGGCGCACCATGCCGAGGGCGTCGAAGTCGGCGTGCATGTCGCCGATCAAACGCTCGGTCAGGTCGTCACAGGTGACGCGGGTTTCAGCTGCGCGCTTGATGATCTTGTCATCCACGTCGGTGATGTTGCGCACGTAGTTGAGCTGGTAGCCGCTATAACGCAGGTAACGCGCGACCACATCAAAGGAGACGAAGGTGCGGCCATGGCCGATATGACAGTGATCGTAGATGGTGACGCCACACACATACATGCCCACCTTGCCCGGGTGGATAGGTTTGAATTGTTCTTTTTGACGAGTGAGTGTGTTGTATATCTTCAGCATCTTCTAGCCACTGCCTGTGAGTAAAATGGTTGGTCATAATACCCCGTTCAATGGCAGAAAACGAGCCAGATCCCGCCTGCTATCACTGTGCTGGCGCCAAACATGCTCTTTACAGGGCTCCTCGCCGGGGTATCTGCATGGCGATGGGAAGGAGTAAGTGAAGGACTGTGAAGGGCTATGCCCGCCGCCGCTGATGGGCTAGAATTGCCACCACTTTATGCCATACCCCCTGCTCGCGCATTTTTTGCGCAAAAGAATCAAAGGACAACTCATGGTTACTCTGCACACCAATCACGGCGACATCACTCTGACCCTGAATGCTGAAAAAGCCCCGGAAACCGTGGCCAACTTCCTGCAATACTGCCGTGACGGTCACTACGACAACACCATCTTCCACCGCGTCATCGACGGCTTCATGATCCAGGGCGGCGGCTATGCTCCTGGCTTTGATGAGAAAGATACCCGCCCATCGATCAAGAACGAAGCGGCCAATGGCCTCTCCAACAAGGTTGGCACCATCGCCATGGCCCGCACCAGCGAGCCGCACTCTGCCAGCGCCCAGTTCTTCATCAACGTGAACAACAACGACTTCCTCGATTTCAAATCTGCCACCACTCAGGGCTTCGGCTACTGCGTATTCGGTGAAGTGACCGCTGGTATGGACGTGGTCAACAAGATCAAGGGCGTCAAGACCGGCAACTACGGCCGTATGCATCAAGACGTCCCGAGTGAAGATGTAGTGATCACCAAGGTGACCCTTGCTGACTGATCTTTGCCAACTCGGCACGGATGAAACTGCGGCCCCGGCCGCAGTTTTTCCATCTGCGTCCCCAACTGCCAGCCCGAACTGGCGCCGCCTCGACTATCTGGCCCACGGCAACCCGCGCCAACGGGCAGCCCATGCCCTGCTGACAGCGGGTTTGTGGGATGAGCTTGCGGCGCACTGCACCGATATGGCGCTGGTGAGCACCCTGGCCATCGGGCTGGATCGGCCGGGCAGCGATCTCGATATTCTCTGCCAGCATCCTGATCCGGCAGCCTTTGCGGCAAGCCTTGCCGCGCTTCCGAACTCCCTGCATCTAAACGCCGCACTCCTGAATAAGGAGCGCTGGCAAGCGAGCGCCAAGGGCGACAATGTCTGGCTGCTGGAGCGCACCTTTCCCGGTTGCGACAAGCGCGCTACTGGCAAGAACAGCGCCAGCTGGCCGGTGGAGCTGTACGTCACCCCCGCCCCCATCGAGACGCTGAACGGCTGGCGCCACCTCACCCTGATGGCTGCCCTGCTGCAACGCTTTGGCGAGCCTTTCTATCAGGAGGTGCGGCGCCTTCGTCTTGATGACGGATTAAAAGGGGAAGCGGCGATGTGCACCTTGCTCGGTCTTGCTGGCGACCCCTATCAGGCGTTGCTGACCCTTGAAGGAAAAGACCTGGCGACCGTGATCTGGCAAACTACCCCCGTGTGTTCACTGCCCGTGGCCCGGCAGGCTAGCGCGCCTGTGAGCCCACCGGTGGCTCAACTCGACCCGGCGGCCCGCCCACGCACCGCACCCTACTTCGCCACCGGTTGCCCTCAACCGACCACTACAGAGAACCCTAATCCCCTATCATGAGCACTCTTTTTATCAGTGACATTCATCTGTGTGCCCAGCGGCCCGATATGACCGCCGCACTGGTGCGCTTTCTTGAGCACGACGCCGTTGGCGCCGATGCCCTCTATGTGCTGGGGGATCTGTTCGAATTCTGGATTGGCGATGATGATCCCAATGCGCTGCATCACCAGGTAGCGGCAGCCTTGTTGGCACTGAGCCAGCAGAATGTGCCCATCTATTTTATCCACGGTAATCGCGACTTTATGCTGGGCCAGCAGTTTGCCAAGCAGGCGGGCATGACACTGCTGGGGGACCCTTGCATCATCGACCTCTATGGCGAACGGGTACTGCTCAGTCACGGCGATCTGCTCTGCACCCGGGATGAGGGATATCAAAAGTATCGCCGTATCACTCAGCTCAAGTGGCTGCGCTGGCTGTTCTTGCGGTTGCCACTGACCCGCCGTCAGGCCATCGCCCACAAGATCCGTGGCCAAAGCCGGATGGAGAAAACCGTCAAACGCCAGACCATCATGGATGTCACCCCGGCCGCCGTCGACGAGATGCTGCGCGCCCACCACTGCCGGGTGATGATCCACGGCCATACCCACAGACCCGCCATCCACGACTTCACCCTCGACGGTCAACCTGCCCGCCGCATCGTGCTGGGGGACTGGTTTGAACAAGGCTCGGTACTGGTCTGCCACCCCGGTGAGCAGCACCTCGAAGTGCGGGCGCTGCCAGAGGGCTGATACCGCCTCTGCCCCGCCTTGCCCGATCACACGGGCGAGCAACTCACGGCTGCGCCCTGCCGTTCACACCTCGCGGTTCACAAGGTAGTGTTCACAACCCACGGTTCGCGCCATATCAGGCGCGAACCCTGGCTGCAATTAGCCGTAGCCGCTCACATAACCGCAAGTAGCGGCCCCTTATCCGCAGCCGGGCAAGGGTTGTGTGACCCCCGTCACCCTGCGCCTTGCCGATATAGAGGATGATGCGCCCAGGCAGAAACTTCTTTCTCGCCAACTATTTCAATAAGTTGAGGTTTGCATGCCTGACACTAACGCCATCGCTCATCCCCTTGATGCCAAGAAGCTCAACATCAACGACCCCTATGAGATGAAGCTGTGGATCAAGACCTTCGAGTGCACCGAGGTCCAGTTGAAACGGGCAGTGAAAGCGGTCGGCACCACTGGCAAGGCCATCAGAAAACACCTCAAGAAGTAACAGCATCACCCCGCCACTGACCAGGCCCCGCTCGCGGGGCTTTTGTTTTTTGGCTTTGCGCTGGCCTGCCACCGACTCCAGTTTGGCCGCACACATGCCGCCTTTAAACCACTCACAACCGGCAGCAGAGCCCGGATAAGCAAGGCTCGCGGTGGCCGCCGTCCGACAGCTTGTGACCAGCCAGCGCCGTCCAGCCCTTCGCATCCGGGCATCCCTGCCTATAATGCGGGCTCAAACACAAAGAGAGGATTAATCCATGGGCTTTATCAGCTGGATCGTATTGGGACTGTTAGTGGGTATTCTGGCGAAGTGGATCATGCCGGGTCGCGACGGTGGTGGCTTCTTTATGACTGCCCTGCTGGGGATTGTCGGTGCCATGGTTGGCGGCTATGTGGGTACATTGCTGGGGCTGGGCTCGGTGACCGGCTTCAATATCCCGAGCATCGCGCTGGCTACCGTGGGTGCCCTTATCGTCCTGTTTGTCTTCAACAAGATCTGCAGTTGACCCCCAACGCCAGCTATGTGTAGATAAACAGGGCACCGCGAGGTGCCCTCGGTTTTTTCATCACCCTCACGATTTTACCTGCGGCAAGATCAGCCTGACCAGCAAGCCCCCCAGCTGGGTGGCTGGCAGCAGCACCACCTCGCCGTGGTGGTAATTCGCGATGTCGCGCACCAGCGCCAGACCAAGCCCGGCCCCCGGCTGTTCGCTACCCTGCTCGAGGCGCTGGAACGGCTGCCAGACCCGCTCCGCCAGTTCGGGGGCGATGCCGGGGCCGCTATCCTCCACTTCCAGCCAGATCTGCTTGTGACCGCGCACCACCCGCGCCGTCACAGTGCCGTGGGGCGGGGTATATTTGATGGCGTTGTCGAGCAGGTTGGCGCACAGCTCCCCCAGCAGCAGCGGCTCCCCTGCCACCATGACTACCGATTCCTCCCCCTCGTAACCGAGATCGATCCCCTTGCTGCGGGCCTGCGCCAGCCGTGACAGACAGGCCTGCTGCACCAGCGCCACCAGCGGGGTCAGCTCACGCTGACGCAGCCCCGAGCACTCGTCCGATTTGAGTCGCGCCAGCAGCAGGAGCCGCTCGGTCAGGGCAATGGTGTGATCGAGCCGCACTGCCATGGCATCAAGGCTCTCGCTCATCAGCGCCGGATCGCCGCTGCTGCGGGCCACCTCAACTTGGGTTTTCAGGATGGTGAGCGGAGTGCGCAGCTGATGGGCGGCATCGGCACTGAAGCGCTCCTGCCGGGCCACCAGTTGACGCAATCGGGCCAGCTGGCGATTGAACGCCTGCACCAGCGGTCGGGTCTCCTGCCACGGAAGCAGGTCGGGCAAGGGGGCGAGATTGGCGGCATCGCGGCGCAAGATCTCCCGCGACAGGCGGCGCATCGGGGTGAGCAGCCCCTTGAGCAACAGATAAGCGAGCAGCAGGGTGAGCACCACCAGCGCCCCCTCAGTCAGCAGGGCCGACCAGAGCAGTTGCTCCGCCAGTTGCTGGCGGCCGAGCAGGGTTTCCGCCACCGTGATGCGGGCCATGCCGTTGACGCCCCCCTCGCCCACCGGTTGCAGCAGCATCACGGCGCGGATCGGCGCCTCCTGATAAAGCCCATCGTAGAAGTAGGCGAGCGCCGGATAGCGGTCGGTCAGCGGCGTGTCGACCGGCACAGGGGGCAAATCGTCAAAGCCGGAGATGACCCTATCGTCGATGCCGCGCACCTGATAGAAGAGGCGATCACGCATGTTGCGCTCGAAGCTGTCGAGCACCACGTAGGGCACATCCACCCTGAGGCTGCCCTCGGCTGCCGTCAGCCGCTCGGCGACGGTGCGGGCCGAGGCGAGCAGGGTGCGATCATAGGCCGAGGTAGCCGCCGCCAGCGCGCCGTAGTAGCTGTACCAGGCCGAGGCGGCCCAGAGGATCAGCAAGGGGCCCCCCAGAAACAGCAGCAGTTGATGGAGCAGGGAGCGACTAATGGGAGGCCTCCGGCGCCGCTTCCAGCAAATAGCCCAGCCCGCGCAGGGTGGTGATTACCACCCCGCTGCCCACCAGCTTTTTGCGCAGCCGGTGGATATAGAGATCGATGCTGTCGAGCCCCGCCTCGTCATCGAGGTTGAACACCTGCTCGAACAGCTGCCCCTTGGCGACCGGCCGCCCGTGGCGGTACATCAGCGCCGTCAGCAACGCCTGCTCCCGCGGGGTCAAGGCCAGTCGGGCATCGGCCAGCAGAAAATAGCCGTCGGGGTGCAGGGTCAGGTGCCCCAGCCGCAGCTCGGCACCGCCGCTTTCGCTGCGCCGCAGCAAGGCCCGCAGCCGGGCATCCAGCTCCCCCAGATCGAACGGCTTGGCGAGATAGTCATCGGCCCCGGCATTGAGGCCGCAGATCAGCTCCTCCACCGCGCCGCGGGCGGTGAGCAGCAGCACCGGCAGCCCCTGCCCCCGGCTGCGCAACCGGCCGAGTACCGCCAGCCCGTCGAGCTTGGGCATCTCGATATCGAGCACCGCCAGCGCGTATTGTTCGTGACGCAGCAGGTGGTCAGCCTGAGCGCCGTCAGCCACCCAATCCACCGCGAAACCGGCGGTGGTGAGTGCCCGCGATAGCCAGTGGGCCAGTTCGTGATTGTCTTCTGCCAACAGCAAGCGCATCCCTTTCCCCTTGTTCTTAACCACAGCATTCAACCGCAGTGCTTCAACTGCATCCCTTCACCACCGACTGAGCGGGACAAGGTGCGATCAGGGTCACACTCCCGCCTCTTGGTCAGCGATTGAAAGGTGAATGAAAGGTTGTTGTTTTAACAATTGCGCATCACTTCGTCTATCGACGGAGTCACACCAAGAAAAAACAACGACAAGATGGAGCACACAACCATGAAGCAACGCACACGTCATGCCCTCGCCCTGCTGACCCTGCTCGGCACCCTGCCGCTGCAGGCGGCCGAGAGTGCCGCGACCCCGAACCGTACCGAATGCATCGCCCCGGCCAAACCGGGCGGTGGTTTCGATCTCACCTGCAAGCTGCTGCAGGTGAGCCTGCAGGAGACCGGCACCATCGACAAACCGATGCGGGTCACCTATATGCCGGGCGGGGTCGGCGCCGTTGCCTACAACGCCATCGTGGCCCAGCGTCCTGCCGAGGCGGGTACCGTGGTCGCCTTCTCCGGCGGCTCCCTGCTCAACCTCTCCCAGGGCAAATTTGGCCGTTACGGGGTGGACGATGTGCGCTGGCTGGCGGCGGTGGGCACCGATTACGGCATGATCGCGGTGCGCCACGATTCCCCCTATCAGAACCTCAAGGAGCTGGTGAGCGCCATGGAGCGCGATCCCAACAGCGTGGTGATCGGGGCGGGCGCCTCCATCGGCAGTCAGGACTGGATGAAGACGGCGCTGCTGGCCAAGCAGGCCGGGGTTGACCCCCATAAGATGCGCTACGTCGCCTTTGAAGGGGGTGGCGAGCCGGTTACTGCGCTGCTCGGCAACCATGTGCAGGCGGTCTCCGGCGATCTGAGCGAGATGGTGCCCTATATCGGCGGCGACAAGCTGCGGGTGCTGGCGGTGTTCTCTGCCGAGCGGCTACCCGGCAAGCTGGCCACCATCCCCACCGCCAAGGAGCAGGGTTATGACCTGGTGTGGCCGGTGATCCGTGGCTTCTATGTCGGCCCCAAGGTGAGCGACAGCGAATACCAGTGGTGGAAGCAGACCTTCGACCAGCTGGTGAAAACCGACACCTTCAAGGCGCAGCGAGACCTGCGCGGCCTGTTCGAGTTTGACCTCACTGGGGATGCGCTCGACAGCTACGTCAAGGAGCAGGTAGCGCAATATCGCGAGCAGGCCAAAGCCTTCGGTCTGGCCAAATAGGAGCCGCAGCCATGAGCGATCGCATCTTTGCCGCCATCTGGCTGCTGCTCTGTCTGGCAGGCGCCGCCATCGCCTGGCAGATCCAGAGCGAATACAGCTATGAGCCGCTGGGGCCGCGCCCCTTCCCGCTCAGCATCATCGGCCTGATGGCGCTGTGCGCCCTGTTGCTGCTGCGCCGCCAGCCGGACACCGTCACCTGGCCGCCGCTGCGTACCCTGCGCCACCTCGCCATTATGGTGGTGGCGCTGGCCGGGTACGGTGCCAGCTTCGAGTGGCTGGGCTTTCCCCTGGCCACCACCCTGCTCACCTTTGTGCTGGGGCGCCTGTTTGGCGCCTCTGCCAAAGCCGCCCTGCTCTCCGGCGTCGTCGGCGGGCTGGTGCTCTATCTCGCCTTCGACCGGCTGCTGGATGTCACCCTGCCCCTCGGCGTCTGGTTCTCTTAAGGAGTCAATATGGATACCTGGATGTACCTATCCCAGGGCTTTGCGGTGGCACTCACCCCGGAGAATCTGGTGATCGCCCTGATCGGCTGCTTTGTCGGCACCGTGGTCGGCCTGCTGCCGGGCCTTGGCCCCATCAACGGGGTCGCTATCCTGTTGCCGCTGGCCTTTGCCCTCAAGCTCCCCCCCGAATCGGCGCTCATTCTGCTCGCTACCGTCTATATCGGTTGCGAGTATGGCGGGCGGATCTCCTCGATCCTGCTCAACGTGCCGGGGGATGCCGCCGCCATCATGACCGCGCTGGATGGCTACCCCATGGCCCAGCAGGGCAAGGCGGGGGTGGCCCTCTCCATCTCGGCGGTCAGCTCCTTTGTCGGCTCCATGCTCGCCATCGGGGGGATCATCCTGTTCGCCCCGGCGCTGGCGCGCTGGTCCCTCGCCTTCGGCCCAGCGGAGTATTTCGCCCTGATGGTGTTCGCCATCGCCTGCCTCGGCAGCATGATGAGCCAGAATCCGCTCAAGTCCTTTATGGCGGCACTGATTGGGCTGGGGCTCGCCACCGTCGGGGTGGATGCCAACACCGGCGTCTATCGCTTCACCTTCGACAGCGTTCACCTCTCGGACGGGGTGCAGTTTATCGTGGTGGTGATCGGCCTCTTCTCGGTGAGCGAAATCCTGCTGATGCTGGAGCACACCAGTGGCGGCGGCAAGCTGGTGCGCACCACCGGGCGGATGCTGTTCAACTTCAAGGAGCTGGTCCATTGCACCGGCACCATGTTGCGCTCCTCCACCATCGGCTTCTTCGTCGGCATTCTGCCCGGCGCCGGTGCCACCATCGCCAGTGCCATCACCTATATGACCGAGAAGCGCCTGGCGGGGCCCAATGCCAAATTCGGCGAGGGGGACATTCGCGGCGTGGCCGCACCGGAGGCGGCCAACAACGCGTCGGCCTGCGGCTCCTTTATCCCCATGCTGACCCTGGGGGTGCCGGGTTCGGGCACCACGGCGGTGATGATGGGGGCGCTGACCCTCTACAACATCACCCCGGGCCCCACCATGTTCACCGAACAGCCCGATGTGGTGTGGGGACTGATCGCCGCCCTCCTGGTGGCCAACGTCATGCTGCTGGTGATGAACATCCCCATGGTGGGCATTTTCACCCGCATGCTCTCCATCCCACTCTGGTTTTTGGTGCCCGCCATCGCCAGTGTCTCGGCAGTGGGGGTCTATGCAGTGCACAGCACCACCTTCGACCTGCTGCTGATGGTGGGCCTCGGGGTCTTTGGCTACCTGCTGCGCAAGATGCACTTCCCCATGTCACCGCTCATTCTGGGCTTTGTGCTAGGTGAAATGCTGGAGCAGAACCTGCGCCGCGCCCTCTCTATCAGCAATGGTGACACCGCCATCCTGTGGAGCAGCGGCATCAGCCAGACCCTGCTAGTACTGGCCATTGCAGTGATCATCCTGCCCCCGCTGGTACGCCTGCTGCGCCGCCGCAAAGTCGATCCGCTGATCCCGGACGCCCGCCCGGAGCAGGGATCCTGACCCGATAAGACAGAGATGACGGGTCTATTGATAAACAAGGGCGAGATCTGAACGATCTCGCCCTTTCTAACAGACCGAATCCATCTGTCACTATTGGGATAAAAACGCCCAAGATATCGACGTGAATCGCCCCACTTTCCCAGACACCTCAAGAGCCTAAAACTGAGGTCATTCAGGGGGTATTATGAGCAAGCTGCAACGTGACAAGGAAGAATTCAAACTGACCGCGGTATCCCTGGTACTTGACCTGTATTTCACTGAGTCATGGGCTGGGCAAGCCTGATACTGAGCTGGCAAGTAAAAGCCGGAGGCTCTACCGGACTAAACCTGTGTGGATCAAATGTGGACTCTGAGGAAAAAGAAAAAGGCCACTATCTCTAGTGGCCTTTGTAACTCTTTGATTGCTTTACTTAATAACTGGTGCCCGAGGCCGGAATCGAACCGGCACGACGCGAACGTCGAGGGATTTTAAATCCCTTGTGTCTACCGATTTCACCACTCGGGCACCGCAATCGGTATCAAGTCCGCGTGGCGGGCTTGTCAATATGGAGGCACGTTCCGGAGTCGAACCGGACTAAACGGATTTGCAATCCGCTGCATAACCGCTTTGCTAACGCGCCATGCAAAAGAGAGTTGGCTCTCTATTGTCTGAATTTGGAGCGGGAAACGAGACTCGAACTCGCGACCCCGACCTTGGCAAGGTCGTGCTCTACCAACTGAGCTATTCCCGCATTGGTCTGGCTGACTGCCTGACTACGAGGACGCATTCTAGCGATGTTCCTCGCCCAGTCAACCAGAAATATTTAATTACCTGATCGTTCGGGCATTTTTTGCCCTTTTTGAACAGTTTTAGCGCCTTTGGCCGTTTCCTGCTTCAAATCAGCGGAAACCTCACCTTGTGGCACCGGTGACTCACAGCTTGGCGTGGTGGGTCAAATCGCCCCAGGCGGCCTTCATGTACTGGAACATCGACCAGAAAGTGAGCACGGTGGCGACATAGAGCATCACATAGGCGAGCCACACCATCCAGACATTGTATTGCCAGATAAGGCCGGTGAGCGACACCATCTGGATCATGGTCTTCCACTTGCCAATCCAGCTGACCGCCACCGAGGAGCGTTTGCCCAGCTCGGCCATCCATTCGCGCAGGGCAGAGATGATGATCTCGCGGCCAATCATGGTCATGGCGGGGATGGTGACCCAGATGGTGTTGTAGTGTTCGACGATGACCACCAGCGCGGCGGCGACCATGATCTTGTCAGCAACCGGGTCAAGGAAGGCACCAAAGGCGGTGGACTGGTTCAGCTTGCGTGCAAGGTAGCCATCAAACCAGTCGGTGGCAGCGGCCAAGATAAAGACGAGGGCGGCCGCCAGATAGGACCACTGATAAGGCAGATAAAACAGGATGACGAAGACGGGAATGAGCAAAATCCGGAAAAACGTCAACAGGTTAGGTATGTTTGTCATTATTTTCAGCCACTTCTTGTACGTCGCTACACAGTGCGCCAAAGCCGATTTGCGATGCAATCGCACTGGCGCTCGTCTCGGTCTTGTTAATCCATCAATCTTCTCAAGATGCGGGGCCATTATGGCATTTACGGCCCCCCCGCGTCACGGCTCTTGTGCATCAAGGAGTTAGCGATCTCCTCTGGCGCCAACGAGGGGCCAACAGAGGGTCAGGCACTGTGCAAGCCATCGTGGATGGTCTGAGCCAGCTCCTGACTGATACCGGGCACCTTGGCCAACTCGTCCACGCTCGCCTTTTTCACCTCCTGCAGGCCGCCAAGGTATTTGAGCAGCGCCTGACGCCGCTTCGGGCCTACCCCGGGGATATCCTCCAGACTGCTGCTGGTGCGGGCCTTGGCACGCCGCGCCCGGTGACCGGTAATGGCAAAACGGTGGGATTCATCGCGAATATGCTGAATAAGGTGCAAAGCGGGCATATCTGCCGGCAAGTGCAGCTCTTCGTGGCTCTCCCCCATGATCAGCGTCTCCAGTCCCGCCTTGCGGGTCACCCCCTTGGCGATCCCTACCAACAGCGGGTATTTGCCACCCAGGAATTCCAGCTGGCGCGCCAGGATCTCTTCGGCGCGGCGCAATTGGCCAAGGCCGCCATCGATAAACAGCACGTCCGGCACCTTATCCGGCTCCTGCAGCTTGCCAAAACGGCGCTCCAGCACCTGCTCCATGGCCGCGTAGTCATCGCCACCGGTGATGCCGTCGATATTGAAACGACGATACTCGGAGCTGAGCGGCCCCTCGCGGTTGAACACCACGCAAGAGGCCACCGTGCGCTCCCCCATGGTGTGGGAGATATCGAAACACTCCATGCGGGCGATGGGACGCTCCAGCTCCAACAGCTCCTCCAGCTGGTCGTAGCGGGCGATGAGGGTGCTCTTGTGGGCCAGACGGGAGCGCAGCGCGGTCTCGGCGTTGATGGAGGCGAGCTTGATAAAACGAGCCCGCTCAGCGCGGGTGCGGCTGACCACCCGCACCTTGTAGCCAGCGGTCTGGCTCAGGGTCTCGGCGATGACGCTCTCATCCTCGAGGGCTACATCGAGCAGCACTTCACTGGGGATCTGCCGACCCCCCTGCCCCGACAAATAGAACTGCAGCAAGAAGGATTGCACCACCTCGTCCTGCGGAGTATCGGCCGGCACTTTCGGGAAGTAGCTGCGCGAACCGAGCACCTTGCCCTGCCGGATAAACAGTACGTGGATGCAGGCGGCCCCTTGCTCGAAGGCGACACCCACCACATCCAGCTCGTCCAGCACGTTGCCGCTCACCGACTGCTGCTCGGTGACGCGGCGTAGCGCCTGGATCTGATCCCGATAGCGGGCCGCCTCTTCAAAGCGCAGATCGCCGCTGGCGGACTCCATCTTGCCCACCAACTCGCCAATCACCTGCTGGTTCTTGCCCGCCAGAAACAGCTTGGCCAACTCCACCTGCTGGGCATATTCAGCTTCACTCACCAGCCCTGCCACGCAGGGGCCGGCGCAGCGCTTGAGCTGATAGAGCAGGCAGGGACGGCTGCGGTTGGCGTAGACCGCATCCTCGCACTGGCGCACCGGAAAGATCTTCTGCATCAGGTGCAGGCTCTCGCGCACCGCGCCGCCGGAAGGATACGGGCCGAAATACTCCCCCTTCACCTTGCGGGCCCCACGATGGACGCCGATGCGCGGATGCAGATGCGCGGTGATGATGATCCAGGGGTAGGATTTATCATCCCGCAGCAGCACGTTGTAGCGGGGCTGGTACTGCTTGATCAGGTTGTGCTCGAGGATCAGCGCCTCGGTCTCGGTATGGGTGACGGTGACCTGGATATCGGCGATCTGGCGCACCAGGGTACGGGTCTTGATGCTGTCGACGTTGGTACGAAAGTAGGAGGCAAGCCGCTTTTTCAGATCCTTGGCCTTGCCCACATAGATAACGGTGCCACCGCTGTCATACATGCGGTAGACGCCACTCTGATGGGTCACGGCGCTCAGAAACGCTTTGCTGTCGAAGAGGGGATCGGGAGAGAGGGTCATCAGCTACTCGGCTCACACAAAGGCAAAAAGACGGGCAGAGCATACTGCCCCTGCAGCCTGAAAAGCAAAGGGGCAGAAAAGCAAAAAGGCGGCACCCGCCGCCTTTGAGACCTCACTCCACCCGGTTAGAGGGTGTCGGCATCCAGCATGCCATAGCGAATGGCCAGATGAGTCAGCTCCACGTCACCGCTGATGTCCAGCTTGCTGAACAGGCGATAGCGGTAGCTGTTGACCGTCTTCGGGCTCAGGTTGAGCTGCTCGGAGATATCGGTCACCTTCTGTCCCTTGGTGATCATCATCATGATCTGCAGCTCGCGCTCGGAGAGGGACTTGAAGGGATTCTCATCCGCCGAGGCAAACTGGCTCAGGGCCATCTGCTGGGCGATCTCCGGGGAGATGTAACGCTGACCGGAGTGCACCAGCCGGATCGCCTGGATCATCTCGTCAGGAGCCGCGCCCTTGGTCAGGTAACCCGCAGCACCCGCCTGCATCACCTTGGTAGGGAACGGATTTTCGCAGTGAATGGTCAGCACAATGATGCGTACATCGGGGCGGATCCGCAGAATTTTGCGGGTCGCCTCCAGACCACCAATGCCCGGCATGTTCATGTCCATCAGGATCACATCCGGATGGTGTTGGCGACAAAATGCAACGGCGGTTTCCCCGCTCTGTGCCTCGCCCACCACCTTGATCCCGCGCACGTCTTCAAGAATGCGTCTTATCCCTGTACGCACCAGCTCATGATCATCGACCAGGAATACATTTATCACCCAAACACCCCGTTTTTATCTCGTTTTTGCCGCCCGGTTAGGGTTAACAGGGCGTCTTGCATCATAACCAAACTCGTCGCATTGGCAAACCATGTCCGCCAAAAGTTTGAGAAAACCCGTTATTGATGTTTAAAATCAAATAATTATATAAATATTAAAAACAAAAAACGGTGTCTGGCGACACCGTTGTTCCTTATCTGCACGTCGTTGCCATCACTTGGCCAACAATGCGCGTACCTTCTCCAGATCGGCCTGGGTATCTACCCCGACCGGCGGGGCTTCAAGGGCCTGGGCGACGTGGATCTTCTCGCCATACCAGAGCACCCGCAGCTGCTCCAGCGCCTCGACCTGCTCCAACACACTCGGTGTCCAGTCCACATAACGCTGGATGAATCCGGCGCGATAGGCGTAGATGCCGATGTGGCGCTGATAGTGGCCGCCAATCTGCTCGTGACTCTTGGCAAATCGGTCCCGATCCCAGGGAATGCTGGCGCGGCTGAAATAGAGGGCGTAGCCATCCTTGTCAGTCACTACCTTGACCGCATTGGGATTGAACGCCTCTTCGGCATCCTTGATCGGCACAGACAAGGTGGCCATCGGCGCCGTGGCAGCAGCCAGATTGTCGGCCACCTGACGAATGATGGCGGGCGGAATAAGCGGTTCATCCCCCTGCACGTTGACGATGATGGTATCGGCAGCAAAGCCGTAGTGACGGCATACTTCGGCCAGACGCTCGGTGCCGGACTGGTGATCCGGTGAGGTCATGCACACCTCGACACCGGTCGCCGCCAACGCCTGCGCGACCCGCTGATCATCGGTGGCGACAATCACCCGGTCGGCACCAGATTGCAGCGCTTTTTCAACTACATGCTGCACCATAGGCTTGCCATGGATATCCGCCAGCGGCTTGCCCGGCAAACGGGTTGACGCATAGCGGGCTGGAATGACGACCACGAAACTCATGATGGCAGCTCATCGCTATTGAGCAGGCGGGCGCGGTTTTCCAACAGCACCGGGATCCCCTCTTCCAGCGGATAGGCCAGCTTGTCGAAGCGGCAAACCAGCTCATGAACGGCTTTGTTGTAGTGCAACTTACCCTTGCAGACCGGGCAGGCGATGATGTCGAGCAACTTGATATCTAATGCCAAAACGATACTCCTTCAACGATGTCGAGCCAGCCACACAACCCGGCCAGCTATGATGTCGAGCAATCCGATATGTTATATCCCGGCACCCGCATTGGGTGCTTTCACCAATTTCAATTTCTGCAACAGGGTATCGAGCAGGGGGGCCGGCAATTGGGCGCTGACCGGCAGATACCACCAGTTATCGAGGGCAAACGAGCGACATTTGACCGCATCCTTTTCGGTCATCAGCAGCGGCTTGGCGGCAAAGCGACCCACCAGCTCGGTGCGATCGAAGGGGTGGTGATCCCCATAAGCGACCTGCTGATCCAGTGCGTAGCCCAATCCCTCCAGCGTGGCAAAGAAACGGGGGGGATGACCAATACCTGCCAGTGCATCGACCGTGCCTGACAGTGGCACCGCCAGCGGTGCATCGTCGCGCACCCGGCGCGGAGCATCGGCCACCAGTTGCATGGGGTACTCACCCTTGCCCGGCTCGCCACCGTTGCAGATGATGGCGTCAACCCGCTTTAAACGGGTGACCGGCTCACGCAGTGGCCCCATCGGCAGCAGGCAGGCATTGCCAAAGCGCCGGGCGCCATCCACCACCACCAGCTCGATGTCCCGGGCCAGCGCATAGTGCTGCAGGCCGTCGTCGGTGATGATGATATCCACCTCACCACTCTGCTCCAGCAGCCGTACCGCATCGGCCCGTTTCGGTGCGACCACCACCGGGCAACCGCAACGTCGGGCGATCAACACGGGCTCATCTCCCGCCTGCGCCGTGGTGCTGGTCTCATCCAGCCGATAAGGGTAATGGGGCGCCTTGCCACCATAACCCCGACTCACCACCCCGGGACGAAAACCGCGTACTTGCAGTTGCTCCACCAGCCAGACCACTACCGGGGTCTTGCCGTTGCCACCCACCGAAATATTGCCCACCACTATCACCGGCAAGGAGGAACGATACCCCTTGCGCCAGCCGTGGCGATAGGCGTAGCGGCGGGTGCCGCTGATGATGGCGAACAGCAGGGCAAAGGGGACCAGCAACCAGCGCCAGCCACTTTTGCCGTACCAGAGCTGTTGCAGCATTAGGCCTTGGTTCCCAGTGAAGCGCTCCCAAACTGGATGGCCCGCAGCTGGGCATAGGTGCCCTGCATGGCCATCAAGGTTTCATGGTTGCCGCGCTCAACAATATGACCCTCGTCGATCACCAGGATCTCGTCCGCCTTCTCGATGGTAGAGAGACGGTGGGCGATCATCAGCGAGGTGCGCGCCTTGCACAGCTCGTCGATGGCAGCCTGAATGTGGCGCTCTGACTCGGTATCGAGGGCAGAGGTCGCCTCATCAAGCAGCAGCACAGGTGCATCGCGCAGCAGGGCGCGGGCGATGGCGATACGCTGGCGCTGGCCACCAGACAGCGATGCCCCGTTCTCGCCCACCACGGTGTCGTAACCTTCCGGCATCTTGCGGACAAACTCATCGGCATGTGCAATGCGGGCAGCCTGCTGGATCTCGTCCAGGCTGTAGCGCTCTTCGGCGGCATAGGCAATGTTATTGGCCACCGAGTCGTTGAACAGGTGCACATGCTGGGAGACCAGCGCGTACTGCTTGCGCAGCTCGCTCAACTTGTATTCGCGGATGTTGATGCCATCGAGCAAGATCTCGCCCTGCTCGATATCGTAGAAACGGGTCAACAGGCTGGCGATGGTGCTCTTGCCGGAGCCGGAGCGGCCCACCAGCGCCACCGATTTACCCGCCTCGACCTTGAAGCTGACATTGTGCAGCGCCGGTGTCTCTTTGGTCGGGTAGCTAAAGGTGACGTTGCGAAACTCGATTTCGCCACGGGCGCGCGCCAGAGTACGGGTCCCTGAATCTTCTTCCGGAGTGGAATCGAGCAGGCCGAACAGGCTCTGACAGGCGGTGATACCGCGCTGGAACTGGTTATTGACGTCAGTCAGACTTTTCAGCGGCTTGAGCAGCATCATCATGGAGGTGACCATGACGGTAAAGGTACCGGCGGTCAGGGTCGCCTTGACGCTGTCGATGGTCGCCACATAGAGGAATGTCGCCAGCGCGACCGAGGCCACCATCTGGACGATAGGACTGCCGATAGCATCGGCCGCGACCATCTTCATGGTCTGCTGACGCATCCGGTTGCTGACCGTGAAGAAGCGCTTGTCTTCCACCTGCTGGCCACCAAACATCAGCACCTCTTTATGACCTTTCAGCATCTGCTCGGTGGAGGTAGTGATGTCTCCCACCGCTTGCTGAATATGGCGGCTGATCTGGCGAAAGCGTCGGCTGATCAGGCCAATCAGGATCCCCACCACAGGGCCCACCACCAGGAAGATCACGGACAACTGCCAAGAGTGCCAGAACATCAGCCCCAGCAGACCCACCACTGTGGCACCCTCTCGCACCAGCGACACCAGAGTTGAGCTGGCAGCAGAGGATACCTGGCCCGCGTCATAGGTCACTTTGGAGAGCAAGTTGCCGGTATTCTGGCGGTCAAAGAAGCTCATGGGCATCGCCATCAGGTGGCTAAAAACCTGCTGCTGCAGCCGCATCACCACATGGTTGCCGACCCAGGCCATGCAATAGTTGGAGAGGAAAGCGGCACAACCGCGCAGGGCCACAATGCCGAGAACGAAGAAAGGCATCCATTTCAAGACGCTGCTGTCATTGCCATTGAGGCCCTGATCGATCAACGGTTTGATGGAGTAGACGAAGGTGGTATCCACGGCGGCGTAGCCCAGCATCCCGATGATGCCACCAACCAGGCCCAGCTTGCGGTCCCGGACATAGCCGAGCAGGCGTTTGAATACTGGCCAGCTCTCTTGTGAGGTTTCTTGTTGCATGAATAGCCGTTAGTAATGGAAATGACGCGCCATTCTAGCCAAAGCTTGGGTTTCCACCAAGTGCCGCCTTGGATATGACCGCCATCCACACCGAAAGTGACTATTTATTGGTCAAACCACCGCTTCGGTCGCCACCAGTCGCCACTGCGCCGATACCAGGGGCCACCATCACGCTCGGCCGTGACACGCAAGCCTTCGGCTATTGGTTCAACCAATATCGCCCCCTGCTGACCGGTGATCCACTGGCGAGCATCCTGATAACGAGCCACCACCTCAGGACGGGGAAAGTTCCACTGGTTCCTGAAACCGGCGCTATGGATAACATCCTGCGCCCCCACCGCCGCCACAAACGGTGGGGTGGAAGAGCTGCGGCTGCCATGATGGGGGCTCACCAGCAAGGTGCTGGCCAAACCCTCCCCCTCCAGCGCCACCAGTCGCTGCTCGGCCTGCCGTTCGATATCGGCGCTCAGCAATATGCTGCGCTCGCCATCGCTGATCCGTACCACGCAGCCATCGTTGTTACGCCCACCGCCGGGGTGTTCGGGCCAGAGCACCGCAAACGCGAGCCCCTGCCAGTGCCACTGCTGACCCCGCTGGCAGAGGGTGGTTCCCTCGCTGAAGGGATAAGATGAGGTCTCATGGCGCACCGGCATGGCGCTGAGCAGCCGCCTGCGATTACCGGCATGATCCCGATCTTTGTGGCTGATGATGAGACGATCGATCACTCTGATGCCCAGACGGCTCAACTGGGGCAAGATCACCGCATCCGCCATGTTGTAGCCCCCGGGATAGCGATCACCGGTGTCATAGAGGATGGCGCGATCGCCCTTGCTGATCAGCACCGCCAGCCCCTGCCCTACATCCAGCACCCGCAGTTGCCAGCGGGTCGGTGCAGGCCAGCACGCCAACACCAGCGCAAGGGCGCCCGGCAACCACAGCCAGCGTGCGGGGCGCCACTGCCAACCGAACCAGAGCAGCAACAGCAGGGCACAGAGCGGCAGCCACCAGCCGGGCAGTGGCCACCACAGTTGCAACTGCCCGGCCAGCCAGCTCAAGGTGGCCAGCACCCACCCCAGCCCCAGATCCGCCAACCAGAACAGGCCATAAGCAAGTGAGGTCGAGAGCGGTGCCAGCAGCACCCCAATCAACGCCAGCGGTATGATGGCAATACAAAAGAGCGGCACCGCCAGCAGGTTGATCACCATGGCCAACGGCGCTATCCCCTCAAATAGCGCCAACTGCAGTGGCAACAGGCCGAGCAGCAACCAGAGCTGGATCTGCCACAGCCCGGGCTTGTGGTGGAAATATCCCACCAGCAGCAAAATAGCCACCGCCAGAAACGAGAGCCAGAACCCGGCCGAATAGAGGGCGAAGGGATCCCAGAGGGTCAGCACCACAAAGGCCCACAACCAGATGCGATAGGTAGGCCACTCCCGCCGGCTCCAGCGCAGCACACTCCACACCAGCACCATGATCAAGGCCCGCTCAGTGGCCACCGCAAATCCTGCCAGTGCGCTATAGACGGCGGCAAACAGCAGAGACGTGACAATGGCGCCACGCAGGCCAAACAAGCGCCCCAGCCACCACCCGAGCACCGCCACCATCGCAATGTGTTGCCCTGAAATAGCGATGATATGAGTCAGACCGCTGCCACGAAACAGCTCCCACTGGGCATCCGTGATACCACTCTGTTCGCCAAAGGTGAGGGCCGCCAGCAAGGGCGCATGGTTAAGCGAGCGCCAACTCTCGGTCGCCGATCCCAACCAGCGTTCACGCCAGCCCGCGGCCACTGGCTCAATGGCGATCATCCGGCGCAGATTGCCGGTCGCTGTGATCCCCTTGCCCAGCAGCAGACGCCGCCCATCCAGCCCCGCCTCGTTGGCAAGACCGTGGGCCGGTTTCAGCGAGGTGACCAGGGTGATCCGGCTGCCCACTGTCATGGCTGGCAGTGCCTGATAAGCATTGACCCGGATCAGGGGCTCAGGTGTCAGCGGTTGTTCGTCGAGGGTGCTCACCTGCAGCAGCAGCCGGACAAATTTATCCCCCTCGGGCTCTGCACTTTGCAGCTGCGCGGTTATGATGTGGCTTGTTTGCTCTCCAAGCTGGTTCAACCACGTCAGCCGATAGGCAAGGTTGGCTTGCATCCAGAGGATACCAAGCAGGAGAAACAGCAGCCGCCAGGCGCGGTAATATGCAAGGGGAACCAGCAGGGACAGCAACAGGCCCCCCCATGCGAGTGAAGGTAACCATGGCCAGAGCAGTGAGGAGCTTGCCCCCAGGGCAAACGACAATAGACGCAGATCCATGGGATAAGTATTTAGCAAGGTTTCAATATGCCCAAACGACTCATAAAACGCTGGATGCCCGATCAACAAACCCTGAAAGAACACAAGCACTTGCGACTGTTCGGTAAACTGCTGCTCGACGCCAATCTCTGGCATCTCAATCGACGCTCTGCCGCAGGGGCATTTGCCGTGGGCCTTTTCATGGCCTGGGTGCCACTGCCCTGCCAGATGTTGCTGGCCGCCGGGGGTGCCATCCTGTTTCGGGTCAACTTACCACTGTCAGTGGCGCTGGTCTGGCTCTCCAACCCCTTCACCATGCCGCCCCTGCTCTACGGCGCCTATCTGGTCGGTTGCCAGCTGCTGGGACATTCAGCGCAGCAGATCGAGATTGAGTTCACCTGGGATTGGCTGGTCTCGGTGCTGGGGACGATAGCACCGCCGCTGTTGATGGGATCGCTGATCCTGGCCCTGCTGAGTTCCCTCATCGGCTACACCCTGATCCGCACCTTCTGGCGGATCAGCACGGTGCGCCAGTGGCAAAAGCGCAAGATGGCCCGCGCATGCTGAGTCGTTGGTTTGCCCGCTTCAAAATAGACCCCGACACCCTGCGCCAGCAAAAATGGTTTGCGTTGTTTGGTGAGCGGTTGCTGGCACCCGCGCTGTGGCAAGGGGGCTCCCGAGCGCTCAGTGGCGCGGTAGCGGCCGGGATTTTCGCCTGCTGGATCCCCATCCCGATGCATTCGCTCATCGCCGTCGGACTGGCGCTGGCATTCAGCCTCAACCTGCCGCTGGCCCTGCTGGCGGTCTGGTTCAACAATCCGCTGACTTTGCCGTTTATGTATCTCTATGCCTATCGCACCGGTTGTCTGGTGCTGCACCAGACGCCGGAGCCTTTCCACCTTAGCTGGACCCTCCACTGGCTGGAGCAGGAGGCGGTGACCCTGGTGCCTCCATTCCTGCTCGGCAGCCTGCTGCTGGCGGTGTTGACCGCCCTGAGCGGCGGCGCCCTGACCGCTCTGCTACTGCAGTTGCGCAAACTGTGGCAAGGCGCCCGCCACCACTGAGTCATCCTTCCCATTGTTTGGCGATCAGCTCTTGGCGATCAAAAAAGCCCGTCACCAAGGTGACGGGCTTGTTCATGGCATAGTGCCGCAAAGAGCCGCATAGTGCCAAAGCACAAGGCAATGCGGTTACAGCACCTTGGCGATCGCCTCGCACAGGGGATCGATATTGGCGCGAGTAATACCGGCCACGCTGATCCGGCCGGAACCGACGATGTAGATGGCAAACTCGCTGTTGAGGCGCGCAACCTGATCCTTGGAGAGACCAGAGAAGGAGAACATACCGTTCTGCTCGCGGATAAAGCTGAAATCCTGGCTCACACCGAGGGCTGCCAGCTTCTCTACCAGTAGCTCACGCATCTCGCGAATACGCACCCGCATCGCGGCCACCTCTTCTACCCATTCGGCATAGAGAGCCGGATCGCTCACCACGGCGGTGACCACAGCGGCACCGTGTGACGGCGGGTTGGAGTAGTTGGCACGGATAACGGTCTTGACCTGAGTGAAGGCCACGTCGGCGATCTCTTTGGTCGCGCTCACCAGAGTGAAGGCACCGACCCGTTCGTTGTAGAGGCCGAAGTTCTTGGAGAAAGAGCTCGCCACCAGCAGCTCGTCATGGCACTCGGCGAAGATCCGCAGACCTTCGGCATCCTCTTCGATACCACGGGCAAAACCCTGATAGGCAAAGTCAAACAGCGGCAGCCAGCCAGCGGCAGCACTCTGCTTGGCCAGTGCGCGCCACTGATCGCTGGTGGGGTCAATACCGGTCGGGTTGTGGCAGCAGCCGTGCAGCAGCACCAGCTCACCCGGCTGCACTTCAGCCAGCGAGGCCTGCATGGCGGCGAAGTCGAGCGCCTTGGTGGCCGCATCGTAGTACTTGTACCACTTGACGGTCAGACCTGCGGCCTGGAATACGCTGACGTGGTTGGCCCAAGTGGGATCGGAGATCCAGATGGTCTTGGCCAGACCATTGCGTACCACGAATTCGGCGGCGATACGCAGGGCGCCGGTGCCGCCCGGCGCTTGAGCTGTTTTGGCACGACCGCTGGCAACCAGTGCCGCGTCACGGCCGAACAGCAGTTGCTGCACGATGCGGCCATATTCGATATTGCCTTCAATACCGAGGTAATTCTTGGTCTTCTCGTCAGTCAGCAGCTTCTGCTCGGCTTTCTTGACACAGTGAAGGATTGGGGTGGCACCGGTCTCATCCTTGTAGATCCCGACCCCCAGATTGATCTTGTGGCTGCGAGAGTCAGCGCGGAAGGCTTCGGTCAGGCCCAGGATCGGATCCGCTGGGGCGGCAACAACCTTTTCAAACATGGTATTCCCTGTATTCCGTTGAGTGCGTTGGATGACTGAACATGTTGGCAAGCGAAGCACGATTCGGCCAATGGCAAGCGCTTCGTCAACTCTTTATATCATCGCGTTCAATGGGGGAAAACCGCTTTTTGGCTCGCTTACAGGCCAATTTCAACCAACTGCATGCCAGGCTGGCGCCAATGCGCACACCTCGGCCGACAAGCCACCATTGGACTCAACCAAACCGCTACAAACTGCTAACAATGACTTGGGGATCCGGCTCGGTTCCCAAGGCCGAGGATCCGTCAAGGGTTGGGCATACGCGCTGAGGATAGGTGCCAGATCACGGGGCAACCACCAGCTGGCCGGGCGGCCGAGCCGCTGGGCCAGCGCCTGCAGTCGATCCACCCCGGCAGGGTCGAGGGCGGTGAGATGACTCCACAGCACATTGGGCGGCAAAGCCGCCACCACCTGTTGCAGGGCAAGGGGGGCCGATGGCGGGGCCCACACCAGCAAGGTGCCGGCATCAACGGGCAGCTCGGCAAAGGCGCCGACGCTGTCGGTGGTGATCACCCGCTCGATATTCCCCTCCCCCCACAGGATCTTGCCAAGGCCCGCCAGAGTGCGTTCCGGCAGGGCCACCTCCCCAAGCGCCTGCAGCCAGGGGGCAGCATCGATCAGGGTGCCGCCGCTGAAAAAGAGGCTGAACGGCTGGGCGGCGCGCAAGCGCAACAGCTGATCGGCACAGAGCCGAATACCTTTATCCTCAAAGTCGATCTGCTCATTGGGGGAGAAGTTCACCTCTGACTTGCGATAGAGCGCAGCCAGCACCCGCTCGTTAACCTGCTCCCCTAGCTGCCAGCCCTGAGCATGCAGCCACTCCTCGGGCTCAGGGGGGGCGATGGCTATCTCGGCCAGCATCAGCTCGCGGGTGAGATAGCGCCGACCGGCCGGGGTCAGCTCATAGCGATGCTGGCCCACCGCCAGCAGCAGCTGGTTGTCCCTGAGCAAGCCCACCAGCGGCTGCCACTGACGGCCGCGGATCACTGCTGGCGCGTGTTCCAGCAACTGCTGCGCCAACGCCCGCCATTCGGGGTGACTAAAGTCGATCAATTGCAATCCATCCCTGTAAACAGCCAATCGGATAAACAGCCTGAAAAGGTACCG
Source organism: Aeromonas sobria (assembly GCF_000820145.1). Lineage (GTDB taxonomy): Bacteria > Pseudomonadota > Gammaproteobacteria > Enterobacterales > Aeromonadaceae > Aeromonas > Aeromonas sobria. Next base: position 243,073 of record NZ_CDBW01000006.1, on the reverse strand, counting down.
TTACCCGCTGATGACGCCAAGCCTTCCGCGCCAATTACGTGACCTTGCTCCCTGCAATTGTTTCCTAACAGAAGAGCCCACCATGGTGGTGGGCTCTTGTTTGATAACGGTGCGACGCTTACTCGATATTGAGCCGCAGCTCGGCATCGTGCCAACCCAGTGGCAGAGTCAGCAACTGATCAATCAGCTCCCGCCGATCGGATTTTTCCAGATAGGCGAGATAGAGCGGACGACTCAAGGCGTGGCCACCCTCAACCAGATGAAGCGCCCCCTGTTCGAGGAAGGGACTGACCATCCGCCGGGGCAGATAGGCGGCGCCACCGTTGGCCAGCACGAACTGCAATGCCATGCTGGCGGAGCTGGAGTGCAGCACTGGGGTCTTTTGCAGACTCTGCAGGCGACTCGGCTGTGGCTCGAAGCTGGTGCCCCAATCGAGGTGGATATGAGGCATCTGCATCAGGTTATCGGCAGTGGCGGCCGGATCACGGCTCACCAGCTCGAACACCAGCTCACCAATAGGATGCAGGGCAATCTCGTCAATTTTGGTGGGCTCGGAGAGCAGGGCCAGATCGAGGGAGCGCTCCAGCAACTGGCGGCAGAGGTGTTCGCGAGAGGCTGTCTCTAGCCGCACCGCCAACCCGGGCGCCAGCGCATAGATGTGATTGAGCCAGTCGTTGAAATCGAGCTCCCAGAACACCGCGGGAGCACCGATGGCCAACTGCTGGCTGAACCCTGGCGAGAGCGCCACATCCTGCTTGGCACGGCCAAGGGTGTGCAAGATGGCATCCGCATAAGGCAACAAACGCTCGCCGGAAGCGGTCAGGCGAATGTTGTTGCGATGACGGGCAAACAGACTGACACCCAATTGCTGCTCGAGCTGGCGGATCCTGAAACTGACCGCCGACTGGGTCAGGTAGAGATTTTCTGCCGCCCTGCCAAAGTGCCGGGTCTTGCTGACCTCGATAAAAGTCCGAAGCAGCTCGGTATCCATTAATCCATGGACTCGTCACTGCTGCGGCCACTGCCACTGCCACTGCCGCCACCGACATCAAAACTGGCGCCGCCACTGCTCTCTTCGTTGGCACCGCCGACCACGGTACAGAGGCGATGCACCCGCTTGGGACCGATCACCTTGAGGTATTTGAACCATACCTTGGCGTGGGGATTAGTGCCTGCTGCGCCGGATTTGACCTGCTCGACGAAAGCCGTCTCGACATCGTCACGGGCGATCTGCGTGCCCTGATAGAGTGCCAGCATGGCTGAACCATATTTTTCCAGACTGTCCGCTTCGGCCACAGTGAATTCACCACTGCGACGCAGGCCACGGGGAAAATGTTTGAAGTCATTGAAACGCTTGTCTGATTCGAAGCTCATAGTGCTCTTTTTCTGGTTAGTTTGACCTTTGCGGGCAAGTATCATCAGGCCATCGCCGAGTGCAAAATCAATTTTCTCACTATATTAATAAATATCTTTTATCGAAGTCCATTTGCCCCATAGCTTGCGCCGATTTTGTGGCAGAACACACAAAAATCGTTGATAAATAACAGGCTTATGTAAGTTCATCGCCATCCGACACGGCCACTTTCTGGATTTTCAGGTATAAATAAAGCGCCATACGGCGCTTTATTTATCACATCAACGATGCCAATGTCATTTCAGGTTCACCTGCACTTATTCAATCATGGCCGGTTGTGCCAGGTTGTCGGCACGCCACAAACGGTAACGCACGTCATACTCCTGCGGCACATAGATCACGAACGGCAGTTTGGAGTTGTAGTTCACAAAGAAACCCTGACCATAAATCTGGACGAAGGTCTCTTTCTGCTGATTTTCCGGGCACATCATCAGGGTGCTGATGGGATCAGAGATCTTACCCAGTTTCAGGTAGTTGTAGCCCCAGCCTTTCACGCTGTGCTGTTCAAGGTTGCCCGCAAAACGGGGGACGTTGCAATCAACCATCATCTTTTTGCCAACCTGCAGCTCGACCATCATGTCGGCTTCTTTCTCGACTTCAGGCAGGCGGATCACCACACGTTCCTGATTCACGTCAGCGGCTGGGAACATGCTGATATCAAATTTTTTCGGCTCGGCGGCGAAGGCATGGCCACCCAACAACAAGGCGCCCAGCAGGCTAAAACGCAATACGGTTTTCATCTGTACCTCTTGGGGTTGCTTCAACGCCGCTAGACTAACCGCTCTGCCGATTTCATGCCAGCGGTCTGCTACGTAAAAAGTGCGTAAAATGATGCAGATCCGGCACACCATGACGTGATCTGGCTATTTTCTGACAAGGCGCACACTTCAATAACCGGTATGAAAGACAAAAGCGAGACCCATGGGCCTCGCTTTGCATTCAAATGGCGCCTGGCGGTTATTTAGCCGCCCCTTCATGGGCCTTGATGACGGCCACCGCCTTGTCGGGGAAGTCACTGAACACCCCGTCCACATCGGCCTGATAAAGGAAAATATTGAGCAGGTCGGTGAAGTCCCTGGCATAGGCCGGGATCTGCCCCTCATCCTGACGGAAGGTATAGGGGTGAACTTTCAGACCCGCCGCGTGGGCCTCTTTTACCATGCCGGTGAAGACCGGTTTGCCCAAAGTGCCCGGTTCGGTAACGATCATTGGCTTCCAGGGGCCTATCCCTTCGGCATAGCTGGCGATGGTTTTCATGGCACCCGGCTTGAACATCCAGTCGTAGTTGTAGGGGGTCGCCTTGCCCTTGGCGTCATAGACCATAGTCTCGTTCCAGTCGGTCTCGGCCATTAGCTGCACCAGTTTCAGATCCATGCCCATGGCAGGCATCAGCTCACTGTTGATGCGCTTGAGTTCATCGGCATCGAAGCACTGCAGATAGACCTTGTCATCCTTCCCTGTGTAGCCGTACTCCTTGAGCACCTTCAGCACCGCCTTGGAAATATCCTTGCCCTCGTGACGGAACAACCAGGGGGCCTTGATTTCGGGATAGATGCCGATGTTCTTGCCGGTGCTTTTGTTGAGCCCCTGGATCATCTCGATCTCCTGCTGGAAGGTGTGGATCTTGAAGTCCGACTTCCAGAGCGGGAAGCGGGCCGGATAGACCGGCACCTGCTTGCCATCCACCAGTTGGAACGGCTCGGTCATACGCAGGGAGCGCACCTCGGCCAGGGTGAAATCCACCACATAGTAACGGCCGTCCGGACGGGCACGACCGGGGAAACGTTCGGCCACATCGGTGATGCCATCGAGGAAGTGATCGTGCATTACCACCAACTGGTCATCCTTGGTCATCACCAGATCCTGCTCCAGATAGTCGGCCCCCATGCCATAGGCCAGCGCCTTGGACTCCAGGGTATGCTCGGGCAGGTAGCCGGAAGCACCACGGTGGGCGATCACCACCTTGCCTTCATCGGCAGCAAATACGGGTAATGAGAGGGATGCCCCAAGGCTCAAGGCGATGAGGGAAACGGCGAGTTTTTTCATAGGTGATGCTCGTTATTATTGTGTGTAGGGAATTGTTCTATCAGAGGTTTATTGCATATTTTCGGTGGATAGCGGTGGGCAGCAGCGCGCTGCCCACCGTCACTCATCAGCTCGCCTTGCGCAGGGCGTGATGATATTGGTCAAGCCAGATGTTCAGCATCTGCTGCTCTGACTCGTTCAGGCGCAGCCCCAGCTTGCTGCGGCGCCACAGGATATCGTCCAGTGAACAGGCCCACTCCCGCTCGATGAGATAACGCACTTCCGACTCGTAGAGACCGCCACCAAAGTGAATACCGCGATCTTCTTTCAGCCAGAGACGGGCATGGGCGCCATAGGCTTCGGCAATGCGCAGGGCGCTGCGATCGTCGAGCCAGTCAAACTCCAGCGCGAAGGCGCGGGCCAGCTCGCGCACCGAGCAGTCAAACTCGCCGCCGGGCAGACGGCTGGCAGCGGTCCAGTCATCCCCCATCTGGCTAAACCAGGGTTTGAGCTTGTTGCAGGCGGCCTGAGCCAGCTTGCGATAGGTGGTGAGCTTGCCGCCAAACACCGAGAGCAGCGGTGCGCCGTCCGATTCACCCGACAGTTCAAGGGTGTAGTCGCGAGTCACCGCCTGCGGTGAATCTGACTCGTCATCGCACAGTGGACGCACCCCGGCATAGGTCCAGATCACATCTTTCGGGGCGATCTGGCGAGTGAAGTGGGCGTTGACCACCTTGCACAGGTAGGTGATCTCGGCCTCGCTGATCTTCGCTTCCCGTGGGCTGCCGTGATGCTCCACATCGGTGGTGCCGATGAGGGAATAGTCCTGCTGATAGGGGATGACGAAGACGATGCGGTTGTCCTCGTTTTGCAGGATATAGGCCTCTTCGCGCTCATGGATGCGCGGCACTATGATGTGGCTGCCCTTGATCAGGCGAATGCCACGGGGGGATTTCTCTTGCAGACTCTCGTCGTAGAAGGTCTTGACCCAGGGGCCGGCCGCATTGACCAGACCACGGCAGGTGACGGTGAACTGCTCGCCCCCTTCCCGCTCCAGAGTCAGGGTCCAGTGTTTGGAACCGCGCACCGCCTTGATACAGCGGGTGCGGGTCTGCACATCGGCACCCTTGTCACGGGCCATCATGGCATTGAGCACCACCAGCCGGGCGTCGTCGACCCAGGCGTCGGAGTATTCAAACCCCTTGTTGATCCCCGCAATCAAGCCATCTTGCGGCAGCAAGCGCACACCACAGCTCCCCTTGAGCTTGTCGCGCTTGGCCAGATTGTCATACAGGAACAGGCCGGCGCGGATCATCCAGGCTGGACGCAGATGCGGGCGGTGCGGCAGCCGAAAACGCATGGGGCGGGCAATATGGGGGGCCATGCCGAGCAGCACCTCACGCTCCGCCAGCGCCTCTTTCACCAGCCGGAATTCGTAATGTTCGAGATAGCGCAAACCACCGTGGATCAGCTTGCTGGAGTTGGACGAGGTGGCAGAGGCGAGATCTTGCGCCTCAAACAGGGCAACCTTCAGGCCCCGTCCTGCCGCATCGGCTGCGATGCCGACCCCATTGATGCCGCCACCGACGACAACCAGATCATAATGTTCGCTCATGTTCACCTACTTTCATTTTTATGATTGCTATAACAGCAATGTTTGATTTCGCTCATTTTAGAACATGAAAATACAACAAACGAACATTTTTTAACGAAAGTGTGATCGCCACAGCCCGCAGGAGGGAACAAGGAGGGAACAAGGAGGGCTCATCAGGTGAACAACAGGTGGCGGGCTGAAATCGGTGAGTTAATAGCCAAAAAAACCAGATTGAATACGGGTTTTAGCAATACCCAGAAAGGGATGTAATGAGATAAACAATAAAAAAAGGAGGCCGCCCGAACGGGCGACCGGCACAGCACTGGTTCACACCGCGCTCAGCAGATGTGACAGGCGATCTGGTGTTGCTCCATCAATCGCGTCAGGCTTTCCGGTGGCTCCTGATCGGTAAAGAGGGCGTGGATCTGGTTGAGATTACCCAGATTGACCATGGCGTTACGACCAAACTTGGTGTGGTCGGCAGCCAGAAACACCTGACGGGAGTGGGCAATGATGGCCTGGGCGATCTTCACCTCGTGGTAATCGAAATCGAGCAGGGAGCCGTCGTTGTCGATGCCCGAAATCCCGATGACGCCATAGTCCATGCGAAACTGACCGATAAAGTCACGGGTCGCCTCCCCCACGATGCCGCCATCGCGGTTGCGGATCTCGCCACCGGCGATGATCACGGTGAAGTCATCCTTGGCCGTCAGAATGCTGGCCACGTTGAGGTTGTTGGTCACCACCCGCAATTCCCGGTGATCGAGCAGAGCCCGGGCAATGGCTTCTGTGGTAGTGCCAATGTCGATAAAGAGCGATGAACCGTCGGGAATATTGGCCGCCACCTCACGGGCAATGCGCTCTTTCTCCTTGAGTTGCATCACTTTGCGGGCGCTGTAGGCGGTATTGACGGTACTCGAATGCAGGGAGGCACCGCCATGATGGCGCCGGATCTTGTTCTGTTCGGCGAGATCGTTCAGATCCCGGCGAATGGTCTGGGGGCTGACGTCAAAGTGGGTCACCAGATCGTCGGTCGAGACAAATCCCTGCCGCGTCAGGACGTCCAGGATCTCCAGATGTCGTTGGGTTTGCTTCACGCTTGCACTCCGATGATGAAACGAAAAAAGGCCCCGGCAGGTGCGGGGCCTTTTGGCAGTTTACCTGATCCCCTTTGGGATCAATAAGCTGAGGATCACGTTTTATGCCTTACCGGCAGCCGCTTTCTTGGCCGCAACGGCAATATTCTCGTGCTTGAGGGTCATCGCGAGCAGGATGATGGAAACCACGCAAGAGGCGGTCAATACCATGAAGCCACCGTCCCAGCCGAAATGGTCAACGGTATAGCCCAGCATGGCGTTGGCTGCCACAGCGCCCCCCAGATAACCGAACAGACCGGTGAAACCTGCCGCAGTACCGGCTGCTTTCTTCGGTGCCAGCTCAAGGGCATACAGACCAATCAGCATGACCGGGCCATAGATCAGGAAGCCGATGGCAACCAGCGCCAACATATCCACAGTGGGGTTGCCGGCCGGGTTGAGCCAGTAGACCAGCACGGCCACAGTCACCAGTACCATAAACAGGATACCGGCCGGGGCACGGCGGCCCTGGAACATCTTGTCAGAGATCCAGCCACACAGCAGGGTGCCCGGAATACCGGCCCACTCGTAGAGGAAGTAAGCCCAGGAGGAGTTATCAACAGTGAAGTGCTTGGCCTCTTTCAGGTAGGTCGGCGCCCAGTCCAGCACACCGTAACGAATGAGGTAAACGAAGGCGTTGGCAATGGCGATGTACCACAGCAGTTTGTTGTGCAGCACGTACTTGACGAAGATCTCCTTGGCGGAAAACTCCTGTTCGTGGCTCGCGTTGTAATCCTTCGGATAGTCGTCCTTGTACTCTTCAATAGGCGGCAGACCGACAGATTGCGGGGTATCACGCATCACGAAGAAGGCGATCACTGCGATGGCAGCCGCAGCAGCAGCCGGCACATAGAAGGCACTGCGCCAATCATTGAACCAGCCCATCCCGAGGATAAACAGCGGACCAATCATGCCGCCACCCACGTTGTGCGCCACGTTCCAGACCGCAACCACTTCGCCACGCTCTTTCTGTGACCACCAGTGCACCATGGTGCGACCGCAAGGCGGCCAGCCCATGCCCTGTGCCCAACCGTTGAGGAACAACAGCACAAACATGATGGCGATGCTGGAGGTTGCCCAGTGCATGGTACCCATCATGAACATGATACCGGCCGACAACAGCAGACCGGCAGAGAGGAAGTAACGGGCGTTGGAACGGTCAGAGACGTTCCCCATCAGAAACTTGGACAAGCCGTAAGCAATGGACACCCCGGAGAGGGCCAGGCCCAAATCACCGCGAGAGAATCCCTGCTCGATCAGGTAAGGCATCGCCAGACTGAAGTTTTTCCGTACCAGGTAGTAACCGGCATAACCGAAGAAGATCCCGAAAAACACCTGCCAACGCATGCGCTTGTAGAAGGGATCGACCTTGTCAGCCGGGAGCCTGTCGATGTGCGCCGCAGGCCTGAAGAGACTAAGCATGTTCTGCTTCCTTATTGTTGTTATGGGCGGTTGAGGATGCCCTGACCATTCCGACGAACCATGTGAGTCCACTGATTCGTAAGCGAGCCCATTGTGCTCATATGCGCTCATTTAATCTGTGATGCATGCTCAAATATTTCATTTTTATTACAAATAAAAGTTCCAAATGAGCAGTTACTCATCTGCCTCAAACCCTTGCTGGACAAGGGATAGAGAGCACCCCCTTAGTGGTACCTCGCCGCCATCAAGTTGCTACACGTCACATTTTCTTAGCAATGAGTGGGATCTTGTCCACATTTCCCATGGCAGGGGGATGGTGAATTTCGCGGGAAGGTTTATTTTCTCTCTCGTCCGATAACGAGCGCAAACGAGCATAACGTTTGCGCAAGACGCAAAAACAACAAGGAAACGTTTTCGGCCGCAACGGATAGACACAAAAATGAAAAACGGAACATTAAACCTCTATGGCCTCTACGGGTGGATATAAGGAATAAAGATATGAGCATACAAAGACCCAATACCCTGCTTGGCGAATGCATCGCCGAGTTTATCGGAACCGGCCTGCTGATATTCTTCGGCGTCGGGTGTGTGGCCGCACTGGTGCTGGCAGGCGCCAACTTCGGGCAGTGGGAAATCTCCATTACCTGGGGTCTGGGTGTCGCCATCGCCATCTATGTGACCGGCGGTATTTCAGGTGCCCACCTGAACCCGGCCGTGACCCTGGCGCTGATGACCTTCGCCGGCTTTGACAAGCGCAAGGTAGTGCCCTACATCATCGCCCAGATTGCCGGTGCCTTCTGCTTCGCGGCCCTTGTCTACTTCTTGTATGGTAACCTTTTCACCCAGTGGGAAGTGACCCACAACGTGGTGCGCGGCAGCGTCGAGAGCCTTGGCACCGCCGGGATCTTCTCCACCTACCCCAATCCTCTACTGAACAACATGCAAGCCTTCGCGGTTGAGCTGGTGATCACTGCCGTCCTGATGCTGGGCATCATGGCGCTGGGTGACAACAACAACGGCGCACCCAAAGGTTTCGCTGCCGCCCTGCTGATCGGGATCCTGATCGCGGTGATCGGTGCCTCCCTCGGCCCGTTAACCGGTTTCGCCATGAACCCGGCCCGTGACTTTGGTCCGAAACTGTTCGCGTTCTTTGCTGGCTGGGGTGATGTTGCCCTGACCGGTGGCCGTGACAACCCCTACTTCTGGGTTCCGATCCTTGGCCCCATTGTTGGCGCCCAGCTTGGTACCGCTCTGTATGTCAAAGTGCTGGCTCCCTGCGTGCCGGGCAACCGTGTTGCCGCCGCCGAGCAAGCTGCTACCCAAACCGCCAAAGAAGAGGCTGCCGCATAAGAGCGGCCCCTCCAACGTGTAACAACGTGGAAAATAGAAACGTGGAGAACATCATGTCTGCTGAAAAAAAATATATCGTCGCTCTGGACCAGGGAACCACCTCTTCCCGCGCCATCGTGTTTGATCAGGATGCCAACATAGTCGGCACCTCCCAGCGCGAATTCACCCAGCACTACCCGAAAGCGGGCTGGGTAGAGCACGACCCGATGGAGATCTGGGCGACCCAATCTTCCGTCTTTACCGAAGTGCTGGCCAAGACCGGCCTGCGCAGCGAAGAGATCGCCGCCATCGGTATCACCAACCAGCGTGAAACCACAGTGGTATGGGAAAAAGCCACCGGCAAGCCCATCTACAATGCCATCGTCTGGCAGTGCCGCCGCACCGCGGCCATCTGCGAAGAGCTCAAGGCCCGCGGTCTGGAAGAGTACGTGCGCGACAATACCGGTCTGGTGCTGGACGCCTACTTCTCCGGTACCAAGGTGAAGTGGATCCTCGACAACGTCGAAGGTGCCCGCGAGAAGGCGATGAACGGCGAGCTGCTGTTCGGCACCATAGACACCTGGCTGGTGTGGAAGATGACCAACGGCGAGGTGCACGTCACCGATCCGACCAACGCCTCCCGTACCATGCTCTACAACATCCGCGACCTGAAGTGGGACGAGAAGATGCTGGACGAGCTGGGCATCCCCATGTCCATGCTGCCAGAGGTCAAACCTTCTTCCGAAGTGTACGGCTACACCACCCGTGGCGGCGGCTCCCGCATCCCCATCGCCGGTATTGCCGGTGACCAGCAGTCTGCCCTGTTCGGCCAGCTCTGCTTCGAAAAAGGGATGGCCAAGAATACCTACGGCACCGGCTGCTTCCTGTTGATGAACACCGGCACAGCCCCGGTTCGCTCCAACCACGGTCTGCTCACCACAGTCGCCATCGGCCCGAAAGGGGAAGTGAACTACGCGCTGGAAGGTGCCGTGTTTATGGGCGGCGCCACCATCCAGTGGCTGCGTGACGAGCTGAAGATCATTCACGATGCTCGCGATACCGACTACTTCGCCTCCAAGGTGGGTGACACCAACGGCGTCTATCTGGTACCGGCCTTCGTCGGTCTGGGTGCCCCCTACTGGGATCCGTACGCTCGCGGCACCATGGTCGGTCTGACCCGTGGCGCCAACCGCAACCACATCATCCGTGCCGCGCTGGAATCCATCGCCTATCAGAGCCGCGATGTGCTGGATGCGATGCAGCAGGACTCCGGCATCAAGCTGGCAGCATTGAAGGTAGACGGCGGCGCCGTGGCCAACGACTTCCTGATGCAGTTCCAGGCTGACATGATGCACACCCCAGTGGTACGTCCGACCCGCATCGAGACCACTGCCATGGGCGCCGCCTTCCTGGCGGGTCTGGCTGTCGGCTTCTGGAAGAGCTCCGACGAGCTGGAAGACAAGTTCAGCGTGGATCGCGAGTTCATCCCGCAGATGGACAAAGAAGATCGCGCCAAGCGCTACCGTGGCTGGCAAAAAGCGGTTGAGCGTTCACGCCGCTGGGCTGAAGAGGATTAATCGGGCAACCGACTCCCCTTTGACATACATAACTAATGAGGCCGACCGCAATGTCGGCCTCTCTTTTTGCCTGCGCCCTGGATGTTGTCACTCCCCTTCCCTCGTGTTGATACCGCCACATGTTGCGGCTGCGACCAGTTACCAACCCCCAGCGCAACACAATTGACTTATCTATCTATAATCATCTTCTGGGTCGCATATGCGACCTAATTTATGACAGGAGAGGGATATGGAGAGGGCGATACACCGTTTTACACTGCACTCACTCTGGTCGGGGCTCGGGATCCGCACACGGATCCTCTCCGGCGTAGCCATTCTGATGGTCATCGCCATCAGCTGCATCACCTTGATCCTCGAGCAGATCTCCCACACGCAAGCCCAGCAGCGGGTGGAGCGTTATGAGCTGCCAAGCAGTGTGGATCGGATTGCCAACCAGCTGACCGCCCAGCTGATCCAGCACCTGACCGAGGCGCAGGCGCTGGCCAGCAACAGCTTCGTCATCGACTGGCTGGCCCAAGGGATGCCCGAAGCGCAGTGGCCCGAGATGGAGCGCTACTTTCAGGATCTGCAGCGGCGGATCGGCGGCAACGTCTTTATCGCTCCTCGCCAGACCAATACCCTGCTCAACTTCAGCGGCGGCCCCACCGCCCAGAAAGCGCTGAACGGATCAGACCCGAAAGATGAGTGGTTTTACGGCTTTCTCAAACGCAGCAAACCCTATGAGCTGAACCTCGACATCTCCGATTTTGACAAGCGTGCCTCCCTCTATATCAACACCGCCGTCACCCACGAGGGCAAGACCCTGGCGGTGGCGGGCACCTCCATCGACATGAGCGCCCTGAGCAAGCTCATCAGCAGCTACCGGATTGGCAAGAGCGGGCAAGTCTATCTGGCGGATATGGACGGCAAGATCGAAATCCACCCCGAGCAAGAGCAGGAAGGGGCCGCCCACCACCAGCAATCCTTCCTCGATACCGTCAAACGGCTCACCCCCAACGCCCGGGATCAAGTGGCCGTGCAAGCACTGACGCTGGAGGGGCAAACCTACCTCATCGCGGTGCGTTACATCCCCACCCTCAACCGGCTGCTGATCGGCGAGATAAATGGCGCCGAGCTGGAAGAGGGGCTGCTCGCCTCCCGCAAGCTCATTATCATGGTATCGCTGGCTATTGGTGGACTGGCGATGCTGGCGTCTGCCTGGCTGGCCCACTCCATCAGTCGCCCCATCCGGCAAGCCGCGGATGGCATGCACCACATCACCGCCGATCGGGATCTGGCGACCCGCCTCGACTTCTCCGACGAGTCGGAACTGGGGCTGATGGCCCAGAGCTTCAACCGGCTGATCCAGAGCCTGAACCAGAGCTTCTCCCGCTTTCAGCAGTCGGGTAGCGCCCTCTCGGCCCAATCCTCGCAATCCCTCCATCAGGCGCAGGCACTGGCGGGGGAAGCGTGCCAGCAGGCCCAGAGCATTCAGGAGCTGACCAATGTGGTCACCACCATCGGCAGCAATGCAGAGCAGATCGCCAGCCGTTCTGAAGGGGTCAACGAGGTGACCCGGCGCATCGCCGACCATATGCTCAGCATCGAACAGGATGTGACCCAGAGTGCCGTTCAGCTCGACTCCTTGCGCAGCAGCATCGGCAGCTCCTCTACTCTGCTCGAAGAGGTGGTCAAGGACAGCAACAACATCACCCAGATCATGAATCTCATCCGCGATGTCTCGAACCAGACCAACCTGCTGGCCCTCAATGCGGCCATAGAGGCGGCCCGGGCGGGGGAGATGGGACGCGGCTTTGCGGTCGTCGCCGACGAGGTGCGTCAGCTGGCGGTACGCACCCAGACCGCCACCAAGGATGTGCAGGATCTTATCTTGCGGCTGCAGGAGGGAACCCGGCAGGCCAGCAGCTCGATGGCAGATTCACGCACCCTGAGCGAAGAGGGATACAACCGGATGAATCAGGCCAGAGAGGTGCTGGTTGATGCCACCAGCCAGATCAATCAGACCGCCTTAGAGATCAACGGGATCAGCGCGCTGGCGCAATCTCAGAATCAGCAGATGGGGCAAGCCAGAACGGCGCTGGATGAGCTGGCCATGGTGGCCGAACACCAGCGGGAACACGCCGAGGAGAGCAATGTCGCCAGTCGCGAACTGTTCGAACTGGCCAAGGCCATCGACGAGCAGATCCGCCAATACCGGATTGGCTAGGCCCGACTCTTCCCCTCTCCCTCTCAATAACCAACACGCCACCTTCCGGTGGCGTTTTCATTTTGCAAATCATTTTGCCTGCGCTCTCAAAACGGGAATGACGAAAAAGAGAGCAAGCCCTTGATAATTAACGTGAAAAAATGTGGAACAGCCATTGCTTAGTGATATCAGACTCAACAGAGGGATATCGCCATGAAACCGACCACCACTCAAGCGCCCGTAGCCCACATCGCAACTCAAAAAGAGACACTGACCCCCCGCGAAGGCACCTTCCTGATGATGGTGGCCCAACTGGTGGTCCTCATCAGCATCGTACTGGCGGCCACAGTAGGCGGCCTCTCCTGGCAGTGGACCCTGCTGCTGGCCATTCCGCCGGTGATCGGCGGCGCCCTGCTCAGCCGGGTCTGGGGCAAACTGCCACGCTAAATCCGCCTAATCTTGCATACCTTCCCGAACCGGCGGCCGACCCTCAAGTCGGCCGTCTGTTTATCCGCCGCTTGGCTGATGCTGATTGGCTACGGCGAATGAGCGACTTGTTCTTCAATTAGCAAACCGCAGCGACGAACCGCTCAAACAAACCGCACAAACCAACCTGCGCTACAGGGTATGGCTGCCCAGCTGCTCTTTGAGAAAATCGAGCCAGACCCGCAGCCGGATATCCCGCTGGGCATCGGAGTAGAAGACCGCATTGATGGGCCGTGAGGCGCCGCTGTTGCTGCGGGCCAGCACCTCCACCAGCGCCCCGCTCGCCCGATCCGGCCCGGTCATAAAGTCCGACAGACAGACGATCCCCTGCCCCGCCAGCGCCAGCTGGCGCAAGGTTTCGCCGCTGCTGGCGCGCAGGCTGGGGGTGATGGCAAAGCGATCCCCCTGCTCGGCACTGAGCAGCGGCCAGTGGTTGAGGTGATCGGGATGCAAAAAGCCGAGCAGCTCGTGGCCACTCAGCAGATCCGCCGGTTGGCGCGGGGTGCCGCGCTCGCTCAAATAAGCGGGAGAAGCCAGCAGCCGCAACCGCGAACGGCCCAACGGCAGCGCGCGCAGGGAGGAGTCGGTCAGCTCGCCAATGCGGATGGCCATGTCCACCCGCCGCTCCATCAGATTGATAAAACCCTCCGAGCTGTGCAGTTGCAGCTCGATGGCGGGGTAGCGGCGGCGAAACTCGCCAATGATCGGCACCAGCCGGTGCAGGATAAAGGGGGTGGCCGCATCGACCCGCAAGATCCCCTCTGGCTGCTCCCGGCGCATCAGCAGATGCCCCTCCGCCTCGCTCATCTCGGTCAGGATCTTTACCGCCCGCTGATAGAACCAGCTCCCCTCCTCGGTCAAGCTGACCCGGCGGGTAGTGCGATTGAGCAGCATGGTGGAGAGCTTCTCCTCCAGCCGCTTGATGCCACGGCTCACCACCGAGTTATCCATGCCGAGGTTCTCCGCCGCTTGGCGAAAACTGCCCGCCTCCACCACCGCCACAAACAGGGTCAGTTCATCAGAATGGGTCTTCATTGCTGTTATCCGGACAAGAGTAATGGGCCTTTATAGGCGCAGCTGCTGTGGATTGGCAAGTGCGCTATGGCGCCACCTTTTATTTTCCACAGAAACATAACGTGACCGCGAGCCCACACCGCACTCACGGTTTGCCAGTACAATGCTGCCAAAACGGCATCGTATGGCACTAGGGAATCACAAGGACGAACACCATGACATTTGAAGAGCGGCTGGCCGCAGCCCATCAGGAGCTGGCGAGCAAAGGGGTATGGCATGCCAACTACAATCCACCGCTGTGCAGGCTGGTATGCAGGTTCGGTTATCCCGTCAAACCGCCTCACTATGAGGGCTGGCTAACCAACGTTCTGATATTCGGCGTCGGTATTGGTCTTGTCTGGGGCATGGTGATGTGGTTTTTTAGTTGGCAACCCATGGGGATAGATCCGCTATTTGCCCTGCGCCAAACAGCCCTGTTTGCGGGATTATTCGGCCTGTCCATGGCATCTTGGCTCTGGCTGCGGCGCAAGCAGCTTAAACTGACCCCGTGGGAACAACTTGCTGAGCCCACCGATGCTGATGAGGGAGAAGAACGGTATGAACGCCCATGAAAAACTGAACTATGTGGAGTTTGCAGCGCGGGATCTTACCGCGACTAAAGCCTTCTTTCAGGCCGTATTTGGCTGGCAATTTGTCGATTACGGCCCCGACTACTGCGCCTTTGCCGATGAGGGGCTGGATGGCGGATTCTATCGTGCGGATCAGTGCAACCTGACAGCTCAGGGCGGTGCCCTGCTGGTGTTCTACAGCGCGGATATTGAAGCGACTCAAGCCAAGGTGAGCCAACACGGTGGCACCATCAACCGCCCTCTTTTCGATTTTCCCGGTGGCCGCCGTTTCCACTTTATCGAGCCCAGTGGCAATGAATTTGCAGTTTGGTCTGACAAAAACTGATGGCATATATTTTCATTTATTTAAATAACTAAAGGGATTTAATTATGTTTGGATTAGAAGCAGACAGAGATAAGTTCAACAGAGACCCATTAAGCTATAGCGCTCAGGGATTTCTTCAATGGCGTATGATTGAGTCAATAGTCACTAATTCAGACTTTGACCCATACACTCCCCCCACATACGAAATATTGAAAAATCCAATTTTATGGATATCACAAGCAGAAGCATTGACTCAAGCTGCAGTTACCATAATCAAGTCGGAGCCTAAGTTTGAAAACATGCCTATTCATTTTAGGGGTATATGTGATAGCCAATTTTGTGCCATAGGTCTGATGCTAGTCGGTTATAGTCTGGAAGTAGCTCTTAAAGCCATGATGGTTATCAAACATGGGACTGATGGTTATAAAGAAATTGAAAAGAAAAACAGACATCATCGCTTGCATGTCTTAGCCGAGCTTGTACCTGACTTAACAAATAAAGATAAGGCTATCTTACGAGGGATAACACATTTTGTATATTGGGCTGGCCGCTATCCTGATCCAGGCTCAGGACGAGAAGATGATGCTTCTGAAATATTTTTGATTGCGGAGGAAAATGAAATCACAGCTAAAGATATTTTTGATGTGGCATCAAAAATAATGTCTTACACAGTCAATGTCGTTGACGAAAAACACGGCTTTTAAAAATAACTCTCATTGTTGCATCCCTATCAATTCACTGTTGCACCAATCGCCCTATTTCCAGCAAGTCACGGCAGGCATACTGACCCTTCGTTTTTGCCAAGGAGGTTCAGATGTCACCACCCGTGATTGTGATTGCCCAGCTTGAAGCCAAACCCGAATTCGCCACCCAGTTTCGCGCCGCCCTTGAGCCGCTGATCGCGGCCACCCTGCAAGAAGCGGGCTGCCAGCGCTATCAGCTGCATCAGGACTTGGACAATCCTCACAGCTGGATGCTCTACGAGGTATGGGAGAGTGAAGCGGCCCTCACCGCCCATCAGGGCCAGCCTCACTTTACCGAATTTGTCGCCAAGGCCGAGCCCTGGTTTGCCAACAGCACCATTCGCCGCTATCAGCCGTTGGCGCTCTAGATAACCCTGCCTCACATAAAACAGGGAGAGCATCATGCTCTCCCTGTCTCTTTTCTTGCCTCACACTCTTCTTGCCCTACTTCACGTTTATCCGGCCGGTTAAGGCCAAACGTAGCCCCGCAATCAGAGCGCGTTCTGGCAGAGGGCGGGATCGAACACCTGATTCCAGTCTGATTTCATATCGACCACCACCCAGCCCCGCGCTTTTGCCTGCGCCAGCCCGTCGATCAGCTTGCCGCTGGCTGGCGGATGGTTGTCGTAGGCATATTCGCGCTTGGCATCGGTGTGGTGCACCAGCAGGCCAAAGGTGTGGTAATCCGGGTTGGTTGAGGTGTATTGCAGCATGGGCACGTCGCCATCGCTGTTGCCAAAAGCGCCGACCGGGCGCTGTCCCATAAAGAGGTGGATGGCCGCCGGTTTCGCCTTGCCGTCATCAAAAAAGGCGCCGTTCATGGTCTTGCGGATCTCGCTGCCCTGCCCAGTCAAGGCAAATTCGCCGAGGGTGAAGGAGCCAATCACCTGCTGGGGCGGGATGCCATACATCTGCTCGGACATCACCCGCATAAAGTCGACGCCGCCGCCGGAGACAATCCAGGTCTGGAAGCCATTGTCCCGCAAGTAGTTCAGCAGCTGCTTCATCGGCAGATAACCGAGCTGATCGTAATGGCAGCCAAAGCGGGGATCCTTGCTGCTGTTGATCCAGCGGCTGACTCGCTCGGCAAACTCGGTGGTGGTCATGCCGCTGTGAGTCAGGGCGACCAGCTTGGCGAGCCCCTTCTCTCCCGATTTGGCCACGGCCTTGAGGTCGTTGTTCAGCACTGCCGCGACGATGGGATCGGCCTTCCACTCCGGATGTTCCGGCGCCAGGCGCTTGATCTCGTCCATCGCAAACTGCAGCTGATAGGTCATGGGCGCTTCCGGCCAGAGGGTGCCGTCATTGTCAAACACCACATGGCGCTTCTCTTGGGGAATAAACGTGGCCTGCTGCTGATCGGTGGCATTGGTCACCCAGCGGGTGATCGCCTGTTTGGCCGCCGTGTCATTCCAGGCAGACAGGGGATCGCTCTGACCAGCCTGTACCGCAAAGGCACCGCACAACAGTAAAAGAGAGGAGAGTCGGTTTAATTTCATCATGTTACCTGTCAAACAAGAGACGGCCGTGACACGACCGGTACAAGAGGGGTCATCAAAGGTAATCCTATGCGGGCCATCTTGTACTGGAGCTTAAGCGAGTTCCAAAAGGGTTCACTGCTACTCCACTCTGGGATGGCGATCACTGACTAGCGGTCGCACAGAGGGTAACGAAAACCCCTGCAGCGCACCGCCATTGATGCTTATTTATCAAAAGTCATTTGCTGTTACCGTCATTTTTGCCAACAAACTGCCCCCGCATACTGGCGCCATTCTCCCGTCGGGAGTCCCTATCCAAGGAGTTGTTATGCCACTGGCGTTATTTGCCCTCACCTTAAGTGCCTTTGCGATCGGCACCACCGAATTTGTGATTGTGGGGCTCATCCCCACCATAGCCCAGCAGCTCAATGTCTCGCTTCCCTCGGCAGGCCTGTTGGTCAGCCTCTATGCCCTTGGCGTAGCCATCGGCGCCCCCGTGCTCACGGCGCTCACCGGCAAGGTGCCGCGCAAGTGGCTGCTGGTAGGGCTGATGGCGCTCTTTACCGCCGGTAACCTGCTGGCCTGGCAGGCCCCTGGCTATGAGAGCCTGATCGTTGCTCGGGTGCTGACCGGTCTGGCCCACGGGGTCTTCTTCTCGGTGGGCAGCACCATCGCCACTGGCTTGGTGGCCAAAGAGAAGGCGGCCAGCGCCATCGCCATCATGTTCAGCGGCCTCACAGTGGCGCTGGTAACCGGCGTGCCACTCGGCACCTGGATTGGTCAGGTGTTTGGCTGGCGTGAAACCTTTCTGGTAGTGAGCCTGCTCGGCCTGGTCGCCATGGTGGGTAGCCTGCTGCTGATCCCAAGCAACCTGCCCAAGGGGGCGGCCTCGACCATCCGCGAGCAACTCTCGGTGCTGACCAACAAGCCGCTGCTGCTGGTCTACGCCAAGACGGCGCTGGGTTACGGCGGCGCCTTCACGGCGTTCACCTTCCTCGCCCCCATCCTGCAGCAGGTGAGCGGCTTTAGTGCCGGGGCGGTGAGCCTCATTCTGCTGGTGTACGGGGTATCGGTCGCCATCGGCAATATCTGGGGTGGCAAGCTGGCCGACCGTCTGGGCCCCCTGCCCGCCCTCAAGCTGCTGTTTGGCGGTCTGGCGCTGGTGCTGCTGGCCCTCACCTTCACCGCCCCCCATCCGGTGCTGGCCGTGCTCACCGTGCTGGTATGGGGCGCCTTTGCCTTCGGCAACGTGCCGGGCCTGCAAGTGCTGGTGGTGCAACAGGCCGAACTGCACACCCCCAAGGCGGTGGATGTGGCATCGGGCCTCAATATCGCCGCCTTCAACGTCGGCATTGCGTTGGGGTCGATCGTCGGTGGTCTGGTGGTGGAACACCTTGGCCTGATGCACACTCCCTGGATCGGCGCCCTTATCGTGCTGCTGGCCTACGGGCTGACCCATGTCAGCGAGCGCCGCGAAGCCGTCCGGCTCGCCGCCTGTCAGGCATAAGCTGCGCTAGCAGGCAGCTTTGCCCTCTCCCTTCATCACATAAAAACGAGCGGCTTATGCCGCTCGTCTCTTTTCACGCGCTGTTATTGTTGTTGGTTGTTATGCCGTGCGAGAAACCACTTCCCCCTTGTTCACCGCCCGCTTGAGCCAGTAGTCGAGGCTGACGTAGCGACCCCCGCCGTAAACCAGCAGCACCAGCAACATCACGAAGTAGGTGGCGGCAAACTCCATCCCGTTGTTGAGCATCACGGGGTCCCCCAGCTCGGTGATGTAGTTGTAGCGACCGGGGAAGTTGGCCGCCAGCCACTCGATAAAGCCGTTGAGGCGCACTGTGGCCTCCATGCTGCCGGTGGCGATGGCGTCCCAGCCGTGCTTCCAGTGCACCATGGCGCTCGCCACGCTCATCAGGAAGATGGTGGGAATGGCCATGATACGGGTAAAGAGGCCAAGGGCGATGCAGATGCAGCCCAGCACCTCGGTGCCCGCCGCCAGAAAGGCGAGCAGGGTCGGGAACGGCAGGTTGAGCCCCCCTTCCGAGACCGGGGCACCAAACCAGGCGACCGTGCCGGCAAAGCCCATCACCTTGGAGTGGGCCCCCACATAGATGACCGGAATGAGATAGAGGCGAATGGCCAGCAGGGCCAGAAAATCGAGCCGCTTGCACTGGGCCACCGCCCGCTCGTACCACTGGATCAGGGTGTTGTTCATGGGAATTCTCCTTGGTGTTTGCTAAATGGGGGCAAGGGGATGCCGGGCTGGCGCTCGCCAACGGGCAGGGTAAGCAGACCCAACCGGTGAAAATGGCGAGCCCACTCGATCAGATCAAAGTCGCTGCGAACCTGTTGCACCTGTTGCTGGAATGCGGCTTGGGTGATCCCAGGCTGCTGTTGCAGCAGCTGGATCAGCGCCACATCCCATTCGCGCAGCCGCTGGGTCACCACCTGATGAGCCGGGTTGCGAAACAGGCCATAGAAGTGGCTACCCTGTCGGGTCGGCAGCACGCCGCTGCGACGAATGACAAAGGGGAGTTCAAGCAGTTGCAGGGTGGGATTGAGCACAAACGAACTCTCCGCCGTTACCTCCTCCCCCGGCAACACTTGCGGCACCACCCCTTCATCAATCTCGACACAGAGGCAGGCCCACTCGTACTCCAGCAGCGCCAGCCGCTGCCTGGGCCAGTTGAGAGAGCCTTCACTGTGGCGATGCTGCACATAGCGGACAAACTCGGTGGCGATATGGTGAAACTCGGGGGCCTCAGCGCCGTGCTGGATAACAAAGCCCTCCACCAGCTGCCACCTGTCCACCGGTGCCCAGTGAGCGTGGGTGAGCGGAAAAGCGCTCTCCAGCACCGACTCCACATTGGCACGCACGCTGCGGGCATAGTGACTGGCGATGCCATCCTGCGGCAGCCGCACCCGGCTCGCCAGCCAGGCTGTCTGCTGCTGCATCCGCTGCGGGGCCGTTTTGGGCGATGTGATCAGAGATAACCGTTTATCCATAGCGCACCTCCCGCAGCTGACTGTCGAGCGCCTCGCAACAGGCGCCATGCACCCACGCCAGCTCGGCTTCCAGCTCAGGCAACGACGGCAGATGGTGATCCCGCTCCAGCAACAAGGGGCGCAGGCCGTGGGTCTGCACCGTATAACGGGCCAGCGCCACCACCTCCTCGCACACCGGTTTGCCATGGGTATCCAGCAGGGTGCCATCCGCCTCTTCCAGATGGCCGGCGATATGGAAATAGCGGATCGCATTGCTCGGCAACCCGGCGATCATCCGCTTGGGGCAGTAACCGTGGTTGCGGCTGTTCACAAAAACGTTGTTGATATCGAGCAGCAGCTCGCAACCGCTGCGCGCCATCAGCTCGGCAAGAAAACCCTCCTCCGGCATCTCGTGGTCATAGCCGTGGTAGTAGGAGATATTTTCCAGCACCAGCGGGCGGGCCAGCGCCTCCTGCACCTGCTCGATCCGCGCGGCCAGATAGGGGATGTTCTCCCACTGGCGCGGCACCGGTAAGAGCTCGTAGAGATAACCCTTGTCATCACGGGAAAAGCTCAGGTGCTCGCTGTAAATCTCGATGCCGAACTCGTCCAGAAAGGTGCGGTTCTGGCCAAGCAGGGTGCGATTAAGGGGCTGGCAATCGCCGAGGGAGAGGCTGAGCCCGTGGGCCACCAGCGGATAACGCTCGGCCAGCTGATGCAACTGCGCCCGCTTGGCGCCGCCGATGGCCATCCAGTTTTCCGGTGCCAGCTCGAGAAAGTCGATGCCGGAGCGGATGGGGCCGCTGCAGAGCACATCCAGATGCTCTTGGCGCAGCCCAATCCCCCGACTGCGGGAGCTTATTGGCCGCATACCCCCTCCGTCATCTTGCTGCCCTTACTGGATGTGTCGCCATCAATCCCCTGCTCCGCCACGCCGCACTTACCGTCACGGGCGCGCACCAATCGACCTTGCGGGTCGCTCTCTAAAGCCTGCTTCTCAAAGCGCTTCTCGGTGCCGCACTTGCCCGCCGCACACTTGCCGCCGTGCTGTTCGCTGGTGGCGGCTTTCACCGGCGCATCGCTCGGGGTGGCCGCCAGCGCCAGCCCCGGGGTCAGGGCAATCAGGCTGGTCATGGCGATGGAGAGGGTCAGTTTGCCGGTGGTTTTGTTGCTGCTTGAGTTACTCATGAGCGGACTCCTTGACGGATGAAACGGGGTAGCTGGAGAGATCCCGGGCGGCCACAATCTGGCCGTGGAACTGTTGCTTGACGATGGCCATCGCCTCTTTCTTGTGATTGAGGCCAACCCCCATCCAGTGGCTCAGCACCAGCAGCGTGGGGTTCACCTCGGCGGCAATCTTGGCCACCACTGATGGCTTGGCGTGGAGCGAGGCGGAGACCGGATCAGCCGCTTCGTGGATGGCGAGCGGCATCACCAGAATGTCGGCCCCCTTGGCAAACGGCGCAAAGGCCGGGTTGCTGCCGTTCTGATCCGCCGAGATGACGATGGTCCCCTCGGCGCTCTCGATGCGATAGGCCAGACAGGGCACGTCACCGTGGGGGATGCCGAGGGCGGTGATGGTCAGCCCATCCTGCTGATAGACAGTGTGGGGCTGCGGGGTCTGATAGGGCACATCGTGCAAGTTGATGGGAAAGAGGCCATCGGTGCCATCCTTGAAACCGCTCAGGTAGGCATAGGCCCCCTTCTCCTTGTTGAAGAGGGCATCAAAGTAGCCGCTCATGCTGGGGAAGGCCGAACCCGCCTCGGGCCCCGCCAGATCCAGCGGATCGCTGCGCTCGAAGAAGTAGGCCCCCTTGAGCAGGGCGGGCAAGTCGGTCACATGGTCGGTGTGAAAGTGGCTGATGCCGATAAAATCGACCTCTTCGAGCTTGGCCCCTGCCTGGCCGAAGCGCAGGTAGACGCCGCCACCGGCATCGATCAGGATGCGGGATTTCCCCTTCCACCAGATCACCTCGCTGGAGGAGGCGCGCAGATCGTCGGAGATGGGGCCACCACTGCCGAGCACCTGCAGGGTGAAGGTTTTATCCAGTGGCGTCAGTTGTACCGGTTCGGCACAGGCCGGGGCGACGGTGAGCGCGCACCCGATGGCCAGCGCCACCGCTTTCAATCTCTGTTTCATCACAATTACCTGTCGGTTGGTTGTCGGTTGAAAGTGTGTCGTTTGTATCGTTTACAGGGGGAGAGGGGCCGGTGGTTGCGTTGGTGCGCCAGCCACTGGCCGTAGGGAGGGGCGCGAGCCCCCCGCTGTCAGTTGCCGTCCCGTTCGTCCGCCTGCCAGCGCGCTTCCAGCCAGAGCAGGTTGCACAGGCCCAGCAGCAGGGCGAAGCCGAGGCCCAAAATCCAGGTGAAGTACCACATAGCGTCCTCCTTATGGTCAGTAGAGTTGATGGCTGTCGCGCTTGATGCGGGCACGGTCGAGCTTGCCGCGCACCACCCGGTAGACCCAGCCGGTGTAGCCAAGGTTGACGGGGAGCAGCACCAGTACGATGCCGAACATGATGGCCAACGTCTTGTAGCTGGAGGTGCTGTCCCACAGGGTCAGGCTGCTGACCGCATCAAGGGATGAGGGCAGCACGAAGGGGAACAGGGCGATGGCCACCGAGCAGAGCATGGTGGCGCAGGCCAGGCCGCTGGCCAGCAGCGCAATCCGGCCCCGCTCCAGCCAGGCGGCAATTCCGCTCACCAGCGGCGCCAGCGCCCCGATGACCGGCACCAGCCACAGCAGCGGATAATCCAGATAGTTCTGCAGCCAGCCATTACTCTGGGGGATCACCCCTTTCATCAAGGGAGTGATCGCTGCATTGGGGTCAAAGGGCTGCGTGCCCAGACCGCTCAGCTGATAGCCCGGCAGCTCCACCAGATGCCAACCGGCCAACAGGTAACAGAGGGTCACCAGCGGGGCTAACAAGATGGCCAGCCCCCGTGAGCGCAAGGCGGGGGTGCCGGTCACCTTGGCCTGTAAAAAGCTGGCACCATGGAGCAGCAACAGAGATATCGCGGTGGCGAGCACCGAGAGCAGCCAGCCCCAGTGGAAATTGAACGCCCCGTAGTGCAACCGTAGCCCCTCGTCGAAGCGAAACGGCAGCCCCTCCATCACCAGACCGATGGCGGCGCCGAAGATCAGGGTTGGCACCAGACCACCGGCCACCAATGCGCGATCCCACCAGCGACGCCACACCGGATCGGCCAGCTTGCTGCGATAGTCAAAGCCGACCGGGCGCAGAAAGAGCCCAAGCAACAACACCACCATGGGGATATAAAGCGCCGAAAAGGCGGCGGCATAGACCAGCGGCCAGGCGGCGAACAGGGCACCGGCACCGGCGATCAGCCACACCTGATTACCCTCCCACACCGGCCCCACGCTGTTGATCACCAGTCGCCGATCTGCATCGTCTTTCGACACCACCGGCAACAGCATGGCGATACCGAGATCGAAGCCATCCATCACGATAAAGGCGACCATCATGAAGAGCACCAGCCCCCACCAGATGAGTTTCAGGGTTGCGTAATCCATCAGGCGATCCTCGCAAGTTCGGGTTGTTCACCAGCGTAACGGCCGGTATGGAGAATGGCGGGCCCCTTGCGGATCACATGGCGCAACAGGAACAGCTCCACCACCAGCAACAGGGTGTAGATGGAACAGATGGCGATCAGGCTGAACCAGAGTTGGCCCGGCTGGAGCAGGGAGACCGAGGCCGAGACCGGCAGCACGTCGCTAATGGTCCAAGGTTGACGGCCAAGCTCGGCCACCAGCCAGCCCGCCTCGATGGCAATCCAGGGCAGCGGAATGCTCCAGAGCAGGGTCTTGAGCAGGCGCGGTGAGTCTTGCAGCCGGTTGCGGCAGAGCTGGACAAAGCTCACTACCATCAGCCCCAGCATGGTGACGCCAAGCCCCACCATCACCCGAAAGCCCCAGAACAGCGGCGCCACCGGCGGGATGGAGTCATCGACCGCTTTGGCAATCTCTGCCTCACCGGCCTTGGCGATATTGCTGGCATAGGGGGTTAGCAGCATGCCGTAGCCGAGATCCTTGCCATGCTGCTCGAAGCGGGCGCGGTTGGCCGGGGTGTCAGCGCCCTGCCGGATCTGGTCGAGGGCCTCGGCCGCCACCATGCCGCTGCGAATGCGCGCCTCGTTCTGCACCTTGATATCCTTGAGGCCGGTCACCGCCTCGTCGATGGAGCGGGTGGCGATGATCCCCATCAGATACGGGATCTTGATGGCGGCGTGGGTGGTCTGCGCCTGCTGATCCGGGAAGCCGAACAGGGTAAAGGAAGCTGGCGCTGGCTCGGTCTCCCACTCCGCCTCGATGGCAGCGAGCTTGACCTTCTGCACCTCACCGGTGCGATAGCCCGACTCATCCCCCAGCACGATGACCGAGAGGATGGCCGCCAGCCCGAAACCGGAGGCAATGGCGAAGGAGCGCAGGGCAAACTGCACCTCGGTCTTGCGCAGCAGATACCAGCTGCTCACCCCCATCACAAACATGGAGGCCGCCACATAGCCCGCCGCGACGGTGTGAACGAACTTCACCTGCGCCACCGGGTTAAACAGCACGGCGGCGATATCCACCAGCTCCATCCGCTGGGTCAGCAGATTGAACTCGGCCCCCACCGGATTTTGCATCCAGCCGTTGCCGATCAGGATCCACAGTGCCGAAAGGTTGGAGCCGAGCGCCACCAGCATGGTCACCAGCAGGTGCTTGCCGCGGGAGAGCTTGTCCCAGCCGAAGAAGAAGAGCCCCACCAGCGTCGATTCGAGGAAGAAGGCCATCAGCCCCTCGATAGCCAGCGGGGTGCCAAAAATGTCACCGACATATTGGGAGTAATAAGCCCAGTTGGTGCCGAACTGAAACTCCATGGTGATCCCCGTGGTGACCCCCATGACGAAGTTGATACCAAACAGCTTGCCCCAGAAGCGGGTGATGTCCTGATAGATCACCTTGCCGGTCATCACATAGGCCGACTCGGCGATCACCAGGATCCAGGACAACCCCAGCGTGAGGGGGACAAACAGGAAGTGGAACAGAGCCGTGGCGCCAAATTGCAGGCGAGACAGGCTGACCACGTCATCCGGATTGATCATGCGTCACTCTCTTTTGTTGTATTTGCTCTACACGTTTCGTGTCTGACAAGTACACCACGGAGCATGACACCTATAACAGATGCAGTTATATTGAATTACACCTATAACAGTTGATCCAGATCATGTCTCTTTACCAGCAGTTGGCCGACCGCCTGCAAAGCCAGATCGACGATGGTATCTGGCAACCGGGGGAGCGCATCCCCTCCATTCGCCAGAGCTGCAAGACCCACGGGCTCAGCCCCATGACGGTGTTGCAGGCCTATCAACTGCTCGAAAGTCAGGGGCGGATCCTCGCCCGCCCCCAGTCCGGCTACTACGTCAAGGCGGCCTCGTCGAAGATGGTGCAGCACACCCCGAGCCAGACCCACTACAGCGGATCAGTCGATATCAACGATCTGGTGTTCGAAGTGTTGCAGGCGAGCAAGTCGCGGGAGCTGGTGCCCCTTGGCATGTCGGTGGCCGACCCGACCCTGTTCCCCCACCCCCAGCTCGGGCGGGCGCTGGCCAGCTGCATGCGCAAGCTCGATCCCTTCAGCACGGTGGCCGACCTGCCCCCCGGCAACGAAGCGCTGCGCCGCGCCATCGCCCAGCGCTACGCCAGTGACGGGGTGGCGGTCAATCCGCAGGAGATCATCATCACCACCGGCGCCATGGAGGCGCTCTCCCTCAGCCTGCAGGTGCTGACCGAGCCCGGTGACTGGGTGGTGGTAGAGTCCCCCACCTTCTATGGCGCCCTGCAGGCCATCGAGCGGCTGAAGCTCAAGGCGGTGGAGATCCCGGTGATCCCGGGGGTGGGCATCGATCTCGACCTGCTGGCCGACGCCCTCACCCGCATGCCGGTCAAGGCGTGCTGGCTGATGGGCAATGTGCAGCACCCGCTGGGCCACACCATGCCGGATGGCCACAAAGCGCGGCTGATGGCGCTGCTCAACAGCCACGGGGTGCCGCTGGTGGAGGATGACGTCTATGCGGAGGTCTACTTTGGCCGCGAGCGCCCCAAGCCGATCTGGCACTGGGATCAGCGCGGCGACAGCCTGCTCTGCAGCTCGTTCTCCAAGTGTCTGGCGCCGGGCTTTCGGGTCGGCTGGGTGGTGGCGGGGCCCCATGCCGAGCGGGTGCAGCGGCTGCAACTGATGTCCACCCTCTCCACCAATGTGCCGAGCCAGCTGGCACTGGCCGAGATGCTGCGCCAGGGCGGAGTGGATGCCCACTTTCGCCGCCTGCGCCACACCCTGGCCCAGCGCCAGCAGCAGATGCGGGCCGCCCTGCTGCGGTTGTTGCCGGGCGAGGTGCGCATCTCCTCCCCCGATGGCGGCTACTTCCTCTGGCTGGAGTTTCCCGCCCACCTCGACAGCCGCGCCCTGCACGCCCAGGCCCTTGGCAGCGGTTTTTCAGTGGCCCCCGGCGCGCTCTTTTCCAGTCAGGGGCAGCACAACCACTGCCTGCGCCTCAACAGCTCCCATCCCTGGAGCGAACAGCTGGAGCAGGCCCTCACCCGACTGGCCGCGCTGATTGCCGCACAACTCGGTGAAAAGTAACGAGGCAAAGAGCCGCTGGCGAAACGAACAAAGGCCCGTAACGGGCCTTTGTGGTTGGAGAGCGACGCGCCTTGGCTCGCCATCGGATGCCGATCATCTGGCCATGATCTGCGACTGCACCTTGAACCCCAGCGACGCGTAGAGCGCTTTGGCGCGCTGGTTGAAGGCCATCACCTCCAGCCGGATTTGCTGGGCATCGCGGGCCTTGGCCCAACTGTCGCAATGGACGATCAGCGCCTTGCCAATCCCGCGGGAGCGATGCAACTCATCCACCACCACTGAGCCGATACGGCAAATCGGCGCATTGGTGAGAAACGGCACACTGTCATTGATGTCGATCCGCGCCGTCAAAAAGCCCACCACCATGCCATCCTGCTCGGCAACGCAGAACAGACGCTCTTCTGCGCCGATGGCGCCGAGCAAAAATGCCCGCTCCTCTGGTGAGGGGGGGCAGAACAGATCGGGATAGTGTTGATGGTGGATCTCGCCTATCTGCCGGTTTAGCTCGACAATGGCGTCGATATCCAGTTCGGTTGCCTTGCGTATCTCCAATGGTTGCTCCTTGCAAAAATGCTGATAACCCTGCGCCATCTTAGGGGCTGTGCCCCGCAATCCAAATAGGCTCATCCGCATCTTTTGACGAGCAACAGAAACAACAACGCCCCTTGAGCGGGGCGTTATCGGCAATCCATGGCTATGAGCAATATCAGGCGGGGGCGTTGAGCTGCGCCACCTGCCGCTCGATGCTTCCTTTGAGGTTGTCATCGAGCTTGAGGGCGCGTGCCAGCTCGTCGAGATAACCGCGCTCCATAAAGTGATCCACCTCGATGGCGAGCAGGGAGGCGAGATAGACCTCGGTGGCCAGCTCCATGTCGGTCACTTCCCGCGCCAGCGCGTGGGGGTCTAGGGGGCGCGCCAGCTCGGCGTCAATCCAACGGGCCGCATCGCTCTGGCCCTGTTCGGTCAGGTACTCCTGAATTTTCTGGCGCTCGGCGCCATCGATATGGCCGTCGGCCCGGGCCGCAGCCACCATGGCACGCACCAGCAGGGTGGCGCGGGCATCCAGCGCATTGCCTTCCAGCGCGCTGATGGGATGAGTGGGCTGAGCTGGCGCCGCCTGCTGGGCCTGCCAATCCTGATAGAGCTTGTAGGCCAGTCCGCCAAGGGCTGCAGCGCCGCCCACGGCAGCCGCTGTGCCGCCATATTTGCGCATTTTTTTATTGCCCAGCAGCAGACCGAGCGCGCCACCGGCCAGCGCTCCCTGCATCTGCCCCTTGCGCTTGTCGCCCCCGTCGTTGAGCAAGCCTTTGCCTGCCCCCAGCAACTGTTCCAGCATCTGTTTCATGGTGTCACTCCTGCGGGTAAGAAATCTGAAATCGGGATACGTAAAGCAAGATAGTGACCCCGCCCTCCTGAATCGGGGATGAACCCTTGACCGGGCTGCCCGATGGGGCAAAGCTCAGGGAAACTTTTCAGGCAATAAGGATGTGACTGTGCCCAATCGCGAACTGACCCTGCAATTTCTGGCCGAACCCTCTGACGTCAATTTCGGCGGCAAGGTACACGGCGGCATGGTGATGAAGTGGATCGATCAGGCGGGCTATGCCTGCGCCGCTGGCTGGTGTGGCGGCTATGCGGTGACCGTCTATGTGGGGGGGATCCGCTTTTTGCGCCCCATCCAGATTGGCCAGCTGGTGGAGGTGCACGCCCAGGTGATCCACACCGGCACCACCAGCATGCATCTGGCGGTGGATGTCTACAGCCGCCACCCCACCGACACCGAGCGTCACAAGACCACCCACTGCATCATCATCTTTGTGGCGATGGATGAGCAGGGCAAACCGACCCCGGTGCCCCAGTGGCAGCCGATGAGCGAGAGCGATCTGCAGTTGCAGCAGTACGCCAAAAAGCTGATCGCCCTGCGCGAGGAGATCGACAAGGAGATGCGCCAGCACCTCTGATCCGGCACAACCTCCCTCCCCGACACAGCGGGGCGCTTTCGGCCAACGGCGGCGCCCCTGTATACTCCCCGCTTATTCCCGTAACCAGAACCAACCGAGGCCACACCGAATGTCACTGGAAACTGCCCCGCCCGAGGTGAAACTCGCGGTGGATCTGATTGAACTGCTGGAAACCAACGGGCTTGCCCCCGAGCTGGTGCTGGCGGCGCTGGCCATTGTGAAACAGGATTACGAGCGCAAGCTGGCGGAGGGGAAGGATCACTGATCTCTCCCGCACCTTGTCGCTCTTTTTCCTGCTTCTCTTTTAGGCTTCAGCTTTTCCCCGCACCGTAGATTACTGCGGCCCCATCACCTCGTCGCAAAGGGCGATCAGGGCCGAACTCAACCGGGTGAGCGGCTCGCCCCCGCTTACCCCGGCATGCAGCGCCAGCTCCACCGGCGCCACCTTGGGCCACTGGGTCAGGGCCACCTGATCGGCAGGCATCAACCGTTTGGGCAGCAAGCTCACACCAATGCCTGCGCTCACCGCCCCCTGCAAGCTGGCAAGGCTGGCGCTGACATAGGCGATGCGCCAACGCCGCCCAAGGCCATCGAGCGCCTCGGTCATCTGCCGCCGATAGAGCCCTTCGCTTGGGAACACCACCAGCGGTAGCGGCTCCCGCTCCCGGGCGGGCCAGTCGCGACTGTCGACCCACACCAGCGGCTCGCGCCAGCGGGCAAGGGGCGAACCCTGCCCCCGCGTCTGCTTGACCAGCGCCAGATCCAGCTCTCCCGCCTCGAAACGCTGCCAGATCTCGTGGCTCAGGCCGCTTTGCACCTCCAGCCGCACCTCGGGGTAGTCGCGGGCAAAGGCGGCCAGCACCGGGGTAATGGCGCCGGCGGCGAAATCCTCCGGCACCCCGAGGCTGAGCGCCACACTCCCTTCGGTCACCTGCTCCTCGGCCTGTGCCAGCAGCGCCAGAATGCGGCGGGCCAGTCCCAGCAATTTTTCCCCCTCCGCCGTCGCCACCACCTGACGGCCAGCGCGGTCCAGCAGCGGGCAGCCGAGCTGCTGCTCAAGGCGGCGGATCTGCTGGCTGATGGTGGATTGGGTCAGATGGACCCGTTCACCGGCGCGGGTAAAGCTGCCGGTGTCGATAATGGCGACAAAACTGCGCAGTAACAGGGGATCCAGCATGGGGCACTCCATTTATAAAACCACTGGAACTCATTCTATCATTTAATTTCCAAATGACTTTCGACCCCGTTAGGCTGGCGTTTCGCCCCTTTGACGGTGATCTGCCATGTTCTGCCCCGATTGTTCCGCGTCCCGAATGCGCCCTGTTTCTCCCAGAACCGGAAACTGCACCCAATGAATCAACGAAATGCGGATCAACCCGCAGGCCAGACCGCCCTGCTGGTGCTGGTGATCCTGATTGGCCTGAACCTGCGCCCCTTTCTCACCGCCATCGGCCCGCTGGCCCAAGCCATTGACCAGCGTCTGGCGCTGGGGATGGACACCCTCGCCTGGCTTACCCTGCTGCCGTTGTGGCTGATCGGGATTGGCGTGCTGCTCACCCCCAGCCTGCGTCGGCGCGCCAGCCCACGCCAACTGCTGGGGGCGGCCCTGCTGCTGCTCGGCATTGGTAGCGCCATCCGCTTCGATGCCCAAAGCGGCGCCCTGCTGATCGCCAGCGCGGCGCTCTGTGGATTGGGGTCGGCGCTGGTGCAGGGGGTGCTGCCGGCGCTGATCAAACAAGCGTTCGCCCACAAGGTGCCGCTGGTGATGGGGATCTTCTCCGCCTGCATGATGGGGGGCGGAGCGCTGGGGGCCAGCCTCACCCCACGGCTGGCGGCCAGCCTCGACTGGTCGCGGGCACTGGCGATCTGGAGCCTGCCGGTGCTGCTGGCCCTCGTCTGGCTAGGGTGGAAAGTGCGTCTGCCAAGCACCGCGGCGGTAGCGATTCCCGACGGCGAACAGCGGCTGATCACCTTGCCCCGCAGCTGGTTGCTGATCGTCTGCTTTGGCATCATCAACAGCGGCTACGGCATAGTTGTCGCCTGGCTGGCCCCCGCCTATATGGCGCAAGGGTGGAGCGCCGCACAGGCGGGCGAGCTGGTGGCCTGGCTGGCACTGGCGCAAACCGCCAGCGGCCTCGGCCTGCCGCTGCTGGCCGCCCGCAAGATAGACCGACGCCCCTGGATGGGCCTTGCCATCGCCATGCAGCTGGCAGGATTCGCCGGTCTCTGGCTGGCGCCACAGGCGGCCCCCATGCTCTGGTGCATGCTGTGTGGCGCAGGTCTGGGCGGCAGCTTTTCGCTGATCATGGTGATTGCGCTCGATCACCTGCCCGACCCGCGCCGCGCGGGCACCCTGAGCGCCCTGATGCAGGGGTTCGGTTTTATGTTGGCAGCTACCGGCCCCTGGGTGGCAGCGCGGCTTTATCACCATTTCGGCGACTTTGCGGCCGCCTGGCAGTGGCAACTGGGGGGCTTGCTGCTGATGAGCCTGCTGGTGCTGCGCCTGGATCCGCGCGGCTATGCCAAGGTGATGAGGTTGCCCGCGCCTGCGGCCATGGGCAGCAGTACGGCCCAAAGCAACACACCGGCCTGAGGCCGGTGTGTTGGGGATAACCGTGTTGGGGATAACAAGGTGAGGCTGACGCCACTCAGAGGTGCAACTCAGCGCCCCTTCTTCTGCCGTCCGGCGTTCGCGGTGCGCGGCTTGCCTGCCGCCGGTTTGCCACCCTTGTTGGGGGCCCCTTTGCCTGCGGCCGCTTTTCCGGCACCGCCTTTATTGGCAGCCCCTTTACCCGCGCCACCCTTGCCTACCGGGCTCTTATTCTCGAAGGCATCCGGGCCCGGCACATTGGGGCGACCACCGATCTCGTGATCGTCATCGCGGCGGGGCTTCTTGCCGGGTGCCAATTTGCCAGCTTGTCCGGCCGGGGCCTTGGCCACCTTGGGCTTGTCGCCTTTAGCCGGTTTCACCTCGGAGGAGGAGTCCTCAATCAGCTTGAACAGCTCGATCAGCTCGTCGTCGGTGAGATCGCGCCACTCACCCACCGGCACGCCCTTGAGGCTGACGTTCATGATACGAATACGCTCCAGCTTGGTTACCTCAAAGCCGAAGTACTCGCACATGCGGCGGATCTGGCGGTTCAGCCCCTGCACTAGCGTGATGCGAAAGACGAACGGCGCCTCTTTCTTCACCTTGCACTTCTTTGTGACGGCACCGAGGATCGGCACCCCGGCCGCCATGCCGCGCACAAACTCGTCGGTCACCGGCTTGTCGACGGTCACCAGATACTCTTTCTCGTGATCGTTGCCCGCCCGCAGGATCTTGTTGACCAGATCGCCGTGGTTGGTAAGGAAGATCAGACCCTGCGAATCCTTGTCGAGCCGCCCGATGGGGAAGACCCGGGTGCTGTGGTTGACGAAATCGACGATGTTGTCCTTCTCGCCCGCCTCTGTGGTACTGACGATGCCCACCGGCTTGTTGAGCACGATAAACACCAGACTGTCCGCCTCACGGGCCTCGATCACCTGACCATTGACCTTGACCAGATCACCAGCATGCACCTGATCGCCGATCCCGGCCCGCTTGCCGTTGATAAACACCTGACCCTGCTCGATAAAGCGGTCGGCTTCACGGCGCGAGCAGATGCCGCTCTCGCTGATGTACTTGTTCAGACGCATGGATTCATTAGCCAGCATGGGTCACCTGCCACAGGGCCTTGGCCCCATCCTGTTGTCCATTTGCCAGCGTCAGCCACGCTGGGAAGGCTGTCTGCTGGATCAGCCAATTCACTGCATCAAAGTTCTGCATACCATTCCATCTTCAAAAAAGGCCAATGCCAGCCTAACCCGCAAAAAACGCCGCTACAGTAGCATAATTGGCCCCTTTCAGGGGCAGATAGTTGCAGGGCAACGGCTATCGGGCAGGCATCCGGTGATAAGCTCAAGCCGACACAAAGCACACGACACAACCCCGGCGCTGCCAGCCTGACGTTGCTGGCGGGAGCAGATGCCCGACTCCGGCGCGGCCCATCGCCATCAACTATACATATCACCTTGTTTCCATTAGGCTTTAAGCCGGTTATCAGCGCCTTGGGTGCTGCGCCGAACTCGCCCGCCCAGATGCGGCTTCACCTCTATCGCCAAGGATTGCGCCATGCTGGCTCACACTCGCCGCCTCATCCGCCGTGCTCTGCTGACCCTGTTGCTGCTGTTGCTGACCGCATGGGCGGTGATCGCCTACTTCGCCTGGCAGGCAGCGCCGCTGCAGCTGTGGCACACAGTGGTGCCCCCCGAACTCAGTGCCAATGAGCTCGATAGCAGCGACTGGCAAGCCTATCTGACCCGCGAAGATCAGCTGTTTGAGCTGGTGGCCACCGAGGTGGTTGCCAAGACACCGCCGGAGCAGCAACTGGCCAGCAATCGCTACTATCAGGACTCCCCCATCAATCCCGCCCGCTTTCAGGAGAACTGGAACCGCTCCTACCTGCTGCGCCCCGAGGGGGAAGTCAAAGGGGTGGCGGTGCTGCTGCACGGCTTGACCGACTCCCCCTATAGCCTGCGCCATCTGGCCAGACGCTATCAGCAGCAGGGCTTTATCGCGCTGGGGCTGCGGATCCCCGGCCACGGCACCGTGCCCGCCGGACTGGTGGATGTGGATTGGGAGACCTGGCTGGCCGCCACCCGACTGGCGGTGCGGGAGGCCAGATTGCTGGCACCGGGCAAGCGGCCGCTGCATCTGGTGGGCTTTTCCAACGGCGGCGCGCTGGCGGTGAAATATGCGCTCGATGCATTAGCCGATCAGAGCGGCACGCTGGCAAAACCGGATCAGCTGGTACTGATCTCACCGATGATCGGGGTGACCCGCTTTGCCCGCTTCGCCGGGCTCAAGGCCGTGCCTGCCCTGCTGCCCGCCTTTGCCAACGCCGCCTGGCTCGACACCATGCCGGAGTTCAACCCGTTCAAGTACAACTCGTTTCCGGTCAACGGCGCGCGCCAGTCCTATCGCCTGACTCACGCCATCCAGCAGCAGGTACGCCAGCTGGCCGCCAGTGGCGAGCTGGCGGCGTGTCCCCCCGCCCTCACCTTCCAGTCGGTGATGGACTACACCGTCAGCACCCGCTCCATCATTGCCGATCTCTACCACTACCTGCCGGCCAACGGCAGCGAACTGGTGCTGTTTGATATCAACCGCAGCACCCTGTTTGGCCCGCTGATGAGCTCGGCCTCCGAGCTGGCGCTGCACCGTTTGCTGCCAAACGCCCCCCAGCACTACCGCCTCACCGTGGTGGGCAATGTCGAACCTGCTTCCCCCGCAACACAGGCCAGGACGCTGGCCACCACCGACCAACCTGAGCAGGTCCGCCCGCTGGGTATCGATTATCCCAAGGAGATCTACTCCCTCTCCCACGTGGCGCTCCCCTTCCCGATGGACGACCCCCTCTATGGCATGGCGGCGCGCCCCGAACAGCGGGAGCAATATGGCATCAATCTCGGCGGTCTGGCCCTGCGCGGCGAGCGCGGGGTGCTGATCGTCAACCCCGGCGCCCTCACCCGCACCTCCTCCAACCCCTTCTACCCCTATCTGCAGCAGCGGGTGATGGAGACCCTCACCGCCCCTCCCATCGCCCGGCCTGCAGCCGTCCCCGCTGCCAGCAGCAGTCACAATGACGAGGCCTATCAGGCCGAGCTGGAGCAGTTTTTACAGGATGCCGACGAGACCAGCGCGCCTTTCTAGGGCGTCTCTGGCAAATCGGCAAAGCGTCGCTAGCGCTGGGCCGAGAGCGATATGAGAAAGGGGCCGTCAATTAACGGCCCCTCTCTGTTGATGATGGCGATGCGGGTGATGGTTTAGTGGGATCAGGGGGATCAGGGATAGATGCTGACCTCAATCAGGTTCTGATCCGGGCCGAGGAAGTAGACCGACTCTGATAGGTGTTGCACCGTCAGGCGCAGCACCAGCGCTTTCAGGGATAACGGCTCACTTCTATCAGGTTCTGGTCTGGATCGAGGAAATAGACAGATTCTATAGGCCCGCAAGCCCCGCTTTTGGTCACAGGCCCCTCGACAATCTCCACCCCGTGGCAGGCCAGCTGGGCCATCACCTGCTCCAGCGGCCAGCGGGTGATAAGGCAGACATCCCCCGACCCCACCTGCGCCCGGTTGCGCGGCTCCTGCCCCAGCAGTTGCAGATTGATCTTCTGGTTGCCAAACCCTACCGCCCGGCGCCCCGCACCGAAGGTAATGGCCTCCATATTGAGCACCGAGCTGTAAAATTCCACGGCCCGTTCGATATCGCTGACCGTCAATACCAGATGGTCGATATGGCTGATCATGGTTACCTCCTGGTGGTGATCTGGCTGATGTGACCGGCATATGCCCGCAAGCATCCGACTGTTGCCGCCACAGCGGGCAACCCCATCATACCCGGCAAGGGGAAGCCCATGTGTGCCGTGACGCGCAAAGCGAGCGCAAATGAACTGGTCACATAAATTCGCGTTACTGCACCGCAGCGCACGCTTTGTCACGCTGGGCCTGCAGGGTCTCATCTTCGCTATCCATCGCCGCCAGAATCGCCTGATTGCAAGCCCGCTCTGCCAGCTTGGCCGGACTCTGTTTGGCATCCCCTATTTCGGCGATAAGGGGCCGATAACTGACGGCCGCCGAGCAGTACATGGCGCGAAATTTGGGCAGTTGCCAGCTGCTGTCATCCTGCCGGGTCAAGTCATCACACAGCTTGTGAAACAGGGCGGACGCCTTGACCGTGCACTGGCTAAAACGCCGCACATCCTGCTCGTAGGGACGACAGACGCTCGGCTGCTGGATCTGCCACTGCTGAAAAGAGAACGGAACCGACTCCCCCTCATACTGCACCACCAGCGTCTTGGCCTCCGTGCCATAGATATCCGCAACCTGCTGCTGTACCAGATTGAGATAAGCCGAAAAAAGATAGGAAACCGGATCCATCACCACCTCCCTGTGGTTGTCACTGCCGGGCTTTATTACCGAAAACCGGGGCGATTTTCAAACGAGTAACAGGCAACAACAGCTTACTGATTTGGTTGGAAAAAATGATACTCTTCTCGCCACCCACATGTACAACGTTCAAGGCTAAAGTGCGATGCAACAATGCGGTATTTATGAACAGCTCATTACTCAACTGCTGACATCTCGACTCGACCGCGAGCGCTTTTACGTAGGGGAACGCCAACTTGAACCTGCCGAAGCGGCAGTTTGGTTATCCCGATTTCTGAGCCGGGTTTTGGAATATGCAGTGGGCTCGGTAACTGGAGAGGATCAGCTGCAACGGCAGATCGAGCTGGCTAACCAGTTATTGCTTTGGCTAAAGGATCGCACCCAAGACCCAGACTTTATTGGCGAGAACCTCATCGATAGTCAGGGGAAAATTCTGACCGCGCTTTACCAGTTGGATAACCCCATCTCCGCCAATTTAAAGCAATATGCCGAGGATATTTTCCCTCTGACAGGTCTCACTCAGAGCGAACTGTTTTGTGGCAGCAATGCGGGTTTGTCGATGGAGTCGGAGATTAAACGGGAGATATTGTCTGCAGATAGCATCTGCTGGCTGGTCTCATTTATCAAATGGGCAGGTATCCGTATTTTCCGTCATGAACTGGAAGAGTTCACTCGCAGCGGCCGCCAATTAAAAGTAATTACTACCTCTTATATGGGGGCGACCGACGCCAAGGCAGTTGAATTTTTAGCCAGCCTCCCAAATACCGAAGTCAAACTCAGCTATAACACCCAGCGCGAGCGGTTGCATGCCAAAAGTTATCTATTTTGCCGAAATACCGGATTTCATACCGGCTATATAGGTTCCTCCAATCTCTCTCACTCTGCCCTCACTAGCGGCTTGGAGTGGAACCTAAAAATCACCTCGCAAGAGATCCCGCATATTATCGAGAAATCCCTGAGTACCTTTGAAACCTATTGGGAATCCGATGATTTTGAACTGTTTGATTGCAAGCTGGAAAGCCGTACAAAATTGAAGCATGCACTGCAAGAGGCCCGTGGGGATGGGGACAAAAATAGCCCTGCCTATTTCTTTGATATCACGCCGTTTCCCCATCAACTGGAGATCCTTGAACAATTGGCGATGGAGCGCGCTTTACACCAGCGCTTCCGTAACTTGGTGGTTGCGGCCACCGGTACAGGGAAAACCCTGATCTCCGCTTTTGATTTTGCGCGTTTTCTGAAGACCAAACCCGACGCCAAGTTCCTGTTTGTCGCCCACAAAGAGGAGATCTTGCGCCAAGCATTAGCCTCGTACCGCGGTGTGCTCAAGCAATCCAATTTTGGCGAACTCTTAGTCGGCGGCGCCGTGCCAACCCACTACCGTCAACTATTTGCCTCGGTGCAATCCTTAAATAACCAGCTGGATACGTTGCGCCTTAGCCCAGACTATTTCGATTACATCGTCATCGATGAGGTTCATCATATTGCTGCGGCCAGTTATCGTGGTTTGCTCGCCGCCTTTGAACCTCACATTCTGTTGGGATTAACCGCAACGCCAGAGCGCCATGATGGCGGTGATATTCTTGCCGACTTTTGTGGTGTCATCGCAGCAGAGATCCGCTTGCCCGAGGCCATCAATCGTCGCCATCTCTGTCCGTTCCAATATTTTGGTATCGATGATGATACTGACTTGCGCCAAGTGGCTTGGAAAAATGGCCGTTATGACATCACTGAACTCACCAATATCTATACCCACAATCAGCAGCGGGTACAGAAAATAGTCCAGAGCCTTAATGAGATCGTCACCGATATTACCAAGATCAAAGCGCTGGCATTTTGTGTGAGCCGTGAACATGCCGATTTTATGCGCAAGTCCTTTTTATTGAAGGGCATCAAGGCTGATATTCTCACCAGCGATAACCGAGAAGAACGGTATAGCAAACAACAAGATTTGCGTACCGGCATTATCAATATTCTCTGCGTGGTGGATATCTTCAACGAAGGGGTTGATATCCCAGAAGTCGATACCTTGCTGTTTTTACGACCAACGGAAAGCCTCACCATCTTTTTACAGCAATTAGGGCGGGGCCTGCGGCTGGCGAGCGATAAAGAGTGCTGCACCGTGTTGGACTTTGTTGGGAATGCCCGTGCTGAGTATGACTTTGCCCAGAAATTCCGGGCACTGGTGGGTAAAACTAATAAGGCGATCAGCCACGAGATCAAACAGGGCTTCCCTCACGCCCCCTTGGGCTGCCGCATCGAACTCTCAAAACAAACCCAAGAGTTAATTCTGAGCAATATCAAAAAGGCGACCCTCAATACCTCACGCCTCATGGGCCTGATCCGCCGTTTCTCACAGGACTGTGATTTACCACTGACGCTGGCGAACTTTTTGAAGTTCTACCCTCACATCAGCCTTGAGGAGATTTACAAGCGCGGCAATTGGAGCACCTTGGTCAAACAGGCCCGCAACCATACCATTTCTGAAATGAGCGATGAGAAGTTGTCGACTCTCTACACCCGGGCCATCAAAACCCGGCTATTGGGCTGCGATGCGCTCCATTACTTGAACTTCTTACAAACCTTGGTGGCAGACGCATTTACCTTAACGGCCAAGCACGATGCACGCATGGCCTTGATGTGCCATTACGACTTCTGGCAACAAAGCGGCCCCACTGCTGGCTTTAGCTCCTTGGCGCACAGCCTGAAACAACTCAATCAACCTGAATTAAGGGCCGAGCTGGCAGATCTGTTGCCCATGCTGATCAACCGGGTGCAACACGAACAAAGCGCCATGCCAAACCTTCCCGGTAATCCGCTGCAACTGCATGCTCGCTATGCCAGAGAGCAGGTGCTGGTTGGCTTTGGCGCGACCACCTTCGCGCAGCAACCCACGGCTCGCGAAGGGGTCTATGTCATCGCAGAGCAAAATATCGAGTTGCTGTTCGTGACCTTGAACAAAACGGAACAGCACTTCTCCCCCACCACCCGTTATCACGACTACGCCATCAACGAGTCACTGTTCCATTGGCAGAGCCAAAACAGCGCTCGCCCCGAACGGGGTAAAGGCCTGAGTTACATTCAGCACAGAGCAGAAGGTAAGCGCTTGTTTTTGTTCGTCCGTGAACAGAGCAAAGATGAATTTGGCCGCACCCTTGGCTTTGTGA
This sequence comes from Aeromonas sobria, assembly GCF_000820145.1. Classification (GTDB taxonomy): domain Bacteria; phylum Pseudomonadota; class Gammaproteobacteria; order Enterobacterales; family Aeromonadaceae; genus Aeromonas; species Aeromonas sobria. The sequence continues at coordinate 204,008 of NZ_CDBW01000006.1, read as the reverse complement.
ACTTTGGCGAGGTGGAGTACGTATCCCATAGCGGCAGCCAACCGATGAACATTAAATGGCGTCTCACAACCCCGATGCCGCCATTCATGTGGAAAGAGGCCGCCAAGCTGGCCGTTGGTTAGTAGGGAGCGTCGCCCGGTGGGAAGATGACGCAAAACCCACCGGGTTCTGGCCCAAAACCCCGGCTAAATTATCCAGTTGCATAATAACCATGCGGCCTTGCGGTTGTTTAACTGGCCCTAACATCAGATAATACCGGCCGCCTTCAAACCCGGATAACCCGACTTTCAGTGACGGTAATTGATGACTGAGTACCTGCTTTTATTGATCGGCACCGTGCTGGTTAACAACTTCGTGCTGGTGAAATTCCTCGGCCTCTGCCCCTTTATGGGGGTCTCCGGCAAGCTGGAAACCGCCATCGGCATGGGGCTGGCGACCACCTTCGTGATGACCCTCGCCAGTGCCAGCTCCTATCTGGTGGAGCACTATATCCTGCTGCCGCTGGATATCGCCTATCTGCGCACCCTCGCCTTTATTCTGGTGATCGCCGTGGTGGTGCAGTTTACCGAGATGGTGGTGCGCAAGAGCAGCCCGACCCTCTATCGCCTGCTGGGGATCTTCCTGCCGCTGATCACCACCAACTGCGCGGTGCTCGGGGTGGCGCTGCTCAGCATCAATGAGCGGCACGACTTTATCCAGAGCGTGATCTACGGCTTTGGCGCCGCCACCGGCTTCTCGCTGGTGTTGATCCTGTTTGCCGCCATGCGCGAGCGTCTGGTCGCCGCCGATGTGCCTGCGCCGTTTCGCGGGGTGTCGATTGCCATGATCACCGCTGGTCTGATGTCGCTGGCCTTTATGGGCTTTACCGGCCTTATCAAGATATAACCATGATCCATATTCTCTTTGCCATTCTGGTGCTCACCCTGCTGGCGCTGGCGTTCGGGATTATCCTGGGCTTTGCCGCCGTCAAGTTTCATGTGGAAGCAGACCCCATCGTCGATCAGCTCGATGCCCTGCTGCCCCAGACCCAGTGTGGCCAGTGCGGCTATCCCGGCTGCAAACCCTACGCCGAGGCGCTCGCCAACGGCGATCAGATCAACAAGTGCGTACCCGGTGGCGAGGCCACCATGCGCAAGATTGCCGATCTGATGGGGGTCGAGCCCCAGCCACTGGGGGGCAGTGACGAGGCCACCGTGCCAGTCAAAAAGGTCGCCTTTATCCACGAAGATCAGTGCATCGGCTGCACCAAGTGCATTCAGGCCTGCCCGGTGGATGCCATCGTCGGCGCCACCAAGGCGATGCATACCGTGATTGCCAACGAGTGCACCGGTTGCGATCTCTGTGTCGATCCCTGCCCGACCGACTGCATCGAGATGATCCCGCTACCCACCACGGTCGATAACTGGAAGTGGGATCTCAATAACGTGCATGTTCCGGGCAAGATTCCGGTCAAGATGTTGGAGTAATCATGCAGTCTTTACTTGAACGCATCAAAGCCGGGAATCTCTGGGACTTTCACGGTGGTATTCACCCCGCCGACAACAAGCTGCAATCGAGCCAGAGCCCGGTGGTGGACGCCGGTCTGCCGCCACGCCTCATCATTCCGTTGCGCCAGCACGCAGGCCCCGCCGGCGATCTGCTGGTGCAGGTGGGCGACAAGGTCAAAAAAGGGCAGCCGCTGACCCGTTACGCCAAAGGGCGCACGGTGCCGGTGCATGCCTCCACTTCGGGCACCATCACTGAGATTGGCAACCACACGGTTGCCCACCCCTCCGGGCTCGGCGATCTCTGCGTCATTCTCACCCCCGATGGCGAAGACGCCTGGGGCGAGCGCAACGGCAAAGCCGATTACTGGAATCTGGAGCGGGGCGAGCTGCTCGAGCGCATCCAGCAAGCGGGAGTGGCGGGCCTTGGCGGCGCCGTGTTCCCCACTCACAGCAAACTCGACGGCCGCGGCCAGCTCACCGAGATCCTGATCGTCAACGGGCTGGAGTGCGAACCCTATATCTCCACCGATGATCGGCTGATGCAGCAGTACTCAGGCGAGATCATGGATGGCATCCGGGTGCTCAAGCACCTGCTCAAACCGAAACTCACCCTGATCGGGGTGGAAGACAACAAGCCAGAATCGATCGAGCAGCTGACCCGCCACGCTACCGACGAAGATGTGCTGGTCAAGACGGTGCCAACCAAGTACCCCTCGGGCGGTGCCAAGCAGACCATCGAGCTGCTGACCGGCCGTCAGGTGCCCAAGGGCGGCCGCGCGGTCGATATCGGCATCATGGTGCTCAACGTCGCCACCGTGTTTGCCATCAAGCGCGCCATCATCGACGGCGAGCCGCTGATCGAGCGGATCGTCACCCTCACCGGCGACAGCTTCAAAAAACCCGGCAACGCCTGGGTGCGCCTCGGTACGCCGGTGCGCTGGCTATTGCAGCGTTTCGAGCTGCAACCGGAAGCGGAGCAGCGGGTGATCATGGGTGGCCCCATGATGGGCTTTACCCTGCCCCACGCCATGGTGCCGGTGGTCAAAGCCACCAACTGCCTGCTGGCACCAACGCAGGCCGAGCTGCCCGCCCCCGGCCCGGAGCAAGCCTGCATCCGTTGCAGTGCCTGCGCCGATGCCTGCCCGGCGACTCTGCTGCCACAAGAGCTCTACTGGTACAGCCGGGCCAAGGAGTATGACAAGGCCGAGAAGCTCAACCTGATGGACTGCATCGAGTGCGGCGCCTGTGCCTGGGTCTGCCCGAGCGAGATCCCGCTGGTGCAGTACTACAAGATCGCCAAAGACGACATTCGCGAAGCCCGTGCCGAGGCTGAAAAAGCCGAACGCGCCAAGCAGCGCTTCGAGGCCAAGCAGGCCCGTTTCGAGCGGGAGAAAGCAGCTCGCGAAGCGCGCCACGCCGAAGCCGCCGCCCAGCGCCGTCAAACCATGACGGCCGCTGGCGGGGAAGATCCGGTGGCCGCTGCGCTGGCTCGCATCAAGGCCAAGCAGGATGCCCCCATTACCGCCATTGCAGCCTCGGCCGAGGGTTTGCCCGACAACAGCGCAGTGATTACCGCCCGCGAAGCCCGCAAACGGGAAGCGGAAGCGCGCCGCGCCGCCAAGCTGGCGGAGAGCGCAAACAGCGAAACCGCCGCCGCTGAAGCGGTTGACCCCGCCAGCGATCCCAAAAAAGCGGCCATCGCCGCCGCACTGGCGCGCGCCAAGGCCAAGAAGGCCGCACAAGCGGGCGATAACGCCGAGCCTGCTGCTGCCGAAACCGCTGCTGCGCCTGCGGTAGATGCCGATCCGAAAAAAGCAGAGGCCGACCCGAAAAAGGCAGCAATTGCCGCAGCCATTGCCCGTGCCAAAGCCAAAAAGGCCGAAGTCAGTGGCGAGCCGGTAAGCGCAGCCAACAGCGCGGCAGCCGACGCAGGCACCCAAAGCGATGCGCCCGCCGATCCCAAGAAAGCAGCAATCGCCGCTGCCATTGCCCGCGCCAAGGCCAAAAAAGCCGAAGCCAGTGGCGAGCCGGTGAGCGCAGATAACAACGTGGCAGCCGACGCAGACACCCAAAGCGATGCGAAATCTGCTGCCAGCGAAGCAGTCGATCCCAAGAAGGCTGCTATCGCTGCTGCCATCGCCCGCGCCAAGGCCAAAAAGCTGGCGCAGCAAGGTGAAAGTGCCGGAGCCGAGAATGCGCAGAGTGAGCCAACTGCCAGCGCGGAGACCCGCGATGTGGCGGTAGCCAAGAGCGAAGTGACCACCAGCCAGAACGATACAGCTGCAAGCGAAGCGGTCGATCCCAAGAAGGCGGCAATTGCTGCTGCCATCGCCCGTGCCAAGGCCAAAAAGCTGGCGCAGCAGGGCGAGAGTGCCAGTGCTGAGGTAGAGAGTGCTGGTACTGAGGTAGATAGTGCTGAGGGAGAGCGCGCACCGGCTCAATCGGAGCAAACCGACACTGCCAGCAGTGAGCAACCACTTGCCGTCGCTGCCGCGCCTGAAGCGAGCGCCCCTGCGGCTGATGCCCCGGTTGATCCGAAAAAAGCGGCCATTGCGGCTGCCGTGGCCCGCGCCAAGGCGAAGAAGCTGGCGGCCGAGGCAGCCAGCGCCGCCGAGACTGCCGCTGAAGATGCCCCGTCAGCCGACCGAACAACCACAAGGTAACCGACAGACTCATGTTCAATATTGCGACTGCGCCGTTTGCCCATAACCGCAAACAGACCCGAACCCTGATGCTGCTGGTGATCCTGGCCTGCGTGCCGGGCTTGCTGGCCCAGACCTGGTTCTTCGGCTGGGGCACCTTTATCCAGATCCTGCTGGCGCTGGTCACCGCGCTGCTGTGCGAGGCGCTGGTGCTCAAACTGCGGGGCCGCGCCATCAAGCCTGCCCTGATGGATGGCAGTGCGGCGCTCACCGCCGTGCTGATCGGTCTCTCCCTGCCGCCGCTGCTGCCGTGGTGGATGCTGGTAGTGGGCACTGCCTTTGCCATCATCGTCGCCAAGCACCTTTACGGCGGACTGGGCCAGAACCTGTTCAACCCGGCCATGGTCGCCTATGTGCTGCTGTTGGTCTCCTTCCCGGTGCAGATGACCAGCTGGCTGCCGCCAGAGAGCGTGCGCGCCTACAGCCTCGGCTTTGGCGATGCGGCGTCGGTGATCTTCACCGGCTTTAGCCTCGACGGCTACAGCATGGCCCAGCTCAAGCAGGGGGTGGATGGGCTGACCATGGCGACCCCCCTCGATACCCTGAAAACCGGCCTGACTCAGGGGCTCACCACCGGCGAGATCCTGAGCGGCCCGCTGTTCGAGGGTTGGGGTGGCATCGGCTGGAGCTGGGTCAACCTCGGTTATCTGCTGGGCGGCCTGTTCCTACTGCAACAGAAGGTGATCAACTGGCGCATTCCCACCGCGATCCTGGGTGCCCTGCTGGCAGCCTCCACCATTGGCTATCTGGTGAGCCCGGATGCGACCGCCACCCCCATCTTCCATCTCTTTAGCGGCGCCACTATGCTGGGGGCCTTCTTTATCGCCACCGATCCGGTGAGTGCCTGCACCACGCCACGCGGCCGACTGGTCTATGGCGTGCTGATCGGGGTACTGGTCTACATCATTCGCCGCTTTGGCGGCTATCCGGATGCCTTTGCCTTCGCCGTGCTGTTGGCCAACCTTTGTGTGCCCTTTATCGACAGCCTGACTCGTCCAAAGGTATATGGAGCCCGTCGCCAATGATGTTTCTGACCTCTTTCCCCATCACAGCTGACGGAGCCCGGACATGTTAAAGAGCATGCGCAAGAACGGCCTTATTCTGGCGATGTTCGCGCTGGGCTGTACCGCACTGGTAGTACTGACCAACGAGCTGACCAAGGATAAAATCGCCCACCAGCAGCAGCTGGAGAAGCAGCAGACTCTCTCGGTATTGCTGCCGGAGGGGAGCTATGACAACGATCTGGTGGCCAGCTGCAAGCAGGTGACCAGCAGGAAGTATCTGGGCAGTGATCAACCCCAAGCGCTCTATACCGCCAGCAAGCATGGCGTGGTGACCGGCTATGCGCTGGAGGCGATCGCACCGGATGGCTACAGTGGCGCGATCCGCATCGTGGCAGGCTTTGATGCCAAGGGCACCATCACCGCCGTGCGCGTGCTCGCTCACAACGAGACCCCCGGCCTGGGTGACAAGATCGAGCTGAAAAAATCGGACTGGATCAACAGCTTTGCCGGAAAATTCCTGACCCATGACAACGAGCCCCAGTGGGCGGTGAAGAAGGATGGCGGCGAGTTCGATGCCTTTACCGGCGCCACTATCACCCCGCGGGCCGTGGTCAAGGCGGTGAAGAACCTGCTTAAACTGCAGCAGGAACAACCCGAACTGCTCAGCAACGCCCCGGCTTGTCCGGCGGCGCACTAACGGAGTCGAGCCGTCATGAACGAGATGGAACAGATTGAAACGGGCGCAGCCCCGATTACCGAGCTGGAAAGCCGCAAGGGCGAGCTCAAGGAGCTGATGAGTCAGGGGCTGTGGAAGAACAACCCCTCGCTGGTGCAGGTGCTGGGTCTGTGCCCGACCCTCGCCGTCTCCTCCACCTTTACCAATGCGCTGGGGCTGGGCCTTGCCACCATGGCGGTGCTGATCTGCTCCAACCTCGCCGTCTCGCTGGTGCGCAACTGGGTGCCGAAGGATATTCGCATCCCGGTCTACGTGATGATCATCGCCTCGCTGGTGACCAGCGTGCAGCTGCTGATGAACGCCTACACCTATGGCCTCTATCAGGCGCTCGGCATCTTTATCGCCCTGATCGTCACCAACTGCATCATCATCGGCCGCGCCGAGGCATATGCCTCCAAGAACCCGCCGCTGCTGGCGGCCCTCGACGGCCTGATGATGGGCCTTGGCTTTACTCTGGTGCTGCTGGTACTGGGCGGCATGCGCGAGATCATCGGCATGGGCACCCTGTTTGATGGCGCCGAGCTGCTGCTGGGCGAATGGGCAAAATCCCTGCGCATCGAGCTGTTCCACGCCGATGCCAGCCTGCTGCTGGCGATTTTGCCGCCGGGCGGCTTTATCGGGCTGGGGCTGCTGATCGCCGCCAAGAACGCCATCAACGACTGGCGGGACCGCAAACAGGCGACCACTGTGGCCCACTGCAACGTTGCCCCGGCCCGCGTCCGGGCGACCGAGCTATGATCGGACGCAAGGCATGAACAACCAGAAACGCAGAGAGATCCTGGAGCGGCTGCGGGAAAACAATCCCCACCCCACCACCGAGCTCAACTTCAACTCGCCGTTCGAGCTGCTGATCGCCGTGCTGCTCTCGGCGCAGGCGACCGATGTGAGCGTCAACAAGGCGACCGACAAGCTCTATCCGGTGGCCAATACCCCGCAGGGGATGCTGAGCCTCGGGGTGGACGGGCTCAAGGAGTACATCAAGACCATTGGCCTGTTTAACACCAAGGCCGAGAACGTCATCAAGACCTGCGCCATCCTGCTGGAGCGCCACGGCGGCGAGGTGCCGGAGAACCGCGAAGCGCTGGAAGCACTGCCGGGTGTCGGCCGCAAGACCGCCAACGTGGTGCTCAACACCGCCTTTGGCTGGCCCACCATCGCCGTCGATACCCATATTTTCCGGGTATCAAACCGCACCGGCTTTGCGGTAGGCAAGAACGTGGATCAGGTGGAGGAGAAGCTGCTCAAAGTGGTGCCCGCCGAGTTCAAGCTGGATGTCCACCACTGGCTTATCCTGCACGGGCGTTACACCTGTCTGGCTCGCAAGCCGCGCTGTGGTTCCTGTATCATCGAAGACTTGTGCGAGTATAAAGAGAAGGTCTATCCAGAGAGCTGAATGACTGGGCGCCACAGCCGTCATACCTGTCTGTCTCGCTCGCAAACATCTGCGGCGGCGGTTCCTGTATCAACGAAGAGTTGTGCGAGTACAAAGAGAAGGTCTATCCCGAGATAGATAGCCTCGCAACCGAGATTGAAAGCAGTACACATCACCAACCCGGAGAACTGAGCAATGAGAATTCTGCATACCATGCTGCGTGTCGGCGATCTGCAACGCTCCATCGACTTCTACACCCGCGTGCTCGACATGAAGCTGCTGCGCAAGAGCGAGAACAGCGAGTACAAGTACACCCTGGCCTTCGTCGGCTATGGTGACGAGAAAGATGATGCGGTGATCGAGCTGACCTACAACTGGGGGGTGAGCGAGTACGAACTGGGCTCTGCCTACGGCCATATCGCGCTGGAAGCGGACGACATTTATGCCACCTGCGACGCCCTGCGCGCCGCCGGAGCCAAGATCACCCGCGAGCCGGGCCCGGTCAAGGGTGGCACCACCGTCATCGCCTTCGTCGAAGATCCGGACGGTTACAAGATTGAACTGATCGCCAAGAAAGATGCCGGTACTGGCCTGGGTGACAGCATCTAAGCAGCCCAACTCCGCTGCCAAATGGCAGGATCAAAAAAGAGCGCTGACGCGCTCTTTTTTATGCTCGTCTGCTTGGACTTCCGAGCTAGATCTCGCCGTTGCGCCCCATGCTGATCACCACCCGCCGGTTCTTGGCGCGCCCCTGTTCGGTTTCGTTGGAGGAGACATGCTGCTTCTCGCCGTGCCCCTCCACCGAGACCTTGCCGGGCTCCAGCCCCAGATCGACAAACACCTTCTTGATGGCATCGGCCCGCTTTTCCGAAAGCTTCTGGTTCGGCCAGCGGCCGCCGTAGCTGTCGCTGTAGGCGTCGATCACCACCACGTCGATGCTCTTGTCCGCCTTGATAAACTCGCTGATCATCGCCAGCCGCCGTTTGGAGGGGATGGAGAGCTGATCACTGTTCTTGTCGTAGGTGAGCACGCTGAAGGCGATATCGTTGAAGCTGTAGGGCAAGAGCCCGCTCAGACAGTCGATAAAGGCCTGATATTTGACCCGAAAATTGACTGACGACAGTGACACCCGCACCGCGCGGTTCTGGCGATACCAGTCCCGATACTGGAAAGTCGGCATCCGCCCTCCCTCCAGCTCGTCGAGCATGGTCCAGGCGGTTTGCCCCTCCACAAGTCCATCGAACTGCTGATAGAAGCGCAGCTGGCTCACTTCTCGCCCGGCAATCCCCGGACGCCATACCGGCGGCATGATGCCAAGGCTCACCGTCTGGGTCTGGGCCTGTGGCCGCTTGCCCTTGAGCTCGAAGTCGAGGTTGATCTTGCGCCCGGCACGGCTGACAAAGGCCCCCGTTCCCCAGTTGGGAATGGGGTGTTCTAGGCGACACTCAATCTGGGTATCGGAGGTCAAACGCCAGACGGATTGATCCAGACCGGCACCAAATTCGGTGACCCCAGCCTGTAACTGCATACTCACGGATATGCTGACCAACCCCAACAACCAAGCGTTCAATTGCCTGCCCTCCACACGATCTCACCAGATATATCGGCCAGGGAGGGTCAAGCTTTAGCGCAAATGGATCAGTGGGGGGATGCTCTCTCCAGCAACTTGAAGCTGGCAATACGTCCGGCCAGCTCCCGTGCCAACTGATCCAGCTCGGCACTGTTTTGCTGCAAGGTGACCGAGTGCTGACGGTGCGCCTCGTACACTTCGCGGATGGTCATCACATTGTGCTGGATATCGTCGGTCACGTAGCGCTGCTGCTCGGTTGCGGTTGCTACCTGCGCCGTCATGTCACTCACCTTGCGCACCTCGTTGACGATGTCGGTCAGCTCGTGACCCGCCCGCTGCGCTTCACTGACACTGAGACCCGCCTGCTCGCTGCCCGACTGCATGGCCACCACCGCCTGACGGGCCCCAACACGCAGGCGGGATAACATCTGCTCGATATCATCGGCCGCCTGCTGAGTTCGGGACGCCAGCGAGCGCACCTCGTCAGCGACCACGGCAAAGCCACGCCCCGACTCGCCAGCCCGGGCGGCTTCAATGGCGGCGTTGAGGGCCAGCAAATTGGTGCGATCGGAGATCTGCTTGATGAGGTTGAGCGCCTCGACGGCAGATTCGGTGTCCTGATGCAGGTTGTTGACCAACACCTGGGTCTCGTCGAGGGTACCGGCCACCCGTTCGATGGCGGTAATGGTCTGATCCACATCTTTGTCACCCTGCCGGGCACGACCGATGGCCTGCTGGGTTGCCAACGAGGTCTGGGTCGCATTGCGGGCGATTTCAGCCACTGTTGAGGCCATTTCAGTCGCAGCTGTTGCTACCAGCTCCACCTGACCGACACCACGCACCACCCCCTCATTCACTTCGGCAATCACCTCATTTGAGTTGCTGGCACTGCGGGTCAGCACCTCACAGGAGCGGCGCACCTCCAGCAGCAGCCCTTCGAGGTGTTGCAGGAAGCGGTTGAGATCCCGCGACAGTGCCCCCAGCTCATCGCCGGATTGCCATTGCACCCTGACCGTCAGATCGTTGTTGTTGACGAGTTGAGAGAAGGTGCGATGCAGTGCCATGAAACCCAGATGCACATCCCGCAACACCTTCCAACTGATGAGGGTGGTCAACAGCAGGCAAAAGAGCACCGCCAGCGACCCCCACCAGAAATTGCGCTGACTCTCGGTCTGCATCTGTTCAACCCGTTCGAACAGTTGCTGATAGAGCCGATCTTCCCCCTGCTTGAGCAGCTCGATCTTCTCGGTACTCAGGGCAAACCAGCGCTCTGGATCGACGCCGAAGCCCCCATCAGCCATCTTGCCAAGCGCCAGCTGCTCGAATTTCACCACCTCTTCCATGACCGGATTTTGCTCTATCTGCGCAAGTAGTTCCCGCTGCGGCTCGCTTGCCACGGCGCGAAAACGCTCAAGGTAACTCTGCTGGGCAGCCAGCAGGGACATAAACTGCTGCAGGGTTGCCGGGGTGAAGATCCCTTTGGCAAACACATTGCTGAGGGTGGCCCGCTCCATCCCCATGCGCTCCTTGTTTTGCAAGAAAGCAGCGTAGGCATTGGTCTGCAGGGCGATCCCGGCATCTTGGCTGCGCAGGCTAATCTCATCCACTACCTTGAGCAAAGAGGCAATTAACTGGCTATAGAAGGCAACCTGACGGGGCGCCTCGATGGCCAACTTGCTCACCTGATCGCGGATCCCGGCCAACTCGCTCAATCCCTGAGCCACCGCCTCATGAGCCATCCCCTGCTCTTGTGCCTGAAAATGGTGGATCGCCTCGTCAACCAATAGCTTTTGACGCGGCAGAACATCGGCGAATTTACGCCCCTGCGAGCCGATAAACCCCGCCGACATGCCTCGCTCCTTTTGCAGTTCATGCACCAGCTGGGCACTGCTTTTCACCACGGTGAGCTGCTGCAGGGCTTGCTCCATCTCATGGGCGGCCTGATACCTGTCGTATGCATAGTGGCTGGCGAAAAATAGCAACGCTAATAACGGCAGGCAAATTGCCAGCAACATCTTGCTAGCTAATCCGAGTCTGTTCATCCCGAGCTCCTGTTATTTTTGTCAACTCATTGATTATATTTAACCATCTCGCTGATACAGCCGGTTGTGCCGCTCATTCGCAAGAACTATGAGCCACATCAAGCATTTCCGATTAGAGCAGTATTGCAATAAATGTTTTTCATCTCTGGACAGTGTCAGCATATAGCCCCACTGGTTACACTACCGTTCACCTGCGTCAAGACAGCCCTAAGGAAGCTCGCTACAGTAAGGGCAAGGCCACCAGACTCCGCTGATCGGGAACCACGCGCATGCTCCGACCTTTATCCTCTTTATTGCTGATGTTGTTACCGATGCTGCTGGCGCTATCCGGCAGCGCCGTGCATGCCGCGACCCAGGAGCAGGAGTGGGCGCAAGAGCGCGCCAATGCGGTGCTCTCGCTGATGACCTTCACCGTGGTACCCGACATCACCGCCAGCAACCTCGATATCGGCAGCGGCACCAATCAATCTGCCGCCCTCAACATGACCCAGATCGGTGGCGGCGCCACCATGAGCGAAGCCGTGCCCATCTATCTGGAAGGGGCGATCGGCTTTAGCCGCTACGATCCCCAGTTCGTGGTGAGCAACGGCACCGAGAGCCGCACCCTACCGACCAAATGGAACAGCGTGACCGCCTCGGGCGGGGTCGGCTGGGATATCGCCCTCCATGAAGACCAGCGGGGCGGTCACTGGGTGCTGCGCCCCATCGCCAACTTCTCGCTGGGTACCATGGCCAGCGATCTGCGGATCGGCAACTGGCTGCTGGAGCGCACCAAGGGCTACTCACTCGACTTTCTCGATAATGGCCAGCTCAATATGTACGGAGTGGGGGGCTCGCTAATGCTCGACTACGAGCTCTTTTCCAAAACGCAGGATATCGACGCCGAGGTGCGTTACTCCTACCAGCACCTGCAGAGCTTTGGCAACACCTCAGAGAGTGTGCGCGGTAGCGCCGAAGCGGAGAACCTCGGCCTCTACCTGCGCCGCCGGGCCCCGGTGTTTGACTGGACGCTGCTCGATCGCCCGCTGCGCTATGTGATGGAGGGGGCGCGCACCGAATACCTCGGCGAGCAGCGCGGCCTGCTTGGGTTCAACTCCCTCAACTCCCTTGGTCTGGGGCTGGAGCTCGACAGCAGCAAATACGACATCATCGTCAGTCGCACCCGTCTGGTCGCACGCTATATGTTCAGCCACAACACCAGCGGTTATTCCATCGGACTGGCCATGAGTTTTTAAGCCGTTATTTCACGCCTTATCTGGCAAAAAATATCCGGCTATATCGCAACAGCAAACCAAATCGCCACTACATCGTAAATTCAGATAATGAGTGCAACGCCCATGGCGCATAGTAGAGAGCAGGCTAACCGCTGGTTCGAGTATGCTTCTGCTCGCCACGCCCCCATTACCAGACTCAAAGCCCTATCACGAGCTTTTTTAGTTGGACGCCATACTCGATAACGTGCCCCTGACCTGTCTGGATGCTGGTTGGTTATCACTCTCCTGTTAAACAGCTCGCCGCCCTGGCGGTTATCACCTCCCCCCGCAAAAATCCTGCGTCGTCACACAGTTAGTGCAATCAGTCACATATTCACGCCGATAGGCTTGGTAAGATGGTTCGGTTCGAAGCCCTATTGCCATGTGTACAGGAGATATCATGCGTTCCATTGTCTTGTTGCTAAGCGCCAGCCTGCTAACCCCAGCAGCAATGGCGATCCCTAATATCTGGAGTAGCGGTTTCGGTCAGGGGATTGCGGAACATGTCATCAAGAATGAGCAAGGAGACACCTTCACTCTCAGCTGTGACGTCGGTTATTCGGATAATGGCGATCTGACTGGCGTTAGTTTTGTTCTCGCAAACGGACAGGATCTCTCACCTGCAGACAACCACAAAGTAGAGCTACTGATCGATGGCAACGGCTACTGGCTACCGGAGAAATTGGGTTGGCGAAACGGCGACAATGCTTGGGCAAGCTTTCTTGAGGTCATCACCAAAGCAAGCGCCTTCGATGTTTATGTCGACGATAAGAAAATGGCCAGTTTTGCCCCTACCCCACAGAGCACAAAAACCGTGCTGGGTGACTTGAGCGGCTGCACCTATCGCTACTCTGGGATGTAATAGCGCATCTGAAAGAAGCGAGTTGAAATGGACTTCACACCCGTTATTACGGTTCTGCTGAACCAGCTCTGGTATCTGCTGCCCCTGCTGTTGCTTGCCACCCTGATCAAAACCCCCTGGTTCAAGGGGATGATCGGGGAGGCCTTTATCAATCTCGGTATCCGGCTCTTTCTCGACAAGCGGGAGTACCACCTGATCAAGAATGTGACACTGCCAATCCCGCAGGGCACCACCCAGATCGACCATGTGCTCGTCTCGCGCTTCGGGGTGTTTGTCATTGAGACCAAAAACATCAAGGGGTGGATATTTGGTAATCCGGCCCATAAGAGCTGGACCCAGCAGATCTATCGCCGCAGGCACAGTTTTCAAAACCCGCTGCGCCAGAACTATCTGCATCTGATGACACTCAAATCCCTGCTCGGGCTGGCGGATCAGCAACTCCACTCGGTCATCTACTTTATTGGCGACTGCACCTTTAAAACTCCGATGCCGGAGAACGTGATGAACCGCGGGCTTATTCGCTATATCAAGGGCAACACCATACAGGTGTTGACCCCAGCCGAGGTCACTCGGGTGATCGACACCATCCAGCGGAGACGACTGGCCGCCAATTGGCAGACCCATAAACAGCATGTGGCGCAGCTAAAAGCGCGTCACAGCCAACCTGCCACGCCCTCTTCCCGTAACAACCCAGCAAGCGTGGCAAGAGAGATGATCCCCGAGCCTGCTGAAGCGAGCCACACTCAGCAACACTGCCCGAAATGTGGCAATGCCATGGTGCTACGAACAGCACGCCACGGCAGCAACAAGGGTGAGCAGTTCTGGGGATGCAGCGGTTATCCGACATGTCGGCAGATCATCACGCTACGAGCAGAGGAGAGATAAACCTCCTTGCACCTGTGGAAGCATCAAGGGCGGCCAGTTAGCCGCCCTTGATGCTTCTTAGCGAATGGTCGCCATCTGCCGCACGCAGCGTTGCTCCCTGTCATCCACCCGCTTGGCAAACCAGGCGGTGGTGAGATTGCGGGTGATCTTGGGGCTCTTTAGCTGAATGCCGGGCAGGATGGCGCGGGGCTGCCGCTTGCCAGCCTGCTGGTCGGCCAGGGTAAAGATGCGATGGTAGAGGTCGGTCTCGGCAAATTCGGCGGTATCCCCTTTGCGCAAACTCTGGTGGATCGCCTGTTTACTCATATTGACTCGGTTGGCGAGGGTGTAGACGGCCAGCTCGGTGTTGCCCGGCAGATCCGAGTCATAGCGGATCAGATCCCCATCCAGCGCCAGAGTTTTGCCACTCAAACGGCTGACTGCGGCCTGAAAGGCGGCATTGCGGCTGGCATACCAACCGGCGTTGAAGTCGGCAAAGCGGTAGAGGGTATCCGGGTAGTCGGCGGGATAACCGAAAATATGCTTGGTGCCAAACCAGATGCCGCCACGGCGGGTAAAGACCTCGTGGCGAATGGAGTCCTTGACGGGATAGGGGTAGCCACGGGCGTTGGCCTCGGCAAAGGCGATGCTCACCTGCATCGGGCCACCGGTATGCACCGGGTTGAGGTTGCCAAACAGCGTCTTGCCCATCGGCAGCATGCTGATCATGTCCTCGAAGATCTCGCTCATCTCCCGCTCGGTGCGCAGCTTGTCGATCCGCTCGGCATAGCTCTTGCCGGTGGGCGAGTTGATGGAGAGCGCGGCCCGCACCATAAACTCGGGGATCAACAGCTTGGCCGCCCGTGAGTTGATCTCCTTCCAGGCGATCTTGCCAAGGCCCGGCACCACGGGATCGGCCTGATAGGTGGCCTCCTGCTCTGCCACTGCCAGCACGGAGCAGACGTTGTGATCATTGACCGTCACCCCCTGGGTGGTGAGCGCCGTCACCACGTCGTTGGCCCACCCCTGCTTGTCGACCACATTGCGGGGCAGAAATGTCACGATGCGGCTCTTCATGTCCGCCGGTTTGCGCGGCTGCATGGCAGGCGGAGTCTTGGGGGCGCTAACGCTCGCCTCTTTGGTCGGGGCGGAGGTGGGATCACTGGCACAACCGGCCAGCAGCAAGGCAACACTGAGGGCAATAAGACGACATGAAGGCACTGCGGTCATAAGCATTTCCATTTTGGGTTGACCACTTCAGGCAGCGCCTGTGGCGCTGCACTGACAAGCAAAGTGAGGCCATTGTAGAGGATTGCCTGCGGCAGTTGAAACCCGCTCACGCCTCTGCGCCCTCCCCTTGCCCACTTTTGCCGCCCCACGCGCCATCCGCTGACTGCGATGCAGCAGCCATGACCTTCCTCAATGACTCACTCGTCCCGAACCGCACTGTCAGCGGCGGATAAAAATAAACCCCCGCCATCGCTGGCGGGGGTTGGTTATATATGCGGTGCGAGTGTGGCTCGCTCGCGGAGTGATTAGCGGTTTTTCACGCGCTGATGCAGCTCCTGCACCGAGTTGACGTTGGCGGTAGCATCCATGCTGATGGCCATGCAGGTGGCAAACGCCTCATTCATGGTGGTGGTATAAGCCACTTTGTGCTGCAAGGCGGCGCGACGCAGCTGCTTGGAGTCCTGGATCGCCACTCGCCCTTCGGCGGTGTTGACGATATAGGTGTACTCGCCATTCTTGATGCGATCCAGAATGTGCGGGCGACCCTCGTGCACCTTGTTGACCAGGCGCGGGTTGATGCTGGCTTCGCCCAGCGCCACTGCGGTGCCGTGAGTGGCATCCAGCTCGTAGCCCAGCTCCAGCAGCTTGGCAGCCAAATCCACCACCAGCGCTTTGTCGCTGTGACGCACAGACAACAACGCGCGGCCCTCTTTCGGCACGGCGTGGCTGGCACCCAGCTGGGCCTTGGCATAGGCCTCGGCAAAGCTGTTGCCCACCCCCATCACTTCACCGGTAGAGCGCATCTCTGGCCCCAGCAGCGGGTCAACACCCGGGAACTTGGCGAACGGCAGTACCACCTCTTTCACCGAGTAGTAGGGCGGGATGATCTCTTTGGTGAAGCCCTGTTGTTGCAGCGACTGACCGGCCATGACGCGGGCGGCAATCTTGGCCAGCGGCGCACCGGTCGCCTTGGAGACAAACGGCACGGTACGGGCGGCGCGCGGGTTCACTTCGATGAGGTAGATGTCATCGCCCTTGACCGCAAACTGCACGTTCATCAGGCCGACCACACCGAGCTCCAGCGCCAGCTTGCGCACCTGCTCGCGGATCTCGTCCTGAATTTTCTTGGACAAGGTATAAGGTGGCAGGGAGCAGCCGGAGTCACCGGAGTGGATACCGGCCTGCTCGATATGCTCCATGATGCCGCCGATGACCACGTCAACGCCGTCGCAGATGGCATCCACGTCCAGCTCGGTGGCATCGTCCAGGAAGCGGTCCAGCAGCACCGGTGATTCGTTGGAGACGCTCACCGCCTCGGCGAAGTAGCGACGCAGGTCGGTCTCGTCATAGACGATCTCCATGGCGCGGCCACCCAATACATAGGAAGGGCGCACCACCAGCGGGTAGGTGATCCGCTCGGCTGTCAGCACTGCCTGTTCCAACGCGGTGACGGTGCCATTTTCTGGCTGCTTGAGGCCGAGGCGCTCAACCGCAGACTGGAAGCGCTCGCGGTCTTCGGCGCGGTCGATGGCATCCGGGCTGGTACCGATAATCGGCACGCCGTTGGCTTCCAGCGCACGGGCCAGTTTCAGCGGGGTCTGGCCACCGTACTGGACGATAACGCCCTTGGGCTTCTCGATGCGGACGATTTCCAGCACATCTTCCAGGGTCACCGGCTCGAAGTAGAGACGGTCAGAGGTGTCGTAATCGGTGGAGACAGTTTCCGGGTTGCAGTTGACCATGATGGTCTCGTAACCGTCTTCGCGCAGGGCCAGCGCCGCGTGTACGCAGCAGTAGTCAAACTCGATACCCTGACCGATACGGTTCGGGCCGCCGCCGATGATCATGATCTTGTCGCGGTTGCTCGGAGCCGCTTCGCACTCTTCGTCGTAGCTGGAGTACATGTAGGCAGTGTTGGTGGCGAACTCGGCGGCGCAGGTATCGACCCGCTTGTAGACCGGGAAGATATTGTGGCGGGCGCGCAGTTTGCGCACTTCGCCTTCGGCCACGCCGAGGATCTTGGCCAGACGGGCATCGGCGAAGCCTTTGCGCTTGAGGGCGCGCAGGAAGTCGGCATCGAGACCGGCCATGCCGCGCTCTTTCACCTCTTCTTCCAGCTTCACCAGATCCTCAATCTGCACCAGGAACCAGGGGTCAATCTTGGTCAGCTTGAAGATGCCATCCATGGAGAGACCGGCGCGGAACGCATCGGCGATGTACCAGATGCGGTCGCAGCCGGCATCCTGCAGCTCGTGACGGATGCGAGTCAGGGAGTCCGGGGCATTGAGGTCAACCATGGGGTCGAAGCCGGTCTTGCCGGTCTCGAGGCTGCGCAGCGCCTTGTGCAGGGACTCCTGGAAGTTACGGCCGATGGCCATCACTTCGCCGACCGATTTCATCTGGGTAGTCAGACGGTCGTTGGCACCGGCGAACTTTTCAAAGTTGAAGCGCGGCACCTTGGTGACCACGTAGTCGATGGCCGGCTCGAAGGAGGCCGGAGTGCGACCGCCGGTGATGTCGTTCATCAGCTCGTCGAGGGTGTAACCGATGGCCAGCTTGGCAGCAATCTTGGCGATGGGGAAACCGGTCGCCTTGGAGGCCAGCGCAGAGGAGCGGGACACCCGCGGGTTCATCTCGATGATGACCATGCGGCCATCTTTCGGGTTGATGCCGAACTGGACGTTGGAACCGCCGGTCTCGACGCCGATCTCGCGCAGTATCGCCATGGAGGCGTTGCGCATGATCTGGAACTCCTTGTCGGTCAGCGTCTGGGCTGGCGCGACCGTGATGGAGTCACCGGTGTGGATGCCCATGGGATCGAAGTTTTCGATGGTGCAGACGATGATGCAGTTGTCGTTGCGATCCCGCACCACTTCCATCTCGTACTCTTTCCAGCCAATGAGCGACTCATCGATCAGCAGCTCTTTGGTCGGTGACAAGTCCAGACCGCGCTCGCAGATCTCGACGAACTCTTCGGTGTTGTAGGCAATGCCGCCGCCCGAGCCACCCATGGTAAAGGAGGGACGAATGATGCAGGGGAAGCCGACCATCTGCTGCACGCCCCAGGCCTCTTCCATGTTGTGGGCGATACCGGCGCGCGGACACTCCAGACCAATGCTCTTCATGGCGATGTCAAAGCGGCGGCGATCTTCGGCCTTGTCGATGGCGTCGGCGGTGGCACCGATCATCTCGACCCCGAACTCGGCCAGTACGCCGTGTTTTTCAAGATCCAGCGCGCAGTTCAGTGCGGTCTGGCCGCCCATGGTGGGCAGTACGGCATCCGGGCGCTCTTTCTTGATGATCTCGCGTACCACTTCCCAAGTGATGGGCTCGATGTAGGTGGCGTCTGCCATCTCCGGGTCGGTCATGATGGTGGCCGGGTTGGAGTTCACCAGAATGACGCGGTAGCCCTCCTCGCGCAGGGCTTTGCAGGCCTGGGCGCCGGAGTAGTCAAATTCGCAGGCCTGGCCGATAACAATGGGGCCAGCGCCGAGGATCAGGATGCTCTGTAGGTCGTTACGTTTTGGCATGGCTTCTCTTTTCCTCTTAAGCGCGATACTGCTTGATCAATTCAATAAAGTGGTCGAACAGACCGGCACAGTCGTGCGGGCCCGGGCTCGCTTCGGGGTGACCCTGGAAGCTGAAAGCCGGACGGTCGGTGCGGTGAATGCCTTGCAGGGAGCCGTCGAACAGGGAGACGTGAGTGGCGCGCAGGCAATCCGGCAGGGTCTGCTCGTCCACCGCAAAACCGTGGTTCTGGGCGGTGATCATCACTGTGTTGTCATCGAGGCTCTTGACCGGATGGTTGGCACCATGGTGGCCGAACTTCATCTTGATGGTCTTGGCACCGGAGGCCAGACCCAGCAGCTGGTGACCCAGACAGATGCCAAACACCGGGGTATTGGTGCCGAGGAAGGTCTTGATGGCCTCGATGGCGTAGTCGCACGGCGCGGGGTCGCCGGGGCCGTTGGAGAGGAAGATGCCATCGGGATTCATCGCCAGCACCTCGGCGGCCGGGGTCTTGGCCGGTACTACGGTCAGGCGGCAGCCACGGTCAACCAGCATCCGCAGGATGTTGCGCTTGACGCCGAAGTCGTAGGCCACCACGTGGTATTTCAGCTGGTCGGCATCCGGGGTGATGTGCCCCTTGCCAAGCTGCCAGCTACCTTCGGTCCAGTTATAGGCTTCACCAACCGTTACCTCTTTGGCGAGATCCATCCCCTTCAAACCGGGGAAGGCGCGCGCCTGTTCGAGGGCATAAGCCTCATCAACCTGTTTACCTGCAAGGATGCAGCCAGCCAAGGCGCCTTTCTCGCGCAGGATGCGGGTCAGTTTGCGGGTGTCGATGTCGGCGATGCCAACGATGTTGTGAGACTTGAGGTAATCGGAGAGGGATTGCTGATTGCGGAAATTGGAGGCAAGTATCGGAAGGTCCCGGATGATCAATCCCTGAGCGTGGATTTGACTGGACTCTTCATCTTCGCTGTTGGTGCCGGTGTTGCCTATATGGGGGTAAGTGAGGGTGACTATCTGACGGGAATAAGAGGGATCGGTGAGAATTTCCTGATAGCCCGTCATCGACGTATTGAAAACCACTTCACCAACGGAACATCCCTCGGCGCCTATCGACACGCCTTTGAACACAGTTCCATCTTCCAGCACTAGCAATGCAGTGTAACTCAAGACAACCTCCAGTTATTTAGCTTTAAATTCAGCAACTTACCTGGGTGTTGCGGGCTCAACCCCTGTTTCAAACAGGGCTCAAAACCGGCAGATTTCTGGCAAATTGGGCGCATTTTACTTAAAAAAAGTGGCAATTCAACGTCTTTTCTCAGATTGAATGCATCTAAATTCAATAAAAAAGCAACTTTACCCATTATCTATGCACTAACCGCCTTTGCAACCCCCATTGATGAAAGAAAAGAAAAAATCACCATCAAAAGAGGGCGTCAAACCTTCAATAACAACAAAATCAGATTAATTTTAAACTTAAAACAATTAGTTATAGTTTTCACTAAAAATATAACTAGAAGAATAATGCCATTTGAATGGCAAAAGATTGCACTGAAAAAATAGAAAACGTTTTTCTTTGTTTGAATTTTTAGTCTTTTTGGTGATGTGTAAAAAAATCGCAGGGAGAGCCAAAATGCCACTCAACTTCGTTACCTGACGATGACATTTTGGGAGGGACGATCTGGCAGAACAAACAAAACAGTGCCTTTACCGCAACTCAGGCAAAATAAGCACCAAAACTGCCATTTTTGCATTAATGCAATCACTGGACAGTAAAAACCCCGGCAAGCCGGGGTGGTTCACAACAGATGCATCAGGTTGATCACTTCAGATTAAGCACATCCTGCATGTCATATAGACCGGCTCGCTGCTGGCTAAGCCACTTGCCCGCCCGCACCGCACCATTGGCGAAGGTCAGACGGCTGGATGCCTTATGGCTGATCTCCACCCGCTCGCCGATATCGGCAAACATGA
The DNA here is from genome assembly GCF_000820145.1 of Aeromonas sobria. Lineage (GTDB taxonomy): Bacteria > Pseudomonadota > Gammaproteobacteria > Enterobacterales > Aeromonadaceae > Aeromonas > Aeromonas sobria. The sequence continues at coordinate 183,399 of NZ_CDBW01000006.1, read as the reverse complement.
CGGTGTGCTCCCCCACCAGATCGCCGGCACGGATGGTGGCAAAGCCGATGGTGTTGCGATCCCGCTCGCCGGTGATCCCCTCGCGGCCGTAAACGGCGCACTCTTTCAAGTCACGTCCGAGCGTCTTGGCCACCACCTCTCCCATAGAAAGCGCGGTACCGGACGGTGCATCCACCTTGTGACGATGGTGCCCTTCGATGATCTCGATGTCGGTGTAATCCCCCATCACCTTGGCGGCCTGCTCCAGCAGCTTGAACACCAGGTTGACACCGACCGAATAGTTAGACGCAAACACGATGCCGATCTGCTTGCCCGCCTCTTTGAGCGCCGCCTTGCCTGCCTCGTCAAAGCCGGTGGTGCCGATCACCATCTGCTTGTGGTGGGCCAGCGCAAAGGCCAGATTGGCCAGAGTCACCTCGGGGCGGGTGAAGTCGATGATCAGATCAAATGCGTCACGTACCTTGTCGAGGCTGTCGCTGATGGCCACACCCAGATGGCCCAGCCCGTTGAGCTCACCGGCATCAAGCCCGATCACCACAGAACCGGGGCGCTCCAGCGCCGCGCCGACCACCACGCCATCGGTATTGGTGATGGCCTCCAGCAGCACCTTGCCCATACGACCATTACAGCCCATCACGGCCACACGGATCGGATTGTCCATCTCCACCCTCTCATCACTTTTAATTATGGAAAGAGACCGTTTTACCAGCCTGCGCCTGCTTTGAAAAGCCCACTGTGAGTCAACCAAGCATTCCGACAAATCAACGAGATATTTCATTTAATCCGAACATTTAACGGATTTAATCAAAGTGACAAAATCACCAGACAAAAACACCCATCCGTCTGGACGTCTACCTTGACCGGAAAGGGGTGAGTCACTACTGTGGCCTCCCAATGCGGCAGGATGCCCGCCCTGTTTTCCCCTTTTTATCTTCGATAACGGCATAAAGCAGCGCATGACAGGAGGTCATTGTTCAATTTCAGAGGAACACATGATCCAGATCCAACCCAGTGCCAGGGCCTTGCTGCCACTCCTGGTTTTTCTCGCACTCTTTATCGGTACCGGTACCTGGCTGACCCTGCAAGGGGTCGAGTTCGCCTTCTATCAGCTGCCCGCTCCCGTGGCGGCCCTGCCTGCCGTGATGCTCGCCCTGCTGCTTGGCAAGGAGGGCTTCAACAGCAATCTGGAGACCTTCTTCAAGGGGGTCGGCCACAGCAACATCATGGCAATGTGCCTTATCTATCTGCTGGCGGGTGCCTTTGCCAGCGTGGCCAAGGCCACCGGCGGCGTTGATGCCACCGTGGCGCTGGGTCTGTCGCTCATCCCCGGCTGGGCGCTGCTGCCCGGGCTGTTCCTGATCTCTGCCTTTATTGCTACCGCCATGGGTACCTCCATGGGCACCATAGGTGCCGTGGCGCCGGTGGCCCTTGGCGTGGCGCAGGCGGCCGGTATCGATCCGGTGCTGATGGCGGGCACCATTCTCTCCGGCGCCATGTTTGGCGATAACCTCTCCATCATCTCCGACACCACCATCGCGGCCACCCGCAGTCAGGGCTGCGAGATGAAGGACAAGTTTCGCGAGAACTTCAAAATTGCCGCTCCTGCCGCCATCGCGGTGATCCTGCTCTATCTGACCCTGGGGTCAGTGGGTGAAGCCCCTGCCAACGACAACGCCATCGAGCTGGTCAAGGTAATGCCCTATCTGCTCATTCTGGGGCTGGCGCTCGCCGGGGTGAATGTATTCGTGGTGCTGGGGATCGGCATTCTGGCCGCTGGAACTGTGGGCATGGTCAACGGCTACGCCATCGGTCAGTTCAGCAAGGATATCTATCAGGGCTTTACCGGCATGCAGGAGATCTTCCTGCTCTCCATGCTGATCGGTGGCCTCGGCGCCCTAATGGAACGTCAGGGTGGGCTGGCCTGGATCAGCGAGCGCATCAGCGCCCTGATTGCCCGTTTCACTCGCGAGCACAACGGTGAACAGAACGAGAAAGCGGCCGAGCTCGGCATCGCCGGGGTGGTGAGCCTCACCAACCTCTGCACCGCCAACAACACTGTGGCCATTATCGTCGCCAGCAAGGTGGCCCGGGATCTGGCCGAGCATCACGGGGTCACCCCGCGCCGCGCCGCTTCCATGCTCGATATCTTCTCCTGCGTGGTACAAGGTCTGATCCCTTGGGGCGCACAGGCACTGCTGCTGGGCTCCATCTTCGCGCTGTCGCCGCTGGCGGTGGTGAGCATGAGCTTCTATCCGATGGCACTGGCTGTGGCTGCGCTAATTGCAGTGTTCGTGAAGCACCAGATGCGCAGCAAGGCTGACAAGTAACAGATCCGACGCTGGCATGCCGACATGCCATCAACAGGGGCTGCACCGCAGCCCCTGTCACCCCCCTTAACGTCCAGAGTGAATGTGCTAAGGTAGAGCGCGTTCAAGCCATCGATGCGCAGCTATACCAGAGGTTCCCAATGCATGAGTCCCAACCCGAACGTCAATCCCTGCGCCAACTGGTTCGTCAACGCCGCAAAAATCTGAGCCAGGCCGAGCAACAAGAGGCAGCCCAACAGCTGCTGGCCCAGTTCAAGCAGCACCCCGAGATCCTAGCCGCCAAACGCATTGCCCTCTATCTGGCCAATGACGGGGAGATCAACCCTCTGCCCACCATCCACTGGCTGTGGGCCCAGCACAAAGAGGTCTACCTGCCGGTGCTCCACCCCTTTACTCCGGGTCACCTGCTCTTTTTGCACTACACCGCCACCAGCCCCATGGTGCGCAACCGCTACGGCATCGAAGAGCCGGAGCTGGATATCCTGCAGGTGGTGCCTCACAGTACCCTCGACCTGATTTGCACTCCGCTGGTCGCCTTCGATGCTGCAGGCAATCGCCTTGGCATGGGTGGCGGCTACTACGATCGCACCCTTGCCATCTGGCATGAGCACAAGCTGGGCCCCAAGCCCCTGGGCATTGCCCACGACTGCCAGCAAGTGGATGCGGTACCGCAAGAGGAGTGGGACGTGCCGCTGCCCCAGATCATCACCCCGAGCCACTGCTGGCGCTTTGAATAGGCTGTTTTTGGCCGGCAGACCCGGCTTTGTGCGCGCAAACGCAGAATAAACAGGCAAACGATTTACCAAGCACTGCTTTTTGCCCCGGAACGTGAGCAACAAGGTCGCGACGGGGTACCGGGTTGGATATAATGCGCCCGCTTTTTTCTTAAGGAACGATCATGACTCAAGATGAAATGAAGAAGGCGGCCGGTTGGGCTGCGCTCAAGTATGTGGTTCCCGGCACCATCGTCGGGGTGGGCACCGGCTCTACCGTCAACCACTTTATCGACGCGCTGGCGACCATGAAGGACGAGATCAAGGGGGCGGTATCCAGCTCCGTGGCCTCCACCGAGCGCCTCAAGGGCTTCGGCATCACAGTGTATGATCTCAACGAGATCGACGCCCTCTCCGTCTATGTGGATGGCGCCGACGAGATCAACGGCACCCGCGACATGATCAAGGGCGGCGGCGCAGCCCTGACCCGCGAGAAGATTGTCGCCGCCGTGGCCGACAAGTTCATCTGCATCATCGACAACACCAAAACCGTTGAGGTGATGGGCCAGTTCCCACTGCCGGTAGAAGTGATCCCGATGGCCCGCGAATACGTGGCCCGCGAGATCCGCAAACTGGGCGGCAACCCGGTCTGGCGTGAAGGTGTGGTCACCGACAACGGCAACATCATCCTGGATGTGAAGGATATGGCCATTACCGATGCCAAAGGGCTGGAAGTACAGCTCAATGCCATCGTTGGTGTGGTCACCAACGGCCTGTTCGCCGCACGCGGCGCAGACGTGGTGGTGATCGGCACCCCGGATGGCGTGGTTATCCAGTAATTACCCTCCGACTGAAACACGGCGCCTGATGGCGCCGTTTTTATTTACCCCTCAACAAGTTGCAAACGAATGTTTACAACAATCGTTGATAACTTCAAAGAATTTGACTTTCGTCACAAATATTCCCTCTCCCGAACGTTTTTGCTACTTTACGGTTTTCTTCGCACACCAAATCTGCACTTACGCTTCACACATAGAGGGATCGTCATGACTGCCACGTTTTCGTTGGACAAGGATAAAATCAAGGTGCTGCTGCTGGAGGGGGTTCATCCCAATACCGTAGAGACCCTCCGCGGCGCAGGTTACACCAGTGTGGAGTATCTCAAGACCTCACTCTCTGAGGAGGAGCTGATCGAGCAGGTTCGCGACGTCCATTTCATCGGGCTGCGCTCCCGCACCCAGATCACCGAAAAGGTGCTGGATGCCGCCAACAAGCTGGTCGCCATCGGCTGCTTCTGCATCGGCACCAATCAGGTTGAGCTGGAAGCGGCCCAGATCCGCGGCATTCCGGTCTTCAACGCCCCCTTCTCCAACACCCGTTCGGTGGCCGAGCTGGTACTGGGGGAGATCCTGCTGCTGCTGCGCGGCATCCCCGAGAAAAACGCCAAGTGCCATCGCGGCGTGTGGGAAAAACTGGCCAATCGTTCGGTGGAAGCCCGTGGCAAGAAGCTCGGCATCATCGGCTACGGCCACATCGGTACCCAGCTTGGCATCATCGCCGAGAGCATCGGCATGAAGGTTTATTACTACGACATCGAGAACAAGCTCTCGCTGGGTAACGCCATTCAGGTGCCGAGCATGGTCGAGCTGCTCAATATGTCCGACGTCATCAGCCTGCACGTACCGGAGACTGCCTCCACCAAAGATATGATCGGCGCCGAACAATTGCGGATGATGAAACCAGGCGCCATCTTGATTAACGCCGCCCGCGGTACCGTGGTGGATATCGATGCGCTGGCTGATATGATCAAGAGTGGTCATATTTCCGGTGCCGCCATCGACGTCTTCCCCATCGAGCCCAAGTCCAACGACGAGGAGTTCCAAAGCCCGCTGCGTGGGTTGGAGAACGTGATCCTGACCCCACACATTGGTGGTACCACCCATGAAGCGCAGGAGAACATCGGGCTGGAAGTGGCCAACAAGCTGATCAAATACTCCGACAACGGCTCCACCCTCTCCGCCGTCAACTTCCCGGAAGTGTCGCTGCCGGGCCACAAGGGCTCCAGCCGCCTGCTGCACATTCACCGCAACCAGCCGGGCGTGATGAACCAGATCAACCAGATCTTCGCCGAAGAGGGGATCAACATCGCCGGTCAATACCTGCAGACCAGCAGCCATATCGGTTATGTGGTGATCGACGTGGAGACCGAGCACAGCGAGAAGGCGCTCGCCAAGCTCAAGGAGATCAACGGCACCATCCGTGCGCGTATCCTCCACTGATAAACCCGTTTATCGGCCCAGCAAAAAGCCCGTCGTGATGACGGGCTTTTTTATGATGCGATGCTCAACGCACCTCCGCGTCTTTGCTCTTTTGCCCCCTTCTCCCCTTGCGGGAGAAGGGCTGGGGATGAGGGGGAGAAGATACATCCCTCACCCTGCCCTCTTCCAAAGGGAGAGGGCAGATACACGATAGAAAACCAGATCTGACTTACCACCAGCCCAGCAGATTGCGGCCCACCAGCGCGCCCCATACCAGCCCATTGAGGGCCAGCGCGATAAACACCGCAGCAGAGCCGAGATCCTTGGCGCGGCCGGATAGCTCGTGATGCTCAGGGCCGATGCGGTCGACCACCGCCTCGATGGCGGAGTTGAGGATCTCGACGATCACCACCAGCCAGCTGATGGTGATAAGCAGTAGGATCTGGTTGAGGGAGTCGCCAATCCAGAACGCCAGCGGCATCAGCAACAGGATCAGCATCAGCTCCTGCCGAAACGCCGCCTCGTTAATCCAGGCTGACTTGAGCCCCTTCATGCTGTAACCGGTCGCGTTGATGATGCGGGTGACCCCGGTTGCCCCTGGCTTTGCCACGCTATCTACCTCATTTGGAATCGATTTTGGCCTCACATCCTATCAGAGCCCCCCAAGGTTTCAATCAGGGGACTTTTGCTTTATTTTATCTCTTTGCTTTTTCGCCCCTTGCGGCTGACACCACCCACTCGAGACTTGAGTTGTATGTCCATTCACACAGATGAATTGCGCACCCGTCGCCTGGAGTCACTGATCACTCCGAGCGAGCTCGCACACGCGTTTCCGATCACCGATACCACTGCCCAGAATCTGCTGGATGCCCGTCGCGAAGTGGAAGCCATTCTGGCCGGAGACGATCAGCGCCTGCTGGTCATCGTCGGCCCCTGCTCCATCCATGATCCCGTCGCCGCCCACGAATATGCCCGTCGCCTCAATGCCCTGCGCGAGCAGTATAAAGCGAGCCTCTGCATCGTGATGCGCACCTACTTCGAGAAGCCGCGCACCATCGTCGGCTGGAAGGGGCTGATCAACGATCCTCGCCTCGATGGCAGCTTCGACGTCAACGAAGGGCTGAAACTGGCACGCAAACTGCTGGTCGACATCAACGAGATCGGCATGCCCACCGCCACCGAATTCCTCGATATGGTGACCGGCCAGTACATTAGCGATCTCATCACCTGGGGCGCCATCGGCGCGCGCACCACCGAATCCCAGGTGCACCGCGAGATGGCCTCGGCCCTCTCCTGCCCGGTTGGCTTCAAGAACGGCACCGACGGCAACACCCGCATCGCCATCGATGCGGTGCGCGCCGCCCGCCACAGCCACATCTTCTATTCGCCGGACAAGGACGGCAAGATGACCATCTACCGCACCGCCGGTAACCCCTTTGGTCATGTGATCCTGCGTGGCGGCCACCGACCCAACTACGACACCGCCAGTGTCGATGAAGCCTGTGAAGCGTTGGCCGATGTGGACCTGCCGGAGCGTCTGGTGGTCGATTTCAGCCACGGCAACAGCATGAAGGATCACCGCCGTCAGCTGCTGGTGGCGCAAGATATCTGCGATCAGCTGCGCCGCGGCCGTACCGGCATCGCCGGCATCATGGCAGAAAGCTTCCTGGTGGAAGGGCGTCAGGATGTGGAGAACGGCTGCGCCGCCACCTTTGGCCAGAGCATCACCGATGCCTGCCTGTCGTGGAGCGACACCGAAACCCTGCTGGCGATGCTGGCCGAAGCAGCACAGGTGCGCCTGAGCAAACAGGCTTGAACTGCGAATAAAACCAAAGGGGCCGGTATTTTTGATACCGGCCCCTTCTTCTTGCTGTCGGCCGATTACGCTTCGCTAATCGACCCTACATACGCGCTCTTTCCTATACACCCTACTTACAAACTGGGCATAAACCACACGCGCCCTGCCGCTTCGATGCGGTCGGTGCAGATCTGGAATACCTGCTCCAGCAGCGCCTCATCCACCAGCTCGACGCCCCCTTCACGCACCACTGCGCCCTGTTGCAGGCAGAGGATGCGATCGGCCCAGTCGATGGCCAGATTGATATCGTGGATGGCGAGCACCACCAGCAAGCCCTGACCGGCCAGTTTTTTCAGCAACCGCAGCAGTGCCAGCTGATGATGCAGGTCGAGCCCCGCCAGCGGCTCATCCAGCAGCAGCACCTTGCCGGTCGGATTGAGGCTCGGCCACACCTGCAACAGGGTGCGAGCAATCAGCACCCGCTGCTGCTCGCCCCCCGACAATCGGCTGAAATCCCGGGCCAACAAAGTCTCCAGCTCCAGTGCCTCGCACAGCGCCCTGATCGCCTCGTTCTGTCTGGCGGGATCAACCTCCTGATCAAGGCCCAGGCTCAGCACCTGAAACACCGGAATATGAAACAGCTGGGGCTGGCGCTGGGGCAGCATGGCGCGCCGTTTAGCCAGCTCTGGCCAGCTCAGGTCAGTGAGCACATCCCCCCCCAACAGCACGGAGCCATCGGCGGGCAAAATCCCCGCCAGCGCGCCGAGCAGGGTCGACTTGCCACTACCATTGGGGCCGAGCAGCGCCACCAGCTGGCCGCCATGCCAGCGGATATCGAGGGGAGATAGCCGTCCGGCAATGGCGAGCTCGCGCGCCTCCAGCAGCGGCGCAGCAGCACGAGAAGCAACAGAGATGGGATCAGCGGGCGACATCGGTATCTTGCCTCAATAGCAGATAGATAAAGAGCGGTGCCCCCACCGAGGCGGTAATGACCCCGATGGGCAGCTCGCCAGCACTGAGTGCCGAGCGAGCTAACAGATCGGCCGCCAGCAGCAGGGCCCCGCCGCCGAGCGCCGAGGCAGGCAGCAGGAAGCGCTGATCGCTGCCGCCACAGAGCCGCAGCAGATGGGGCACCACCAACCCGACAAAACCGATGACACCACACAACGACACCGCCACACCGGTCAGCAGACAGACCGCCAGCACCAACCGCACCCGCATCCTGTCCACATCCATTCCCATCAGGCGGGCCTGGGTCTCCCCCAGCAGCAGCTGTTGCAGCGCCTTGCCCTGCCAGCAGAGCCAAATCAGGGTGAGCGGCAGCACCAGCCACCACCAGCCGAACTGCTGGCTGCCGTAAGAGAGGCTACCCATCATCCAGAACATGAATTCACGTAAGGAACCGTCGTCGGCAAAGTACATCAGCCAGGTCATGGCAGCATTGGTGAGAATGCCGATGGCGACGCCAAACAGCAGTAAGCGGGCATGGCCGAGACGGGCGCGGCGAGCCAGCCGAATGAGCAGCATGGTCACCAGCAGCGCGCCACCAAAGGCCGCCAGCGACAGCCCCCAGCCGGGCAGATAGAGGCCAAGGGATTTGGCCACCGCCATCGCCACCATGGCGGCCAGCCCCGCTCCGCTCGAGACGCCAAGCAGCCCGGGCTCCGCCACCGGGTTGTGCAGCATCACCTGCAACACGGCGCCGCCACAGGCAAGCGCCGCGCCTGCCAAGAGGGCCAGCAGGGCGCGCGGTAGCCGCAGCTCCAGCAGGATACGCTGTTCGAGATCGCCAAGGGGCTGCCAGGGCAGCAGCACAAACTCGCCCCAGACGAGGGAGAAGAGAAACAGCAGCAGGGTCAGCAACGTCAGGCCACAGAGCCAGCGCCGCTGCCAGCGCTGCTGGCGGGCGATAAGGGAGAGGTACAAGGATGATCCCCGACAATAACAAGGCTTCATCCCAAGCACTGTCGCAGCGCCGTGGGGAAGCAGGAAAAGGGCATGATAACAGTGGCTTGCCACCCAAGGTCAAGGCTGGTAACGCTTGGCCATCACGCTTATCTCGCCGCTGGCCACCAGATTTTGCAGCGCCACCAGCAAGGGCTGGCGCAGCGACTGGTGAGGTGAGTGCTTGCTCATCCCCAGATAGAGGGTCACCGGCGTGGCGGGTCGGTAGTCCGCCTTGCCTATCCGGCTGGCATTTCCCTGACTCAGGGCATAGTCCACCTGACAGTCGGTGCCGATCATCAGCGGCAGGTGACCGCGCTGCACCATGCGCAGCAGCTGATCTTCGGTGGGTACCCCGTGCTTGTCGAGGCGGCTGTCACTGTTGAAGGGCTCAAAGTAGACGGAGTTAAGCACATAGCCCACCTTCACCCCCTGCAGATCGCGGTATTGGTGGATCCGGGCCACATTGACCGGCTGACCATAAAACGCCGGCCAGCACTGGTAGTAGGCAGGTTGCAGATAGTCGATGAACTGTGCCCGCTCGGCGGTATAGGCGAGCCCAATCATCAAATCGACCTGACCGGTCTGCATCTGCTTGAGCGCCCTGCCCCACGGCATCCGCCGCACCTGCAACTCAATGCCGCTCGCCTGTTGCAACCGGCGCAAGATGTCCATATCGAGCCCCTGCAACCGGCCATCCGGCTGCAAAATGCGAAATGGCGGCCAGAGATCGGTGGCCACCGTCAGCGTCGGGGTCGCACGCACCGGCATGGCAAATAACAGTAACAACACTATCCCGCATAACTTGCCCATCCCGTCGCATACCTCGCACGGCTTATCCTGTTGGTTAAAAATACCCTCCCGCACCACGTATGAAAACCCGTGGTTCAGGGATAAAATGCGCCGGATTTTCAAGGAGAACCCTATGAACCCGATTTTCGCCAGTATCGGTCTGCTGCTGTGCAGCAACGTTTTTATGACCTTCGCCTGGTACGCTCACCTCAAGAGCATGAACCATAAACCCTGGATCATTGCCGCGCTGGTGAGCTGGGGTATCGCCCTGTTCGAATATCTGTTACAAGTGCCCGCCAACCGCATCGGCCACACTGTGATGAGCGTGGGCCAGCTGAAAATCCTGCAAGAGGTGATCACCCTCACCGTATTCGTTCCCTTCTCTATCTTCTATCTCAAAGAAGATCTGAAATGGGATTACCTCTGGGCAGGGCTCTGCATTCTCGGTGCGGTCTTTTTTGTCTTTCGCGAGAAACTGACCGGCGCCTGAGGCTGTACACTCAATATCATCCCGCTTATGGCATCTCCTTGATAGACGAGGCAAAACAATGGAATTGCGAGACATGCTACAGATCCTGGCCCAGCAAGATGGCTCGGACCTTTATCTCTCAACCGGAGCCCCTCCCTGCGCCAAATTCCACGGCGGCATGCGGCCTCTGAACGACACGCCACTGGCGCCCGGCGACGTGGCCAGGATCGCCGCCGAGATCATGGATGGCGAGCAGAAACAGCAGTTCGAGAAGGAGCTGGAGATGAACCTTGCTATCTCCCTGCCCCAGATCGGCCGTTTCCGGATCAACATCTTCAAGCAGCGTAACGAAGTCTCCCTGGTGGCCCGTAATATCAAGACCGAGATCCCCCGCTTTGAAGATCTCAAACTGCCACCCGTGTTGCTCGATACCATCATGGAGAAGCGGGGACTGGTGCTGTTTGTCGGCGGCACCGGCTCGGGCAAATCCACCTCGCTGGCGGCGCTGATCGACCACCGCAACCGCAACAGCGGCGGCCACATCATCACCATCGAGGATCCGGTGGAGTTCGTGCATCGTCACCGCAAGAGCATCATCAACCAGCGGGAAGTTGGCGTGGATACCCGCAGCTTCCACGCCGCCCTGAAAAACACCCTGCGTCAGGCACCGGACGTCATCCTTATCGGCGAGATCCGCGATCGCGAGACCATGGAACATGCGCTGGCCTTCTCCGAAACCGGCCACCTTGCCATCTCCACCCTGCACGCCAACAACGCCAACCAGGCGCTGGATCGCATCATCAACTTCTTCCCCGAGGAGCGCCGTCCGCAACTGCTCAACGATCTGGGCAACAACCTCAAGGCCTTTGTCTCCCAGCGACTGGTGAAAACCACCGATGGCGGCCGCCGGGCGGCAGTGGAGATCATGCTGGGCACCCACACCATCCGCGACATGATCAAGCGCGGTGAATTTGGCAGCCTCAAAGAGGTGATGGAAAAATCCAAAGCCCTCGGCATGGTCACCTTTGACAGCGCCCTGTTCGATCTGGTGGTGGAAGGGGTGATTGAGGAGGAAGAAGCAGTGAAGAACGCCGACTCGGCCAACAACCTGCGCCTCAAGATCAAGCTGTGGAAAGAGAAGGGGCAGATCGCCAGCAGCAGCGATGCCACCGGCTGGAGCCTCGAACCCACCAAGGACGAGAAAAACGATCACTTCTAGTGCTCACCTGCCCCCCGGGCCTTAATCGGCTCGGGGGGCTACCACTTTTCTCGAGACACACGCCTACCGCTCAACTACCGATCAACTGCAGCTCAACTACCGATCAACACCAGCGGCGAACACGCAGGCAGTAGCGAGCATACTCGTCGCCAAAGCGGGCGCGCAGCAACCGCTCCTCCGGCATGATCTGAAAACGAGTCAACCAAACCACCAGCATGATCGGCCCCAACCAGACCCATACTCCACCGAGATAACAACCCCAGGCCAACAACCAGCAGAGTAGCCCCAGATACATGGGATTACGGCTGAGGCGATAGACACCGCAGGTCACCAGATGGCTGGTGTGCTGAGGCTTGGTGGGGCTGACCGTGGTCTGGTGGTGGCGAAACCGTTGCAGGGCACCAAAGCCCATGATGGCTCCAGCCACAAAAAGCGTGGCCATCAGTACCATGACCCATACTCCGGGTTGCCCCTCTCCCCTTAGACACCACATGGTTCCTGCACAGAGCAGGAAGATCAGTGGTGGTGGCAAACGTAACTCAAGATTGACCATTTTCTTCCCCTGACGAGTGTCGGCTGATGCCTTGTTGCGGTAGACTCGCAATCGGTCAGCGCCTGTTTAAAGTAACAAAGATCATAATAATAACAACAGGTTGTGGTGAAACCACAGCCAATATTGACGCTCTCATCCACACTATCCAACGCGAACAACAAAAAGGAATCACCATGCATAAGAAAACGCTATTGGCTACCCTGATCTTCGGCCTGCTCGCGGGCCAAGCCATTGCGGCTCCCTACCTGCCCCTTGCGACGGATCATCGCAACGGTCAGGAGCAGACCGCCAGCAACGCCTGGTTGGAAGTGGATCTGGGTGCCTTTGAACACAATATCCAGACCCTCAAGGATCGCCTCGGCGACAAGGGCCCGCAGATCTGCGCCATCATGAAAGCCGACGCCTATGGTCATGGCATCGACCTGCTGGTCCCCTCCGTGGTCAAAGCCAATATCCCCTGCATCGGCATCGCCAGCAACGAAGAGGCGCGCGTCGCCCGCGAGAAGGGCTTTACCGGTCGTCTGATGCGGGTGCGTGCCGCCACGCCGGATGAGGTGGAGCAGGCCCTGCCATACAAGATGGAAGAGTTGATCGGCAGTCTGGTGAGTGCCCAGGGCATCGCCGACATAGCCCTGCGCCACCACACCACCATTCCGGTGCATGTCGCCCTCAACTCCGCCGGTATGAGCCGTAACGGCATCGACCTGCGTCTGGCCGATGCCAAACAGGATGCGCTGGCCATGCTCAAGCTCAAGGGGATCACCCCGGTCGGTATCATGACCCACTTCCCGGTGGAGGAGAAAGAGGACGTCAAGATGGGGCTGGCCCAGTTCAAACTGGACTCCCAGTGGTTGCTGGAAGCGGGCAAGCTGGATCGCAGCAAGATCACCATCCACGCCGCCAACTCCTTCGCCACCCTGGCCGTGCCGGACGCCTACTTCGACATGGTGCGCCCGGGCGGCCTGCTCTACGGCGACTCCATCCCCTCCTACACCGAATACAAGCGGGTGATGGCGTTCAAGACCCAGGTTGCCTCGGTCAACCACTATGCGGCGGGCAACACCGTCGGCTATGACCGCACCTTTACGCTCAAGCGTGACTCCTGGCTCGCCAACCTGCCGCTGGGTTACTCCGATGGCTACCGCCGAGCCCTGAGCAACAAGGCCTATGTACTGATCCAGGGTCAGAAGATGCCGGTGGTCGGCAAGACCTCCATGAACACCATCATGGTGGATGTGACCGATCTCAAAGGGGTGAAACCCGGCGACGAGGTGGTGCTGTTTGGCCGTCAGGGTGAGGCCGAGGTGAAACAGGCGGATCTGGAGGAGTACAACGGCGCCCTGCTGGCGGACATGTACACCATCTGGGGCTACACCAACCCCAAGAAGATCAAACGCTGATAACGCGATATGAGCAAGGGCTCCCGCGGGCCTGTCTCTTATACAAAAATCCCCGAGCATCGCTTGGGGATTTTTTTGAACTGTGTTCCCTTCCGTGATCTAAACCTGTCAGCGCCCCATCAAGGTTCTAACATGCCCCTCACTCAACCTGCTTAATGGCCTCAGGCCCAGTTTGACCACGCCAACTTCAACGACCCCAGACACACCAGAAGGAAGGTTCCGTTCGCCACCGAGCATACTTACCAACCAGAGCCGAGTCACGCCCTGCTGGCGCACTCTCTTGGGCATCCATAGGTGTGATCAAGAGACAGCCGACGGGCCCTTTTATTGATCATGCGCCCTCACGCCGGAGCATCCCCTGTGGTGACTTGTCGCACAGTTTGGCTCGCCTTTCAGATTGATAAATCGCTTATCTTGTTTTGATTCAACAGGTTAAAAAAATCCCCCCAAATACTTCAAATGATTACCCCTAAATCCGATCGTGATCACATTTATCCCGGTCACTAAGGGGTAGCTTGGTGTTACAGGCACAGACAAGCGTAACCAAGGAGGTTCCATTACATGTTCCCGGAGTACAGAGATCTCATCTCTAGACTGAAGAGCAGTGATGTCCATTTCCAGAAAAAGTTTGACTTGCATAACGACCTGGATGAGGAGATTAAGAAACTGGAAAAGCACCACGCCAGCGACTTTAGCTCTGAGGTGAAGGATCTGAAAAAACAGAAACTTAAACTGAAAGAGGAGATATACGACATCCTCAAACAACATCCACACTAGATGCCTCGAAGATTACCCGGATAAGCAATTTATCCCCCAGCCCGGCTCAAGAGCCGGGCTTTTTGTTATTCCTGTCAATTAGTTGACCCACAGCGCTATCGACAGCGTCCGTTGTTTGTTACATTTTTGCCTTGGGATGCAATCAATAAGGGCGATGATAACATGCGTAAAAAACGGCCATTTTATCATCTGTTGCTACTTTGCCTGCTCTCTTGCTGCCACTCTCTGCGAGCCCAGCAGCTGGAGTTATGGCATTCCCAGCAGGCCGGTTATGTCATTGATCAGGTGATAGCCCGCTTCAATCAGGAGAGCGGCCACCAGGTCCGGGCACTCCAGTTCGAGCCCGACAAGATCAAGGCAGATATTCTGCTGGCGGCCCAGGCCAAAGGGCTGCCCGACCTGATGCTGGTCCCTTCCGATTTTATCGGCCTCTATCAGCAGATGCGGCTATCGCCCATCCCTGAAGAGTGGTTCTCATCCGAACTGATGAACAATGCTCTGCACTATGTCACTCTCGATGCCCGGCGCTGGGGCATGCCCATGATGCAGGGCAACCATCTGATGCTGTTTTACAACAAGGCGCTGGTATCGGCCCCAGTGACCCGGTGGCAGCAGCTGGCCGCCATCACACCGGCCCTCAAGGCCAAAGGGGTCTACCCCGTCAGTTGGCCATATAACGACATGTACTATTTCGCCGCATTTTTACACACCTTTGGTGGTACACCGGTTAGCAAGGGGCGCATCACCCTCGATACCCCAGCCATGGTGCAAGCGCTGGAGGCCTACCGCACGGTTGCCAGCGAGCAATGGATCGACCCCGACTGCGACTATGACACCGCCCTCACCCGTTTTAATGAAGGTAAGAGCGCCTACCTCATCAACGGGGACTGGGCCTTCAATGACCTGGTGAAAAACATGGGGGATCAGCTGGGAGTTGCCCTGCTGCCCGACTGGCAAACCCGTCCCATGCACTCCATGAGTGGTGCTTATGTAATAACGGCCTCCCGCAGCTCGATGGAAGAGAAGGATCGACGGGATGCCATCCAGGCACTGCTGACCTTTATCCAACGCCAGGATATCCAGCAGTTCATCTATCAACAGGGGGCATTGCTACCGGTCAATCAGCAGGCCTTTACCACCATTAGCCGCCACCCAACCCCGCTGGCAAAAGTGCTACTGGAACAGTTCACTGTCACCATTCCCATGCCCTCTGACAGCGCCATGTCTATTGCCTGGCAGGCGATGGACAAGGGATTCGAGCGTTTCAAGGAGGGGCTCAGCGCCCCCGAAACTGCCCGCTATATGCAACAACTGGCAGATCAACAATATCGGCAGGTCACGTCACCATGAATCGCCGCACCTTTCGTCTGGGCCCAGCCCTCATCATCATCCTGTTTACCGTTGCGTTGCTACCCGCCCTGCTGGCCAGCACGGTACTGCTGATCCGCCAGCACCAGATCATCGCCCAGAGCGAACAGTCACAACTGGAGCGAGCCCTCACCAGCATGACCCGCGAGGCGCGCTTTCGCAGCGAGCTGACCGGCACCCAGATCAACCAGCTCAGCCAGGATCGGGTGCTCCATCAGGCCCTCGACAACTTCCTCTTCTCCAGCCATGCCCGGCTGGCTTTGGCCACCTTCATCAAGTCCAACAGCCTGCTGACCTCGGCCTATCTGATCAATGACCAGGGACAGGTGGTGGAGTACATCCATGGTCAGGCATCTCACCTCGAAGCGAGCAACCTGATGCCGCAGCTGATGGCCTGGAGCAAGACCCGCGAGGCCAAACAGGGCAAGCATCTGCTGCTGCCCGTCGATGATCCCGTGCTGGTCGGCAACATGGAGCAGGAGCACAGCGGTGGGCTGGCGCTGGTGGCCCCCATCTATCGCAACCACCAGCGCGCTGGCGTAATGCAGACACCCTCTGGCTTCGTGATGGCTATCCTCCCCTGGCGACAGATGGCCCACCTGCTGGAGCCCTATCTCAAAGGAAGCGAGTATCTGGTGATTTCGCAGGGAGCGTCTCGTCTCTACCAAGGCATCCACCATGGTGACAAGGCGGTGGATGACCGGGCACCGAGCCAGATGGCGCAGCCCCTGGTCATCAGCTGGCCCCAGCTGGAGAAGGATCTCACCCCCACCATCACCCTTTACAGCTATAACGCCGACAGGGTCAGCGAACTCAACAAATCCCAACAACTGCTGACCGGCAGCATCGTCGTCATGTTGTTACTGGTGGTCATCAGCTGTGTCTGGCTCACTCGCTGGTTGACCAGACCACTGCGCTCGCTGGCTGAGCTGGTACGTAGTTATGGCAAGGGCAACTATCAGCAACGGCAGGCGCCGCTGCGCTTTGTCGAGTATGACGAGGTGCGCCAACTGCTGCAGGAGATGGCCTACACCATCTCGGCTCAGGTGCGAGCACTCTATCAGCAGAACCAACAGCTGCAGCTCGCCAATAGCGAGAAGGAGACCTTCAACCAGCGACTGGTCGGATTCAACGACGAGCTGGAGCAAGAGGTCGCCGCGCAGACCACAGCGCTGCGCTTGGCCCTGAGCCGGGAAGCGCGTAGCCGCCATATCCTGCAATCCTGGCTGCAGTTTGGCCTGCACCAGCAGCTGGATTTGGATATCGCCGAGCTGGCCAGCTCAGCCCTGCTGCAGATCTCCGAGCTCTATCCCGGGCACAGCTGGGGACTGGTGATCCGCCAAGACGGGCAAGAGTGCTACGCCCTGACCCAGGGGGTTGATATCGCCATGCGCGGAATATTTCAGGAAAAACTGGCCCAGCTGATGGATGAGGATGCCAAATATTCCGAATGTTTGTGGCAGCAGGAGCGTTGGAAGATCATGACCCTGCCAGGCAGTCAGAGCGGTGTCAGATTCGGCTATCTGATGGTCAGTGCAGAGGGACTGGAAACCGAAGACAGAGCTATCCTGCGACTATTTGTCAAACAGCTGGCGGTGGGCATAGAGGGACGCCTCTTCACCGATGAACTGGCGCGGGTCGCTCGCACCGACAACCTCACCGGGCTGCCCAACCGGCAAGCATTCGAAGAGACATTTCAGCACTATCAGGCGGTGCTGGCACGCCATCCCGAGCGCCATCTCGCCCTCTTTATGCTCGATCTCAACGGCCTCAAGCGTACCAATGATCAATATGGTCACGAAGCCGGCGATGCCCTGTTGAATCATATGGCTCAACAGCTGCGTACCCTCTGCCGTCAAGATGAGCAGATCTTCCGGATCGGCGGCGATGAGTTCGTGTTGCTGGCGGAGGCAGATCATCTCGCCTGTCAGCAGTTGGCAGCCCGACTGGAGGCGAGCCAGCAGAGCACCACCGTACAGCATGGTGAGCACAGCTTTCCGCTGCGCTTTGCCATCGGCTGGAGCAGCAGCGACCAGACCCCGTTGACCGAACTCAGCAGGGTGGCAGACGAAGCCATGTATGCCGATAAAGCACGCTTCTACCACGGCCAGCCGTGACGAGCACCGGCACTGTGGTTGGCGAGCCTTTCGCCAACGCCCTGATTAGCTAGCAAAAATGGCGCGCAACGCTAGACGTAGCGCGGGCCATGGCTAAGATAGGGGCTCTTGAAATCGCGATGTGATAGGGAGTAGGAAATGGAGTTAGTACTTGGCCCGCTGGAGGCCCGTGTCATCGGCTGCCTGATTGAAAAAGAGATCTGCACCCCGGATCAATATCCCCTCTCCCTCAATGCACTGGTGAACGCCTGCAACCAGAAGAGCAACCGCGAGCCGGTGCTGGAGCTCTCCGAACTCGATATCCGCGCCGTCATAGACGAGCTGATCCGCAAGCGACTGGTGGTCAACACCGCCGGTTTCAACGCCCGGGTGCCCCGCTACCAGCACAGATTCTGCAACACCGAATTTGGCGAGCTGAAATTCAGTGCCCAGGAACTCGGCATCGTCTGCGAGCTGCTGCTGCGCGGCCCGCAGACCCCGGGTGAACTGCGTTCGCGCACCAACCGCCTCTGCAGCTTCGATGATGTCACCGAGGTGGATGCCACACTTGCCCAGCTCATTGAACAGGGCCCCTTCGTGGTCAAGCTACCGCGCGAGCCGGGCAAGCGGGAATCCCGCTACGCCCACCTGTTTAGCGGCGAAGTGGATATTCAGGCGATGATGGATGCGGCCCCCGCGGCGGCCTATGCCTCCCCTGCCGCCGATCGACTGAGCGAGCTGGAGCAGGAGGTGAGCGAGCTCAAGAGCCGCCTCGCCGCCATGGAAGCGCGGCTGGCGGCACTGGATGGTCAGGGCTGATCGCGTTTACCATCGCCAATCTCTATCAGGGAGCCGGGGCTGATGTCCCCGGCTCCCTGCGTTTTTCATCGTGAGGAAGTGCCCGTGATCACCCTGATTAAAGAGTCTGACCACCAGAAGATGCCCTGGAAAAACCAGCAAGGTACCACCAGCCAGATCCTCATCTCCCCCAAGGGGAGCAGCCTTGCTAAGCTCGACTTTGACTACCGGTTAAGCTCAGCCCCCATAAAGAGTGCGGGCCCCTTCTCCCCCTTTCCCGGTTATCAGCGCATTTTGCTGCCGGTGAGCGGGGCAGGCTTTGTGCTCAACGGCCACCCCTACGCCACCTTCGAGGCGGCGCACTTTAGCGGCGATGAGGAGACCCACTGCGAGTTGCTGAAAAAAGAGGTGACCGATCTCGGGCTTATTTACCATCCGGATCGCATCAGTGCCAACGTGCGGGTGCTGAACCTCCCCTTCCCGCTGACCCTCACGCTGGAGGCAGAGAAAACCTACCTCTGCCACCTGCTGAGCGGCCAGCTGACCATGCAGGGCAAAGAGGTGGCCATCAACGAGACGCTGGTGGTGACAGGGGAGGAGAGCATTCACTTCGAATGCCAGAAGAAGACTGCCATAGCCTTCTTTACCCTGCAGGCCAAATAGCGCGAAAGTCGTCGGTGTGCAGTCATACCATGCCACGCCACACACAAGCGACAGAGACGAAAAAGCCGGGCAATCCCGGCTTTTGCTATTAAGGCTACCGGCTCGATGCCGGTAACCGCCTTAGTTGACCTTGAAGGAGCCCTTCATCATGGCGAAGTGGCCGGGGAAGGAGCAGAAGAAGGTGAGATCCTTGCCCGCCAGACCGTCGGTCTTGAAGGTAACGCTGCTGCTCTCGCCGCCGCCAATCAGCTTGGTGTGGGCCAACACCCGGGGATCATCCTTGGGCAGATAGCCATTTTCGGCACCCGCACTCATCCCCGCGGTCGCCACGGTCTGATAGTCGGCGGTGCTAGCCAGCACCCAGTTGTGGCCCATGGCAGCAGCCGGCAACTTGCCAGTGTGGTTCAGGGTGACCGTCACCTCTTTACAGGTAGCCGGCACGCTCATCTCTTTGAGGTTGTACTGCATGGCATCATTGCCTTCGATGACCAGTGCACACTCATCCGCCAGCACGGGGGCAGCCAGGGTACTCAGAAACAGCAGGGTAATCGCCTTTTTCATCATCTTCTCCTTTGATTGGCAATGGATGGCAACGACTTGGCGGATGCGGTTCGCACGTCGTAAAGATGCCGTCTAAATCGACCTTCATTTTACTCAATTGTCTTCAATCGGCGATGGCTTTTGGCCAAAGCTGCGGGCCAGGTCACCAGACGGTGCCGCACTTGTCGATCTCCCCCCTCCGGGTGGACCATACGACCCGCGGCGGCCACAGGTTCAAAACTGTTTAATTTTTTCTGCCCTTTTCCCGCCGATTGCCCCCATCAGGGCTCGCCCGGCGGGCGCCCCTTGGCTAAGCTGGCAACCCGATATGAACCTTCTCCAGATGAGAGTGCCGGATGATTGCGATGCCCCCCGTGGCGGCCCTGCGTGGCCTGCTGCTGATCCTGCTGTTGGCGCTGGCCGGCTGCCAGCCCACCCCGCCTGCCCAGACCCGTATTCAGGGCAAAACCATGGGCACCTACTATGTGGTGACCCTGAGCGATAGCTACCCCGGCGGGGAGCCCTCCCTCAAAAGCGACGTAGAGAGCCTGCTGGCCCGGATGAACAAGGAGATCTCCACCTACGATCCGGGCTCGCTCATCTCCCGTTTCAATCAGGGGCCCGCCAATACCCCGTTTGCCATCCCACCCGCCATGGCCATCATCGTCCAGCAGGGCATTGATGCCGGTAAGCTGACCGACGGCAAGCTGGATGTGACCGTGGGGCCACTGGTCAATCTGTGGGGCTTTGGCCCCGACAAACGCCCGGTCAAGCGGCCTGATGAAGCAGCCATCGCTGCCGCCCGCCACAAGGTGGGCATCGACAAGCTGACCCTGACCCCGCAGGGGGATCACTTCCTGCTCGAAAAAACGATCCCGGATCTCTATCTCGACCTCTCTACCCTAGGTGAAGGGGCTGCCTCCGACGAGATTGCCGCCCTGCTCGAGCACAAGGGGGTACACAACTACCTGATCGAAGTGGCCGGTGCGGTGCGCAGCAAGGGCAACAACAGCAAGGGCTCGCCGTGGAAAGTAGCCATCGTCGAACCCTCCGATCAGCCTGGGGCGTTTTCCGATATCGTCATCCCCAACGGCATGGCGCTCAGCACCGCGGGCAGCTATCGCAACTACTACGAGATGGATGGCCAGCGCTACTCCCATATCATCGACCCCGCCACCGGCCAGCCGGTCACCCACAAGCTGGTCTCGGCGAGCGTCATCACCCCGACCGCGCTGGAGGCCGACGCCCTCGATACCGCGCTGATGGTGATGGGCCCCGAAGCGGGGATGGCATTTGCCAAACAGCACAAACTGGCGGTCTATCTCATCATCAAGACCGAACAGGGATTCAAAGCCGAGTACACGCCCCAATTCGCCCCCTATTTGGCGAAAAACTGATAGAGATGCGGACAGAAAAAAGCCCGTGAACAGAGGGCTCCGTCAGCGGGGCCTTCTCTTTGGATGCGCCGGAACATGAGGTGTCGTATGCAATCAGCTACTTGGCCAATTGCCTCTGCGGGCGCTTTGGTGGCACACTTTCTCCCATCCGCCCGCAGCGCCTCGACCCAGACAGATGCAGACACCTGAACAAGAGCCAGAAAAAAAGAGCCCAGCCAAGCCCCAACGCATTCTGATGGTCAATGAGCAGCGCTCGTTTCAGGTGATGATGAAGGCGATGCTGATCAATCTGGGTATCAGCAACATCACCTACTCCAATACTGCCGAGGATGCGCGACGCCGCTGCCAGAAGGGCAGTTTCGACATCTATCTCATCGATTACGATCTGGGGATAGGCGAAAATGGCCGCCAGCTGCTGGAGAGCCTGCGCGACAAGAGCCTGATCCCGCCCCAAAGCGTGGTGATCATGGTGAGCGGCGACAGCTCTCGCGCCATGGTGCTGAGCGCGCTGGAGGCCGAACCCGACGAATACCTGATGAAGCCCTTCTCCCAGGAGCAGTTCTCGTTTCGCCTCAAACGCGCCCTCGCCCGGCACAACGCCCTGGCCACGGTGTTTACTGCACTGGCCGAGAACAATCTGCCTGCCCTGATCGCCGCCTGCGCCGAGCGGGCCGATGCAGTGCCCCGTTTTGCAAACTACTGCCGCTGCGTGCAGGCCGATACCCACCTCAAGCTGGATCAGGCGCAGGAGGCGCGCTCTTTGATGCGCCAGTTGCTGGCCGGGCAGGAGAACAGCTGGGCCCGCCTGACACTGGGCAAGGCGTGCAACACTCTGGGGCTCCATGAAGAGGCGGCCAGCCACCTGCAGGCAACCCTCAAAAATACCCCGCTGATGGTGGAAGCTCACCGCTGGCTGGCGGAATCTCTGCTGGCCCTTGGCAATGACGAGCAGGCGCAGCAGGAGCTCAGGCGGGCAGTGGATATCTCCCCCCAGTCGGTACAACTTTCCCGCCGTCTGGCGGAAGTGTGCCTGCAGCGCCACGACTACGCCCAGGCTAAAGATGTACTGCTTTCGCTGATCGATTTGTCGCGCAACTCCATCCACCGCACCCCCCACTATCTGGGGGCCTATATCCAGACCCTGACCCTCTATGCCCTCAACAGCAACGACAGCTATCACATTGCCAACCTGCAAAAACAGGTCAACTCGGCCCTGTCGCGGATCCGCGATTCGCTGATGATGTCGGAGTTCAACTACCCGGTGTTCGAACAGATCTGTCAGGCGCGGGTACAAATTGCGCTGGGAGAGCTGCTCAAGGGCAAGAAGATGCTCTATCGCGCCAACCAGAACTGGCTCGATGAACCGGCCACCATGCCCCCTGCCCTGCTCGGCGAAACCATCCTCGCCCTCTATCAACTCGGCGAGTTCGAATATGCCGAAAGCCTGCAGAGCCTGCTGGCGGAGGATGAAGATCGGTTGCTCACTACCTGCATTCAGGCGACCCGGGATGACAAGACGGTACTGGAACGGCGCCAGCGCTATCAACAGCTCAACGAGCTGGGGATCAAGGCCTATCAGGCCGGTGAGCTGGAACAGGCGCTCGGCCATTTCCGCGAAGCCCTGCGCCGCGCCCCAGCCAATACCGGCGCGGCCCTCAACAAGATCCAGGTGTTGCTGCAACTGATGCAGAAAAACCGCAAGAGCCCGGAGTTTGGCGCCGAGTGCAAAGAGACCCTGGACGTGCTCGACGGCATCCCCCTCAACCCGGCCCAGCAGGAGCGTTTTCGCAAGCTGCGGCAGGAGTTTACCCAGCTCAGCTAAGTCGCCACCACACCCTCTTTTCCCCGCCTATGCTGAAACCAGTTCGGCAATACGAGGGAAACGAAGATGGCGATGTGTCGTTATCTGGTGGCCGATGGCCGCCACTGCAGTGAAGAAGCCGGTGAGCACGATCTCTGCCACTGGCATGATCCCCACAGACCCCATCAGGAAGCTCACACCGCCGAGGCGCTAGAACAGTACGTTCGCGCGGGCGGTCTCTGCCATGGCCTGCAGTTGTCACGGGCCAATCTGGCTGGCCTCAATCTGGTGAGCAAGGATGCCGATCAGGGCTTCCTGCTAGAGCAGTGCAACCTCTATCGCGCCGACCTGAAGGGTGGTCACCTCTACGGCCTGCGCATGAAAGGGGGCAGCCTGATGAAAGCAGATCTGAGCGATGCCAACCTGCAGTGCGCCGCCCTCGATGACGTCAACCTGCTCGGCATCCGCTGGCACAACACCCGACTCGACAACATGCAAACCGGCAAACGGGTGATGCAGGACCGCAAGGGGCGACGTGAGCGGGACCCCAAACAGGCGCGTGTCTGGTTCAAGGAGGCGGAAGAGACCTACCGGGATCTGCGTAAAGCCTCCGAGGCGCAGGGGATCTTCACCATGTCCGGCAACTATATCCAGCAGGAGCTCACCATGCGCCGGCTGCAACTGCCGTTCTGGTCGGCCCAGCGCTTCACCTCCTGGATCGTTGACCTGTTCTGCGGCTATGGCGAGGCCCCGATGCGGGTGGTGCTGTTCTCTCTGCTGCTTATCTTTATCTGCAGCATTTTTTACTTCTTTTTTGGCCTGAACTTTCAGGGCGAGTACCTCATCTATCAACCCAATGCGCCCTTCGAGCAAAATGCTATTTTCCTGCTCGAATGCCTCTACTACAGCGTGGTCACCTTCACCACCCTGGGCTATGGCGACTTCACTCCGGTCGGCCTCTCCAGGATTTTCGCCGCCTTCGAGGCCTTTACCGGCAGCTTTACACTGGCACTGTTTGTGGTGGTGTTTGTCAAGAAGATGACCCGCTAGCATTGCCGATACACATGCCGGTTGGGTCGGCGCTATTTCAGCGCTGGCCCTTATGCCCCGGAACTTGCATCCACCGCAGATTCCGAGTCCAATAGCGGCTTATAAAAATGACATGAGCATCCCGAACATGAAAATCATCTCTTTCAATATCAACGGCCTGCGCGCACGCCTTCATCAATTGCAAGCCATCATCGACAAGCACCAGCCCGATGTGATCGGCCTGCAAGAGATAAAAGTACACGATGAAGCCTTCCCGCTCGCCGATGTGGAGGCCATGGGTTATCACGTCGAGTTTCACGGCCAGAAAGCCCACTACGGGGTGGCAATCATGAGTAAAAAGAAGCCGGTCAAGGTGGAAAAGGGCTTTCCCACCGATGACGACGATGCCCAGCGCCGGATGATCATGGCCACCTTCGAGCGAGAAGACGGCTCCCTCATCAAGGTGATGAATGGCTACTTCCCGCAGGGTGAAAGCCAGGATCACGAGACCAAGTTCCCGGCCAAGCAGAAATTCTATGAGGATTTGCAGCGCTATCTGGAGACCAACCACACCCCGGATGACCCACTGGTGTTGATCGGAGATGTGAATATCTCCCCCACCGATCTCGACATCGGCATCGGCGAGGCGAATCGCAAGCGCTGGCTGCGGGATGGCAAGTGCTCTTTCCTGCCCATCGAGCGGGAGTGGATGGAGCGCCTGAAAGGGTTCGGCCTCACTGACACCTTCCGCGCAGCCAATCCCACCGAGTGCGAGCGCTTCTCCTGGTTTGACTACCGCTCCAAGGGCTTTGACGAGAACCGCGGCCTGCGCATCGACCTCATCATGGCCTCCGATGCGCTCAAAGATACTGTCACCGAAACCGGTATCGACTACGAGCTGCGCGGCATCGAGAAACCCTCCGACCACGCCCCTATCTGGGCCTGCTTCGCCTGATGCGGCGCACGGTTGACCGATGAGCCGCTGCGAGTTTGCAAACTGTGAAGCGGCTCGCGGTGGCCCGCGATAAAAGGGCGTAAACAGCCTATCCAGACAAGGTGCCTCAGGGCACCTTCTTTTTGCAGCAAGGAGTGCCTGACGTGACCACCACGCAACTTCCCCTCTCTACCGCCCGCTTTCTGGCACTGCGCCTGTTGCCGGGTGAAGATCTGATCGCCGGATTACGCGCGCATATTGCCCGGCACGGCATACAGGCGGCCTGGATCGCCGGGGCGGTCGGTAGCCTGACCCACGCCAACCTGCGCTATGCTGCCCAGCCCGATGGCACCCTGCTGGAAGGGGCCTTCGAGGTGATCGCCCTCGGCGGCACGCTGGATCCCGAGAGCGAACACCTGCACCTCTCCATCTCTGACGAGCAGGGGTTGATGCGCGGTGGCCATGTGCTGCCCGGTTGCCGGGTGCGCACCACCCTCGAGCTTGTTATAGGGGAGCTGCAAGAGTACCGTTTTACCCGCGCCCCTTGCCCCCAATCCGGCTATGAAGAGCTGCTCATTACCCCCAGAACCTTGTGAGGATCACTATGTCCGTCAGTAAACTTTCCAGCTACAACCTGGCCTTTATGGTCATCTGCATCGCCATCAACATGGTGGCGGGACAGGCGGTCTCCATGCTCAAGCTGCCCATCTTCCTCGACTCCATCGGGACTGTGCTCTGCGCCATTCTGGCGGGCCCCTGGATGGCGGTCGCCACAGGTCTGCTCACCAACCTGCTGTGGGGACTGCTCACCGGCCCCATAGCCGCAGCCTTTGCGCCGGTCGCCATGATGATTGGCCTCAGTGCCGGACTGATGGCGCGCGCTGGCTGGTTCAACAATCTGCCCAAGGTAGTGGTGAGCAGTGTGGTGATCACCCTGGCGCTCACCCTGGTGGCTATTCCCATCCGCTCCTACCTGTTTGGTGGCGCCACCGGTAGCGGTGCTGACTTTATGGTTGCCTACCTGCACGCCATGGGCAGCGATCTGCAAGAGTCGGTCGCCGTCACTGTGCTCGGCACCAACCTGCTGGACAAGCTGCTAACCGTGTTGATCGCCTGGGGGCTGGTACGCCGCCTGCCGCAGCGCACCCTGCGCCACTTCCCGCAGATGGCCGCCGTGCGCTAATGCACCCGTTTACCTCCCTCGCTCTCTGGCTGTGGTTTTCGGTCACGGCCAGCGTGCTGCCGCCCCCTTGGCTCTGGGGCTGGAGCCTGCTGCCGCTGCTCGTCTTGGTGCTGCTGCCGGGGGCTCGCTCCCGGGTCAAGCTGGTGCTGGCAGTAATGCTGCCGCTGGGACTGGGGCTCTATCTGGTGCACGGCCCCTGGTTGCGGATCCTGCTCGGCATGCCAGAGGCTCCTGCCAGCGAAGCGTTCCCCATTCTGCCCCTCTGGTGTCGCCTGCTCGCCTGCCTGGCCAGTGCCCAGCTCTGGCTGTGGGCGGTCTCGACCGAGCGGTTTGTCCATGCGCTGTTTGCCAGCCGGCTGCCCATCGCCCTCTCCTACCTCTGCTGTGGCCCGCTGCTGCTCAAAGAACAACTAGGCCACCAGCTGCGCGCCATCAAGGAGGCACAACTGGCCCGTGGCGTCCCCTTTGACGGCCATCCGCTGGCCCGGCTAAAGGCCACGATCCCGCTGCTCTCGCCGCTGGTCGGGCAGGCGCTGAGCGAGCTGGCGACCCGCAGTATGGCGCTGGATCTGCGCGGCTTTCGCAGCCAGCCGACCCGCACCCGCGTGGTCGAGATCCCGCAGCAGCGTAATGAACCGCTGCTACGCTACCTGTTGCTGTTGCTGGTGTTGTTGGAGATCGTCTGGAGGTGGTGGCCATGATCTCGCTGCAAGGGTTGACCATCGGCCATGCAGCCCACCCTGACCACTTTCAGCTGGGGCCCCTCGATATTGAATTGGGCGCTGGCGAATGGCTCACCATCCTCGGCGGCAACGGGGCAGGAAAATCCCTGCTGGCCCAGCTGCTGGCGGGGGGCTGGTCGCAGCTGCACCTCGACACCCTGGCCGGGTGTGGCACTATCCTTGGCACTCCCCACGACGCAGGGCAGCTCAATGAACAGGCGGCCCAACGCCAATGGGTGCAGCAATCCCCCTATCTGCAATTTTCCGGCTGCTGCTTTTCGGTAGCGGATGAGGTGGCCTTCGGCCCCGCCAATCTGGCGCTACCGGTGACCGAGATCACCCAGCGGGTAGCTGACGCCATGACTTGCTGTCACTGCGAGGAGCTGTCGACGCAACATCCCCTCTCCCTGTCAGGAGGGCAGGCCCAGCGAGTAGTGCTGGCCAGTGCGCTGGCGATGGAGCCCAGGCTGCTGATCCTGGATCAAGCCTTCAGCCGCCTGACGCCGGAGGCGAGCCACACCCTGCTGCGGCAGATCCGCCGCTACAGCGAGCAGAGCGGCTGCAGCGTCATCTTGCTGGAGCAGCGGCTCTTTCCGGCCGCTCACTATTGCGAACAGTTCGTGCTGCTCGACCATGGCCGCCAGCTGGCCTGCGGCGAGCTGGGCGAGGTGCTGCCCCATCTGCCTGGGAGGGTGATCCTGCCGGACTCCCTGCGCGAGGCGTTGCAGGCGCGCGACCCGCACCACCATCCCTACCCTTTGGCCATTTTGCGGGAGTTTTATGCTGAGCTTTGACCGCCTCTGCTTCTCATGGGCGCCGGACAATCCCTGCCTGCACGACATCACGTTGCAGATTACCAGCGGGGAACAGGTGGCCATCGTCGGGGATAACGGCGCAGGCAAGTCGACCCTGCTGCGACTGGCGGCGGGCCTGCTGGCCCCCACCTCCGGTACGGTGAGCTGGCAACAGCAGGGGCTCTGCGAGCAGCGGGCACTGGCGCGCGCCAGTCAGATCGGCTTTCTGTTTCAGGAGTCGGAGCGCCAGCTGTTTCACAGCCGAGTTGACGATGAGATCGCCTTTGGCCTGCGCCTGCAAAAGCGGCCGCGAGAGGAGATCCGCCAGCGGGTGGTGGCGGCGCTGGCACAGTGCGAGCTGACACAGTGGGCGGCATCCCACCCGCTCGATCTCGATGCAGGTCAGCGGCGGATGGTGGCGGTGGCCTGCCTCCATGCCATGCAGCCCGCCTTGCTGCTGCTCGACGAGCCGAGCCGGGATTTCGATCCCCGCTGGCTGGCCATTCTGGAACGCTGGCTGGCCAGTGAACGGGCGAAGGGCACCACCATAGTGGCCATCAGTCACGATGCCGAATTTGTCAGACGCAACTTCACTACTCTAATTGAGCTAAAAGCTGGCCGTCTGGTGGCCCACGGCCCCGCAGCCGAACGACTCTCAGCCCTTAATGGCTATAACCAACACGAGAAGAGCAGCGCCCTGCTGCTGGCAGCCCTCTCCCGGGCCGAACATCCCCGCTGACTTACTCCGTGCTCGGAAAAAGACATGAATTGTTCGTCAATCGTCAACCCCAATTGCCATACCGAGCAGCTTGGGTTCAGGTTATCCCCCTATCATCCTTGATTCCCTTAATAAATAAGTTGTTTTTTTTATCATGAAGTTAATGATGTGTATGGAACAACGCGCTGAACGCAGCCACCGGGATAGACCCAACAGGAGTTTGATGATGCAAGTGCCTAATGCAGGACGAAATAATTACAAACGCAGCTTGCTGACCCTGGCGCTGATTGGCGGACTGAGTGCCTGCGGCGATGACGCAACCCAGACAGCCCAGTCCATGCCTGCCGTGCCGGTGGTGGTCGCCGAAGCCACTCTGACCGATGTGCCGCTCACCACCGAGATGGTGGGAGAGACCGCCGGTTTTCGCGAGATTGATGTGCGCTCCCGAGTCAGTGGCATCCTGCTCAAGCGCACTTATGTGGAAGGCCAGCCGGTTACCGCCGGTCAGGAGCTGTTTGTGATCGACCCCGAGCCCTACAAGGTGGCGCTGGAGCAGGCCAAGGGTTCTCTGGCACAGGAGCAGGCCCGTCTCAACAAGGCCCGCGCCGATCGGGATCGCATCATTCCGTTGTTCAAACGTCAGGTGGTGAGCCGCAAAGATTATGATGACACCATCGCCAATTACGAAGGTGCTATCGCCAGCCTGCAAGCGGTGCAGGCCAAGGTGAAAGAGGCAGAGCTCAACCTCAGCTACACCCAGGTGACCGCCCCCATCAACGGTATGGCAAGCAAGAGTTCCCAGTCAGAAGGGAGCCTGATCGCCACCAGTGGTGATAATGGTCTGCTCACCACCATCACCCAATTTGATCCCCTCTACGTCAACTTCTCCTACTCGGAGCAGGATCGCCTCAAGTTTGACCATGCGATAAAAAAGGGATTGATTGAAGCCAAAGATGCAACCACCTGGCGCACCCATATTCGTCTGGCCGATGGCTCCCTCTATCCCCATGCAGGCAAGCTCAACTTCTCCGACAGCCGGGTCGATCCCCAGACCGGCACCATCCGTGCCCGCGCCATCTTCGACAATAAAGAGGGGGCGCTGCTGCCTGGCCAGTTTGTCCGTATGACCATTGATCTCGGTTTGCGCAAAAATGCCATCGTGGTTCCCCAACGCGCAATTGTTCAATCCCAGGCTGATCGCATGGTGATGGTGGTCGATGCCGACAACAAGGTGGTGCCACGCCCGGTTATGCTCGGCCAGAACGTTGACAGTGGTGTGCTGATCGACAGCGGCCTCAATGCCGGTGATCGTTACATCGTCGAAGGTCTGATGAAAGCGCGCCCCGGCGCCGTGGTCAAGCCGGTCTCTGCCGATGAAATGAACGCCATCACCACCAAGGTGATCGGCCAGTCTGCGGCCAAGTAAGGAGCTCGTATGTTTTCCAAGTTCTTCATAGAACGCCCCATCTTCGCCAGCGTAATTTCGATCATTATCGTGCTGGGCGGGTTGGCGGCGATGCGCGCGCTCCCCATCGAGCAGTATCCCCAGATCACCCCACCCGTAGTGCAAGTCACAGCCTATTACTCGGGCGCGACTCCAGAAGTGATCTCCCAGACAGTGGCGGCGCCACTGGAGCAGCAGATCAACGGTGTAGAAAACATGATCTACATGCAGTCGGGATCAGCCTCCAATGGCCAGATGAACCTCAATATCTATTTCGATATTGGCACCGATCCGGACCAGGCCACCATCAACGTCAACAACCGGGTCTCGGCCGCCATGGCTCAGCTGCCGGATGAGGTGAAAAAACAGGGGGTAACGGTTCGCAAAAAATCTACCTCGATCCTGCAGGTAGTCACACTGCAGTCTCCGGACGGGGAATTTGATACCACCTACCTGTCGAACTACGCCCTGCTCAATATCATCGACGAGCTAAAGCGGATTCCCGGGCTGGGTGATGCGACCCTGTTTGGCGGTACTGACTATGCCATGCGGATCTGGTTACGACCGGATCGATTGGCCCAGCTGCAACTCACACCAAGCGACGTGATCGGCGCCATTCGTGAGCAAAACACCCAGTTTGCAGCAGGCAAGATCGGCGCTCAGCCCACCAGTGCCCCCATCGATTTCACCTACACGGTGCAAACAAAAGGGCGCCTTGAGGATGTCACCGAGTTCCAGAACATCATCGTCCGCTCCATGCCGGACGGCTCCAAGATCCGGGTACGGGATGTTGCTCGGGTCGAGCTGGGCGGCAAGGATTACGATGTGACCGCCAGCGTCAATGGCAAGTCGGCCATCGGTATTTTCACCTACCTGCAACCGGGCGCCAATGCGGTGCAAGTGGCAGAGGATGTGGAAAAAACCATGAGCCGCCTGCAGGAGCGCTTCCCGCAGGGACTGGAATACCGTATTCCCTATGACACCACCGAATTCGTGAAAATCTCCATCGAAGAGGTGGTCCACACCCTGTTCGAGGCGATCGCTCTGGTGTTCGTGGTGGTCTACCTGTTCCTGCAGAACTTCCGTGCCACCCTGATCCCCTGTATCGCCGTGCCGGTATCCTTGATCGGGACCTTCGCCGGCATGCTGGTGCTCGGCTTCTCCATCAACCTGCTGACCCTGTTCGGCATGGTGCTCGCCATCGGTATCGTGGTGGATGACGCCATCGTGGTGCTCGAAAACGTCGAGCGGATCATGAGCGAGAAGAAGTGCTCGCCCAAAGAGGCCGCCATCCTCGCCATGCAGGAGGTCTCCGGCCCGGTGATCGCCATCGTGCTGGTGCTCTGCGCCGTATTCCTGCCGGTCGCCTTTATGGGCGGCATGACGGGAGTGATGTACAAGCAATTTGCCATCACTGTAGCCGTATCGGTGGCCATCTCCGGTCTGGTGGCACTGACCCTCTCTCCTGCCCTGTGCGCCGTACTATTGAAAGAGGGACACCACAAACCGGCCCGCTTCTTCGTCTGGTTCAACAACAGTTTTGACAAGCTGACCAGCCGCTACGTGCGCGGTGTGGCCTTCCTCAACCGCCGGGTTGGCGTGGCCTTTTGCATCATTGCGGTGATCGTCGGATCGATCGGCATTCTACTGATGAAGGTACCGGGTGAATTGGTGCCTAATGAAGATCAGGGTTACCTCATCTCCTCCATCATGTTGCCAGATGCGGCGTCATTGACCCGTACCCAGGCAGTAGCCAAGAATTTCGACAAAATCATCATGAACAACCCGAGCGTGCAGGATGTGGTGACCTTCTCGGGTTTCGATATTCTCTCCAACTCCATTGTCAGCAACCGGGGACTCTCTTTTATTCCTTTGAAAGATTGGGCAGAGCGGAGCGAGACGGGACAAAGCTCGTTCGATCTGGCCAAGAAGTTCCAAGGCTATAGCGCATTCGGGCTGGCTGATGGCTTTGTCGCCTCATTCAACCCGCCACCCATTCAGGGAATGTCCACCACCGGTGGCCTCGAAGCCTATCTGCAAAACCGTGGCACCGGCAACGCCCAGGCCTTCTCCGGCGAAGTGGAGCGCTTCCTGGAGGCAGCCAAACAACGACCGGAGTTTGCCAGCGTCACCACCACCTACCGCGCCAACGTGCCGCAGGTCTATCTGGACCTGGATCGCGAAAAGGCCAAGGCATTGGGGCTGCCGATCAACGCGGTGTTTGACACCATGCAGGCCACCTTCGGTCAGGTCTATGTCAACGACTTCAACCAGTTCGGCCGCACCTACCGGGTGCAGTTGCAATCCGAGGCAGACTACCGCGCCAAGAAGAGCGACATCCGCAACGTCTATGTCCGCTCCGACAAGGGGGAGATGATCCCGCTCAGCAGTCTGGTCACTGTGCGTGATGCCACCGGCCCCGAACTGGTGGAGCGCTTCAACATCTTCCAAGCCGCCAAGATCATGGCCCAGCCCGCCCCCGGCTACAGCTCGGGTCAAGCCATCGCAGCGCTGGAGGTGGTAGCCAACGACACCCTGGGCAACGACGCCAAGCTGGAGTGGACCGGTTCCGCCTATCAGGAGAAAGCGGCCGCAGGCAGCGCCGGCACCGCATTCGGCTTTGGTATCGTGATGATCTTCCTCATCCTGGCTGCCCAGTATGAACGCTGGAGCCTGCCGTTTGCGGTGATCACCGCGGTGCCGTTCGCCCTGTTCGGCGCCCTGCTCGCCACTTGGGCGGTGGGCCTCACCAACAACGTCTACTTCCAGATTGGATTGGTGACGCTCGTCGGGCTGGCGGCCAAGAACGCCATCCTGATCGTGGAGTTCGCGGTGATGAAACACGAAGAGGGGATGAGCCTCATCGAGTCGGCACTGGAGGCGGCGCGCCTGCGTTTTCGCCCCATCGTGATGACCTCGCTCGCCTTCATCCTCGGCTGTGTGCCGCTGGTCACCTCCAGCGGGGCCGGTGCGGCAAGCCGTCACGCCCTTGGCTGGCCGGTCATCGGCGGCATGCTGGCGGCCACCTTTATCGCCATCTTCTTTATCCCGCTGTTCTTCCGGCTCATCATGGGCCGCTCGGAAAAACAGACCTGACCTGCCCGTTTACCCAGACCAGGCCCCTCCTTCACGGAGGGGCTTTTTTTTACAAATCACATAGCAAACAGATAGGCCTTCATCGCCTTGAGCCGCACGGTCGCCCCGCCGATGATGTCAATAAAACCGAGTAATGGATGAGGCTTGTGTGCCGAGATCCAGGCCGAACCGGTGGCCCCGATGGGCAGCACCACACCATCAGGCTCCAGCATATCGAGGATCACGGTGCGACCATGGCTGGACATGTTGTTGCCCACATGCTGGCGCACATGCTGATCCCCTTGCATCGCCGTCAGCTGGGCTTCACCGGTACCGGTTCGCACTGAATGCACTCGCGCCCGGAAGATGCGCCCCGGATAGGCATCCACATAGAACTCGGCAAACTGGCCCGGCTCAATGGCGCGGTAGCTCTGATCCGGTATCCGGAACTCGAGGAACTTGCGCGAGGTATCGTAGAGGTGCATGTTGCCGGTGCGTGAACCATTGGCCAGATTGACCACCGACACCTGGCCGTCGAACGGCGCGCGGATCACCTTCTCTTCGTTGCGGCGCTCCTGCAACGCCAGCTCGGTTTCAAGGTTCAACACTTGGGAGCCGATGATTTTCAGCTTGGCCTCACTGGCACTCAACTGCGCCACATCACCATCGATCTGGGCCTGCAACTGGTCGCGACTCTGGATGCTGGAGTAGTTACCCAGCTGGGTCAGCCGCGCCAACTCCTTGCGATTGAGGGTCAGCCGCGACTGGATCGCCTGTTGCTGACTGAGCTCGGCAACGCTCTGGGCCTGCTGGGCGGTAATCTGGTGGCTCAGGGCCTGCGCCTTGCCGTCACTCTCCCAGTTGGCGAGGGTATAGATGGGCTGTCCCCGCTTCACCTGCTGGTTATGAACAACATGGATTTGATCTATCTGATGAAACTGATTGGTACCCAACAAAGGGCCCAGTACGGCATGGGGGGCCTTGACCGTCGCCGAATCGGTAAAATCTACCGGCGCCAAATGGCGGGAGGTCGTCAGCAAGCCAAGCGCCAACAAGGCACCAATGGCAGTGCTCCAGAAGCCGGTCTTGAGGTTCCAGGGCAGCACATTCAACTTCACCAGCAGCCAGACAATCAGGATATAGGGCAACAGTATCTCTTTCATGATGTCTCCCCCTGCTGACGACCACGACGAATGCCATGACCAATGATCTGGCTCACCCGCTCAGCCAGCACATCCCAGCGGGCAAAGGCGATGATGATGGCCAGCACCCACCAGGTCTTGTCGATAAACAGGCCGCACAGCGACAAGGCAAACACTAGCGTGATATGCACCGACTCGGACAATTTGGCGCGATGTACCGCAATTTCATGCAGTTGCCACAACAGATAGACCAGATAGAGCACCACATAGAGAGTAATGACGGTGATCACCCCCATAAACAGCTCGGAATCAAGTAACACCATGATGGCTGGCACGCCGTGATTGAACTGAGCCGCATCCACCGGATAGATCTGAGCCCCTTTTGAGAAGAACAGCACCAGTGCGACCGTGACCAGGATGAACGCCAGACGCCAGAGCCAGCGAACGAACAGGGATGAGTGAGGGGATGACATTATCTGTTGCTCCTCGTAAACAGGGTATCCAACAAGCACGTATTGGTGACGGCAGATTTAAATCGGCAGATAGCCACTAACAAGCGAGCCAGCAATCTGCACAGTGCGAATGCTCACGCGTTGCGGGCTGACACCTGAGTATCATGCGCAAGCCCCCAACCAGTGGGGGCTTGCTTAACGGACGATTTAGAACTGGTGTTGCACACCGATATTGAAGAAATTGAGGTAGCTGTTGTTGTAGGTGCCGGATATTTCCGGGCGGATCAGCCCGCCATCGTGATGAACCGCCATATCCCCCAGCCAGGCCAGGGTATAACTGGCTTCCAGCTTGGTGGCAGGGCTCAGCTGATAGCTGGCGCCCAGACCCCAGCGCCACCCCTCTCCCATCGGCAGGGTGACGGTACGATGAACATCGTCAACAGCGCTGCTGTCATAGGCAATACCGCTGCTCAGACGAAGGGCTGGGGTCACATCGAACTGGGTACCCAGGCTGACGTGCCAGGTGTCCTTGTAGTGCATATCAATGGTCTGGCTACCAAGCACTGATGCAACATCGATATCGCCAAAACGGGACCACTGCTGCCAATTGGCGCTGGCCAGCAAGGCCCACTGGTCGTTGAGCTGGTGATAGCCACTCAGGGTGACGGTCTGCGGGATCATCATATCCACACCAAGACCTGCGAGATTGACGTGACTGAACAGCTGATCTTCCAGCTCCCACTTCAGTTCGGAGAAGTAGCTCAGGCCGATACGGGAGTGCTGATCCAGCTCGTAAAGCACCCCGAAGGAGGCGCCATAGGCCCAGTCGCTATCGGAAAACTCGCGACCATCGCCCATGCCCGGCGTTAGATCCAGAGAAGACTCCAGCGCACCATGCATCGCGATCAGGCTGGCCCCCACTGACCAGTTGGAGTCGATGCGATACGCCAGGCTCGGTGCCAAGGCGATACCGGTCAGCTTGGCGGACTGGGCATAACCACGACCATCCCAGCCATCACCATAATCGATACCCAGACCGTGGCTACCAAACATACCGAAACCGACAACCCACTGATCATTGAGGGCATGGGTCATATAGACGCTGCCCAGCGGGGCAGTCTGCAGGGCATTGCCGCCGTTATTGCCACCATTGTCCAGATCCAGCTCGAGATCGCCGTATACCACACCGCCATTGACCTGCAGCTGGGTGCCTTCCAGCTTGGTCATACCGGCCGGGTTGCTTGCGATGGTCTCTGCTCCCTGGGCACGGGCAGCAGCCCCTGCGTTGGCCAGTGCACTGTTGGAGGTGCTGGTTTCGTAGAGGGCAAGGCCGCCAGCCATTGCTGATGGGCTCAGCAAGGCAGCAAGCATCAGCGACAGCAGTCGTTGCTGCATTTCGATACTCCTGAATAATGAACAAAAGGGGCACCCGACAGGGAGTGCGTATCAACAATCACATCTAACGTATTTGGCTATCAGCATCCGGAAACCTAGACGGCGTTATGCGGCTCGTTCCTGGCTCCCCGCCATTGCAAGGCTTGGCAAGCATGTTGTGTTGACCCGTCCTGCTGCGATAAACGCCAAACAAGGAGATGACGGGACATCACTCAATAGCGAAAACTGACAGGCCCGCATCCTAAAGGCAGGATGCAGTAACGTCATTAGAGTTGGGGATACGTAATGATTAAGCATTACTTAACGATATGACCGTAATAGCCCGCCCTTCTTGTACATTTTGCGACATTGACCTTCACCTCAAAGTAAGGTTTACAGTCCAACTATCTGATCCCGAAGGATGCCCGGATTGTCACTCACCCAGCTCGCTGCAAGATTGCCCTCAGTTGCGTTGGCCCGGCTATTGCTGGCGCTGCTGCTTATCTGCAATCTGACCCTCTGCATCAGCTGGCATGGGGCGCAACCAGCGCTCGACACCTCGCCCCGACAAATGGCCTCTCAGTCACACAAGATGGTGATGAGTGGTAGCGAGATGGGCGAGCCGATGGCCATGATGGATCACCAAAACAGCAGTGTCCCCCTCTCCTGCCATCAGGGGATGGGAGACGATGCCGCCATGAGCGGTGAGTGCCAGATGCAGACTGGCATCTCGGCAGCCGCCAGCGCCCTGCCGCTGTTTGGCATGCTGCTCTCCCTGTTTATCTTGCCACTGTTGCGGCTCCCCTCTCTGGGGGCTGTCAGCCATAGGCTCGATCTCTGGCTGCGGGATCCCTTCCTGCGCAGCCGTGGCTCTCACCCTCCCTCCTGGCCGCGCCGACACCTGATGCTGTCGGTGCTACGCCACTAGAACGATCTTCTCCCGTGCATGGGGCAGGGCTCGCCTTGCCACTATCTGCACACCTTTATCGCTTGACCCTGTGACCACTGGCCCAGCCAGCAACAGGGAGCCGTGCGTCCGCTGACTCGTCAGCAACGCCCCGTTTGCCGCCAGCCCCTTTGGTGATGCCTTGCACCTCACCCGCCCGGCGGCCTGCACAAGAGAAGACGTATCATGTCACCAGCCCACTTTTCACCGTCCAAGGTTGCGGCCTTCGCGGGCGCATTACCCTCCTGCACTTTCTGCATGCAGATCCGCGCCGGAGGCCAGTCATGAACAAGACCGTCCTGATGTCGGCCCTGCTGCTCGCCCTTGGCGCCGGTGGCGGCTACTGGGCCGCCAAACAGACCTCCGATGGCGCCAGCGCCAAAGAGAAGACGCCCCTTTACTGGGTCAACCCCATGGATCCCCGCGACAAGCGCGATGCCCCTGCCAAAGACAACATGGGGATGGACTTTATCCCCGTCTATGAGGAGCAGAAAAACGGCTCGCTGGGCACCGTCACCATCAGCCCCGAGATCCAGCAGAACCTGGGGGTGAGACTGGCCAAGGTCGAGCGACTGCCCATCCACCAGCAGATCGAGACGGTGGGCTATGTCGGTTATGACGAGGATC
Source organism: Aeromonas sobria (assembly GCF_000820145.1). Classification (GTDB taxonomy): domain Bacteria; phylum Pseudomonadota; class Gammaproteobacteria; order Enterobacterales; family Aeromonadaceae; genus Aeromonas; species Aeromonas sobria. The sequence goes on along the minus strand of NZ_CDBW01000006.1, from coordinate 146,046 downwards.
GGCTGGAGGCGATCAACGCCCGCATGGCAGGCTGGATCCGCACCCTCGCCATCAAGAGCGAGGGGCAGAGGGTCACCAAGGGAAGCCTCATCTATGAGCTCTACGCGCCGGATCTGGTCAATGCCCAGCACGAATACCTGCTCGCCCTCAACACAGCCAACCCGCTGCTGCTGCGCGCCGCCGAGGGCAAGCTCAAGTCCCTGCAGGTGCCGGCTGATCAAATCGCCGCCCTCAAGCGCAGCCGTCAGGTGCGCGAAACCATCAGCATCTATGCCCCCAGCAGCGGTTATGTGTCGGAGCTCAAGGTGCGCGAGGGGCAGTATGTGGAGCCCGCCGCCGCCCTGTTCAATATCAGTACCCTGCAGCAGGTGTGGGTCAGTGCCGAGGTGTTCGAGCGTCAAGCCGCCCAGCTGAACGTGGGGGATCCGGTCACCATGACCCTCGACTATGCCCCCGGCCGCAGCTGGCAAGGTAAGGTGGATTACCTCTATCCGACCCTCGATGCCGCTACTCGCACCCTCAAGGTGCGACTGCGCTTTGACAACCCGGACGAGTTTTTGAAACCCAATATGTTTGCCAAGGTGAGCATTCGCACCGGGCAGGGAGAGCCGCAATTGGTAGTGCCGAGCGAAGCGGTGATCCGCACCGGCAGTCAGGATCGGCTGGTACTGGCGCTGGGTGATGGCAACTTCAAGTCGGTGGCCGTCACCCTCGGTCCCCAGTTTGGCGACAAGGTTGCCATCGAAAACGGTGTAGAGGCCGGTGACAGCATCGTCAGCTCGGCGCAGTTCCTGCTCGACTCCGAGTCGGCCATCGATTCGGACTTCCAGCGCATGACGGCGGTGCGCCCGGCGCAGGTATGGACCCAGGGGACTGTGCAGAGCATCGATCTGACCAGCCGCACCCTGATGGTGGCCCACCAACCCATCCCCGAGTGGCAATGGCCCGCCATGGAGATGGAGTTCACCGTGGCGGATGGTGTGGACATTTCCCGGCTAGCCGAAGGGCAAACCCTTCATCTGCAGGTGATGCAGGAGGGGGATGAGTACCGCATCACCACTATTCATCAGGAGAAGACACCCGCTACTGACGGCGACGCCAAGCCTGCAACGGATGAGATGGGGAAGATGGAAGGCATGGACCATAGCCAGCATCAGATGACGATGCCCGAGATGGAGAAGAAATCATGATCCCTGCCATCATTCGCTGCCTAGCAGGCAACCGCTCTCCGCTCACTCTACTTGGTGAGAAAGGAGTTCAATCATGATTCCGTCGATTATTCGCTGGTCGGTGGGCAACCGCTTTCTGGTGCTGCTGTTGACCGTCATGCTCACCGCCTGGGGGCTCTGGTCGGTCAAGCAGACCCCGGTGGATGCCCTGCCGGATCTCTCCGACGTTCAGGTGATCATCAAGACCTCCTACCCGGGCCAGGCGCCCCAGGTGGTGGAGGATCAGGTGACCTACCCGCTCACCACCGCCATGCTGGCAGTGCCGGGGGCCACCACGGTACGCGGCTACTCCTTCTTCGGCGACTCCTTCGTCTATGTGCTGTTTGACGACAGCACAGATCTCTACTGGGCCCGCGCCCGAGTGCTGGAGTATTTGAGTCAGGTCGCCCCCAATCTGCCCGCCTCCGCCCGCCCCCAGCTCGGCCCCGATGCCACCGGTGTGGGTTGGGTCTATCAATACGCATTGGTGGACAGAACCGGCAAGCATGACCTCAGCCAGCTCACCTCCCTGCAAAACTGGTTCCTCAAGTACGAGTTGCAGACGGTTGAGGGGGTCTCCGAGGTCGCCACCGTCGGTGGCATGGTGCGCCAGTACCAGGTGCGGGTCGATCCGGACAAGCTGCGCGCCTACGGCATTCCGCTCTCCCTTATCGAGACCGCCATCAAGCAGGGCAATCAGGAGACAGGTGCCTCCGTCATCGAGATGGCGGAAGCGGAGTACATGGTGCGCTCCAACGGCTATCTCAAGAGCGTCGAGGATCTGAAGCAGATCCCGCTCGGCACCACTCTGCGCGGCGCCCCGCTGCTGCTGGGGGATGTGGCAGATGTGGTCACCGGTCCCCAGATGCGGCGCGGTATCGCTGAGCTCAACGGCGAAGGGGAAGTAGTGGGCGGCATCATCGTCATGCGCTACGGCGAGAATGCCCAGCACACCATAGATGGGGTCAAGGCGCGGCTGGCGGAGCTGAAAAGCAGCCTGCCAGAGGGGGTGGAAGTGGTCACCGTCTACGACCGATCCGACCTTATCCAGCGCGCTATCGACAACCTCTCCGGCAAGCTGCTGGAGGAGTTTGCCGTGGTGGTGCTGGTCTGTCTGGCCTTCCTGTTCCACCTGCGCTCGTCGCTGGTGGTGGTTATCACCCTGCCCATCGCCATTCTGGTGGCCTTTATCGTCATGCACCTGCAGGGGATCAACGCCAACATCATGTCGCTCGGGGGCATCGCCATCGCCATCGGCGCCATGGTGGATGGCGCCATCGTGATGATCGAGAACGTCCACAAACACATGGAGCGGGAAGCGCTCACCGACAAGAACCGCTGGCGCATCATCACCGAGGCGAGCATCGAGGTGGGGCCCGCCATCTTCTTCTCCCTGCTCATCATCACCATCAGCTTCCTGCCGGTATTTGCGCTGGAGGCGCAGGAGGGGCGGATGTTCCACCCCCTCGCCTACACCAAGACCTACGCCATGGCCGCCGCGGCTGGGCTCGCCATCACGCTGGTGCCGGTGATCATGGGTTACTTCATCCGTGGCAAGGTGCTGGCGGAGCAGGCCAACCCCCTCAACCGGATGCTGACCCGCGGCTATATTCCGCTGCTCAAGGCCGTGCTGGCACGCCCGAAAACCACCCTGATGGTGGCCGCCATTGTCACGGTGGCGGGCTTCTGGCCGCTCAAATACTTGGGCTCCGAGTTTATTCCGCCGCTCGATGAGGGGGACATCATGTATATGCCCACCACCGCAGCCAATATCTCGGTGGGCAAGGCGCGGGAGATTTTGCAGCAAACCGACAAGCTCATTCACACCGTGCCCGAAGTGCAGAACGTGTTCGGCAAGGCGGGTCGCGCCGAGACCGCCACCGACCCCGCCGATCTGGTGATGATGGAGACCAGCATCCAGCTTAAACCCCGGGATCAGTGGCGCCCCGGCATGACCCCGGAGAAGCTGAAAGAGGAGCTCGACTCCCTCATCCGCTTCCCAGGCCTCACCAACGCCTGGGTGCCCCCCATCAAGACCCGCATCGACATGCTGGCTACCGGCATCAAGACCCCGGTCGGTATCAAGATAGCGGGGCCGGATCTCAAGGTGATCCAGCAGCTCGGCCAACAGCTTGAGCAGATCGTCGGCAAGGTGGAGGGCGCGTCATCGGTCTACGCCGAGCGGGTGGCCGGTGGCCGCTACGTCAAGGTGGATATCGACCGGCTGAAAGCGGCTCGCTACGGCCTCAACATCGCCGATGTGCAGGCGGTGCTCGCCACCGCAGTGGGCGGCATGGAGGTGGGGCAGACCATCGAGGGGCGCGAGCGCTACCCCATCAACCTGCGCTATCCCCAGAGCTATCGCGATTCGGTGGCGAGCCTCGAGCTGCTGCCGGTGGTGACCCCGAGCGGTGCACGCATCGCGCTGGCGGACGTTGCCAGGGTCTACATCAGCGACGAGGCCCCCATGCTGCGCAGTGAAAACGCGCGGCTCAACGGCTGGGTCTACGTCGATATCCGCGGCCGCGATATCGGCTCCTTCGTTGAGCAAGCAAAGGCCGAGGTGAACAGGCAGCTGGTACTGCCGGCGGGTTACGCCCTCACCTGGTCGGGTCAATACGAGTACATGGAGCGGGCCAAGGCGCGCCTCGCCTACGTGGTGCCATTAACCGTCGCCATTATCGTGTTGCTGCTCTATCTGGCGTTTCGCCGCTTCCAGGAGGTGCTGCTCATTCTCATCACTTTGCCGCTGGCGGTAGTGGGCGGGATCTGGACCCTCTGGCTGCTCGACTTCAACCTCTCAGTGGCGGTCGGAGTGGGCTTTATCGCCCTGGCTGGCGTCGCGGTGGAGACAGGCGTCTTGATGCTGGTCTACCTCAACCACGCTTGGGATGAGCTCGTGGCCAGCGGCAAGCCGGACCAGGCGGGGCTGCACCGGGCGGTGATCCACGGCGCCGCCCTGCGCCTTCGCCCCAAGATGATGACGGTGGTGACCATTATCGCCGGCCTGTTGCCCATCATGTGGAGCCACGGCACTGGCTCCGAGGTGATGCAGCGCATCGCCGCCCCGATGATCGGCGGCATGGTGAGCGCACTGGTGCTGACCCTATTAGTGCTGCCCGCCGCCTACTACCTGTGGCGCAGCCGCAGCCTTGGCAAGAGCGCCAACCCGCAAGCCGAATAACCGATTTCACGCTCCATGTTGACTAAACGATGAGGAAACCATCATGAACTACAAGACACTGACCCTGACATTGCTGCTTGGCCTTGCCACCCACACCAGCCTGCAAGCCGAAGAGATGATGCACCATGAAGGGCACGATATGAGTCAGATGGGTGAGATGAGCGAACAGGCCGCAATGGTGATGACCAAGGGGGTCATTACCCGCCTCGATGAGGAGAGCGGCAAGGTCGGCATCAAGCATGAGGCGATCGACAACCTCAAGATGCCCCCCATGACCATGGTGTTTCGAGTGGCCGAACCGGCCCAGCTCAAGGGGCTCAAGGTGGGGGATGCCATCCACTTTCATGCCGAAAGCCAAGGCGGCAAGCTCACCGTGACAGCCATCAAGCCGCAATAAACCGCTCTGGCTCGCCGAAGAGGTCACGACAGATAGTGACAACGCAAGAGGGAGGCATCAGCCTCCCTCTTCTTTGGTCAACCTTTTCGTTGGGTCAACCTTTGGCGCGCGATAGCACTCAGCTGCGGGTTGTCAGCAACTGCTCCACATCCTCGATCACCTTGAGGGCCGCCTGCGGGCCGCCGCTGGAGGTCCAGAGAGACCCGTCCACGGCACCAAAGCGCTTGGCCTTGATCACCGGCAGTTGCTGGAACGCCGGGGTCTGCTCCGCCTGACGCATGGCATCCACTGCATCACCGGTGGCACTCAGGGTACCGACCACCAGCCAGTCGGCATCCAGCAGGTTGAGGGACTCCAGACTCAGCGCCGGTGAATGGGGCGCGCCAGTACCCTGTTGTTTGCCCGGACGCACCAGCCCCATCGACTCAACCACGCTGCTGGCAAAGGTTCCCTGATACATAAAGCTCGGCCCCTTGGGGTTCCAGCGCACTATGCTGATGCTCTCCCCCTGATGCTTGGCCAGCTTGCTGCGGGCATGGGCCAACCGCTCGGCATACTGCAGCAAGAAGACATCAGCTTGCTGGTCACGGTTAAGGGTATGGGCGGTGCGGCGGAAGCTATCCTGCCACGGTTCCCCCCACTTGCTGGTCACCACGGTCGGCGCGATCTCCCCCAGCAAGGTCAGCAGCTCGGGACGGGTCTGGCCGGTCAGGATAAGGTCGGGCTCCAGCGCAATCAGCGACTCCAGATTGGGGCTGTCGAGATCGCCGATCACCTGGATCCCCATGCCCGCCTTATCCAGCAAATAGCGGGGCAAGCTGGGTTGACCACGGCCATTGACGGCGCCGATGGGGGTCAGCCCCAGGGTCAGGGTGCTGTCGAGTTCGAGCTCGCTCAGCACCACCACCCGCGTTGGCTGGGCTGGCACCTGCACCTTCTGGCCAAACGCATCAGTCACTTCACGCATCTCCTGTGCCTGAACCAGCGGCGCGGCCAGCATCAGGATGGCTGCTGCCAGGGCGGCAAAACGCTTCATCATCTCACTCCTTCTCGTTGCACGGCCCGGATAATCGGCCGCGTGAATATACTCGGCGGGCCCACAGGATAGGCCCATATGAATCAACTCGCCGAACGCAGGGTGCGGCCATGTTCGTGGCGACGGGGCACGATAATGGGCGCCCCATCGCCGGGGGCATGCAGAATGTCGACACTGGTCTGGTAGAGCTGGTCGATCAGGGATTTGGTCACCACCTCCCGGGCCGGGCCCATGGCGGCAATGGTCCCCTCGCCGATGGCGATCAGCTCGTCACAGTAGCGGGCCGCCATCGCCAGATCGTGGATCACCAGCAGCACGGTTTTACCCTCGGCGGTGATGCGATGGATCGCCTCCATCACCTCGGTCTGGTGACCGATATCGAGGGCGCTGGTGGGCTCGTCGAGCAGCACCATGTCGCTGTCCTGCGCCAGGATCATCGCAAGCCACGCCCGCTGTGCCTGCCCGCCGGAGAGAGACGCGGCGCTCTGCTGCCAGATGCTTTCAAGCTGCATCCGCTCGCAGGCAATACGCACCATGCGGGCATCCTCCTCGCCCCACTGATTGAACCAGCCCTGATGGGGGTGGCGGCCATACTGCACCAACTGCTCCACCAGAATGCCGGCAGGCAGAGTCGGCCGCTGGGGCAGATAGGCGAGCTCCCGCGCCAGCCCCTTCATGGGGTAGCTGGCGAGCGGCTTGCCCTTGAGCAGGATCTCGCCGCTTTGAGCTTTCATCTGGCCGGAAAGCAGCTTGAGCAGGGTCGATTTGCCGCAGCCGTTGGGGCCGACTATCCCCACCAGCTTGCCCCTCGGCACGCTGAAGGAGATGTCCCGCAGGATGGGGGTCTGCTGATAGGCGAAGTGGAGGCGATTTACGGTGAGCGTCATCAGTCAGCCCTCTGGCGATCGTTAACAAGAAGAAACAGCAGCAACAGGCCGCCGAGAATGCGGGTCATGATGCCGGTCGCCACCTCGTGGGGGCTGGCCAGCACCCGGACCAGGGTATCGCTGGCAAGCAGCAGCAGGGCGCCGCTGAGTGCCGCCAGCCAGAGCGGCACCACCCGGTCTTTCACCAGCCAGGAGGCAAGAATGGGGGCCGCCATGGCGATAAAGACCACGGGTCCGCCGATGGCGGTGCCGAGCGCCGCCACCAGAATGGCCTGCGCCAGAACGCCCAGTTGCACCCGATCGCCGTTGACGCCAAGCCCTCTGGCCATCTCGGGGCCAAAGCGCAGCACCGCCAGCGAGCGGGAGAGATAGACGATCCACGGGCAGAGCAGCAGCAACAGGATAGCGATGGGGGTGATGGTGCTGTAACCCACGGCGATAAAGCTGCCCATGTTCCACAGATAGAGGGAGCTCAAGTGCAGCAGGGCCTTGGTGGACATCACGAACTGGCCGAGCGCCTCGAACAGCTCGGAGAGGCCGATACCAATCACCACGAACAGATAGCCCTGTTCACCCGGTTTGCGGCAGAGGGCATAGAGCACCAGCGCCGCGAAGATGGCGCCGATGGGGGCCGCCCACCAGGGCCAGCTGCCCACGGTCAGGTAGAGGGAGAAGACGATGATGGCCAGAGAGGCCCCGTTGTTGACCCCCACCATGTCGGGAGTAGCCAGCCGGTTGCGCACTAGAGTCTGCACCAGACAGCCGGAGAGCCCCATAGCCGCCCCCGCCACCACCACCCCAAGGATGCGCGGCAGCCGGATCTTGAACAGGGTGAGCTGCTCAAGCCGCGTCCCCTCCCCCAGCAGGGTGTTGACCACCCCGGCAAAGCCGAGCTTGCCGCCGCCAACGCTCAGGGCCAGCAGAGCCAGCGCCAGCAGCGCCACGGCAAGCAGTGCCAGCCAGCGCCAACTTGGCAGATGGATCAGCAAAGAGCGGTTGCCGGCCCGCAGGCAGAGCATATCGGTAGGTGTACGCATCAGCCCCTCACTTGACGGTCAGCAGGGTACGAAAGCCCCCGCGGTGAACGATGGCGATCAGCACAGGCGCACCGATCAGGGCCAGAATGACCCCGTTGGGCAGCTCGAACGGCTGGATCAGCCAGCGCGCCAGAATGTCGGCCAACAGCAGAAACAGCATGCCGAACAGGGCTGAGAAACAGACCTGCACCGACAGCTTCACCGGCTCTACCAGTCGGCCACAGTAGGCGGCCAGAAAGCCGACAAAGCCGATGGGGCCGGCGATAGCGATGGCACTGGCGGTAAACAGGGTAGTGGCCAGCAGCACGCCAATTCGCACCCGGTTAGGGCGGATCCCGAGCGCCTGGGCCTGACTGTCCCCCATCTGCATCAGGGTCAGCTGGCGACAGAGCAGCAAGGTGATGACAAACGCCGCCAGCACGAAGGGCAGCACGGCGACGATGGCGTCGAGATTGGCCGCCGACAGGGAGCCGAGGTTCCAGAAGCGGTACTGCTCCAGCACCATCTTGTTGGAGAGCAGCAGAAAGCTGGAGAGTCCGCCGAAGGTGGCAGAGAGCGCCACCCCGACCAGAATGAGTTTGAGGGGGTTGGAGCGGCCAACCATCATGCCTAGCCCCAGCACAATCACGTTGCCGAACAGCGCGCCGAGTCCGGCCCAGAGCAGATAGCCGTAAGCGGACTCCACGCCAAACCAGGTGAGCCCCACCACCAACGCAAAGACGGCCCCGGCGTTGACGCCGAGCAGGCCGGGTTCCGCCAGCGGGTTGCGGGTCGCGCTCTGCAACAAGGAGGCTGCCAGAGATAAAGAGGCACCGACCACCATGGCACAGAGGGTGCGCGGGATTCGCAAGGTATTGAGCACCATGGCTAGCTTCTCGTCGCCAGCCCAGCGGGCATCTCCCATCAGGTAGCCGAGCACCTCGCGGGCACCATAGACGCCCGCACCGGTGGCGAGCGAAAGAGAAAGCAGTATGAACAGGAGGAATAATCCCAGCCAGAACAGCGAGGTCTGGTCTCTAAACACCCTTTAACTCCTTATGGTGGCAATGCGCATGTTGTTGAAATACATGAGGTTGAAATAAAAGCCGTCACCCGAGGCGATACAGTGGCAACAACGGAAGCCCGCCAGTGCGGGCTCCGCTCAGCCACTACAGCTTGTAGGCCACACCGGCATAGACAGTGCGCCCGTCGAGGATTTGATCGGCCTCGGTGGCAACCCAGTCACGCTTGGTATTGGTCAGGTTGTTGAGCCCGAACTTCAGATCCAGAGCCCGGGTGGCGTTCCAGACTGCCCCGACATCCAGGGTGTGGAATCCGGCGGTGGTCTCATAGGTGGTGCCGCTCATGCGCGGAACCGGAAGGATCTGGCTGCCGGTGTAGTTCCAGCCGAGCTGGGTACTCAGGCTCTCGATGACCTGCCACTCCAGCTTGGCGTTGGCGGTATGCTCCGGCGTCCGATAGAGATCCTTGCCGCTGGTCTTGTCCTCCCCGTCGATCAGGGTGACGTTGCTGAAGAGGGTCAGGGTATCGGTGAGATCAAACCAGCCACTCAGCTCCACCCCTTTGATGCGGGCCTTGCTGACGTTCTGATAGGTCATCACCGCCGGACGCCAGGTGGAGGTCCATGCCTCGCTCTGGATCTTGTCCTTGATATCGTTGTGGAAGGCGGTAACCCCGGCGCCCCAGAACGAACCATCATAGGCGGTGCCCAGCTCGTAGCTGACGGCTGTTTCCGGCTTCAGATCCGGGTTGCCCACCACAGCGCAGCGACCGCGACAGGCGGCTACCGCATAGTCCGGGTTGGACTGGGCAATGGTCGGCGCCTTGAATGCCTTGCCAATGCCGCCCTTGACCACCCAGTTGTCAGTCAGGCTGTAGAGGGCATAACCGCGGGGGCTGAACTCGGTGCCATAGGTCTCGTGGTGATCGACCCGGCCACTCAGGGTCAACGCCAGATCGCCAAAGCCAAACTCATCCTGCAGATAGAGCGCGCTCTGGTTGACGCTGACATCGCCCCCCTTGAGGTTGACGTTATGCTTGAGTTCGGTGATGCGGTACTCGGCACCGCTGGTCAGCAGGTGGCTGCCCAGATTACCGCTCAGCTGGCCATCGAAGGTGTGGTTGGTCTGGCTAACATCGCCGCTGGTCTTGCTCAGCGCCGTCATCAGTTCGGAGTCGTCAAACAGGTCAACCTGCTCGAAGGCATAGCCGACCCGGCTGTCGAACTGATCCCAACGGCCGACGTGGGTGGTATTGAGCCCCAGTCGCTCCATCTGCTGGATATTGCGCGGCGTCTGGCCGTAGTTGTTCCAGTGGGCCTCCCGATCATCTTTGGCGTAGTTCATCCCCACATCCAGATCCTGACGATCGTCGATCAGCCATTTGACGTTGGAGAGGATCCCCAACTTTTCACGCTGCTCGATGGCATCGGCCTTGGGGTTGATGCTCTGCTCGCTCTGCCAGGCGTCCCGGTGATTCCCTTCTACCACCAGGTTGGCCAGCAGTTTGTTGTCGATCAGTGCCCCGCCCACATAGGCACTCGCCTTGTTGATATCCCCGCCGTGACCATCGGTGGGGTCGCTGAAGGTATAGGTGGCCGCCGCTTCGGTCTTCTGCCCGGGTTGACGCAAGATGACGTTGACCACCCCACCCAGCGCATCTGCACCGTAGAGGGAGGAGATGGGGCCGCGGATCACTTCGATACGCTCGATGGCCGCCATGGGGATGGCGGAGAGATCGAAATCATTGCCATAACCGGAGGTAAGGGCATCGCGGGAGCTAATACGCCGGCCATTGACCAGCAACAGGGTGTAATCCCCCTCCAGCCCGCGCAACTTGATCTCGCTGCGGCCATAACTGGTAGCAGGGCTGATATTGACCCCCGGCAGCTGTTTCAGGGCGCCGGTGAGATCATTGACATTGAGCTTGTCGAGCTCGGCCCGGGTCACCACAGAGACGCTGGCCGGGGCGGTCAGCTCGCTGTGCCGGGTTTTACTCGCCGTTACCACCATGGTTTCATGAGCGGCGGAAGGCGCAGTCCCCTGGGCCAGAACTGGCAGGGCAAAAAGAGACAACACCAGCGGATGCACTGCAAATCGTCGGGATGATGTACGCATCATCAACACTCCACATAAAACAACCAAAGCCAACACCACCGACATCCCTGTCTGACCTCGCCAGACCCGGTGAAAAGTGATGGAGTTCATTGGCATGAACAGTCGTCCATGCCCCATCGCCCAGAACATCAGCGCATTACGGCAGGCCCTGCGTTGTGCGATGCCACTCGCAGCAATCAATAACAAAAGCGCCGTACCGACTGACATCGGGACGGCGCAATACTAAATGCAAATCATTTTTATTTGCAAGCGTGAATCAGATATTCTTTCGCATCCGCTTAATTATCCATCACATCGTGACGGGTCTGGTGATAGGCCTCTTCACTCTTGCCCCGGCGCCAGTACGGCACAGCGTAGAGCGACTGGCGATCCACCTCGAGCACTGACCTAAAATGGCGGCGCAGCGGCAACACTAGCGCCTCTTCACCACCCAGCCAGAAGAAGCCGCCATCGCGCACCAACGGCAGAGCAATCACATGCTCCAGCAGGCCGCTGGATTCGGGCTCGCCGACAAACCAGTGACAGCGCACCCCGACCGGCAGCGTCAACGGCTGAGCATCGGCCTGATCCGGCAGCAGTATGGCGATCTCCCCTCTGGCCTCGGCAGGCATCACCTCACACATCGCCATGATGGCGGGCAAGGCAGTGAGATCCCCCACCAGACAGTAGTGATCGGCCAGTTGCAGCATGGGGTTGGGGCCACCCGGCCCGGAGAGGATCACCTTCTCTCCCGGCTTGGCATGGGTAGCAAAGGCGCTGGCGGGCCCACCGTCACCGTGCAGTACGAAGTCGATATCAATTTCCTGCTCATCACGGCGAAACGCGCAGATGGTGTAGGTGCGGATCACCGGCTTGTCCGCAGGATTGCTCCAGCGCGGGCCGCTCGGGGTCATGGCAGGCAGCACCGGCTCTACCTGATGAGGCTGGGCCAGCATCACCTTGATATGGGCCCCACCGCAGGTAAAGGGATAATCAGCCAGTTCGCTGCCACCAAAGGTGATGCGACGCAAATGGGGGGTGATCTGGGTAATGGCTTTGACAGTCAGCAGACGGGGACGATTGGGAGGCAGAGATGGGGACACGATGAGGCTCCTCGTTGAGTGTGTCACCTATGCTACACGCAAATAGGAATCACTATCAAATAAGATCATTTCTCGTCTAATGGGGGGGGCGGAATTCAAACGTCACCAATCACTACCGCCAACACCCCAATCCAGAAATAGGCTTTATGCACGCTAGCCCCATGATTGGGCAAAGAAAGCGGCCAGACAACGCAACGGTCGCAAAGGGTTCCATTTGCTTATTTCGACCATAGATTTTCGAGATCAAATATAATTTCTCAATAAGTTTCCTATCCTTAGTTAAGCAGTTAATGTAAGCACAGGATGCCAAACAGGATTGTATGATGGATGACCAAATCCTGATTATTGATGATGATGATCTCGCGCTTCCAAGCACGCAGCAAGCAGGCTGGAAGGTGATGATTGTTGACGATGAGCCCGAAGTGCATCGCATCACCAAAATCACCTTGAACAAATTCGAGTTTGACAATCGTCCCATCGATTTTCTGCATGCTTATTCTGCGGCCCAGGCCAAAGAGTTACTTGCCGTGACACCGGACGTGGCATTGCTGCTGCTGGATGTAGTGATGGAAGTTGACCACGCAGGTCTCGATGTCGTGAAATATGTCCGTGAAGAGCTGCAAAACAAGATGGTACGCATCGTGTTGCGTACTGGCCAGCCCGGCCAGGCGCCGGAAGATGATGTGGTCACCAACTACGACATCAACGATTACAAGGATAAAACCGAGCTAACCTCCCAGAAGCTGCGCACTCTGCTGCGGGCCAGCCTGCGCTCCTATCGTGATATCCGCACCCTGGAGAGCAACCGTCAGGGGCTGGAAAAAGTCATCGAAGCCTCCAAGGGGATATTTGAGAAACGGGCGTTACGCCAGTTTGTCGAGGGGGCACAAGAACAGCTTAGCGCCCTGCTCCATCTTGGCGAGACCCAGATATACGACGTCAAACAGTACGCCTATGAGGTCAGGGATCAACTGCTGGAGCCACTGCTGCCGGGCCATGCAGCCATATTGCTGACGGAAGCGCCCGAGATCCTCCGTCAAGCCATGCACATGCAATGCAATATCTATGGCATCAACCAGATGGTGCTCTATTGCCAGAACCCACGCCACCATCTGTTGTTCCATATCGAGACCACTCGGCAACTCAGCCAAATGGATACCGGGCTGCTGACCCTGTTCACCGAAAACATCATTGTGGCGCTTGAGAACATCCGCCTTAACGAGGTGATCGCCGATAACCAGCGGGAAATTATCTACCGCATCGGTGAGTTGGTTGAAACCCGATCCAAGGAATCGGGCCTGCACGTCAAACGTGTGGCGCTCTATACCGAGCTCTTTTGTCAGCTGCTTGGCATGAGTGAAGAACAAAGCGAATTGATTAAACGGGCGTCCCCTTTGCACGATATTGGCAAAGTTGGCATTCCTGATGCCATCTTGCACAAGCCGGGTAAATTAACACCTGAAGAGTGGGAGGTAATGAAAACTCATGCCCAGCTCGGGCAGGATATGCTCTCCGGCAGTGATCTGGCGCTGTTCCAAATTGGTGCCACCATCGCAGGCAACCACCATGAAAAGTGGAATGGTGGCGGCTACCCTCGTGGTCTGAAAGGGGATGATATACCGCTGGAGGGAAGGGTTGTGGCGCTAGCAGATGTGTTCGATGCCCTGGGCTCGGATCGCTGCTACAAAAAAGCCTGGCCGCTGGACAAGGTGCTGGCCCTGATAGAAGAAGAGAAAGGGCAACACTTCGATCCACAGCTGGTCGAGCTGATGATGAGCAATTTGGACAAGTTTTTAGAGATCCGTGAACAGCACAAAGACGTCTATATTGGCGAACACTAAAGCTGGATCGTTGCCAGCGATAGCTCAATAAAAAAACCGAAACCCATTGATGGATTTCGGTTTTTTTTTATCTAACAAAGATGAGCTAATAATGCGTCTGCCCATAACTAACATATTGAGCCCTGCCTCGTTCTGGAGGCAAGGCTACTAATTAGACGCCAGCCTTGGCCAGTGCCGCAGAGACGATCTGCTGGGCTTCTTGCTGGATCAGATCCAGGTGTGCTTCGCCCTTGAAGCTCTCCATGTAGATCTTGTAGATGGACTCGGTGCCCGAGGGGCGCGCCGCAAACCAGCCGTTCTCGGTCACCACCTTCAGGCCGCCGATAGCGGCATCGTTGCCCGGTGCCTTGGTCAGCTTGGCGATGATGGGCTCACCGGCGAGCGTTGAGGCTTCCACCAGTGCTGGATCCAGTTTGGAGAGCACCGCTTTCTGGGCGCTGTTGGCCGGAGCGTCGATACGACGGTAGCTGGAGCGGCCAAACTTGGCTTCCAGTGCGTCGTAGTGGGCCTGGGGATCCTTGCCGGTCACCGCCAGAATTTCGGCCGCCAGCAGCGCCAGAATGAAACCATCCTTGTCAGTGGTCCAGACGGTGCCATCTTTGCGCAGGAAGGAGGCACCCGCACTCTCTTCACCACCAAAGCCGAACTCGCCGCTGTAGAGACCATCCACGAACCACTTGAAGCCAACCGGCACCTCTTTCAGGGTGCGGCCAATCTCACCGGCAACCCGGTCAATCATCGAAGAAGAGACCAGCGTCTTGCCGACGGCTGACTCTTTGGACCAGCCGGTTCTGTGGGTAAACAGATACTGGATTGCCACCGCCAGATAGTGGTTCGGATTCATCAGGCCGGACTTGGTGACGATGCCGTGACGGTCGTAGTCGGGGTCGTTGCCAAGGGCGATGTCGAACTTGTCTTTAAGCGCAATCAGGCTCGCCATGGCGAACGGGCTGGAACAGTCCATCCGGATCTTGCCGTCTTTATCCAGGGTCATGAAGGAGAAGGTCGGGTCGACCTTGTAGTTCACCACCTCGATATTCAGACCATAGGTCTTGGCGATAACGTCCCAGTAGGCGACGCCGGAGCCGCCCAGCGGATCGACACCGATCTTGATGCCCGCATTCTTGATGGCATCCATATCCAGCACGTTCTTCAGGTCATCCACATAGGGGGTGACATAGTCGTGCTCGACCACGAACGGGCTCTTGAGGGCCTCGGCGAACGGCATGCGTTTCACGCCAGCCAGACCCGCTTCCAGAATGGCGTTGGCACGGTCTTCCACCCACTTGGTGATCTCCCCTTCAGCGGGGCCACCGTGGGGCGGGTTGTACTTAAAGCCACCATCTTCCGGCGGATTGTGAGACGGGGTGATCACCACACCGTCGGCACTGGCAGCAGGTTTGCCTGAGTTGTAGCGCAGGATGGCGTGAGAGATGACCGGGGTCGGGGTAAAACCGAGGCCAGCCTGAATGCGGGTTTCGACACCGTTGGCCGCCAGCACTTCGACTGCGCTGGCAAAGGCGGATTCGGACAGGGCGTGGGTATCCATGCCGACAAACAGCGGGCCAGTGATACCGGCCTGCTGGCGATACTCCACCAGTGCCTGGGTCACCGCCAGAATGTGAGATTCGGTAAAGGCGTTGTGCAAGGCACTGCCACGGTGGCCAGAGGTACCGAAGGCAACCCGCTGTTCGGGGCGGCTCATGTCCGGCTTGTTGAGGTAGTAGGCGCTGACCAGACGGGGGATATTGGTCAGGTCGCTTAAGCGGGCCGGTTGACCGGCGTGGGAATGCTGAGCCATGGCGTTTTCCTTGCGTAATGGCGGCCTTGGCGGGCAAGGCCTGAGTCTTGAGAAATCGTTAAATAGCGCCACACACCTGCGCGATCACCTCTTCGCCATAGCTCATGCTGGCCATCATCTGAGCCACCATGTTTTGCTTGCGACGAGTGTTGGTATTGGTGATCACCCAGAATGGGGTTTCCGGTACCGGTTTGGGCTTGGTGGTACTGCCACTGGCGCGCAGAGCCTCAGGATCCCGCGAGAAATAGACCCGAGTACGGCCCTTGATTTCGGTCGCTTGGGTAAACCCAGCGGGGTCATCCCCATAGAGGGTGCTGAGCACCCGCATAAAGCGGTTGATAGACTTCTCTTCTTTTTGCAGCTCACCAGAATCAAGCAGGAGTTGCAGCCCCTGCTGCGCGGTTACCACCTTGGGCTGTGCCACAGCCACTAGCTCGGCAACCGGTACACGTGCGTGAGCAGGCTGTTCCAGCAGGCGACGCAGGATATCGGAGGCACTCTCACCAATGTGCCGGGTCTGGCTGGCGATATAGAAGTAGAGATCGTCATCAAGCTCGATGGTTTTCATAGGGATGCGCTGGACTCGTCGAAATTCGGATGCGGCGATTATACATAGGCAAACCCGACAGCCCAAGCAAGGGGCTGGCAGATGTACATGAATCTCATCGAGAATACGGCATAATAGCGGGCCAAGTGTGTGATCAGCCGCACTGATAACCGATCTGGACGGGATTTTTTAGAAAAAAAACCACATAAATTTCTTATCCGTTGGACGAAATCCTTTTCTTTCCAGTGCGTTAAATAAAATCGCGATACGCACCCACGACCGACAAGGTGTCATTTTGCAACAAAACAGCATATTGAACTTCAAGGAGCAGGGTCAGGGTCCGGCGGTCATTCTGATCCACGGCCTGTTTGGCAGCCTCGACAACCTCGGCCTGCTGGCCCGCCCTCTCTGCGAGCAGTACCGGGTCATCAGCGTCGATCTGCGCAACCACGGCGCCTCCTTTCACAGCAACGAGATGAGCTATCCGGCGCAAGCTGCCGATATCCTAACCCTGATGGATCGGCTGGAGATTGCCGAGGCCACTCTGATTGGCCACTCGATGGGGGGCAAAGTCACGATGCAGGTCGCCAAGCTGGCGCCAGAGCGGGTGACCAAGCTGGTGGTGGCTGACATGGCGCCAGTCGCCTATCCCCACTCCCGCCACCAGAATGTCTTTGCCGGGCTGAATGCCACCCTGAACACGCCGCCGCAAAGCCGCAGCGAAGCTGAAGCCATGCTGGCGAAGCACATCGAAATCCCTGGGGTGCGCCAGTTCCTGCTCAAATCCTTCGCCAAAGGCGAGCATGGCTGGGGCTGGCGCTTCAACGTCTCCGCCCTTGAGCAAAACTACGCCAACATCATGGGTTGGCCAGAGGATGAACACCGCTTCAAGGGCCCGGTGCTCTTTATCAAAGGGGGGGATTCTGACTATATGCAGCCGCAATACAGCGAGGCGGCGCTGGCCCAATTCCCGGCGGCAAAGGTGCGAATCATCGCGGGTACGGGCCACTGGCTACATGCGGAAAAACCGGCCTTGTTCAACAAATTGGTTGTGGATTTCCTGTCGATAGGCGGTTAACAGTTTCAAATCCTTTGTGATATAGTGCGCCGGTCATAAGGAGTGTGCGCAATCCATGCTAAGTGAACATATCGACCTGATCGAAAGTGTGGGCCTGAAATTATTTTTTCTGGCCATCTTCATCTTGATTGGTCTTGCCATTCATGACGTACTCAAGCGCGGCAATGTGCCCCGTTTTGGCCGTTTTGTCGTCTGGTTGGTACTGTTTCTGGGTTGTGCGGGTTTTGTCGCCAAGGGGCTGATCGAACTGGGCTGGGAAGGCTCAGGACTCGGCTAACTTATTTTCATCTGTGATGTATGGCCAAACAGCAAACTGATCGAACAACACTGGATCTGTTCGCAACTGAGAAGCGCCCCGGCAGGCCAAAAACCAATCCACTCCCCCGCGAGACCCAGCTCAAGATCAACAAGCGCAATCAGCTTAAGCGCGATCGAGACAATGGGCTCAAAAGGGTAGAGTTAAAGGTGGAGGCCGAGTTGCTGGAGCGCCTGAACCAACTTGCGTTACAACAGAACATCAGCCGAGCCGAGCTGATCCAATCTATTCTGAAACAACAGACTGAATCCGCCTTTGCGGTGGAGACCTCAGTCTGAGCGTTAAGCATTAACACCAAATACGGGTAACTAAACACTATGGCAAGTGTAGGTCTGTTTTTTGGCAGCGATACCGGTAACACCGAAGCTGTCGCCAAGATGATCCAGAAAGAGCTGGGCAAGCAACTGATTGAAGTCCGAGATATTGCCAAGAGTAGCAAGGCCGATATCGAGAGCTTTGACCTGCTGATGTTCGGTATCCCGACATGGTACTACGGTGAAGCTCAGGCCGACTGGGACGACTTCTTCCCTGATATGGGTGAAATCGACTTCACCAACAAGCTGGTTGCCATCTTTGGTTGCGGTGATCAGGAAGATTACTCCGAGTACTTCCTCGACGCGATGGGCACTCTGCGTGACATCGTCGAAGCCAAAGGCGCCATCATCATCGGTCACTGGCCTACTGCCGGTTACGAGTTTGAAGCTTCCAAAGCGCTGGTCGATGACAAGCACTTCGTGGGTCTGGGTATCGATGAAGATCGTCAACCCGAGCTGACCGCCGAACGCGTCAAAGGCTGGTGCAAGCTGTTACACGAAGAGATGTGCCTGGGCGAGCTGGAGTAATCCGCTCACCCTTACCTCTCTTAAGGGCCCCGATGGGGCCCTTGTTGTATCTGTGATGTGGCCGCTTATCCACCCCTGTGCTCCGGTTTGGATCTGACATACAGCGTCCGTTTCACCTGTGCTACCAACTCACCACTCTTGTCCTGTACCGTCACCTCGAACTCGGGGAAGTGCTTGTTACCCCCCTCGGTCGCCGCCACTATCTCGGCCAGCTTGCCCTCGGTCAGATTGAACTCAGCCACCAGCTTGCCCTTGCCCGGTTTGATGTAGTTGATGCTGCCCGCCTTGTCCCAAACGTAATAGCGATTCTTGAAGTAGCCCATCAACATCAGCGGATAGATGGGGTCCGTCATGGCAAACATACTGCCGCCAAACTGGGTGCGGTTGGCATTCTTGTTCCACCAACGGGATTTCAGGGTCACCCGGCAGTAGCGAAAGTCATCGCTCAGGGTCTCTATCTTGATACCGGCGCCCCAGAAGGGGGGCCAGGCATTGAGTGCACGGCGCACCCAGGCCGCATTGCCAAAAAGCCAATCCATGGTTCTCATCCGACCAGATGTGTGAAAGTTACATACTATCAACATCTCCAATACCAGCAAGTCGGATCACACGATAGATTATTTCAATCCAGCCCCCCATTCATGGCTAAAGCCTTTGAATTACTGGGTTTATTTTTAGGGATAGGGCGACCTATAATGACAGGCCAAGCGAGTTCAAGGTTGCCATTCCAGTGGCAGTCCATCAGAATAACCTCACCTTCGAGAATGCGAATAAGTAGAATATGGCAGACAACAACCAAGCGTTAAAAAAGGCCGGGCTCAAGATCACCTTGCCCCGGGTCAAAATCCTGGAAATCCTGCAACAGCCGGACTGCCAGCACACCAGCGCCGAAGATCTCTATAAACGACTGATCGACCTGGGTGAAGAGATTGGTCTCGCCACCGTCTATCGCGTTCTGAACCAGTTTGATGATGCTGGTATCGTGACCCGTCACCACTTCGAAGGTGGCAAGTCGGTATTCGAACTGGCGACTCAGGAGCACCACGACCATCTGGTTTGCCTCGACTGCGGCAAGGTGATCGAGTTTTCCGACGAAGTGATCGAGCAGCGCCAGCGTGAGATCGCCAAGAGATTCAATATCCGTCTCACCAACCACAGCCTCTACCTCTACGGTCATTGCGCGGCAGGTGATTGCAAGCACGACCATTAAATCGGGCTCTATCACACTCGATAACGGACAATAGACGGACAACAAAAAAGCCAGCATCAGCTGGCTTTTTTGTTGTCCGATTGGCAGCAGAGAAGAGCAGGGTCTCCCCTGCCCTTGTCGCCACTAGCCTTCGGCCTTACCCCAAACATCGCGCAGGGCAACGGTGCGGTTGAACACCAGATGCTGCGGGCTGGAGAGCTTGTTGTCGGCGCAGAAGTAGCCTTCACGCTCGAACTGGTAAGCTTGCTCCGGCTTGGCGCTCTTCAGAGAGGCCTCGACACGGGCACCCTCGATGATCACCAGTGAATCCGGGTTCAGCGCGGCTTCGAAGTCATCCTCGGCGCCCGGATTCGGCACCTTGAACAGACGATCGTAGAGACGCACTTCGGCTGGCAGGGAGTGAGTGGCGCTGACCCAGTGGATCACCCCTTTCACCTTGCGGCCATCGGCCGGATCCTTGCCCAGGGTCTCGGGATCGTAAGAGCAGTAGATGCAGGTGACCTTGCCATCGGCATCTTTCTCGATGCGCTCAGCCTTGACCACATAGGCATTGCGCAGACGCACTTCCTTGCCCAGCACCAGACGCTTGAACTGCTTGTTGGCTTCTTCTTTGAAGTCCGCTTCGTCGATGAAGATTTCGCGGGTAAAGTTCAGCTCGCGGGTTCCCATCTCGGCATTGCTCGGGTGGGCCGGGGCAGTCAGTACTTCATCGGTGGCCAGGTTCTCGATGACCACTTTCACCGGATGCAGCACGGCCATGGCGCGCGGGGCATGCTCGTTGAGATCTTCGCGAATGCAGGCTTCCAGCATGCTCATCTCGACGATGTTGTCCTGCTTGGTCACGCCGATGCGCTTGCAGAACTCGCGGATGGAGGCCGGGGTGTAGCCACGGCGGCGCAGACCGGAGACGGTCAGCATGCGCGGGTCATCCCAACCATTAACGTGCTGCTCGGTCACCAGCAGGTTCAGCTTGCGCTTGGACATGACGGTGTATTCGAGGTTCAGACGAGAGAACTCGTACTGACGGGGGTGGCAGTCGATGCTGATGTTGTCCAGCACCCAGTCGTACAGACGGCGGTTGTCCTGGAACTCCAGGGTACAGATGGAGTGGGTGATCCCTTCCAGCGCGTCCGAGATGCAGTGGGTGAAGTCATACATCGGGTAGATGCACCACTTGTCACCGGTCTGGTGGTGGTGAGCAAACTTGATACGGTAGATAACCGGATCACGCATCACCATGAAAGGGGACGCCATGTCGATCTTGGCACGCAGGCAAGCGGTGCCTTCGGCACACTCACCGTTCTTCATCTTGGCAAACAGCGCCAGGTTCTCGGCCACGCTGCGATCGCGGAACGGGCTGTTTTTGCCCGGCGCAGTCAGGGTACCGCGATACTCGCGCATCTGCTCGGCGGTCAGCTCGTCCACATAGGCCAGACCTTTTTCGATCAGCTCGATGGCATAACCGTGCAGCTTGTCGAAATAGTCGGAGGAGTAGCAGATCTCGCCGCTCCACTCGAAGCCAAGCCACTGTACGTCCTGCTTGATGGACTCGACGTATTCGATGTCTTCTTTCACCGGATTGGTGTCATCGAAACGCAGGTTGCACTGGCCCTGATAGTCACGGGCAATGCCGAAGTTCAGGCAGATGGACTTGGCATGGCCGATATGGAGATAACCGTTCGGCTCGGGCGGGAAACGGGTATGCACGCTGCTGTGCTTACCACTGGCCAGATCTTCATCAATGATCTGACGAATAAAGTTAGTTGGGCTGTTCGCCTGAGTCATGGCTCACCTCAAAAATGCGTCACTGGCGGAAGTCGTGCCGGTTGGCACCCTCATACCCCCGCCGTCAAGCCGGATATGATCCCTCATTACGCGCCCTGCCTCAACCTGAATTTGGCCGTTACCAGCCATTGAGCAGCTAAAAAAACCGAGGTTTGCCCAATTTTAAGCAGCCATCATAAAAAAGCCCCGCACAAGGCGGGGCAGAAAGTGATGAAAAACAAACAGACAATACACACACACAACAAAGGCTCACACGCACAGTCAACCTTTCCCAAACCCGATACGTCATCCATCGCCCTTGGGAAAGGCGGGTCTTACGACCCACCTTATGTTAACGGTTGACGGCTATCAGTTCAGTTCGGTGACGCGGCTGGTGCGCTTGCCATCGAAGCTGGTGGTACGCAGGTAGACCTTGCCATTTACGCTCGGCTTAGCCGCAGCATCGTAGGCAGTCCAGGTGGTGCCATCCATGCTGTACTGGATAGGCAGACCCGGCAGATCCACGTTCGCTTCCAGCACACCGTTGACTACCTTGGCACCCGGTACAGAGAGACGGTATTCAACACCGCTCTGATCCAGCTTCGGCAGCACGCGCTGACCCAGCAGGTTGGCAAACTGGTTCCACTCTTTGTTGAGGGTGGCCTTGTTGACATGCTTGGTCTCGCCGGAGAACTCACGACCCTTCACATAGTTCAGCTCGAAGCCACCTTTGTGCCAGGCACGCTCGGCCACGGAGAAGATACGCGGGTAGACCATGTACTCGTACTGAGCATCGGTACGCACGGTTTCACTCCACTGCTGACCGGAGATCCCCTTGAACTTGACCGGATCCTGGTCACCCTTGGCCACGAAGGCGTTGCCGTCGCGGTCAACCGAGGTCTCGGCGTTCTGCGGCAGGTTTTCCGGGGCGAAGGCGAACACCTTGCGAGTGTCGTTGAAACGGGTTGCCCAGTAGTAACCACGCTCAGCCGGGTGTACTTCGTTCGGGAAGTCGAAGTAGAGGTAATCCGGGTTGGACAGCACCACTTCGTAACCCTTGTGCGCCCACTTCATCGCTTCGTTGAAGCCACCCCAATAGAGGGTCTCCCAGAAGTTGACACGAGTATTGTCGGTCGCAAAATCTTTGGAGTTGGCTGCGTACTTCAGACCATCTTCCCATGCCTGCAGGGTTGACAGGCCGCGGTCCTTGACCATCTGGCCCACTTCCTTGGCGAAGTAAACCGGCAGCTCGCCCACTTCCTTGATCTTGCCATCGTCGATCATCTTCTGGCACATCGGGGACTTGCCAAACGGCTTGTCCTGCTTGCTGGAGTCGACGTTGCCTTTCCAGGCGACCAGCTCTTCTTTCTTGGTGACGGCCGGATCCTGATAGCCACCGCCCTGCATGATGTTCTTCGCCTCGTCACCACCGTAGTGCCATGCGGTCAGCGGCTGACCGGCGGCCTGGTGCATCTGGGCCACTTCATCCATCACCTTGGCAACGAAGGTGGCAGCACCCGGCTGGCAAGGGTTGATGAAGGACATCTTGTCGTAGAACTGCACCGAGGTGACGTTGGAGGTGTCAGCCGGGTCAGTCAGACGGAACTGGTTGGCTTCGGCTTCTTTGCCTTCCGCCATCAGACGCTTGTAGCGCGCTTCCATGGAGACCACGGCAGCACGGGCGTGAGCCGGCATGTTGATCTCGGGCACCACGGTCACACCGCGGGCCTTGGCATAACGAACCAGATCCACGTAGTCAGACTTGCTGTAGAAACCGGAACCCTGGTTGTCGCTGGTCGGGCCGGAACCCAGTTGCGGCATCAGGCACTTGGTTTCGGACTCGTCGTGGCAACGCTGGCTACCGACTTGAGTCAGCTCCGGCAGACCCGGGATTTCCAGACGCCAGCCTTCATCGTTGGTCAACCCCAGGTGCAGCACGTTGAGCTTGGTGGCAGACATCTGATCAACCAGCTTCTTCATGGTCTCCAGGCTGCGGAAGTGACGGGCCACGTCGGTCTGCATGCCACGGTATTCAAAGCGCGGCGCATCCTCGACGGTCATCTGGCTCACCAGCTTGTCATCAACACCCAGCAGGGAGATCAGGGATTGCGCACCCCAGTAAGCCCCGTCGATATCATGACCCTGGATCACCGTGCCTTTTTTGCCGATGGTCATGTCATACCCTTCGGCCTGCTTGAGCTTGCTACCAAGTTTGATGGTGACTGGATAGCCGGTGTCGGAGAGGGTAACACCCAGCTTGGTCAGTTCAGCCTTCAAAACCTCGGCGCGATCGCTCGGCAAGTCCAGGGCATTGAGTTTGATGGTAGAGAAGTCAACCTGCGGGCCAGCCTTGACCACTTGCTTCTGCGGAGTCGGCAGGATCTGGTTGTCAATCTTGCCAGCGGGCAGCAGGGTGCTGGTCTGGTTGGCAGCGAAACGGGTTTCGCTGTTCATCAGGATGTTCTTGTCATCCTTGGTGCGCTTCCAGCCATCGGCCGGCATCGGCTTCTCGTAGGTGCTGGCATCATTGATATTGCTCATGCTGGCCAGTACTTTCGGCTCGGCACCTTCGCTGGCAACATACCAGTTCGGCATGATGTCAGATTCGAACAATACCCAGTACTCCACCACCAGCGGCACTTCGACGGTGGCATCCTTGGCAAAACCCTGGAACTTATCGGTTGGCGTCAAACGATATAGGTCGCCAGTCATGGGGGTGATGGTGAACTGGTCATTATCCACGCGCTGGATACGACGAATGGAGGAGATGTAGATGCTCCAGTCTTTGGAATCCACATCCGCACCGGTATTGGTCAGGTGCAGCTTGGCAACGCCACAGCTTGCCCACTCGGAACCGAGCGCCTGGCAATCGAGGCCTGCGCCGGCACCGTCGTTGGTGACCACTTCATACTTGACCACCAGATTGCTGGCGAGGGAGTCAACCACGGCTTGCTTGGCGGCATCAGCTGCCAGGGCGGGGCCTGCAAAAACGGTAGACATGGCAATGGCTAACAGAGAATGTTTCAAGTTCATAACTGCTGCTCTCATTTGAAGTAAAGGTTGGATTTTCTTGGCTTTTTTATATTGGGCCCCTGAGCGGGGCCCTTAATTATGTCAACAATGGACTTAGACTTGAGGTGAGCGAGTCGCTCGATTAACGCAGGGCTTTCATCTCACCGGCGATGATTTCGGCCAATGGGCCCAGAATCACCTGCAGGTTCTGCTCACCGAGTTTGACCACACCGGCCGCACCCAGGGCTTTCAGCTTGCGCTCATCGACGATACTGCGATCTTTCAGGGTCAGACGCAGACGGGTGATGCAGGCATCGATGGAGACCAGGTTCTCTTGACCACCCAGCACGTCCAGGTATTGCTTGGCCAGCTCGGTACGGTTGGTAGATTGAGCCACTGCCGGAGCTGTGTCTTCGTCATCTTCACGACCCGGGGTTTTCAGGTTCAGCTTGGCAATCACTACACGGAACACTGAGTAGTAGATACCGAAGAACACCAGACCCTGAGCAATCAGCATGTACCAGTTGGTCGCCAGCGGGTTACGGCTGGAGAGCACCATATCCACCAGGCCAGCACTGAAGCCGAAACCAGCCATCCAGTGCATGGAGGAAGCGATGAACACAGAGATACCGGTCAGCACAGCGTGGATGACATACAGTACCGGTGCCACGAACATGAAGGAGAATTCAAGCGGCTCGGTTACCCCGGTGAAGAAGGAGGCAAAGGCAGCTGCGATCATGATGGAAGCAACTTTCTCTTTGTTCTCTTTCTTGGCGGAGTGATAGATGGCCAGCGCTGCACCCGGCAGACCGAACATCATGATTGGGAAGAAGCCAGCCTGGTACATACCGACTACGCCTTTCACCTGATCCAGGCTCTTGCCAGCAGCCAGAGCGGCATCGATGGTAGCCTGACCACCCAGGAAGTTCGGGATGTCGTTGATACCGGCCACGTTGAACCAGAACACGGAGTTCAGGGCGTGGTGCAGACCAATCGGGATCAGCAGACGGTTGAAGAAGGCGTAGATACCGGCGCCAGTGGAGCCCAGGCTCACGATGGATTCACCGAAGGAGACCAGACCACCGTAAATGGCTGGCCATACCGCCATCAGGATGAAGGAGACGACGATCATCACGACGGAAGTTACGATCGGTACCAGACGGCGACCGGAGAAGAAGGAGAGTGCCTTGTGCAGCTCGACGCTGCTGAAGCGGTTGTACAGCTCAGCGGCGATAACACCACACAGGATACCCACGAACTGGTTGCTGATCTTGGCAAACGCGGCAGGAACTTCTTCCAGCGGGATGCTCTTGATCTGGGCAACTGCACCCGGGCTCAGCAGGGTGGTGACGACCAGGAAGCCGACCAGACCTGCCAGCGCAGCAGAACCGTCTTTATCCTTGGACATACCGTAAGCAACACCGACTGCGAACAGTACGGACATGTTATCGATAATGGCTGCACCCGCTTTAATCAGGAAGGCAGCCAGCGCGCTGTCACCACCCCAACCATTCGGGTCAATCCAGTAGCCAACCCCCATCAGGATCGCTGCGGCAGGCAATACCGCTACCGGCACCATCAGGGCACGGCCGATCTTTTGCAAATAACCGAGAATGTTCACGGTTCCTCTCCTTAGTTAATGTTTTTCTAGAAATTAAGTGCTTATCACGTTTGACGCATAAGCCATCAAGGCTTGATTGGCAGTCTAGGGCTTTTATTTCGCTGCGCAAATTAATAAACCAATAATCGTGATCGTTATCACCCAAACAAGATAAAGGTGGTGGATAGATGTGGCTTAGTTCGCAATCTTTATTTACGCTATAAAACAACTTGAATCCGTCTTAGCCCATTGCCACCGCCAAACCGGTAGCAACCCGAAACAGAGGTATCCTTCATGCGCCTGATCCCGTTGAAATCTGCCAGCCAAGTAGGCCTGTGGTCTGCCCGTTACATCGTTGACCGCATCAACGCGTTCAAGCCGACTAGCGATCGCCCTTTCGTGCTGGGCCTGCCCACCGGTGGCACCCCGCTCAATACCTACAAGCGCCTGATCGAGTTGCACAAAGCCGGTGAAGTGAGCTTCCAGAACGTGGTTACCTTCAACATGGACGAGTACGTCGGCCTGCCGGAAGATCACCCGGAGAGCTACCACAGCTTCATGCACAACAACTTCTTCTCTCACATCGACATTCGTCCGGAAAATATCAATATCCTCAACGGTAACGCCGAGGATCTGCTGGCCGAATGCAAGCGTTACGAAGACAAAATCAAGTCCTATGGCAAGATCCAGCTGTTCATGGGTGGCGTGGGCAATGATGGCCACATCGCGTTCAACGAACCGGCCTCTTCTCTTGCTTCCCGCACCCGGATCAAGACCCTGACCGAAGATACCCGCATCGCCAACTCCCGCTTCTTTGGCGGCGACATGGAGCAGGTGCCCAAGCTGGCCCTGACCGTGGGTGTCGGTACCCTGATGGATGCCGAAGAGATCATGATCCTGGTCACCGGGCACGGCAAGGCACTGGCCCTGCAAGCCGCCGTGGAAGGCAGCGTCAACCACATGTGGACCATCTCCACCCTGCAACTGCATCCGAAGGGAATGATGGTGTGCGACGAGCCCTCCACCATGGAGCTCAAGGTCAAGACCGTTCGCTACTTCCAGCAGTTGGAAGCCGCCAACATCGGCCGTCTGTAAGGAGTCGTCATGTACGCATTGACCAACTGCACCCTCTACACCGGCAGCTGCGTGCTGACCGGCTACGGGGTGCTTATCGAGGGCGACCAGATTGTCGCCATCTCTCACCTGGCCGAGCTGCCAGCGGGCATCGAGCTGATTGACCTCAAGGGTGCCAACCTGACCGCCGGTTTTATCGACGTGCAGCTCAACGGCTGTGGCGGGGTGATGTTCAACACCGACATCACCACCGAGACCCTGGCCACCATGCAGGCCGCCAACCTCAAATCCGGTACTACCAGCTTCCTGCCGACCCTGATCACCAGTCCGGATGCCGACATGAAGCAGGCGGTCGCAGTGACGCGCGATTATATGGCGGCCAATCCTAATGAGGTGCTGGGCGTCCATCTGGAAGGGCCTTACACCAACCTCAAGCGCAAGGGGATCCACCCTGCCGCGCAAATTCGCCAGCCAGCGGACGAGATGATCGACTTCTTCTGCGCCAACGCGGATGCCATCACCAAGATCACCCTGGCACCGGAGCGCAACGACCCAGCGCATGTGCGTCGTCTGGTGGAAGCGGGCATTCTGGTCTCGGCCGGTCACACCGCCGCCAGTTACGATCAGGCGATGACGGGCTTTGACAATGGCATCCGCTTTGCCACCCACCTCTACAACGCCATGACTCCGACCCTCAACGGTCGCGAGCCGGGCGTGGTGGGCGCCATCTATGACCGCAAAGATGTCTATGCGGGCATCATCGTCGATGGCCACCATGTGCACTGGGCCAATGTGCGGCTGGCTCACAAGATGCTGGGGGAACGACTGGTGCTGGTCACCGATGCCACCGCAGCGGCTGGTGCGCCAGAAGGCTTTGAGAAATTTGATTTTTGTGGCACCACCGTGTTTTTACGCGATGGTCAGTGTATCGACGAGAATGGTACACTCGGCGGCTCTTCCCTCACCATGATTGAGGGGGTAGAGAATCTGGTCAAGCAGGTCGGATTACCGCTCGATGAAGCACTGAGAATGGCCAGCCTCTACCCTGCCCGCGCCATTGGATGGGACTCACGTCTCGGTAGTATCCAGGTCGGTAAAATAGCCAACCTCACTGTCTTCGATCAGGACTTCACGGTCCAAGGGACCGTGGTTAACGGACACTACACACAACAGTGACATCATGACTGGCGGACAAATAGCAAACGTAGATCTTATCAAGCAGGTCAATTGTGCAGCCGTATATCGGCTCATCGACCTGCAGGGCCCCATCTCTCGGGTCAAAATTGCCGAGTTGAGTCAGCTGGCCCCGGCCAGCGTGACCAAAATAACCCGGCAACTGATCGAGCATGGCCTGATCAAGGAGACCTCTCCGCAAGCCTCCACCGGCGGGCGGCGCGCCATCTCGTTGACCACCATCAAACAGCGCTTTCAGTTTGTCTCCGCCAAGCTGGGCCGCGGCTACCTGCAACTGAGTCTTTATGATCTCGATGGCAAGGAGCTCGACCAGCATGTCATTCAGGTGAGTGAAATCGACCAGCAACCGGTGGTCGACATGCTGCTGCGAGAGATTGGCGCCTTTATCGATGCCAACCGCGAACGGTGTCGCAACCTGATCAGCATCGCACTGACCATGCCGGGTCTGGTCAACCCGGAATCCGGCATGGTCATCTACACCCCCAAATACCAGATCCGCAATCTGGGGCTGGCGAAGCTGTTGGAAAATCACTTCAACCTCCCCTGCTACGTGGGCAACGACATACGTTCTCTGGCGCTGGCCGAACACTTCTTCGGCGAATCCCGCGACTGCATGGACTCCATTCTGGTGAGCGTCCATCAGGGCACTGGCTCGGGGATCATCACCAAGGGGCAAGTGTTCCTCGGTCAGAACCGCAACGTCGGCGAGATCGGTCACATCCAGGTCGAACCGCTCGGCAAACGCTGCCACTGCGGCAACTTCGGCTGTCTTGAAACCATCGCCTCCAACGAAGCCATCGTTGACAAGGTGAAGGAGCTCATCAGCCGCGGTCACCAGAGCGCGTTGCAGGAGAAGCACATCACCATCCAGGAGGTGTGCAAGGCCGCCATGGCTGGGGACGAACTGGCTCGCAGCGTGATCGAGAACGTGGGTGAGCATCTGGGGCGAGCGGTGGCCATCACGGTCAACCTGTTCAACCCGCAGAAGGTGCTGATCGCTGGCGAAATCACCGCTGCCGAAGAGATCCTGTTCCCGGCGATCCGCCGCTGCGTCGAGCATCAATCTCTGCCAAGTTTCCACCGTGGCCTGCCCATCGTGAAGGCTCGCTTCCAGAACCAGCCGACCTACGGCGGTTTTGCGCTGGTCAAGCGCGCCCTGCTGGAAGGGGATCTACTGCAGATCATCATGGAACAGCGGTAAGACTCCCCCTTGCGAATAACAAAACGGCAGCCAGTGGCTGCCGTTTTCTATTGTGTATTCGCTGGAGGCTTAGTCTGCATGGTGCGTCTCTTGCCCATTCACCCCGCACGACACGGCTTGAACAGATCCAGCGCACCGTCGTAGACGCGGGTCTGCACGCCCATGATGCCCAGCATGGCGCGGGGCAACAGGTTGTCGCGTTTGTTCAACCTTGCTTACCCATTCACCCCGCACGGCACGGCTTGAACAAATCCAGCGCGCCGTCGTAGACGCGGGTCTGCACGTCCATGATCCCTAACATGGAGTGGAACAAATTGTCGTGAGAGAAGCGCTTGCTGCCCGCCTCCGCCGCCAGACAGCCCATATCCAGCTGGCGATCGGCCTGCAACTGGGGCGAGAACCAGGTCAGCAGCGGCACCCGAGTTTGGTCATCCGGCGCAAACTTGTAGGGGGTGCCGTGCAGATAGAGCCCCATGGCACCGAGGGATTCGCCGTGATCGGAGAGATAGACCAACCCCACATCGTACTGGCTCTCCAGCGACTTGAGCTTGTCGATCAGCTGCCCCACCACCTTGTCGGTGTAGCGAATGGTGTTGTCATAGGTGTTGACCAGCTCTTCGTTGCTGCAGTTTTCGATGTCGCTGCGCGGACAGTCCGGCATAAAGGCGCGCTCGCTGGCAGGATAACGACGGAAATAGGTCGGGCCATGGCTGCCCATCAGGTGAAAAGCCACCAGCTTGTTGCCCTTCATGCCGGCAATCTGCTGATCCAGCCCCTCCAGCAGCACCTCGTCATAGCAAGACTCCCCCTGACAGAGCGCCGGATAGGATTTGGGGAGGATCTCGATGGTCGGCACATTGCGGCACACCCCTTTGCAGCCACCATCGTTCTCTTTCCACAGCACCGACACTCCGGCATGTTGCAGCACATCGAGCAGGCCGTCACGGGAGCTGGCGAGCTGATCATCGTAGCCGCGGCGCGTGAGGTTGGAGAACATGCAGGGCACCGAGACGGCGGTGGCCGTGCCGCAGGAGCGCACATCCTTGAACGACACCACCCCCTGCTCTTTTTCCGTGAAACTGTTGGTTGCCTTGCCATAGCCATTGAGGGAGTAGTTCTGGCTGCGAGCGGTTTCCCCCACCACCAGAAACATCAAGGTCGGCTTGCCTCCCCGGGCTACCACCCTGGCGTCGGTCCCCAGATGCTGGTAGGGGATCGGGGTGGCAAACAGCACATCCCGCCCATATTTGTAGAGGCCGTGGACATAGTTGGCGGGCACAATCTCTTTCGCCAGCGACTTGTTGTTGCGCCCGACCGAGGCGTAATCCTGATAGTAAAGTGCGGCAACTCCCCCGATAAACAGCAGGGAGATGGCCAGTGCACCGGCCCGCAACGCCAGCCCCTGATACCAGCGAGCGGGATAGCGGATCCGCAGTGACCAAAGCACCAGCACGGGCAGCAGCCCGGTCAGCAGAAACCAGAGCGCAACCGAGCCATTCAAATAGGCCCCAGCCTCACCGCTGTTAGTTTCGATTATGTTCTGCATCATGCCGGCATCGAAGATGACGCCGTATTTGAGCATGGCGTAGCTGACGATGGAGCCGCTCAGGATCAGCACGGTGAAAAATGGCTTGAGCAAAAAACGGAACGTAAAAGGGATAAACACGGCATTAAGTGCCGCGATCAATACCAACGGGATCGAGATGGCAAACCCGGCTTTGACATGGGACAAGCCACTGAGCACCGTATAGAAATGCAAAAAGATTGGCCAGTTCAGTACCAGAGCGAAAAAGAGCACCAGCAACAGATTGGTCTGCAGTACACCGAGCGTTACACGCATAAACAACTCCTACATACCGGCCTACAGAGAGAGGGCGCGGTCAAGCCAACAGAAACGACGGGGCCAGCGTAGGAAGTCAAACTTAAGAGCGAATTAAGAAGGGAAGCGTGGTGCTAGTGCGCGCCATCACAGCGTGGGGTAATCACCTCACTCACAATGGATTTTTAGTTGTCTATCCCTTGGATTTTGCTAGCTTGTTGAGTAGGCATTCACGAAATGCAGGTTCACTGATGGCACTGATCCAAGCCTCGATAGAGCAGTTGAGAGTAGGCCACTTTATCCACC
The DNA here is from genome assembly GCF_000820145.1 of Aeromonas sobria. GTDB lineage: Bacteria > Pseudomonadota > Gammaproteobacteria > Enterobacterales > Aeromonadaceae > Aeromonas > Aeromonas sobria. The sequence goes on along the minus strand of NZ_CDBW01000006.1, from coordinate 114,494 downwards.
TTCCGACCGGCTGGACCAACCATCCGTTCATGTTCAATACGTTCAAAATCAAGGATCAGCAGCAACTCGACATTATCCGTCATCTTGATCTCACCCTGTTAATGGTTGACCCCGACAAGAGCGATCTGCCGATCGAGCCGCTGCTGCGTGGCGATATTCCCGATGCAGGGCCCGATCTTGACGAGTTGGAAGAGCTGATTGCCTCGGGCCCGCCCCCTTTTGACGAGAAAGCCTTTCGCCGATCCATGCGCGCTGCCGACAAGGCCTTTGGCCAGTCCATGAGCGAGCTGCGTGATGCGCTTGGTGCCCTGAACCTCAAACCGGATGAGGGACTGGCCAATACGGCGCAGATTGTCCGAAACGCAGCAGCCGCCCTCAGTCAACACGAAGGCCCCCTCGGGCTGCACCTTATTCGCAGCCCTCACACCGATATCCTGCTGCAGCACAGCCTCAACGTCGCCTTTATCTCCATGCTGATGGCGCGCGAACTGGGCATGAACCCCATCGAACTGGAGGAGACCGGGCTTGCGGGGCTTATCCACGACATCGGCGAGCTTAAAATCCCGAGCCAGATCACCCAAAAGCGCGGAGATCTCAGCAAGGCAGAGCAGAACTTCCTCAATATGCACCCCCAGTACGGGCTGGAGATGCTGACCCATCTCAACGCCTTTGAACCGAAAATCCGTCAGGTCGCCCATCAGCACCACGAGCGGCTCGATGGCAGCGGTTATCCACTGGGGATCAAGGGGGGAGAGATCCCGCCGCTGGCACGGATCATCGGACTGGTGGATTACTACGATGAGCTACTGCACCCCCGCAGCAGCGGCAACCCGGCAGCACCGAGCCAGGCCATCAGCCAGCTCTACAAGCTATCCCAGAAAAAATTCGACCAGAATCTGGTCAAATTGCTGATCAAGGTGCTGGGGGTCTATCCGCCGGGATCTCTGGTGAAACTCTCCGATGAGAGCATCGCGCTGGTGCTCTCCACCGAGCCCACCATGCCCCTCAAGCCGAAGATCCTGCCCTATATCAAGGCCCAGCGCCCGGAAGCGGTAGCGATGATCGACCTGCGGGAAGACGAGCGCACCATCACCGCCTTTATCAAACAGGAAGAGCTGGATGAGGGACAACGGCAGTTCTTCAACCTGACCCGCCGCTTCTGCTACTACTTTGCATTCTGAGTTATCCCCAGAAGCTGGGGATAACTCATTGGACAAACCGGAATAATTGCTCGAATCCCTATCCCAAGGTTGCCATCTGACCATGTATAAAAAACGCCCAGCCATGGGGCTGGGCGGAGCATGCCACCTCCGTGTGGCGTATCCAGCGGATACTTCCATGCTCTACCAATCAATATCAACCCGCGGCCGCTTACACAAATATCAATTTAACATGCTGATTTAATATGGTTTTATCCACCTGTTCTGGCAAACTGACGGCCCGTTGCAGCCCTTTTGGCCAACAGAACAAGATCTTGATCACACTTATTCACGGGCTGGTTATTTTTTCACCCGACTTATGAGGAACGTTTTTTATGCAGTTGGTCCTCTCCTTGCTGCAACAGATGAGCGTCAGCCTGGTGATCGCCTATCTCTTCTCGAAAAGTCCGCTGCTGCGCCCGCTTGCCAACTATTCGGTGAGACTACCTCACAAGATACTGATATACATCATCTTTTCAAGCTTTTGCATCCTCGGCACCTATGTGGGCCTCGATATCGACGATGCCATCGCCAACACCCGGGCGGTCGGCGCCGTGTTGGGAGGGCTGTTGGGGGGCCCGCTGGTGGGATTTCTGGTGGGATTGACCGGTGGCCTGCACCGCTACACGCTGGGGGGATTTACCGATCTCGCCTGCGCCATCTCCACCACCTGCGAGGGCTTACTCGGCGGAGTGGTGCACTGGCGGCTGATGCGCGCGGGGCGAACGGATGCCCTGTTTCAACCCCGGATCGCCTTCTTTACCACCCTCTATGCCGAGATCATGCAGATGGTGATCATCCTGCTGGTGGCCACCCCGTTCGATAAATCCCTGCTGCTGGTGCGCACCATCGCCACCCCGATGATTTTGGCCAACTCCTGCGGCGCCGCGCTCTTTATCAGCATGATCCGCGACCAGCAGCAGATGTATGAGAAGTTCTCCCGGGTCTTCTCCGCCAAGGCGCTCAACATCGCCAACCGCACCGTAGGGATCATGAGTCAGGGCTTTACGCCGGAGGCGAGCAGCAAGATTGCCCGCATCATTCAGGAAGAGACCGGCGTAGGGGCCGTTGCCATCACGGACACCGAGAAGATCCTCGCCTTTATCGGCACCGGGGAAGATCACCACCTGCCGGGCACCCCCATTGCGTCGGCCATCACCATGAAGGCCATCGCCCGCAACAAGGTGCTGTTTGCCGATGGCAACAGCCAGCCCTATCGCTGCAGCCTTTCGCCCGCTTGCCAGCTGGGCTCGGTGCTGGTGATCCCGCTGCAGGGAGACAAGGGGGTGATCGGCACCATCAAGCTCTACGAACCGAAGAAACGGCTGTTTCTCAAGATCAACCACACCCTGGGGGAAGGGATTGCCAACCTGCTGTCACAGCAGCTCCTTGCCGGTCGGCTTGAGCAGCATCAGCGGCTGCTGGTGCAATCCGAGCTAAAGCTGATCCAGGCGCAGATCAACCCCCACTTCCTGTTCAACACTCTCAACACCATTAGTGCCATCACCCGGCGCGATCCGGACAAGGCGCGAGACCTGCTGCTGCACCTGTCGCTGTTCTTTCGCAAGAATCTCAAGCGCCAGAGCGGCCTTGCCACCCTGCAGGAGGAGCAGGAGCACTGCCAATCCTATCTGGAGATCGAACTGGCCCGTTTTGGCGACCGATTGACGGTGATCAACGAGATCCCGCCCCATCTGGCCAGTTTGCGCCTGCCGAGCTTCACCCTGCAGCCGCTGATCGAGAATGCCATCAAGCACGGCACCTCGACGCTGCTGGAGCAGGGGCGTATTCGCCTCTATACCGAGGAGCATCCCGCCAGCGTCACCATCCATGTGGAAGATAATGCCGGCACCTGGCAAGCGCGCCCGACCGGTGACGGTCTTGGCATAACCATCGTCGACCGGCGACTGAAAAGCGCCTTTGGCGAACGCTACGGCGTGACCATTGCGTGCGAACCGGAGCAGTGGACCCGGGTGTCGTTCACCATCCCCAAGGAGCAACCATGATCCGCACCCTGATCGTTGATGACGAACACTACGCCCGCGAAGAGCTGAAGCTGCACCTGGCCTGCGATCCCGCCATCGAGATCGTGGGGGAAGCGGCCAACGCCATCGAGGCGCTGCCGCTGATCCAGCGGCTCAGGCCCGACGTGGTGTTCCTCGATATCCAGATGCCCAAGCTGAGCGGGATGGCGCTGGTGGCCATGCTCGACCCCCTGCCCCGCATCGTCTTTGTCACCGCCTTTGACGAGTACGCCATTCAGGCCTTCGAGGAGAATGCCTTCGACTACCTGCTCAAGCCGGTGGAGCCCGCCCGGCTGGCCAAAACCCTCGCCCGCCTCAAGCAGGATATCTCCCCGCAGCCGGTCGAGCGGCTGGCCCCCACCATCGAACACATTCCGGGCTATCTGCACAACCGAGTCAGGCTGCTGCCCATCGCACAGGTGGAGTATGCCTTCTCCGATCTTGGCGGCGTCCATGTGGCCTGTCAGGGTGAGCTGTTCCACACCCAACTCACCCTCAAATCCCTGGAGGAGAAGAGCCCGCTGCTGCGCTGCCATCGCCAGTATCTGGTCTCCCCCAACGCCATCTTCGAGATCCAGCTGCTGGATAACCAGCTGGCGGAGATCGTCACCCCAAGCGGTGCCAGGGTGCCGGTCAGCCGTCGTTATCTCAAGGAGCTCAAGGATCAACTGGGGCTGGACTGAGCCGTGGAGTGTGCGCCGGATCACAACCGCCGACCGCTCGGCGCGCCATGCCGCCGCTCGGGCCGTTTCACCTGCCAGAGCAGAGCAATCGTTTTAGACTCGTTGCGCAAATCAAAAAATAACAATGCAGGAGCGTAGCAATGATCTGGTTCTTCCTCTGTGTCGGCTTACTTGTCGCCGGCTATTTCATCTATGGCAAGTTCATCGAACGGATATTCGGCCCGAAACCTGAGCTGAAAACCCCCGCCATCACCATGGCTGACGGGGTGGACTATGTCCCCATGTCGGACAAGAAAGTCTATCTGGTGCAACTGCTCAACATCGCTGGCGTCGGCCCCATCTTCGGCCCCATTCTGGGAGCCCTCTACGGCCCGGTCGCCATGCTGTGGATCGTCTTCGGCTGTATCTTCGCTGGCGCGGTGCACGACTACTTCTCCGGCATGCTGTCGGTACGCGCCAAAGGTGCCTCGGTACCGACCGTGGTCGGTGAGCATCTTGGCACGGTCGCCAAGCACTTTATGAACCTGTTCGCCGTGGTGCTGCTGATGCTGGTGGGCGTGGTGTTCGTACTGAGCCCGGCAGGCCTGCTGGCCAACCTCACCTCTACCGATCTGGTCTACTGGATCATGGCGATTTTTGCCTACTACATCCTCGCGACCATTGTCCCCATCGACAAGATCATCGGCCGCTTCTATCCCATTTTCGGCGCCCTACTGGTGTTCATGTCAGTTGGCCTGATCATTGGCCTGATCGTCTCCGGTAAAGGCTTCTACAACACCGGGATGGATTTCTCCAACCTGCACCCGACCGAGCTGCCGCTGTGGCCGCTGCTGTTCATCACCATCGCCTGTGGCGCGGTATCGGGCTTCCACGCCACCCAGTCACCGCTGATGGCGCGCTGCATGCAAAACGAGAAATCCGGCCGTTTCATCTTCTACGGCGCAATGATCGGTGAAGGTGTTATCGCGCTTATCTGGTGCACCCTGGGTCTCTCCTTCTACGACAGCACCGAAGCGCTCAACGCCACCATGGCCAACGGCGGCCCGGCCGCTGTGGTACACGAAGTCTCCACCAGCCTGCTCGGCACCGTGGGCGGCATTCTGGCCATCCTCGGCGTGGTGATCCTGCCCATCACCTCCGGTGACACCGCGTTCCGCAGTGCCCGCCTGATCGTGGCGGACTTCCTGAAGATGACCCAGAAGCCGCTGATGAAGCGTCTGCTGATCGCCATCCCCATGTTCATCCTTGGTTTCATCATCTCCAAGGCCGAGTTCGGGGTGATCTGGCGCTACTTCGGCTGGGCCAACCAGACCACCGCCGTCATCATGCTGTGGGCCGCCGCCGCCTTCCTCATCAAAGAGGGCAAGCTGCACTGGGTCTGCACCATCCCCGCCATGTTTATGACTGCCGTGGTGTTCACCTATCTGGCCAACGCCCCCATCGGGTTCGGGCTGGAGATGGGGATCTCCACCATCATAGGTCTGACTGCAACAGCAGCCATTACCGTGGCCTTCCTGGTGAAATTCCGCCAGCCGCTGGTCAGCAGTACCAGCGAAGGGTGATATTGCATGCAAAAATAAAAGAAAAGGCGCCTTATGGCGCCTTTTCTTTAATAATAAAACCACAAACAAAATAACCATTTACTCCCTTCAGCCCTGATACAGCCAAAAGCCTTAAGATTTGGTGCGAATTGACGATAAACATGTGATTATTAGTCACTTTAGACCTTGCTAATACCCATGAACAAGCTGCGCAACAAGCCAGTGGAGGTTATATATGGCCCTTGAATATTTTGCTCTTGGCCTGCTCGTCTTTGTCGGGCTGGTCATTTTTTATGGGGTTATCGTGATCCACGATATTCCTTACGAGATTGCCAAACATCGCGACCATCCTCATCAGGATGCCATTCACGTCGCCGGTTGGGTCAGCCTGTTTACCCTGCATGTGCTGTGGCCATTCCTCTGGATCTGGGCCACTCTCTACCGTCCCGATCGTGGCTGGGGCTTTAGTCAGCGGCTGCAAAAAGATGAAGAGGATTTGGCAGCCCTCAAGCAAGAACTGGCCGATTTGAAGAGCCGTATCAACACTATCGAACAGAGTGAGCAACAGGGGTAAACCATGGACCTGCTATTGATCCTGACCTATACGGCACTGTGCGTAGCCGTATTTAAAATCTTCCGTATCCCGCTCAACAAGTGGACAGTGCCGACCGCAGCACTGGGTGGCATCATCCTCATCGGCACCCTGATCATGCTGATGAACTACAACCACCCCTACTCAGAGATGGCGCGTAATTACTACGTCTCCACCCCGATAGTACCGCTGGTCAAGGGCCGGGTTACCGAAGTCCCGGTGCAGCCAAACCAGCCGGTGAAGAAAGGGGATGTGCTGTTTCGTATCGATGATGAACCGTTCCGCCTGAAAGCAGACAGCCTCACCGCACGACTCGAGTCAAACCGCGAACACCTCAAATCGATCGAGGCGAGACTGCGCTCCGCCAAGCTGGATCGGGATCGCGCCAGAGAACTGATGCAGCGCGGTGTCGGTAAACAGCGTGATCTGGATGTCAGCCAGGCCAACGTGGACGATATCGTTGCCCAGATTGACCAGCAGAAAGCCAACCTGAACGATCTGCAATCCCAACTGCAGGAAGCAAAATATCAGCAGGCCCAAACCGTGGTTTATGCCCCGACAGATGGTCATGTGGTGCAGCTGGCCCTGCGCCCGGGCATGATTGCGACCCCTTTCATGTTCCGTCCGGTGATGACCTTTGTTCACAAGGATGACACCGCCTACGTCGGTTGGTTCTGGCAGAACAGCATGCAGCGCCTCGCTGTCGGTGATGAAGCCGAAGTAGTGATCGACGGTGTACCCGGCAAGATCTTCAAAGCAACCGTGACCTCGGTGATCCCGGCCATTGCCGCCGGTAACGTGCAAGCCAACGTCGGTCTGCTGGATCAAACCACTGCCGTTCGCCCTGGCCGTCTACCGGTGCTGATCTCCATCACCGACCCCGAGTGGGCCAAGTATCAGGTGATTGCCGGTGCCAGTGGCCAGGCCGCCATCTATACCGAACATTTCCATCACGTATCCATCATGCGCAAGATCCTGCTGCGCATGGCAAGCTGGATGAACTACATCTTCCCATTCCATTAATCAGCACAATCCCTCCCAGCGGGCCGGCATCATGCCGGCCCGCTGTTTTTGTGGCAGCAAGATCCCTATAATGGCGCCATCCTGCGCCGCACCATGCCCAAACGCCACACCCTCATGTTCGTTCTCAGACCCTATCAAACCGACGCCGTCAACGCCGTGATCAGCCACTTTCGCAAACACCCGGATCCCGCCGTGGTGGTGCTGCCCACCGGCGCAGGCAAGAGTCTGGTGATCGCCGAACTGGCCCGCAAGGCGCGCGGTCGGGTGCTGGTGCTGGCCCACGTCAAGGAGCTGGTGGAGCAGAACCACGCCAAGTACGAAGCCTGGGGCCTCAAGGCCGACATCTTCGCCGCCGGCCTTGCCCGCAAGGAGGCAAGTGCCCAGGTGGTGTTTGGCTCGGTGCAATCGGTCGCCCGCAATCTGGCGGCCTTCGACGGCGCCTTCTCGCTGCTGATCATCGACGAGTGCCACAGGGTCTCGCTCGATAACGACAGCCAGTACCATCAGGTGTTAGACCACCTCAAAGCAACCAATCCGGCCCTCAAGATCCTCGGTCTCACCGCCACCCCCTATCGGCTGGGGCTGGGCTGGATCTACCGGCGCCACTACCACGGCATGGTGAAGAGTCACGGCGAGCGGCTGTTTGGCGACTGCGTGTTCGAGCTGCCCCTGCGCTTTATGGTCAAAAACGGCTACCTGACGCCGCCGCGCATGGTGGATGCCCCCATCGTCCACTACGACTTCAGCAAGCTGGTGGCGCGGGAGAACGGCCTGTTCAGCGAGGCGGATCTCAACGGCGAGCTCAAGCGCCAGCAGCGGGTCACCCCCCATATCTTGAGCCAAGTGCTGGAGTATGCTGCCGACCGGCAAGGGGTGATGATCTTCGCCGCCACCGTCGAGCACGCCCGGGAAATTCAGGGGCTGCTGCAGGCCCAATTCCAGAGTGCAGCCCTGATCACCGGCGAAACCCCGGGGCTGGAGCGCGATGCCCTTATCAGCGCCTTCAAGGCCCGCGAGATCAAGTTTCTGGTCAACGTGGCGGTGCTCACCACCGGCTTCGATGCCCCCCATGTCGATCTTATCGTGATGCTGCGCCCCACCGAGTCGGTGTCGCTCTATCAGCAGATTGTGGGCCGGGGTCTGCGCCTCTCGCCGGGCAAGACCGATTGTCTGGTGCTCGACTATGCGGGCAACAACTTCAACCTGTTTGCCCCCGAAGTGGGGGAACCTCGCCCCCACGCGGGCACCGAGCCGGTGCAGGTGCCCTGCCCCGCCTGCGGTTTTGCCAACACCTTCTGGGGCAAGACTGACGAGGATGGCAAGGTGATCGAGCACTACGGCCGCCGCTGCCAGGGGCTGTTTGAAGATGACGAGGGCAACCGCGAGGAGTGCGATTACCGCTTTCGCGCCAAGATCTGCCCCGGTTGCGGCGCAGAGAACGACATCGCCGCCCGCCGCTGCCAGAGCTGCGATCAGCTGCTGGTAGACCCTGACGACAAGCTCAAAGAGGCGCTCAATCTCAAGGATTGCATGGTGATCCGCTGCGCGGGGTTGACCCTCACCGCAGGGCGCGGCAAACAGGGGGAGCGGCTGGAGGTAACCTACCACGATGAGGATGGGCTGACCCTCAGCGAATACTTCGGTTTTCACTCCCCGGGCGCACAACGCTTGTTTCAACAGCGCTTTGTGCGTCATCATTGGCCCGCCCCGGGGCTGGAGCCCGAATTCACCACCCTGGCGAGCGTGCTGGCTGCGCAAAGCCAGTTCCGTCATCCGGATTTTGTCATCGCCCGCAAATCGGGCCGTTTTTGGCAGATAAAAGAGAAGATTTTTGATTATGACGGCCGCTATCGCACCGCCAACTCGATGGCGTGATGGCGACCGGCATCACAGAATGGATTGCTTTACGACTGTCGATGCTCCATCGACAGGTGAAACAAGGTTGATTTATCAGGACTGGCAGCACTGCCAGACCCCTTCGTCACGTTAGAGGATGTTATGCAGCGGCTGTTGATTGGTTTTTGTGCTCTCTTTTCTCTGGCGGCTCAGGCCGCCCCGCTGACGCCCCCTCAGGGTGGCCAGTACGCCATCATAGTGCAGGGCAATAACGGCGTTGAGTTCGCCCGCCATGCCGATCAGATGATCGCTCCCGCCTCCACCATGAAGGTGCTCACCGCACTGGCAGCCCGCCTTGAGCTGGGTGCCGACTTCCGCTTCGCCACCGATATTCAGGCCCAGCCCGGCGCCAAACAGGGTGACACCATCAACGGCGATATCTGGATCAACTTCGTCGGTGACCCCACCCTCTCCCGCATGGATCTGCTGGCGCTGTTCAAACAGCTCGGCGTCACCAGCATCAAGGGCAATGTCTACGTCAACACCGGCGCCTACAACGGCTACGAACGCGGCAACGGCTGGTCGTGGGGGGATCAGACCCTCTGCTTCGCAGCCCCAGTCTCGTCGGTGATCATCGACAAAAACTGCGCCTACGGCACCGTCACCGCCACCCAGATCGGCAAACCGGCCACCGGCAATGTCGCCACCGGCGTGGCCATCGGCATCGGCGCCGACAACGTGGAAGTGATGAGCTACGGCGACATGGCACGTCAGTTCTGTGCGCTGGAAGTGGACATGGCCAAGGGCAACTTCTACGAGCTCAAGGGCTGCATCACCCCGAATAAAGAGCCGCAGGGGCTGCGTTTTGCCATCCACGATGTGGAAGCCTGGGGCTGGGACAACATCCGCTGGGCGATGAACCGGGCGGGGATCAAGCATGACGGCCTGCTGCGGGTCACCCACAAGGCACCGATCGGTGCCGAGACCTTGGGCACCCACTACTCGGTCTCCCTGCCGGTGATGCTGGCCAAGATGCTGAAGAAATCGGACAACCTCTACGCCGACACCTTCCTCAAAACCGTGGGCCGTCACTACTACAACAAGCCGGGCAGCTATCGCAGCGGCACCATGGCGGTGCGCGCCATCCTGACCAAGAACGGAATCGATCTGGGCAACGCCACCCTGGCCGACGGCTCCGGCCTCTCCGCTCACAATCTCATCAGTGCCCGTCAGATGCTGTCGGTGCTGAACTTTATCCAGAAAAATGACGCCGAGCTTGGCCTGATCAAGCTGCTGCCAAGCTCTCAGGTGGATGGCACCCTGGCGTGGCGCCGCAGCGTCACCGCCCCGATGATGAAGAACAAGGTCCACGCCAAGACGGGGACCATCACCGGCACCTCCAATCTGGCCGGCTTTATCGATACCGCAGGCGGCCAGCGCAAGGCGTTCGTGATGTTCCAGCGTGGCCTGTCCCAAGACCCTGCCACCCATGAGCGCTATCGTGCCAGCAAGGCACCGTGGCCCTGGACTGTATTCGAGAAGGGGGTGCTGGAGGGCATCTATCAGCAGCAACCGATCCAGATTGCCGAGCCGCAGTGATGCCGCAATAGGCCCACTCGGATCAGGGTATCGATAATTTCGGCTTCAAGTCGCCACGAGGCAGGGCTATGCTGTTGCCTGCCTCATATCAACGGCCATACAAAAACGGCTTAAAGAACGGAGAGAAAATATGTTTGCAGTGATTTTTGGTCGCCCGGGTTGCCCCTACTGTGTCCGTGCCGTACAGGTCGCCGAGCAGCTGACCGAGCAGCGCGATGACTTCAAATTCCGCTACGTGGATATCCATGCCGAAGGCATCACCAAAGAAGATCTGGCCAAGAGCGCCGGCAAGCCGGTCAATACCGTGCCGCAGATCTTCCTGGACGAGCAGCACATCGGTGGCTGCACCGATTTCGAAGCCTACGCCAAAGCGAATCTGGGTCTCTACCAGTAATCCTTGCGGGTCATCCCGAGCTGGCCACTGTTGCCAGTTGCGTATAAAAAAATCCGGCGCCATCAGGCGCCGGATTTTTTATGGGCAACACGCGCACATCATCCCGATCAGGGGGTCACAGACTGGGCGGCAAAGCGCGCAATGATGGGGTTGTGATCCGAACTGTCGGTGGCCGGTGAGCTCACCTCGACCAAATCCAGATTGCGGTAGTAGAGGTGATCCAGTGGGCGGCCAAACGCGGTGCGGCGCAGATCTGGCACCGGCACGGCCTCTTGCAGGCCCAGCTCGTCCACCAGCTTGTTCAGCCAGAACTGGCGCTTGTCGCTCCAGGTGTTGAAATCACCGGCCAGAATAACCGGCCCCTGATGGCGGCGCACCAAGGCAGTCAAATCGTTGAGCTGCTCGCGGAAGGTGGCCATCCCCAGTTCGAAATTGACCGCATGGAGGTTGATCACCAGCACGCCGTCAGGGTCGCCCTGCAGCGGATAGAGGCTCACCAGCCCGGATTTGGGGATGCGCAGCAGGGGCTCGGGGGAGCGCACGCCACAGACGAACGCCTGCGGGGTCTTGGCCACCGTCATCACCCCGAACGACACGCCGCCCTGGGTGAAGGCTTGCAGCTGTTGCCACTGGAAATCACCGGCGCGCAGCCAGTCGAGCATCTCGGGACGGGTGGCCGACTCTTGCAGCAGCACCAGATCCTGCCCCTTGGCATAACTGTCCATCCCTTCACGCCAGTTCTTGCGCTGGCCCTTGTAGAGATTCCACACCGTCACCCCGAATTCCCGGGGCAGCGCCGTGGTCGCCAACGCTACCAGCGGCGGACGCTGGCAGTCTATTCCCGGCACAATCCCTTGAGCAGTGACCAGATGATTCTGATCCGGCACCTCAAAACAGCCTACCAACCCCAGGGTCAGCAGGGAGGTGCCAAGAATGCGATAACTATTTTTCATTGGCTAACCACCGCCCGCCTTTGCTTTTTGTTGCGACCATCACAAACGTCATCCGCGCCGACTACGCTGATAGTCCCTGTTCCACCCAACCAGAAGGAACCTGGCCATGGCGAGAGAACTTCGGTATTGCGTGACGTTTTATGATCAACAAGGAAATTGTCATCAAGTGGAGCTTGCCACCGTCTATCAGATAAGACGGGACTCTCAATGCGATCTCTGCCTGTTTGACACCCTGCAATACGTGGGGTCGGAAGAGATACTGGAACGCATGATACGGCAAAAAACCGGGCTTGAGCAGGAAATATCCATCATCAATGCCCGGCTGATTTAATCAGGCACTCACCGGCACCGGGCGGGATTTGCCCTGTTCGTCGATGGCGACATAGGTGAAGATCCCCTCGGTCACACAGTAACGCTGGGCATCGTTTTCCCGCAGTACCGGCTTGACCCACACCTCCAGCTTGAGCTTCATGGAGCTGCGGCCAATCTTCATGCAGCGGCCGTAGCAGCAGACCACATCGCCCACCTTGACCGGACTGTGAAAGGTCATGCCTTCGACGGATACGGTACAAATACGTCCTTTTGCCAGCTCCTTGGCCATAATGCCCCCACCTATATCCATCTGGGACATGATCCAGCCACCAAAGATGTCGCCATTGGGGTTGGTATCGGCTGGCATTGCCAGGGTTCTCAGCAACAACTCCCCATCGGGGTGACGTTTTGTATCTACCATCATTACCGCCTCTCTCTCATGGATGGCGGCATGATAGGGGGCGATCACCCCCTTGGCAAACCTCAATTGCCCGAGGCGGCGAGCTCGGCAAACCAGTGGGCCGGATCGGGCCAGCGATAGTTGAATCCCATCTGCTGGCAAATCAGCTGACCGTCGATGGGCTGAAATTCACCGGCAGGCTCGATAAAGACCGGCACAGGCAGCCCCTGCTGACGCGCCGCAAAGGGGTAGAACTGCTCGCGGCGCGGATGCACAGGCGCGCTCAGGTTGAAGACATCCCCGTCCTTGCCCCGCTCCAGCAGCAACATACAAGCCGCCACCACATCGTCCAGATGAACCAGATTGACCGACTGGGCACCGCCATCCAGGGTCTTGCCCGCCAGGAAACGGCCGGGATGGCGATCCGGGCCATAAAGGCCGGAGGGGCGCACTATCATCACCGTCTCGAAACCGGCCGCCAGCACCGCCTGCTCCGCTGCCAGCATCCGCTCGCCACGGGCATGGCGGGGTTTGGGCTGTTCACCCTCCTGCTGCCCCGCGCCCCATACCGAGGTGGCGCTGACAAACAGCACCCGCCGGGTGCCATTCGCTTTGGCCAACGCGCAGGCCCTTGCCACCGCCTGCGGATAGTCATCGGTCTTGCTGGGCGGTACGCAGACCACCAGACTCTCGCAGGGGATGGGCCACGCATCCGACATATGGGCAGAAATCGTCAGCGGATGGGCAGCGATCCCCTCCCCTTGCAGTCGGGCCGCCTTCTCGGCGCTGCTGACCGTGACTGCTACCTGCTTACCTGCCGCCAACAGGGCCCGCGCCAGCGGCAGCCCCAGCCACCCCGCTCCCAGAATGCCGATCGTCCCGGCGATATGTTGCTCTGTCATCGTCCCTTCTCCTGCTTGACGCTATTTGCCCCGCAGCTTACCTGCCTTGGAAAGAAAAGGAAGCCTTGATCTTATGATAAATAAATGTCACCAAGGTAACTGTAGCTATTTCCTGTTCGTAACGTTTTATCAAAAAGCATACTTTTTTCATTTCAAAATGTCACAGGCCGGCAGTTTGTTTTGTAATCATTAGTTATGACTATAGTTTCTTGTACAACATGTCAGCATCAATGTCTTTATATACAGATAAGATATCATCTGTATATGGATAAACCATTTTGCCATCACATGGTGGACGACTTAATGATATTTTTTGCATCATTGAAAACAACCCCGGCTGTTTTGAATAGTAGAGTTCTGGAGTGCTATTAGGTGAGCTAATCACTGTATTCAAAACATGTTCAAAAAAAGTGTAAACATGGTCATCTTCACCTTCTGACAATTCTAGTGCGTCAAAGATAAATTTCACCTTGTCATCACGAAACCATCGAATCTCCCGCAATATTGCTCCAACACCTAACACAAAAACTCCGTCAATAGATGCTAAGTGAGCAGACCTATCTTGAGGCCAGCGAGATTTTGTAAATTCAATACGCTTTTCAATTGATAACTGTTCACTTACATCATTTTCATAAAAATCATATATTGCATCAAAATAACCCTGGGGGAACTTTAGCTGACTACTATATGCAAATATAAATCTAGCAATATTTAAATTATGAATATATGGAGTTTGAACAAAGTAAATAACATCATCAGATGCTGACATAGCCTTTCTAAGCATCTGATTTGTCAGAGTGCTTTTTACCTCAATCAAAGCTCTGCATGCTTCAGGAGGAATTATAACAAAATCACCATCCCGAAATATGGCTGCATAATCATTCGAATTCCATATAATTATGTCTTGTTGCTTGGACTTTATTTGATTGCCATTACCATCAAGTGAAAGGATAAAACCTGTGCTTACTTCATATTTTTTCGGTAACAACTGTTTAAGTAGGCATCTCAAAAGCTCCTCTTTATAGTTACCAACCGAAAGCCAATGATCACGACCCACTAGAAAATCTAGTCGTTTCATTTTACTTTTCAACTCATGGCTATGAGAACTAAAAAAACTTGATATATCATCTTTCATTGCTTTCTCCATGAATTATTTAACTAAAGACATACATCACCACCACAATTAAACTCTACTGATAGCTGTAATTCGCTAACAAACCACTTTCGCAGAATTTATATTCTTTTTACCAAAAAGCATATCAAAAAGAAGCCCCAAATATCCCTTGGTAATCATAACATTGATTAACCATGCTATGAAACTCACGAGACATTTACATGCTTTCATTGAAAATACAAATATCATGCGTATTTAAACATTCATTTTGGAAAAGTATTCATATGATAGTGCGTTTTTTCTACCATGTTTTTCCTATTGTCACCTGATTCATAATACTATTTTCTGGTTTTAATACATTACTAACCATATCGCTCCTGTGCGCTGTCATATAGAGCCAATAAACACTCCAATGTTTTCCTCATATAAAAAGCGGGCCATTGGCCCGCCTGGTTATATTTCACTCACCCCATCCTCATACCGGCGGATGGAAATGGCTGGCCTCGCGGGTGGCCATCTCCTCGTAGGTGGCCCACTTCTGCCACGCCACTTTTTGCGCCACCTGCATCAGCCGCTCGGCCTCCTCCGGATGGCTCTGGGCCAGCACCCGATAACGGGTCTCCTCCTGCCGATATTCAGCAAGGGGGATGGAGGGGCGCAGGCTGTCGAGGCTAAAGGGGTTCTGTCCCGCACTGCGCAGTACCGGGTTGTAGCGCATCAGCGGCCAGTGACCGGAGGCCACCGCGCGTTTTTGCTGGGTCAGGCCAAACTCCATATCGATGCCATGAGCGATACAGTGGCTGTAGGCGATGATCAGCGACGGGCCCGGATAGGCTTCGGCCTCACGCAAGGCTTGCAGCGCCTGCTGCGGATTGGCACCAAAGGCGATGCGGGCAACATAGACGTTGCCGTAGGAGATGGCTTGCAACGCCACATCCTTCTTGGCCAGCGTCTTGCCCCCCGCCGCGAACTTGGCGACGGCACCGAGCGGCGTCGATTTCGACATCTGGCCGCCGGTGTTGGAGTAGACCTCGGTATCCATCACCAGCACGTTCACATCGCGCCCGGAGGCGAGCACATGATCGAGCCCCGCCGAGCCGATGTCATAGGCCCAGCCATCGCCGCCGACGATCCAGACCGAGCGGCGCACCAGCTGATCAATCAAGGAGAGCAGCTCACGGGCCTTGCCGGATTTCACCTCCTCCAGCCGCTCGCGCACTTGCGCCACCCGGGTGCGCTGGGCGCGGATCTCCGACTCCAGCCGCTGCGGGGCGCTAATCAGGGTATCGACCAGCTCGGCGCCCAGCTCCCCCTTCATCGCTTCGAGGGCTGCCACCGCCTGACCGTGGTGCTGATCGGCGGTGAGACGAAAACCAAAGCCAAACTCGGCGTTGTCCTCAAACAGGGAGTTCGACCAGGCCGGCCCCTTCCCTTCGCCATTCTTGGCCCACGGGGTGGTCGGCAGGTTGCCGCCATAGATGGAAGAGCAACCGGTGGCGTTGGCCACCAGCATGCGATCGCCAAACAGCTGGGTCAGCAGCTTGAGATAAGGTGTCTCGCCACAACCGGCGCAAGCACCGGAGAACTCGAACAGGGGTTCGAGGAACTGGGCACCGCGCACCGTGGAGAAGTCCACCCGCTCGCGGGCAGGCCACGGCAGGCTCTCGAACCAGCGCAGCGCCTGCTTCTGACCGGCCAGATGGGGCGCCTTGTCCAGCATGGTGATGGCGCGCGTGCCTTCATGTTCCTCATCAGCCCCGGCTCGCACCGGACAGGCCTGCACGCACTGGCCGCAACCGGTGCAATCCTCCGGATAGAGCTGCAAGGTGTAGCGGCTGTCGGGGAAGCCCTTGGCGGTGACGGGCACCGACTGCGCCGCTTCGGGGGCGGTCGCCAGCCAGTCCTGATGGTAGAACTTGGCCCGCAACGCCGCGTGGGGGCAGACAAAGACGCAGTTGCCGCACTGAATGCAGATATCGGAGTGCCAGATCGGGATCTCGCGGGCGATATCGCGCTTCTCGAAGCGGCTAGTGGCGGTGGGGTAAGTGCCATCCACCGGCAGCATGGAGACAGGGATCAGATCGCCGCGCCCTGCCAGCATCTCGCCGGTGACCCGCTGGACAAACTCGCTGCCACCCGGCGCCAGTGGCAGCGGATAGTCGCTGATCTGCTCGTCACCGGCCGGGATCACCACCTTGCAGAGGTGAGCCAGGGTATCGTCCACCGCCGCGAAGTTGCGCTCGACCACCTCGGGCCCTTTGCGGGCATAACTCTTCTCGATGCTCTCCTTGATCAGCGCGATCGCCTCATCCCGTGGCAACACCCCGGCCAGCGCGAAGAAGCAGGTCTGCATAATGGTGTTGATGCGATTGCCCATGCCGTTTTGCTCGGCCACCCGATCCCCATCGATGCAGTAGAGCTGGATATTGAGGGCGCGGATGCGGGCTCGCAGCCGCTCAGGCAGCTGACCCCACACCTTGTCAGCCTCATAGGGGGCATTGAGCAGCAGGGTCGCCCCTTCGGCGGCGTGCTCCAGCAGGTCCACCGATTCGGTGAAGCTCCACTGGTGGCAGCCGATGAAACTCGCCTGCTCGATAAGCCAGGGGGCGTCGATGGGCTCGGGGCCAAAGCGCAGGTGGGAGACAGTGCGCGAGCCCGACTTCTTGGAGTCGTAGACGAAGTAACCCTGAGCGTGGAAGCCCTCCAGCTCGCCGATGATCTTGATGCTGTTCTTGTTGGCGCCGACTGTGCCGTCGGCACCGAGGCCGAAGAAGAGCGCTCGCACCCGGCTGGCAGGCTCCAGATCGCCGATGGGGTGCCAGGCCAGACTGAGGCCCGACACGTCATCGACAATCCCCACGGTAAAGCGCGGACGCGGCGCATCACAGGCCAACTCCTCAAACACCGCCGCGCACATGGCGGGGGTGAACTCTTTGGAAGAGAGGCCGTAACGGCCGCCACTGAGCCACGGCAGCCGCTTGATAAGGCCGCGCTGCAAACCGTCAATCAGCGCGCTCTGCACATCCAGCAGCAGCGGCTCGCCGCCAGCGCCCGGCTCCTTGGTGCGATCCAGCACCGCCATGCGCCGCACGCTCGCGGGCAGGGCATCGAGTAGCGCCTGTACCGGGAAGGGGCGATAGAGGCGCACAACCAAGACCCCAGTCTTGCGATCCTGCCGGTTGAGCCAATCCACGGTAGTGCGGGCGGTGGCCGCCCCCGAGCCCATCAGCACGATGACATCGGTGGCATCGGTTGCGCCGTGATACTCCACCAGCTGGTAGTGACGGCCAGTCAGCTCGCCGAGGTTGTCCATGCACTGCTGTACCCGTGCTGGCACCGCCTCGTAGAAGGGGTTGACGCTCTCACGGGACTGGAAATAGGTATCCGGGTTCTGGGCCGTGCCACGCATCACGGGGTGATCCGGGTTGAGCGCCCGCGAACGGTGGGCACGCACCCAATCGTTGTCGATCAGCGCCCGGATCTCATCCCGATGCAGGGCGGTGATCTTGTTCACCTCGTGGGAGGTACGAAAGCCATCAAAGAAGTGGATAAAGGGCACCCGACACTGCAGGGTGACGCTGTGGGAGACCAGCGCCAGATCCTGCGCCTCCTGCACCGAGCCGGAGGCGAGCATGGCAAAGCCGGTGCTGCGCGCCGCCATCACGTCCTGATGGTCGCCAAAGATAGAGAGCCCCTGCGCCGCCAGCGAGCGGGCCGCCACATGGAACACCGCCGCGGTCAATTCACCGGCGATCTTGTACATGTTGGGCAGCATCAGCATCAGCCCCTGACTGGCGGTGAAGGTGGTGGCGAGCGCCCCCGCCTGCAGGGCACCGTGTACCGTACCGGCCGCCCCCCCTTCACTCTGCATCTCCACCACTGTGGGGATGTTGCCCCAGAGGTTGGTCTGTTTCTCATCCGCCCAGGCATCGGCCAGCTCGGCCATGGTCGAGCTCGGGGTGATGGGGTAGATGGCACACACTTCACTCAGCTGGTACGCCACCCGGGCCGCGGCTTCGTTGCCATCAACCATGATCAGTTCATGTTTCATTGGGACTCCTCCGGTTGGCGCAGCAGGATGGCGTGACAAGGGCATTGATCGTGACAGGCACCGCAGCCGGTGCAGCGCGCCGCATCTACCTGATAGCCCTTGCCCGGCCCCAGCTTGGCGATGGCCTGCTCGGGGCAACTGCCATAGCAGCCGTCGCACTCGAAGCAGTTGCCGCAGGAGTAGCAGCGCGCCGCCTCGTAACGGGCGGCCACCTCATCCAGCCCGCCGATGATCTCGCCAAAATCGTCCCGCGCCCACGCCGGTTTGACCGGCTGACTGCTGGCTGGCGCGTGGGTCTGGAACCAGAGTTGCAACTGCTCCGGCCCCACCAGCGGGTAGGAGACCATCTTCTGATAGTGGCGACCGCGCAGCCAGGCATCCATATGGCGCGCCGCCTTCTTGCCGTGGCCGGTAGCGATGGTGACGGTGCGCTCGGAAGGCACCATATCCCCGCCGGCAAACAGCCCGGCGACATCGGTCATCAGGTTGCCCGCCACCTGCACCACCCCCTCCTTGTTGACCCGCACGCCGGGAATGCTCTCCAGCACCGAGAGGTCTACCTCCTGACCGAGCGCCAGAATAAGGGAGTCTGCTTCGAGGGTTTCAAACTTGCCGGTGGGCACCGGCTTGCCCTCGGCATCCAGCGCCATCACCTCCACTTCGATGCGGGTGTTGTCGAGCTGGCGGATGCTGCGCAGCCAGTTGATCTTGATCCCCTCCTCCTCGGCTTCAAGGGCTTCAAAAGCGTGGGCAGGCATATGGTCCCGGTCGCGGCGGTAGATGATCATCGCCTCTTCCACACCGAGGCGACGGGCGGTGCGAGCCGCATCCATGGCGGTGTTGCCGCCGCCGTAGATGGCCACCCGCCGCCCCAGTTTGGGGGGCGGCAAGCCCTGCTCCTCGGCCAGACTGGCCTGTTCGAGGAAGCTCACCGCATCGAGGATCTTGCCCGCTTCCCGCGCCGGAATATCGACCCGCTTGGCCAGATGGGCGCCGATGGCCATAAAGACGGCGTCGAAGCCCCCCTCGTCGCGCTCGCGCAGCACATCCGCCACCTTGTGGTTGAGGGTCAGGGTCACACCAGCGGCCACGATGCGGGCCACCTCCCGATCCAGCACATCGCGGGGCAAGCGGTAAGCGGGAATACCAAAGCGCAGCATGCCGCCCGCCAGCGGCCCCGCTTCGCGGATCTCCACCTGATGGCCGAGCCGGTTGAGGTGCCAGGCGCAGGAGAGGCCGGAGGGCCCGGCACCAATCACCAGCACCTTCTTGCCGCTGGCAGGGGCAGGTGGCGCTGGCTGCCAGCCACGGGCCAGCGCCTCGTCACCGAGGAAACGCTCGATGGCGTGGATGGAGACGGATTCATCCACCTGACCGCGATTGCAGGCACTCTCGCAGGGGTGATAGCAGACCCGGCCATGAATGGCGGGCAAGGGGTTCTCTTCGATCAGGGTCTGCCACGCCGCCTCAAAGCGACCGGCCTGCGCCAAAGAGAGCCAGGCCTGGATATTTTCTCCAGCCGGGCAGGCGTGATTGCAGGGTGGCAGGGCCGGCCGCCAAACGGGCAGCCGGGTACGCACCGGGCCTGTTCCCGTTTTCAGGGAGAGATCCGGCTGTGGGGTCATGTCCAGTTGTTTGCTCATACATTGCTTTCTTCTTGTTGGGTAACAGGCCCACTCCGATAGCGCTTGATACCGTGTCGCCGAAGCGGACGGTGGCCAGAGAGGGAAGAAGCGAAAGCGTTAGAAACTGGGAACTAAGTCGATAGTGGCGGCTTTTTTGTACTGATTAGCGAATCAGGATCAAAAAATGTTGCACTTTATGGTTCATAGAGACCAGAACGTGACTCAAGTAACATCTTATCCAGCTGACCGCTGGCTTTCAGTTTGGCGAGCCCCCGATTGAAGGTTTTGATCAGCTCGTCAGCGTTGGCACGCTTGCGGCTGATCAGCAGGTGACCTTCGACTTTCATCACCGGTTTTGAATGGGTTGTGAAGAGATCGACCGTGCTGGCCGGGTAGAACTGACGCAGGGAGTAATAGCCGACATCGATGTTCTCAAGCGTCAGGTCGGCGCGACCGGAGAGCAGCAGATCGAAGCTCTGCCGCAGCCGGGTGACGAACTGTACTTGTAGTGGCACCTGCGTGATGGCTGCAAAAAAATCTGCATTGTAGGTATAGCCACTGACCGCAGCCAGCTTGCGATCCGCCAGATCCCGATAGCCTTTCCATTCAAGCGGATCTGACTTGAGATAGAACCAGACGTAGGTTTCGCTCAGGATGGGATCGCTGTAGAGATGGGTTTTGCGCCGCTCGCTCGACTCATACCAGTGGACTGTGCCATCCACCACCCCCTCCTCCGACAAGCGAAAGGCCCGCTTCCAGGGCAGAAACTGGAACTTGACGCTCACCCCTTCACTCTTGAACGCCTCGCTCACCACATGGGGGATAAGCCCCTGATATTTCAGTGTCTCGGAGCAGTAAGGCGGATACTCTCCCGTGGTCAGAGTCAGCTCCTGCGCCCAGAGCCCGTGGCAAAAAAGGCTCCCCGCCAGCAACCAGCTTATTTTCATCCCGATACCCTCTTGTTCTGTTTTCCCAACTATAGACCGCCCCCCTGAAAGGATTGCCGGATCGCCGGGGAACCGTTATGTTCCCCTTTTTCCAGGCGAACGCGCCGCGTCACAAGGATACGAAGATGCCCAGGCTAGACAGCATTCACCTCTACCCCATCAAATCGACTGCAGGCATGCCGCTGGCTCGCGCCCGGGTGACCGAAGAAGGGCTCGCCGGGGATCGCCGCTACATGGTGGTCAAACCGGACGGCACCTTTATCACCGCCCGTACCCATCCCCAACTGCAACAGGTCGTTGCCACCCCCATCGAAGGGGGCTTGCAACTGCGCTATCCGGGCTTTGAACCGCTCACCCTGCAAGAGGTCGACTTCAGCCGCGCCCCGCAGGCCACCGGGGTCTGGAGCGACCGCTTCACCGCCCTGCATACCGACCCAAAAGCCGATGGGTGGCTAAGCCGGGTGGCTGGGGAAGCGGTGCAACTGCTCTGGCTGGGTGAAACCTCGGATCGTTTTCGCGAAAAGACCGGCACCCGGGTTAGCTTTGCCGACGGTTATCCGCTGCTGCTGATAAGCCAGGCCTCCCTGGAGGATCTCAATCTGCGCTCCGATGCCCTGCACCAGATGAGCCAGTTCCGCACCAATCTGGTGGCAAGCAATACCCTGCCCTTCGAGGAGGACAGCTGGGTGCGTATCCGCATCGGCGAGGTGGAATTTAAGGTGGTCAAGCCCTGCAGCCGCTGCATCATGACCACGGTGGAAGCGGGCACCGATCGTTTCAACGCCCTGAAAGAGCCGCTGGCCACCCTCACCCGCTACCGCCGTGGCGAGGATGGCGAGGTCTACTTCGGCCAGAATCTGGTGGCGCTGAACGAAGGGTGGATTGAGGCAGGCAGCGAGATCGAGGTGCTGGAGCGCACCCGTCCGGTGGTCTATCCCGCCGCCGCACCGAAAAAGCGGGAGCTGGTCTGCCTGGCCCACGAACCGCTGGCGCGAGATCTGGAGACCTTCTGGTTCGAGGCGGCCGATGGCGAGCCCCTGCCCGACTACCTGCCGGGCCAGCATCTGCCCATCAGCATCGATATCAAAAACGAGCGCATTCAACGGCGCTATACCCTGAGCTCCACGCCGGATCAACCGGAGCGTTACAGCATCAGCGTCAAGAAGGTGGGGGGTGGCCGCATCTCCCACTGGCTGCACCAACAGTTTCAGGTGGGTGACCGGCTGCTGGCAGCTAATCCCGCAGGCGAGTTTCACTTGGGCGGCGAGCGCAACCTTCTGTTGCTCTCGGCAGGCTCCGGCGTCACCCCCATGCTGGCGATTGCCCGCACCCTGGCGCTGCGCGGGGAGCTGGAAGATGTGCACTTTATGCACCTGTGCCGCAGCGAAGCGGACATTCCGGCCGCCAGTGAACTGCACGCCATGGCGCAGCAAAGGATGACGCTCACCCTGATCCTGAGCCAGCCGGACAGCCACTGGCAGGGGCTGCAAGGGCGACTCAATGATGAGCATCTGCGACTGGTCAAAGGGCTGGCCGAAAAAGAGGTCTTTATCTGCGGCCCCCACGGCTTTATGGCCGATGCCGCCGCCAGAGTCGCAGCCCTCGGCGTACCAGCTGCACGGATCAGACAGGAGAGTTTTGGCGGCGCCATTCTCTCGGTGGCCCGCCCCCATCAGGCGGTGCAACTCAAGATCGGAGAGCAGGCCTTCACCGGCAACAATCAGGGCACAGTGCTGGATCAGGCTAACAAGCAGGGGGTTGAGCTGCCCTGGAGTTGCCGCGCCGGGATCTGCGGCAGTTGCAAACAGACGCTGGTCTCGGGCGAGGTGGATCACCCCGATGCCCCCGCCATCACCGCCGCCGAGCGGGCCGAGGGCAAGATCCTCACCTGCTGCGCCGTGCCGCTCACCGACCTTGAGATCTTATGATCTGGTGATCGGGCCGCGTTAACTCACGTCAACTCAGATGGCCGGGGAATTGACCCCGGTCATTTTTTTGTCACCTTGTTCGATTCCAGCCCTTCCTTTCCTCCTCCCCCACCCGCAAGAGCGCGTTTCCTTCCTATACTCTCAGGGCAAAAAGCCTTGCCAGACATTGACTTGGCGATGCTCCATACGACACTCCCCCATAGGGAAAGGACGCCCACACCATGGAACAGAACAAACCCGCCTTTCAGCTCAACCTGCTGCTATCCGTCATCACCCTGATCCTGCTGTCACTGGTGTTTTTCGCCTACAGCTGGGCGGGGAAACAGCTGGAAGAGAGCTATCGGCAACAATATGTCTCCTACCTGCTGGCCGATGAGCTGCGCCAATCCTCCGATGATCTGACCCGACTCGGGCGCACCTACGTCATCACCAAGGATCCCGCCTACGAGCAGCAGTACATGCGGATCCTGGCCATTCGCAACGGTGAGCAAGCCAGACCGGATGGCTACAACCGTATCTACTGGGACTTCGTCGCCGCCAACGGTCAGAATCCCCGCCCCGACAGCAATGTTCGCCGTGGCCTTATCGACCTGATGAAAGATGCC
This sequence comes from Aeromonas sobria, assembly GCF_000820145.1. Lineage (GTDB taxonomy): Bacteria > Pseudomonadota > Gammaproteobacteria > Enterobacterales > Aeromonadaceae > Aeromonas > Aeromonas sobria. The sequence goes on along the minus strand of NZ_CDBW01000006.1, from coordinate 90,766 downwards.
GGTTTTACCGAAGGTGAGCTCGCCAAGCTCAACGAGGCCAAAAACAACTCGGACGCACTGGTCAACACCGAGGTCGCTGCCTTCAAACTGGTGCAGCAGACCGATGGCGACCCGATCGCCAACCAGCAAAAGGCCATCGCCATGATGCATGACAAGGCCTATCACCAGAACAAGGGGCGCATCATGTCCCCCATCGATGACTTCTACGTGATGATGGAGGCGCGTAATCAGGAGGCGGTCGAGAGCGCCATGACCAATACCGACATGCTGCGCTATCTGTTTATCGCCCTCGGCCTGGTGTTGATGTTTTTCCTCTGGCGTACTTATCGCTCCCTGCTCGATCTGGTGGGGACGTCGGTCGAACAGCTCAAAACCGATCTCCATCTGCTCGCCATGGGGGACTTCTCGCTGCCTATCAAGGTGCCACAAGGCTCGAAAGAGAGTCTGATCGGCCTGCTCGGCGGCATGCAGAGCACCCTCAAAGGGATCATCGCCAAGGTATCCCACTCCACCGAAGAGTTGTCTGACTCTGCCGACAGCATCGCCCAGATCGCCGAACAGACCGCGCTGTTCGCCACTTCCCAGCAAAGCAGCACCCAGACCATGGCCGCCGCCATCGAGGAGCTGGTGGTGAGCATCAGCCACCTCTCCGACAACGCGACCCATGCTGACGAGCTGAGCAAGGTCTCTGCCAATACCCTGGAGGAGGGCTCCGGGGTTATCAAGGAGACCCTGGACAGCATCGAGAATATCTCTACCACTGTGGGCGAAGCAGCCAGCACCATCTCCGAGCTCAACGGTCATACCCAGCAGATTTCGGAGATCATCGGGGTGATCCGCAGTATCGCCGATCAGACCAACCTGCTGGCCCTCAACGCCGCCATCGAAGCAGCTCGGGCAGGGGAACAAGGTCGTGGCTTCGCGGTGGTCGCCGACGAGGTGCGCAATCTGGCCAGCCGCTCTGCGGCCTCCACCCAGCAGATCACCGGAATGATCAGCAAGATCCAGAGCGGGGCCGATGCATCCATCCGCAGCATGGAAACCACAGTCAACAACGTCTCCCGCGGGGTCACGCTGGCCAACCAGACTGGCGAGGCCATCTCAAGCATCCGCAGTCACGCCGCCAACCTGACCGGCCTGATGGGGGAGATCAGCCACACCCTGCGCGAACAATCTACCGCCGCCAACGAAGTGGTCTCCACCGTCGGCAACATTACCTCTCTCTCGGAGCAGTCGGGGGATGCCGCCCGCCATGTGTCGCAAGAGGCCGCCAAGCTCAAGCAGCTGTCACGGGTGCTGCGCCAGGAGATGGGGCACTTCAAACTTTAAAAAACGCGACAAAGCAAAACGGCTGCCCCAAGGCAGCCGTTTTTTTATTCGGGGTTATCCCCTGCCATCCATATCCAGCATCAATCAACCACGCAGGGCGGCGATGCGCTGCTCGATGGGCGGGTGGCTCATGAACAGCTCGCTCATGGAGCGCTTGCCGTTGATGCCAAAGGCCATCATGGAGCCTTCCAGCTGCGGCTCTGCACCGCGGGACAGACGCTCAAGGGCGGCAATCATCTTGTCGCGACCCGCCAGCTTGGCGGCACCGGCATCGGCACGGAACTCGCGCTGACGGCTGAACCACATGACGATCATGGAGGCCAGTACGCCAAACAGCATCTCCAGCACGAATACGGTGATCATGTAGGCAAAGCCGCCGCTGCTGCTGCTCTCTTCACTGTTGTTGGAGCTGAAGAAGTTGCTGATCACCCCAGCCACGATGCGAGCGAAGAACATCACGAAGGTGTTCACCACCCCTTGCACCAGGGTCAGGGTCACCATGTCGCCGTTGGCTACGTGGCTCACTTCGTGGGCCAGCACAGCTTCCGCTTCGTCACGGCTCATGCTGTAGAGCAGGCCGGAGGAGACCGCCACCAGCGAATCATCGCGGCGGGCACCGGTAGCAAAGGCGTTCATCTCGGGAGAGTCGTAGATCCCCACTTCCGGCATCTTGATACCCGCTTCGCGGGCCTGACGGGCCACAGTGCTCACCAGCCAGTGCTCGGTCTCATTACGGGGTTGTTCGATGACCTGGACACCGTAACTGCGCTTGGCCATCCACTTGGACATCAACAAGGAGATAAAGGAACCCCCAAAACCGAACACGGCACAAAACATCAACAGGCCGGTAATGCTGGACTTGTTGATACCCAGAACCGAGAACAGGATATTGAGTACCACCCCCAGCACCAGCATGACGGCCAGGTTGGTCACCAGGAATAGCATAATTCGCTTCATATAGACTCCTTGTGAAAAATAGGACATGACAGCCGGTCATCCACCTGTTCATGTTAATGGTGGCCATTCTAGATGGATTCGATGAATGTTCGCTGAATGTGCCGTTAAAGTAGCGGAGATATATCGATACGCCCCTGCAAATTGGCCTCAAGCGGATTGTTTATAAACGGAATTTCCCCCAAAAAGGGAGCAGGCAGCAAGCTTCTGAGGGTGTCCAGATTTTCCTGATAATGGCTCATGGAACCATGGAGCCGATTAATTACCCAGCCAGCAACCGGCAGCTGATCGTTGCGAATGGCGGCAAAGGTGAGCAACGCATGATTTAGGCATCCCAGCTTGGCCCCCACCACCATGATCACCGCCATGTTTTCCTGTTTTACCCAATCCGATAACAGGTGTTTGCGATCGAGCGGCAGATACCAGCCCCCCGCCCCTTCCACCACCGTCAATTCGGCCCCCGCTTGTTCAATCTTGCGCAACCCCTCGCTCAAGCCCTGCATGGTGATGGGCTGGCGCGCCTCGCTGGCGGCGATGTGGGGTGCAATCGGCGGCTCGTAGGCGAAGGGATTGACCACCTCATAGGGCAGTTGCAGGCTCGCCGCCTCTTGAAGCAACACCGCATCGAGATTGCGCAACCCGTCCGGGGTGCGGGCACATCCGGCCGATACCGGCTTGTAGCCAGCACAGTTGATCCCCTGTGCGCTGAATTCACGTAACAAGGTGCGCGCCACCAGCGTCTTGCCCACATCGGTATCGGTGCCGGTGATAAAGAATGATTTCATACGGTTCTCTCCTTGGCAGGGAGTGGCTCACTGCCCTGCACACAATACGATTCCCGGCGCTCAGCGAGGCTTGCTGAGACGGCCGAGGCACACCCGATAACTGGCGACCAGCCTGCCATCGGGCTGGCGAAACGCCTCATACGCCTGCGCCAGCTGCTGCAATCTGGCGCGACCGCTCAGACCGGCCGGGGCGGCACTCCCCTGATTGTCATTGACCTGATTGGCCCCAATCCCCTTGAGATCACGCAACAACTGCGGCAATTCAAGATAGGCGAGATCCCAGGTGATACAACGCAGCTCGGGAGCAGATACCCCGGCGCTAGCCAGCGCCTGCTCCAATTGTGGCAGGCTGAGGAAGCGATTGACATGGGCGCGACCATCCAGCTGCTGCCAGGCGGCTCGCAACTGCCAGAGCGACTCATCGAGCAGGGTCGAGAAAAAGATCTGGCCGCCCGGTTTGACCACCCGCAGCAGCTCGCCGAAAGCCTGGGCCGGACGCTCGCACCACTGCAGCGCCAGACTGGAGAAGACCCAGTCGAACGCGTCATTCGCAAAGGGGAGCTGCTCCGCATCGCCGCAGAGCAGGCGGGCACCACTGCCGCGCAAGGCGGCTTGCGCTAGCATGCCGGGGGCGAGATCCAGCCCCACCAGCTGGTGACAACGATTCGCCAGTTGGGGCAAGAAAAAACCGGTGCCGCAGCCCAGATCCAGCCCGCTCACTGTCAACTCGCTGCCAACCGGCCTGCTCGGCATCAATTCGAGCAGCGCCTGACCCACCTCCTGCTGAAAGCGGGCGTGGGCATCGTAATGACAGGCGGCGGCGCCGAAGCGGCGGGCGAGCTGTGCCTTGTCCACCGACTGGAAGCGCTCATCCATGGTGAGATCCCTCCGAAGTGGCACTGCCCGAACATGGGCCGAGGGCATCGAGCAGACGATCCACATCCTGCTCGCGATGAGCCGCGCTTAAGGTAATGCGCAGCCGCGCCGTACCGACCGGCACCGTGGGCGGGCGGATTGCGCTCACCCAGACGCCGCGATCCCGCAGCCGCTCGGCCAGTTGCAGGGCAGCACTGCTCTCCCCCACCAGCAGCGGCTGGATGGGGGTATCGCTCGCACCAAGCTGCCAACCCAGCCCCTCTGCTCCTTGCCGGAAGCGAGCGATCAGCTGACCAAGATGGGCGCGGGCCTCATCGGCGGCGCGCACCAGTTCGATACTCTTGCTGACGGCGCAAGCCTGCGCGGCGGGCATATGGGTGCTGTAGACATAGTGACGGGCGAAGTTGACCAGATAATCCACCAGCTCGCGGCTGCCGCCAACAAAGGCCCCGGCGACGCCGAGCGCCTTGCCAAAAGTGCCCATCTGGATATGCACGTTGGCCGGTTCCACCCCTTGCGCCGCCAGCGTGCCGCGCCCCTCTGGGCCCAGCACACCGAGGCCGTGGGCATCGTCGATCATCAGCCAGTTGCCGCTCTGGGCGGCGAGTGTTGCGAGCTCGCGCCAGCGGCCCTGATCCCCGTCCATGCTGAACACCCCCTCAGAGACAATCAGCCCGCGATTTGGCTCAAGCTGACGCGCGAGCGCCGCCATATCGTTGTGGCCAAAGCGCTTCATCTTGCAGGGCAGCTGGCTGCCCATCTCCTGCAAGGAGGCGTGGTTGAGTTTGTCCTGCCACAACAGATGCTCCTTGCCGAGCAGGGCTTTGAGCACCGCCTGATTGGCAGAAAAACCGCAATTGAACAGCAGCACTGCCTCCACCCCGAGCCACTCGGCCAGCGTCTCTTCCAACTGCTGGTGAGCGCGGCTGTAACCGGTGACCAGCGGCGAGGCGCCGGAGCCCGCGCCATAGCGGTCAATCCCCGCTTTGAAGGCGGCCTTGATGGCGATGTGATCCGCAAGCCCCAGATAGTCGTTGGCGGAAAAATTGAGGTAGTCGCGCCCGGCGACCTGCAACCGTCCTGCCACGCTACCTTGAGTGGCCGTGCGGCGACGCAGCAAATCGGCCTGCTTGCGCCCGACCAGCGCAGCGCCCAATGCAAAGGGGCCCGTTACTGCATGGCCATTCATGACCGCGCGGCCCCGGTGCGAGGGTGAGGGCGGGTGGCGTCATAAAAGAGATCGCTTGGTTCGCTCTGGCGGCTCACCTCGGCCAGCAGATCTTCTTCTTGGACCTGATCCGGCTTCTGGGCGCGCTGGGCGGGGCGAATGCCGAGTCGCTTGAACAGCTGCATATCGCTGTTCTCGTCCGGATTGGGGGTAGTCAGCAATTTGCAGCCGTAGAAGATGGAGTTGGCCCCCGCCATAAAGCACATCGCCTGCATCTGCTCGTTCATCTTCTCCCGCCCGGCGGAGAGGCGCACATGGGAGGCGGGCATCATGATCCGCGCTACTGCGATAGTGCGGATAAATTCGAACGGATCGAGGTTCTCTTCGTTCTCCAGCGGCGTCCCCTTCACCTTGACCAGCATGTTGATGGGCACGCTCTCCGGGTGACGGGGCAGGTTGGCCAGCGCCATCAGCAGGCCCGCACGGTCTTTGGCCTGCTCACCCATGCCGACGATGCCGCCGGAGCAGACCTTCATGCCCGCGCCGCGCACATGCTCCAGGGTATCGAGCCGATCCTGATAGGTGCGGGTGGAGATGATCTCGCCATAAAACTCCGGCGAGGTATCGAGGTTGTGGTTGTAGTAATCGAGCCCCGCAGCGCCAAGACGGGCAGCCTGATCGGCGGTGAGCATCCCTAGCGTCATGCAAGTCTCCATCCCCAGCCCGCGCACCTCCTCAATCATCCGGATGACGTAGGGCATGTCCTTCTCTTTGGGATTGCGCCAGGCTGCACCCATGCAGAAACGGGATGAGCCGTTGGCCTTGGCCTCGCGGGCCCGCTCCAGCACCTTCTCCACCTCCATCAGCCGCTCGGCTTCGAGCCCGGTGTGATAGCGAGCACTCTGGGGGCAGTATTTGCAATCTTCCGGGCAGGCGCCGGTCTTGATGGAGAGCAGGGTGCTCACCTGCACCTCGTTGGGGTCGAAATGGGCGCGGTGGACGGTCTGGGCCTGAAACAGCAGATCGTTGAATGGCAAGGCAAACAGGGCCTGAACCTCAGCGAGGGTCCAGTCATGACGAAGGGCGTGACCGCCCGCGGTGAGAGCATTCATACATGGCTTCCGGTTGTTATTAGTGGGATCCTGCGCCCGCATCACGCGATGGCCGGCCACAAAACCCGCCGCCGGGCCCGCACGCTCATGGTGATGCGCCGCGCCAAGTGGCTGAAATTGTTGGCTAGTGTAAAGAGCACGCGTAGACTGTCAACACCGACCAGATCAAATCAATTGACAACAGAACAACAAATGACCAATCAAGAATTCGACCTGCACCACATCTGGCACCCCTATACCTCCCTCACTCACCCCCTGCCCTGCTATGAAGTGGCCAGCGCTAAAGGGGTAACCATCACCCTCAGCGACGGCCGCGAACTGGTGGATGGCATGAGCTCCTGGTGGGCTTGCGTGCACGGCTATCAGGTGCCGGAACTGGACGCTGCCGCCACCGCCCAGCTCGGCAAGATGTCCCACGTGATGTTTGGCGGCCTGACCCACGCTCCGGCTGTCGAGCTGTGCCGCAAACTGGTGGAGATCACCCCGGCAGGTCTGGATCGGGTGTTTCTGGCCGATTCCGGCTCGGTAGCAGTAGAAGTGGCGCTCAAGATGGCCCAGCAGTACTGGCACAGCAAGGGCACCCCAAAAGCCAAATTTGTCACCCTGCGCGGCGGTTATCACGGCGACACCTTCGGCGCCATGAGCGTCTGTGACCCCGATGGCGGCATGCATGAGCTCTACAAGGGATTCCTGCCCGAACATTACTTTGTCGAAGCCCCCAGCTGCCGCTTCCACGCAGAGTGGGACGAGCAGTGCGTGGTGGAGCTGGCCACGCTGGTGGCCGATCATCACCAAGAGATTGCCGCCCTCATCCTCGAACCCATAGTGCAGGGGGCGGGCGGTATGCGCTTCTATCACCCCCGCTACCTGCAGTGGGTACGCGCCCTGTGCGATGAGTTCGGCGTATTGCTGATTGCCGATGAGATTGCTACAGGCTTTGGCCGTACCGGCCAGCTGTTTGCCTGCGACTGGGCGGGGATCAGCCCCGACATCATGTGTCTCGGCAAAGCGCTCACCGGCGGCTATCTCACCCTCTCGGCAACCCTGACTACCGAGCATGTCGCCCGCACCATCTGTGACGGCAAGGCGGAGGTCTTTATGCACGGTCCTACTTTTATGGGCAATCCGCTCGCCTGCGCGGTAGCCAACGCCTCCATCGATCTGCTGCTCGCCTCGCCGTGGCAGGAAAGGGTGCGCGCTATCGAACATCAGTTGCGTACCGAGCTGGTGGAACTGACCCTCAACCCAGCTGTGGCAGACGTGCGGGTGCTTGGCGCCATCGGGGTGGTGGAGATGAAAGAGCAGGTGGATGTGGCCCGCATCCAGCGCAAATTTGTCGAGCTTGGCGCCTGGATCCGGCCGTTTGGCAAGCTGGTCTATCTGATGCCCCCCTTCGTCATCACCCCGGAGGAGCTGCGGGTATTGACCGGCGCAATCAGTCAGGCCATCGCCGAGGGCGAGTTTTAAGGCAAGCGGCGGGCGGCCATCACAGCCGCCCGTTTGACTACCCGCATTTGATATATAAAGAGGGCAACTTTATCTACTTCAGTGCGGTTTCACTTGCCGTAATGTGAGCAAAACACCAGACCTGAGGCACCAAGAGGGGTAAACTGCTGCGGTTTTACCATCAAGAAAGATTGCTCATGCGCCTCTCCATTGCTGCCAAAATCAACTTTTTCCTGCTCTTCATCTTCTCCATGGTACTGGTCTTCTCCGCAGCCTATCAGGCGGTGCGCGAGCGTGATCTCATCCTGACCCTCATGAAGGAGCAGAGTCGCGAGCAGACCGATGCCTATTTCGATGGCCTCAATATGCTGATGCTGACCAGCAAGATGGAAGCCCGAGATACCCTGCGCGCCAAGTTTCTCGACCACGCCCATGTGGAGGATGCCCGCATCGTGCGCGGTGATGCGGTCAACAAGCAGTACGGGCCAGCACGGGCGACCGAACAAGCTAAAGATGAATATGATCGACTGGCGTTAGCGGGAACAGGCAGTATGGCGGTGGTGTATGACGATATGCATAGCCGACTGGTCGTGACCCGACCGCTGCTGGCCAAAAAAGATCTTCGTGGCACCGACTGCACCAGCTGCCATCTGGTGCCGGAAAACACAGTGCTCGGTGCGGTGCGCTTTGACTACTCCCTCGATTCGCTGTTTACCCGGGTTGAGCAGAACATCCTCACCTCGGCACTCATTCTCACCGCCATCTTCGGGCTGGGACTGCTGCTGACCCTCTGGGTCATCCGCACCTGGATAGTTCGCCCGCTCAATCACCTGACCCGTTCCATCGAGGAGGCAACCGATCTGCACGACTTTGACCACCGGCTGGAAGGAGATGACGATGATGAGATAGGACGAGTAGCACTCGCCTACAACCAGATGCTCGACAGCGTGGCGCGTCAGCTGGGCAAGCCCCCAAGGCCTGCTGACAAGCACCCAAAAGAGCCTCTGAGTAAGTAATCGATCAGGGGACGTAGTAAAAAAGCAGGCTGGCAATCAGGATCAGCAACAGGATGGCCAGATTGACGTGCATCGAATCCTCTTTGCGCCGGCTGCGTTGCCGCTCCAGCAGCAACACCGTCAGCGTCAGCCCGCAGCTCCCCCAAAGCCAATAGAGTAACCAGGGGGTCAACGCAGGATCCCAATAATCGCGTACCGCGATCCCGCCATAGACCAGAAAACCGTAGGCAATTTCGGGACGGGCATAGTGGTAAAGGGAGAGCAACACAATAAAGCCGCCCCAGCAGAGCACCACCAGCCACTGCAATGCCTTCGTCAGCCAATCAGGTCCATGCCGCCTATCTTTCACACACTGCTCCTTTGCCATGACACCCGGGTTGCGCCAACCATGCTGAAAACCCCACCAGAGTCCGACATTTTTGCTTGTTTATCAAACCCGCGCGGGTAAGATTGACGGCTTAGTCTGCCATGATGGGCCAATGAATGCCCGGCCAGACCCCTAGTGTTGCAAATAGCGCTGCAAGAACAAGCTGGAGACAATATTTCGATGACGCACGCATCCGTAGTAGATGTGCTGACCGGTAAATATGCGGTTGGCACCACCCAAACTGTAAAAGGGTGGATCCGGACTCGCCGTGATTCCAAGGCGGGGATCTCATTTTTGGCCGTATCCGATGGCTCCTGTTTCCATCCGGTACAGGCGGTTGTTCCAAATACCTTGGCCAATTACGAGAATGAAGTGCTGCGTCTGACCACTGCCTGCTCCGTGGAAGTGACCGGCGTGGTTGCCGCCTCTCAGGGCAGCGGCCAGGCTTTTGAACTGCAAGCCACCGACGTGAAGGTTGTCGGCTGGGTCGAAGATCCGGACACCTACCCGATGGCTGCCAAGCGTCACAGCATCGAGTACCTGCGTGAACAGGCTCACCTGCGCCCGCGCACCAACATCGTTGGCGCCGTGACCCGGGTACGCAACAGTCTGGCCCAAGCCATCCACCGCTTCTTCCATGAAGAGGGCTATCTGTGGATTGCGGCCCCGCTCATCACCTCCTCTGACACCGAAGGTGCTGGCGAGATGTTCCGCGTCTCCACCCTGGACATGGAAAACCTGCCACGCACCGACGCTGGCAAGGTCGATTACGACAAGGACTTCTTCGGCAAGGAGACCTTCCTGACCGTATCTGGCCAGCTCAACGTCGAAACCTATGCCTGTGCCCTCTCCAAGGTCTATACCTTCGGGCCCACCTTCCGCGCCGAAAACTCCAACACCAGCCGCCACCTGGCCGAGTTCTGGATGGTAGAGCCGGAAATTGCCTTCGCCAACCTGGACGACAACGCTGCCCTGGCCGAAGCCATGCTCAAATACGTCTTCAACGCCGTACTGGCTGAGCGTCGCGACGATCTGGAGTTCTTCGCCCAGCACGTGGACAAGGATGCCATCGGTCGTCTGGAGCGTTTCGTCTCCTCCGACTTCGCCCAAATCGACTACACCGATGCCATCGAAGTGCTGAAGAACTGTGGCAAGAAGTTCGAGTTCCCGGTCTCCTGGGGTATCGATCTCTCCTCCGAGCACGAACGCTATCTGGCCGAGGAGCACTTCAAGTCTCCGGTGGTGGTGAAAAACTACCCGAAAGATATCAAGGCCTTCTACATGCGCCTCAACGACGACGGCAAAACCGTTGCCGCCATGGACGTACTGGCACCGGGGATCGGCGAGATCATCGGTGGTGCCCAGCGTGAGGAGCGCCTTGAGGTGCTGGATGCCCGCATGGCCGAGATGGGCCTGAACAAGGAAGATTACTGGTGGTACCGCGACCTGCGTCGCTTCGGTACCGTACCCCACGCCGGTTTCGGTCTGGGCTTCGAGCGTCTGGTGGTCTATGTGACCGGCATGGGCAACGTCCGCGACGTGATCCCGTTCCCGCGCACGCCGCGTACCGCCGAGTTCTGATCAGCGGCATCTTGCCACTGCATCATCAAAGCCGACCTTGGGGTCGGCTTTTTTATTGTCACCGTTATGGGTGATACTCAGTATCAATCGGCACAAGGAACTGGTCGCCTATGGGATATCGCCTGCTGCTCTCGCTACTGCTGTTCTGCATGCCTGTTCAACTGTGGGCCGCGCCCGCTCGTCTGACCACCCTGGAGTGGCCCCCCTTCACCAGCCAGAGCCTACCCGATGGCGGTCTTACCGGTCATATCGTCAAGCGCGCCTTTGCCGAGGCTGGGCTGGAGGTGGAGTTCGATTTCTACCCCTGGCAGCGGGCGGTGCGGCTGGCCGCCGATCCGGCCCAGCCCTACAGCGGCTATTTCCCCGAGTACCTCTCAGACACCCTGCCCACCCTGTGGCGCAGCTCCCCCAGCGTGGGCAACAGCGTATTGGGCATGGCGCAGCGAGTTGGCCCCCCCATTCCATGGCAACGGCTTGCAGATCTCGCCCCCTACCGGATCGGCGTGGTAGAGGGGTATGTCAACACCCGGGAATTTGATGCCCTGATGACCAGCAAACGCCTCAACACCTTCGCCGTCGATGCGGATCTGCTCAACCTGCGTAAATTGCAACGCGACCGGCTCGATCTGGCGGTGATCGACCGGGATGTTTTCTACTGGCTGATCCATCACGACCGCAAGCTACAAACGGCCGGATTGCAGTTTCACCCGCAGATCCTCGAGCACAAGAGCCTGCACATTATGTTTCGCCCCGATCAACAGGCGCTGCAGCAGCGGCTGGCGCAGGCCATTGCCAGACTCGATATTACCAAGCTGAGTGAGGATTATCAGCGTCGCTATCTGCAGCAAGCACCTGCGGCCAAGTGAGCCAACCCGCCGAAGTCCCCGTTTGCAGGCAGAGATGGCCTGAGCACCGGCTTTTTGACCCTCTTCTGTCGCTATTTATCACTTTTTCTGCCCCTCCCCTGCAGCCTTGCTCTCTCTCCTTGCCGCCACCATGACGACCTGAAGGCTTGGCTCCGTGTGATACCACACGGCAATTAAATTGATTTTTTTGTTAACAAGAGGTTTTTAAGTGGTTTAATCAAAAATTCATCGAGTTATTGAAGTAACTCAATTTTTTCACTTATGCAGGGGAGCAGAATAGCAACTAACCCTTTTGGGCTAAATAAAACAAACAATGACAATTCATGGTTCAGGCTACCCGCGGCAATATGGGTTGAATCACACGAGGTAATGGAATGATCTTGATGGAATTTTTGGTGGTACTCGGCTGCTTGCTGCTGGGTACCCGCTTTGGTGGCATGGGACTGGGTCTCATCAGTGGTATCGGTCTCTTCCTGCTGACCTTCGTCTTCGGCCTGGTGCCGGGCGAACCGCCAGTGCAGGTGATGCTGACCATTCTGGCGGTGATCGGCTGTGCCGCCACCCTGCAGACTGCCGGTGGCCTCAACCTGATGATGCAGGTGGCCGAGCGTCTGCTGCGCCGTCACCCGCAATACATCACCATTCTGGCACCGCTGACGACCTGGACCCTCACCTTCCTGTGCGGTACCGGCCACGTGGTTTACACCATGTTCCCCATCATCGCTGACATAGCGCTGCAGAAGAACATCCGTCCCGAGCGTCCAATGGCCGTGGCATCCGTTGCCTCCCAGATGGCAATCTGCGCCTCCCCGGTCTCCGTTGCCGTGGTCTCCATGGTCTCCATTCTGGCGGCCGGTCATGGCATCGGTCAGGCGTACGGCCTGCTCGACATCCTGATGATCGCCATCCCCTCCTCCCTGACCGGTGTGATCATGGCTGCCCTGTGGAGCCTGCGTCGCGGTAAGGATCTGGATCAGGACGAAGAGTTCCAGGCCAAGATCAAAGACCCGGAGCAGCGCACCTTCATCTATGGCGGTGGTGAAACCCTGCTCAACACCAAGTTCCCGAAAGAGGCCTACTGGTCTACCTGGATCTTCTTCGCCGCCATCGCTGCCGTGGTCTTGCTCGGTGCCAACGAAGGTCTGCGTCCGGTGTTCACCATCAAGGACAAGACTGGCCCGCTCTCCATGAACCTGGTGATCCAGATGATGATGCTGATCGCCGGTGCCATCATCCTGATGCGCTGCAAGGTCAAGCCGGGTGAGATCTCCAATGGCCCCGTGTTCAAGGCCGGTATGGTCGCCATCTTCTCGGTGTTCGGGGTTGCATGGATGAGTGAGACCTTCTTCCAGGCTCACATGCCGCTGCTCAAAGAGACCCTGGCTCACGTGGTACAGGCCCAGCCATGGACCTACGCGCTGGTGCTGTTCCTGATCTCCAAGCTGGTGAACAGCCAGGCCGCCGCCCTGACCGCCATCGCCCCCATGGGTCTGGCGCTGGGCGTAGAGCCGAAACTGCTGATCGCCTTCCTGCCGGCGAGCTACGGCTACTTCGTGCTGCCGACCTACCCGAGCGATCTGGCCTGTATCGGTTTCGACCGCTCCGGCACCACCCGCATCGGCAAGTTCATCATCAACCACAGCTTCATCATTCCGGGGCTGATCGGGGTAAGCAGCTCCTGCGCCCTGGGTTATCTGCTGACCACCATTTTGCTGTAATCGCAGTCGCGTTTATCGCGCCATTGCCAGACAGGCCCCCACTTCGGGGGCCTGCTCTTTTTCCCCGACTTTTCCCCCGACGCCCCCTGCAGCGTTAGCCCAGCCTCGGCAACAGGGCAACATCCCCCCCTTTTTCGCCAGCAACATACTACCCATCCACCCCCTCATTTTGCTCTGGCGTAGCGCCTGCAGGGGTCACGGCGCTGAGCCACCTAGCCCGCTCGTTCAGGGACGCGCGAAAAATCGAGATAAAAAAACAGGAGGCAGCAGCCTCCCGTTTGGGTTTGAGCGGACCAATTTTGAGCGGGCCAATAACGACCCGAACAAGGGGTAAACCGGCTTATTTCGCCAGCTTGTCCAGCACCCGCTGCAACAGCCGGATGCGCGGCTCGATGCTGTCGAGCAGCAGGAACTCCGCCTCCGAGTGGAAGCCACCGCCCATGGGGCCGAAGCCATCCAGCGACGGCACACCCGCAGCGGCGGTGAAGTTGGCATCCGAGCCGCCACCGGCCTCCAGCCAGTTGAAGGGGATCCCCTCCTCTTTGGCTGCTACTTCCACCAGCGCCATCAGCGCTTCGGTGTCGCCACTCGGGCGCATCGCCGGCTTGAAGGTCTGGCGATCCACCTCGACCCGGCAACCGGCGAGGAAGGGGTTGTTGGCCATAAAGGAGAGCCGGTCGTGTACTGCGCGGGCCTCTTCGTTGCTCCAGAAACGCAAATCCACGATCGCCTCGGCAAAGTCCGGCACCACGTTAACGCCGGTGCCGCCCTGTACCACCCCCACGTTCATGGTGGTGCCCGTGGTCATGTTGACCTGCTCGTTGATGGCCAGCACCCAGTGCGCCAGCTCGGTGATGGCGGAGACCCCTTCGGTCAGGGCCGAACCGGCGTGGGAAGCCTTGCCGTGGAAGGTGATGCGGTACTTGGCATTGCCCTTGCGGGCGCTGATGAGATCCCCATTGGGGCGCGCAGCTTCGGCCACCAGCACGCAGCCACTCTGCTTGGCTCGCTCGACCAGCCAATCTTTCGACCAAGGGGAGCCCACCTCCTCGTCGCAGTTGTAGCAGACCAGCACCTTGAGCTTGGCCAGCTGCGCCGGATCCATCTCTTTCAGGGCGTACCAGATAGAGAGCAGACCGCTCTTCATGTCCGACACGCCGGGGCCAAAGGCTTGATTGCCCTCGATTTTCAGCGGGCGCTTGGCCGCCGTCCCCTCGGGGAAAACGGTGTCCATGTGGCCGCACAGCATCACGTCGTAGTGATCGGCCCCCGGCGCATTGGTGATCTCGAGGCAGGGGCCGCACTCAGGAGCGAACTGGTGGCGGGTCACCTGCCAGCCGATGGCCTCATATTTCTCGGTCATGATGTCGGCAACTTTCGCCACCCCGGCCGGGGTACGGGTGCCGCAATCGAGATTGATGAGCGGGGCCAGATCGGCCAGATAGCTATCGAGGGAAAACGGGCTCTTTACAACTGTCATTATCTTCTCCATGCAACAATCAGCGTTGATGGCCGATCGTTTATTGCAACAATGCGACACTGTGAGAAAAAGGTGGGCAGCCATGCCGCCCGCCCGACCGGTAAATTCCAAACACCACTACATGAACAGCAGATAGTTAAGCGTCAACGCCGTCACCAGCGCCCCCGCCATGGGCACGCTGGTGCGCTTGACCACGGTAAAGGGCGACACCTTGGCAATCCCCGCACAGGCGATCAGCACCGCCGCGATGGGGGAGATGGTGCGACCAATACTGGAGGCCAGCTGCATCGGCAGCAGCATGGTCACCGCTGGCACGCCAAACTTGGCCGCCACTGCCGGTGCCAGGGTCGAGAAGCTGAGGAACGCCGCATTACCGGAGCCCATGATGACCGCCGCCACCATGATCAGCGCCACCATCACTAGCGTCATCAGGCCGCTGCCGATACCGGCATTGCTGGCAGAGTGCAGCAGGGTATCGATGGCGCCGATGGCCTTGAGGGATTCGGCAAACAGCTCGGCACAGACGATCAGCGCCACTACCGGGCCAAACACCTTGCCCATGCCATCGAGGAAGCTCGACAACCCGGCCATGGCGGTACGCAGCGAGCGGCTACGCAGCAGCTCGCACAACATGCCGATAAAGACCGACAGCAGCATGGCCACCTCCACGCTCATCTTGATGTCGCTTACCAGCAGCTTGGAGAAAGTCATCATCAGCACAAAGGGGATGATCGGCAGCAGGCCATACCAGGTCGGCGCCTGCACAGCATCAGTACCCTGCTCGTCCAGCTCGGCGTGATCGCCGCGATGCAGCGCCGGATCCCAGCCATCCTTGCGATCGCAATGACGCTGCCAGAAGAAGTGCAGCACCATGGTCACCAGCAGCATGGGGGCTACCAGCCAGATCTGGTAGTCGACGAAGTAGCTGGTCGGATCCATGCCGGATTGACCGGCGGAGAAGATGGCGTTGGTCTGGGTCGGACCAATCTCGAACGCCTGGGAGGTGGCGATGACGCCACAGGCGGAGGCCGGGCTGATGCCAAGATTGCGCATCACCGGGTACATGGTGACCATCAACAACAGGCCAAGGCCGGTGGCGGAGGTGACGAACAGGGAGACGAATACCGCCACCAGATAGCAGATGGAGAGCATCAGGTAGCTGGACTGGATGCCAGCCACCGGTTTGACCGCCACCCGCACCAGCGCCTGGGAGGCACCAATATGGGACATGTAGGTGGCGAAGCCCGCCACCGCCATGATGGTAAGGCCCAGCCCCGCCGCGCGGTAGGAGAAGATCCCCTTGAACACTTCGAACAGGTCGAACAGGGCGAAGCCGGTGCTCTTGTCAGCGGGGAGAATGGGGTGCAGCCCCAGCCAGTAGGCCACCGCAAAAATGGCCATGCCCGCCAGCGCCAGCACCGCCTGCGGGTTGTAATCCTTGATAATGCCGTAGACCACGGCGACCAGAACGAGCAAGACGAATAAAAGTTCCAATATTCACTCCTGATAAATTTATCGAAGAGCGGAATCTAGTGTTCTGACCAGAGATTGCCTTTGATCCCTATCAATAAAGGTGCCTTCACTGGGCACCATCAGCATAATATGTCGGTGATGTAACAAATTTTCGTTGTTTAAACTGCCGGAAAACCTTTATCAGCCGCTATCCGGGGATTGTGTGACACGACTCCCCTCTTTTTTGCGTTGGATCAACATATGACAACGCCGAAGTGGCGAAGATGCGCTTCGACATTTAGCGACCATTTCGCGCCGGAGAGAGTTATGACAAACCAAGCCACCGCAGGTGTCTCGACCTGCGACTACAAGCTGTGGGACATCCTCGTCGAGTCTGCAAAGGAACGCACTACCATTCGTTACTCCAAACTGGCCAAGCTGGCCGGGCTGGAGCAGTGCCAGGATGAACTGCGCACCCTGCTGCAACGCATCCGCATGTACTGCACTGAAAACAACCTGCCGATCCTCTCCGCCATCGTGGTGGACGACGTGGGCAAATATACTGGCCTCTCTTCCAGCCTGCCTGATGCCCCCTGGGAACGGGCCCGGGTCTTTGACCATGAGTGGACCACCCTGCACTGATTGAAGTGATTGAAGTGCTTGAAGATGCCGACCAAAACGCGCCCGCTGGCGCGTTTTGGCTATCTGGCGTTTGTACCTTCTATTTCTCCCGCAATAACCGCCCCCATCGGGCACTCCCGCTGCAGTGCTTCTGACCTTGAGCTCAAAAACGCCGTTCAGGTGCGACCCGTCCCGGTAAAACCCGCGAGCCGGACCATCGGCGTTGCCATGGGATTGCCACAATGCCAGAATCGGGCCCTTGCACTCTGTTGATTCGGATTTTCGGGCGCAGCCACGGCCAGCGCCCACAAGAGAAGGACTCCCCATGGCCATCACCCTCTATGGCATCAAGAACTGCGACACCATCAAGAAAGCCCGCAAGTGGCTGGATGAGGCCGGTATCGACTACCGCTTTCACGACCACCGCGCCGACGGCCTGAACCCGGACGATCTGGACAGCTGGCTGGCAAAACTCGGCTGGGAAGCCCTGCTCAACAGCCGCGGCACCACCTTCCGCGCCCTGCCGGATGAGGCCAAACAGGGGCTCGACACCGCCAAGGCACGTGCCCTGCTGCTGGAGCATCCGGCCATGATCAAGCGCCCGCTGCTGGATCGTGACGGCGAGCTGACCCTGGGCTTCAAGGCTGATCACTACCAATCTCTCTTCTCCCGTTAAGGACAACTAAGGACAACTGATGTCGGATGTCATCGCACTGGCCAAGGATCTGATCCGCCGCCCCTCCGTTACCCCCCTCGATGAAGGGTGCCAGACCCTGATGGCGGAGCGCCTCGCCAGGATCGGGTTCGTTATCGAGCCCATGGTGTTTGAGGACACCACCAACCTCTGGGCCCGCCGTGGCAGCGAGGGGCCACTGTTCTGCTTCGCCGGTCACACCGACGTGGTGCCCGCCGGGCCGCTGGACAAATGGCACACCCCGCCGTTCGAGCCGACCATCAAGGATGGTGTGCTCTATGGCCGAGGTGCCGCCGACATGAAGGGCTCGCTGGCTTCCATGGTGGTGGCGGTCGAGCGCTTCGTGGCCGAGCATCCGGATCACACCGGGTCCATCGCCTTTCTCATCACCTCCGATGAAGAGGGGCCCTTTATCAATGGCACCACCCGGGTGATCGACACTCTGGAGGCCCGCAACGAGAAGATCCGCTGGTGCATCGTCGGCGAGCCCTCTTCCACTGCCGTGGTCGGGGATGTGGTGAAAAACGGCCGACGCGGCTCCATCACCGGCGATCTGCTGGTGCGCGGAGTGCAGGGTCACGTCGCCTATCCCCATCTGGCGGACAACCCCATTCACAAAGCTGCGCCGGCGCTGGCGGAACTCACCGCCACCGTGTGGGATGAGGGCAACGCCTACTTCCCGCCCACCAGCTTCCAGATCGCCAATATCTCGGCCGGTACCGGCGCCTCCAACGTCATTCCGGGCGAGCTGCAGGTGCAGTTCAACTTCCGCTTCAGCACCCAACTGACCGACCTGGATATCCGCCAGCAGGTCGAAGCGCTGCTGGATAAACACGATCTCGATTACCAGCTGGACTGGACCCTCTCCGGCCAGCCGTTCCTGACCGATACCGGTGCGCTGCTCGACGCGGCCGTAGCGGCCATCGAGGCGGTGAACGGTCAGCGACCGGCCCTGCTCACCACCGGAGGTACCTCCGACGGGCGCTTTATCGCCCCCACCGGCGCAGAAGTGATTGAGCTCGGGCCCGTCAACGCCACCATTCACAAGGTGAATGAGTGCGTGAAGGCGGACGATCTGGATCTGCTGGCGGACATGTACCAAGGGGTGCTCGAGAGATTACTGGCATGACGCAGGAACAACTGATGGGGCTCGACGAGAGCCACCTTATTGTGGTGGGGCGCGGCCCCCATCGTCTGACCGCCGCCACCGCGGCGGCATTCAACGACATGCAGGTAGCGGCCGCCTATGAGGGGTTCAACTTGCAGGCGGCCTCCAGCTGGCGCAGCTTCGATCGCCAGCTCGCCATCTGGAATGGCAAGTGGCGCGGCGAACGGCCGCTGCTCGATGCCAACAGCCAACCCATCGATGCTCTGCAGCTGAGCGATGAGGAGCGGCTGCATGCCATCCTGCGCTGGAGTGCCCTACCCGGTACCAGCCGCCACCACTGGGGGACCGATCTCGACATCTATGATCCGGACTGCTTGCCTGCCGACACCAAGCTGGCGCTGGAGCCGTGGGAATATGAAGAGGGCGGCTGGTTTGCTGACTTGAGCGAGTGGCTCAGCGATCATATGAGCGACTTCGGCTTCTTCCTCCCGTATGCCAAACCGGTCGGGGCAGAGAGCGGCGTCGCCTACGAGCCCTGGCATATCAGCTTCTCGCTGGAGTCCGATGACCTGCAGCTTGATCCTGCTGCGCTGGCGCTTTGTCTGCAACAGGCGGATATTGAAGGCAAGTCGACCATACTGGCCAACCTGGATGACATTTTGACCCGTTATGTCACCACCTGTCCTGACGAAAGGAAAAAACTATGAGTCTCTGGCTGTGGATAGGGTTGCCGCTGCTGTTCCTGCTCGGGCTGTTTCTCAATGCCATCAAAGACATGAAACGGCTGGAGAAGCAGTTGCCCAACTACAAGGACAAGATCCGCGAAGTGAAGGATGACGAGGACGACTACTGACCCTGCATCACCGGATCCCCATCACCCCGAGGGGGAGCGCTGGCGCTCCCCTGACCCTCTTCAGTGCCACCCCACTAGTACCCCATACGCGCACATCCGCACATCCTGAAATCGACGCTCCTTTGACTCCTTTTCATTCCGCTCATTGCAGTCAGAATATGGCGCATCCATGAGGGGAAAAAATGTAAAAAAATGCAAATTGATGCACAAATAAGCCACACGATAGTGCCTAACTGCATATAATGCGCCTACTTTGCACATTACCAGGAAGGAGTTCGCCCTTGGATGCCGCTACCATCAACAGTTTCTTTTTTGTCGCCGCACTGCTAGTGGGTGCCAGCGTCCTGTTGAGCGCCCTCTCTTCCCGCCTCGGTATTCCCATTCTGGTTATCTTCCTCGCCGTCGGCATGCTGGCCGGTGAGGATGGCCCCGGTGGCATCCACTTCGCTGACTACTCCATCGCCTATCTGGTGGGCAACCTGGCACTTGCCATCATCCTGCTCGACGGCGGCATGCGCACCCGGGTCTCCTCGTTTCGGGTGGCACTCTGGCCTGCACTGTCGCTGGCCACGGTCGGGGTGGCCATCACCACCGGCCTGACCGGTCTGGCCGCCGCCTGGCTGTTTGACCTCAACCTGATGCAGGGAATGCTGATCGGCGCCATCGTCGGCTCCACCGATGCGGCGGCGGTCTTCTCCCTGCTCGGTGGGCGCAGCCTCAACGAACGGGTGAGCGCCACCCTGGAGATCGAATCGGGCAGCAACGATCCCATGGCGGTGTTTCTCACCGTCACCCTGATTGAAGTGCTGGCCACCGCCCAGCAGGGGCTGGATGGTGGCTACCTGTTGCTGCAACTGTTACAGCAGTTTGGCATGGGGGCCGGGATGGGTCTGACCGGTGGCTGGCTGTTGTGGCGACTGATCAACACAGCCAAGCTGGCTGCAGGTCTCTACCCCTTGCTCACCGTCAGCGGTGGCCTGCTGATCTTCGCCCTCACCACGGCAGTGGGGGGCAGCGGCATTCTCGCCATCTACCTCACCGGTCTGCTGCTCGGCAACCTCTCCCTGCGCAGCCGTAGCACCACCTTGTCGGTGCTGGACGGCCTGACCTGGCTCAGCCAGATCGGTATGTTTCTGGTGCTGGGGCTGCTGGCCACCCCGAGTAATCTGCTGCCCATCGCCCTGCCCGCGCTGGCGCTGGCGATGTGGATGATCCTGATAGCCCGCCCAATCTCGGTGTGGATCGGTCTGTTGCCGTTCAAGAACTTTGCCCCCCGCGAGCGCTGGTTTATCTCCTGGGTCGGCTTGCGCGGTGCGGTGCCGATCATTCTGGCGGTGTTCCCCATGATGGCGGGGCTGCCCAACGCCCAGCTCTACTTCAACGTCGCCTTCTTCGTGGTGCTGGTTTCGCTGATTTTGCAGGGCAGTTCGCTGCCGCTGGCATCAAAACTGGCGCGGGTTGAGGTACCGGCACCGCCCTCGCCCATCAATCGTTCGGGGCTCGAGATCGATCTCGACAGTCAGTGGGAGACCTTCGTCTACCAGCTGGGAGCCGATAAGTGGTGCATCGGCTCGCCACTGCGGGATCTGCAGATGCCCACCGGCACCCGGATCTGCGCCCTGTTTCGTGGCCGCGAGCTGCTTCACCCCTCGGGTAGTACCTGTCTGCAGGCCGATGACATCCTCTGCGTGATTGGCCACGAGCGCGATCTCTCCGCCCTCGGCCAGCTGTTCAGTCAGGCGCCGGAGCAGGATCTCGGCCCCCGCTTCTTCGGTGACTTCCTGCTGGAGGCGGCGGCGCGGCTGGTGGATCTCGCCCCCCTCTACGGATTGGATGTGAGCGAGGTGGCGGATCAGACACTGGGCGATTTTATTGCCAGCCAGTTGGGCGATAATCTGGTGGTCGGTGACAACATCGAATGGCAGGGCCTGATCTGGACCGTGGCCGAAATGGACGAGAGCGTGCCGAGCAAGATCGGGGTGCGCTTTCAGGAAGAGGACCCGGTCTGACGGACCGTCCCGTATCAAGTCCCCAGCAAGAAGGGAGAGAGTTATGCCATATCAAAGTTTGCTGTCCGGCCCCCTGCCCCCCGCTGCCAATCTGGGGGTCATTGAAGGCTTTTTTGGCAAGGGATGGAGCTGGCAGGCCCGCGCCCGCTACGCCCAGTGGCTGCCGCGCCACGGTTACGGCTTCTATATCTATGCCCCGAAAGAGGATGGCTATCTGCGCAAGCACTGGGCCCTCCCCTGGCCCGAGCAGCAGCTGGCGGATCTCGCCGAGCTGGCGCGCCAGTGCCGCGCCAACGGGCTCGCCTTCGGGGTGGGCTTAAGCCCCATGGGGGCCCACCACGACTACGATCGCAAGCGCCCGGCGCTGCTCGAAAAAGTGCGCCTGATCGACGAGGCGCTCCAGCCCGATATTCTGGCGGTGCTGTTTGACGACATGAAGGGGGATACCCCAGATCTGGCCCGTCACCAGCTCACCATCGCCCACGACATCGCGGCTCACAGCAAGGCGGCCCGTCTCATCTTCTGCCCCAGCTACTACTCGACCGATCCGGTGCTGGAGAAGGTATTTGGCGCCATGCCCCCCCGCTATCTGGAAGAGCTTGGCGAGCAACTCGACCGCCGCTTCGAGATCTTCTGGACCGGCCCCAGGGTCTGCTCCAGCGAGTATCCGGCCGCGCACCTCAAGCAGGTGACCGAACTGCTCGGCCGCAAGCCCTTCCTGTGGGACAACTACCCGGTCAACGATGGCAGCAAGGCAAGCAGCTACCTGCACCTGCGCGCCTTCGAGAACCGCCCCGCCGAGCTGGCGGAGCTGGTATCCGGCCATGCGGTCAACCCGATGAAGCAGGCGGCGCTGTCGGCCCTGCCGCTCGCCACCCTGCCGATGAGTTACCGACTCGGCAAGCAGTACGATCCCGACAAGGCGCTGCACGCCGCCCTTAACGCTACCTGCGGCCCACAGATCTCGGCGATGATCGAAGCCGACCTGCCGCTGTTTCAGGATCTGGGGCTGGCGCAGCTCACCCCCGAGCAGATTGCCGCCCTCAAGGCCCGCTACCTGCCGTTTCGGGATCAAGCCTGCGTCGACGAAATCGTGCGCTGGCTGGACGGGGAGTATGTGTTCGACCCCGACTGTCTGACCGATTAAACCGCCCCTGCGGGGCAGGCAGAGTCTGTCCCGGCTGGCGTGATTGTCGTGATTGTCGTGATTGTCGTGATGGGCGTGATGCGCGCAGCCAGTCTTGGCAAGGTGTGCGCACAGCTACGGCAATGAAGAGTTAATAACTGAGAATATTGGGCATAATCCGGGGCCAGGATGGCAGTTAAACAGCCCTGACAAGATGGTTTCAAGGAAGCTTGTATGGATACACATCTGCTTTACCAGAATCTGGCGGTGATCGCTGCCTTCTTGCTGATCTACAGCCTGATCGCGGGGCGCTTTGAATCAAAACTGGTCAACGGCCCCCTGCTGTTTCTGCTGACCGGCTGGCTGCTGGGGCCGGGCGGGCTGGAGCTGCTCTCCCTCTCCATCGACAGCGCCGGCATCAAGCTGCTGGCCGAGCTGACTTTGGTTATCGTGCTGTTCAACGATGCCGCCAACACCAACTGGCAAGTATTGCTGGCCAACCGCCAGCTCCCGATCCGGCTGCTGCTGATTGGTCTGCCCCTCACCCTGGCCTGTGGCGCCCTGTTTGGCCACTGGATCTTCCCCGACCTGCCACTGCTGGAGATGGCCATCCTCTCCACCATTCTTGCCCCCACCGATGCGGCGCTGGGCAAGGCGGTGGTGAGCAACCCCGCGGTACCGGCACCGGTGCGCGAAGGGCTCAATCAGGAGAGCGGCCTTAACGACGGCATCTGCGTGCCGGTACTGCTTCTGCTGCTGGCCCTTATCGCCCCCACCGAGCAACACGCAGGCACCGCCACCCTGGCCATCACTCTGATGCTCGAAGAGATCGGCATTGGCCTCTTGGTCGCCTTTGTGCTGACCAGCCTCACCATCCGGCTGTTGAAAATCTCTTATCTCAACGGCTGGCAACTGCCGCTCTGGCGTCAGCTCACCATGCCGGGGCTGGCCCTGCTCTGCTTTGCGCTGGCCCAGACTCTCGGTGGCAGCGGCTTTATCGCCGCCTTTGTCGGCGGCCTCTTTATCGGCCACCGCCTCGGCGAGCACAAGCATGCCTACATGGACAGCTGCGAAGGCTACGGCGACCTGCTCTCCGTGGTGATCTGGATGGTGTTTGGCGCCACCCTGATGCCCATGCTGCCGGAGCTTCTGCAGTGGCAATACTGGCTCTATGCCATTGCCAGCCTCACCCTGCTGCGGATGGTGCCGGTCTGGCTGAGCCTCATCGGCACCGGCCTCAAGCCAGAGCTCAAGCTCTTTATCGGCTGGTTCGGGCCGCGGGGCCTTGCCAGCATCGTCTTTGCGGTGATGGTGCTGCAAAACCAGCCGGCGCTGATTGGCCAGCGCCCTATCATCGCCACCGTGCTCTGCACCATCATATTGAGCGTCATCCTGCACGGCCTCACCGCCAACCCCTGGGTCGAGCGCTTCAAACCTCGCTGAGCCAGGCCGCGCCCATAAAAAATGCCACCGACCGGTGGCATTTTTCTTTCGTGGCGCGGGTCACTGACGGCTCTTAACCGAGCGCCAGCCAGACCCCCACTCCCAGCATCAGGGTGCCGGCGATGCGGTTCATCAAGGTAACGTTACCGCTCTTGGCAAGGAAGTGGCGCAGGGTGCGGCCACCGCTGGCGTAGAGCAGCAGACAGGAGAACTCGATGACCAGAATCAGCGCCACCAGCGCGGTGATCTGCGGCGCCATCGGCTTGTCGGCAGAGATAAAGGGGGGCAGCAAGGAGATCATGAAGGCCCACCCCTTGGGGTTGGCGATGGCGGTGACAAACCCCTGCACCGCCAGCCCCATGGGGCTGGTCTGCTGACCGGCCGAGAGATCCGCCGGAATGGCCATCTTCCCTTTGGCCTGCCACATCTGAATACCGAGCCACACCAGATAGGCGCCCCCCACATATTTGAAGGCAGCGAAGATCCCCGGATAGTTGAGCATGATAGCAGCCACCCCGATCACCGACAGCACCGAGACCAGCCCGACTCCGATCAGCTCCCCCCACATCATGTGCAGGGTACGGCGCACCCCCAGGCTCATCCCCAGGGTCATCGACAGGGTCATGCACATGCCGGGGGTCACCGAGACAAAGAAAAAGGTCGGGATAAACAGAGCCAGAATGGCCGGATCGATCCAGCTGGACACAACACACCTCCATGGGACGAGAGCGGGGAATAACGAAAATGGGACAGGAACACATCAACCAGACCAGTTGTACCACATACTGACCAGATAAGGCGATCAATCATGCCTAAACGGCTCCACTCGCACAAGAAAAAACCTTTTCCTACGTATATTTCAGCAATAACAACTGGTGACGATGCCAGCCGAGCAGTGCCTGTCCCAAGTTTGGTTGTGTGGTACACGGTTGGCGAGCAAGTCCAGCGTCAGAGCGGCCTGGCCACTGTCGTTCCCTCCCACCAGGTCATGGTGATAGAAAACAAGCTGCCATCCCTGCGCTTCCAGCTCACATCGACCATCAGAAGATCCCTCCCACCGCGCAAAATAACAGAGCAGACAATGCCGCTCTGATTGATGGGCCAATGGCTTTGTCTCTGTTTTAAACGCCATTTTTTGGCCAATGGCTCCATAGGGGGCTGGGCTGCTCCACCAAATATCGGTATGGTAGAGGCACGTTACTCCCCCTCACGTGAGCACACCATGAGCCTGAGATTCAAGAAACCCGCCTTTATCGCTTTGGGGCTCATCGCCCTCGTTTCCGCCACCTGGCTCGACTTCTACCTGCCGGAGCACACCATCGCCACCATCACCGGTGTCGAGGTGAAACGAACCGACAAGGATGGCCCCATCAGCCAGAAGAACCCGGCTGATGGCCCCACCTCCGACGTCTACTACATCTATACCGAGCGCCCCGGCGAGAAGATCCGGGTATTCCGCAATGAAGATACCGAGTGGGGCTGGCCCTTCTACTTCAAGTTCAACGCCGCCGATGTGCAGGCCAAAGCCAAGTCGATGGAGTTCGAGAAGCGTCTGGCCATCATCACCTCCTACGGCTGGCGCGTGAACATGTTCTCCCTGTTCCCCAACGTTACCAAGATCGAAAGCACCGAGCCTGATGCCTCCACCTGGAGCTTCTTCCGCTGGTTCTGGTTCGGCCTCTGGGCACTGGTGATGGGCAAAGCGGCCATTGCGACCTGGCGCTACTTCGATCGTCTTGAGGACGAGATATGAGTGAGCCGAGTAAAACCCGCACCAGTTTCTACCGGCGGCTCTACGTGGCCTGGCTGATCAGCCAGGGCACGGATACGGTGCCCGCCATCATGGAGGTGACCGGCATGCCGCGCCGCACCGCGCAAGATACCCTGAGCGCGCTGGCCGAGCTCGATATCAACTGCGCCTTCGAGCAGACCGAAGGGGCTCGCCACCTGCAAGGGCACTACCGCATCAGCGACTGGGGCCCCATCAACCCTGCATGGATCAAGGCCCAGTTGCCTTTTATCAAAGAGACGCTGAGCTATCCCTAAGCCGGGCGCTGCTCTGCAATAACACTCTGCTCTAAATAAATAGAGGGGCCAGCCGACAAGGCTGGCCCCTCTATTTTCCGGCCGCGTGTTTCAGACCGCGAGTTTCAGGCTGACAGGGTAACCGGGGATAGGGTGATGGCAGCCCTACTCCGGCATGGCCGAATCCTGCAGCTCCTCGTCGGACTCCCCCTTGGTGCAATCGATGATGGAGCGCTTGGGGTTGTTGGGGTCACGCAGCAGCAGGGGCGCGATCCCCTCGTCATGCTTCTGCTCGTCACTAAACTCGCTGCCGTAGGCGTTGTGGGTCAACCGGCGGGCGTTGGCGATGGGAGTATCGACAAACAGGGCATGCACTTCAAAGCTTGCGGCAGGCACGATAAAGCCGACCACCGGCAGGCCGTGCAGCTCCTCGTGCACCTTGTACCAGGCAAAGCCGTCGCTCACCTTGTAGGGGGTGTAGTTGGCCAGCTGTAGATTGGCGGCCCTGCCCGTCTCATCCACATAGAGATCGGTAAATTCACAGGTCGCCAGCCCCTGCCACATCCGCTCGAATGGCGTCGCACAGCCTGTCAGTTGCAACCCGGCCAGCAGCACCAAGCCTCTCTTCCACATTCCCCGCCCCTTCTTGCAAAAATGAACCGGCGCTCAGTCAAACGCCCGCAGCCGCGTCACCAGCAGATCGATAAAGCCCGGACGATCCAGCCCCAGCAGCACCAACGCATTGGCTGGCTTGCCGGTCAGACCATAACGATCCACCACCGTCATCCCCACTGTATGCTCCCCCCGAGTCTCGATATCGACCCGGCACTCGACCCCGTGGAACAGTTCGGGAGCCAGCAACCAGGCAATGGTACAGGGGTCGTGGAGCGGTGCACCAGCAAATCCCCACTTGGGATCCCGGTGGTAGATCATGAAAAAGTCGAGCAGCTCGGCGACGCACTGGGCCACCGGATTGGTGATGGCGCGCACCCGCTCGATATCCTCATCCATCACCTGCGCCTCATGGGTCACATCGAGGCCACACATGGTGATGGGAATACCTGAATTGAACACCATATCGGCCGCCTCCGGGTCGACATAAATATTGAATTCCGCCGCAGGGGTCCAGTTGCCCGCCCCTGCGGCGCCCCCCATCAATACGATGCGGGCAATCCTGGGCTTGAGCTCCGGGTGGGCCGCCAGCAGCAGGGCGATATTGGTCAGCGGCCCGGTCGGTACCAGGGTCACGGGCTGCGGGCTCTCGCGCAAGCACTTGGCCATCAATTCAATCCCCGTCATGGCCTGCGGCGCAAAGGCGGGATCCGGCAGCTTGGGACCATCGAGCCCCGACTCGCCGTGGACGTTGTCGGCGATAATCAGCTCGCGGGCCAGTGGCTTCGGCGCCCCCGCCGCCACCGGAATGTCGTCTCGCCCCAGCAGGGTGAGGATGCGCAGGGCATTGTTGAGGGTCTTGTCCGGCGTCTGGTTGCCCGCACTGGTGGTGACCGCCAGCACGTTCAGTTCGGGGCTGGCCAGCGCCAGAATGAGGGCGATGGCGTCGTCGTGGCCGGGATCACAATCGAGAATAACGGGCAGTGCCATGGAAAGGGTCCTTACAACATAACAGGGAGCCATACCTTAACAAGCAAGCTTCGGATGAACTCGGGAAGGGGTCACAAAACGGGGCCTTGTGGGTGACCAGAAGGGTTTGCACTTCACGCCGTCGCGCGATCAGAGCGGCTCATTATCAAGAGGTTGCATGGCGCAATCCCGTTCATTTCCCGAGACAGCGCACCGCCCATTCGCCCGGCCGCGCCGGTTCGGGTATGATCGCCCCCCGTTTCCAGCCCGTGCGCCCTATGTCTGTTATCGTCGACACCTTTATCGCCCCGCCCTGCAGTGCCGCCATCGAGACGTTGTTTGAAGATGAGCACCTGCTGCTGATCAACAAGCCAAGCGGCCTGCTGAGCCTGTCGGGCAAGAACCCGCAGAACCTCGACTCGGTTCACTATCGACTGGTGCAGGATCACTCCGGCTGCACCCTGGTGCATCGCCTCGACTTCGGCACCTCAGGCATCATGGTGGTGGCCAAAAACAAGACCATCAACGCCCAGCTCTGCCAGCAATTCAGCCAGCGGGCGGTAAGCAAGGCCTACAGCGCCCTGCTCTGCGGCCATCTGGCTGGCGATGAAGGGGTGATCGACGCCCCTATCGCCAAGGATCCGGCGATCTTTCCGCTGATGAAGATCTGCGCCGCCAGCGGTAAACCCTCCCGCTCCCGCTATCAGGTGATTGAGTTGCTGGATCAGCTAATGCAAGGCCAGGTTGTGCCACTGACCCGGGTGCGGCTGGTGCCTGAGACCGGCCGCACTCATCAACTGCGGATCCACAGCCAGTTACTGGGCCACCCCATCCTCGGCTGCGATCTCTATGGCGGCCTGCAGCTGCCTGGCTGCGAACAGGCACCGCGGCTGATGCTGCACGCCAGCGAGCTGGATTTTACTCATCCGGTGAGCGGCGAGCCGATGCAGATCCGCTGTGCAGCCCCTTTTTAGAGGCAATGAGTAGAGGCCGTCAGTAGATGGCAATCAGCGCGAGTGCGGCGGGATCAGTGAAAGGGGTGACGGGAGAAGAACAGGGGCAAACGGCGGATAAAGATAGGGGCCGCGCTTTCGCAACGGCCCCCACCCCCCACTCGGTGCTCTTGTAACAAGAGCTCTGCTATCAGATCAGCTTGCGGGCAGCACCCAATACGATCTTGATGGCATCAGATTCGGTTTTCGCCATGGTCTCGGCGTTCGGGATTTCCTGCTGGGTACGGTTGACGATAACGCCAGCCACCATACCGGCACGCAGGCCCTGGCTGGTGCACATGGTCAGCAGGGTTGCGGATTCCATCTCATAGTTCAGCACGCCCATGGCTTGCCACTCTTTCATGGAACCCTGGAAACGGCTCACTACGCGGCCAGATACGGTGTCGTAACGCTCCTGACCCGGGTAGAAGGTATCGGAAGAGGCAGTCACACCGATGTGCAGCTTGGAACCCATCTCTTTGGCGGTGTTGACCAGCGCTGTGGTGCAGTCGAAGTCGGCAACAGCCGGGAACTCCATCGGTGCAAAGTGCAGGCTGGCACCGTCAAGGCGCACAGAACCGGTAGTCACAATCACGTCGCCCACGTTCAGGTGCGGCTGGATGGCACCGGTGGTGCCGATACGCAGGAAGGTGTTGATACCCAGCTGGGCCAGCTCTTCTACCGCGATGGAGGTGGACGGGCCACCGATACCGGTAGAGCAGATGATCACGGCCTTGCCGTCCATCTCGCCGCGCCAGGAAGTGAATTCACGATGGCTGGCCAGGTGCACCGGGTTATCCAGCATCTCTGCGATGCGCTTGACGCGCTCGGGGTCACCGGGGACGATCGCCAGGGTGGCGCCTTGCAGATCCGCTTTCTTCAAACCCAAGTGAAATACATCAGACATATTGGACTCCTGGTTGCCCCCTGCCAGCATGGTCAGGGCGCAAGTTAAGATGATTCTTTATGATACTTTCAAGCCTTTACCCCCCTCTTTGGGGAGGCGCCAACTATGGTCGAAAGCGCTTTCCAATTCCTTGAAGCGCCTCACACTTCCACGCATTGACAGTTACAAACTCCGCGCAAAACGTTTGCTAACCCAATGAAATAATTGACAAACGTTTTTCTGAAAAGTGAACACTAAGCGGGAAAGTCAAGTCTGGTTCAGCGCTTAATTAACGACTCGTGATCGACCCCGTAAAGTTGTAAACAAGATGCTTTTGTATCCCACCCATGATGGTAACTTAGCCCTCAATTACCACTAAATGGCTAACTATAGGGAGTCCATCATGGCTACATTCAAGTTCTATATTCCTGCAATCAACCTGATGGGTGCCGGTTGTCTGCAAGAGGCCGCCGCCGATATCAAGGGTTACGGCTATCGCAAAGCGTTGATCGTTACCGACAAGATCCTCAACCAGATCGGCGTGGTCGCCAAGCTCACCACCCTGCTGGCTGAACATGGTATTGAAAGCGTGGTTTTCGATGAAACCAAGCCGAACCCCACCATGACCAACGTCGAGTCGGGTCTGGCGATGATCAAGGCCAACGGCTGCGACTGCGTCATCTCGCTGGGCGGCGGCTCGCCCCATGACTGCGCCAAGGGCATCGCGCTGGTTGCCGCCAACGGTGGCAGCATCAAGGATTACGAAGGGGTGGATCGCTCCGCCAAGCCGCAACTGCCGCTCATCGCCATCAACACCACCGCCGGTACCGCCTCCGAGATGACCCGCTTCTGCATCATCACCGACGAAGCGCGCCACGTGAAAATGGCCATCATCGACAAGCACGTTACCCCGCTGATGTCGGTCAACGACCCCGAGCTGATGCTGGCCAAGCCGGCCGGTCTGACCGCCGCCACCGGTATGGATGCCCTGACCCACGCCATCGAGGCCTATGTCTCCATCATCGCCACTCCGGTGACCGATGCCAGCGCCGTGATGGCCATCGAGCTGGTTGCCAAGCACCTGCGCACCGCCGTCAACCACGGCGATGATCTGCACGCCCGCGAGCAGATGGCCTATGCCCAGTTCCTGGCCGGCATGGCCTTCAACAACGCAAGCCTGGGTTACGTACACGCCATGGCGCACCAGCTGGGCGGTTTCTACGATCTGCCCCACGGTGTCTGCAACGCCGTACTGCTGCCCCACGTTCAGACCTACAACGCCCAGGTGAGCGCTGCCCGTCTGAAAGAGGTGGCCCGCTACATGGGTGTGGACGTGAGCGCCATGAACGATGAGCAAGGCGCCGCCGCCGCCATTGCCGCCATCAAGCAGCTGGCGCTGGATGTGAAGATCCCGGCCGGTCTGGAGCAGCTGGGCGTCAAGGCAGATGACTTCGATACCCTAGCCAGCAACGCCCTGAAAGATGCCTGCGGCTTCACCAACCCGAAACAGGCGAGCCACGAAGAGATCGTCGCCATCTTCCGCGCAGCGATGTAATGGTTGCGTGATTGCCGATAAGGGTCGCACTGCGGCCCTTTTTATTGGCTGATGGATCAATGGCTTTTTACTTCCGTGGAGGGAGTCGGTATGATTTGCCGAGCCAAAAAGACTGTATGGATGATCTGAACTCGATATGCGGATGAAACACCTGATTGCCGCGGCTTTGACCGCCCTCACCCTCTCCGGTTGCAGCCTGGTCTATCGCATTGATATTCCCCAGGGCAACTATGTGGAACAAAAACAGGTCGACAAACTGCGCCAGGGGATGACCCGCGAGCAGGTCAGCTATGTGCTGGGCAGCCCCATGCTGCGCGACGGCTTTGACCCCAACAGCTGGTACTACCTCTATGAATTCCAGCCGGGCCACGGCGACAAGGAGCGTAAAGAGCTCACCGTCACCTTCGCCAATGAGAGGCTCACCACGGTGACGGGTGACTTCCCGCTGCCAGCGGCCTTCAATACCCCGCTCTGATATCCCGCAAAACCGGCCTCGCGCCGGTTTTGTTTTATCCAGCCCCCACGCTATATATCCTGCCCGTTATCTTGTCAGACGATGCGATGTCATCTCCCCCCATTGCAGCGGATCGCAAATTGACTGATGCTGATGAGCAGCCACCATGGCATCAACACCATCGAATGACACAGGGAGAATCCCCATGAGCCGGATCCTGATTGCCGGAGCCAGCGGTCTTATCGGCCGCGAACTGCTGCAGCAACTGCCTGCCGAACATGAACTGACCCTGCTCTGTCGCAAGCCAGGCAAGGAGGCCCACCACTGGCTGCCGGTCAATTTTGATGATCTGGCCAGCGTCACCCTCTCCCGCCCGGTCGACATCGCCTTCTGTGCCCTCGGCACCACCCGCAAGGAGGCGGGCTCTGCCGAGGCGTTTCGTCGGGTCGACCTTGACTATGTGCTCGCCTTTGCCGAGCTGGCCCGTCGCCACGGTTGTCAGCGGCTGATCGTGGTCTCGAGCATGGGCGCCAGCGCAGGCTCACCGGCCCTCTATCCGCGTACCAAGGGGGAGATGGAGCAGGCCCTGCTGGCCCAATCCTGGCCGCGACTCGCCATCGTGCGGCCAACCATGTTGCTGGGGGATCGCCAGCCACCGCGCCGCTCTGAGCAGATCTTTCAGGCTATCTACCCGCTGTTTCGGCCGCTGCTGGTGGGCAAGCTCGCCCGCTGGCGCGCCATCGAGGCCCAGCAGGTGGCCCACGCCATGATCGCCCTCTCGAAACTGCCCGCCGGGTGCGAGATTGTCGAGAACGAGCAGTTGCTGGCCCTCTGAACCCGGCCTTTTCCACCGCTTTCCCACCGTCAGCACCACAGCCGTAAAAACAAAGGGCAAGCCAGCTGGCTTGCCCTTTGTTTATCTTGTTGGCGTGATACCCCCAACCACCACAGGCCACTATTAGCCGCGTTCGGCAGTCAGGGCGACCGCCATCAACCGCGAATATGGTCGATAAAGGCGTCGATCTGCTCGCGGGTGCAGGCGGGGTTCATAAAGACTGCCTTCTCCCCGGCGATGTAGGAGTACTTGCCGCGGGAGTCATAGTCGGAGTGAGCTACCGCCTCCACCCAGTTGGTGTAGAGCCCTACCTTGCCGCGCCCCTTGAACTGGCTACGGTGGTAGTCGGTGTTGCGCTGCAAGCGGGACTTGTAGGCAGGATCGCTGGAGCGGGCCAGCTCGAAGGCGAACTCGGCCTCCGGGTCGCTCACCCACTCGGGGTTGTAGATCTTGAAGCCGACGCTCGGCCCCTGATTCTCCTGCGCCACCAGCTTGACGTTGCCGAGCTGGCTTAACCGGAAGCGGAAGTAGTTGGCATTTTGCAGGCAGTGGGCCAGCACGGTGCGATAACCCTCCACCCCCATATAGTTGAGGGCGGCATAGGCGCCGAACAGACCGCTCGCGCCACGGGAGCACTCGATGGTGGATTGCAGGTGGGTCTGGCCCTGAATGTCCCGCTCAAAGTAGGAGAAGTTCTCCGGGTCATTCTCCATCGCCTTGAGGTCATCCTGCTCCTTGATCATCACCAGACTGGAGGTGTAGGGCACATAGCCCCACTTCTGGAAGTCGACAGTGAAGGAGTCGGCATATTTCAGCTCGGCAAAGCGTGCCACGTTGCGCTCGATCCCCGCCAGAGTCGCGCTGTTGATGGCAAGAGGGTTGGCGGCAAAATCGTAATCCAAAAAGAAGATCATCGACCAGCCGATGGCGGCGTCGACGTGGATGTGCGGTTTGACCGCCACCTCGAACTGCTCGCAGAGGCGATTGCGCAGCTCGAACACCGGCTTGACCTGATCCACCCCGAAGGTGTCGGTGGTGCCCATGGTGAGCATGATGGTGGGTACCACGTGCTTCAGGGCGAAGCAGGCGGTCAGGGTGCGCTCGAGGTGGTCAAGATCGATGTCATTGTTCTCGCCGACCTGAATCCGGATGGTCTTGTTCTCGATATCGACCCCAAGCAGGGAGAGGTTGGTGATGTTGGAGTAGTGACCGCCCTGGGAGTTGATGATGCGGTAATCCTGATAGTGGCCGAGCCCCTTGTGCTTGGCCTCGGGCAAGCTTTTGCGAATGCCGAGCAGGTAGCCGTAGAGGTTACAGAAGGTCCCCCCCTGGGTGAAGATGCCGGTGGCCCGCTCGGGGTCATAACCCGCCAGCAACGCTATCTGGCGCACTACTTTCTTCTCAAGCTCCTCGGCCACCCCGGCATATTCGGAGTAGACCAGATTGGGGTTGGCCAGAATGCCCAGCTGGGCGCCGTAGATGGCGGGATCCGCCGACATGGTGATGACGTTCTCGACGCTGGAGGGGTTCTCCCAATCCTTCGACAGGGCAGCGGCAAACAGCAGCTCGGCCATCGGCTCGCCCGGGGTGCGCATGGTGGCGGGCACCGGCATGGTCTCGCAGAGATCGGCAAGGCGTGCGCGGCCATCTGGCCAGGCGTTCAGGCGGGCATCCGGTGCCAGGCCACGGGCACGAAATTCGTTGAGGGTGGCAAATCCGGGTTCGCGAAAAACGGGCCAGAGATCGGGATTGCGCGAGAAAAAATTGGCTTTGACTGTGGCGAAACGGGCGGAAAAATCGGGGTGGACGGCATTGACGCTTTCGTCTTTCAGATAAACTAAGTCACTCATTTTTATACCATTAGTACAGCAAATGTGCGGCCGTTATACCCCTGTACCAGAGGGGCCGACAGCGACAATATCTAATGGTCTACCCTACTTTTTGTCATGTATCAGCCATGACAAGGGCTGGCAAAAAGGCGCCTTTGAGGCGCCTCTTTATATTTCGTGATCTTGCTCCCATCCTAGCTGACAGAGCCCTTACTACCAGACCGCCATCAGCGCAGCACCACCCTCAACGCAGGGAGGCCAACAGCCACTCGGCAAACTCCGCCAGCTCGCACTGCTGCTGCGGGAAGGCCGCCAGCCAGGGCTGCAGGCGAGCGGCAACGGCGTCCGGCCGATAGCCGCAACCCGCCAGCTCGGCCGCCAGCAGATCAAACGGAGCTGGCTCCAGGGTATCGCTGAACAGCTGCGCCCGGGTGATGGCCCCTTTCTCCACATCAAAGTGCAGCTCCACCCCGCCCCAGCTGAACCGCTCCTCCAGCAGATGGCTGAAAGCCGGGGCATGGCCGTAGTTCCACTCCCAGCTGAGCTGGCGGGCGAAGGTCTCGGCAAAGCCCGGCAGATCCGGCATCTGCGCGGGGGAGATATGCTCGGGCTCAACTCGCGCGCCGTAATGGTGGAAGAACGCCTCGGCAAGCGCCTCGCCCACCTGTTGATGGTCGATCCCCGGCAGCAGTTCGCACAGATTGGCCACTCGGCCGCGCACCGAGGTGATCCCCTTGGCCGCCAGCTTCTTAGGGTCGGGGTTGAGGTAGTTGGCCAGACGGCCGAGATCGGCATCCAGCAGCAGGGTGCCGTGGTGAAACCCGCGATCCAGGGTCTCCCTGTAGGCGGAGCCCGATACCTTGCGCTCCCCGTCCGGGGTGGCGACCAGCAGATCGTTGCGACCGGAGGCAAACGCCTCTATCCCCAACCGCTTGAGCCCGTCCAGCACAATGGCGGTGGAGATGCTCTTGTCATACTCCGGCTTGCCCGCCATGAAGGTAAAGCAGCTGTTGCCAAGGTCGTGGAACACGGCACCGCCACCACTGCTGCGGCGCGCCAGGGTCACGCCATCCTCCTCCATCCGGCGGGTATTGCACTCCTTCCACGGATTCTGGGCGCGGCCGATCACCACGGTATTGGCGTTGCGCCAAAGGAACAGCACCCGCTGGCCGGGGTCCATCTGGCGGAAGATGCACTCCTCGACGGCCAGATTGAACAGGGGATCGTGAGAGTCGGAGACAAGCAGACGCAAACGGGACATAAAAGGACCTTATCCGGAACAGGGAGCAGCATGATAACACTGACGGAGGCTATCACTGACCCGTTGCAGATTAACCGGTGCGCAGCAGCTGCGACACATTTGCGTCACACCTGACCGCCCCGTAAAAGTATCTATTGATATAACGACACAGCTTGACGTGCAACCACAGGAAAAATGCAGTTAAGCCACAATGGCAACGATAAAAACGGAACAAAATGGCTAGAATGCGACCACTTCGATAGGCCATATGACTCTCTTATTGGTCACATAACTTGCAAAAAAACGGCATGTATCCATCCCGTGTGATGAACGACACAAAAATGATTTTCTATACCTCCAATTCCCCATTACGAACGCCTTTTTCCCTTTGCAGGTTACCAAAAATTGCTTGAACCCAGCTTTGACACCCCCTCCCCAGAGAAGAGTTGTATGACGGCACACGCAGCCCCCCGCCAGCGCCTCAGCTGGTTTTTGCCACTGCTGGTCGGTATGGTCATCGCCACCCTGACCTCTCCCCCCGTGCGAGCCAGCGAGCAGGTCATCGTCCAGTTGCCGTGGCAACACCAGTTCCAGTTTGCCGGTTACTACGCGGCCATCGCCAAGGGATTTTATCGGGAGGCCGGTCTGCAGGTCACCCTGCGAGAAGCGGACTCCCGCACCGATGTGGTCAGCGAGGTGATCTCGGGAAAGGCCCATTTTGGTATCAGCGGCAGTGATCTGCTGCTGGATCGGGCTGCCGGTCGTCCGGTGGTGGTGCTCGCCGCCGTGCTGCAGCACTCGCCGCTGGTCCTGCTCACCCTGGATCGGCCAGATATTCGCAACCCGGCCGATTTGGCCAACAAGCGGCTGATGCTGGAGGCGGGCTCCAACGAGCTGCTGACCTACCTCACCCACCAGACCCGCAGCCGCGACTGGGTCACTCTCCCCTACAAGCAGGGGGTGCAGGCACTGCTGGCTGGCGAGGTGGATGCCATCAGCGCCTATAGCTCCACCGAGCCCTTCAATCTGCAGCAAAAAGGGATCCCCTATCGGGTCTTCAGTCCGCGCACCATCGACTTCGACTTTTACGGCGACAACCTGTTTACCTCCGAGCGGGAGCTGATCACCCGACAGGATCGGGTCTACGCCTTCCAGCAGGCCAGCCTCAAGGGGTGGCGCTATGCGATGGACAACCCCGAAGAGATGATCAACCTGATCATGGAGCAGTACCCGAGCGGTGCTGGCCGTGAACAGCTGGAGTTCGAGGCCCGCGAGACCAGAGAGCTGATGCAGCCGGATCTTATCGAACCGGGTTACATGCAGCAGGAGCGTTGGCTGCAGATCGCCAAAACCTATCTGGAGGCGGGCCTGCTCACGGTATTGCCCAACCTCGACCGCTTTATCTACGACCCGGCGCAGGAGCGGCTGCGCCAGCAACGGCAGCTGCTCGACAAGAGCGTGGCGGTGGCCATGCTCATCACCTTTACCCTGATGACCCTGCTCGGCATCTTCTTGCACCTCTATCTGCGCCTGCGTCAGGAGGCGCGGGATCGCCAGCGGCTGACCCGTGAACTGGCCCAGAGCGAGCAGCACTACCGCTTCGTGGCGGAAAACAGCGCCGATGTGATCTGGACCATGGATGCCGCCAGTTTGCGCTTTCGCTATGTCAGCCCGGCCATCGCCCCCCTGAGCGGCTACGAAGCGCCCGAGCTGTTTGCCCTGCCCCTCAAACAGCTACTACCAGAGGCCTCAAGGCAACTGCTGCGCGAGGAGATCTCCGCCACCCTGGAGGCCTGGCAGCGGGGTGAGCACGACCAGACCCGCCGGGTCATTCGCACCCAGCTGCGCCACAAGGATGGCCATCTGGTGGCGACCGAGACCATCACCACCCTCCATGGCAACCACCAGGCCCAACCGGAGTCGATCCTCGGGGTTACCCGGGATATCACCGAGCGGGCGGCGCGGGAGGAGATGATGCGTCGCCTCGCCTTCTACGACCCCCTCACCGGGCTGCCCAATCGCCGCTTGCTGCAGCAACGGCTCAAGGAGCTGCTGGAGCAGGAAGCGCCCCGTCCGCTGGCATTGATGTTTATCGATCTCGATCACTTCAAGCCGATCAACGACACCTTCGGCCATGAGACCGGGGATATTCTGCTCAATCTGGTGGCCGAGCGGATGAGCCACTGCGTGCGCAAACAGGATCTGGTGGCGCGGCTGGGGGGCGACGAGTTCGTCATTTTGCTGCCGGAGAGCGGCGATGAAGTGCTGGCGGTGGCCGACAAGCTGCACCAGCAGCTGCGCCATCCGTTCCAGCTGGAGGGGCAGGAGCTGCTCATCTCCAGCAGTATCGGGCTGGCGCTCTATCCCGAGCACGGGGAGGATGCCAAGACCCTGATGCACCACGCCGATCAGGCCATGTATCAGGCGAAAAATCGCGGCCGCGGCCGGGTCTGCCTCTTTACCGCAGGCCTTGATCCTGCGCAGGGCGCCCTGCTGTGGCAACCCGGCCACGAGTGCGGTCACCCGCGCATCGATGCCGAGCATCGCCAGTTGTTCGTGCTGACCAACCGGCTGCTGGAGCGGATGAAAGATCAGCACGACAACCCGGCCCCGTTTCTGGAGAGTCTGGAGAGCCTGTTCGAGATGGCCCGTCATCACTTCGCCTTTGAAGAGCAGATGCTGGCGGAGTTCGACTATCGGGAGCTCGTCAGCCACCATCAGGATCACCAGCGCCTGCTCAACAAGGCGGACCAGCTGCTGCACGCCGCCAAAGCGGGGACACTGGGCAACGACGAACTGCTCAACTTCATCATTCAGGAGCTGGTGGTCGGCCACATGAGTCAAGCAGATCGCCGCTACTTCCCCTTGTTCAGGCCAGAGCGCAACGTATCAGTCCCGGAAGTGGTCGCCTAGTCCCCCTGTTCAGACCCGAGCGCAGCTTGCCGATCGCAGAGATCGGTCGCCTAATCCCCGCGCAGGGCAACCACGGGGTCGAGACGCACCGCCCGCAACGCGGGGGCGACCCCGGCCAGCAGACCGACCAGGGCGCTGCAACCGAGCGCCAGCAACAGATAGAGAGGATGGAGGGTGAGCGGCAACCCAGCCGCCAGCAATGCGAACAGCAGCTTGAGCACCCCGAGCAGGGCCAGCCCCATGGCCCCACCCAACAGTGCCAGCACCACGGCTTCCAGCAGGAACAACAGCAGGATGCGGCGCCGTGGGCAGCCCAGCGCCATCAGCAAGCCCACTTCGGGGATCCGCTCCTGCTGGGCGATGCTCATGATGCTGAAGATGCCGACCGCCCCGATCAGCAGCGAGATAATACCGAGCCCACCAACCGCCAGCTTGATGATGGAGAGGATCTTGTCGAGGCTGGTCAGCATGTCCTGCTGGGAGGTGAGGGTGAAATCCTCGGCGCCGTGGCGGGCGATCAACACTCGCCGGATCTGGGCGGTGATCTCGGCCTCCGTCTGCCCGGCGCGATAGATAACATCGATCTCCTGCAACCCCTCCTTGTTGAACAGCGCCTGAGCGTGGGCGGCGGGCAGATAGATCATGTCGTCCAGATCAAAGCCGAGAAATTGCCCTTTGGGGGCCAGCACCCCGGCCACCCGAAAACGGCGATCACCGGCCCGCAGCAGGCTCCCCGGCCCATCGCCGCCGGGGAACAGCTCAGCCGCCACCTTGGAGCCCAGCACCGCATAGGCACGAGGCATGGCACTGTCATCTGCGGGCAGAAAACGCCCCTGCACCAGGGTGAGTCGCCAGCCGGAGAGCGCCGCCGAACCTGTGCCCAGAATGGCGGTGCTGCGAGTCAGTCCACGGCTGCGCACCTCCCCCTGCCCCTGCACCACAGGGAGCGCAGCTTCGATACCCGGCAATCTGGCAAGGGCGTCGGCATCCTCCAGCAGCAGGGGACGGCTGCTGGAGAGGATGCCGGGCGGGCCACCGGCGGTTTCGGTCTTGCCCGGGGTCACGGCGATCAAGCGGGTGCCGAATTGGGAGAAACTGTCGAGCAGATAGAGCCTGAGCCCCTCGCCAATACCGGTGAGCAGGGTCACCGAGGCGATCCCGATGGCGATGCCCAGCGCCGACAGCAAGCTGCGACTGCGTCCTGCCAGCAAGGCGCGCCACAACCAGAACAGCAGATCAGCGAGGCGCATCAGCCACCACTCCATTGCCCGCTGCGCAGGCTGCTGACCGGATCTTGTCTTGCCGCCCGGGAAGCGGGCAGCCAGCTAAAAAACAGCCCGGTCAGCAGGGCCGCCGGTATGGTGCAGAGGGTCGCGAGCAGAGGGACCGCCACCGGAAAACTGGGCCAGATCAGCGCGGCAAGGGCCACCAGGGCATAACCCAGGGCCGTGCCAAACAGTGCGCCACTGCCGCTCAGCAGCAGTGCCTCCCACAAAAACAGCTGGCGGATCTGGCGACTGTCGGCCCCCAGCGCCTTGAGCAGGCCGATCTCGCCAGTGCGCTGGCGGGTGCTGATCAGCGCCAGATTCATCATCATGATGCCTGAGACCAGCAGGCTGATGGCACCGATGCCGGCAACCGCCAGGGTGAGGGTCGAGAGAATGGTGGAGAAGGTGGCCAGCATGGCGTCGCGCCTTACCAGAGTCACATCGAGCACCCCGTGGCGCGCCTGCATCAGCTGCTCCAGTCGCTTGACCAGCGGGGGCACAGCTTGCCCCGCCAGCGGCTGGATCAGCAGCCGAAACAGCCCCTCGGTATTGAACAGCCGCATGGCGCTGCCAACCGGGATCAGCGCGGCTTCAGCCATGTCCATCCCCAGATTGCTGCTCTGGCTGGTGAAGACCCCCACCACACGAAAGCGACGATTGTCAAAACGCAGCCACTGGCCGACCGGATCGGCCTGACCAAACAGCTCCCGGGCCACCACGGCCCCGAGCAGGACGACCGGTCGATCCTCTGCGGCATCCCCCGGTAGCCAGCGGCCGGAGAGCAGTTCCAGCCCGTGGGTATCGCGCAACCCGTTGCTGCTGCCAAGCAGCATGGTCTGGCGCAGCCGCGCCCCCTGTTTGGCCTCGGCAAAGCCCATCACCAGTGGCACCAGCCGCACCTTGGGCTGATGCTGGCCAAGATAGTGCATGTCATCGAGGGTGATCTGCCGCAGGCTGTTGCCGGTGACCGGCGGCAGCCCACCGGTGGTCTCCTTGCGGCCGGGGAACATCACCAGCAGATCCTTGCCAAGGGAGCTGAACTGGTCGGCCACATAGCGTCTCGCCCCCTCCCCCAACGCGGTGAGCAGCAGCACTGAGGTGACGCTCAGACTCACCGCCAGGATCAGCACCAGCGCCCGTGAACGCTGACGCAGCAGGGCCACGGCGGCAAAGCGGATAACATCGGGCCGCCGCATTCAGCCCCCGCCGCTATCAGTATTGATATGGCCATCGTTCATCAGGATCCGCCTGCCCGCCCGCTCACCGAGGCGCGGGTCGTGAGTCACCACCACCAGCGTGATCCCCTGCTCCCGGTTGAGCCCCTCCAGCAGGGTAATCACCTCCTCCCCGGAGCGGGAGTCGAGATTGCCGGTGGGCTCGTCGGCCAGGATCAGCCGCGGCGCCATCGCCATGGCCCGAGCGATGGCCACCCGCTGACGCTGACCGCCGGAGAGCTCGGCAGGGCGGTGTCCGGCCCGGTTCTCCAGCCCCAGCTCCCCCAGCAGTCGTTGGCTGCGACGATGGCGCTCGGCGGGGGCGATCCCGCACAGCATCAGCGGCAGCTCGACGTTTTCACGGGCGGTGAGGCGGGAGATCAGGTGAAACGACTGGAACACGAAACCGATGCGATGGCCGCGCAGCTGGGCCAGCGCCGGTTCTGACAGGGTGGCGGTGTCCTCTCCCCCCAGCCAGTAGCGCCCCTCATCGGGCCGATCCAGCAGCCCCAGCACATTGAGCAGGGTCGATTTGCCGGAGCCCGAGGGGCCCATCACCGCCAGATACTCCCCCTCGGCAACCCGCAGGGATACGCGGTCGAGGGCGGCCACCTCGCTTCCCCCCAGAGTGAAACGACGGCTGACGGCCTCGAGGCGAATGAGATCACTCATCCGGCTGCTCCGTGGCGGCGCTGAAAGGGCCCTCCCCGACAATCTGTCCGGGCTGAGCTGCCAGCCGATCACCGGCGGCGAGCCCCTCGGCGACTTCAATCCAGTTCCAGTTCTCCACGCCCCAGCGGGGCACCACCCGCACCAGCTTATCCCCTTCCAGCCGCAGCACGCTGCCATCGTCGGCCCGGCTGCTGGCCGCTACCCGCAACACATCGGTGGCGCGGGTCACCTCGACCTCAAGGTCGGCACTGTAGCCGATAAGCAGGGGCACGTCAGTGGGCAGGGCAGTGAGCGATGCCTCCACCTCGACGGTGCGGGCCTGCTTCTCCAGCTCCTTCACATAGGGGGCGATGCGGGTCACGGTGGCGGCAAAATCGCGGCCGGGCATGGCGTCGAGCAGTACCCGGGCAGACTGGCCCACCTTGAGGCGAGCGGCATCCACTTCATCGATGGGGGCAGAGACATAGAGGCAGTTATCGTCGATAAGATCGATAACGGGGGGCATGGCCACTCCGGGCGGTGAGGGGGTCATGTATTCGCCCAGCTTGCTGTTGACCTCCGCCACCACACCGGCAAACGGCGCCTGCAGGCGGCGCTCGCTCAAGCGGGCCTCCACCTGAGCGACCTGCGCCTCGTTGACCCGCTCCTGCTGACGGGATGCCTGACAGATATAGCGGCGGGTATCGGCCAGATTCTGGGCCTGCTCGGCGAGGGTGCGGGAGGTAAGGTTTTTGGCCAGCAAGGTGGCCAGCCGGTTGGCCTCCCGCTCGTAGTAGGCCGCCTCGCTGCAACGCTCCTCGCGCTGGGTCTTGCCAAGGGCTTGCTGGGCACGGGCACGATCGAGATCGGCGCGGATATCATCACTCCAGAGGGTCAGCAGCAGATCTCCCTGCGCTACCCGCTCCCCGGCCTTGACGGCGATCTGCTCCACCACGCCGCCACCGGGCAGACTGAGCCCGGCTCGCTGACAGGATTTGATGGTGCCAGCCCGGGTGTTGACCACGGTGAC
The DNA here is from genome assembly GCF_000820145.1 of Aeromonas sobria. Classification (GTDB taxonomy): domain Bacteria; phylum Pseudomonadota; class Gammaproteobacteria; order Enterobacterales; family Aeromonadaceae; genus Aeromonas; species Aeromonas sobria. The sequence continues at coordinate 48,289 of NZ_CDBW01000006.1, read as the reverse complement.
CAGCACATCCCCCCGCCCGACCTCGGCCAGCCTGATCGGCGTCGGCTGCGGTCGCCACCACCATGCCAGAGCAGCCACCGCTACCACGGCGCCACTTCCCCACCACAGCCAACCTTTCTTCATCGCGCATCCTTTCGCTAGTGACTCCCGTCATGAGCGTCGGGAGAGCAGGGCATAGTAGAGCAAGGGTATCACTACCAGAGTGAGCAGTGTGGAGACCAGGATCCCGAAAATCAGACTGATGGCCAGTCCGTTGAAGATGGGATCATCGAGGATAAACAGGGCCCCGATCATCGCCGCCAACGCCGTCAGCATGATGGGTTTGGCCCGCACCTGCGCCGCTTCGATCACTGCCTGCTCGAACACCACTCCGGCGCTGCGCTGCTGCTCGATAAAGTCCACCAGCAGGATGCTGTTGCGTACGATGATCCCGGCCAGGGCGATCATCCCGATCATCGAGGTGGCGGTAAACTGAGCCCCCAGCAGGGCGTGGCCCGGCATCACCCCGATGAGGGTGAGCGGAATGGGGGCCATGATGATGAGCGGCACCAGATAGGAGCGGAACTGGGCCACCACCAGCAGGTAGATGAGGATCATCCCCACCCCGTAGGCGATGCCCATGTCGCGGAAGGTTTCGTAGGTAATCTTCCACTCCCCGTCCCACAACAGCGCCACCTCCCCCAGCTTGTCGGGCTGCTGCACGTAATATTGGGGCAGGTCGATCTCAGCACCGGCGGCAAACATGCCGTAGAGCGGGCTGTCGGTATGGCCACCCATGTCGGCCACCACCATCACCATGGGCTGCATGTTCTTGTGCATGATATAGCTGGGGGCCACCTCATCACGGCGACTCACCAGCTCGGAGACCCGCACCAACTGGCCGCTCTGGCTGCGCACCTTGAGGGCCAGTACGCCCGCCAGATCCCGTTTGTCACCGGGAGCCAGTTCGATGCGGATCGGCACCGGATACTTGGCGCCGTGCCCCTGCAGCCAGCTGGCATCCTGATAACCCACCCCGCCATTGAGGGTGCTCACCAGAACCCCGAGATCGACCCCGAGCAGGGCCGCCTTGCTGCGATCCACCTCCAGCCGCCACTTGGGCTGCGGGTCGGTCAGATAGATGTCGACATCCACCAGATCCGCGGTGGCCACAAAACGGGCCTGTACGGCGCGCGCCGCCGCTTCGCGGGCGGCAGGCGTCGGGCCATACACTTCCGCGACTATGGGTGACCAGACCGGCGGGCCGGGGGGCACCTCCACCACCTTGAGGTTGCCCCCTGCCGCACTGGCGATGGCCTGCAGCGGCGCCCGCACCGATTGGGCAATTTGGTGGCTGCTGCGATGGCGCTCATGCTTGTCCACCAGATTGACCTGAATATCCCCCACATTGGCGCCGCTGCGGATAAAGTAGTGGCGCACCAACCCGTTGAAGTTGATGGGGGCGGCGGTACCTGCATAGATCTGGTAATCCTTCACCTCCTCCACCTTGGCAAGCTCCCTCCCGACCGCCAGCAGGGTGCGCTCGGTCTGCTCCAGAGTTGCCCCCTCTGGCATATCAAGCACCAGCTGAAATTCCGACTTGTTGTCAAAGGGGAGCATTTTGAGCACCACCCACTGCACCACCGGCATGGCGGCAGCCGCCCCGACCAGTAGCAACACCACCAGCCAGAGTTTGCGTCTGGCGCGCTTGGCGCCATCACCGATCAGAAAAGGGGTCATCAGCCGGTGAAAGAGGCCAGCCTTGGCCTCGCCGTGGGCACCGTGCACCTCCCCCTTGAGCAAATGGCTCGCCAGCCAGGGGGAGAAGATAAAGGCCACCAGCAGGGAGATGAGCATCCCCATGCTGGCATTGATGGGGATGGGGCTCATGTAGGGGCCCATCAGGCCACTGACAAAGGCCATCGGCAGCAGGGCCGCGATCACGGTCAGGGTCGCCAGTATGGTCGGCCCCCCCACCTCGTCCACCGCCCCCGGAATCAGATCCTTGAGCGGCCCCTTGCCCAAACCGCGATGGCGGTGGATGTTCTCCACCACCACGATGGCGTCATCCACCAGAATGCCGATGGAGAAGATCAGCGCAAACAACGACACCCGGTTGAGGGTAAAGCCCCAGGCCCAGCTGGCAAACAGGGTCAGAGCCAGGGTGATGACGATGGCAACGCCCACTACCAGCGCCTCGCGCCAGCCCATGCTCACCAGCACCAGCAGCACCACCGCCGTGGTGGCAAAAATCAGCTTGCCAATGAGGGTGTTGGATTTGGTCTCGGCGGTGACGCCGTAGTCCCGGGTCACCGTCACCTCGACCCCGGCAGGGATCAGCCGGTTCTGCAAACTCTCGACCCGCGCCTCCACCCGCTTGGCCACATCGACCGCGTTCTGACCGGGCTGCTTGCCGATGGCCAGCGTCACCGCCGGATAGCTGCGATCCCCCTGCCCCATCCAACTGCGCTTGGTCGGGGTCTCCTGACCCAGAGAGACCCTGGCCACCTCCCCCAGATAGACCGGCTTGCCGTCGTGCAGCCCCACCACCAGCTCGCGGGCCTCCTGCTCGCTTTGCAGGAACTGCCCCACCTGTACCTTGATCTCACTGTTGTCCTGCTCGATGGCCTGTGTCGGGCCCAGCTGATTGGCGGCCGAAAGGCGCTGACTCAGCTCGCCCCAGCTGATGCCGTGGGCGCTGAGGGCCGCCGGATCCGGCATCACCTGCAGCACGGCGCTCTGACTGCCCAGCGTGTAGATATCGCGGGTACCGGGAATGCGCTTGAGTTCGGTCTCCAGCTCATGGGCGACCCGGGTCAGCTCGGGTGCCCCCAGTTGCTTGATCCCCTCTTTACTCCATAAGGTCAAACTGACGATGGGGACATCATCGATCCCCCGGGGTTTCACCAGCGGCTGACCGACTCCAATCCCCTGTGGCAACCAGTCGCGGTTGGAGTCGAGCTGGTTGTTGAGATCGACGATGGCCTGCTCGCGGCTCACCCCCACCTTGAACACCACCACCAGCAGGGCGCCATCGGGTTGGGAAAAAGAGTAGAGGGTATCAATTCCCTTTATCTGGGAGACCACCTGCTCGGCAGGGGTGGTAACGAGAGAGGCCACTTCAGCCGGAGTGGCTCCCGGGAAGGGGATATAGACATCGGCGAAGGTAACATCGATCTGCGGCTCCTCCTCCTTGGGGGTCACCAGCACAGCAAACAGACCGAGCAGCAGCCCCACCAGCGCCAGCAGCGGAGTGATGGCCGAGCCCTGAAACAGCGCCGCCAGCCGACCGGCAGGTCCCAGCCTCTCCCTGTTGCCGTTCAGCTCGCTACTCATGGGCCACCTCCTGCTGCTGCGCCCAGGCATCGGGGGCCAGCTTGTCACCGGCTTGCAGCCCGGCCAGGATCTCGCACAGCCCCTCGAGGCAGTGACCGACCCGCACCGGCGTCAGGGCCCTGCCAGCGGGCTGCTGCAGATAGACGCCGTTGAACTCCCCTTGCCGCAGCAGGGCGCGATCCGGCACCTGCAACACCTGACGTGCACCCTGTTTGAGCTGCACCTTGAGCCACATACCGGGCAATACCCCGGCAGTTTGCGGCGGCAAATCGAGGCGCAACCTGAAGGCATGGCTCTGGCTGTCGGCATAGTTGAAGCGGGTCAATTTGACCGGGGTGACAGACTTGCCATCGGGCAGCAGCACCTGCACATCCGCAGGCTCACGAGCGAGCGTCAGGGCAGATTGGGGCAACTCCGCCTCCACCCGCAAGGTGTCTAGAGAGAAGCCGGAGAGCAGCGGGGTACCGGGGGCGACTGTCTCCCCCAGCTCTACCAGCCGTTTGGTCACCACTCCGGCGTAAGGGGCCAGAATGCGGGTATAACCGTAGGCCTCGCGGGCCTGAGTGAGAGCCGCATCGGCAGCGTTCACCTCGGCGCGGGCGGCGCGATCAGTCGCCTGGGCATTATCGAGCTGGGCGCGGGTGATCACCCCCTTGGCAATCAGCGCCTGAAAGCGGGCGAGCTGGCGCTCGGCTTCCACTTGCTGAGCCTGCGCCCGCGCCAGCCGCGCCTCGGCACCCGTGACGGCGGCAAACTGCTCCTTGCCGCTGATCTCCAGCAGCGGTTGCCCCGCCTGCACCTGATCGTTCACATCCACCAACATACGAGAGACCCGGCCGCTGGTCTGGGCCGCCACCGTCCCCTGATTGATGGCAGTGACGGTGCCATCCAGCGTCAGCCAGTCGGTCACCGGCTGTGGCGATACTGTCAGCAAGGACTCTGTCAGCGAAACAACAGTCAGCGGGGCCACCGGCTCCCCTTGTGCGGCCAGGGCCTGGGTGGATGTCATGGCCTGCGATGTCATCACCAACAAGGTGAGCCCCAGCAACCGGATCTTTTCCATCATCACTCTCCTTCCCTGGCATCATCAGTCACTTCGCGGGATCAGGCGGTATGGGACTGGCGCACCTTATCCTTTCCCCGAGCCAGCACCTTGGCCAGCCCTCTGTCAAACAGCAAGATCCCGGCCACCATGGCCGCGATAAACAACATTATCATGGGCTGCCCGCTGGAAATGAGACTCAGAGCTGGCCCCGGGCAGATGCCCACCAGCCCCCAGCCGATGCCAAACAGCGCGGCCCCGCCGATCAGCCGGCGATCCAGCTTGGGGTCCGGTACGGCGGCGATGGGCTCACCCAGCACGCTATGGCGACGGGATTTCACCAGCAGAACATAACCCGGCATAAAGACCAGCAGGGCGCCCCCCATCACGAAGGCGAGGCTGGGATCCCAGGCCCCGGCCAGATCGAGAAAACCGGTGACCCGGGCGGGATCCACCATGCCGGAGATGGCCATCCCCAGTCCAAACAACAGGCCCGCAAACAAACTTGTCAGCAACTTCATGGCGATCAGCCCCTTACAGCAGATGATGAGTGACGAAGACGGTGATAAAGCCTGCCGCCATAAAGGTCAGGGTGGCGACGATGGAGCGCCGGGAGAGCCGCCCCATGCCGCAGATGCCGTGGCCGCTGGTGCAGCCATTGCCAAGACGGGTACCGATGCCGACCAGCAGACCGGCCAGCAGTACTACCGGCCAGCCGGGCAGGGTAGTGAATGCAGGCATGGTGGCCCAACCCAGGGTCAGCGCCAGCCAGGCGCCCGCCCCGAGCCCCAGCAGAAACAGCACCCGCCACGGCGCGCGGTGTTGCAAGGCACCGGCCAGAATGCCGCTGATCCCGGCCACCCGGCCGTTGAACAACATCAGGATCAGGGCCGACAGCCCCGCCAGCATGCCGCCGCCCAAAGAGAGCAGCCATTGGCTTTCCATCATCAAGATTCCTTATTTTCTGAGTGACAAAAATGGGTTTGCAGCGCCCCCAGCACATCGGCGGCCGCCTCGCTCACCAGCGAGTAGTAGATCTGCTGGGAGACCTTGCGCGAACGGATAAGGCCCTGGCGCTTCAATACCGAAAGTTGCTGGGAGAAGGCCGACTGCCCCAGCTGGCTGTGGGCCAGCAGCTCTCCGACCCCCTTCTCCCCCTCCACTAGCTGGCAGAGCACCATCAGGCGTTCGGGATGAGCCAACGCCTTGAGCAGGGAGGCGGCAGCTGTCGCATGTCTGTTCATCTGGTCGAATTGGCTCATAAGAGTAAATTAGCAATTGCTGATATTTGTTTTATTGTATAAAACAACGCTAAATTAGCAATACCTAAAGTAGATAGGGAGATAGTCATGACTGTAGATAACGGAGTCAGAATCGTCGCGGGCTGCATGTTGCTGCTCTCGCTGATCCTTACCACCTGGGTTCATCCGGGCTTTGTCTGGTTAAGCGCCTTTGTCGGGGTCAACCTGATCCAGAGTGCGTTCACCGGTTTCTGCCCGGCTGCAATGATCCTCAAACGGATGGGACTGAAATAACCGGGTCAGCTTTTAGCGGCTTGATGCGGCAAAACGGGGCTTTCGATTATGTTTCAAGATGTTGCTGCGGGTGGCGCGGGGTTTACCCTGCCTGCCGCCTCGGCTATCATTCGAGCCTCTTATCAATAGCGGAGACCATCAGTGGGCAACTCATCAAGTGACAGTTGTAGACCGGCCCTGTCAGCCGGTACCAAGGTCGCGAGCTAGCCGCAGGTCTTTCTCTGCCGCATGCTCGCAGCCCTGCGAGAAGCGGAAATCCACTCCCCTCTTCTCTTTTTACACTTGACGTCTGGTGACCATTGGCCAAAAGCCATGGCCGTCATGCCTGCATAGTTTCTGCTTCCCACAAGGAGGCTGCTATGCGCTTTATCTCAATCAAACCGGCTGCGGATCCCACGGTCGCAACAGGTTCCGTTGCTACCCGGGCTCACCCTCTGCTGAGCAAGCTCGGCCGTGGCATGCTGCCACGCTGGCTGGGCGGCAAACAGCGCCAGCACCACTACCGGCTGCAGATCCGCTGCGAGGATCGCGCCGATATGGAGCAGGTGCTGGATATGGTGAACCACACCCTGCAACCGGCGGGGCTGCAACCGATGCAATCGATAAAGCCGGGTCGCAGCGGCGGGCGTGAGCTGGTGCTCAACCTGCAGTGCACCCCGCCCCAGCGCCGCTATCTGGTGCAGTTTGTTCATCAGGTCGGGGTGGCACATCCGGTGCGCTGGCAACTGCGCCCGCGCATCGACTGCGATCCCGAGTTCAACTGACCGCACACCTGCGTTAACCACAGTGAAAGGGGCCAGCCACGCTGGCCCCCTGTCGTGAGCGACAGCTTGCACCGCGGCGGATCGGGTCACCGATCCGCCGTTCATGTTCGCGCCTCTGCTCGGCTCGCACCCCAGGAGCCCGAGTGCGGGCGCGCAGTGTTGTTTTTCTGCTGGCCATCCGCGCAATCATCCCCTGATCCATCCGCCACCCAGCGTGTCATCATGGATGGCGCCAAGCCAGCCCTTATCAGAAGGAGTACGCCATGAAGATGTGGCAACAAATTGACATGATCTCCCTGCTCGACACTCTGGCCAGCCTGCTGCTCGCCTTTGTGCTCGGCAGTCTGGTCGGGCTGGAGCGCCAGTACCGCCAACGTACCGCGGGCCTGCGCACCAACGTGCTGGTCGCCGTGGGGGCCGCCCTGTTCGTCAGTCTGGCCCAGCGCATCTATGACCTGCACGGCGGCAACTACAACGTGGTCCATGTGGTGGCCTATATCGTCTCCGGCATCGGTTTTCTCGGCGCAGGTGTCATCATGCGCGAGTCGGGCAATATCCGCGGCATCAACACCGCCGCCACCCTCTGGGGCGTGGCCGCCGTCGGCGCCGCCTGTGGCGCCGGGCTGGCCATGGAGGCGATTCTGGGGGCCCTGTTCGTGCTGGCAGCCAACACCCTGCTGCGCCCGCTGGTCAATCAGATCAATCGTCGTCCAGTGGACAATACCGACACCGAAGTGACCTACAAGGTGACGGCGCTGACCCAGCGCGAGCATCAAAAGGAGGTGCTGCACTGGCTCGAGGAGATGCTGGAACAGGCCAACTATCCCATGAGTGAGCTCGATATCGAGCCGTTCGGTGCGGGGGATCTGGAGATCTCGGCAGTGCTGCTCGCCACCTCCATTAATGGCGACGAGCTGGATGCCCTGATGCAAAAACTGGCCATCCACCCCCATATCAAGCAGGTGTTCTGGCGGACCAGTACCACCGATTGATCTCTCGGTCAGAGGAACGGCACCATCGGCCAACAGCAAAAAGCCCCGCCAGCAATGGCGGGGCTTTCTCACATGGGATGGGCGAACCGGCGTAACTAGCGGCGACTGCGCCAGCGCACCCGGGGGTTGATCACCAGGGCGGTCTGCGCCGGGGGATTACCTGCAATCAGTTGCTGCATCAGCTCGAAAGCGGCACGGGCTAGCGCCGGACAATCCTGCGCCACCGAGTCGATGCGCATGGGAATGCAGTCGAGCAGGTCGTGATCATCGAAGGTACACAGCCGCATGCCCGTCTCCATCAGTCCCGCCTCGTTGAGGTAGCGCAGTACACCCTCCAGCAGGGTAAAGGAGGCGGTAAAGAGCCCCTTGGGTGGCGCCCCCAACTCTGCCACCAGCTCGGCCATCAGCTGATAACCGGAGCTCGGCTGATAATCGCGATGGCGCACCCGGATTGCATCGGCTTCAAAACCGGCGCGATGGAGCCCCAGCTCATAGCCCGCCAGCCGGTGGCGGCTGGGGGAGAGATCCAGCAAACCGCCGACGTAGTAGATCTCCTCGCCACACTCGCTGGCCATATCCCGCACCAGCTCGGCGGTAGCCTTGCAGGCATCGGAGATCACCATGGGCAGGCGCGACTCACCGATGTGGCGGTCGAGCTGTACCACCGGCAGGCGGTCGTGAATGCGAGCATAGATGTCATCGCTGTGGCCGCTGGAGGCGACAATCAGCCCATCCACCTGACGGCTGATGAGGTTGTCCACCACCCGCTGCTCGAGGGCGGGATCATCCTCGGAGCAGGCAATCAGCAGCTGGATGCCCGCCTCCCGACAGTGGGCCTCGAGAGCACGGGCGATGCGGGCAAAACCGAAATTGGTGAGATCGGGGATCACCAAACCCCAGGTGTAACTGCGGGTCTCGCGCAGGGAGCGGGCGTGAAAGCTCGGCAGGTAGTGGCACTCATCCGCCACCGCCTGAATGCGCTTGCGGGTATCGTCGGCGATCCGGTACTCCGCACTCTTCCCGTTGAGCACCAGACTGGCGGTCGCCTTGGACACCCCCGCCAGTTCGGCAATCTGGGCAATCGTGATCCGTTTCTTCTTCTCCACCTGGCCTCCCGGCTGACTAGAACCGGGCTATTGTACTAGGCACGCCGACAGCGGCCAGTGATTGAGGCAAATTTTGCAGCCATCATCGCCGTTACCTGATGAAAGTTGCGGCTTTTCTCCGGGGAAGTAGCGCGCAGACAGGCTGTGGCGGCCCTCATCGATAAAACACTCCAGACTGGAGCGATCACACAAGACGGTGATCCACCCACCAGACCAAGGGCTGCTGCGGGTCTCCCACGCCCCGCTCTGCCAGTTCTGGCGCCGCAAGGTGATATGCCCCGGCTGCCACACCAGCTCGGCCACGGCACCGAACCAGAGGCTCCCCTCCCCGCAGAGATCCAGATCGAGCCAGGCCGCGTCGATGGCCAACCCCGGAAATTCGCCGAGCGCCCCCTCGAAGCGGGTCAGATCTCCCTTCAATGCCGCGAGCTCGGCCACCGGTCGCTGGCAGAGCCACTCATCCTGCCAGAACAGCTCCCGCGGGCAGCTCATCTGGTGGATCCAGCCGTGAGCGACAGTAGGTTGGCTCATCTCGTTCTCCTCCGGCAGCCCCAGCCAACCAAACAAGAGGCGGCGACCCTGACTGTCTCGAGTGGTTTGCGGCGCATAGAACTCGAAGCCCCGGTCCAGCTCGTAGAAAGCCCCGTGCTCGAAGCGCTCGCCGTCGAAATCGCCCGCCAGCCAACCGCACTGGTAGAGGTTGCGATAATCCTCTCCGGCCGGGGCAATCCCTTGCGGGCAGCTGATCAGCACATGGCGATCCCCTAGCGGGAAGAGATCCGGGCACTCCCACATATAGCCAAACTCACCGAGACCACCGTGCCCGCTACCGGCGATGGGGCCCACCAGCTGCCAGCTCTGCAGGGTCTCGCCGCGATAGAGCAGCACTTCGCCCCTGTCGTCCAGGGTGCGCGCTCCCAGCACCATCAGCCACTGTTGGCCGTCGTGCCACACCTTGGGGTCCCGCACATGGCCGCTGTAGCCTTGCGGCAGCTCCAGCACCGGCCCCAGCTTGGCAAACCCGCCCGCACCGTCGGCGCGGGCCAGACACTGATAGGCGGTGCGGCTGCCATCCGGGTATTTGACGTTGCCGGTGTAGATGAGGGTCAAACGCCCCTGTTCGTCGCTCACCGCCGAACCCGAATAACAGCCGTGGCTCTCATAGGCTTCGGTGGGCAACAGCGCCACCGGCTCGTGCTGCCAGTGCAGCAGATCGGTGGAGGTGACGTGCCCCCAGCCCTTGTTGCGGTGCTCGCAGCCCAGTGGATTCCACTGGTAGAAGAGGTGGTAGCGCCCGTCATGCTCGATAAAGCCGTTGGGATCGTTGAGCAGCCCCACCGGGGCTGCCAGATGCCAGCGGGGCCGATAGGGATCGGCCGCCGCCTTGAGCTGTCCGGCCAGCAGCGACCGGACAATCTGGTTGAGAAGATCGCGTTCCTTCATCACTCCACCTTGTACTTGAGCAAGGTGGAGGCGGCGAAGGCGGTGCCAAAGGCGATCACCAACCCGATGATGTAGTGAATGAGGCTCATGGGCTGGACGATGGCCATGCCGGGAATACCGGTCAGCCCAACCGCCGTCATCCCCACCTTGGCCGCCACCACGTAGGCGCCGCCGCAGGCCCCGCCAAACAGACCGGCAAGGAAGGGCTTGATGTAGCGCAAGTTCACCCCAAAGATCGCCGCTTCCGTGATGCCCAGCAGACAGGACATGGCGGCTGGCACGGTAATGGCCTTGATCTTCACATCACGGGTCTTGAAGTAGACCGCGAGGCAAGCCCCCCCCTGTGCCACGTTGGCCATGGCCCAAATGGGCAGCAGGAAGTTGACGCCAATTTGCGGATTAGCCAGCAGTCCCGCCTCGATAGCGTGGAAGCTGTGATGGATGCCGGTGATGACGATCAGCGAATAGGTGCCGCCAAATACCAGCCCCGCCAGCCAGCCCGCCTGCTCATAGAGAGCGCTTAGGCCGAACGAGATGCCATCCCCCAGTACCCGACCCGCCGGGCCGATAAAGAGCAACGCCACGAAACCGGTGATGATGACGGTGAGAAACGGCGTGAGAATCAGATCCAGCGCATCCGGAATGCGCTTGCGCAGCTGTTTCTCCAGATGGGACATAAACCAGACCGCCAGCAGCACCGGGAAGACGGTGCCCTGATAGCCGATCATCGCCACATTGAGCCCGAAGAAATCCATGGTCTTGAAGCCACCGGCCACGCCCCAGGCGTTGGTCAGCGCCGGGTGGGTGAGAATACCGCCGAGGGTCGCCCCCAGATAGGGATTGCCGCCAAACTCCCGCGCCGCCGTAAAGCCGATGAGGATCGGCAAGATAATAAAGGCCGCCGAGCTGAACATGTCGAGCATCACAAACAGGGCGCTGTCGGCATTGACCCAGCCGTAGGTGCGCACCATGCCGAGCAGCCCCATCAGCAGGCCCGAGGCGACGATGGCCGGAATGATCGGCACGAAGATGTTGGAAAGGGTTCGCGCCAACCGTTGGGCCACGTTGAGCTTGGCCGCAGCCATGTCGGTCAGCTCCGCCTTGCTGGCGGTGCCGGTACCGGTCAGCGCCACAAACTCCGCATAGACCTTGTTGACCAGACCGGTGCCGAAGATCACCTGAATTTGGCCCGCGTTGCTAAAGCACCCCTTGACCCCCTCCAGCTTGTCGATGGCGGCCTTGTTCACCTTGCTGTCATCGGCCAGCACCAACCGCAGCCGGGTGGCGCAGTGGGCAGCGCTGACGATGTTCTCCTTGCCCCCGAGCAGGGGCACCAGATCCTTGGCTATCGCACTGATATTCATATTCTTCCTCTTATGACCCGCCACGCTGGCGGGCCCTTGTCACATGAGAGTAGGGGCTGTCGAGCCGGGCTTCTAGCCGCAGATCAACAGCCGCTTGCGCTTGATCGCAAAAAGGCATCCAGTTCGGTGCGGATCGGCAGCGCCGTCATCGCCCCCTTGGCGGTGGTGGCGAGCGCCCCGCAGCCGTGGGCCTGAGCCAGGATGGCGGGTAGCTCGGCCAGAGTCGGCAGCGACGAGCGCCCGGCCAGCGCCGCCAGCAGACCGGCGACGAAGGCATCCCCCGCCCCCGTGGTGTCTAGCGGAGTCACCTTCTGCCCCACCCACTCCAGCAGCTTGCCATCGAGACGGGCCACCACACCGGCCGCCCCCCGGGTTACCAGCACCAATGCGGGGCCAGAGAGGGTAGCTAGCCCGGCGACCAGATCATCCTTGCCGCTCAGCAGCTGCAACTCCTCGATGGAGAGCTTGACCACATCCGCCTGCGCTATGGCCTGACGCACCAGCGGCAGCATCTCGGCGGGGTTGCCCCACACCTCGGGGCGCAGGTTGGGGTCGAAGCAGACCCGCCCGCCTGCCGCCTTGATGGCCGCCATGGCCTGCAGGCAACTGCCGCGCACCGGCTCGTTGGCGAGCGCGATGGAACAGGTCAGCAGCCACTGACCAGCATCGAAGCGGGGCAACTCATCCGGGGTGAGGAATTGGTCGGCACTGGGGCGCACCATAAAGGTGAAGCTGCGCTCCCCCTCATCATCCAGTGCCACCAGCACGGTAGAGGTGCGATGGTCTGGATCAAACCGCAGCGCGGCGATATCCACCCCCTCCCCGCTAAGGGTGTCGGCCATAAAGCGGCCGAACGGATCGGCGCCGACCCGGCCGATAAAGGCCGCATCGCCACCCAGCCGTGCCACGCCAACCGCCACATTGGCGGGCGCGCCACCCGGACACTTGAGGTAGTGCAACGCCCCTTCCGGGATCAAGTCCACCACTGCATCCCCCATTACCCACACACGATTCGTCACCTTGCTACTCCACTGCTGCATCGGACCCACGGTCAAAGCCGAACTCTGTTCTGTTGGCTGGCATTATCAGCTAAACCGTTTTAGCCAACCAACAGATCTCCGCACTGGCTGCCATTTTTGTGATCGGGATAACGAACTAGAACCAGGTTTCCATCTGTACGCCAAAGTTCCACTCGCCACCGGCGGTGAAGTTGCTCTGGCCCATGGCATCGTCGCTGGCGTAGTTGTCGAGCTCCGATGACCAATCCATCCAACTGGCGAACACCCGCAGCTCGGGCCGCTCGAAGAAACCGGCGGTCTGCGCCTTGAAGGTGGGGGCGAAGGTGAGCTTGGTGAAGTTGCCATTCACCGCTTGGCGTCCCTTGTAGCCCTTGGGATTGAGATCCATGTACTGCCAGGCCGCCTCGTAGACCAGCTCGACGTTCTGGCTCAGCACCTGGGCCACTCGGGTATTGAAGGTAAGCCAGCGGTACTCATCCCCTTTCACGTAGCGATCCTGACTCTGCTCGGCCAACAGGGCCGGGGCAAAACGCCAGCGCGAGTTGAGATCGGTGGCGCCAAACACGGCGACCCGCACCGCATCGGCATCCGGCAGCAGCTCGCTATCAGAGCCCAGCCCCTTGAGCTCGGCCCCCAGCCCATGACCGTACAGCACTGCCGCCTTGGCAAAACCGGGGTTGATGCCAAAGAAGCTCTCGCCGTGGTAGGCCAGCAGGGTGTGTGCCCCCTTATCCGCCGCCTCGCTGCCCGCCCCTTTGTCATTGATGCGGGCGTCATTGTCCTTGGCCGAGAGACCGTTCACCATCCACTGCCAGTTACCGACGCGGTTGTTCATGGTGAGGATGTAGCTCTCGATATCGGAGAGACCGCTGGCGCTGATGTCGCCGTAATCGCGGCCATAGAGGGAGAAGTTGGCCTTCCAGCTGTCGGCCAGCTGCACATCGTAGACGCCGCCGCCAGTACCGGCCAGGAACACCACGTCGGAATCGAGCCAGTGGATATCGAAGTTGTCGCGGTCAAAGCGCTTGCCCGCCCACAGCACCGCGTTCTTGAAGGGGCCATCGAAGCTCGCCAGATTGCCGATCTCGGCAAACACCTGACGGGTATTGAGGCTCGAATCACTGGCGGTCCAGTCGTTGCTGGTCTCCACCCCGTCTGCCAGCATCAGCTTGTAGCGGGCCCAGCTGCCATCCTCGAAGGTCTGAGTTTTCAGCAAGTTGGCCTCCATGTAGGTGTCATCCTCGTTGCCAAGGCGACCCACTGCCCCGCCCACCGAACCGGCTGGGGTGAGGTAGGGGCCGCCGCGCCCGCCGTTGCCATTGCTGTTGACCAGCAGGCCCGAGCGAGCGTAACCATGAAACTCGAAACCCTGGGCGCCTGCGGTCTTCTCATCCACCTTCTGGCTGCGACTGTCGGCCACCTGCGCCTGCTCGCTGGCGGCGCTCGCCTTCACTTCCGCCTGACTGGCACGGCTCTCTGCCGCCTCGGCTCTCGCTTCGGCCGCCTGCACCCGCGCCTCCAGCGCCGCCAGTCTGGCTTCGACACGCTCCTCTTCGACACGCTCCTCTTCGACACTCTCCCCTCCGACACTCGCCTGCGCCGCCCACAGCGGGCTGCTCATCCCCAATCCCAGCGCTACCGCCAGCGCCAACTTGCTCTTGAACATCATCATCTTCCTCACCTGTCATCTGTGGCCCGAACGGGCGCTGTTGTTATCGACAGCCAGAGCATAGCTAAACCGCTTTAGCTAACTCAATATGACAACTAAACCGTTTCAGCAACGGTGTGAGCGGGATAACATTTGTACAGCAGGAATTGGCGGGAGTTGTGAGGAGGATCCCTCATCAGGATCCACTCAATAGGGCGGATCCTGGCTAAATGACGGGCAAAAAAAGAGCCGGCGCAGGGCCGGCTCTGTTTATTCGGGTGGCTGAAATCAGCGGGTCAGATCGTCGAAGAAGCGTTTCACCCCTTCGAAGAAGCCTTCTGATTTCGGCTTGTGGGTCTTGGCAGCGGCACCGCTGAACGACTCATCCAGCTGACGCAGCAGCTCTTTTTGGGATTCGTTGAGCTTGACCGGGGTCTCAATGACCACTTTACACATCAGATCGCCAACCTGGCCGGAGCGCACAGATTTAACGCCCTTGCCGCGCATGCGGAACATCTTGCCGGTCTGGGTCTCGGGAGTGACCTTGAGCTTGACGCGGCCATCCAGGGTCGGCACTTCGATCTCGCCACCCAGGGCGGCCGCGGTGAAGCTGATGGGCACTTCGCAGTAGAGGTTGTTGCCGTCACGCACGAAGATCTCGTGCTCTTTGACGTGAACCTGTACGTACAGATCCCCAGCCCCTGCGCCCGCTTCGCCTGCTTCCCCTTCGCCGGAGAGACGGATACGATCGCCAGTATCGACGCCCGCCGGAATTTTCACCGACAGGGTCTTGGTCTTCTGGTAGCGACCTTCGCCGTGGCACTTGCGGCACGGATCCTTGATGATCTTGCCGCGACCGTGACAGTGCGGGCAGGCCTGCTGCACCGCGAAGAAGCCCTGACGCATCTGCACCTGACCGGCGCCGTGGCAGGTCGGGCAAGTCTGGGCACTGCTACCGGTGTGGGCACCGGAGCCGTTACAGACTTCACAGTGAACCAGCGTCGGCACCTTGATCTCCTTGGAGACCCCGCGCACCGCCTCTTCGAGGGTCAGCTCCATGGTGTAACGCAGATCGGAGCCACGGGCCGGGCCACGACGGCCGCCGCCACGTTGGCCACCACCAAAGATATCGCCAAAAATATCGCTGAACGCATCACCAAAATCAGCGCCGCCACCAAAACCACCGTGGCCACCGCCACCCTGGCTCGGATCGACACCGGCATGGCCATACTGATCGTAACGGGCACGCAGGTTGCCATCGGTCAGGACCTCGTAAGCTTCCTTGACCTCTTTGAACTTCTCTTCAGATGCCGCATCACCCTGATTGCGATCCGGGTGATACTTCATGGCCAGACGTTTGTACGCCTTCTTGATCTCGCGCTCGTCGGCATCTTTTGCCACACCCAGCACTTCGTAGAAATCGCGCTTCGACATACTCATCCTGTTGCTTCGTAGCAGTTACGCAGACGGGCGTTGGTTACCCAACGCCCGTGAATTCATTGACTAAGCCGATGGGTGAAGCGAACTTCCCCCATCTGGGTAGGGCTTACTTCTTGTCGTCTTTCACTTCTTCGAACTCGGCGTCGACCACGTCGTCGTTAGCCTTGGAAGAAGAGGAGGACTGACCGGCATCAGCACCAGCGGCGCCTTGTTGAGCCTGAGCTTGCTGTTGAGCAATCTCCATCAGCTTCTGGGACGCTTCCAGCAGTGCCTGCTGTTTGGCTTCGATGGCAGCCTTGTCGTCACCCTTGAGGGTGGCTTCCAACTCGCTCACCGCGGCTTCGATCTTGCTCTTGTCGTCAGCAGGCAGGGCTTCACCGGCTTCGGTGATCTGCTTGCGTACCGAGTGGACCAGACCATCAGCCTGGTTGCGAGTCTGCACCAGCTCTTCGAACTTCTTGTCCTCGGCCGCGTTGGCTTCGGCTTCGCGAACCATGCGCTCGATCTCTTCGTCAGACAGACCGGAAGAGGCCTGGATGGTGATCTTCTGCTCTTTGTTGGTCTCTTTGTCTTTGGCAGAGACGTGCAGGATACCGTTGGCATCGATGTCGAAGGTCACTTCGATTTGCGGCAGGCCGCGCTGTGCCGGACGGATACCTTCCAGATTGAACTGGCCCAGTGACTTGTTGTCGCTGGCACGCTTGCGCTCACCCTGCAGCACGTGAATGGTCACGGCAGACTGGTTGTCTTCAGCAGTGGAGAACACCTGGGATTTCTTGGTCGGGATGGTGGTGTTCTTCTCGATCAGCGCAGTCATCACGCTACCCATGGTTTCGATACCCAGGGAGAGCGGAGTAACGTCCAGCAGCAGTACGTCGGTCTTCTCACCAGACAGTACCGCACCCTGGATGGCAGCACCCATGGCCACGGCTTCGTCCGGGTTAACGTCTTTACGCGGCTCTTTACCAAAGAATTCAGATACGGTCTTCTGCACCATTGGCATACGGGTCTGACCGCCTACCAGGATGATGTCGTCGATCTCACCAATCGCCAGACCGGAGTCTTTCAGCGCCATGCGCACTGGCTCCAGAGAGTCTTTCACCATGTCTTCTACCAGGGATTCCAGCTTGGCGCGGGTCACCTTGATGTTCATGTGCTTGGGACCGGTGGCATCAGCAGTGATGTACGGCAGGTTGACATCAGTCTGCTGGGCAGAGGAGAGCTCAATCTTGGCTTTTTCTGCGGAGTCTTTCAGACGCTGCAGGGCCAGTTGATCGTTACGCAGGTCGATGCCCTGCTCACGCTTGAACTCGTCAACCAGGTAGTTGATGACGCGGTTGTCGAAGTCTTCACCACCCAGGTGGGTGTTACCGTTGGTCGCCAGTACTTCGAAGGTGGTCTCGCCTTCAACTTCATCGATCTCGATGATGGAGATATCGAAAGTACCGCCGCCCAGATCATATACGGCAACCTTGCGCTCGCCCTTGACCTTGTTCACGCCGTAGGCAAATGCTGCGGCAGTCGGCTCGTTGATGATGCGTTTTACATCCAGACCCGCGATGCGACCGGCATCTTTGGTAGCCTGACGCTGAGCATCGTTGAAGTAAGCTGGCACAGTGATAACGGCTTCAGTGACCGGCTCACCCAGATAATCTTCAGCGGTCTTCTTCATCTTCTTCAGCACTTCGGCAGAGATCTGCGGCGGTGCCATTTTCTTGCCCTTCACTTCAACCCAAGCATCGCCGTTGTCAGCTTTGGCGATGGCATACGGCATGATTTTCAGATCACGCTGTACTTCTTCATCTTCAAAACGACGACCGATCAGACGCTTGATAGCGAACAGGGTGTTCTTCGGATTAGTGATGGCCTGACGCTTGGCCGGTTGACCAACCAGGATCTCGCCATCATCGGCATAGGCAATGATGGACGGAGTAGTACGATCGCCTTCTGCGTTCTCGATCACGCGAGCAGTGTCGCCATCCAGAATAGCGACGCAGGAGTTGGTAGTACCCAAGTCAATACCGATGATTTTACCCATTTGACGAATCTCCAAAAACTTTGAATAAACTGGCGAGGAACTCGCCTTAATGCGTTAACGGCTAGGTGGGGGCAGCCAATCTGGCTTTCAAGCTCCCGGCATCAAATTTTCTTGTGCCGCCGCGCCTTGCTTCCTATATGGGGTCGCCAGCCGCAGCTTCAAGCCCTAACCCTAAAAAACCACACCCTTTATCATGATTGAGCGACGGTTTTGAACCGTAAAGCCGGACAAGATGACGGGGTGCTGCACAGATAAACAAAAAGCCCGCCACGGGGCGGGCTTGGGTACCCACAACCAATCAGTCGATCGCTTTGGCGATCATCACCATGGCAGGACGGATCACCCGACCGTTCAGCTCATAGCCTTTTTGCATCACGGCGATGACGGTATTGGGTGCCACATCGGCACTCGGGATCATGCTCATCGCCTGATGGGCATTGGGGTCAAACGGCTGATTGGTGGGGTCCAGTGCCACCAGACCGAACTTGGCCACACCGCTCTGCATGGATTTCAGGGTCAGTTCGACACCTTCGATCATCGGCTTGAGGGCTTCGTTCTCTTTGTCGGCCAGTTCGATGGCACGCTCCAGGTTGTCCAGCACTGGCAGCAGCTCGCCTGCGAACTTCTCCAGCGCGAACTTATGCGCCTTCTCCACGTCCTGTGCAGCACGGCGACGATGGTTTTCCATCTCGGCGACGGCGCGAATGGCACGCTCCCGCTCCTCGAGAGAAGCTTGTTGGGCTGCTTCCAGTTGCGCTTCGAGTTCAGCAATGCGGGCCTGTTCGGCTGTCACTTCACTGTCTACATCGGTCGGCTCGACTGGTTGGGCTTCCACTTGCTCCATCGCTTCAACCTTTTGCTCTTCGTGGTTCATGACATCTCCAATTCAGGGTTACTTCAATCATTGCCGCTATTATGGGGATGCAGCCCCGGCTTTCAAGGGGTAAAAGGCCAATCAGGGCTTCTGAACCGCTGCAAGCGGCTATTTGCCCGTGTCACTGACCACTCTTTCGCCAACTGGCGGCAGGGTCACCGCACTATCCGGAGCGCCACAAGCACGGCAAAGCACTGTATACTGGCCCGCAATACCCATCCCAGACCTGACAGACTATGGATTCTCCGTTCAAAACCATCGCCCTGATTGGCAAACCCCACCATGAGGGGGCCAACCAGACGCTGACCGGCCTGCATCAATACCTGACCGCTCGCGGCTTTCGGGTACTGGTGGAGAGCCGGGTCGCCCAGACCCTGAGCATCCTCGATGAAAACGTGATGGATCTGGTACAGCTGGGCCAGCAGGCCGATCTCGCCATCGTGGTCGGCGGCGACGGTAATATGCTGGGGGCGGCGCGGGTGCTGTCGCGCTTCGATGTGGCGGTGATCGGGGTCAACCGGGGCAACCTCGGCTTTCTGACCGACCTCTCGCCGCAGGATTATCTGCTGCCGCTGGAGCAGGTGCTCTCCGGCCACTACAAGAGCGAACATCGCTTCCTGCTGGAAGCCTCGGTCTATCGCCACGGCGAGCGCAAGTCGAGCAATCTGGCGGTCAACGAAGCGGTGCTGCACCCGGGCAAGATCGCCCACATGATCGAGTTCGAGGTCTATATCGATGGCAGCTTTATGTATAGCCAGCGCTCGGACGGCATCATAGTCGCGACCCCGACCGGTTCCACCGCTTACTCGCTGTCAGCGGGCGGCCCCATCCTCACTCCCAAGCTCAACGCCATCACGTTGGTGCCGATGTTCCCGCACACCCTGAGCAGCCGCCCCATAGTGCTGGATGCCGACAGCGAAGTGCGCCTGCTGGTCTCGCCAGACAATCAGGACGACGCCATGCAGGTGAGCTGTGACGGTCAGGTGACGCTGGCAGTCCACCCTGGGGACGAGATCCTCATCAAGAAGAGCCACCACCAGCTTCATCTGGTGCATCCGCTCGACTACAGCTACTTCCACGTGCTGCGCAACAAGCTCGGCTGGGGCAGCAAGCTGTTTTAACCGGTGCGAGCCGACAACGACCATTCTAGAGAGGGCGCCTGAACTGGCGCCCTTCTCTTTTCTTTCGTGGCAACATTGCCCTCTGCACGCTCATATCAGTACAGCGCGCCAATGGTCATTACCGCATTCTCATAGTCATACCGCACTGGAGCGCTCTTCCTGTGTTAAAAATGGCGGCGCCCTCTTTACTGTATATAAGACCAGTATATACTGTATACATACACAGTAAAGTTGACCTATACAGGATGAGACCATGCTGACCCAGCTGACCGTCAACAACTTCGCCATCGTCAAGTTTCTCGAACTCGATCTGCAACCGGGGATGACCTGCATCACAGGTGAGACCGGTGCCGGTAAATCCATCGCCATTGACGCCCTTGGTCTCTGTCTCGGCGAACGAGCCGAAGCGGGTATGGTGCGACCCGATAGCGACAAAAGCGAGGTCAGCGCCCGCTTCCTGCTCGACAACAACCCGGCCGCCCGCGCCTGGCTAGCCACCAACGAACTGGAAAACGAAGGGGAATGCATAGTACGACGGGTCATCTCCGCCGAAGGTCGCTCGCGCAGCTACATCAACGGCGTACCCGTCCCCCTCACCCAGCTCAAAAATCTGGGCCAACAACTGGTCAACGTCCATGGCCAGCATGCTCATCAGATGTTACTCAAGCCTGATTACCAGCTCGCCCTGCTCGACGGTTATGCCGGTCACCATCTGCTGCTCAATGAAGTGCGCCAGCATTATCAACTGTGGCGCCAGCTGCAAAACGAGCTGAACCGGCTCAAGGCAGAGCAGCAACAGCGGGAAGCCCGCCGCCAGCTCATCGAATATCAGGTGCAGGAGCTCGATGAATTTGCCCTGCAGCCGGGGGAGTTCGAGCAGATAGAAGAGGAGCACCAGCGTCTCGCCAACGGCACTGACCTGATGCAAGAGTGCGGCAGTTGTCTCGATCTGCTTTATGACAACGAAGAGACCACCATCGCCGGTCTGCTGCAAGTGGCAGTAGACAGAGCCGAAGGACTGGTCGCCATGGACAGCCGCCTCACCCCGGTACTGGAGATGCTGAACGAAGCCCTGATCGGGGTGCAGGAGAGCCACAGCGAGCTGCGCAGCTACCTCGATCAGCTGGAGCTGGATCCCGAACGCTTCAACGAGCTGGAAGCTCGCCTCTCCAAGGCGATCAATCTGGCCCGCAAGCACCACGTCAAACCGGCAGATCTGGCCCAGCATCATCAAGAGCTAGCCTCCGATCTCGCCCGCCTCAACTCCGACGAGGAGCGGTTAGAAGGGATGGAAGATGAGCTGGCCGAGGCCCGTCAGGCTTTTGTCCAGGCTGCCGAAGCCCTGAGTCAGAGCCGTCAGCGTTACGCCCAGGAGCTGGGCGCCAAAGTGACCAGCAGCATGCACGAACTGGCAATGCCAGATGGCCGCTTTGCTATCGAGGTGCGCCCCGATGCCCAGAGCAGCCTCTCCCCACTGGGTATAGATCGGGTGGAATTCATGGTCACCACCAACCCGGGCCAACCCATTCAGCCGCTTGGCAAGGTGGCGTCAGGGGGTGAACTGTCACGCATCAGCCTTGCCATCGTGGTGATCAGCGCCCGCAAGATCTCTACCCCCACCCTGATCTTCGACGAAGTGGATGTGGGGATCAGCGGCCCGACTGCCGCCGTGGTAGGTCGCCTGCTGCGCCAGCTCGGGGAGTCGACTCAGGTGATGGTGGTCACTCACTTGCCTCAGGTGGCAGGCAATGGCCACCAGCATATAGTGGTGAGCAAGCATACCGACGGCAAAACCACCGAAACCCGGATGGATGCGCTCGACCAGAATGCCCGTCTCAACGAGCTGGCACGGCTGCTCGGTGGCGACCAGATCACCGACAACACCCTGGCCAATGCCCGCGAACTGCTGCGCCGCTGAATCAGGCGATAAGCCGATTTGCAGCGATGGCGACTGATAATGCTGACCAAACATGCTGACTGCGCTGGCACAGGCGAGCGCCATTGCCCTCGCAGTCAGCAATAGCCAATTGCCAATTGTGAGAACCGAAGACGCGTCAGGATTACCGACCCAGATCAATAAAATGGCGAGTTAGGCGAAGCTGGCAGCAACATGGGCGTGGATCCGGTTGCCTTAATGCAGCGGATTTCGCATAGTGTTGCCCCCCTTTATGGGTATCCAATTGTGAGGCTTTGTCTATGATCCACGTTTTTGGTCACAAGAATCCTGATAGCGACAGTATCTGCAGTGCGCTGGTTATCACCGACTGGCTCAATGGCCAGGGCCGTCAGGCCACCCCATGGCGTCTGGGTGACCTGCGCACCGAAACCCGTTTTATTCTGGAGCAGGCTGGCGTCAGCGAACCCGAGTTGCTGACCAAAGATCTGACCGGTGAAGATGTCTGGCTGGTGGATTTCAGTGATCTGGAACAGGGCCCTGCCACACTGGCACAAGCCAATGTACTGGGTCTGGTGGATCACCACCGTCTCGGCACCCTGGTCACCCAGTCTCCACTGGATGCCTGGATCCGGGCCGTCGGCTGCACCAGCACCATCGCCTTCGATCTGCTGAGCCAGCAAGGTACCGTGACCCGCAGCCAGGCTCGCCTGATGCTGGGTGCCATCATGAGCGACACCCTCTGTCTCACCTCGCCGACCACCACCGAGCAGGACAAGATCACTTGTAAGCGTCTGGCGCCGCTGGCCGAGGTATCACTGGCCGAGTTCGGCCAACAGCTGCTGATGGCAAAAACCGACCTGAGCGGCCTGACTCCGGCTCAACTGCTGCAGCAGGATGAAAAAGCGTTCCAGGCGGAAGGTTACAACTTCATCATGAGCCAGATCGAAGTGGGCAGCGAACAGCAACTGGCCGAGCAACTGCCGGCGCTGCAGCAGGAGATGACCCAGCGTGTGGCGAGCGAAGGGCTCGACTTCTTCGTGCTGATGGTGACTGACCTGACGGCCGCAGCCAGCCGCATCTACTTTACTACGCACCCGAAAGTACCGGCAGAGTCCAGCTACCACCCGGGCTTTGTCAGCCGCAAGAAGCAGGGTCTGCCCTGGGTGATGGATCTGCTGGCCAAAGCCTGATCCTCACTCGCCATAACCTATTCCAAAGCCCTGCCTCTACGCAGGGCTTTTTCATTGCCACCGCCAGCAGACTCCCCGCCCGCCTTGCTGACCATCTTGCTCATCCCTCCGATCTCTCGCGTATCCCTTTCACGGCTTATTGACAGTTAACCCCATAACTTTGCTTACATATTTGCGGCTGTTATTTACCAGGGCTTTGCTGCAGGATAATCGCCGCGCACAACCCTTTTCCGTTTCCATTCAGGTGATCGATGAACATAACCCCCAAGCAGAGAACCCTGGCCATCACCATTCTGATCGCCGTGGTGCTCCTCGGCTGGCTGCTCTGGCCCAGTCAACCCCCCAAGGCGATGCTGACCGCTCAGGTGACCCGCGAGGATATTGCCCAGACTGTACTGGCCAGTGGCGTGCTGCAGGCTGTTGAGCAGGTGGATGTGGGGGCCCAGGTCTCCGGTCAGGTCACCAAGCTGGCCGTCGAGGCCGGTGATCAGGTCAAGCAGGGGGATCTGCTGGCCGAGATCGATCCCCTGATTGCCCAGAACAACCTCAAGACGGCCGAGGCGGAGCTTGCCAGCAACCGCGCCCAGCTCAAAATCAAGCAAGCGCAACTCAAACAGAACGAACTCGCCTGGCGGCGCCAGCAACAGATGTTCAAGCAGGAGGCGAGCTCACGGGCAGATCTGGAGAGTGCCGAGGCACTGCTGGCCGTCACCCGCGCCGAACTGCAAAACAGTCAGGCCAATATAGACAGCGCGCTGATCAAGGTTGATCGGGCCAGAACCGAGCTGGGCTACACCAAGATCCTGGCGCCGATGGATGGCACCGTCATCAGCATTGTGACCCGTCAGGGCCAGACCCTGGCTGCCAGCCAGACGGTGCCGACCGTGCTCAAGCTGGCCAACCTCGAGACCATGACGGTCAAGGCGCAGATCTCCGAAGCCGATGTCACCAAGGTCAACGCCGGCATGCCGGTCTACTTCACCCTGATTGGCGATCCGGATACCCGCTATCAGGGCACGCTGCGCGCCGTGGAGTTAGCACCTACCAACATCAACGATCAGGCCGCTACCGGCACCACTACCAGCAATGCAGCCGTCTACTACTACGCCCTGTTCGATGTGCCCAATCCCGGCCATACCCTGCGGGTGGCGATGACCACCCAAGTAACCATAGTGCTCGGCGAGCGCAAGCAGGTACTCACTGTGCCGCAGACCGCCCTTGGCAAGCAGCTGGCCGACAACGAGTATGAGGTGACCCTGGTCAAGGAGGGCGATCAGAGCGAGACCCGTACCATCAAGACCGGCATGAAGGACGAGATCCGCATTGAGGTGATCAGCGGGCTGACCGAGAAGGAGGAGGTACAGCTCAATCACGGCGCCCCCGCCGCCAATGATGATATGGCGGTGATGCTATGAGTGAGCCCCTGAGCCAGCTGCCATTGATCCAGCTGAAAGGGGTCGAGCGACGCTACCAGAGCGGCGAGAGCGAGGTCACCGTACTCCACCCTCTCGACCTCACTATCGCGGCAGGAGAGATGATCGCCATTGTCGGCGCGTCCGGCTCCGGCAAGTCGACCCTGATGAACCTGCTGGGTTGTCTGGATAGCCCGAGCAGCGGTCAGTATCTATTTCGCGGTCAGGACACCGCCACCATGGATGCGTTGGCGCTGGCCCGGCTGCGCTGCCACCACTTCGGCTTTATCTTTCAGCGCTACCACCTGCTGCCCCATCTCGATGCCGCCGCCAACGTGGAGATCCCCGCCGTCTATGCCGGCACCAGCCGCCCGGATCGCCAGGCGCGTGCGCGCCAGCTGCTGGGCAGACTGGGACTTGCCGATCGCAGCCACCATACCCCGGGTCAGCTCTCCGGCGGTCAGCAGCAGCGGGTCAGTATCGCCCGGGCACTGGCCAACGGTGGCGAGGTGATCCTCGCCGATGAACCGACCGGCGCGCTGGATAGCCAGAGCGGCAAGGAGGTGATGGCGATCCTCAAGGAGCTGCACGCTCAGGGCCACACCATCATTCTGGTCACCCACGATATGAACGTGGCCAGCCATGCCGACCGGATCATCACTCTCAAGGATGGTCGGATTGAACAAGATAGTGGCCCCTGCCAAACGGCCGTGTTGGCTCCAGCCACCGCAACAAGCACAACCACAGCCCCTCAAAAAATAGTGCCCACTAAAGGCGCCATGGGCCACGATTGGGATCGTTATCGGGAAGCGGGACGGATGGCGATGCATGCCATGCTCGCCCACCGGATGCGCACCTTCCTCACCATGCTCGGCATCATCATCGGTATCGCCGCCGTGGTGAGTGTGGTGGCGCTGGGGCAAGGGGCGCGCGCCAAGGTGATCGACCAGATCAATGCGATGGGCACCAACACCATCGAAATCTTCCCGGGTAAAGGATGGGGCGATGAGAAGATGGCCAGCATCCAGACCCTCAACAAGGGAGATCTCGATGCACTGTTGGGGCAACCCTATCTTGCAGGCGCCAGCCCCGAGATCGGCAGCTCCGGCCAGTTGCGCTATCGCAACAAGACTAACAGCGGCAATGTGACCGGGGTTGGTAACGACTATTTCAAGGTGAAGGGAATGACGTTGGTCAGTGGTCGCTTACTGGAGTGGCAAGATATCCAGCAGCGGGCCGCCGTCGCCGTGGTGGACAAGAAGAGCATCACCAGCCTGCTTGGCAAGGATGATCCGGTCGGCAAGGTAGTACTGGTCGGCACCCTGCCGGTACGTATTGTCGGGGTGGTATCGCAGGAGACTGGCTTTGGCCCCAGCAGCCAGTCGGTCAATATCTGGCTGCCCTACAGCGCGGTGATGAGTCGCCTCATCTCGCAGCACCACTTCAGCCAGATCACCATCCGGGTCAAGGACGGGGTACAACCGGCACTGGCCGAGCAGGCGGTGATCGAGCTGATCACCAAGCGCCACGGGGTGAAGGATTTCTTCACCTTCAGCAGCGACAGCATCATCAAATCGGTGGAGAAAACCACCGCCACCATGACCCTGATGGTCTCGGCCATCGCGGTGATCTCGCTGATCGTCGGCGGAGTGGGGGTGATGAACATCATGCTGGTGTCGGTAGTGGAGCGCACCCGCGAGATCGGCATTCGCATGGCCGTGGGCGCCCGCCAGTCAGACATCCTGCAGCAATTCCTGATTGAAGCCGTGATGGTCAGCCTGCTGGGGGGGATCTTCGGCGTCGGCCTCTCTCTGGGTATCGGCGCGCTCTTTTCACTACTGGTGGACTCCATCAAGATGCAGTTCTCGCTCTTCTCCATCCTGATGGCCTTTGGCTGCTCGTCACTCATCGGGATCCTGTTTGGTTACCTGCCGGCACGCAATGCGGCGCGGCTCGACCCAGTTGTCGCACTGGCGAGGGAATAACAATGCACAAACTCTCCTGGCTGGCTCTCTGCATGGCCCTCAGCGGCTGTAGTCAGCACAGCACCTATCAAAGACCCGAGCTGGCGCTCGCCCCCACATGGCAACAGGCAGACGGCGCCCGACTGGCTGAGCAGGCGGGCCCCTGGTGGCGGGAATTTCATGATCCCCGGCTCGACAAACTGGTCGAATCGGTACTGGCCGCCAACCCGGACATGCGTGTGGCGGCCCTCAAGCTCAAAAGCGCCCGACTGGGCGCCGAGCAGGCCGATACCAACCTCACCCCTTCGGTCAATGGCTCTATCGGCGCCAGTGGTAACAAGGATCTGAAAACCGGCAAAGGCACCAACAGTCTGGGCCCCTCGCTGAGCCTCAGTTACGAAGTGGATTTGTGGGGCAAGCTCGCCTCGGTGCGGGATCAGGCAAGCTGGGAAGCGGCGGCAAGCGAGCAGGATCTGGCCAGCACCCGGCTGCTACTGATCGGCAATACCCTGGAGCAGTATTGGCAGCTCGGCTATCTCGGCTCCGCCATCGCGCTCGGAGAACAGCAGTTGGCCAATCTGGCCCGAACTGAACAGCTAACACAGACCAAATACCAGGCAGGCGCCATCACCCGGCTCGATCTGGCGCAGGCACGCCAACAGTTGGCAGGTAAACAGGCTGAGCTGGCCTCCCTCAAGGCGCAGCAGGAGCAGGCTCGCAACGCCCTGCGTCTGTTGCTGGGCCGCAGCAGCGGGCCACTGGAGTATGCACCCGCATCCCTTGCAAAGCAGACCATTCCTGAACTTGCAATGGGTATCCCGGCCGATGTGCTGGCCCGTCGCCCCGACGTCAAAGCGGCCGAATTGCGGCTGCGCAAGACGCTGGCAAAAGGGGACGAGATCCGCACCAGCTTCTACCCCAGCCTGACCCTGACCGGCAGTGCCAGCACCGCATCCGATAGATTGGCGCAAGTGCTGCAAAATCCGGTTGGTACGCTAGGAGCCAGCGTTGCCCTCCCCTTCCTCGAATACAATCGCACCCAGCTCGCCATCGAAAGCTCCGAGCTGGATTACCAGATCGCTGAAACCGAGTTTCGCAAACAGCTCTACACCGCACTGGTGGAAGTGGAGGACAATCTGGCCACCCGCCACTATGGCCAGCAGCGACTCGATTATCTGAAAGAGCAGCTAAGTTATGCCCAGGAGGCAGAACGGCTGGCCAAGGCCCGCTTCCAAGCGGGTGCAACCGGCGTACAAGCCTGGCTCGATGAGCAGAACCGGCTGTGGGATGCCCAGCAGAGCCTGCTGGCCCAGCAAAAAGAGCAGCTCACCACCACCGCCAAAATCTATCGCGCCCTGGGTGGCAGCGATAGCGTGACACCCCGATAACAGCCCACCCGGCCATTCCCCACTCTGCCAGCAGAGTGGGGAATGCCATCGCCATAGACCATACAGCATTCCCTCTCCCACACTGCAGCCGAACTCCATTGCCCATCATCAAGAGGCAGTCATGGCAGCGCAGCCAATTACATGCATCGGCCACCCTGAATATCCCGGCGATCTCTTGCCGCAGTCTTGATGCGGAAAGCGCCCTGCAGAGATAACGGTTACCGGATATTTCATCAGCAGAGGGCTTGTCTTGCTGGACGACGCCAGTGAAGCGCGAGAAACATATCCGGACATCGTATCTGCACTGCGTGTACAAATAGCGTTATCGCACCGGTGCTCCGAACGGCAGAATTAATCGCAAATAGTGAGTGATATTGAGTAAAGCAACAGTGAGGCTAAGCAACAGCAAAAAGGATACAAGCGAGGATGTAGATAACAGCGGAGGGGATTGGATAACGCGAGCAAAACGGCAAAAAATAATGCCGCCCTTGGGCGGCATTATTCGATTTCTAAACCTGACGAATTAGATCAGGAAATCGTTCAGGTCTTTACCCAGCGCTACTTGAGCAGCAATGGCTTTCGGCATACGGCCTTGACCGGTCCAAGTTTTCATTTGACCGTCTTCTTCATACTGATATTTGGCCGGACGCGGAGCACGCTTGCTCTTGGCAGCACCGGCAGAAGCCGCGGGGGCAGCAGCGCTAGCCAGCAGCTCGCGAGGATCAATACCCGCCTGCTGCAGCATTTCGGTAAATTCATTCAGCTTGCGCTGACGCTCTTCCTGTTCAGCTCGGTCCTGTTCAACAGAAGCAGCGCGCTCTTGATAAACCAGGTCAAACTTCTCTTTAGCTTCCAGCAGTTGCTCAAACGGCAGCTCACGAATAGCGGCGCGCAGACTGCGAATGTTCAGCAGAACTTTCAGAAACTCGTTCATTATTTCCTCACAAAAAAGTCGGTTACAGGGATAACCGTTTCAGAATAGCATGGACAATTCATAACTACATGCAATTTTTACCATCTGAGCAAATTTGGAAAGAAGATATGAAAATAAACTTGCCAGCAAGCTAACACGCTCATCCGTTAAATGCATTCCGCCGAGACATCCTTTTTGATATCACAGCCAGACTTAACATACGCATCTGAAACGATTAATTGGAGGTTCAGACTAATTGTTATAAAAATTTGTCAGAAAATACTATTGATTCTTCAAACTATGCCTGAGCAATGACCAACATCAAAAACAGAGCTATGCCTTCCCGTGTCATGATCGCGTTAAGCGAATGCTCTATATTCATCCACCGGCCACAGAACCTAAAAGCAAATAAAAACTTCAAAAACAACGACTTAACATCAAACAAAGAAACATGAAAAGGTTCTCCATTAAAGGGGGGGGGGTTGTCCCTCTTCCTTGCGCAACAGGCTCATTCCCACGGATTTAACGGGATAGAAGCAACCCGCCTTGATTGCCTCATATCCCATTTCTCCAAGCTTTAGTTGGCAGATCCAGTAGGTAAACTATCCACCCCACTGACCATTGGTTTAGACGTTGCCTCAATCAGTAATGGTTCTTTTGGATACCAACGGAGCGCTTCGGCTCTTAAATTATGGGCATCGTCAGGACGCCCCAACGCATTCAATGCAACAACCATGTTCGCGTAAATATTTGCTCTGGGCGTATGGCGTACAAAATCTTGCCCCCATGCCAGGTAAGCCTCCAGCTCGGTCTTATTCTGAGTCTGCAAACCCACCATCAGGCGCACCGCGTTTACATCAAACTCTACCCGCGTCAACCAAGCCATTGGATTGATAATATCCAGCAACAATGATGGCTCCTTATACCCCCCTCGTTCGTACTTGGTGACAATCCAGGCTGTATGAAGCGCAGTCAACATGAATGGCATGATAAACAAGGGGATCGATACGGCTAGAAAGCGTAACAACAACTTATGGGGATAGCGGTATACGACTATCCCTTTGGTAGCGAATGCCCCACAAGTTTCATCGATATACCAGACCAACATCAGTAAAAATATCCAGTGAGCAATGGAGTGATAGAAGGGGTACTCGACCTGGGTATGAAGTGTAATCGGTGCGACCAATGCTAATAAGGCCAATCCACGCGACCAGGATTGACCCATTACACGCCATATAACAGCCGCGCCCATCATCAGGAGTCCAATGACAGGCAAGATGCCGCCTTCAACAGCCCAGTAAATCAGCTCATTGTGAGGATGATCAAGGTTGTACTCAATCTGTGGCATTGCCGGATTCAATAACTTGTCTGACATATAGTTATGCAGGAACACTGATTCGAAAGAACCATAGCCCCATCCGGTAAAAGGATGCTGTGCCAGCAGGTGCCATGCATACGACCAATAGATAGTACGATATCCACCCGACTGATAAACAGAAAGGCCCCGCTTGACCCCTTCCACACCATGCAGTGATGCAAGTCCGATCAATACGCCCAATAAGATGCATGAGAGAGTAACCTTCAAGGCGTGGTTTCTCTTCAACCAGGAAAGCATCATCAGCACAGCCAATATTCCACCCAGTTGTCCAACTCTGGATTGCAGAACAATCAGCAGCGCCACAGAGCCAACGATCACGTAACCCTGTAGTACTTTCAACCATCGATGTTGATTAAGGGTATTTAGCCAAGCAGCCAGTGCCAAACCGGTTGCCATAAAGCTGGCCATCACATTGGGTTGTTGAAAAATGCCATAAGGACGATTTGCTTTGGTGTCATAGCCAAGCCAATTGCCCGGTGTTAATAGGTAATACTGCACCAAGCCCAAAGTCATCTCGATGGCTACCGCGACCAGCATAAGCATCAGCAGCTGTTGACGAGCCTTCTGTGCAAGACGGAACTGATACAACGAGAAGAGGAACAATCCACCGACGACAAGACCACCGAGGCGAGGAAGGGCGTAATCACGCAAGGTGACATCAGACCACGCCATGGGTAGCAACATCAATACAATAGCACCCCCCCAAACTTGCAAGAGTGTGCTGGATACCAATTCCCCTTTCGACGTGATATGCCACAACCCCATACAGATCATCAAAGAAGCAAATATCCACCCCCATGCGTTGAAAGGAAGATAGAGACCTGCCCCACCCGGGTTATGCATGAAAAAATGCATTCCAAGCCCCAGCCAAAGTATGCTTATCCCCCAAAAGAGAGAAAACACACGCTTTTCCCGATTGGCTGATGGCACTGATGACCCGGTGGACGGAAATGTAGGCATAAAAAAAACGCTCTGAAAAAATGGTGTTTCATACAACCATATTCAGAGCGCTTTACTCAAGCTATAGCATTAATTAGTCAGGGAATGATGCGTTGCTACTCAAACTGTAAAGACTGTATTTTCTGGCCAGCATCTGACCCCCATCTCTGGTCAATGGCATCCAGCCAATAGAGCCTTTGCTGGTTGTCGGGCGCAGCAACATCAAGTCGAAGGGAATAGTCACATAGATACCTTTGGTGAAACTACCCTCTCCATACTCATCAGCAGACACATCGGTAAGCGTTGCAAATACCCCCGCCACGACGCCGGATGAGAATCGTTTGGACAGATCCAGTGTCGCCCCGACATCCCCAGCCAGATAACGACCAATAGAGAGCTGGGCAGTCACATCGTCAACATAGGGCAGTTGCCAATAACCGGTGACATGACCAGTCGCCACATCGTAATCGGCCATCCGCAAGGTATTGTTCCAATCCCGTTGCTTGACCCAGTTCACATCAGCCGCAATCGCCCATGAACGACCAAAAGGACGATACAGCAGTTCAGCACCACCACCGGCGTACATCATCTCCAAATAACCGGCATAAGCCTGACCATACCACTCAGGTGAGAACTGCTCGAAATGGGTCGCTTGCAGGTTGTTAAGCAATACATCAGAGGAACTGACATATTCCCGTATCCAGGTTCTCACCCTGGGCAGGGCATCCCCGTCCAGCGGTGGATTCTTGTAATTGAACTTGTCGTAGTTATTGGCCAGGTTCACAAACACCGTGCCCCCCAGCCAGTTCTTCTCGGTCACCCGCCAATCACCATTGAAGTTGAGACCAAGCTGATACATGTAGAAAGACTCCGGGCCGCCAACGGACTGGGTCAACACCGGATCCACACTGTAACTCAGCGCTGAGCTACGACTTTCATGGCGAACAGGTGCCGATGGTGCATTGGCTGCGATGATATCCGACTTATAAGTGGTCTCTTGTCCCAATGGGAGGTCACTGTTTGCCAACCGTACAGAGTCCATGTCCACTACGGTCTCGCGGATATCGAGCCCTTTCTTCTGCTCAACGATATGCAGAGAGTGAACCGAAGCTGGCAACGCATTCGCGGCCAATAATGACATTCGATCTTCGGCTTCATCTGGCTTGCGATACTTCAGCTGCTCACCGCTGACAAAAACACGATCGTCCGTGCCATACCAGACCAGACCACGATATCCGGCATTGCTTTTCGTCTGCGCACTGAGTGCAGCCCAATCGATATAATCCAGTTGGGCAGGACTCTTTTCCGGTTGATACTCGGGCCGGGGCTCATCCAGATGGGCCTGCTGCAACTCATTAAAGTTGGTGCGCATAGTAATACCCCACATCAGGGTATTGCCACGCTGATAACTGAGATGGGTATCCATATTATCGAAAATACGATACACGGCACCGATATTGACAGGTGAACTATGTGGCAAGGCTCCATAGCCACCTTTGCTGTTACGGGCCGCATACTCGCGGCTGTAATCATTACCGTCATATTCCAGTTTCAGACGCAAAGGACGCCATGGCGTCTGATATTCGATACCACCAAACAAGGCGGCGGGGCCATGGAACAGACTATCGACCTCAAATTTGCCGCCATTGCCCGCATAGCCATCATTACGCTGACACCAGCTCTCTTTGTATTCACAGAAGGGGTTCTTGATATTGCCGCTCTCGGCCATGTTCCCCCAGCCCATCCCCAGGGTGAAATCAAACGGGCCATAACGTTTGCTGGCAACAACGTACTCGCTATCGAACAGGCCAGTCCCCATCAAGTCTCTGAAACCCAATGAAACTTGGGGTAAGTAATCAGACTCTTGCCAAAGTCGGAATTTAAAATCCATCGACTTGTCTTTATAAGTTTGATCCCCACTGAACTGCTCATAAGGGCTATACAAGCGGGTTCTGACATCGGTATAACGCAGCGTGGCCTCAAACCACTCAAATGGCTGCATGGAGATCGACCAGCGTCGATACTCTTCGTTATCCATGTAGTTGAAACTGAACTCGCCTTCTGCGGCCATTCTGGCACTGGGCATCTGCAGCAGACCGGCGCCACCGAAATCACTTTGTGACGGGCCATAGGGATCATTAGCCCCAGGAGCAGCAACACAAACAGTCGAGACTGCCAGGGCAATATATGAAAGTTTTGGAATCATTAATAAGGCACCCTGTTTGCAATTATCTCGGCGATCCGCTGATTTATTCCGGTAAATGAAGAGGGCAACAGATCAGGATCAAACCCGACCAGCAGTGCAGCACCCGCCATGGGTTCACGATGAAGCTTGTTCCAGACGGCGACGGGGACCATCTCGATATCACCAGTTGGCTGGATCAACATAAGATGAGCCGAGTCAGCCCCCTCCAGCAGCGCATCACGCTTCCAATACTCATCGACACCAGCGCCGGGTATCAGAGGCAACGTAGGGAGCGCTTCTATCAAGCCAAACATGGCAACCTGAGAGTGACGGGCAGCAATAAATAGTCGGTAGTTGCCTTCCAGGCGGGGGTTCTCCTGCGGGGAACGCTGGGCGTTGTCAGGATCAACCATCACAGGCAAGCGACCGGTGACAGTCATACCTTCAAGTTGACGCGCAAGACGAGCCGCAGAAGAGGCAAGTTGAGCCTCGCCTTCGCTGCGCCATGCACTCTCGAGGCGTCCCAACTCACGGATCACCACCGCTTGCTTGAGCTCAAACTCATGTTGACGGGCCAGCGTCGTAATTTGGGCTGATCGCCAATAGATGGGTGATGGCAGCAGCGTGTTTCTCAGCAAGGCGTCAAGGCGCGCCCCCTCACTCAAGGTGATGGGATCTTGAAGACGCCCCTGATAGTAAATGCTGACGCTGGTATCAGCGAGGCAAGTACCGGAAAGCAATAAAAGAGATAGGGTCAGTTTTTTCATGACGAGAATGGCTTCAAAATGGTGAGTTCAATGACCGGCAGATCAGGGCCGAGATGTTGCTGGGTTTTCACTACCTGACCACTAACCGGATCTCGCCAGAAAATGTTGGTCCAGGATTTCCCCCCCGGGAACATTGAAACAGTCTCTTCAAAGCGCGTAGCTGAAACTCGTCGCGTTACCAGATCCAGCTCATCCTGCCCGGCACTAACCATCTTCCCTTCAAGACGGTAGCCGCTGAGATAGCGCTGTTCCCACTCTGACAAGGCACTCCAGTTGGCAGATGAGGTAGCAGCCATCGACAGTGGGTCGGCAGAACCACTCTCGCTCATGACCAGATCATTTTCCATACCGACAGTTTTAATGACACGACCGTGGCGGGTAATAATCATGACCCGATCGGCTGTCAGCCAAGAGAGTTCATCTCCATTGACATAAGCCAATACCACGAAGATCCGCGGGTTATCACCGATTTTCAGATAAGCGCTTGCATAAGGCAGTTTATTGACATGCTCGGCACTGACGGTCACATCATCGGCCCCCAACACGGCATATTTGATAGTTTCGCTCGTCACAGAAGCAGTATTTGAACAACCAGTGAGAGATAACAAACCAAGAAAAACAAGATTGCGCGATAAAGACATAGAGTGACCACAGTGACAAATAAAAAAATAAGGCTGCCAAAGCAGCCCTATATCATATTAACGAGTACTGGTTGTGGTTCCGGTACCACGGCCGGCATCATCGCTGGAGTTGGCATTTGCAATGGCAACACCAGCAACAACCGCAGCACCTACACCAACGGCAACAATGGTGCCAGTCCCGATGGCAGCAGCACTGGCAGCACCAGCACCTGCGGCACCGGCAGAACCGGTGGATGCGGTAGCAGCAGCAGCTTCTTCAGCAGCCATCACACCATGAGAGAATGCCATGGCAGCAGCCAGAATCAGGGCGGTTTTTTTCATTTCATCTTTCCTTGTTTATTGTCTACTTGTGGCTCAAAGAAAATATGGCATGACAACAATGCTATTACCATATATCCCTTTACCAGCGCATTGCCATGTTCACAAAAAGTTAAGTAACTCATTGTAAACATAGATAATTGCAAATATAGCATACCATCGGGTCGCTATTATTGCACTGAAATACAGGTTGCATTCGAAAACTATTTTATGGTGGTGATAAAAAAGGTGCGCCATGAAGACGCACCCTGCATTCACCAATTGCGGTTATCCAAACAGAATGTCAGGCTTTTTCCTTGCTGCCATAACTGTATTGATAATATCCGTAGTTACCGTAATAACTGCTCGCCTTCTTTTCGACCGCGTTGAGCAAGATCCCCTTGATAGCGACCCCATTTTGCTCGAAGCGGCGAATGGCTACCTCCACCTCTTTGACCGCAGTCTTGGCGAAGCGGGCAACCAGCAAGGATGCGCCCACATGCTGACCAACGATGGCAGCATCGGTGACCGCCAGGATGGGAGGGGAGTCAACGATGACAAAATCGTAGTGCTCGCTCGCCCAATCCAGCAGCGCTTTGAAACGAGGGTGCATCAACAGCTCGGAAGGGTTGGGTGGCACGGTGCCACGGCAGACAAAATCAAGGCCATCAAACCCAGTCTGACTCACAACATGTGCCAGCTCTGTTTGACCCGCCAGATAGGCACTCAGACCGGCGCCCATCTCCTGCCCCATGACCTTCTGCATATAGCCTTTGCGCAAGTCGGCATCGATAACCAGCACCTTCTTGCCGCCTAGTGCCAGAGTGGCAGCAAAGTTGGTCGACACGAACGTTTTGCCAAGGCCCGGGCCCGGGCCTGAGATCATCACTATGTTGTTTTTGGCTTCCATCATGGCGAAGTGCAGACTGGTTCGCAGACTACGCAGTGACTCCATCGCCAGATCGGCCGGATTACGCGCAGCCAGCAACGCCTCGTTGAGGGGCATTGCCTGCCGCTGCCTCTTCTTCTGCTGCTGCTCGATGGTTGCCTGCTCAGCGGAATAGGGGATGGTGGCATAGACAGAAAGCCCCATCTCTTCCAACTGTTCCGGACTTTCCACACCACGGTGGAAGGCTGCACGCACCAGGATCAACCCCACCGACAACATGCCACCCAGCAGTGTCGCCAGTACCACGATCAGCGGTTTTTTCGGCTTGACGGCACGGGTTTCAACGGCGGCGTCATCGATGATCCGCACATTGCCGATGGTGCCCGCCTTCATGATATTGAGCTCCTGCTGCTTGTTGAGCAGCTGGACGAAGATCTCCTGACCCACCTGCACATCACGGGTCAGACGCAAAATCTCCTGTTGGGTTTTTGGCAGACGCTTGATCGACTTGTTGATCACATTTTTGGTATTCATCAAGGTCTGACGCTTTTCCATCAGGGCGATGTAAGCGGGGTGCTGGCGGGTATAGAGTTGCTGCAACTCTGCTTCCCGGAAGGTCAACTCATTGAGCTGCTTCTCGAGGCCCACCATGGTATCCAGTGCTGCTTTCGCTTCCAACGACAGATCGACCGACTCGTTCTGCTGACGATAAACATTCAACAGCTCTTCAGAACGATTCAGTTCATCTTTGACTTGAGGCAAATGGACTTGCAGGAAATCCAGGCTCTTCTGGGCCTCTTCAGTCTTGCGCACCACATTCTGCTGCAGATAGTTCTGGCTGATGTTGTCGAGCACCGCACGAATGCGGCCCTTGTCTTCCCCTTCCAGCGCCAGCGAGATGATCCCGGTATTTTTACCCTTTTCACTGACCTGAAGATCACGCTGCAACTCGGCAATCACATCCAGTACCGGTTGTTTGACCAGCGTGAAGACTTGACCCTCATCGGCAGCCACATCAGACAACAGCAGGGTGACGTCATCTTTCTCCAGCAGCTTGCCAAGCTGGCCTTCCAGCACCCGCCCCTCAACCTCGAGGGTAAAGTGTTTGTCTGCGTCAACAGTCAGCGTTAGCGGTGTCCCCAACAATTCAGGCGCCACTTCAAAGCGGCTCACCGCCATCTTGGGATAGGGATGCCCCATCAGTCGTGACAGGCCACGACCAACCAGCGGGAAGAAATTGGGCGTCACTACGGTATCGAGATGCAGCTCTTGTACCGTACGACCAAGCACCATACGAGAAGTCAGCAGCTCAATCTCGGCGGCGGCATCAGGCTGTTCACCGCCCAATACATCAGCCATGTCCCCGAGCAGCGCAGCACCACTGGCTTTTTTCTCCACCTGCAGCAAGGCGTTTGCCTTGAAGACCGGGGTCGCCAACAGGGCATATGCAACGCCAAGTACCATAAACAGAGCGGTGATCGTCACAATCCACCAACGGCCATCGATCAGGTAGCCCAGCAGGCGCCCCAGATCGATCTCGTCATTCTCCACCGCGGCACTGCTCTGCCGGGACGAAACAGAAGAAGTCGTCATTAAACACAATCCATTTTTATTGTCAGATACAACCCAAACACCACCAGACGCTGCGGATGTCGTTACAGTTTTTTCGCCCACCCATCGGCGCTACGCACCAACAGCTGGTAAACATGTTCGTAAGCTTCCCGGCTCAGACGATAGGGATCGGGCACTTCGCTCTCCCCCTGCCAGTGGCCAAACAACATGGTTTTGCCACGGGCTCCCGGGTCAATGGCCGTGACGGCAGAGATATGCCCTTTCTCCATCACCAGGATCAGATCGGCATCCTGACAGAGCTCGCGGGTCAGTTGGCGCGCCGAATGCCCCTCAAGGGAGAGACCATGCTGCTGTGCCACCTCGCTCGCGACCTTGTCGGCCGGCTTGTCAACCAGGGCACTGACCCCGGCAGAACTGACCTGACGGCCGGGCAAACGTTCGCGAAGCAGTCGTTCACCGGTTGGGGAGCGGCAAATATTGCCCACACACACCACAAGAATTTTTTCAAACATATCGCTGTCGCTCTTCTAAATAAAATCTGCAGCCACCGCCCCCCCACTACATGCATCTTCCCGAAGGGAGGCGGGTAGAGAGCATCGCCCCTGCCCTACCCTCCCCGTTCGTTACCATATCAAAGCAACAAACAACCGGAGATAAGGGAGGCATCAGCCCCCTCAATGCCATCTCCCAGAGGGAATGCGGCTACACGTCAATAAAGCGGGAGAGGTTAAGTAAAATCACTGCCTTACCAGTTGCGAACCCGCAGCATGCCTTCGGTCAGCTCGTTAAAGCCGTTGATGGAGGGCACCAGTTGACTCAACACGCGATTCCAGCGCGTCACCGGCGCCGTGGTGACATAGACCACGTCGTAAGGTTGCAACGCAAACTCGGTACCCATCACCAGCGCGGTGGCATCACTCAGGTCGAGCTGATAAATGGCGGCTTTCTCTTGCGCTTTCGCGGCGGGGCGCAATACGAAGATGCCAGTTGCATTGGCGGCATTCTGGTTAAGGCCCTCGGCACTGCTCAATGCTTCGGTCAGGCTCATCCCCTCACGGCCAATGGTCAGGGTCGATGCCTTGTTGACCTCACCCATCACAAAGACTTTCTGGGCATCGTTGCGCGGCACATAGAGCATGTCGCCGTCACGCATCAGCTGATTGTGAGAGAGATCCCCATACTGCAGCAGATCCTGCATGGAGAGCGGGAACTCCTTGCCCTGGCGGGTCATTACCACATGGTGCCAATCCGCGGTCGGGGTCAGCCCGCCAGCCAGATTGAAGGCATCGAGCAGGGTCATCGGCACATTGGTGACGGGCTGGGCACCCGGCTTGGTCACTTCACCGGAGATATAAACCTTCTGGGAGCGGAACGCCGCAATGCTCACATCCACCTGCGGGCTCTCGATATACTGGGCCAGACGCTTGGCGATATCGGTACGGATCTCGGCCACGCTTTGACCCACCACGGCCACCTTGCCGATATAGGGGTAAAAAATGGTGCCATCGGCGTGCACCCAGTTGCCCGCTTCGCTGGCACTGCGGTAAGAACCGGCCGGGATGGTCAACTCGGGGTGATCCCACACAGTGACATTGAGGATGTCGCCCACGCCAATGCGGTACTCATAACTGCTGATCTGGCTATTGAGCTCGGGGTTGGCCTTGCCCACCACCGGCGCCTTGCGCAACTGGCCTATCAGCGCGGGGGTAACCGGATAGACATCTGCCAGCTGATCAACATCAACGGAACCTGTAGCCACCTCGGTTTTGCCACTGGTGGAAAGATTGGTACCGGGCACCACAGTGCATGCACTGAGCAGGGCCACGGCCGACAACAGAGGAATGAGCTGAATCCTTTTCACTACCACACCTTATTAAGCTTGCCATCAAGAACTGAACGGAAAAATCGCCGTATGATAGCGGAAATTGCAGAAAATACTGAGAAAAATCGCCCAAGAGATCACTTATTTTCTCAAGAAATTTCGGTATACCGACTTGCGGATATCCCCTGGCAATAATCTTACCGGTACACGCACAAGAAGATTTTTACAAAGTTGTAATTCACTTATAAACCCAGATTTATAAAAACCCATCTGCGCAGAAACTTCTGAACAAGCGTATTTGAAACCACCACGCCGAATCTCCATCCCATTACCTGTTCTGGCATAAACAAGCACCTCAGGTATATTGGCCGTGAAAGCACCATTATTTATCATTCTCACCCATAACGCATAATCCTCATACAAATAGTTATCTTGATAACTACCCGCTTCCAGTATTTTAGATTTACGGTACATGACGGTCATGTGATTGAACGGATTCCGCGACTTTGCGTACTCAACAATCTCATCATGATTTATAGGTGGCTTACGATACGCGTGAATATCAGCTTTACTAGATTCAAATTCAGCAATGGCTGTACCAATAATATCGATGTTTTTTTGTAGCTTAATAAAATCAACTTGTGTTTTGAATCGCGCAGGGTGGCAAATATCATCACTATCAAATCGGGCGACCCACTCATGACTACACTCTAGCAGTCCGATTGACAAGGCTTTCCCCAAACCTACATTACTTACCAATTTAACATTTTTAACAGGCAATTTATTTGAAAATGATGAAATAACTGATTGTAACTCATCTCCTAACGGCCCATCCTCTACCAACACGACTTCATCAGGACTCACCACTGAATTCACAAGGCTATCCAGTGCTTCTTTTAAATCATTAGGAGAATCTTTGTGATACACAGACATCAAAAGTGAAAACTTCATTTTATATCACTTACCCTGTTTACTTGACACAATATTTTTAACAAAAAACAACAATGCCGGATTTATTAAGCAAAGAACTGCAATGACCAAGTACTGAAGCTTTTTCGTCAACAAAAAGGCGTTTTTATAATTCAATGCAGCCATGCGGTTTTTATTCATGACTTGAGCGTATGCACACATCAATTGTTCATTGACACTGAAGCGTAGCGCATCGTCCCCCGCAAGACTATATTTATTCTTGACGTACTCACACGCCAACTGTGTATTAATGGCTGACTTTGAAACAGATGATTTATTTGTTACGTATTGACAACGAGTCAATGGCTTCTCGATATAAAACATTCTTGTTTCTGGATGGTTTCGTGCCAGTCTAATAATAAACTCGTAGTCTTCTATCGCTTTCATCCGGCTGTCGAACATACCAGCGATGAGAAATAATGTTCTGCTGATAATGATGTTGGGAGC
The DNA here is from genome assembly GCF_000820145.1 of Aeromonas sobria. GTDB lineage: Bacteria > Pseudomonadota > Gammaproteobacteria > Enterobacterales > Aeromonadaceae > Aeromonas > Aeromonas sobria. The sequence continues at coordinate 7,918 of NZ_CDBW01000006.1, read as the reverse complement.
GCCACCAATGGGATTACTATCCAGTACTATCCCTTGTATCTCTTTAAATGTAGAAAACCGATTCTGTTTGGTTTGGTAACTAAAGCCTTCATTCTGCATGTCGATACAAGCAAGATGGTAAAACAAATCGCATTCTGAATTCTCAGTGATGGCTCTTTTTACGTCAACTAGTTTACTTGCAAGAAAACGATCATCATCATCCAAAAATAGCAGCCAATCATATTTGGCCCTCATCGCCCCCGTGTTTCTGGCAACAGATGGCCCCCCGTTCTCCGCTAATCGAACATAGGAGATTTCAATACCAAAGGTTGTTAGGTCGAGATCATAAATCTGCGTTGAACAATCATCCACGACGATCACTTCAAAAGCACAGCCACAATCATCGAGCTCAGTGATGGATGCCAGACTATCCATCAACTCATCTTTTCTATTATACGTTGGAATAACAATAGAAAACATTAATAGAACCTTTTCAATTGTCTAAATTTTGATTTGCAGGTGCGCAGCAATGCTCTTAATTTCGACCGTTTCCAGGACGACTGTTTGGCTTGTCGTTCTTGTTCAATCACACTTCCTGCCAAATCTTCTGGGTGATAAGCGACATTAGTAAGATATAATTTTTTAAATACACCAAGTGCACTCAAATAGTTCCAATCATCCGCTATATAAAAGGTGCGATCATAAGTACGCTTCAACTCTTTTGCCAAGTCATTTGAAACTACATAGCTGCATGTTCGATATATATATCTGGCACTATCATTCAGCTTCACAAACGAGACGTCATTCGACACATTGATTTGGTCCTTCACAGAACGAACCAACATATCCTGGCTGCTCAACCCTTCTTGCCCACCCAAGATATATAAATTCTTATCACCTAAAGATACAGCTCTAGACTTAAAGTACTCGATGACTGCAGAGATATTTTTAGATAGTTGAATATCATCTTCAAAAATAACTGCATAATCTACTGAGCTTTCAGCTATCGCCTGATATATCTTTTGATGACTCAATGTGCAGCCGATTTCTCCCAAACCGATTTGACGCCTATATCTGGATTGCACATCTTTATTATTGATAGAATCCACGACATCTTTTGGTAAAAATCGCCCATTAACGGCATCAATGAATTCAAAATGAATTTCTAATTCATTGAATTGTTCAATTATAGACTTTCGTCTAGTCGAGTTTTCCAGAGAGACAACATAAACAGATATATTATTCATACAATGCCTTTATTCCTGCTATCTGTAATTAAAATTAGACCCATCAATATCTGTGTCTGTTATTCTAATATGATGCAGTAAAACAACAGTCCAATAGTACATCACTTGATAAGGGTCAATTAAAGACAGGCCAGGAATGAATGTTATTATTGTAAACAGCCACCCCCACACCCCAAACTTTATTATCATATAAATATACAGAACTAATACCATTACCATACCGATAACTCCCATTTCACCGACAACAAGGGGAATTAACGCATGTGCATAGCCACCATCTTTATATGAAAAAACATAACCCCCAACAACCGGCCCAGCACCGAATATGAATTGTGTAAAAGTAACACTGTCAAATTTACTATAGAGTGACTCCATTATCTGAAGTTTGGTTTCAAGGCTACCATCATTCAAACCATGAAAATCAGAAATAAATATAACTAATAGCACGCTAGTTATCAATGTTATAAAGAGAGAAACTTTTATCGATAAACTTCTTATTTTAACGAAGTAGTAAGTACCATAGAATAGAACAGCCGCGATCATTGCTGCACGGCTGAATGAAAATATCACTACACAAATTGCAACTATTTCAGCAATATTTAATTGTCGATTTGACTGCTGGTTATTTTTTATAAATTTAATACAAAAAACTATCAACAATCCCATCAACCCAACATAGTTGGAATCAAAAAACATAACACTTGAATATTTAAAAGAATAAAAATAATCAAAGATTGAAAGTGAGCCTTCGTATATTGATGCTGCATCACTTTCAACTTTTTGCGCAGCATTAGAATCTAGCTGGGATACATTAAGCGCAGGGTAAGTAAATCTAAGGATTGTTTCAATAACCAGCAAAAAAAGGAAAAAGTAACAACCTAACTTACATACATTCAGTAATTGCTGTCGAGAAAGCTTATTACAAATGGAGTCAAACAACATATAGAAACATACTATATAAATAAAGTTCCCTATCGTTCTAGACAGTAACTCATCCGTAAAAAACTCAACCCAGAAAAGTAAGTAGATAATTTGGATTGTTGATAGCACGACCAACCATTTGACGTACCTTAAATTTACTTTAATCGTGGATGCCAAGCTCTTTATTAATAAAAAAAGTGAAAGGACTATAATTACCCGCAAAGGAATAAATCTACTTGCCCCATTAAACAAATAACCAATTTGTAGGCACAACGACATGGTCAATAGATATGCTAAAATAATTTCAAGCTTTATTCTCATAGATATTCCCCACGAGTTACATACCCCTTATGATTCAATGAAAATCATTAACGTTGATGCCTAAACATATTCTATTGTAAATATTGAGGTTACTACTGGCAGAAAACGAGCTAAATATTCCGTTTATGCTTCTTCGCATATTTAGCTCTAAATCTTTACCTTGACAGACATCTTCTATTGCAGTAATTAATTGAAGGGAATTATATGCTTTCGCCCCGGGGGTATATTTATCATAGTCAAAATAAAACTCCCTTTCCTTTAAATATTCATCTTTATCAAAAGCAAAGAAAATAATAGGTCGATCCAGTGCCATATAATCAAAATACATAGAAGAATAATCGGTAATCAAGCAGTCTGCTTGCGCCATCAACTCACAGGGATCTGATTTATTATTTGCCATTAAAATATGTTGATAATGCGACAAATCACACGCAATCTTTGTGGCAGGATGCAACTTGACGATCAGTTGTGCGTCAAATGTAGCCAACAATCGTTCTAAAGCATCGAAATCAATTCCTGATGAAGCAATAAAATCGCCACCAGAATCACGCCATGTAGGTGCATACAAGAAGGTGATACGTCGTTGTGCATCAGGGTTCACTGACGCGGTTTTGGCAAGCTCCTCAATTTTGGTCACCCGTGGATACTGGCTAATGACAATTTCTGCCTCACTTCTTAAACGAAAGGCGCTCTTAAACGAATACTCATAGACATACTGAGAAGGTGATAAGACCAGATTGTGGCGAATATGTGCGTGCGGGTGTTTGAAATGAGCAACAAGATTTGCGTTATGAAAAACATTAACCAGTGGTGGAGTCCTAATATCAAACTCAATCTTTTTTAGTGGGATGCCATGCCACAGGTTGACTTTATATGCTCCACCTGACGCATACCAGCAGATATCTCGGGTATAGGCAGCGTAGACATAAACTTTAGCCCGTAGCGCATAATACAACCCTTTGAATGAATGCCGCTGATATGCTTCACCGTATCTGGATGCTAATAGTACAGACTGCTCATCAGATGATATCCATATAGCTCTGATATCTTTATGCTCATGAATTACATATTCGAATAGATATCGACTATTATCATTATAAGTACCAAAGCTGCCAAAAACCCATATCTTTTTGTTTCTTAGGATTAAAAAAGAAAATCCATAAACAATGAACTGGAGACATCTTGAAACGATTTGCAATATAGTTTTCATATTAATTACGACACTTATTATACTCATTACAAAAGTAGTAAAATGAGCAAACACGAATGACCATAACCACAACCTCAACACATAGTACACTCAATACTACGTTATATGCATTGACATTATTGGTCGAGAATAGATAGCCAAGACTGCAAAGCTGAGCAACACCACCAATATATACACTTCGATTTACAATATCCAAGCGACCGATAGTAGAGAAGGCAGGATAACCAAAGTTGACACTAATAAAATTAATGACTGAGCATATTAGAAACATTCTTAGAATAGAGTATGCTGAAGCAAATTGCTCTCCATAAAATATCCGCAGTATATCTTCTGCAAAGAGATAACATACCGAGCAGCCCAGCATTAATGGCACCAACAAAATCAATACAAATTTATAGAGAGCCCTGATATCACCTGAGCGCGCCAGATAAGGGTAAAGAGCTTGACTCACGGGAGCGGTGACTCCCTGGCCCGCTTGGTAAAGCTTCTCAGCACTAGAATAAAGTGCCGCCTGCTGTATTCCACTGATGCTACCAACAATAAATGTACTTGCACTGGTATATAAACCGACAGCAGCTCTGGACAGAAAAAATGAGAAGCTATCCTTGAAAGCAGAAACTACCTGTGCCCAATCTGGTTTTTCAAGAGAGAGTCCCTCCTTATATAAAAGTATGAATCCAATTATTGTTGATATAATATTGCTAACTGCTAAACATAAAAGCACGATAGCAGTATCTGATTGTTCTTTTACTATTAATAAAATAGCGGTTACGTAAAATAATTTTGCAACAACCATGCTAGTGGTAACATTTTTCATCTTTTCAATCCCTTGGAAAAACCAAGTCAACTGAAACCCCTGAGAAAATATTATTGCAACAACAGCAATTAATATACTGACACCAAAATCAATGTCAGAGTAATAGCTATAAATAAGAACAGAAAGAGAAGATAGTACACATAGTAAAAGCTTAATGACGGTTACTGCACCTATGTATTTAGATATTTCTTTTTTATCATCCCGGTGTTTAGATATCCAATAGGTTCCTGACAAATTAAATCCAAAATCGGTCAAGATCATGGCGATACCACACATTGAAATCGTCATTACAACTAAACCGAAACCATCAACACTCAGAATTCGAGTTAGATATGGTAAAACCATCAGAGGTGCAACATAGTTTGCAAACTGCACTAATAGCAGATATCCAATATTTTTATATATTTTTTTTTGAGACACAAGGTATAACCTGTAATGAAAATATATAAAATACGCAATGCGTTAGTATTTATCTGACCGCACCACGTATTTAATATATCCACTAATATATGGACAACTCATACACCATCAAAAATAAACTCTGGATTAATAATAATACTACCTTTACGATAGAATACTATATCACCAGAATTATATTCATCTGTTGTGATAGCGTTAATAATTGGCCCTGCCCCTTCCTCAATCGACATCACATTCGGATTGTCAATTGAAAGCTTACCACGGAGTTTGGTATTAATTGCGCCAGGACAGATAGCGACTATATTGTAGCCATCCTTAGCCAATCCCTGAGTCAATTTTATCACCCCGGCCTTGGCTGCACAGTAAGATGTCCAATCCTTGTAGGCATTAAAGGCTGCCGTTGAGGCAATATTGACAATACGACACTGATGATTACTTTTCAGTGCCATACGAGAGACCAAATATGAACCGATCAGGTTTGTCTGAATATCATTTATCCATAACGCAGGATCTGATTCCACAACAAGACTTGAATATAACGACCCGGCACAGTTCACCACGACATCAAAGTGATGCGCAGCGAAATATTTCTCCACAGATTCCGGACTCGTCACATCCAGTTCAACTCTCGAAGGGGTATCCACCAGATAGTTGGCAAGCTCACTTAATCTGGATGATACGTGTTTGGCCAAATCCCCGTTACCGCCAGTAATCAATACGTTCATGATGCTGTTACATCCGGATTTTTTTCATCAAATTCATGTGTATCAGGCTCAGGGATTGGATGTACATCTACATCAACCAGTAATTTTTTATATTGCTCAAACACTCGCTTTTTCAAATCGGTCGAACTTACCCCAGCCCCATATGGGAAGTAAAACACTTTGACCCCAAGCTCTTTCAAATAATCATATTTTGGATACCAATCATCCCCGATCACAAAGACATCAACATTCAATTTCTTTACAGTATCTTTATGATTAAGTGTGCGCTGTGGAATAACCAGATCAGGGTCACGCAAACCAGAGATGATTGCAATCCGTTCTTCGAAGGGGACGATTGGCGGTTTTTTATAGCTTGATACGAGTTCATCTGTACTCACACCAACAATCAATGTATCGCCCAATCCACGCCCATAGTTAATCATTTTCAGATGATTATTATGAAATAAGTCAAATGTGCCAGAAACGTAAACAACCTTACTCATATACAACCGCCCTTATACACCAGATAATTATATTTTTCTTTGCTTTATATTAAAGGTATCAATATTTAAAGAACTACCGCCCCATCCCAAACAGCACAGTCTTGACAGTCAGTAGCAGGATCTTGATATCCAACAGCAGGCTTTGATGCTTGATATAGAAGATATCGTATTTATGCTTCCACACCCCATCTTCAATAGATGCCCCGTAAGGGTATTTAACCTGGGCCAGGCCAGTAATACCGGGCTTGACCGCATGGCGGAAACGATAATACGGAATGACAGTTTCCAGCTCTTTGATAAACACTTCCCGCTCGGGTCTTGGGCCAACCAGTGACATTTCACCTTTAAAGACGTTGATCAGTTGCGGCAGTTCATCAATACGGGTCTTGCGAATAAAACGGCCAACACGAGTGACTCGGGCGTCGTTCTTGCTAGCCCATTGAGCACCATTTTTTTCGGCATCATTTCGCATAGAGCGGAACTTGATTACGTCGAATTCTTGGTTGAACAGGCCAACCCGGGCTTGACGATAAAAGATGGGACCAGGTGATTCCAGTTTGATGGCCAGCGCAGCAAGCAGCCCAATGGGAATGGCAACCAGACTGAGCGCAATGGCAGAGACCAGATCCAGCGCACGCTTGACGATGCGATTGGATGGACGGGAGAGGATGGAGAAAGATTTCATGTGCAGGAAGTAGCCGCTGTGCAGCAACTCCACTTCAGTGCGGCCGAAACGACGATCCAGATAACTGACCAGCGGTTCAACGTAGGCGCCATATTTGGTGGCCAGCACCAGCATTGCGGCCAGTTCATCGGGAAGGTCACCACTCTTGTAATGCACAAGGGTTTTGCCTTTCAGGAGCGATAGATCTGTCACATTGAAGTTCAATTTGAACGGATAATCAGCAAGCACCCGTCCAATCAGCTTTTTGTCATTGTCACTGCAGTAAACATAAAGCTCATCACTTTTCATGTGAACCCGCTTAAGCTCATACACCAGATTACCAATATCCAGTGAATGGCTCTTGGCCGTCAACTGTTCATTCGCAGCAATCCCGAAGGCTGCACTGCTATCAATTTTATTATGCATTTCCCTTAAGCTCTCTTCATGTCGAAGCCCTGAGAAACAACCATTGAGGTGTGTCTAATCGGCATTCGACTGCCACGTAACGTAGATTTTTGTATTTCCCTCAAGCGACCTGTCGAAATGGGCCTCAGTGAGAAACGAACAAAGAAAAGAGATTGATTTTCATTTGAAAGCGAGAGACTGATCAGGAGTAGTGGGGCATACACGTCGTATTTGACGACGTCTGGCAGTAAAAACATTTCAATTTCAATCGATTGCCAACCAGTGGCACACACCTGGATGATCACACCCCAACGTTGCCACACTCTCTATCCCGTACCATATATCTGGGGACTACTGACGGTCCCTCTTTTATCGATATCATCGCTATCGCTAGCGCCGAACTGACTACAAACCTGTCAATTGCGGGCTAAAAAACAAACCAATCTATAAAAAAAACAATGGCTACCGCCCCTGAGTTACAGCTCCCAGTGTGCATGAATTTCTTCATATTGTGAAAGGCATCAATAAATAGATGTGTAATTTGCGATACCTTATAGCCAGCAAGAAGGGCGACAAAACAAGTCGCTATTCCAGCAAATCGTTATAGCTCCGCTCACATTGCGCCGTTCTTTTGCGCAAAAATATAGGATATTTCCGAAATGGCGGAGATGAATTCTACCTGTGGTTCGTCGAAATGAGTAGCCAATCTAAATAACTGATCATAAAA
>NZ_CDBW01000005.1 GCF_000820145.1 Aeromonas sobria | reverse complement strand
GTAGGACACTGCCAGGCACCAAATACAAGAAACCCCGCTCAATGAGCGGGGTTTTTTATTGCCTGACATTCAGTTGTCTGGCTAATTATCAATCGTTTCCCTTCTGTTTTGTATAGACACTCTTCCCTGTCGCCTAAATTTCATTCATTTTTCGTTCGGTTTTCATTCAATCATTTAATTGATTGCACATAAAAAGCACAGAGTGTGATGCCTCTACCTTTCTTGTGATGCCTGCTCTGGTTTAATTCTTCAGTCCACATTGATGGACCAAGGAATCACAATAATTTAAGGAATAGACCCATGTTCAAAAGAACAGTAACGATGATGCTGGCGGCGGGAACCCTGGTATTAGGCGGTTGTGCATCCAATGGTGGTGCTGAGCAGTCTGGGGCAGACAACAGTGACTTCGGTAGCAAGTCCATCTACCTGCGTGGGGAGATGAACGACTGGATGGCGACTGATGCGAGCAAGGTCGTCAAGGTCGCTGACAAGCTTTACATGGCCAAAGGGACGCTCAAGAAAGAGTGGGCTCCCTACAAGTTCAAGTTTGCTGACTCTGGCTGGAGCTGCGGTAGTAACTTTGGCTACAAGAGCCCGAGTGATGGTGTCGCCGTATTGGGTGGTGAGGCGGTGCCGGTCAATCCCTGCTCCAAGTATGAGGATATGAAGTTCTCGCCGGATAGCGATGGTGTCTACGAGTTCTATCTGAATATGGCGGGTGAAACACCGACCGTCTACGTTAAGAAGCCCTAATCTATCTCTGAGTATTCATTCGTTCAGTTACTTAATCAGTTGAGTGCCCTGGTTCGGAGATCTGCTGATCGTGGCTTTGCGACCAATGCTGGGCTCTGCTATCAGTGCTAAAGCAAGGGGGCCGGTGCTCAAGGATGGTTACTTAACAGCCTCAGCAGCGCCTCCCAGCGTGGCTGACCGATGTGTTTAAATCATTGAGCGAAAGCAAAAAGACCGGTCTGTGTACCGGTCTTTTTATTGCTGTTTTTATGGGCAATCAAAACGCTCGGCCAAGTGATTTGTTGCGTGATAGTAAAATCGGGCGTAGCGTTGAGGGTAATAAAACTGTCACGGCCGTGTGGTTTCAATGACATCTGAGATGCACACACGTGGCCCTTCAGTGCCAAGGAGAATGCTTATGGACAATACGGACCGAAAGCTGTTTATCCTGGATACCAACGTTCTGCTTCACGAACCCCTCGCGATCTACTCCTTCAAAGAGCACGACGTGCTCATCCCCATGACGGTGCTGGAAGAGCTCGATAACATCAAGGATCGCAACAAGGATGTCAGCCGCGACGCGCGGGTGGCCATTCGTGCGCTGGAAGATGTGTTCCGTGACGCAACGCCGGAGCAGATCACCCAGGGCGTTCCGCTGGCTGGCGAAGCGAGCGGCAATATTTGCATCTTCAGCGATCACCACCTGCCGCAGGATGCCGAAGTCTTTACCGACAAGGAAGCCGACAATCGCATCATCAACGCGGCCCTCTATCTGCAAAAGCATGAGTTGAAGCGTCAGGTGGTGCTGGTCACCAAAGACATCAACATGCGTCTCAAAGCAAAAGGTGCAGGGCTCGCCCGTGTTGAAGATTATCGCAGTGACCAACTGATCGACGATATCCGCCTGCTGGCCAAAGGCTTTCAGGTGGTGCCCGGCAGCTTCTGGGAGCGGGTCGGCGAGTGCGAGAGCGAGACCCATGGCCGCGATACCATTCATGTGATCGACGACAACCTGCTCGAAGGAATTCACGTCAACCAGTACCTGATCGATGAGGAGAACTTCTTCGCCGCCCGTGTGCTCAGCCACGATGGCAGCAAGATCCGCATCAAGGATCTGGGGCGCGAGCGGCTGATGTCCCGCAAGGCGTGGGGCGTACATCCCAAGAACGTCTATCAGGGGATGGCGCTGGATGCCCTGCTCGATCCGCACATCGATCTGGTGATCCTGACCGGCCCAGCTGGTTGCGGCAAGACCCTGCTGGCGATGGCGGCGGCGCTGGAGCTGGTGATTGAGAAGGGCATTTACGAGAAAGTGATCGTCACCCGGAATACCCCGGAAATTGCCGAAAGCATCGGCTTCCTGCCCGGCACCGAAGAAGAGAAGATGATGCCCTGGCTGGCGGCGGTGACCGATACGCTGGAGGTGCTGCACAAGCAGGACGAGAACATGAGCGGCTCGCTTAGCTACATCATGGAGAAGGCCAACATCCAGTTCAAATCGGTCAACTTCATGCGCGGGCGCAGCATCCAGAACACCTTTGTGCTGCTGGATGAGTGCCAGAACCTGACCGCGTCCCAGATCAAGACCATCATCACCCGCTGTGGCGAGGGAACCAAGATCGTCTGCTCCGGTAACCTGGCCCAGATCGATTCCAACTACCTGAGCCCGGTGACCTCGGGTCTCACCTACATCGTCGAGCGTTTCAAGGATTTCGACGGCAGTGCCAACATCTTCCTCAACGGCGTGGTGCGCAGCAGACTGGCTTCGTTTGCCGAGGAAAATCTCTGATTTAACTGAATATTTCCAGATACAAAGGGAGGCCAATCGGCCTCCCTTTTTTGATGCGTGTGTCCCGTTATGAGATATGCGTACGACCAAGGTAGCGCAACAACCCGGGATGATCACTGCCTAAGGCGATGCGCCCCTCGTCGACGAACAGCACCTGATCAGCGATGAGCTGGGCATCTTCCGGCATGATAGGGGGAGACCATCAGCTTGTTGGCCATCCACTATGGCGCGAGAGCGCGACCAAGGTAGCGCAGCAGCCCGGGATGATCGCTGGTTTGCAGGATGTCGGGTTTGCCTTGCAGGGCTATGCGCCCCTCGTCAACGAACAGCACTTGATCGGCGATAAGCTGGGCATCTTCCGGATTGTGGGAAACCATCAATACTGTGATGCCCTGTTCGCTGGCGAGGCGTGCCACTTCCGCCAGCATCTCCCGGCGCAGGGCCGGATCGAGGGCCGAGAAGGGCTCATCCAGCAGCAGCAATGGTTTGCCCCGCACCAGGGCTCGGGCCAGCCCGACTCGCTGTTGCTGGCCGCCGGAGAGCTGCTCAGGCTGGCGGCTTAGCATATCGCCAAGCCCGACCCGCCCGGCCGCATCGATCACCTGTGCCCGCTGGGCGTCACTCAGGCGCAGACCCGGATGCAGGCCGATGGCGATATTGTCGAACACCGACAGGTGGAGGAACAGGTTGTGATCCTGAAACAGGGTAGTGACCGGTCGCTCGGCGGGGCCCAGCGGCAGCAGATCTTCACCATCGAAACTGAGGCGGCCTGATTCCACCGGCACGAAGCCGGCGATCATCCCGAGCAGGGTAGATTTGCCCGCGCCGCTTGGGCCGATCAGCGCGGTGATCTCTCCCTTGGGCAGGGTCGCGCTGAAGCTGACGCGCCAGTCGGGGTAGCTGGTCGCAAGCATATCAATGTTCAGCATTTTTCCTCCCAAAAGGATCCGTTTGACTAGCGAGAACTGCCGCAGAAACGCTAGCGCAGGGCCGCAAGGCGTTTTGTATCTCAATGATGCTCGCCATTTTTTCCTCCAAGACCCCGTTCAACCAGCCAGAACAGGGAGAAACAGAGTGTGAGCAGCAGCAGGGCGGTGGCGGCCGCGTCGGTCAGCCGATAGCTGCCGAGCTGTTGATAGAGCAGCCAGGGCAGGGTGGTGAGCTCCTGACTGCCAAACATGGCGATGGCTCCGAGATCCCCCAGCGAGAGGATCATCGACAGCGCCATCGCCAGTGCCAGCGGGCGGCGCAGCAGTGGCCACTCCACCAGTCGCAGGCGATGCAGGCCGCGTACCCCCAGACTGTCGGCCAGCCGGTCGTACTGGCGTACCACCAGCTGCATGGGGGCTGAGAGGGTGCGCAGTACATAGGGCAGCGCCATCAGAGCGTTTACCAGCACCACCAGCCAGGGGCCGAGGGCGAAGACATCGGTGAACGGCATAAACAGGATGAAGAGACCGGTGGAGAGCACCACCGCCGGGATCATCAGGATCATCGAGCCGCTGGCCTCCCACAGGGCGGCGGCGCGCCGCTGGCGGGTGCGCACCTTGAGGTGACGGCTGGTGAGCAGCAGGCCGCTGCCGAGCAGGGTCGCCAGGGTGCCCGACGCCAGCGCAATCAGCAGCGACTGGCCGCTCGCCTGCCACAGCTTGCTTGAGGTGAGCGCCGTCAGCAGGCCGGGGTGGAGGCCGGCCACCACAATCGCCAGCAGCGGTGGCAGAAAGATGGCGAGCCCGATACAGAGCGAGAGTGCATCCACCACGGCCGTGCCCGGCTGATGGCGATCCGGTCGCAAGCAGGGGCGGCGCGGTGTTACCCGACTGGCTGGGGTGCTCTGCAGCTTGTGTTGCAGGGCGAGCAGGGCGGCGGTCAGGAGCAGCTGTACCAGTGCCAGTCCGCCCGCGGTGGCGAGATCGAAGTCAAAGCGCAGCGCCTGATAGACGGCCACCTCCAGCGTGGTGGATTTCGGCCCGCCCCCCAGCGCCAGCACGGTAGTGAAGCTGGTGAAGCAGAGCATAAAGATAAGGCTGGCCAGTCCCGGCAATATGCCGCGAATAAGCGGCCACTCCAGCAGCCGGAAGATGTGGGACGAGCGCATGCCGAGCTGGCTGGCAAGGCGCCAGCTCGATTCGGGGATGCTCTCTATGCTCTGCAGCATCAGGCGGGCCGCCAGCGGCATGTTGAAGAAGACGTGGGCCAGCAGGATGCCGAACAGGCCGTAGAGGTAGTTGCCGGGATCGAGCCCCAGTGAGCGTAGCAGTTGTGGCAGCCACCCCTGTTTGCCGTGTACCGCCACGATACCGAAGATGGCGATGATGACTGGCAGCACCAGCGAGAGGCCAAACAGCTTGATCAGCAGGGTACGGCCAATGAAGCGGCGCCGCGCCAGCGCGCGGGCCACCGGAATGGCCAGCCCGAGACTGAGCAGAGTGGAGAGCAGTGCCTGCCCCAGACTGAAGCCCAGCACATGGCGCAGATAAGGATCTGCGAGCAGGGTGCGGGGGGCCAGCGAACCGGCCTGCCACAACAGGGCCACGAGCGGCCCGAGAGATAACAGCAGGATCAACAGGGTGGCTGCACTGCCCGGCAACCACCAGAGGGGACGAGCCTGTGGTTTCAGATAACGGCTCACTGGGTGACGGCTTGCAGCCACTCGCGGATCCACCCTTTGCGATTGGCGGCCACCTCATCGGCGCTAAAGGACAGTGGCTTACTGACGGTGATCATCTGCTCGAAGCCCTTGGGCAGTGGGGTGTCGATCACCGGATACATCCAGTTGCCGGTAGGGATCTCGTTCTGGAAGGCGGGGCTCACCATAAATTGCAGGAACTGATCGGCCAGCTTGCCCTGAGTGGCGCTGTTCAGTTTGGCGGCCACTTCCACCTGACGGTAGTGACCCTCCTCGAAGGCGGCGGCCTGATATTGGGGCTTGTTCTCGCCAATCAGGTGGTAAGCGGGGGAGGTGGTGTAGGAGAGCACCATGTCCGCTTCGCCATCGAGGAACATGCCATAGGCCTCTGACCACCCCTTGGTGACGGTGACCGTCTTCTTGGCCAGTTTGGCCCAGGCGGCGGGCGCCTTGTCGCCATAAACGGACTTCATCCACAGCATCAGCCCCTGTCCCGGGGTGGAGGTGCGGGGATCCTGATAGATCACCTTGAGGTCAGGTCGCTCCACCAGCTCTTTCAGGCTCTTGGGCGGCCGCTTGAGCTTCTCCTTGTCATAAACAAAGGCGAAGTAGCCGTAGTCGTAGGGGACGAAGGTCTTATCCTGCCAGCCACCCGGCACCTTGATGCCGTCGAGGTTAGTGGGATGGGGTGCGAACAGGCCGCTCTGCTTGGCTTCGCTGATGAGGGCATCATCGAGCCCCAGCACCAGATCGGCCTTGCTGTGGTTGCCCTCCAGCCGCAACCGGTTGAGGATGGCAACGCCATCTTCAAGGGGAACCAGATTGAGGACGCAGCCGCACTCTTTCTCGAAGGCTTGCTTGATCTTGGGGCCCGGGCCCCACTCGGCAGTGAAGGAGCTGTAGGTGTAGACGGTGAGGGTGTCGGCGGCGAACGCATTGGCCGACAGCAGGCCGGTGGTGACCAGCAGCAGGGTTTTCATTGATGGCACTCCCTATTACTTGTTAATAATGAGGTGCCAGCGGGTGAGAGCGCAAAAAATGAGCGCCATGCCTCAAATTCCTCCGCCAGCATTATCTGGATCAGGTATACGGGTATAATCTCAGCGGTAAACCGCACCCCGTTTGAGAAACGAACCGCATTGTATTAACGTTCTTTTGGGGAGACCAGCACAATTGTGCAATACCCCTGAGATGACGCCCACCCAACAGAGGATGTTCGCGTGCTTACCAATACCAAGGAAAGGCGTGCCTTTGCGCGCATGGTTATCAATGCTCCGGTCACTGTCTATCAGCAACAGCAGGTGCTGGAGGGGGTCTGCCGGGATCTCAGTGCCAACGGCATGGGGATTGCGGTATCTGAACACCAGCTCGACATCAATTTGCCGATCCGGGTTAGCCTGGCCACGCACAACAACTTGCTGCCCCCTTTCGAAGCGCAGGCCCGCATCATTCGGGTACTGGACGAGGATGATGGCTTGCTGTTGGCGATAGAGTTTTTACCCGTGGCTTGAGTCAGCGCGCTAATCAATCGGTCGTCATTGGTCACAGTGTGAGCCTGAGATAGACAGGCTCACTTGTTGGCCTGAACCGGTTGAACACTGATTTGTTTACTATCGACCAGCGTTTTGCTGGTCGATGCTATTTGGCCGGCTGGCAAGGTGGCGGGGCCTGTGGGCTCGAGCAGCAGATAGGATTGCCCTTGCCAGCTGATGGTGGCATCCCCCGGTTTGGCGGGCAGATCAACGGCCAGCAAGGCGTGGCCGGGGACGAACACCATGGCCTGTTTCAGCTCGGGAAAGAGTTGGGCCAGCATAGCAGCCATCAGGGCCACCTTGCTGTCGCAATCGCCCCGATTCTGTTCCAGCACCTGGCGAGGCGCGAGAAACCCCTTGCCTTGCCGTCCATTGAGATTATCCAACTGCTGGTAGGGGATGCTCTGGATAAAGGTCAGCATATGAGCCACGGTTTTCTGGCGCGCTTCCGTTTCGGTGCTCCCCTGCTGCTTGAGTTGACCCGCCAGCGGAGCCAAGGTGCTGCGACTCTCTAGCGCAATGCGCGGATGATCTTGCTTGACCGCCAGTTGTCCGTCAGGGGTTGTGAAGTACTGGAAGTAGTGCTCGGTCAGCCACGCCAGTTCCTCTTTGCTGCGCTGTGATTCCAGCCAGGCCATCGCTTCACGCGCTTTATCCTGATTGCGACTTTTCAGATGCAGCTCCAGCGTGGGGCGGGTGAGAGTGAACTGTACCTCGGGGTAATTCTGGCGCACCTCCCGCAGCAATACCTGCAGAACCTCCTCCTGCATTCTGGCCGGGCGATAGGCGATAAGGGGCGGCAGCTTGCCCTGTTCCAGCCGGTAGGTGAGCTGCTGGGGCTTGCCTTCGCTATCCAGCCAGCCGACGTTGATCTGGCCGAGGCTGTTGTTGAAGCTGGTTTGGCTGGCGCCCACAGGCAGGGTTAGCAGCAGGGCACAGAGCAGAGGGATTGCCGTCGGTCTCTTCATCATCCTTTCCTGTGGCACGGGCCAGTTCCGGTGGCCCAAAGTGGGAAGCGTAGCGGACAGTAAAACAGGGAGCCAAAGCTCCCTGTTGATTCTACTCGTTTTTTTGCAACTGGCGCGTTAAATCCAGCTCGGTTGCTTCGCCTCAAAAGCGCTGATGGCGGCTTCGTGTTGCAAGGTCAGGCCGATGGCATCCAGCCCGTTGAGCAGGCAGTAGCGGCGGAACTCGTCGATCTCGAAACTGAAGTTGAGCTCACCGGCGCGCACCTGATTGGCTTCCAAATCCACTTCGATCTCGATGCCCTGCTTGGTGGCCACTAGCTGGAACAGGGCGTTGATCTCCTCTTCTTTCAGGCGTACCGGCACCATGCCGTTGTTGATGGCGTTGCCGTAGAAGATGTCGGCAAAGCTCGGGGCAATGATGGTCTTGAAGCCGTAGTCGGCCAGCGCCCAAGGGGCGTGCTCGCGACTCGAGCCGCAGCCGAAGTTCTCACGGGCCAGCAGGATGCTGGCACCGGCGAATTGTGGCTGGTTGAGCACAAACTCGGGGTTGGGCTGCTGACCTGCATCGTCCAGAAAGCGCCAGTCGTGGAACAGGTGCTTGCCAAAACCGATGCGGTTTACCTTCTGCAAAAACTGCTTGGGAATGATGGCGTCGGTGTCGACGTTGGCGCTGTCGAGGGGGGCGACGATCCCTTTGTGTTGCTTGAAGCCTGTCATCTTGTTCTCCTCGTAATTACAGCGCGCGAATGTCGGCGAAGCGGCCGGTGACGGCGGCGGCGGCGGCCATGGCCGGGCTCACCAGATGGGTGCGGCCGGCGCGGCCCTGACGCCCTTCAAAGTTGCGGTTGCTGGTGGAGGCGCAGCGCTCCCCCGGTTGCAGCCGGTCGTTGTTCATCGCCAGACACATGGAGCAGCCAGGCAGGCGCCACTCAAAACCGGCCTCGATGAAGATCTTGTCGAGACCCTCGGCTTCGGCCTGTGCCTTCACCTGTTCGGAGCCCGGCACCACCAGCGCCTGCACGCCTGCGGCCACCTTGCGACCGCGGGCGATGGCGGCGGCAGCGCGCAGATCCTCGATGCGGCTGTTGGTGCACGACCCGATGAACACCTTGTCGATGGCGACGTCGGAGAGCTTCTGGCCCGGTTGCAGATCCATGTAGGCGAGTGCCTTGCGGGCTGACTGCTGCTCCATCAGATCGCTGAAGGATTCCGGCGCCGGAATCGGCTCATTGACGGCAATCACCTGACCCGGGTTGGTGCCCCAGGTGACCTGCGGGGCGATATCGGCAGCGTCCAGCACTACCTCGGCATCAAAGCGGGCTCCTTCGTCGCTCTTGAGGCTCTGCCAGTAGGCGATGGCTTGCTCCAGCGCTTCGCCCTTGGGGGAAAACTCCTTGCCACGGATGTAGTCGATGGTGGTCTGGTCGGGGGCAATCATCCCCGCCTTGGCGCCGAGCTCGATGGCCATGTTGCACACCGTCATCCGCCCTTCCATGGAGAGGCCTGCAATGGCCTCGCCAGCGAACTCCACCACGTAGCCGGTACCACCGGCATGGCCGACCCGGCCGATGATGGCCAGCACCACGTCCTTGGCGCTGATGCCTTCGGCCAGCTTGCCGTTGACCGAAATGCGCATGGTCTTGGCACGGCCCTGTTTCAGGGTCTGGGTCGCCATCACATGCTCCACTTCCGAGGTGCCGATACCGAACGCCAGCGAACCGAAGGCGCCGTGGGTGGCGGTGTGGGAGTCGCCGCAGACGATGGTGGTGCCGGGCAGGGTGATGCCGAGCTCGGGGCCCATCACATGGACGATCCCCTGATATTTGTGGTTGAGATCGTAGAGGCGAACCCCGAACTCTTTGCAGTTGTCGGCCAGCGTCTCCATCTGGATGCGGGCCATCTCGCCGGAGGCGGCTATGTCCTTGCTGGTGGTGGAGACGTTGTGATCCATGGTGGCCCAGGTCAGATCCGGGCGGCGCAGTTGGCGGTTCATGGCCCGCAGGCCGTCGAATGCCTGCGGGCTGGTCACTTCATGCACCAGATGGCGGTCGATGTAGATGAGGGGCGTTTCCCCTTCCACTTCCCGTACCACGTGGGCGTCGAATACTTTCTGATAGAGGGTCTTGGCCATTGCTTCGCTCTTCCTTGTTATGTGGCTCAGAGTTATCTGTTATGCGGCTCAGATCCGGGCGGCGATCTGGCTGCCCATCTCGGACGTGCTCTGCACCGGATTGCGGGCACTGGCCTGATGCAGGTCGGCGGTGAAGTAACCCTCGGCCAGGGTCTGGGCCACGGCTTGCTCGATGGCTTGGGCGGCGGCTTCCTGGCCCAGGCTGTAACGCAGCATCAGGGCGGCGGAGAGGATCTGGGCGATAGGGTTGGCGATCCCTTTGCCGGCGATATCGGGAGCCGAGCCACCGGCCGGTTCGAACAGGCCGAAACCCGATTCGTTGAGGCTGGCGGAGGGGAGCAGCCCCATGGAACCGGTGATCATGGCGCATTCGTCGGAGAGGATGTCACCGAACAGGTTGGAGCAGAGCAGCACGTCAAACAGGGAGGGATCCTTGATGAGCTGCATGGTGGCGTTGTCGATGTACATATGGTTCAGTTCGACATCGGGATAATCCTTGGCGACTTGTGTCACCACCTCACGCCACAGGATGGAGGAGGCGAGCACGTTGGCCTTGTCGATGGACGTGACTTTGCTGCGGCGCACCCGCGCCGACTCAAAGGCAATCTTGGCGATGCGCTCAATCTCGAAGCGATGGTACACCTCGGTGTCGAACGCCTTTTCGTTCGCCCCTTCACCCTCGCGCCCCTTGGGCTGGCCGAAGTAGATACCGCCGGTCAGCTCGCGCACGCAGGCGATGTCAAAACCGCGATCGGAGATGTCGGCGCGCAGCGGGGAGAACTGCTCCAGACCGGTGTAGATGCGGGCCGGACGCAGGTTGCAGAACAGCTTGAAGTGGGCGCGCAGGGGCAGCAGAGCGCCGCGCTCCGGCTGATCGTTCGGTGGCAGATGCTCCCATTTCGGGCCACCCACCGAGCCAAACAGCACTGCGTCGGCCGCTTCGCAGCCTTTGATGGTGCTTTGCGGCAGCGGGGTGCCATGGTTGTCGATGGCGATGCCGCCCACGTCATGGCGATCATACTCGAAGGCGAGGCCGAATTTGGCCTGCACCTTCTCCAGCACCTTGACGGCCTCGGCCATCACTTCCGGGCCAATGCCGTCACCCGGCAATACTGCGATCCGATAACTGCTCATACACTCTCCATCCTGATATTGTCTTTGAGATCCCTCTGCCCAGTTTCCCCGACGCTGCGCGCGGATGCCGGTTCAGACGTTCCCCGTCCTGATGTTGTCATTCCATGCCGTCTGTGTGGCGCCGAGTCCTGCTCAGACGGTTTCTGATTTGATGCTGTTATTGCGTTCCATCTGCTCGGCCACCTGATCGGCGCGCCAGATGCTGTTGATCACATGGAGCAGGGCGTGGGCCGAGGATTCGATGATGTCGGTGGCCAACCCCATGCCGTGGAATTTGCGCCCTTTGTATTCGGCGACAATATCCACCTGACCGAGGGCATCTTCCCCCTCACCTTTGGCTTTGAGGGCATATTTGTCGATGCGGATGTCATAGCCGGTGATGCGGTTGATGCACTGGTAGACCGCATCCACCGGGCCGTTGCCGGTGGCCGCTTCGCACACCAGATCCTGCCCCACCTTCAATTTGACCGAGGCGGTGGCCAGTACCGAACTGCCGCTCTGCACCCCGAGGTACTCCAGCTTGAAGTGCTCCGGCTCTTCGTGGATCTGGCTGAAGAAGGCCAGCGCTTCGAGGTCGTAGTCGAATACCTGCCCCTTCTTGTCGGCCAGAGTCAGGAACTTGCCGTAGAGGTGGTCGAGGTCGTAGCTGCTCTCGGCATAACCCATGGACTCCATCCGGTGCTTGATGACGTGACGGCCGGATCGGGAGGTCATGTTGAGGTTGTTCTGGGTCAGGCCAATGCTTTCGGGGGTGATGATTTCGTAGGTATTTTTTGCCTTAAGCACCCCATCCTGATGGATGCCGGAGCTGTGGGAGAAGGCGTTGGCCCCGACGATCGCCTTGTTCGGTTGCACCGGCATGTTGCACAACTGGCTGACCAGGGTGCTGGTACGATGAATTTCGTTGTGGCGGATGTTGGTATGCAGCCCGAGCAGGTCGGCGCGGGTCTTCAGGATCATCGCCACTTCTTCCAGCGAGCAGTTGCCTGCCCGTTCGCCGATGCCGTTGATGGTGCACTCGATCTGGCGGGCCCCCATCTGCACAGCGCCGATGGAGTTGGCGACCGAGAGCCCCAGATCGTCGTGGCAGTGCACCGAGATGATGGCCTTGTCGATGTTGGGTACCCGGTTGAACAGGGTGTGAATGATACCGGAGAACTCGGTCGGCACCGTGTAGCCCACGGTATCGGGGATATTGATGGTGCGGGCGCCCGCCTTGATGGCGGCCTCCACCATGCGGCAGAGATTATCAATCGGCGTGCGGCCCGCATCTTCGCAGGAGAACTCCACATCGTCGGTGTAGCGCAGGGCGTGCTTGATGGCGCTGGTGCCCATCTCCAGCACATCCTCGAAGCTCTTTTTCAGCTTGCTCTCCACATGGATGGAGGAGGTGGAGATAAAGGTGTGGATACGAAAGGCTTCGGCGACCCGCAAGGCTTCGCCAGCGGCATCGATATCCTTGGGCAGGGCGCGGGCGAGGGCGCAGACCCGGCTGTGCTTGATGTGGCGGGCGATGGTCTGCACCGATTGAAAATCGCCGGGAGAGGAGACCGGGAAGCCCACTTCCATGACATCGACACCGAGCCGCTCCAGTGCCAGTGCGATCTGCAGCTTCTCCTTGACTGTCAAACTGGCCGCCAGGGCCTGCTCACCATCGCGCAAGGTGGTGTCGAATATGATGACCCTATCTGACATGTGACTTCCCTCTTCCTAAGTTCGGTAACGTGCATCCTGCTGCGGCATAAAAAAACCCGTGCAGGGTGCACGGGTTTTTGTAAATTCCGGCTATGCCTTAGCCCGGCTACAAGGATCCCGCGCGAGTTAACGCGATTAGGGAAAGTAGTAGTAGCGGGGTGGCGATATGCATGACGTTGTTATTCCTTCCAGTCGATAACGCTTTTACCAATATCGAGATTTTTATGCTGTGTCAACCTGGATTGTCAGGAGCAATCTGCTGAGATATTTAATCGGATTGTAAAGGACTGCAAATTTCCTTGTCCCATATTCGGCCTATGACCGATTATCTGGTCATTCCTGCTGTGCTCGATTATTTGCACAACCAGATCGACTTATCAGCATTGACTGCATTATCTGAGGTGTTTCATGGAAAAACGTAGACCTGGTCGTCCGGTCGGACGTTCTGACATTCGTGACAAGTTGCTTGCTGCTGCCCGTGAGCGTTTTCTCAATACTCCCTATAGCAAGGTGACTACCCGCGAAATCGCGGAGCTGGCTGGCTCGAATCTGGCCATGATCCACTACTACTTCGGCAGTAAAGAGGGTCTTTACAAGGCTGTGCTGGGCGATGTGGCCGAGCCGCTTGATCACGCCTGGCAAGATGAGCAGAGCAATCACAGCATCAATGAGATGCTCAATACCTACTATCAGGTGATGGCGCCCAACAGCGAGCTGACTTCAGCTATCTCCAGCGCATTGTCTAGTGAGAAGAGTCCAGGTCGGGATTTTGTGCTGAATCGCCTGCTGGAACGCCAGCTGCCGCAGTTCGACGCCCTGCTGGAAACCATGAAGTCCAACGGCGAGCTGGGTGATAACCTGGATCCAGAGATGCTGAAGATCTCCTTCCTCAGCATGATGTGGCAGCCGTTCGTGATGAAAGATCTCTACGAGCAGGTGTTCGGCCTCAAGGTTGATGAGAATTTCATGACCCGTCTGGCGGATCACAACTGCCGTATGATGGAAACCGGTCTGCGCGGCAGCCACTGATTTTGCCGCAACATCGAGATTAAAAAGGGCCATTCGGCCCTTTTTTCATAAATCTGTTATCCCTTGTTCAACGTAACGTCATCCCGCTTTCTTACTCTGCAAGCAGAATTCAGGGAAGGAGGGGATATGAACAAGATCCAGCAATGGGACCTGCAGGTGTGTCGGGTCTGCCTGCTTCACGGCTACAACCGGCAGCAGGCGAGGGTGAGTCGCCTCATTTCCCGCACCGGTGATGGTCCGCTTTACGCCGTGCTTGCCGCCCTGTTCTGGTGGCAAGGCGAAGCGGAGCAGGAACTGGTGAGACTGGCACTGCTTGCCTTCGCCATCGAGCTGCCCCTCTATCTGCTGCTGAAAAACAGCCTGAAACGGCAACGGCCGGTCGGCTTGCCGGTCTTTATCACCCCCTCCGATCGTTACAGTCTCCCCTCCGGCCACACCGCCGCCGCCTTTCTGATGGCCACCATACTGGCCAGCGGCTTTCCGTTTTGGGCGCCCCTGCTGTTTGGTTGGGCGGCGCTGGTGGGGGCATCCCGGTTGCTGCTCGGGGTTCACTACCTGAGCGATCTGGTGGCCGGTGCTTTGCTGGGTGGCGGTTGCGCCGTGCTGGCGCTCGGCTGGAGCCATTCATGAGGATACTGTTTGGTGTGCAAGGTACCGGCAACGGCCATATCAGCCGCAGTCGCACCTTGGCACGGGCGTTACGCACGGCCGGAGTTGAGGTGGACTATCTCTTCAGCGGCCGCCCTGCCGACCGCTATTTCGACATGGAGGAGTTTGGCGCCTACCGCACGTTTGCCGGGCTCACCTTTATCAGTCACGAGGGGCGGGTCTCGCCGTGGCGTACCCTGCAGGCCGCCTCGCCGCTCACCTTCTGGCGGGATCTGCGGGCCCTCGATTGCAGCGAATACGATCTGGTGGTGAGCGATTTTGAGCCGTTGACCGCCCACGCCGCCCGCCGTTATGGCAAGCCGAGCCTTACCATCAGCCATCAGGCCAGTTTCAACTGGCCGATCCCGCGCTGGGGGGAGGATGGGGTCAGCCGTCAGCTGATGCGCCACTTTGCCCCGGTGGATCAACCGCTCGGGCTGCACTGGTTTCACTTCGGCCACCCCTTGTTGCCGCCGGTGATCGACCCCATTTCCGTTGCACCGGATAACGGCGAGATCCTGGTCTATCTGCCGTTCGAGCAGACCGAGGCGATCGCCGCCCTGCTGTCGCGCTTTGGTCAGCAGCGCTTCGTCTGCTTTCACCCCGCCATCCGCACCCCCAGCCAGTGGCGCAACCTGCGCTTCGAGCCGCCGTCGCGGCAGGGGTTTATCGCCGTGCTGGCCGGTTGTCGCGGCGTCATCTCCAACGCGGGCTTCGAGCTGGCCTCCGAGGCACTCACCCTCGGCAAGAAGATGCTGGTCAAACCCCTTGGCGGCCAGTTCGAGCAGCTGACCAACGGCAAGACCCTCGAGATGATGGGGCTGGCGACCCTGATGGACTGCCTCGATGCCAATCTGGTGCGCAGCTGGCTCGACAGCCCTTCGCCGGGGGCAGTCTGTTACCCCGATGTGGCGGGGGAACTGGCCCGCTGGCTGGCGGCGGGAGCCGATGAGAGCGTGGCGTCGCTGTCACGTCGGCTCTGGGCTCGCACCCTGTTTCCGGAGGAGGTGAGTGATCGTTTGAGCGAGCTGGATGGCGGGGACTGTTTATCCAGTTGCTGGTTATCGCAAGTGAGCGTTGTTGACTAGACTGAAAGGCGAGCCCACCAAGGAGAGGACGGAGCAAATGCGCTTTACCAATGAGAATGGCGAAACTATGACGCTGGCAGATAATCTGACCCTGCACGAACTGCTGGATATGGGTGTCAGCATCTCGGTCAGTGAAGAGACCGATCCGGATCAGCAGATCTGGCTGGCTGAGCCGGATCAGGACAACTGAGTCGATCATCCGGCATCAAGCCCACCGCTGACTGGTGGGCTTTTTTGTGGCCGCTGTTCCCCTCGGCGGGATGATTTGCTGGCCATTACCCGAGTTGCTTCCCTTTTATCTCATGGCTGCGATGCCAACTCCTTGAATGTTAATAGTGGGTTGAAATGTATGACTGTTCTGGTCAGGAAAAGCCGTGGACAAGCGTTATGAAGCGGGTTAAGTTGGTTTTTCACCCGATTTTCGGGTGAATGATTGAAAAATCCTTTTTTTCACCGGTCAACGGGGCGGAATTAGCCCGATCTGCATTCAGATAACAACAAGAAACGGGTCGGGTTGTGCCGGGAAGCACTGCGCCGTTGACGGGATTCGCAAAACGGAGCAAAGCCTGGAGGGCTTTATCATGGAGATGTTATCAGGCGCCCAGATGGTGGTTAGAGCGCTGGAAGATCAGGGGGTGGAGCACGTCTTTGGCTACCCTGGTGGCTCGGTGCTCGACATTTATGACGCACTCTTCGAAAACGGCAAGATGGAGCATGTGCTGGTGCGCCACGAGCAAGCCGCGGTTCACATGGCTGACGGCTACGCCCGCTCCACCGGCAAGGTGGGGACTGTGCTGGTGACCTCAGGCCCCGGGGCGACTAACTGCATTACCGGTATTGCCACCGCCTATATGGATTCCATTCCGCTGGTGATCCTCTCCGGCCAGGTGCCGACCACCATGATCGGTGAGGATGCATTCCAGGAAACCGACATGATCGGTATCTCCCGCCCGGTGGTGAAGCACAGCTTCCTGTGCAAGAAGGCGAGCGATATTCCCGAGGCCATCAAGAAGGCCTATTACATTGCCGCCAGCGGCCGCCCGGGGCCTGTGGTGGTGGATTTGCCCAAAGATGTGCAGAACCCGAAAGAGAAATTCCCTTACCAGTATCCCGAGTCGGTGAGCATGCGCTCCTACAACCCGACCAAGTCCGGCCACAAGGGCCAGATCAAGCGGGCTGCCAAGCTGCTGGTGGATGCCCAGCGCCCGGTGATGTACGTGGGCGGCGGTGCCATCAATGCCAATGCGGATCATCTGGTGACCAAGCTGGCGGAGCTGCTGAACCTGCCAGTGACCACCACTCTGATGGGGTTGGGTGCTTTCTCCGGTATACATCCGCAATTTATTGGCATGCTGGGGATGCACGGCACCTTCGAAGCCAACAAGACCATGCACAATGCGGATCTGATTTTTGCCGTGGGTGCCCGCTTCGATGACCGCGTCACCAACAACGTGGCCAAGTTCTGCCCCAATGCCACCATAGTGCATATCGATATCGATCCGACATCCATCTCCAAGACGGTGCAGGCTCATGTGCCCATCGTTGGCTCGGTAGAAACCGTGCTGGAACAGATGCTGGAGGTGATCCGCGAGTGTGGCTTTGCTAACGATCATCAGGCGATGACGGATTGGTGGAGCCAGATCAACCAGTGGCGTTCCCGTCACTGCCTCGCCTACGAAAAGTCGGCTACCCAGATCAAGCCGCAGCAGGTGATCGAGACCCTCTACAAGGTGACTCAGGGTCAAGCGTTCGTTGCCTCCGACGTGGGCCAGCACCAGATGTTTGCTGCGCTCTACTACCCCTTTGCCAAACCGCGTCAGTGGATCAACTCAGGGGGCCTCGGCACCATGGGCTTCGGCATTCCGGCCGCCATGGGGGCCCAGTTTGCCAACCCGGATGCGGTGGTCTGCTGCGTCACCGGTGATGGCTCGGTGCAGATGAACATTCAGGAGCTCTCTACCTGCTTGCAGTATGGGGTACCCATCAAGATCATCTCCATCAACAACCGTGCGCTGGGCATGGTCAAGCAGTGGCAGAAGATGTTTTACGGCGGCCGTCACAGCCACTCCTACATGGAGTCCCTGCCGGACTTCGTCAAACTGGCGGAAGCCTACGGTCACGTCGGCATCGCGGTGAGCGATCCCGCCGAGCTGGAGAGCGCCATGGAGAAGGCCTTCGCCATGAAGGATCGGCTGGTGTTCATGGATATCTCGGTCGACCCGGATGAGCATGTCTATCCGATGCAGATCAAGTTTGGTGCCATGGACGAGATGTGGCTGAGCAAGACGGAGAGGACCTGACGATGGAACATATTATTTCGGTCGTACTGGTGGAATCCGCCGTTGAAGAGATGTCGCTGAACAAGGCGGGGGAAATATCATGAGACATATTATTTCCGTTCTGCTGGAGAACGAATCCGGCGCCCTGAGCCGCGTGGTGGGTCTCTTCTCCCAGCGCGGCTACAACATCGAGACCCTGACGGTGGCGCCCACCGAGGATCCCACCCTGTCGCGCATGACCATAGTCACCATGGGTGACGAGCGGGTGCTGGAGCAGATCCAGAAGCAACTTCACAAGCTGGTGGATGTACTCAAGGTGTGTGACTTGAGCGAAGGGGAGCATATCGAGCGGGAGATCGCGCTGGTCAAGGCGCGTGCCGCCGGTGGTGCCCGTGACGAGCTGAAACGGCTGGCGGATATCTTCCGCGGCCAGATCGTCGACGTCACCCCCGAGCAGTACACGGTGCAGCTGGTAGGCACCAGCGAGAAGCTGGATGCCTTTATCAAGACCGCCGCCCAGACCAACGAGATCATCGAAGTGGTGCGCTCCGGGGTCTGCGGCATCTCCCGTGCTGACAAGGCGCTGCGCCCTTAAGGCAGAGTTGTCACTGCGGCTCGGTCAGACGGGTTGAAAATACGATGGAAGGGGGCTCTGCGGAGCCCTCTTTATTTGGTTTGTCTATACGAGGATGGAGTCTATGTTCGGTATTCATGATCTGGCGCTGTTTGTGGTCTCGGGCCTGCTGCTCAATATCATGCCGGGGCCGGACACCCTGCTCATCATGCTGCGCAGCGGGTCGCAGGGATGGCGTGCCGGTTCGGCGGCCGCGCTGGGGATAGGAACCGGCACCATGATCCATGTGTTGGCTGCTGCTCTCGGTCTGTCGGCCCTGCTCAGTGCCTCGGCCGAGCTGTTTACGGTTATCAAGCTGGCTGGCGCCCTCTACCTTATCTATCTTGGCGTCTCGCTGTTTCGCCAGTCGGCGGCGAACAGCACTGCAGGTGCAGCGGTTACGCTACCCGCGCTCTCCTATGGCCGGATCTACCGGCAAGGGGTGCTGACCAATGTGCTCAACCCCAAGGTGGCGCTCTTTTTCCTCGCCTTCGTGCCCCAGTTCATTGCGCCGGATGCTCCCGACAAGGCGATCGCCTTTATCCTGCTCGGCTGCATCTTCAACCTGAACGGGATGATCTGGTGCCACTTGCTGGTCTTCAGCACAGCATACGCTCGCAACAAGGTGAAGCTGCCAGCCCCGATTGGCCGCAGGCTCAACCGGGGCATTGGCACCCTGTTTGTCGGGCTCGGGATCAAGCTCGCCAGTGACTAGCTCGCGGCTTTCTGACCTGAGGCAGATTATCGTGCGCCGCGCTGTGGTATGGTCGGCAGTCAGGTGCGGGGCCAGCCCCGCTCTCTCTTTTTCAGGCCAGCCCCACTGGCCGCAGCAGCGAGATCCCTTGCCCAGATGAACATCGCCCGGCTCAAGAACTTTACCGAGATCGTGAAGAACAACTTCAACATCTCGGCGACGGCGGAGAAGCTCTATACCTCCCAGCCAACCCTCAGCAAGCAGATGAAGATGCTGGAAGATGAGCTGGGGCTCGCCCTCTTTACCCGCAAGGGGAAGAATCTGGTCGGCTTGACCAGCGCAGGCGAGCAGGTGATGGAGCTGGCCAAGGGGGTAGTGGCGCAGGTGGAGCAGATCAACCAGCTGTCGCTCGGGGAGCAACTGGCTACCAGCGGGGTGCTGCGTATCGCCACCACCCATACCCAGGCGCGCTACAAGCTGCCTGCGGTGATTACCGAGTTCAGCCGTCGTTATCCCGATGTGGCGATCCAGCTCCATCAGGGGGCGCCTGCCCAACTGGCCCAGATGGTGCAAAGCGGCGATGTAGATATGGCGATCGCCACCGAGTCCATGTATCTGTTCGACGAGCTGGCCGCCGTCCCCTGTTATCGCTGGGGGCGCAGCGTGGTGGTGCCCCACGGTCATCTGCTGATCGACTGCCAGCCGCTCTCGATGGCCGATCTGGCCCGCTATCCCCTCATCACCTATGTGTTCGGTTTTACCGGCCGATCCAAGATGGACAAGGCCTTCAGCCGCCACGGCCTCTCGCCGAAAACCGTGCTGACTGCCACCGATACCGATGTGATCAAGCACTACGTCCGGCTCGGGATGGGGGTCGGGGTGATCGCCAGCGTGGCCTTCGACGAGGGGGACAGGGAGGATCTGGTGAGCCTCAATATCGACCACCTGATCGCCTCGAGCGCCACCCACATCTGCCTGCGCAAGCATGCCCATCTGCGTGACTACATGTACGACTTCATCCACCTCTACGCCCCCCATATCAGCCGGGAGACGGTGCAGCTGCACCTTATCAACCAGCCGCCGGCCGCCAATATGGCGGAGCTGCCGTGGCTCTAACCGCAAGTTGTTTGCCGCGCACAGAGCAAAAATGCAGATATAAAAAAAGAGAGGCCTTGGCCTCTCTTCTGGTTTTATCGGTATGCGGGATTAAGCGCTGCGGGTCGCCAGATTGATAAAGATCTGGGCTCCCACTAACAGGCAGTCGTCATCCGGGTAGTAGGGGACTTTACCTGATGCAGGTAGTTGCAAATCCCTTGGCCTGTCAGGCGCTTTTAGTCGTTGCCAGATTGATAAAAATCTGGGCTCCGACCAGCAGGCAGTCGTCGTCCAGATAGTAGGGATTTGCGTGCAGGTAGTTGCAGATCCCCTTGGCCTGACAGCCGCTGCCGAGGAAGAACATGGCGCCCTTGCGGCCACGGCAGGCGTTGACCATGTAGCTGAAATCCTCGCTGCCGGTCATCGGCTGACCCTGGGCGTTGATCCCCTCGCCGGGCAATACGTCGGCGGCTGCTTGCAGCAGGCGGCCGCAGGCATCGGCGTGGTTCTCTACCGCCGGATAACCGGCATAGACCATCTTGGTCTTGAAGCCGCGCAGTTCGCTCTGGGCCACGATCTCCTTGAAGCTGTTCTTCAGGATCTGGTCGGTCTCGGCATCCATGGCACGGATGGTGCCGCGCGCCTGCACATGGTCGGCGATGGCGTTGGGGATGGTGCCGCCGTTGATCATGCCGCAGCCGAACACCGCCGGGCTGAACGGACTAGTGCGTTTGGCGACGATGTAGTCCATATCTTCGATGATCCGCACCGCTTCGCGGATGGCATCCAGCCCCTTGTGGGGGGTCGAGCCGTGGGCGGAGATGCCGTGCACATCCAGCGTCCAGGCGGAGCCCCAGGAGGACATGACACCGTTGTTGAACTTGATGGTGCCGGTCTCCATGGCGCCGTCGTTATGCAGGGCATAGACCTCGTCCACCCCTTTCATGCAACCCAGTTCGACCATTTTCTCGGCGCCCGGCACCCGCATATCCTCTTCCGCCATCTGGAAGATAAAGCGGACGTTGTACTGCAGGCGCGCTTTGTTGGCGGCCAGAAACTTGGCGGCAGTCAGGGCGATCGCCATATGGGAGTCGTGACCGCAGTTGTGGGCCATCCCCTCGTGGCTCGACTTGAACGCAACTTCGCTCATGTCGTGCATCTCGAGGCCATCCATATCGGCACGGAAGGCGATGGTCGGCAGTACTGGGTCAACCACCAGATCCCCGTGAAAACCGGTAAAACCCGGGTAGTCGGTGAGGCGGTAGCCGAAGCCCTTCATCAGCTCGCGGCAGTAGGCCGAGGTCTTGAACTCGATGCCGGAGGCCTCCGGAATTGTGTGCAGGTGGTGGCGCACTTCGTGGCTGAAGTCGCGCAGGGCCAGCAGGGCCGGTTCAATGTGGATGTTGCTCATCAGATGATCCCTTGCATGGTGAAGCCGATCTGGGCAACCAGCGAGGCGCCGAAGAAGCAGCAGGTGGAGACGATCATGAAGATCAGGATCACTTTCCAGGACATCTTCTTCAGCTCTTCCAGCTGGCCGCCCACCGAGAGACCGGCAAAGGCCAGCAGCGGTACGCAGCAGGAGAGGAAGGAGATCTTGGCAACGGCATCGATAAAGAGGCCGCGCACCGGAGTCTCCGGCAGACAGATGAGAATGCCGATGATGGTGGCATAGGCAAACGCTGGCAGGGAGGAGGGCAGATAGCGCTTGGCAATCAACGAGGCGAACACCACCAGTGACATGGCGATGAAGCTGTCACCCATCAGCCAGAGCGGGGTGCCGGTGGTCAGGGTCTGGGTAAACATGGCCAGCAGGATCGCCAGAAAGACGAACCGCATATCCATTACGATGCTTTTCATGCTTTCTCTCCTTTGGAAGTCAGGGCATAGATTTTTTCAGCGAGCGGCAGACCCAGATAGGTGAGGGAGAGGGCGCCGAGGGCAGACGAGAGCAGGTTCGAGGCAGCCGCGATACTCAGCACCTGCTGGGCCAGCGCTTCATCGAGACCGTTGATCAGGGCACCGGAGGCGGCACTTAGCATGGAGCCTGAGCCCACGCCGGAACCGGCGGCCAGCGCCAGCGGATGCAGGCCGGTGAGCGGGGCGATACTGCCCAGCACGCTGAACCAGAGGGTGCCGATGACGGAACCGCACAGGTAGATGGCCAGCACGCCGATGTACTCCTGGGAGCCGGTGCCGAACTTGCCCTGAATGACCGCGACCGACGGCTCACGACTGATAGAGGAGCAGGCCCCGATGGCGCGACGGCCAAAGCCGAACTTCACCGCCAGCGGAATGGCGATCAGGATCGGTAGCAGGTTGCCAATCTCCTGCAGGAACAGCGGCACGCCGACGCTCAGGATCATCTTCAGGTTGGGGATGATCATCCCCGCGTACTGGGTGCCCAGGATCAGCAGGCTGAAGCCCACCATCTTGCCGCAGAAGCCCTCCTCTTTTTCGGTGAAGAGGCTCTTCCAGCCGGGGATGCGATCCTTGACCGGCTTGGCGGAGACAATCATGCCGATGATGACGGCAAAGAGCATCGGCAGGATCGGAATGATGGCGATGCCTATCTTGATCTCCTGCTTGCCGATCAGGTACTGGGCCACAAAGATCAGCATGGCGGTTGCCAATATGCTGACCATGACCGTCTTGAGGGTGCTGGTTTGCTGCATGGTGTGTTCTCTTGTTATTCGTGAGTGTTCCACTTAAGTGCCATCGCCAACTTGACGGGCTGGCGGATGATGGGGGAATCATAGGGAGGGTTGCGGGGGAGGAATGTGACCTCCATCAAGCTGGCCATATGGCATTTTTTCATGGGGTATGCCCTTTAACCCTGTGGATACCAAGGGTTAAATGCCGTTAACAGAACGTCAGCATTTGCAGCCGTTGAGGCGCAAGGAAGGCAGAAAAGAGGAATGGGGGGAGATGGATGGCACCGCCCCTCGGGGCGGAACTTCTCATCAGAGCGGAGCTTTTAGCCTGGCACTGCGCAGCAGCAGGGGGAGCTGGTAGAGCACCAGGGCGCCGAGTACCAGTCCGGCTCCGGCCAGTTTGGCGCCGCCGAGGGGTTCGTTATATACAAGGGTGCTCAGCATCAGGGTCCAGACCGGTTCCAGCAGCATCATCAGGGCGGCGTGGGCGGTCGTCATTTTGCTCAATGCGTGGGTAAGCAGCCAGTAGCGCAATGTGGTGGCAATGAGCACGCTCGCTGCAAACCAGCCCCAGATGCCGTGGCTGACCCCGCCCTCGGGCCACTGTTCGGTCAGCAGGGAGAGCAGGGTGCCGAGCAGGCCGGTCATCGCCAGCTGGATGCAGGTAAGCCAGGTGGGGGGAATGGATTGGGCAAAGTGGCGGTGGACGGCGAGCTGGATACCCAACGACGTCGCGGCCGCCAGAAACCAGAACAGCGATAGCGAGACTCCCCAATGGGTGCTGCTGGAGAGTAACAGCAGACCCGCGATGGCGATGGGCAGGGTGAGCCAGTAGTGGCGACCGGGTTTGCTCTTGAAAGCGGCCCAGGCGGCCAGCGGCGCCATCAGGGTGGCGACACTCATGATAAAGGCGCCGCTGCCGAGCGCATCGCTCTGGCTGATGGCGGTGACCCACAGCAACAAGCTGGTGCCAAGCAGAGTGCCGCAACCAGCGGCACGCAGCAGCTGGGCGCGTGTTGGCGGCGGTTCGCGCAGCCAGGCTAGCGGCAGCAGCAATAATGCAGCCAGCAGGAAGCGGCTGCCGATAAAGGCGGCGGGGGGCAGTTCGTGGATCGCCTCTTTGGAGAATATCCAGCCAGCGGCGGCCAGCAGGGTGACCAGTACCATCAGCAGCAGGGGTGTGCGGTTCATTGGGGGCATAGTAGTGAAATGGAGGGAAGAGCATAAAGGAAAGGCGCCAGGTATTGCTACCGGGCGCCTTTCATATCAATGGCTGACAGCCAACAATCAGTTCATGCCGTAACGCTTGAGCTTCTTGCGCAGAGTGCCACGGTTGATACCCATCATCACGGCAGCGCGAGTCTGGTTACCACGGGTGTACTGCATGATCACGTCCAGCATCGGCGCTTCAACTTCGGAGAGAACCATATCGTACAGTTCAATCACTTCCTGACCGTTCAACTGGGCCAGGTAGTTACGCAGGGCCTGTTGCACAGAGTCACGCAGGGGGCGCTGGGTTGGCTCGGCAGCGTGATTGTGAGTAGTTGTTACCAATGCATCAGAAGTCAGGGTTTGTTCGAACATATTCGGTCGGCTCTTTAGTTATCTTGTTAACCTAATCCATCGAAATACGCTTCGAGTGCCTCGAGTTGTGCGTCTGCACAATCCAGGGCATTGAAGTGCTTGCGGAATTCTCGGCCCGTCTCTTCTTCATCCAGATACCAGCCCACGTGTTTACGGGCAATGCGCGCTCCCAGATATGCACCATAAAACTGGTGCAGGTTGGTTACATGCTCGTTCATCAGGGTGCGAACCTCTTCCCTTTCGGGAGGCGGCAGCTTGGTGCCCGTCTCAAGAAAATGACGGATTTCCCGGAAAATCCAGGGTCGTCCTTGCGCTGCGCGGCCGATCATCACGGCGTCGACACCGGTATAGTCGAGGACATACCGGGCTTTCTCCGGGCTGTCTATGTCGCCATTGGCGACAACAGGAATCGATACGGCCTGCTTAATCGCCCTGATTGTGTCGTACTCCGCTTCGCCCCGATAAAGGCAGGCACGGGTACGACCATGCACGGCGAGGGCCGCGATACCACAATCTTCGGCGATTCGGGCGATCTCCACGCCATTGCGGTTATCCGGATCCCATCCTGTGCGGATCTTCAAGGTGACAGGGACCTCTACTGCATCCACCACGGCCCGGCAAATTGCTTTGACCTGATCGGGTACACGCAGCAGGGCTGAGCCTGCCAGCTTCTTATTCACTTTTTTTGCCGGACACCCCATGTTGATGTCGACGATCTGTGCGCCCTGCTCCACGTTGTAGCGGGCAGCAAACGCCATCATCTCGGGGTCGGCCCCGGCAATCTGGACCGATCGCAAACCGCCTTCTGCAGAGTGATCCATCCTCATCCTGGTTTTCTGGGTATCCCAGACATCCGGGTTGGCCAGCAGCATCTCGGAAACGGCCATGCCAGCCCCCAATCGCAAACAAAGTTCACGAAACGGTCGGTCTGTTACACCGGCCATGGGAGCCACAATCAAGGGTGTTTCAAGCGTGTGGGGACCTATCTGCATTCCACGGTTACCATCGGCTTAGGGCGGCGTATATTACGCATTTTTTAGGCAGGAGAAAAGGTTAGTATTTGAGCGTCAGCCATTTTTTTCTGAAAAAAACGTCGCGCCAAGGCTTGCAAATTCTGGAGTTATTGAAAAACGGCCAGATTGCACATGTGGGATGGCTGTACTAGCTATGTCGGTTGTCTGCATAATTGACAGTCCACTTGTGGGCCTGCTTTGCGTTATGATAGCCGGCTAAAGTCGAGCAAATGCTCCAAACATTTATGTAACATGTGCGCGTATGCAACAAAAGCGGATTGGGGAACTATGACGTCAAGGTTCATTAAATCACTCTGGCCGTGTCTGATGGGGGCCGTGCTGGGATCGGTGCAGGCACAGACCGTCAGCTTCGGCGAAGCCTGGACCCGGGTCATCCAGCAGGATGAAGGGTTGGCCGCCGAGCAGGCAGGGGTGGACCGGGCCAAGCAACTGCGCGAGGCCGCCAAGGATATGTATCTGCCCAAGGTGGATCTGGGGGCCAGCTATACCCACCTCGATCAGCCGGTGGAACTGGACATGATGGACCTCAACCCCATTGCCAGCCATCCGGAGTTGGGTCAGGTGCTGGCGCCACTCATGCAGAAGTTCCACCTCAGTCCGGATGATTTCGTCACCCCGCTGACCAAGCAGAATGTGGTGACCAGCTCGGTCAAGATGCTCTGGCCGCTCTTTACCGGTGGTCGTATCGATGCGGCGCAGGATATCCGCCAGGCGCAGGTGAGCGAGGCGCAGCAGTTGCTGGTGCTCAAGCAGCAAGCCACCTTTGAAAGCCTATCCCAGACCTATTTCGGGGTGGTGCTGGCCGCCCAAGTGGTGATGACCAAGCAGGAGATCGAGGACGGGTTGGCCCACCATCTGGATCATGCCAAGAAGCTCGAGGCTCAGGGCCAGATCGCCAAGGTGGAGCGGCTCTCTGCCCAATCGGCTTATGACCGGGCCCGTATTGATACCCAGAAGTCCCGCCGTGGTCTCGAGATTGCCGAGCTGTCCCTCGGCCATATGCTCAAATTGCCGAGCGCAGAGCCGGGCAGTGGCCTGTTCGTCAATAAAGAGTTGCCCGGACTCGATGGGCTGGTAAGTCAGACGTTGGAGGTGCACCCCGGTCTCAAGCTGCTCAGCGCCAAGCAAGAGCAAGCCAAGGGGATGATCCGGATGGAGAAGGGCAAATATGCCCCCGAAGTGTTTATGTTCGGCAACTACAACCTCTATGAAGATGATTCGCTGGCTTCCAAAACTGCCCCGGACTGGCTGGTGGGGGTGGGCGTCAGCATGCCGTTGATCAGCCGCGATGGCCGCTCCGAGACGGTACAGGCGGCCAAGAGCGCCGAATTGCAGGTCAATCTGCTGCAAGCCAAGACTCGCCAGGATCTGGAGCTGCTGGTAGAGAAGACATGGCGCGAAGCGGCGCAGGGGCTGGAGGAGTATCAGTCACTCTCGTCTACCCAGGCGCTGGCAGAGGAGAACGTGCTGCTGCGGGATAAAGCCTTCGGGCAGGGGCTCTCTACCTCCCTTGATGTGGTGGATGCCCGTAACCAGCTGGCGGGGGTCAAGACCCAGCGCGCGGCGGCGGCTTATCAATATGTGGTGTCGCTGGCCCGTCTGTTGGCCCTCTCCGGCCAGATGAACAGTTTCAATCAATATCAGCATGGTCAGGTGATCGAGGTGAACTCGTGATCGCCGCCCTGTCTGTTTCTTTTTTCATGTCTGTTTCGACCGTCAAGGGTCGCCAGTTTGTCGAGGTGAAGTGATGAGCCATCCCCCCATCAAAAAGAAGATGAGCCAGGGTAAACCGCTGTTGTTGCCATTGGCGCTGGTGATCCTGGTGGTGTGGCTGGGCTGGCGTTTCTGGCTGGCCTATCAGCCAGAGCCGGTGCATTTGCAAGGGCAGATCGAAGCGCAGCAATATTCGGTCTCCTCCAAGGTGCCGGGGCGTATTGACGAGGTGCTGGTGAAAAAGGGCGATCAGCTGGCCAAGGATCAGCTGGTCTTTACTCTGGCCAGTCCGGAAATCGAGGCCAAGCTGAGCCAGGCCAAAGCCGGTGAAGCGGCCGCTGGCGCCATGGCACAAGAGGCTGAAAAAGGGGCCCGTTCTCAGCAGATTGCGGCTGCCAAGGATCAGTGGCAGAAGGCCAAGGCCGCCGCCCAGCTGCGTGGCAAGACCTACGAACGGATCGCCAGCCTGCATCGCGATGGCGTGATGCCGCTGCAAAAGCGTGATGAGGCCTGGACTGCGTGGCAAGCCGCCAAGTACAGCGAAGGGATGGCGTGGCAGCAATATCAGATGGCGCTGGAAGGGGCGCGGGAAGAGACCAAGGTCGCCGCCCGTGAGAAAGCCAATATGGCGGCAGGCTCGGTGGCGGAGGTGGAGGCTTATCTGGCCGATACCCGCATCAATAGTCCCCATGGCGGCGAAGTGAGCCAGGTGCTGCTGCGCAGCGGTGAGTTGGCGCCACAAGGTTTTCCGGTGGTGACCCTGCTTGACATGAACGATGCCTGGGCTCAGTTCCATATTCGTGAAGATCTGTTGCCGCGTTTCACCGTGGATACCGAGTTTGATGCCCGCCTCCCGGGCCTTGGCGACCAGATGGTGCGCTTCAAGGTGACCCATGTGGCCGTGATGGGGGATTTCGCCACCTGGCGTGCCACTGATACCCGTCAGGGCTTTGACATGAAGAGCTTTCAGGTGGAGGCCCGCCCGCTGCAACCGGTTGACGGGTTGCGGGTTGGCATGAGTGTGCTGGTCGAACTCTGATGGGACGTGAATTTCGGCTGCTGTGGCAGGATCCGTTCAGCCGCGCCCTGATGAGCTGGGTGCCGCTGCTGCTGATGGGGATCCTCTGCTGGATCTTCTCGGCAGGGCTGGCCCGCGACCTCAAGGTGGGACTGGTGGATCTGGACCGAAGCGTGCTGTCGCGCCAGCTCGCCTTCTCGCTGGATGGCTCGGCCGGGCTTAAGGTAGCACGGCAGTTTGACTCCATCGATGCAGGGGCACATGCCCTGCGAGGCGGCGACATCTATGCGCTGGTGGTGATCCCCAGCCATCTGGAGCGGGATGCCCGTCAGGGTACCCAACCGCAGGTGACGGTATTCAACAACGGCCAGTTTATCCTGATCGCCAAGCTGGTCAGCTCGGCGCTGGCACAGGTGGTGGGAACCCTCAACGGTCAGGTGGGGGTGCTGGAGGCGATGGCCGATGGCAAAGCATTGCCCGGTGCGCTCGGGCAGTCGGTGCCCATCAGCAGTCAGATAACGGCGCTTTACAACCTCAACTCCAGCTATGCCCAGTTTCTGCTGAGTGCCATTCTGCCCGCGGTGTGGCAGATCCTGGTGGTGCTGTTTGGCCTCAATGCGCTGGCCCGCACCGACCGGCTGGGACTGGACTGGACCACTCGCGGTGTCTGGTTTGGCCTGTGGCGCACCCTGTTGCCCCATGTGTTGATTGGTTGGGGCTGGGGGTTGGCCTGGACGCTGCTGCTGTTCAAGGGGTTCGCTTATCCTATGCACGGCAGCTGGCTGGTACTGACGGTAGGGTTGGGGCTGGCCTCGGCAGCCTGCGTCACCATGGGGGCCTTTTTCTACGGCATCATTCGGGATCCGGCGCGCGCCCTGTCGTTAGCGGGGGCTTACACTGCGCCCGGTTTCGCTTTCATGGGGGTCACCTTTCCGGTGAGCGCCATGGGGGATTTTGCCCAGTTCTGGCGCAGCCTGTTGCCGGTCTCCCATTATGTTGAATTGCAGATTGGCCAGAGCAACTACGGCTTGCCCCTCGCATCCGCCTTGCCGCAACTGGGGGCGTTATTGCTGTTCCTGCTCCCCCTGCTGCTGGTGGTGCGCCGTTATAAACAGCAGGCAGAACTGGCCCGTCAATCAGCCGTAGTTCCAGTGGCAGAGAAGGAGCCGCAGTGATGCTTGGATTTGTTGATCTGTTGCGTTTAGAGCTGCGCACCCTGCTGGCGGATCGCGCCATCATGCTCACCCTGTTTGGCGGGGTGATCTTCTACTCGTTTCTCTATCCCCAGCCCTATCTGCATCAGTTGCCGCGGGAAGAGGCGGTGGTGGTGGTCAACGAGGATGGCAGCCAGCTGTCCCGTCAGCTGGAGTTTATGGCCGATGCCACGCCACAGGTGAAGCTGGTGGCGCGAGCCCATTCGCTGGCCGAAGCGCGCCAGCTGATGATGGCCGGGGAGGCGAGCGGGATCCTGCACATTCCTAACCACTTCTATCGGGATCTGATGCAGGGCAAGAGCGTCACCCTGAGCTATGCCGGCGATGCCTCCTACTTTCTGGTCTACGGCACCATTGCCGAAGGGCTGGCGCAGGCCGGTGGCACCTTGGCGGCACAGGTGAAGGTGGCGCGCTTGCTGAGTCATGGCGAGGCACTGCCGCAAGCAACCATGGGGTGGAATGCGGTGGCCCTCAATGTGGTGCCGGTGTTCAACCCCACTATGGGCTACGTGAACTACGTGGTACCTGCGGTATTCGTGCTGATCCTCCATCAGGTGTTACTGATGGGAGCGGGAATCCTCGGAGCGACCCAGAACCAGCGCAGTGGCCGTGGCGAGCAGGGTTACTGGCAAAGCGCGCCGGTATTGCCGCTGCTGCTGGCCAGAACCCTGGTGCTGGCGGGGTTGTTCCTGCTGCCGGTGAGCTACTTCCTCGGTTTCTGCTTCGATCACTACAACATCGCCCGCCATGCCGATCCGCTGGAGCTGTGGCTATTCGCCCTGCCGTTCCTGCTTGCGACCTGCTGGCTCGGGGTGGTGCTGGGTGCCCTGTTTACCCGCAGGGATCTGCCGACCCAGGTGGTGCTGCTCTCCTCCCTGCCGCTAGTCTTTCTGGCGGGCTTTATCTGGCCGCTGGAGCTGATCCCGGCGCCCCTCAACTGGTTGGCTCAGTGGGTGCCCACTATCCCGGCCATCGAGGGTTTTCTGCGCCTCAACCAGATGGGCGCGGGCTTTGAACAGGTAGCCCACTACTGGTGGCAGCTGTGGGGACTGGCGCTGCTCTACGGCGTGCTTGCCTGCCTGCTGTTGCGCTGGCGGCAGCAGTCGCTGCCGGTGGAGCGCCCGTCAGTCACTCAGAGTGAAACGACCGCTGGTTAAGCGGGAGGGGGCAAGCGCACGTGAGATGGCGTGTGCGGTAAAGCGAAAAACGGTCAGCCCTTGGGCTGACCGTTTTGTTATGTGCAGGATCTGTGAGAATGAACGAGATGGTGCAGCCTTAGCCGCGCTGGAGCGCGGGATCGCCGATGGCGTAGATTTGCCCCACAGCAGTGTCATCCACCAGCAGGCGCAGCCCTTTGACGGCCACATCGGCGCGGCGCACCAGTCCGTGTACCTCCTTGCCCTGACTCAGCTCGGCGCGACCGGTGGCTTCGCCATCTTGCAGGCCTGCCGGGCGCAGAATGGTCCACGCGAGGGGGCTGGTCTGCAGCCAGCTCTCCGCCAGGCTCTTGAGGCGCACCTCGTGACCGAAGGCGGCGCGGGCTCGCTCCGGCAGATATTGCCAGCTGTCGCCGCAGCCGAGGGAAGTGACCAGCAGCAGTCGCTTGAGGCCAGCCTGCTCCATGGCATCGATCACATGTCGGTTGCCCTGATAGTCCACTGGCGCTGCCTGACGGAAGCTGCCGAGGGTGGAGACAACGCAGGCATCTTGCCCTGCCGCAATGCAGGCCTGCTGCACCGCAGCCGGATCCAGCGCCTCCCCTTTGATCACCTCGACTCCCAGCGTACCCAGTTCCGTGGCCATCTCGGGGCTGCGCACCAGCGCGACTACCCGGTGCCCCTCATTCAGGGCGTGGTGGGTAAAAGCGCGGCCCAGCCCGCGGCTGGCTCCGAAAATCAGTGTGGTTGGCATAGATGGGCTCCCTTGGCAAAAGGGACTAGCCTAGTGGCTTGTTCGTCTGCTGTAAATGAGAGTTGTTTCTATCTGTGAGCTGACAGGGAGGAGAGAGTGCGAGCCGCCAGCGACTCGCACCCACTGAGAGGTGATCAGCCGTTGTAGTTGCCGATGCTGGGGCGACGGCTGGGGCCGCTCAGGTGGATATCCACCGGATTGAACGCCTTGATTGCCTCATAGCTGAAATCACCGATCGCCTGATGCAGGCTTTGGGGTG
Organism: Aeromonas sobria; assembly: GCF_000820145.1. GTDB lineage: Bacteria > Pseudomonadota > Gammaproteobacteria > Enterobacterales > Aeromonadaceae > Aeromonas > Aeromonas sobria. The sequence goes on along the minus strand of NZ_CDBW01000005.1, from coordinate 77,287 downwards.
TGTGGTTGGTGATGATGATGACGCTCTTTGACAGGTTGCGACGGCGGCGCAGCAGGTGGCCGAGGAAGCTGGACTGGCTCTCCGCCATCTTGGCGCGGTTGGCCGATACCTCGTCGATGATCAGCAGATCCACCTCTTCCAGCGCACGGCGATACTGGTTGCGCTCATCCTGATCGGGGATCACGTTGAAGAACAGCCGATCGACGATGGAGGCCCACTGCTGGAAGATCACCGATTTCTGGTGAAGAGCGATCAGCTCGTGCGCCACGGCACCCGCCAGGGTAGATTTGCCGGTGCCATAGTCGCCGTAGATCAGCATGCAGCCGCCGCCGCTCTTCTCCCAGTGCTCGAAACCGCTGATAAAGTAACGGGCGGTTTCGACGGGGTATTGCAGCGCGGGATCAGTGGCATCCATCTTTTCGAACACCCAGTCCGGGTTAAGGTCAGCCTGGGCAATCAGCTTCTGGATCCGCTCCTGACGGGCTGCCTTCTGCAGCTCGCGCACCTCGGCGTTGGCCTTGGCGTCGTACTCCTTGCGCAGGGTCTCGTAATCATACTGGCCGCCGCCGGTCTCGGCCTGCAGGCGACGAATGCGCTCCAGCAGGCCGCCAACGTGCTGGCTCAGCTCGGGATCGTGAATGCGATGATCCTGTTTGGCCTTGGCGATTCTCTTGCGCTTGGCTTCGATCTCTTCCAGCTCCTGGCGCAGGGGATCTTGCGGGTCAGTCATGGAATGCTCCTTCTGCTCGGTCAGGGATGGGTAGACAGGGGGTTGATTTTGCCTGCAGGCAGGGGCCGCTATCAATCATTATCCGGCTCCTGTTGCGGCGCTTGTTCCTGCGTTTGCTGTTGGGCCAGCCGCTTGGCCTCTTCGATCATCTGCTGGGCCCGTTTGCTCGGGCCAGCCTCGGCAGGGGCCGGCGTCACCTGCTGGTAACCCTGCTCCTCCATCGGCTTGCGGCGGGTATAGCGGCGGGTCTTGAGGGCGCGAATGAATTTGAGCATCCATTGATGCTGGGAGTCGAACACCTCGGGACGCCCCAGCCAGTAGGCGATAAACTCCCCCAAATCCTCTTCGTTGTAGCTGGCATCGATCACCCCGCACAGGCGGGCGAGGGCGGGCAGCTCCTCATCTGGTCGCCACTGCAGGTGCATCTGGAAGGGGCGCTCCGGCAGCGGACTGCGCTGTTTCTGGACTAGTAGTGGCAGCAGAAACGGGCACTGATGGTAGTGCTCACTCTCTGCCTGTGCTTCGACCTGCAACAGCCCGGCCTCCATCAGTTCGTCGAATAGCTCGGTCAGCTGGCGGGCATTGACCTGAAACGAGAAACCGCTGGGATCGCCCGGGTCGACCACTGCCAATGCGCGGCCAAGCTCGGGGTAGTTGAGCCGGGCCAGCTGATTTTCCAGCACCAGTCTGCGCAGTTGCATGGTATAGAGACTGCGCGCCGGATGGGACAATCTGGGGTGGGCAAGGGCGCTGTATTCGGCTGGGGTCATGGTGTTCTTTGTGATCCTACGTGGGGGCATTATCCCTTAAGGCGCCCACTTGCACAATTCAGATGGCGGTCGCAGCCGACGACTCCCCGAGCGAAGATATTGGCACGGTTGGATGGGGTTCTCTTGAATCCACCTCGCGATCGAGGTCTATTTTTGACGCAGGGTTTCCGCGCTGAGCGCACTTTTGAGCTAGTCTTTATACCTGAATAACCAATTGACTAATAAGGTTTTTATCAAGATGCCAAAAGCCGGGCTACGGATCCTGGTGGTGGAGGACGAGGCCGTTTTTCGCCACTCGTTAGTGAGTTACCTCGCACGGGACGGGGCCACAGTGTTTCAGGCCGAAGATGGCATTGAAGGGCTATCGGCGGCGGCGCTCTACCATCCCGACGTGGTGCTGTGCGATCTCAATATGCCCAATATGGATGGCCATGAGGTGATCGCCTGTCTCGCTGCTCGCTATCCCCATATTCCGGTCATTGTCATTTCTGCCCAGAGCACCATGGAGGCGGTCGCCAGCGCCCTGCGCGCCGGTGCGCGGGATTATCTACTCAAGCCCCTCGAAAATTTCGCGCTGGTCGAGCGCAGTATCGAGCAATCCCTTAACGGCAGCGCCAACCGGGCGCAGCAATTGGAGCTGATGGATCACATCGACTACTTCAGTGCCCATGACAAGGCGGCCAGCCGCTTGCTGGCGGGGTTGAAACCGCCAGGTTTGCAGGAGTGGGGCCCCTGGCAGGTCACTTTCAAGGGGCTGGGGCAGCTGTTTATTCCCGATACTTTCAAGGTGGAAGACAAGCTGTTGGTGCTGGTGATGGAGCTGCCCATCATGGGAACGGATGCCGCATTTTGCGGGGCGCTGGTGCGATCCCTGATGAACGTGCCCTACCGCCAGTTTCAGCAACACGAGAGTCGTCTGCTAAGCCAGCCACACCGGTTACTCGACTACCTCAACCATCAGCTGATGGAGTCCGGCCTGCGTCACTCCTTTGCCATGGCGGCGCTGCTGTTTGATCAGCACGATGGGTTGGTGTTCGCCAATGCCGGGCTCACCTCTCCCCATTGGTTGATGCGCTCCGGCGGCTTGCCCCTTGGCTTGATGCGCAGTTGCCACTACGCCCTGCACAAGCGCAGCTGGCATGAACCCTTTGCTCTGCAGTTTCGTAGCGACAGCGGCGGATCGCTGGATGTGCAGGTACGCCATCACTGATGCCACCTGACCACAGGCCAAAACAAACAGGGCGCCCGATGGGCGCCCTGTTTGTTTCTTACAATCCTGACCGTTTAGACGGCAGCGGACTGCAGTTTCTTGTCTTGAGCTTGCGGCTCTTTGGCCGGGCCTTCGGCACCGTGCATCCAGTAGACCAGGCGGTTAGCCATGGTCAGCAGGATCAGGGCGCTCAGTACCGCAGCCAGGGCGATGCCACCGAAGATGGCAATCGGACCCGCTTCACCGACGAAGGAGCCGATAAAGCCGGCTGCATAGTTGGCCAGAGCAACGAAGCCGAACCAGGCACCCATCATCAGGGAGGCCAGACGCAGCGGAGCCAGCTTGGTCACCATAGACAGACCGATCGGGGAGAGGCAGAGCTCGCCCAGGGTGTGGAACAGATAAGCACCCACCAGCCAGAACATGGAGGTCTTGACTGCTTGATCGCCACCTTGCTGCAGCACAGCGCCGATCATGAACAGGAAGCCGACAGCCAGGAACAGCAGACCCATGGCAAACTTGACCGGAGAGTTCGGCTCTTTCTTGCCGAGCTTGATCCAGATGGCTGCCACGATCGGGGCCAGGGTGATGATAAAGAACGGGTTCAGGGACTGGAACCAGGCGGTCGGCACTTCGAAGTTACCGATCATCCGGTCGGTATACTCCTGGGTGTAGAGGTTCATCAGACCACCGGCCTGCTCGAAACCAGCCCAGAAGATGATGGTAAACAGGCCCAGTACCAGAATAACCTTGATGCGATCCACTTCCTGCTTGGTCAGTGGCGCTTTTTGCTCATGGGTACGCAGGGCTGCAGCACGCTGGGCGGCGGTGACGCGACCGATGTTGCCGAGGAAACGCTGGGCCATGGTGGCCTGGATCACCAGAGAGAGCAGCATGCCGATACCGGCGCCGACGAAGGCCGCTTGCCAGCCGTAGGCAGTGGCGGCAGCACCACAGATCACGCCTGCCAGCAGGGAACCCAGGTTGATGCCCATGTAGAAGATGGTGAAGGCACCATCACGGCGGTGATCGCCCTCTTCATAGAGGTCACCCACCATGGTGGAGATGTTCGGTTTGAACAGGCCGTTACCCACGATCAGCAGCGCGAGGCCTGCGTAGAACATGGAGTTGACCATATCCGGGAACATGGCATGGGGCAGTGCCAGAGTGAATTGACCCGCCGCCATCAGCACGGCACCGATCAGGATGGCGCGACGTTGGCCTAGGAAGGTGTCTGCCAGCCAGCCGCCGATCAGCGGAGTGATATAAACCAGACCGGTATAGATACCGTAGAGTTTGAGGGCATCTGCCTGACTCCAGCCCAGACCGCCGTTGGCAGTCAGGTCGGTCAGATAGAGCACCAGCACGGCACGCATGCCGTAATAGGAGAATCTCTCCCACAGTTCGGTACTAAAGAGCAAAAAAAGCCCTTTAGGGTGACCTAAAAAGGTCCCTTTTGACGGGTTATTCATTGGAACTTCCACCTGTGTCTTATATTTTTTTGAGTTTTTTATGCAAGGGCGAGAAACACGCCTCAATCCTTATAGAACATGTGTGAATAAATTACAACATTATGATTTGCTGAGAATTTATTTGTCAGAGATTGATAAGATGTTGCATAAATGAAAAAGGAGCATCGAATGATGCCCCTTGAATACCTCTATAAAAAACAGATTTTTCAGCTATTACAACTGTTTGACGAACTGCTTCAGCCAATCGGTAAATTCACCATTCAGTTCAGCATGGCGTACCGCATACTGCACATTGGCTTTCATATAGCCGAGCTTGCTGCCGCAATCGTGGCTCTTGCCTTTCATGAAGTAGGCGTTGACCTGCTCTTGCTCCATCAACATGGCGATGGCGTCAGTTAACTGGATCTCGTCGCCAGCACCGGCCGGGGTTTTCTCCAGCAGTGGCCAGATATTGGAAGAGAGCACATAGCGACCCACCACCGCCAGATTGGAAGGGGCTTCGTCCCGGGGCGGTTTCTCGACAATGGCTTGCATCGGCAGGGACATCCCCTCGCTCAGGGCTTCACCTCTGATGTCGGCAATGCCGTACTTGTCCACTTCGCTCGCGGGCACCGCTTCCACCATGATCTGGCTGATCTGGTTCTCTTCGAACATGTGCACCATCTCGGCCAGATTGTCCTGCTTGAGGTTGCTGGCAACCTCGTCGATCAGCACATCCGGCAGCAGCACGGCGAAGGGGTTGTCACCGATCAGCGGACGGGCGCACAGCACCGCGTGGCCCAGGCCTTTGGCCTCGCCCTGGCGGACGTGCATGATGGTGACGTCTTTCGGGCAGATCTGTTGCACCTCTTCCAGCAGCTGGCGCTTGACCCGCTTCTCGAGGGTCGCTTCCAGCTCGAAGCTCTTGTCGAAGTGGTTTTCGATGGAGTTCTTGCTTGAGTGGGTGACTAGAATGATCTCCTTGATCCCGGCCGCGATCGCTTCGCGCACCACATACTGGATCAGCGGTTTGTCGACTACCGGCAGCATCTCTTTCGGGATGGCTTTGGTGGCTGGCAACATGCGGGTACCCAGACCGGCTACCGGGAGCACGGCCTTGCGAACAACAAGAGGAGTCTTTTTCATGGAAAACTATCCAGAGAGATAAAAGTGCGGCCATGATACTCCAAGAAAAATGGGGCAGCCACCGGCTGCCCCATTTGCAGCTGATCCATTCGAGATTATTTGACGACAATCATCTCCCTGTTTGCATCTAGCGTGGCCGGACCTATGCCATTGACATCTGCCAGCTGATCGACCGAGGTGAATTTTCCCTGTTTATCACGGTAATCGATAATGGCTTGCGCTTTTTTGTCACCAATGCCTTTGAGGCTGGTGAGTTCGGCAAGGGTAGCCGTATTGATATTCAGTTTGCCGTCCTCCTTGGCGGCAGCGGTTGTGGTGGTCTGCTTGGGCGCAATTTTCTCCGCTGCCAGCACGGGTTGGCTGAACAGGGGCAAGCAGGCCAGCAGCATGACTGCAGAGAGCTTCTTCATCAGCATTTCCATTCCTCCATGATGTTGGATTTTGCCGAGTGGGCACATTGAGAAATAGCGTATCGAACGGGTCTTTTTTACTGCAATTTCTGACAGGTCAGATCGCCATGCCGATGGTGGAAGATTTGCTATAAGCGCTCCGGTATGAATGCCCTCATACGTTCAACCTTATGATCTTGAATGTATTTAATATGCATCTTTAATGTGGCGAGCACGCTTCCCCGAGATGCTCTGCTCAAGTCGTTGCTGGTGCGCCGGATGAGATTATTCTGCGCAACATTGCGCTGATGGCATGTTTCGCTGGTGTTTAAGGGATCATTAATAAAAAAGGCTGCTCACCAACGGTGAGCAGCCTTCGAGATCGGTTTTTTCAGGTAACGGGCTGATTACTCAGCCTGGGCAGCCTGAATACCGGTCAGGGCGATGGTGTAGACGATGTCGTCAACCAGGGCGCCACGGGAGAGGTCGTTGACCGGCTTGCGCATGCCTTGCAACATCGGGCCGATGGAGACCAGGTCAGCAGAGCGCTGTACCGCCTTGTAGGTGGTGTTACCGGTGTTCAGGTCAGGGAACACAAACACGGTCGCTTTACCAGCAACCGGTGAGTTCGGCGCCTTGGACTTGGCCACGTTCTCCATGATGGCCGCGTCGTACTGCAGCGGGCCGTCGATGATGAGGTCCGGGCGCTTGGCTTTGGCCAGCTCGGTCGCGGCACGGACTTTCTCTACATCAGCACCGGCGCCAGAGGTACCGGTAGAGTAGGAGATCATGGCTACGCGCGGCTCGATGCCGAAGGCGGCAGCGGAGTCAGCAGACTGGATGGCGATCTCGGCCAACTGCTCGGCAGTCGGATCCGGGTTGATCGCGCAGTCACCGTACACCAGCACCTGGTCAGGCAGCAGCATGAAGAAGATGGAGGAGATCAGTGAGGCGCCCGGAGCGGTCTTGATGATCTGCATCGGCGGACGGATGGTGTTGGCAGTGGTGTGCACCGCGCCAGAAACCAGGCCGTCAACTTCGTTGCGCTCCAGCATCATGGTACCCAGTACCACGTTGTCTTCCAGCTGTTCGCGGGCAACCACTTCGGTCATGCCCTTGCTCTTGCGCAGCTCGACCAGACGCGGCACATAGCGCTCGCGCACCATGGCCGGATCGATGATCTCGACACTGCTGCTCAGCACCACGCCTTGCTGTTCGGCAACGCGACGGATCTCTTCCGGGTTGCCCAGCAGCACCGGACGGGCGATGCCACGTTCAGCACAGATGGCGGCAGCCTTGATGGTACGTGGCTCTTCACCTTCCGGCAGCACAACGCGCTTGTTGGCCTGACGGGCCAGCTCGGTCAGTTGATAACGGAATGCCGGCGGGCTCAGACGACGGGAGCGGGTAGAGCTGACAGTCAGCGACTCGATCCAGTGCTTGTCGATGTGGCCAGCCACATAATCCTGCACCAGTTCGATACGCTCGCGGTCATCTTCCGGAATATCGACGTTGAAGTTCTGCAGGCTGACCGCAGTTTGCCAGGTGTTGGTGCCGGTGATCATGATCGGCAGACCGGTGGCCATGGCCTGTTGACACAGAGCCATCACTTGCGGTTCCGGATGGTAGTTACCGGTCAGCAGCAGGGCGCCCAGCTTGACGCCGTTCATGGCGGAGAGGCAGGCAGAGACGATGACATCAGAGCGGTCGCCAGAGGTCACCAGCAGACTACCCGGACGGAAGTGCTCAACCATGTTGTGGATGGAGCGGGCACAGAAGGTCACGGTCTGCAGACGACGGCTGTCCAGTTCACCTTTGTGCAGGATCTTGGCCGCCAGATGCTTGGCGAGATCCTTGGCACGGGGGGCGATCAGCTGGGTGTTCCAGGGGATGCAACCCAGAATGCGCAGCGGGCTCTTGCCAAATACCTGCAGCACTTCCAGGTTGTGGGCAGCTTCAGACATGTGGTGATGGGCTTCGAACATCTCGGTCAGATCAGGGCGGGTCACGCCATGCTCGTCAACCGGGGCGCCGACTTTGTTGATGACGCAACCGACGATACGGGGGTTGTTGACACCACCGAAGTTGGAGCAGGCCAGCTCGATACGCTCTTTCAGCTTCTGGCTGGAGTCATGGCCCGGATGGGTCACGAATACCATGTCAGCGTCCAACGCTTTAGCTACGTCGTAGTTCAGCTTGTTGGCAAAGGGCTGCTTGTCGGTCGGCACCATACCTTCGACAACCAGCACTTCGGCACCACTGGATTTTACGTGCTCTTCGAAGCGAGCAACGATCTCTTCCAGCAGGATATCGGTATTGCTGGAGCTGATCATGTTCTCGGCATAGGAGAGAGTGAACGGCTCGGGCGGGTTGATGTTGGCAGCTGCACGGATAACGGCGGTAGAGCGCTCGGTACCGGTTTCACCCGGACGCGGCTGGGCGACCGGTTTGAAGAAGCTGACATTGACACCGTGACGTTCCATAGCGCGAACCACGCCAAGACTCACGGAAGTTACGCCGACACCAGTGCCGACCGGGATAAGCATAATAGTGCGTGCCACTTTATACCCCTTGTTCATTTTTTGGGATCAGGAAAAGGCCGCCCTGGGGCGGCCTCGAGTTACTGCATCAATTAAGCGCCAATCAGTTCCAGCGCATCGTGGGCAATGACCCACTCTTCATTGGTCGGGATAACCAGGGCCTTGGTGGAACCAGCCTTGGTGATCTCGCCACCCTTGCCGAAGCGGGCAGCCAGGTTGGCGTCGTGATCAACGTCAAAGCCCAGCAGACCCAGCTTGTTCAGGGTGATTGCACGGATCGGTGCGGAGTTTTCACCGATACCACCGGTGAAGACTACGGCATCCAGACGACCGTCCATGGCGGCGGCGTAAGCACCGATGTACTTGGCCAGGCGGTAGCAGTAAACATCCATGGCACGCTTGGCTTCTTCTTTGCTGTCGTAGTTGTCTTCAACGAAACGGCAGTCGGAGGTCACTTCGGTCAGACCCAGCAGGCCGGACTCTTTGGTCAGCATGGTGTTGATATCAGCAACGCTCATGCCCAGTTTGTCGTGCAGGAAGAAGATGATGGCCGGGTCCAGATCGCCGGAGCGGGTACCCATCACCAGGCCTTCCAGCGGGGTCAGACCCATGGAGGTATCAACAGACTGACCATTTTTGATGGCGCAGACGGAACCGCCGTTGCCCAGGTGGCAGTTGATGATGTTCAGCTCGGAAACCGGCTTGTTCAGCTGCTTGGCAGCTTCCAGGCTGATGTAGTAGTGGCTGGTGCCGTGGGCGCCGTAGCGACGGATGCCGTTCTCTTTGTAGAGCTTGTACGGCAGAGCGTACAGGAAGGCCTCTTGCGGCATGGTCTGGTGGAACGCAGTGTCGAATACGGCCACGTTCTTGTCAGCCAGCGCCGGGAATACACGGCGAGCTTCACGGATACCGATCAGGTGAGCCGGGTTGTGCAGCGGTGCGTACGGCACGGCGGCTTCGATACCAGCGATGACGTCTTCGCAGATGACAACGGAAGAGGTGAAGCGCTCACCGCCGTGTACTACACGGTGACCGATAGCGATCAGGTTTTTGGCCAGTTCCGGATTGAGCGGCAGGATCTTGTTGACGATGAAGTCCAGCGCTTCCTGGTGAGCGGCACCAGCGCCCAGATCGGCACTGCCTTTCTCGCCATTCAGTTTCCACTTGATGCGGGCGTCGTCGAGGCCGAAGCACTCAGCCAGGCCGGACAGCAGGTCATCACCGGTGGTTGCGTCAATGACAGCAAACTTCAGGGAAGAGCTGCCACAGTTAAGAACAAGAACCAGCTTACTCATGAATAAATCCTATCGCAGATTGGGGGGTGTAGGCGGATGCGTTGGACGTTGTGCGTCCAAAAAATTTCAACTAATCCTTATGAGGGTTGGCAATCTGTTGCTTGCCCCTTGTATAGTGATACAAGACCCGAAATCCAGACGTCCCTGACAGGTCAATAGCGAGATGCTTTTGACGCAAAAATGGGCGTACAAAGGATAACCCGATTGTTGAAAAATAACAAAGTCATCCTCAACCTTTGTTATTTTGCATCAAATTTTGTCGCGGTTTTGCCGTTGTTACGTTCAAAAAGCGCTCGGAGGTAGCATGAGCATGAACATTTTTGGAACCAAGTTACAGCAAGGACGTCATTATATGACGCTTTGGCCGCGCCGTCCCGAGCTCAATTCGATGTTTCCTGAAAATCGGGTAATCAAGGCAACCGAATTTTCCCTCAAGGTTATTCCTGCCTTGGCAGTGCTCAGCGTGATGCTGCAGTTCCAGTTTGGCGAGCTGCACTACTGGCCTTCCGTCATCACCTCCGTGCTGTTTCTGCTCAGCTTGCCGCTGCAAGGCTACTACTGGCTCGGGCATCGAGCAGATACTCGTTTGTCGCCTTCTCTTGCCAGCTGGTATCGGGAGATCAACGGCAAGATGAACGAGCAGGGGGGGCGCCGTCCGCTGGTCTCCCAGCCGCGCTATGAGGAGCTGGCTGATACCCTCAAGGCCGCCTTCCAGCAACTCGATAAATCCTTTCTCTACGAATAACCCGATTCAGATGCAAAAAGGCGCCAGTGGCGCCTTTTTTGTTGTGGTTGGTGTGCGGATCAGGCCGCCAGCACCTTGCGGATCTCTTGAATGGATAGCTTGTACTGGCGCGGGCACTGACGCCATACCTGCAGCATCCGCTGGTATTTGTCGCGCATGGCGATGTCGCTGGAGAGTTCGTCGCACGGGCACTTGAGCTCCGGGAAGCGCTTGTCTACCTCCAGCAGGAAGCAGACATAGTCGGCCAGCTCACGCTCCTGGCTGCGGCTGTAGCCATTGAACTCCAGACGGCTGGCGTTGATTTCGCCCTGATCGGCCCCATCCAGATTACCCCATGAGATAGCCAGCGCGTGGTGTAGCTCCAGGGTATCGATCACCTCCTGGCAGGTCGCCAGATCCAGATGGCTGAAGCTCTTCTCCAGCTCGAGGATCTGCAGGCAGTAGCCGCGCTCGATGATGGTGCTGGCACGTTGATAGAAAGCCGCTTTTTCAGGATTGAGTTTCGCCAGGATTTCGTACTGGTTGCTCAGGATCAAACGCTCGGTGTTGCTCATGTTCATGGGGTATCTCGCTGGAAGATGATTCTGGGGTCACGTTAACCCATATATAAAATGAATTTTTTGATCTGGGCGGGGATTGGTGAGAAAAATCAGCGGGCAAGAGGCTATTCGCCAGACAACAAAGGCCTGTGTGGCAGGCCTTTCAATCACGCAGGGGAGGGTTAGCCCTTGAGGAAATTCAACACCACCTGATGGTGATCGCTGGTTTTGAACTTGTCGAAGTGATGGGCGATCTTGCCCTCTTCGTCGATCAGGAAGCTCTGGCGGTGAATACCGTCATACTCCTTGCCCATGAACTTCTTCGGGCCCCAGACGCCAAAAGCATCGGCCACAGCATGATCCTCATCAGCCAGCAGGGTGAAGTTGAGCTGATCGCGCTCTTCGAACTTCTTCAGCCGCTTTGCCGGATCCGGACTGATGCCGAGTACCACCACATTAAGGGCGGCCAGCTCGGCGTTCACATCGCGCAGGCTGCAGGCCTGGGTGGTGCAGCCCGGGGTCATCGCCTTGGGATAGAAATAGACCAGCACTTTTTTGCCGCGCAGGCCAGCGAGGCTGACTTGATTGCCATTCTGGTCGGGCAGGGAGAAATCGGGGGCGGGGCTGCCAGCTTGTAGTGGTTGCATGGGGTCTCCTCGGGTAAAACGCCCTCAGGCGTGTTTGCGATTGACGATAAACTCGAACGATTCGGCACCCAGAGCACCACAGAATGCGGCGAAGGCGGTTTGTGAACCTTCGACTTCCCCTGCTCGGGCCAGATTGAGCTGAAAACTGATCTTGAGCAGGTTGAACGGCTGCTGCTCCAGAGTCATGGATTGCATCGCCTGGATGTTCCAGCCATGTTCGCTGAAGAACTGGGTGCACTGGCTTACGATGCCGGGCTGGTCGCGGATCAACAGTTCGGCACTGGCGCCGATATCATATTGCAGGGAGTGGTGGCGCTCGGTGCGCTTCATCATGGTGATGAGATCCCACTCCTGGCTGCGCAGGGGCAGGCTGATCTCGAGTTGCATCATGCTGTTCCAGTCGCCCGAGAGCAGCATGATAAAGGTAAATTCATTGCCGAAGATGCCAAGGCGGCTGTCGACGATGTTGCAACCACAACCACTGACGTGGCGAGTCACTTCATTGACGATGCCAGGCCTGTCCGTGCCGATGGCCGTTACGACCAGGTAATGAGTCATAAATCTTCTCTCGTCCATTATTTTGTTGCGAAAGTGACCGTGGCAAGCCAGCCCTCTGGCCGTGATGACCACTCCCTGATGGGCGCTGCCGACTTTCGTTCATTACTTTTTGTGGCGGATGGTATCACGGCTTATCCCCTCTCTCCCTTGTTTTTAAAAGGGGGCAGCTTTACCATTACGCCCCTGAAAATCGGGAGAAATATCCATGTTACGCGGTAGTATTGTTGCGCTCGTTACCCCCATGCTGGCTTCAGGTGAAGTCGACTGGGCCAGTCTGGCCAAGCTGGTCGACTATCATGTCAGCGCCGGGACCTGCGCCATTGTTGCTGTGGGTACCACGGGGGAATCGGTGACCCTGAGCGAGCAGGAGCATATCGCCGTCGTTGAAAAGACCGTTGAGTATGCCGCCGGACGCATTCCCGTTATCGCCGGTTGCGGCTCCAACAATACCGCCCATGCCATTGAGTTGACCAGACGGCTGGCCAAAACCGGTGTGGTAGCGGGCCTCTCGGTTACCCCTTACTACAACAAACCTACCCAAGAGGGCCTCTATCGCCACTATTGTGCGATCGCCGAGGCTAGTGGTCTGCCCCAAATTCTTTATAATGTGCCCGGTCGCACCTGCTGCGATCTCAAACCGGAGACCGTAGCCCGTCTGGCCAAGGTTCCCGGCATTATCGGTTTGAAAGAGGCGACCGGTGATTTGAGCCGCACCCCGTTATTGCGTGAGCTGTGCGGGCCGGCGTTTGCCCTTTACAGTGGCGACGATGCCACTGGTTGTGATTTTATGCTGCAAGGTGGCGATGGTGTTATTTCGGTTACCACCAATATTGCAGCGGCCCAGATGGCCGACATGTGTCGTGCTGCGCTGACCGGTAATGCCGGACAGGCCCATGACATCAACAATCTCTTGATGCCGTTGCATCAGACTCTGTTCTGCGAACCGAGTCCTACCCCGGTGAAATGGGCCTGTGCCCAGCTGGGGTTGATTGCAACAGCAACCTTGCGTTTGCCGCTGGTTGACCTCACTGCCGAGGGCGAACAAGCGATGGCGCGAGCACTGACCACTGCGGAGTTGATGGCGAGTGTTTAAATCAAATGGAAAGGGAAATAGAGCCCGTCTGGTGCTGAGCGTTGCGACCGTAGCCGTATTGGCTGGTTGCAGCACCCCCCAGGATCGCAAAATGGCCAACCGGGGCTTCGAATATGAAGATGCTCGCCTCGAGGGCCGTGCGTTCTTGATCCCCGCAGGATTGAGCGCCCCCACTTTCAACAGCCAGTACGATATCCCGCCGTTGCCCGAGAGCAGCCGTGAAGGTGCCCTCGGCGCCAAGATTGACGTGCGTCCGCCCGCCCAACTGCTGACCGTGGTACCGGGCAGTCAGGTGGTGCAAACCGCCAGCGAGCCAACCGTAGCCTTCTATGCCCTGAGCACCAGCCAGAGCGTGGAGCGCGATACCTGGTCGTTTCTGATGAACTTCCTGGCCAAATACAAGGTGACCACCGAGAAGCTGGATCAGCAAGATGGTGTATTGCAAACCGGTTGGTTTGACAACACGGTTGCCCTCGATGGCTGGGGTGAAGATGACGAAGATTTCAAAATCCGTCAGCGTTACCAGTTCACTTTGCGCAACGATGTGCAGCGTCACGCCGTCAACATGTCGGTACGGGTGCTGGATCATGAAGAGACCATTGATGGCGAGACCAGCAACAAGCTGACCCCTGCCGATGCCCAGCGCTATGCCGCCCGGGTGCTGAACCAGTTCTCCCTCTATTACGACCAGCAGTTGAAAGCTCGCGAACAGCACAAGTCCAACGATGGCATGGCGCTGCAACTGGGGCTGGACAACAACGAGCTGAGCGCCTGGATTGCTGAAGGCTCCTTTGATCAGGTGTGGCGTCGCCTTAATCAGGTACTGCCCGCTTACGGCTTTAGTATCAAGGACACCCAGCAGTCACTGGGCTGGATCGACGTTGAGTACGAAGAGCCGGGCGCCAAGTTCTGGAAAGAGAAGGGCAGTGAACCGTTCAAACTGGAGGAGGAGAAGTTCCGCTTCCAGCTGGGCGAGATGGCGGGAGGCAAGACCTCCATCACCTTGTTCGATAAGGACAAGAAGCCGGTCTCGTCCGGGGTCATCTCCCAGATGTATATCAGCCTGTCCGAGGCGTTCGCCAAAGGGCTGGCCGATCAGGCAGCAGCAAAAGCAGAATAAATACAGGGGCCTTGTGCCCCTGTTTTTATATCGGGATCCCTCTGCAAACGAGGGCGAATGGTGCATGTTTTCAATGATGTGAGCCCCCTTGCCGTCAAGTGGTAACCCGTTGATGGCAAGCGTGGCTTGCGATGTTTACCCCCCACAAACAGGAAGAGTTATCAGCCATGAGTCTTGCAGATCAAGTATTGGCGGTGAATGACGATTTGCCGATCCGTACCGATAAACCTGTCCATTCCGGCAAAGTGCGCAGCGTCTACTGGTTGACCCCGGCAGACAGTGCCCGGCTCATCAAAGAGAAAGGCTATGATGTGCCGGCCGATGCGCCCCTCGCCCTCATGGTGATCAGCGATCGCATCTCGGCCTTCGATTGCATCTGGCAAGGTGTGAATGGCCTGAACGGCGTACCGGGCAAAGGGGCGGCGCTCAACGCCATCTCCAGCCACTGGTTCAAGCTGTTCAAGGAGAAGGGACTGGCCGATAGCCACATTCTGGATATTCCGCACCCCTTCGTCTGGATCGTGCAAAAAGCCCGTCCGGTGATGATCGAAGCGATCGCCCGCCAGTACATCACCGGCTCCATGTGGCGTGCCTACAAGGATGGCGAGCGCGAGTTCTGCGGCATCACCCTGCCAGAAGGGCTCAAAAAAGATCAGAAGCTGCCGGAGATCCTCATCACCCCCTCCACCAAGGGCGTACTGACAGGGCTGGATGGCGTGCCGGAAGCCGATGACGTCAACGTCTCCCGTGCCGATATCGAGCGCCACTACCAAGGCTTCAACTTCAGCAAACCGGCCGACATCGACCGCTACGAAGTGTTGCTCAAAGAGGGCTTCAACGTCATCAGCGACGCGCTGACCGCGCTGGATCAGATCTTCGTCGATACCAAGTTCGAGTTTGGCTATGTCCACGATGCGGCGGGCAACGAGAAGCTGATCTACATGGACGAAGTGGGCACCCCCGACAGCTCCCGTATCTGGGACGGCGCTGCCCTGCGCGATGGTCAGATTGTCGAGAAGTCCAAAGAGGGTTTCCGTCAGTGGCTGCTCAACCACTTCCCGGATCCGGACATCCTGCTCAACAAGAACCGCATGCCGGAACGTTTCGCCCTGGCCCGCGACAACAAGCTGCCGACCGAAGTGATGATGGATATCTCCAACACCTACGTCGGGATCGCCGAGAAGATCATCGGCCACCAGCTGGTGCGCTCTGCCAATCCCAAGCAGGAGATCATCGAAGTGCTGCGCGATCAGTACGGTCTGATCGACTAAGGGTTGCCCTCTTTTTTTGTCATCG
This sequence comes from Aeromonas sobria, assembly GCF_000820145.1. Taxonomy (GTDB): domain Bacteria; phylum Pseudomonadota; class Gammaproteobacteria; order Enterobacterales; family Aeromonadaceae; genus Aeromonas; species Aeromonas sobria. The sequence continues at coordinate 61,758 of NZ_CDBW01000005.1, read as the reverse complement.
AAAAACAAACGTTTGCTGATGGTGAAGGAGAGAGGCAGAGAAACAGACGGGCCCCGCTACGGGGCCCGTTTTTATTGCTGGTCTGGCGACAAGAGGATGGCTATCAGCCGTTGACCCTGAACACCTGACCGGTCTGAATGCCCAGCACCGACTTCTTGTAAGCCTGCGCCACCTTAGCGGCGGGCACCGGCACGAAGCCCGGGAAGAAGTCAGCGTATTTGTCCATTGACTCCTCCAGCACGGTGGGGCTCACCACGTTGATGCGCAGGCCGCGGGGCAGCTCGCAGGCGGCAGCTTTCACAAAGTGATCGATGGCGCCGTTGACGGTGCTGGCACTCACTCCCCAGTTGATCGGCTCCTCGCTCAGGATGCCGCTGATCAGGGTGATGGAGCCCTTGTCATTCAGATAGGGGATGGCGGTGCGGGTCAGGTTGATCTGGCCCATCAGCTTGCTCTCCAGTCCCACCTGCCACTGCTCGTCGGTCATCTCGGTCAGACCGTTGAAGGCAACGCTGCCGCTGGCCACCACCAGCGCATCAAACTGGCCCAGCTTGGCAAACAGCGCCTTGATGGAGGCGGGATCGCGCATGTCGACCGTGACATCACCACGGCTGTGGCCGACCCGGATCACCTGATGATCTTTGGCAAGCAGTTCACTGACCGCGGAGCCGACGGTGCCAGAGGCACCCACAATCACAATTTTCATCTGCATCACTCCTGGTTGGGATGTGTTGATTCTAGCGCAACAAAAAATGCGAAAAAGCGCGTAAAATAAACCCATTGTTTCCATATTGGAGCTAATGATGGATATCGCCCATCTGGCCAGTTTTTATGAAGTGGTATTGCGAGGCAGTTTCTCTGCCGCCGCCGATACGCTGGGGGTCAGCAAGGGGATGCTGAGCCGCCACGTCAGCGCGCTGGAGTCCTCCCTCAATGCGCAACTGTTGCAGCGCACCACCCGCCGCCTCAGCCTGACCGAGGCGGGCAAGACCCTCTATCAGCAGGCGGGGGAGATCTTCGCGCTGGCACGGCAAGCGGAGCAGGATATTCAGGCGCTGACCGAAGAGGATGGCGGCCGCCTGCGTTTTACCTGCCCGGTCAGCACCGGCGATCGCATGGTGAGCGAGCTGCTGACCAGCTTTGCCGCGCTCTGCCCCGGAGTAGAGGTGGAACTCAACTTCACCAACCAGATGGTCGACATGAGTCAGGGGGAGAACGACATCGCCCTGCGCGCCATGAACGAGGTGCCGGACAATCTGGTGGCCCTGCTGCTGGGTCGGCTCAAGGATGTGGTGGTCGCCAGCCCCGAACTGTTGGCGCGCGAGGGGCGTCCGGTCACTCCCTATGAGCTGAGCGGGCGCAGCTGCCTGTTGCAGGGGCACAATCCGGCCTGGGAGCAGTGGCACTTCATCCGTGAGGGGGAAGAGGCCCACATTCTGGTGCAGGGCAAGGTGCGGGCCAACCACTACAGTACAGTGCTGCAATTGGCTCGCGCCGGTATGGGTTATGCCAAGTGCCCGCTGATGCTGGTGGAATCGCAGCTGATGGCGGGGGCGCTGGTGACCGTGCTCGACGATTGGCAGAGCGGCCTGCATCAGCTCCATGTGCTGCATGCCCAGCAGCGGCGGGTGCCGCGCAAGATCCGGCTGTTCAAGCAGGTGCTGGCCCAGTGGTTTGCCGAGCGGCCTCACTATCTGCTCTGAGCGGCGTTATTTTTCTGTCATCTTCGGTTGCTACCCTGCGCATATCATCGGCAGCAGGAAGATCAGCGGGAATGAAGAGCAATAGAGGGTTGACCGGGTTTGTGCTGCTCTGTGCAGTGTTGGGGGCGGGCAGTGCGCAAGCGGCCGTCGAGGTGAAGGTGCCGGAGAATTTCCGCATCCTCGCGGTGAGCAACGGCACTCTGCAGGATGAGCAGCACGCCACCCTTGCGGATGGCGAGCAGCAACTGCTGGTGCGCTTCGAGGGGGTCATTCCCAGTCGCAGCAGCAGCGAGAATGACCGGCAGGTGAGCTCCGAGCCGCTGGTGGTGCGCTATCAGGGCAGTAATCAGCGTTTGCAGCTGACGGCCCGCGTGCCGGGAGACGAGCGGGGGATGCAGGCCTATGCCAAGGCCCCAGTGGTAGGGTTGCAGGAGAATAGCCGGGCGCTTGCCATCCAGCAGGATGCGCTGGTGACCAGCGGCATCCTGCTCGGGGTGGATTGGAACGGCAAACTGGCGGAATACAACCGCAGCGGCGGCAAGGCGGCGCTGACGGCAGGCGCCGTTGCTGCGCAGTCAGCGGCCACGGTCGTTGGTGGGGCGCAACCCGTTGTGGCCGCCAGCGAGCTGGAAGGGCAGTTGCAGCAGTTGTTCCTCAAGGCTGATCCGGCTCTGCGCAAGCGCTTTATCGGTTGGGCCGTGCCGCAGCTTTAAGTTTTCCGCCCGTTGCAGTAACGTGGACACTCCTTTTTCAGGCGCTCCGTTCATCGTACTCAACGAGGTTTTCATGTTTGAATTGCATTCACGCCTACAGGCAGATACCCGGTGGCTCGGGGATCTGCCCCTCTGCCGTGTCTTGCTGGCCAAAGACAGCCAGTATCCCTGGCTCATTCTGGTGCCGCGAGTGGCCGATTTGCGGGAAATTCACCATCTGGCGCCGGAGCAGCAGCAACAGCTGATGCAGGAGTCCTGCGCCGTCGCCACCCTGATGGAACAGGCCCTCAGCCCGGACAAGATCAACATAGGGGCGTTGGGCAATCTGGTGCCGCAACTCCATCTTCACCATGTTGCCCGTTTTGCAACGGACCGCGCCTGGCCAGGCCCCATCTGGGGGGCTCATCCGGCCGTGCCTTATGAGCCACAAGAGTTGGCTGAACAAGGCGATAGATGGCGTACCCGGCTCGCCAAGCTAAGCGGTTTCACCCCCTGTGACTGCTGATAGCGGAGTCAACTGAGAGGCGTGTCGCTATTTCAGTCTCCGGGCCGCGCCATCTGTTAGAGTTATGGTATAGATAAGCCCATTTTCGATGTTCAGGAAGGTCCCATGATAGTAACAAGATCCGATGATGAAGCCGTATTGACCACTGAGGATGTGCTGCTCAGCCTGTGCAACTCGGTGACTCAGGTTCTCAGTGCTGCAACGCAGAGTCAGGTTCGTTTTTCTGGCATGGTACAGCGGATCAGCAAGACTTGCCTCAAGCCAGATATCGGCTGTTTTGTGTTGTTTGATGGCGGTTTTTCTGGTCTGGTGGTGATCAACTTTTCCGCCGCCGCTGCCATGGAGCTGTACGAGAGCTACATGCTCAGCATGGGGCTTTCCAAGGAGGATCTTGCCATCTCTCATACCTCGGATGAGGTGAGCAACGTGATGGGCGAGCTGATGAACCAGATCGTCGGCAGCTTTACCGTCAAGGTGGGCCGTGATCTGCAGACTCATATCACCCAGAACCAGCCGAAGATGCTGGCCCTCAACAAGCAGGTGATGCTGAGTGTCGATACCAACCTCGATAACCCGGAAGCGCGCCGCGTCACCTTCTTCACCGCCCGCAACAACATCTTCTATCTGGAGCTGGCGATGGACAAAACCGAGTTCATCCGCATTCACAGTGAGGGGATGGAGCATGAGGAGCTGGATCCTGACGCCCTGATCGCCCAGACCAAGCTGGATGCAGCCAAGCCGGTTCAGGCTGCGGCTCCGGTCGCCAACGATCACGATGATCTGCTCGACTCCTTGGGGATTTGAGACGCAAGCAGACAGCAGCAAGGCCACTCTCGAGTGGCCTTGCTCTTTTTTGGCGGGTAACGTGCACTGCACACTAGAAGTTGTAGAGCAGGCCGGTGCTGAAGCGGGTGGCTTGTGAATCGTAGAAGCTGATATCGGAGCTGGATTTGGCATACGCCGCACTGGCGGTGGCCGAGAGGGCGCTGACGCCAAACAGGTTATGCCAGAAAAAGATGACGTTTGCGGCAAACTCGTCGGCATCGGCGTACTGGTTGAAGAGGGGATTGGCCTCGTCATAGTTACTTTGGCCGAGGTAGAGGTTATTGACCAATGACCACTGGGGCCCCCGCTTGGCATAGGTCAGCTGTATGCCGCTCTGCTTGTAGCGCTGGGCGCTGCCATCCAGGTCTGCATCGCGATAGATCAGCGCAGGTTCAAGCACTTGGCCGGGGGCAAAACGCCACTGATAGGAGAGTTCGAGAGCGTGGTTCTTGCCATTGCGATCCAGCTTGGCTGCTGTATCTGCACCATATTGGCTGCCGCTGCGTTCTTCATCGACATCGATATTGCGGGTGGTCAGGCTAGCGTTGAAGTTGCTGCCCCAGATTTTGTCCCAGCTTGCCCGTGCCCCGGTGGAGTTGATATCGGTCGAGCTGCGGGCTACCCCCACGGCGAATGGATCGCTCCACTGTTCGGTTGGCATGGCGCTGAACACCAGCGAGCCACCGACAATCCCCTTGTCTCCCAGCTCCTGCCGCAGTCCCAGCTGCTGGGTGAAGTCGAAACGAATGGCATCCTGAATCAGGTTGCCGAGGAAGAGTTGAGTGCGGGTATCGGCAAAGGTGTAGCGGATGTCGGCGTTGAGCAGTGGCGCAACGGTGGCGCTGCTTTGTGGGCCATTCAGACCGGCGATCGTGCGGTGGTCATCGTTGCCGCTATAAAAATTGGATTGGTAGTCAATGACATTGATGCCACCCAGCAGAAAACCGGACCAGCCGGACTGCTTGGGGATGGCACCCAAATCGGCGTAGGCACTGTTGGCAGCCAGCAGACCCAGGCCAAGTAGCGGAAGATGACGCATGGAATTGTGCTCCTGAATGCTGTGTATGGCGTATCGACTGGTGTTATGCCGGCGGTATTCGTTTATCAGCTCACACAATCGAGAGGTCGTTGTATGAGATTAAGAAGAGTTCACTCGGTTGTGCTGTTATTCTGTACCGCGAATATCGGGGGAAAACAACAAGATGAAGCAGATTAAATCCTGGGCGCAATATTACGTCGACCTGATGACCAAGCTGGGACTGGTGCGTTTCAGTATGTTTTTGGCGGCGGGAATCATAGTGCTGGCGGTCGCCATCCAGATGGGGGTTACCCTGTTCCTGCGCGGCAATATCGATGTGATCGACTTCGTTCGCTCGGTCTTTTTTGGCCTGTTGGTCACCCCTTGGGCGGTCTATTTTCTCTCCATCGTGGTGGATCAGCTGGAGGATTCCCGTCAGCGCCTGACCCGGATGGTGCGCAAGCTGCAAGATATGCGCGAGCGGGATCTGGAGCTCAATAGCCAGTTGCAGGAGAACATCAGTCGCCTTAATACCCAGATCGCCGAGACCAACCGGGCCGAGGATCTGCGTCAGCAAGCGATCGATGATTTGGAGAACGAGGTATTTCAGCGCGAGAAGGCGCAGTTGCATCTGGGTGAGCGCACCGCGTTGCTGCGCTCCTTCATCGATTGTTCCCCCGATCTGGTCTACTACCGCAACGAGGATGAGCAGTTCTCTGGCTGCAACCGCGCCATGGAGGAGCTGACCGGCAAGGTGGAGGCCGAGCTGATCGGTCTGACCCCGTTCGATGTCTACAAGCAGGAGATCGCCAACAAAATCGTAGAGACCGATCGGCAAGTGTTCAGCAGCAACGAGCCACTCACCTACGAGCAGTGGCTTGAATACCCGGATGGCCGCAAAGCCTACTTCGAGCTGCGCAAAGTGCCCTTCTTCGACCGCTTCGGCAAGCGGCTTGGTCTGCTCGGTTTTGGCCGCGACATCACCGAACGCAAGCAGTATCAGGACAAGCTGGAGAAGGCGAGCCGCGACAAGACCACCTTCATCTCCACCATCAGCCACGAGTTGCGCACCCCGCTCAACGGTATTGTGGGCTTAAGCCGGATGCTGATGGATACCCCCCTCGATGCCAAACAGCATCAGCAGCTCAAGATCATCCATCTGAGTGCGGTCACCCTTGGCAATATCTTCAATGACATCATCGATCTCGACAAACTCGATCGCCGTCGCCTCGAGATAGCGCCGACCCGCATCGACTTGCCTGCGTTTCTCGACGAGCTGGAGACCCTCTCCCGCATTCAGGCGGAGCAGAAGGGGCTCTATCTCCATTTCGATCGCGATGGTGACATGCCGCAATTTGTGATGGCCGATGGCACCCGCTTGCGTCAGGTGTTGTGGAATCTGGTGGGCAACGCGGTCAAGTTTACCGATGAGGGGGGCGTCACCGTGCGTTGCCTCTCCCATCCCGCTGACCAGCCAGGCAAGCTGGCCCTGCACTTCGAGGTGGAGGATACCGGCGTCGGCATCCCGCGTGCCCAGCAGGAGAAGATCTTCGCCATGTACTATCAGGTGCAGGGCAAGAAGCACGCTACCGGCACTGGCATTGGCCTCGCGGTCTCCCGCCAGCTGGTGCAGGCGATGGGTGGCCAGCTCTATGTGGACAGCGATCCGGGCGAAGGTTCCTGCTTCACCGCCGAATTGGAGGTGGCCTGCGCCGAGCCGGTGCAGCCGGAGCCCGATGATGAGATGCCCTCCCTCGATATCCTGCTGGTGGAGGATGTGGAGCTCAACGTGACGGTGGCCTGCGCTTTGCTTAACAAGCTGGGTCATCAGGTGCAGGTGGCACGGGACGGCACCCAGGCGCTGGCGATGGCCAACCCGGATGATTTCGACCTCATTTTGCTCGATATCCAGCTGCCGGACATGACCGGCTTCGATGTGGCCGCAAGACTGCTGGAGCGCTATGGCGACAGCTTGCCGCCCATGGTGGCGCTCACCGCCAATTCCACCGGCGATCGCCAGTATTATCGGGATCACGGCATGCAGGATGTGATTAACAAGCCGCTCGGCTCCAAAGCGGTGCGGGAGGTGATTGGCCACCTGTTTGCCGATCTGGCCGAGGACGAGGCGGACGAGCAGGCGGATGCGGGCAATCAGGATGCGTTGCTGGATCTGCCCTTCCTCACCGATTACGCCGATACCGTGGGCAAGCCGGTGCTGCTCTCCAGCGTCGATCTGTTCGAGAAGATGCTCCCCGACTACATGGCGGTGCTCGACTCCAACATGATTGCCAAGGATCAGGCGGGGGTGGTGGAGGAGGCGCACAAGATCAAAGGGGCGGCAGGCTCCATCGGCCTGCGTCGGCTGCAGCAGACTGCCCAGCTGATCCAGAGCCCGGATCACCCCGCCTGGTGGGAAAACGTAGAGGATTGGATTGAGACGCTGCGCCGCGAATATCCCGGCGATATCGCCCGTCTGCGGCGCTGGCTGTTGTCTTGAGGATGGAGGTTGTCTTGAGTCTGACGGAAGTTGTTGGCAAGGAGCTGCAAGATGTATAGCCGTTTGATTACCCCCGCGCGCATCCACCCCTGGGGGGATGAGGATCTGCTGGAGGCGACCGAGCAGGATCGCGCCCGTATCGTGCAGGCGGCGCCGGTGCGCCGGCTGCAGCAGAAGACTCAGGTCTTTCCGCTCGATGTGAAGGCCTCGGTGCGCAGTCGCCTCACCCACTCGCTGGAGGTGCAGGAGACCGGCCGCCAGATCAGCCGCCGCATTCTGGCCGCCTTGCCGCCCGGTGAGGTCTGCGAAGGGGCCTTTATCAATCTGGTGGAGATGTCTTGCCTGCTGCACGATGTCGGCAACCCGCCGTTTGGCCACTTTGGCGAGCAGGTGATGAGCCAGTGGCTCGGTGATATGCTCGATCCCCTCTATCAGCAGGCGCTGGCGCAGCCCCCTTCACCCCAGTGGGCGGAGCTGCGTCAGGATCTGCAGCTGTTTGATGGTAACGCCCAGAGCCTGCGGCTGGTGCACAGTCTGCACGAACTCAACCTGACCCTCGGGCAGTTGGCGGCGCTGTGCAAATACCCCCAGCAACCCCAACCGGGAGTCAGCTATGGCCAGCATCATGGCTGGAGCAGCAAGCGGGGCATTTTCTTCAGCGAGCAGCCGCTCTACCGCGCCCTCGGCCAGAGTCTGGGATTGGCCCCCGGCTGCCGTCATCCGCTGGTCTACATCATGGAGGCGGCCGATGACATCTCTTACTGTATCGCCGATCTGGAGGATGCGGTCGATCGGCGGATCCTGACGCTGGGCGAACTGTTGGCTGCGCTGCGGGGGGCCGATCAGAGCGACTACATGAGCACCTTGCTCGATGACGCGCTGGCATCCAGCCGGGGCTTTTTCCCCCATTTTCGCCAGCTGCTCACTCGGGATCTGGTGGCGCTGGCGGCGCAGAGCTATGTCAGCGAACATGGGGCCATTTTGCAGGGCTCCTACCCGCAAGCGCTGCTCCACGGTCAGGCGCCAGCGGCGCGGGTGCTCGATATCCTCAAGCGGGTGGCCCGCGAGCTGGTCTTTCTGCGCCCCGAGGTTGAAGCCCTCGAACTGGAAGGCTATGCGGCGCTGCGCGGCGTGCTGAGCAGCTATGCCTGCCTGCTGGCATTGCCAGCGCCACAATTTGCCCGCCTGCTGGCCGGGGAGGGGAGTCAGGCGCTGTTTTTTGCCCGCCGCCTCTATCACCGCCTGTCGGCCCGCCATCTCAAGGCCTACCGGTTGGCTATCGCTACCCCGGATCCACGCTTTGCCTGCCAGCACGAGCAGGAGTGGTATTACCGGGTGCGGCTGCTGCTCGATTACGTCAGCGGCATGACAGATACCTATGTATTGGAGGAGTACCGGCTGCTCTCGGGGATCTGATGCCCCCGGGGCTGCCTCACGGGCAGCATAAAATGCCGTAAAAACGTTTAAAAAGGAGTCGGGAGAGGCTTGTTTTAAATTCGGATATTTTTTAGACTTCTGCAACCTGTTCAACTTTTATCCGGTTAGGAGACGAATATGCAACATCTGATGCTCAATATTGCATTTTCTCGCGGCACTGTGTGCGGCGTGAAATCTCGTGCTCTTTTACCGCGTGGCGTAAACAGGTAACCCCTGTCTTTTTATCACCCGCGGTTCGTCCCGCAGGGTGATATCCACTTTCTCCGGGAGAACCGCATGTTCAACTGGAGAATGTCATGTCTATCGAACTGGTTTTACTGCGTAGCGTCGAGTCCCTGGTACAAAAGCGGATCGCCAAGGTCGAGCGTCGTCTCGTGCAGGTTAATCTGTCGCCCGCCCTGCTCAAAGATATCGGGCTGGAAGGATATCAGGGTCAGATCTCCCTCGTTCGCGAGCGGGAGTATCAAACCGGCTTCCGCCTCGGGAATCGAATAACCTGATGAAAGGGGGCTGTATGGCCCCCTTCTTGGCATTGATGGCAGACCCCGGTCTGCCATTTTTATTTGGTTAAGCTGGGGTTAAGTTAAAACGCGAATATCTATTCGCGAATCTTGCGAAAATCTCTATTATTTGCGGCCGATTTTTCTTTGGAGCGAGTTGATGAGCCACCGCCGTTGCCGTCTATTCCAGTTTTTATTTCTACTGCTATGGAGTGTGGTGGGTCAGGCTGTTAGCAGTCCGAATACAGAGACGTTAGAAGAGTCCGAGCTCCAGTGGCGCGCGGCCAATCACGAACTGATCATCGGCATGCCGATGATGGGGTCTCCCCCTTATAGCTACAAGGATGCGGTACAAGGGTTCAACGGCCCGGTGCCCGAGATGGCACTGTTGATCGCCAGAGCGCTCGGGGTGCCCCTGCACTACAAGGAGTTCACCTCCTATGACGAGGCGCTGAGCGCATTGCAAGCGGGCGAGGTGCATATTGTCATCAATTTTCCGCCCGGAGAGCAGTGGGAAAACCAGATAGCCTCTGTGCCCTTGCCATTCTTTATCCCCCAAGGGGTGCTGTTAAATCGCCCGCTCGCCGGACTCTCGCTCGATGAGGCCCGTAACATCAAGTGGGTCTGCATGGTCGGGACCGACTCCTGTGGTCAGCTCGAGGCGCTGGGTCTGGTGCCGGTCAAGGCTGTTGAGCGGCGCAGTGAAGCGACCTTTATGCTCAAACAACGGCTCGCAGATGCCTATCTGGCTGATATGCCGTCGTTAATGTCTGAACATGTTCAGAACCCCAATGCCGGTTTTGCGATTGTCCAACCGGAGTGGGCGCCGGTCTCCTCCCTGTCTGTCAATATGCTGCGCAGCGACCCTGGGCTCATCCGCTTGATAAACAACATCATGCCTGAGCTGCCAGTGACGGACATGCGTCCAATTATTGAAGCGATCACTGGTGTGAATGCTTCGGCATCGGGGGAGATCACCACGGTCAAATTTACCCCTGAGGAGCAAGCCTGGCTGCGCACGCATCCGGTCTTGCGCTACGGTGTCTCACCTAACTGGGTCTCGATGAGCGAGTTCAATTATCGTGGCAGGTTAGTGGGCTACGTACCCGATATAGTGGCCCTGCTGCGCCGCTATTCCGGGCTGGAGTTTTCTCTGGTGCGCACCGACTCCTGGCGAGAGACTCAGGAACTGCTCAAAAAACATCAGATCGACTTTATTCCTGTGATGACCCCTTCGGCAGAGCGCGAGCATCTGGGCGTTTACACCCCCAACTACATGTTTGTTGACCGCGTTATCGTGGGGGGAAGACATAGCAAAAACCTGTCTGACCTCGGATTGTTGCGAGGTATGCGGGTCGGTATTGTGGATGCATCCATTGACGAGGAGCTGTTGGCATCACTGGGGGCACTCCCGGTGGAGGTCAAGGATGACAGCCGCCTGCTGCGCTTGTTGGATGAGGGAAGGGCCGATTATATTCTGCTCACCATGACCACCTTGCCGACCACCTTGGGGCGTGGCTTTGAAGATCGCTATCGGGTGGTCTACTCCGGGCAAAATTTGCGCCTCCCCGGCGCCATGGGGGTATCCCCTGCTGACCTTATGCTGCAGCAGATCCTGACCAAGATACTCTATGCCATCCCCCAGCATGAGATTGACAAGCTTGAATCCCGCTGGTTGACGATGCGACTGCAGACCGGTCTGGAGACTCGCACTGTGGTGCTGTGGTTTCTGGTGTGTGCTGGCGGTGCGCTGGTGTTCTTTACCATCTTCTGGCACTGGAACCAAACGCTACAGCGGCAAAATGACCAGCGAAAAGAGGCACAAAAACAGCTCAATGAGCAGCTGGCTTTTGTTCAGACGCTGCTCGACTCCTTGCCGAGCATGGTGGCCCTGCGGGATCGTCAGCAGAACCTGACTCTCTGCAACAAGGCATATCGAGAGGCTTTCATCGGGGCCGAGTCTGGCGGGGATGGCTGGAGCTATATGCCCCCTGATGAGCGGGAGTTAATGCTACGGGAAGAACAGACAGTCTGGGCCACCGGGGACGTGGTGGAGGGGCCTGGCTATTCAAGACGGATAGATGGTTCCCAGTTTCATGTGGTCTACGTCAAGTTGCCCTATCTGGGCTCGGATGGTGAGATGCATGGTGTATTGACCGTGCTGACCGATGTGAGTGCCCTGAAAGCGGCAGAAAACAAGGTCCGTGAAGTGGAGGCCATGCTGCGAGACATGACCGACAGCATGCCGGGGGTGGTCTATCAGTACCAATGGCATCGATCGGAACAGGGGCGTTTTCTCTATGTTTCGCAAGGAGCGGGGGAGACGCTGGGAGTGCCCTCGCGGGCGCTGATGTCGGCCAGGTCCGAATGGAAAGGATTTGGTGTCAGTGAAGAGGTGCTGCAGGAGTTTACCTGCAGGGTTGCCGACAATGCCCTGACCCTGACCCCGATCGATTGGGAGGTCAAGGTGCCCCACCATGGCGGGGAGCGTTATCTGCAGGTGCGTGGCACCTTTGTTGAGCAGGGGGAAGATAGCCTGCTGCTTAATGGCATGGTGCAGGACATCACAGCGCTCAAGCTGCAAGAAAAGGCGCTGCGTGAGGCGCGTGCCAATGCCGAGCAGGCCATGCGAGCCCGTAGCCGGTTTCTGGCCACTATGAGCCATGAGTTGCGCACCCCCATCTCCGGGATGCACGGCATGCTGGAGCTGCTGCGGATGAGCAACGTGGATGATGATCAACGTTACCTGCTGCGCAATGTGGTCACTTCGACCAATAACCTGCTCTATCTGGTGAACGATATCCTCGATTTTTCCAAAATCGAGGCTGGTCAGCTCCATATAGATAACCATATGAGCCACCTTCAGTCGGTGATATGCGATGCGATCCGCGGACATGCTACCCAGGCCCATGGTAAGGGGTTGCATGTTGATCTCTGCTGGGCGGGGCATGTCCCTGATCGGGCAGATATCGATGCCGTCCGGGTTGCCCAAGTGGTTTCCAACTTGCTGAACAATGCGGTCAAATTTACCGAGCGTGGGGTCATTGCCATCAATGTGCACTATCACAACCAGCAGTTGGTGGTGACGGTGACAGATTCCGGGATCGGGATCGCGGAGGAGAAGCAGGCGCTGCTATTTACCCCATTCGAACAACTGGAGTCGGATATCAATCGCCGCTTCGGCGGCACCGGGCTTGGGTTGGCTATCTGCGATCAGTTGATCCGCAAGATGGGTGGCAGCTTGACCCTCAAGAGCCGTGCCGGTGAGGGGGCCAGTTTCTGTTTCACGATACCGATCACCAATCCGAGATGGGATACCCCCGTGCTGGCGGACAGTGAATGGTGGTACTTCGGCGATGATCCACAGTTACACGCAATGATGCAGCGCTTCGGTGCCACCTTGCAGCCTGTCGATGCCGAGCGCCTTGGCAGTGGCATCAGCGGGTTGTTACTGGCCGATGAAGATCAGCTGGAGCGTGCCTTGGGCAGTGACTGGTTAGCGCGGATACAAAAGCCCGACCTCAAGGGGATCATCTTCTCTTCCCGCGAAGTGCTGCGCTCACGGCTGGGACCCGAGCGCTGGTGGCGGCTTGGCCAGTCACCACTCTATCCGGATTTATTGCTCGAAAGCTGCCGCGAATTACTTGGCGGATCAGTGCATACCATCATGGTAGAAAGCGAGCAAAAATTGAGTGGTCGGGTGCTGGTGGCGGATGACCACCCGGTTAATCGTGCCTTGTTGGTGCGCCAGTTGACCCTGCTGGGAGTCGATTGCGAGGTAGTAGAAGATGGTGAAAAAGCACTGAAAGCGTGGCAAGAGCAGCGTTTTTCATTGTTATTGACCGACTGTCACATGCCGGTGATGGATGGTTTTACCTTGACCCAGCAGCTACGAGCTCAAGGTGAACGGGCGCCCATCATCGGCGTTACTGCTGATACCTCGAAGGAAGCATCGGCCCGGATGGTGGCTGCGGGGATGAATGGCATGCTGCTCAAACCCTATTTGCTGGAGGCATTACGCCAGATCTTGCTGCAGTGGCTGCCCGCCTCGCAGTTGGCTGAGCCCCAGCTGGTGCCAGAGCGTGCTGACAGCGAGTTGGCCGAGCGCTGGATAGCCCTGTTTAGTGACGAGGCAACTGGCCGAGCCATGGCGGGTGAGTATCTGGCCTCTAACCAGCAAGATGGCGTAGAAATGTCGGCGGCGCTGGCTACCCGTGATGCAGACGCCCTGCTGGAGGTCGCCCATCGTATCAAGGGCGCGGCCCGTATCGTGGGTGAAGACGAGCTGGCTGAGCAGGCCGAACGCCTTGAATCGGCAGCACGATTAGAGCAATGGGGCGCGCTGGAGGGATGGGCTCAGCGTGTTGATGAGTTGCTGACTCAGGTAACCCATAAAACGAGGTTATGGCTAGATGCATAAAACAGAATACAACCCGGTCATCATGGTGGTCGAGGATCACGCTTTTCAGCGCAAGACCCTGCTGCACCAGGTCCGCGGGCTGGGCTATCACCAGTTGCTGGAAGCCAAAGATGGCCTGGAGGCGCTGGAGCTGTGTCAGCTGCACAATATCGATATCCTGTTTTGTGACTTGCGAATGCCCGGTATGGATGGCATGGGTTTGCTCCGTCGCCTCTCGCTGGCGGGCTTTCGTGGCGGCATTATTCTCTCCAGTGCGCTGGGGGGGGATGTGGTTGATGCGGTGTTGAGAATGGGCTCTGCCTATGGCTTGCAGGTGCTGGGCCGAATTGAAAAGCCCTGCCAGCCGGCGCAGCTCAAGCAGTTGATCGATACCTGGTCTCCCGCGCTACCTCTTGCTCGCAGAGAAGAAGCCTACCGTCTGGATGTCGATGATTTGAAGCTGGCCCTTGATCGTGACCAGATTGTGCCCTGGTATCAGCCCAAGGTCAGTTTTGCTACCGGTCAGTGGGTGGGGATGGAGGCGTTGGCACGCTGGCAGCATCCGGAGTTCGGGCTGATCTCCCCTGGACTCTTTATTCCGATGGCAGAGGAGCACGGCCTGATCGACTCTCTGACCGACATTATCATCAGCAAGTCGCTGAGTGATGCCCATTTTTGGGGGAAAACCGGGTTATCGATAAATCTGTCGATGAATCTGTGTGTCAGTTCGCTCCATGAGGGCGGCGTGTGCCAGACCCTGGTTGAGCAATGTCAGCGCTGGAGTGTTGATCCTGAACTGATCACCCTGGAGGTGACCGAGAGTGCCTTTATTCGAGATATTGGTGCCATGCTGGAGGTGTTGACCCGGCTGCGGATGCACGGTTTTGGCCTCTCCATCGATGACTTCGGCACCGGCTACTCCTCGATGCAACAACTGGCCACGCTGCCCTTTACCGAGTTGAAGCTGGATCGCTCGTTCGTCCATCGCTGCTATGCCGATCCGGCTCATTTGGCCATTATCGAGTCCAGTATTGAACTGGCCCGCAAATTGGGACTCAAATCGGTGGCAGAAGGAGTGGAAGACGAGGTGACCTGGCAGCTGTTGGCCAAGCTCGGCTGTGATCTTTGTCAGGGATTTTTCTCCGCAAAGCCGATGCCGCGCAGTGAATTGCAGCATTGGCACCGGACTTGGCAAGATAGATTGCCTACACTGCTATCTATCTGATTTTTTTGGCCTGAGCGCCACGTTTGAACAAGGATGTTCATGAAAATATCAAGCAAGCTACTGCTCAGTTTCGGTTTTATCAACCTGCTGATCCTGCTCTCCTCCACGCTGGTCTATTACCGGCTGACCCAGATCAATCAGGCCCAGCACACCCTGCTGGAGCAGGCGTTGCCTGCCCTGCAGCGGGATGAGGCGAGCCAGAAGGCGCTGGTTGCCACTGTTTCTGCCCTGCGGGGCTATCTGATCCTCGGTAAAGACCCTGCCCAGGCCTCCCGGCTCAAGCAGGAGTGGGGGGCGGCCTGGCAAGCTATTGCCCATCAGGCGTTCAGCCCGGCGCTCACTCAGTCCCTCGATACCTTCAAGCGCCATCAGGAGCAGGTCTGGACCATAGCCCAGAGTGAAGAGAACCTGCCTGCCCACACCTTGATGCTGCAAGAGGCGGGGCCGCTGGCGGAGGCTGCGCTCGATCAATTGCAATCTTTTGCCAATGAGGAGGTCGCTACCCCGCAGGATCAGCTCACGGGCGATCGTCGCATGTTGCTCAAGCAGGTGGGGGATGCCTACAACAGCCTCGCCAATGCGCTATCCGCTTTGCGGGACTTTCTTATCTCCGGCGATCCCGAATACCGCAGTAAATATCAGGATTACTACCAGTTTCACCTGCAGCGGGTAGCGGAGGTGAAACAACAAGCCGCGCTCTTTACCGAGACCCAGCGTAGCCTCTGGCAGCTATTTGAAGAGATGGCGACACCTTTCTCAGAGCTGGTGGATCAGGTGATCAGCAAGCGGCAGGCGCCGGATTGGGATCAGGCTAATTTTCTGATGGCAACCGACATCGAGCCGATGCAGTCCCGTCTCAGTGAGCAGCTGGTACAACAAATTACCAAAACCGGGGCCGAAGTAGAGGCGATTTCGCGCCAGATGACCCAAGCCGGGCAAACCATCAGTCAAACCCTGCTGCTGGCAAGCGGCAGTGCCATCGTGCTTGGCATGGTGGTCGCCTGGCTCTTTAGCCATCGTCTGACCCGTGACATCGCCAGTCTGGTGACCCGGGCGGGCCAGGTCGCGGATGGCCGGCTGGCGGCCGAGCCCCTGCCAATCACGGGGCAGGATGAGCTGGGGGTGTTGACCGGATCCATTAATCGGATGTCTGCCCAGTTGCGTCATCTGGTAGGGGAACTGCAAGGAGCCGTGGGACAGGTTGAGACCGCGTGCCACGATGTGGGCTGCACCACAGGTGCCATCGTGAGTGACTTGACGGCACAAGATCAGCAGGTCGATGCGGTGGCGGTTGCCATCGATCAGATGTCGATGCGTGCCCGTGATGTGGTGGATAACATTGCCAGCGCGGCTGATAGCGCTCATCAGGTGCAGCAGCAGACCCGGCAAGGGCAGATCATCCTGGAGCGGATGACCGACACCATGCAGCAGATTGCCGCCATGATTGGGCAGGCCAACGAAGCCATGGGGTTGCTTGAGCAGCAAAGTGAGCAGGTGGGACAGATCACCGAAGTTATCGCCACCATTGCCGAGCAGACCAATCTGCTGGCACTCAATGCGGCGATCGAGGCGGCGCGAGCCGGTGAGCAGGGGCGCGGTTTTGCGGTGGTGGCCGATGAGGTGCGCCAGCTGGCGACCCGTACCCATCAATCGACCGCCGAGATCAGCCAGACCATTGCGGCCATCTCCCAGCAGACTCGCCAGACGGTGATCACGGTGAGTGGGGGTACTCGATTGGTTGAACAGGGGCGAGATGCGGTGGGACTGGTGACCGACACCCTGAGCGCCATGCACCAGCTGGTGCAGTCGCTATCGGGTCAGCTGGAGGCGATCACTGTGGCTAGCGAGCAACAATCCCGGGTTGCCGCGGAGGTGGCTGGCACCGTGGACCATATCGCCGGGCTCAGCCGTCAATCCTGCCAACGCAGTCAGCAGGGGGAGGAGATAGTTGCCAGACTGGCTGGGGATACCGGCAAGCTGACGGCAGTGATCGCCCGCTTCGATCTTCACGCATGAAATGGCGGGAGGATCCCGCCATTTACCTTAATCGAGCCGTCTGAAGGCGTGGTTATCGAAGCTGCTGGTGGTCTCCCGGTTGAGCAGGGTGACCAGCAAAATCGCCCGTTTTTCCCCATCCGGTTCCATATAGATGGCTTCGAAGCCAGCCAGCGGCCCCTCTTCAATCAATACCTTGTCACCAGTGATGGGCAGGTTGGCGTAGCATGCTCTTGCCTCGTCGCTGTCATCACGACTCATCAGCTGATAGACCAGCTTGCTGTTGATCGGGGTCCATTCACTGCCAAAGTGGATGATCCGGCTGATACCGCGGGTCGATTTCAGGGTGATCGGGGTGACTTCGTTTAGATCGACAAAGATAAACAGATAGTTGGGAAACATGGGTTCCCGTACAGGTACTCGCTTGCCCCGGCGCAGCTTTTCAATCTCTACCATAGGGTAATAGGATTCGATGCCCTGGGCATCGAGGTGGGCGCGGGCGCGGGCCTCTTCTTTTGGCTTGCAGTAGGCCAGATACCATTTTTTCATGTGATGAGTCTGTTCGTGTTGCCGTGCTCAACGATATGATAACGGCGTCAATAAAAAAGGCCACGCATTGCGTGGCCTTTTTTGCCAAGTGAGCAATTACCAACCTTTCACCAGGCCGCCTTTGAACAACTCGACGCCCTTTTTGTAGACCTCGTCGGTCTGATAGGCCTGAACGAACTGCTTAACCTTCTCGTCATCCTTGTTGTTGTCGCGTGCCACGATCAGGTTGACGTAGGGGGACTCTTTATCTTCAACAAACAGGCCGTTTTCGGTGGGGGTCAGACCAATCTGACCGGCAAAGGTGTTGTTGATGATGGAGAGATCCACATCTTCCAGTGAACGGGGCAGCTGGGCTGCTTCCAGCTCGACAATCTTGAAGTTGCGCGGGTTGCTGGCGATATCCAGCACAGTCGCTTCCAGACCGGCGCCATCCTTCAGGGTGATCAGACCCTGTTTGGCCAGCAGGATCAGCGAGCGACCCAGATTGGTCGGATCGTTCGGTACTGCGATCTGGGCGCCATCCTTCAGCTCGCTCAGTGACTTGAGCTTCTTGGAGTAACCGGCAATCGGGTAGACGAAGGTGTTGCCGACCGGTATCAGCTTGAAGTCACGATCACGTACTTGCGCATCCAGATAAGGTTTGTGCTGGAAGGCGTTGACATCGATGCTGCCATCGTTCAGTGCCACGTTCGGGGTGACGTAGTCGGAGAAGTTGACGATCTCGACGGTCAGACCGTATTTCTCTTTTGCTACCTTGGCAGCCATTTCAACCAGCTCGGTCTCGGGGCCCGCAATGGCGCCCACTTTCAGAACCTTGCTCTCTTCTTTTTGACCGCAACCGGTCAGAACCAAGCCAGCCAGCAACGCTGCCGCAACAGATTTGATGCCAAATTTCATAAAACCTCCTGTCAGAAATCGACGATTAACGATGATCATATTTGTGAACCAGGCGCTCACCTGCGCTCTGGATGAGTTGAACCAGTACTACCAGGATAACCACGGTCACCAGCATGACGGTGGGGTCAAAACGCTGATAACCATAACGAATACCCACATCTCCCAGACCACCGCCACCGATGGCCCCGGCCATGGCCGAGTAGTTCACCAGGGTAACGAGGGTGATGGTGACGCTGTTGATGATGCCGGGCAGGGCTTCAGGCAGCAGCACCTTGGTGATGATTTGCAACGGCTTGGCGCCCATCGCCTTGGCCGCTTCCAGCAGGCCGTCCGGCACCTCCATCAGGGCCCCTTCTACCAGTCGGGCGATAAAGGGCACTGCGCCAATGGTGAGCGGCACGATAGCGGCGATAGTGCCGATACTGGTGCCGACAATCAAGCGGGTGAGAGGGATGATCGCCACCAGCAGGATGATAAAGGGCACCGAGCGGCCCACGTTGACCACCATGCCGAGGCTGCGGTTGAGCAGCGGGTTGGCCAGGATTTGGCCCCCTTTGGTCACATGCAGCGCCACGCCGAGTGGCAGGCCAAGCAGGCAGCCAAACAGGGCGGAGCCTGCGACCATCAGCAAGGTGTTGCCCAGCTCGATAATGAGCAGATTAATCATGGCTTCGGACATAACCCATTACCTCCAGCTGAATATGGTTGTCAGTCAGGAACTGCTGGGTTGCCGCGCACTGGGCTTCATCCCCGAACAGCTCTGCCAGCAGAAAACCGAATTTAACGCCACCGGCGTACTCGATATCCGCGCTCAAAATACTGATGTCGATGTTGAAACGGCGGCTCGCCTCGGAAATCAGCGGCGTATCGACCGTGCTGCCGGTAAAGCCGAGCTTCACCAGCGGATAGCTGCCGGGCACCCGCTCGCTACTCATCCGATCCTGATACTCTTGCGGTACCTCCAGATGGATGGTGGAGTGGATGAAGTCACGGGCCAGCTGGGTCTTGGCATTGCTGAAGAACCAGGCCACTTCGCCCTGCTCGATCAGGCGGCCGTCACTGATGATGGCCACTTCGTCACAGATCCCCTTCACCACATCCATTTCGTGGGTGATCAGCAGTATGGTGAGCCCCAGCTTGACGTTGATCTCCTTGAGCAGGGTCAGGATCGAGCGGGTGGTCTGCGGGTCGAGGGCCGAGGTGGCCTCGTCACACAGCAGCACCTTGGGCGCGGGTGCCAGCGCCCGGGCGATGGCGACACGCTGCTTCTGGCCGCCGGAGAGCTCGGACGGATAGGCGTGGGCACGGGCTTCCAGCCCGACCAGTGCCAACAGCTCTTCGACCCGGCTTTTTATCTGTTCTTTACTCCAGCCAGCCAACTCCAGCGGAAAGGCGATGTTGGCAAATACGGTGCGGGAGGCGAGCAGGTTGAAGTGCTGGAAAATCATCCCGATCTGGCGGCGGGCCTGGGTCAAATCCCGCTCGCTCAGGGCGACCAGATCCTGGCCCGCGACGATGACATGCCCCTCTGTCGGGCGCTCCAACAGGTTGACACAGCGAATGAGGGTACTTTTACCGGCACCAGAGGCACCGATCACCCCGAATATTTTGCCTTGGGGTACATGCAGACTCACGTCACGCAGGGCGTGCACGGCGTCACTGCCGGTACCGTAGACTTTGTTGAGACCGTTCAACTTAATCATGGATTATTCCGTGCTCACAGCCTTACAGCACAGGGCGCTACAGGCGGGTAAATTGGGCAGAGGTTCCACTGGGTTACTCTGCCATCATGGAGGATGATGCTAAGATGTCTGGATGGCCGTGTCAACGCATGTTTTTACGTCTAGACGTCTAAAAAAGTGATAAGGATTTCTGTCTGGTGGATAACGAGCAGGGTGGATAGGTTGCGCATCCAGATCCTGTTTCGCCTGCGCGGCATATAGCCGAATTAAAGATGGGTTATGGCGGGTAAATGCTGGTTTTATTAGTGTGTCAGCCCGATTTCACTCACGTCAGGTGTCGATCCTGATGCTCCTCCATAGTTGCACAAATAGCTGCACAAATCGTTCCCTATTCGCGACCGGATAACCTGCCTGCCCTTTTGTCGTCGTCAACCTTGATGCAGCGCAAGGGGCGCTCGGTTAGGGATTGGGTTGCTGGCGGTTGTTTTTTATACTGACGATATCGACAAACATGGAGGGCAGGGCGATGAGATTCCAACAGATCAAAGAGTTGCTGCACTATCTTGAGCAGGTTCATCACCAGCTCGGGCTCTGTTACGGGCGAATGGCCAGCCAGGTAGACAGCGAACGCAGCCGGATGTTGCTGGTCTATCTGCAAGGTCGCGAGGATGCGGCCAGCGCCCATCTGCACGAATATGTAGCTCAGCTGGGAGAGGCGGTCAGGGAGACCTGGCTGAACCAGAGCTTCAGCGAGGATATGCTGCCTGCCATCACCCGCTTCGAGATGCCGGCCTCGGCCCAGACCCAGGATATCGTCACTCAGGTGTGCCGCTGGGAAGAGCAGTTAGTGGGTGAGCTGGGCCATCTGGCCCGGGAGTGCCCGATACCGGCCACCACCACGCTACTCGACAATCTGGCCGGACTGGAGCAGACCCGTCTGACCCGATTGGTACACGGGGTACACAGATTCGATGACATGTAATACAAGATGGCCGACAAAAAAGGGCCCGGCAGCAGTGCCGGGCCCTTTCCATTTGATATCTGCTGATTTGCAGTGAGTGTCGGTCAGCCCTGCTGCTCGGCCGCGTAGAGGGCGGCCCCGATAATGCCCGCCTGATTGAGGCTGGCCGCCGGAATGAGCGGCGCCCGGGTCTCGATACGATCGACAAACTTCTCCAGCTTGGATGCGCTGCCGCCCCCCAGAATGAAGATATCGGGGGAGAAGAGAAACTCGAGGCGCGCCAGATACTTGTTAAAGCGCTTGCCCCAGCGGCTCCAGGAGAGATCTTCCCGCTTGCGCACCGCATCGGAGCAGTAGTGCTCTGCCACCATCCCTTCCAGCATCAGGTGACCCAACTCGGTGTTGGGCAGCAGCTGACCGTTGACGAACACGGCGGTGCCGATGCCGGTGCCGACTGTGATGAGGATGATCACCCCCTTGCGATCTTTACCGGCGCCAAAATTCATCTCGGCCAAACCCGCCGCATCGGCATCGTTCAGCACATAGCAGGGCTTGCCGGTGACATCGGCAAACAGATGCTCGGCATCGGTCTCAATCCAGCTCTTGTCGATATTGGCGGCACTCTTGGCAACCCCGTTGTGGATGGTGGCGGGAAAGCCGCACCCCACCGGCCCTTTCCAGTCGAAGTGTTCTACCAGCGCCTTCAGGGTATGGGCGATGGCGGCCGGAGTGGCCGGTTGCGGTGTGGCAATGCGATGGCGCTCGCCGATCAGTTCGCCGGTTTCAGTATCCACCAGGCAGCCCTTGATCCCAGAGCCGCCAATATCCACTCCCAACATTTGCATCTGTGTTGTCCTTGTTGTGTGCCGACCAGCTGGTACTAATTACGGTGTTCTGGTCACTGCGGGTCGGCAGAGCATGAAAAAAGTGCAGCAATCCGGCAAGGGGCAGATCACTTATGCGTGATCCGGCAGACCTTTTTCGATGCAGCGGATTAGCAAACGGGTTTTCTTGTTCTCTTCATCCTGACGCCGGGCAAGGGTGGCCAGCGCCCATTCGATATGTTCGGCCACCATGGGCTCGGCGGTGGTCAGCCCCTGTTGCAGGGCGGCGATCACCTCGGGAGCCGCCGGGCCATTGCCAAGGGCAACCGCCAGATTGCGGCGCCAGCGTTGATAGCCGATGCGGCGGATCGGGCTCCCTTCGGTCTGTTTGAGAAAATCGCTCTCGCTCCAGCACCACAGCGCCAGCAGGGGCGGACGGTGCAGGCTGGGGCGCGGGCTGAAGTCGGGCTCCGGGCTGGCATCGGCGTAGCGATTCCAGGGGCAGATAAGCTGGCAGTCGTCGCAGCCGTAGATGCGGTTGCCCATTAATGGCCTGAACTCTTCCGGAATAGGGCCGTCGTTCTCGATGGTGAGATAGGAGATGCAACGGCGGCCATCCACCACATAGGGGGCGACAATGGCGCTGGTCGGGCAGATGTTGATGCAGGCAACGCACTTGCCGCACTGCGCCTTCTCCACCGGCTGGTCGAGCGGCAGCGGCAGGTTGAGCAACAGCTCACCGAGAAAGAAGAAGGAGCCGGCCGATTCGTTGAGCAGCAGTGAGTGTTTGCCAACCCAGCCAAGTCCAGCCTTGGCTGCCAGCGGCCGCTCCAGGATGGGGGCGGAGTCAACGAAGGGGCGCCATTCACCCAAGGTGTCAGCAGTGTCTTGAAACAGCTCGGCGCAGCGCGCTTCGATGCGATCTCCCAGCTGTTTTAGCCGGTTGCGCAGCACCTTGTGGTAGTCGCGACCGAGGGCATAGCGGCTGATGTAGCCGAGGGTCGGGTCGCGCAGGGTAGCGGCGAAGCCTGCCTCGAACGGCAGGTAGTTCATTCGTACCGACAACACCCGCACCGTGCCCGGAAGCAACTCGTGGGCGCGCGCCCGCATCATGCCGTGGCGCGCCATGTAATCCATGCTGCCGTGATAGCCCGCATCCAGCCAGGCCTGCAATCTCGGCTCTTCGCTGCGCAGATCGGTGTCGGTGATGCCTGCCTGGTCAAATCCTAGCTCCCGTGCCCAGAGCTTGATATCGTGGGCCAGCTGGTGGAAGTCAGGTGCGCTCATGCGGCTTGGCCTGGCCGGCGTTTGCTGGCGTGGGTCGGTTGATAAGAGGCGGGAGCCGTCATGGTAGAGATCATCAGGGGCGCGTTGGGCATAAAAGAGGGGGGCAGTTTACCACAGGGGCTGTGGCAGACTGAACAGATCCGCGTACTGGAGCGCAACTGGGCCGCGCGCGAGGGGCAACCCCTCTATGCCCTGATGGAGCGAGCCGGTGCCGCGCTGCGTACTTATGCCACCCTGCATTGGCCCGACAGCCGCTGCTGGTGGATCTTCGTCGGCCCCGGTAATAACGGCGGTGATGGCTATGTGCTGGCCCGCCTTGCCCGCCAGATTGGCATCGAGGTGGTGGTGATTGCCGCCAGAGCTGCTGATCAGCTGAAGGGGGATGCCAGACGGGCCGCCGATGAGTGGCTGGCGGCCGGTGGCCGGGTCTGGCTGGCAGAGCAGTTTGACGGGATGCAGCTGCCAGCCCCGGATCTGGTGGTCGATGCCCTGCTTGGCACTGGCGTCAACACCCCCCTCTCACCGCTACTGACAAAGATCGTCGCAACAATCAATGGCTTGGCTGCGCCCGTGCTGGCGGTGGATCTCCCCTCCGGCCTCAACGGCGATACCGGCCGCGCCATGGGGGCCGTGGTGCAGGCTGCTCGCACCCTCACCTTTATCGGTATCAAGCAGGGGATGCTCACCGGCGACGGAGTGGATTGCGTCGGCCAGCTCGACTGTGACCCCCTTGGCGTCACGCCGGATGGCGCTATGTTGCCCGCCGCCTGGCGTATCGATTATCCGCTCCTGAGCACGCAGCTGACCCCGCGCCAGCGCGCTTCCCACAAGGGTTGTTATGGCAAGGTGCTGCTGGTGGGGGGCCATCGCGGCATGCAGGGGGCCATCGTGCTGGCGGCCCGTGCCTGCCTGCGGGCGGGGGCCGGGCTGGTGCGGGTGTGTCAACATCCGGAGCATCCGCCGGTCAGTCTCTATCAACCCGAGCTGATGAGCCTCACCACAGCAGATGACGAAGGGTGGGCGTCGGTGCGGGTCATTGGGCCCGGCCTCGGTCAGGATGAGTGGGGAAGGGGGCAAATCGCCCGTTATCTCACCGATCGGCTGCCACTGGTTTTGGATGCCGATGGATTGAATTGGCTGGCGCAATCTCCCCGCCATCAGGATAATTGGGTGCTCACGCCCCATCCCGGCGAAGCGGCGCGGCTGCTGGGATGCACCATTACCGACATTGAAACCGACCGGTTTGCTGCCGTGCAGGCGCTGCAGCGGCGCTATGGCGGTGTGGTGCTGTTAAAAGGGGCGGGGACACTTATTTATGACGGCGAGCGGGTCGCCCTCTGCTGTGAAGGCAATCCGGGCATGGCAAGTGGCGGCATGGGCGATCTGTTATCTGGTATAATCGCCGCCCTTTTGGCTCAGGGCTGGTCTGCCACCATGGCAAGCTGGCTGGGCGCCGTGATCCACGGCGAGGCTGCCGACTTGGCCGCCACCGACGGCGAGCGGGGCATGCTGGCGTCAGATCTGCTGCCGCTGATCCGCAAACTGGTTAATCCCGACACCATAACAAGTTAACAAGAAGAACATGGCAAAACAGTTGATGATGACACTGCCGGATGAGGCAGCAACCGTGGCACTGGGTGGTCGTTTGGCACAAGCTTGCCAGCAGGCGACCACAGTATTTCTACATGGCACGCTGGGCGCAGGTAAAACCACTCTGACCCGAGGTTGGGTGCAGGGCCTTGGCCATCCGGGTAAGGTAAAAAGCCCGACTTACACCCTGGTCGAGCCCTACGAGCTGGATGGCTGGCAGGTCTACCATTTCGATCTCTATCGCCTGGCTGATCCGGAAGAGCTGGAGTTCATGGGCATTCGGGACTATTTTGCCGCCAACACCCTTTGTCTGGTGGAGTGGTCCGAGAAGGGCGAGGGTTGGCTACCGGCTCCCGACCTTGAAATTACCCTCACCTATGTAGGCGAGCAGCGTGAGGTGCTGATAGAGGCCCGCACTGCTATTGGCGAAGCCATTCTGGAACGGTTGTCATCTACGTGCGCTTGATCCTTGTTTTTGCTCTCTCTTTGATGGCGTTACCCTCTTGGGCGAATCAGCTCAAGAGCGTACGAATCTGGCCATCACCGGATAACACCCGGGTGGTGCTCGATATGAGCAGCGCCCCCAATTTCAACTATTTCACCCTGAACGGCCCGGATCGGCTGGTGATCGATCTGAAAGGGGCGAGCAACGCCGCCAATCTGGCCCGGGTCGAGAACAACAGTGAGCTGGTGCGCAAGATACGCCAGAGCACCCCGCTGGAGAAAGGGGGCTTGCGTCTGGTACTGGATCTCAGCTCCACCATCAAGCCGGTGGTGTTTCCGCTGGCGCCAGCCGGGCCCTATGGCCACCGTCTGGTGATTGATCTGCCTTATGAAGAGAAGCGATCCGCTGCCGCCGCGCAACCGGTGCCGGTGAGTGGCAAGCACCGCGGTGTGGTGATTGCCATTGACCCGGGTCATGGTGGGGAGGACCCCGGCTCCATCGGGCCGCGTCGTACCTACGAGAAACGGGTCACCATGGCCGTCTCCCAGAAACTGGCGGCGCTGATCGACCGCGAGCCGGGTATGCGGGCGGTGCTGACCCGCCGTGGCGACTACTTCGTCGATCTCAACAAGCGCTCCGAGATTGCCCGCAAAGCCAAGGCGGATCTGCTGGTGTCGGTGCATGCTGACAGCTTCCACAACTCGACCCCGCGTGGCGCCTCGGTCTGGGTCTTGTCGACCAACCGCGCCAACCGCGAGATGGGCAGCTGGCTGGAAAAGCAAGAGAAGCAGGGCGAACTGCTGGGCGGGGTGGGTAAGGTGTTGGCTGAATCCGACCCCAACCCCTATCTGGCGCAAACCTTCCTTGATCTTTCCATGGACAAGTCCCGTGCCGAGGGTTACGACGTGAGTCGTCAGATCCTGCGTTCCATGGGCAAGGTCGCCAAGTTGCACAAAAAAGAGCCTGAACACGCCAGTCTGGCGGTGCTCAAGGCGCCTGATATTCCCTCGGTGCTGGTGGAGACCGGATTTATCTCCAACCATGCGGAAGAGAAGCTGCTGGCTAACACCAGTTATCAGGACCAGCTGGCCCGCGCCATTTTCGAGGGGATCCGCAACTACTACCGTGCCCACCCGACCAAGGGGGCCATGTTGACCGGCAAGGGACAGGCCAGCCAGCCAGCCGCCGTTAGCCGGTCAGTCGTCACCAAGCAACCGGTGAGCAGGCCACAACAGGTGCAATCGCAGCCGGTGGTGACCAACAAGATGCCAGCGACGACCGTGCGCGACGGCGGAGCTCCGGTCAGCAGTGTCAGCAGTGGCTCTGGTGCTGGGGTGATCAAACCCTATTCGGCTGCAACCGCATCACCGAGCGCCCCGGTCAGCTCTGTTGGCGCCAATGACAAATCCGGCATGACCCGGCACGTGGTCACCCGAGGTGAAAGCCTCTCTCGGTTGGCTGAAAAGAACGGGGTGAGTCAGGCGCGCTTGGTGGAGATTAACAATCTCAAGAGCCGTGATGTCCAGATTGGTCAGGTGCTTTATATTCCCCGTTCCGGGCAACCGGCTCAGGCAACTCGCGCCCAGAGCAATAATCAGCCGCAGATGATCCGTCATGTGGTCGCGCGGGGCGAGAGCCTCTCCCGCCTGGCCGAGAAACATGGGGTGAGTCAGGCGCGACTGGTGGAGATCAACAAACTCAAGTCGCGGGATATTCAGGTAGGTCAGGTGCTCTACATTCCGCAAAACTAACGCGCGGGAGCTGGCGATGCGGCTCCCCGTGTTGGCGACATCATCCGCAAGATGGAAATTCAGGAGTAGTGATGCTGATCCGTATTTTGCCACCCATTCTGGCCAACCAGATTCCGGTTGGTGGAGAGGTGGTGGAGCGGCTCTCTATTTGCAAGATTGAAATTCAGGAGTAAGTGATGCCGATCCGTATATTACCCCCGATCCTGGCTAACCAGATTGCAGCCGGAGAGGTGGTGGAACGGCCCTCTTCGGTGGTGAAAGAGCTGGTGGAAAACAGCCTGGACGCAGGTGCCGACCGGGTCGAGATCGACATCGACAAGGGGGGCGCCAAGCTGATCCGTATCCGGGACAACGGCTGTGGTGTTGCCAAAGAGGAGCTGGTGCTGGCGCTGTCGCGTCACGCGACCTCCAAGGTTGCCACGCTGGACGATCTGGAAGGGATCAACAGCCTCGGTTTTCGTGGTGAGGCCCTCGCCTCCATCAGCTCGGTCTCCCGTCTCACCTTTACCTCCCGTACCGCAGAGCAGTCCGAAGCCTGGCAAGCCGAGGCGCAAGGGCGCGAGATGAGCGTCACCATCAAGCCGGCGGCCCATCCGGTGGGCACCACGGTGGAGGTGGTGGATCTCTTCTTCAATACTCCCGCGCGGCGCAAGTTCATGCGCAGCGAAAAGACCGAGTTTGCCCATATCGACGAGCTGGTGCGGCGCATCGCGCTCTCTCGCTTCGACGCCACCCTGATCCTGCGCCACAACGGCAAGGTGGTGCGCCAGTACAAGGGCGCCAACACGGTGCCGGAGCAGGAGCGCCGCCTCGCTGCGGTCTGCGGCACCCCCTTCATGCACCATGCGCTGGCGGTGGAGAGCGAGCACAGCGACGTGCGGCTGTGGGGCTGGCTGGCGACCCCGGAGGGGGCAAGACCGCAGAACGATCTGCAATACACCTATGTCAATGGCCGGATGATGCGCGACAAGCTTATCAACCACGCCATCCGTCAGGCCTATGATGAACTGCTGCCCGCCGATCGCTTTGCCGCCTATGTGCTCTATATCGAGCTGGATCCCCGTCAGGTGGATGTCAACGTTCATCCCGCCAAGCACGAGGTGCGCTTCCATCAGGCGCGGCTGGTGCACGACTTTATCTTTCAGGCGCTGTTTACTGCATTGCGCCGCGAAGGGGTCAGCACTGCTCATCAGGAAGAGCCGTTGGCCGAAACCCTGGTCGAACTGCCGGTCAGCCCACAGATTGATTATCCCGGTCAGGCGCCACGGCCTGAATGGTACGGCGCCGAGCACAGCTATCGGGCACCTGCGCAGGTGCGGGAAGGGGGAGCTGCGCGCGCCAGCAACTACCAACCACCCGAGCCGCCAGGTCGCGATGCGATGCGTGGCATGGGGTCGCTGTTAACTACCCTGCCCATCGCAACGGCAACGGTGGCTGAGCCGGACACCACCACAGTGACTCAGTCAAAGCAGGGGGGATGCCGCGCGCTGACGTTGGTTGATCAGGCCTATCTGTTGGTCGAGCGGGATAATCAGCTGGCGCTGCTCTCGCTGGTGCGCGCCGAGCGGGTGCTGCTGCGAAGCTGGTTGCTGGATGCCTGGGGACAGGGACTGGCGGCCCAGCCACTGTTGCTGCCGGTCTCCTTCAAATTGCCGAAGAATCTGATTGCGCTAGTGAGCGAGCAGGAACGTTTGCTGAAACGGATGGGGCTGGAGTTGAAAAGCGGTGGGCGTGACACCATGATCCTGACTCGGGTGCCGGCCTTGTTGCGCCAGACCGACCTGGTGCGCCTGTTACCCGAACTGTTGCAACTCATCGAGGGCGGATCTGACAGTGATGCCGGTCAGCAGGCTGAAGTATTATGCCAATGGCTGGTGGAGCAGGGGATAAGCCGCGAGAAGATATACGATTTTTCAACTGCTAGTCGTCTGCTGACGGAACTTGTGGCCGCTCACGCTGACCAACTGACAGATATTCGCATGGTACGCCCGCTTTCGCTGGCGACCGTGCTGGAGGAGTTTGAACATGGCGAGTGACTTGCCGACCGCAATTTTTCTGATGGGGCCGACGGCCTCCGGCAAGACGGATCTCGCCATTGAACTGTGCCAGGCGCTGCCCTGCGACATCATCAGCGTCGATTCGGCGCTGATCTATCGCGGCATGGATATAGGTACGGCCAAGCCGACCGCCGATGAACTGGCACGGGCCCCGCACCGGCTGATCGACATTCTTGACCCCGCCATGAGCTATTCGGCGGCCGATTTTTGCAAGGATGCCCTGCGGGAGATGAAAGAGATCGCCGACCGCGGCCGCATTCCGCTGCTGGTGGGCGGCACCATGCTCTATTTCAAGGCGCTGCTGGAGGGATTGTCCCCGCTGCCGTCCGCCGATCCCGCCATTCGTGCCGGGATTGAGGAAGAGGCAGCCCGCCTCGGTTGGCAGGCGCTGCACGACGAGCTGGTGCGCATCGACCCGGTGGCCGGGGCGCGAATTCACCCCAATGACCCGCAGCGGCTCAGCCGGGCGCTGGAGGTCTATCGCATCAGCGGTAAGACGCTCACCGAGCTGACGCAAGTGCAGGGGGAGGGCTTGCCCTATCGGGTGCAGCAGTTTGCCATTGCCCCCAGTGATCGCGCCGTGCTGCACCAACGTATCGAAATGCGCTTCGACAAGATGTTGCAAGGTGGTTTCGAGCAGGAGGTACGAGCGCTGATGACGCGCGGCGATCTGCACCCGGATCTCCCCTCCATTCGCTGTGTGGGTTATCGCCAAATGTGGGACTACCTGTGCGGCGAAGTGGGGTATGATGAAATGCGTTATCGTGGCATTGTTGCCACACGCCAATTGGCAAAACGACAGATGACCTGGTTGCGCGGCTGGCCCGAGGTGACCTGGTTGGAATCTGGAGAGTCTGGCAATCTCGACCGTGTGCTTGCGCACGCTGGTGCGGCTTGACACTCCCTGTATAATCAGGTTGTTATATTGATATCCGGTGTTTAAAAACAACAAACTATAAGGAAAAGAACAATGGCTAAGGGGCAATCTCTCCAAGACCCGTTTTTGAATGCGCTGCGCCGTGAGCGGATTCCTGTTTCTATCTATTTGGTGAACGGCATCAAACTGCAAGGTCAGATCGAGTCTTTCGACCAGTTTGTCATTTTGCTGAAAAACACCGTGAGCCAGATGGTTTACAAGCACGCTATTTCGACTGTGGTTCCCGCGCGTGCCGTTAACCACCACCAGCCTATGCCTGATGGTGCGGCTGATGCACAGGATGAAGCCGAGGCGTGATATCCCCGGGTGAGTCGACTCGCCGATTTGGATTGGTGATGATCCCTGTTAAGGAGCAAACGCTTGTTTGACCGTTATGAAGCTGGCGAACAGGCCGTTCTGGTGCATGTGAACTTCAGTGATGAAGGTGAGCGCGAGGATCTGGAAGAGCTCAAGATGTTGGTGAGCTCTGCCGGCGTCAATGCGCTAGGGGTTGTTACCACCAGTCGCAGTGCCCCCAGTGCCAAGCTGTTTGTCGGTAGCGGCAAGGCTGAAGAGATCGCGTCCCAAGTCCAGCTGCTGGGCGCCGACGTGGTGATCTTCAACCATGCCCTGAGCCCTGCCCAAGAGCGTAACCTGGAGCGTCTGTTCCAGTGCCGGGTGGTCGACCGAACAGGTCTTATCCTCGATATCTTCGCCCAGCGCGCCCGAACCCACGAAGGTAAACTGCAGGTCGAACTGGCCCAGTTACGCCATCTCTCCACTCGCTTGGTGCGAGGCTGGACCCACCTCGAGCGTCAAAAGGGCGGGATCGGTCTGCGTGGACCGGGTGAAACCCAACTTGAAACTGACCGACGGCTGCTGCGGGAACGAATCAAGGCGATTTTGCGTCGGCTCGACAAGGTAGCCAAGCAGCGGGAACAGGGCCGTCGCGCCCGTAATCGTAATGAAGTGCCGACGGTGTCACTGGTTGGTTATACCAACGCCGGAAAGTCTACTTTGTTCAACCAACTTACAGCTGCCAGTGTGTATGCTGCCGATCAGTTGTTTGCAACTCTGGATCCCACCCTGCGTAAACTGGTGATCCGGGATGTGGGTGATGTGATTTTGGCAGATACAGTTGGATTTATTCGACACTTGCCCCATGATCTGGTCGCAGCCTTCAAGGCGACCCTGCAGGAGACCCGCGAAGCGGATCTGTTGCTGCATGTGGTGGACTGTGCCGATGAGCAGATGCAGGAAAATATCGATGCCGTGCAGCAGGTGCTCGCCGAAATCGAAGCGGATGACCGCCCGCAGCTGATGATCTGCAACAAGATCGACAAGCTGGCGGATCGCCCTGCGGGTCTGGAACGTAATGACGAGGGGCGCCCGGTGCGTGTCTGGTTATCGGCCCAGACCGGTGAAGGCTGTGAATACCTGTTTATGGCGCTGACTGAATTGCTGGCTGGCTCCATGGTGCATCACACCCTGCAGTTACCCCCCTCTGCTGCTAGATTGCGCAGTGCGCTCTATCAGCTGAAAGGGATTGAACGGGAAGGTTTTAGCGAGGAGGGGGATTTTGTACTGGAAGTCCGCTTGCAAGTGGCCGACTGGAACCGCCTTGTGAAACTGGAAGGTGAGAGTTTACAACGCTTTATCCGACATTGATTGGTCGATGAAGATGAATGCTTAATGGCTTCATCAACGATTGATGGTCAGATAGAGATGATATCCATCTGCATGTATTAATGGAGACGCTGATGGCTTGGAATGAGCCTGGAAATAACGGCAAAGACCGTGACCCTTGGGGGAATAACGGCAAGAATCAGGGACCCCCTGATCTGGATGCGATGCTGCGCAAGGTGACCAGCCGGTTTGGTGGTCTGTTTGGCGGTGGCAAGTCTGGTGGTGATGTGGGTCGGTTTGGCCTCTCTATCGCCCTGGTCGTGGCGGTGGTGGTGTGGGTCGTCAGTGGCTTCTATACCATTCGCGAAGCTGAGCGAGGCGTGGTGCTGCGTTTTGGGGAGTATTCCCATAACGTTGATCCGGGCCTGCGCTGGAAGCCGACCTTTATCGATCGGGTGATCCCGGTGGATGTGGAGTCCGTGCGTTCCCTGCCAGCGTCAGGTTTCATGCTGACTCAGGATGAAAACGTGGTGCGGGTCGAAATGGACGTGCAATACCGTGTCGTCAATCCCGAGCAGTATCTGTTCAGCGTGACCAATGCCGACGAGAGTCTGAGTCAGGCCACCGATAGCGCCCTGCGTTATGTGGTGGGCCATACCCGCATGGACGATGTACTGACCACCGGTCGGGAAAAAGTGCGTCAGGAAACCTGGCAGGTTGTCGATAGCATCGTCGAACCTTACCAGATGGGCCT
The DNA here is from genome assembly GCF_000820145.1 of Aeromonas sobria. Classification (GTDB taxonomy): domain Bacteria; phylum Pseudomonadota; class Gammaproteobacteria; order Enterobacterales; family Aeromonadaceae; genus Aeromonas; species Aeromonas sobria. The sequence goes on along the minus strand of NZ_CDBW01000005.1, from coordinate 29,602 downwards.
GCAAATTGTGGACGTCAACTTCTTGCCGGCTCGTCCGCCGGAAGAGGTGAAAGACGCCTTCGATGATGCCATCTCCGCTCAGGAAGATGAGCAGCGCTTTATCCGTGAAGCCGAAGCTTATGCTCGTGAAGTGGAGCCAAAAGCACGTGGCTCGGTCAAGCGTCTGGAACAGGAAGCCGAAGGTTACAAGTCCCAGATCGTGTTGAAGGCCCAGGGTGAAGTTGCTCGCTTCAACGAGTTGCTGCCCCAGTATCAAGCAGCGCCTGAACTGACTCGTGAGCGTATCTACCTGGAAACCATGGAAGAGCTCTATCAGCAGACTAACAAGGTGGTTGTGGACATGCCTGCTGGCAACAACAGCATGATTTATCTGCCGCTCGACAAACTGTCTGGTAAAGCGAACGCGGTACAACCGGCTCGTCCGGCAGGCACGCCAGCGGTTGAATCGACCCCACCTTCCAACGAAGGGGCCAACTCTACACCGACCCCACTGCGTGGCGGTGACCGTTTCAGCTCAGGGAGAAACTAATAGATGAAAAAAATAGCTATTGGTGTCATCGCTGTGGCGACCATGTTCTGCTTCTCTTCTGTTTTCATCATTGATGAAGGCCAGAAAGGGATAGTGGTGCAGTTTGGCAAGGTGAAGCGGGTTGAATCCGGTGAGCCACGGCTCTATGAGCCGGGTCTGCACTTCAAGGTGCCGCTCATCGATCAGGTCCGCAAGATGGATGCCCGCATCCAGACGCTGGAAGGCCAGGCAGATCGTTTTGTTACCTCCGAGAAGAAAGACCTCATCATCGACTCTTACGTGAAGTGGAAGATCGAGGACTTCTCCAAGTACTACCTGGCAACCGGTGGTGGCAACAAGATCCAGGCGGAAGACCTGCTCAAGCGTAAAATCAACAACGGTCTGCGTTCCGAGATCGGTAACCGTACCATCAAAGACATCGTCTCTGGTGAGCGCAGTACCGTGATGGAAGATGCGCTGATGAAGATGGCGCGCTCTTCCGAGCTCGGTATCAAGGTGGTTGATGTGCGGATCAAGCAGATCAACCTGCCGGTAGAAGTCTCCAGCTCCATCTATCAGCGGATGCGTGCCGAGCGGACTGCGGTAGCCCGTGAGCATCGCTCCCAGGGTCGTGAGCAGGCTGAAATCCTGCGTGCAGACATCGACCGCAAGGTGACCGTGATGATCGCCGACGCCGAGAGTAATGCGCGGCAACTGCGTGGTGAAGGTGATGCTGAGGCAGCCAAGATCTATGCCGACAGCTACAAGAAAGACCCCGAGTTTTTCAGCTTCGTGCGTAGTATGGAGGCCTATCGCAAGAGCTTCGCCGGTGGCAACGACCTGATGGTTCTGAAGCCGGACAGCGAGTTCTTCCGCTACCTCAAATCTCCTAACGGCACCAAGTAATTATCGCCGAAAGGTTATCTCAAAAGGGTCTGACGCATCAGACCCTTTTGTTTTGAGTGCTAAAGCCACCTGTCGATGCGGGTGGTTTTTTTATTTAAGGGGATAAGATGCTGACATCTATGCTGGCAGGATTGGGGCTGTTATTGCTGTTTGAAGGGCTGGGTCCTCTGCTGGTCCCACAAGCATGGCAACAGATGCTGCGTCTGCTGAGCGAGCAGCCTCCGGAGCAGTTGCGCCGCATCGGAGGATCCCTGGTGGTGGCAGGGCTGGTGATCCTCTGGATGTTGAACCACTGAGCCTTGATAGCTAGCCCCGCCGTCGAATGACAGGCAATAAAAAAGAGGCGGTTGCCTCTTTTTTATTGCCAGGGGAGCCGTAGACTCAGGCGCTGCGTTGTACCGCCATGTGAGCAAGGGTTTCCAGCGCTTGCTTGTGGCGGGAGTCAGGCAGGATGGCGAGGGCGGCAATGGCCTTGTCAGCCTCCTCCCGGGCACGCATCCGTGAGTACTCCAGCGCACCGGTACGGCCGAGAATCCCGAGGATCTGGTCGAGATGCTCCATACCGTTGCGGTGCTCGATGGCATCGCGCACCAGCTGGCGCTCTTCCGCACTACCTACAGCCATGGCCCGCAGTAGCGGCAGGGTAGGTTTGCCTTCAGCCAGATCGTCACCGACGTTCTTGCCCATCTCCTCGCTCTGGGAGCAGTAATCCATCACATCATCGATGATCTGGAACGCAGTACCCAGATACTTGCCGTAATCGGTCATTGCCTGCTCGACGGGCTCGGGCTGATGGGTCAGCACGGCGGCGAGGCGGGTGGCGGCCTCGAACAGCTTGGCGGTCTTACAGTAGATGACCGTCATGTAACTCTGCTCGGTGGTATCCGGGTCGTTACAGTTCATCAACTGCAACACTTCCCCTTCTGCAATGGTGTTGGTGGCATCCGACAGGATCTCCATCACCCGCAGGTTGGAGAGTTCGGCCATCATCTGGAAGGAGCGGCTATAGAGATAATCACCGACCAAGACGCTTGCGGCATTGCCAAACATGGCATTCGCCGTTTCACGGCCGCGACGCAGGTCAGATTCATCGACTACGTCATCATGCAGCAAAGTGGAGGTGTGGATAAATTCGATGATGGCGGCCAGTTTCAGGTGATCCTCACCCTCATAGCCGAGCGCGCGGGCGGCCATCACAGTCAGCATGGGGCGCATTCGCTTGCCGCCGGCACTGACGATGTAGAAACCCAGCTGATTGATCAGACTAACATCGGACTGGAGTCGGGCCAGGATCAGTTCATTGACCGCCGTCATGTCGGCGGCACAGAGCGCACGGATAGTCTGTTGGTCCATAAGTCTCGTAACGTGACAGCAGCAATAACTGCGATTTTAGTAATGGCGGGGATTCTACACGATTTCACAATGGGTTACAGTTAGGTGTTTATCCACGGCGGCAGATATGCGCACAAAATAAACTTTTTGCTAAATTGGCCTTGCCTGAGCAAATCGATTTGCGTAGAATGCCCGCCCATTGTTATAGGTTTTTGCGCATGTCTAGCCTTGAGCAAAAGACATGCCTTTACGGAGTTAATCAAATGTACGCGGTATTCCAAAGCGGCGGAAAACAACACCGTGTGGCCGAAGGTCAAATCGTTCGTCTGGAAAAGCTGAACGTTGAGACTGGCGCTACCATCGACTTCAACGAAGTTCTGATGGTTGCTGCAGGCGACACTTTTAAAGTAGGTGCTCCTTTTGTTGAAGGTGGCAAGGTTGTAGCTGAAGTTGTGGCTCACGGCCGTGGCGAGAAAGTGACTATCGTCAAGTTCCGTCGTCGTAAGCACCATCGCAAGCAAGCGGGCCACCGTCAGTGGTTCACTGAAGTCAAAATCACTGGCATCAGCGCTTAATTAGAGGAGTCCGATAGATGGCACACAAAAAAGCTGGCGGTTCATCCCGCAACGGTCGCGATTCTGAAGCTAAACGCCTTGGCGTGAAGCGTTTCGGCGGCGAAACAGTTCTGGCTGGCAGCATCATCGTTCGTCAGCGTGGCACCAAGTTCCATGCTGGTACTAACGTTGGTCTGGGAACAGATCACACCTTGTTCGCGAAAGCAACTGGTAAGATCCTGTTCGAAGTTAAAGGTCCGCTGAATCGTAAATACGTAAGCATCATTGCTGAGTAATTACGGACCGCAAGGATCCGAAGCCCCGCCAACAGGCGGGGCTTTTGTTTTTCTGAATTGTTGACGAAAAAACGGAACGCAGATGACCCGTGCCTCGACAGAGGCGTGGATTGCCAAGATGCGTATCGCCCGCAGGGGTCTGTACCACTATAATCGCGTATCGGTTTTTCGAATTAAGGTGACGGTGCCTATGAAGTTTGTTGATGAAGTCCAGATTCGAGTCGATGCCGGCGATGGTGGTAACGGTTGCGTCAGCTTTCGCCGGGAATTGTATATTCCGAACGGTGGACCCGATGGCGGTGACGGTGGTGACGGTGGTGATGTTTATCTGATTGCCGACGAGAACCTCAATACCCTGATCGACTACCGTTTCGAGCGCTTCCATGCTGCCGAGCGTGGGGAAAATGGTCGTAGTGCCAACTGTACTGGTCATCGTGGTAAGGATCGGGTGCTGCGTGTGCCGGTCGGTACCCGTGCCAGTGACGAAGATACCGGTGAGCGACTGGGTGACTTGACCAGTCATGGCCAGAAGCTGATGGTTGCCAAAGGTGGTTTCCACGGTTTGGGTAACACCCGCTTCAAAAGTTCAGTTAACCGTGCTCCCCGTCAGAAGAGTAATGGTACTCCGGGCGAAGTACGTACCCTCAAGCTGGAGCTGCTGCTGCTGGCCGATGTCGGCATGCTGGGCCTGCCCAACGCAGGCAAGTCTACCTTTATTCGCGCGGTCTCTGCTGCTCGTCCCAAGGTAGCCGATTATCCCTTCACCACCCTGGTACCGAACCTGGGTGTGGTGCGTGGTGAGAACTCCCGCTCCTTCGTGATCGCCGATATTCCGGGTCTGATCGAAGGTGCTGCTGACGGTGCAGGTCTCGGTATTCGTTTCCTGAAACACCTTGAGCGTTGCCGTGTATTGCTCCATCTGGTTGATATTTGCCCGATCGATGGTTCTGATCCTGCGCAAAATGCCGTCACCATTGTGGGCGAGCTGGAGAAGTACAGCCCCGAGCTGGCAGGCAAACCGCGCTGGTTGGTGTTCAACAAGATGGATCTGATCCTGGAAGAAGAAGCCCAGGAAGTGATGGATCGCGTCAAGGCGGCCCTGAACCATGAAGGTCCGGTCTACGCCATCACCGCCATCAGCAAGGAAGGTACCAAGAAGGTCTGCTACGACATTCTGGACTTGCTGGACACTATGCCTCGTCAACTGGCGCAAGATGCGCAAGACGCTATCGAGAAGGTTGAGTTCAAGTGGGACGATTACCACAAGAATCAGCTGGCTCAAGCTGAAGCAGAAGCGCTCGCCGCTTCTGTGGCCTTCGACGAAGGGCTGGATGACGATGATTGGGATGACGACGAAGATGATGGCGTTGAAGTCATCTACGTGCGTGACTGATCCCCGTTACTGTCACTGAAAACCGGAGCCTTCGCAGGCTCCGGTTTTTTTATACCTGTCGAGCAACCACTCATTCGGCGAGTCGGTTACATCAGGTATTGCCGAGCCTTTGGTTCGGGTTATACCACCCACAAAATCCAACAAAAACGAAACAATAGTCTGGCAATGTCGATTGAATCGATATGCGTTGCTGTATCGGGTTGTTTTGATGAAAGGTTTACCTGTGGAAATATTTATGCGCAATTCACTCGATTAAAGGCTTGTTTGTGCGTTTTTTTAGAGTATTCTTGCGCGCGCTATTGCTGGTCAATGCGTGAATATGCAGGTTGGCCAGGCTAGGTAAATGTAACGTCAGGGCTGTCATATCATGTTGGAAAAGAGTCTCGAAGCACCCGCGGTCAATACCCGCCGTAACGTATTGATGTTTTTGGTTCCTTCACTTATCGGGATCCTGCTGTTCATGACGCCGGTCCTCTATCAGGGCAATGTCACCATCCCGGTTGCCGTGCTGGCCAAGCTGGTTCAGCGGGTGTTTGCCGATTATCTGGTGGCCATGGTCAGTGCGGTAATCACCACCACCATGCTGATGACGGTGATTGCCTGGTTGTTCAAGCCGGCGATTCTGGTGCGCCGCCCTTTCCTCAACAGCCTGTTCAATGTCTCCCCTTTCTGGGCCTGTGTACGGGTGTTGGGCGGTATTTTCGTGCTGCTGACCTTCTTCGAGATGGGGCCAGAGTTGCTCTATTCCGGCGCAACCGGTGGTCTGGTGTTGCACGATCTGCTGCCGGTGCTCTTTTCAGTCTTCCTGTTTGCTGGTTTGTTACTGCCACTGCTGCTCGATTTCGGGCTGTTGGAGTTTGTCGGCACCATGATGACCCGCATCATGCGTCCGGTATTCCGCTTGCCGGGTCGCTCCGCGGTGGACTGCTTTGCCTCCTGGCTCGGCGATGGCAGCGTGGGCATCCTGCTGACCAGCAAGCAGTATGAAGGGAAGTTTTATACCCAGCGTGAAGCCGCGGTGATTGGCACCACCTTCTCTGCTGTTTCCATCACCTTCTGTCTGGTGGTGATCTCTCAGGTAAAACTGGAGCACATGTTTGTTCCTTTCTATCTGACCGTCTGCCTGGCTGGCGTGGTCGCTGCCATCGTGGTGCCGCGTTTGCCACCACTGTGCTGGAAGAAAGATATCTATGCCGATGGCACGCCCTTGTGCCGTAAGCAGGAGGCAGTGCCGCACCAGCACAGCGTGATGAGCTATGGCTTCGAGCGGGCATTGACCAAGGCTGATAATGTGAGTGACTTGGGCGCGGTAGCACGGGAAGGGGTGAAGAATGCGCTGGATATGATATTTGGCGTATTGCCGGTGGTGATGGCGATCGGTACCTGCGCCCTGATACTGGCCGAACACACCCCTATCTTCACCTGGCTGGGGGCGCCCTTTGTTCCCTTGCTGGAGCTGCTGCAACTGCCGGAGGCTGAAGCGGCCTCCAAGACCATCATGGTCGGTTTTGCCGACATGTTCATTCCGGCGGTGCTGGCCTCGACCATCGAGAGCGACATGACTCGCTTCGTGATTGCCGCCATGTCGGTGACCCAGCTCATCTATATGTCAGAAGTGGGGGCCCTGCTGCTGGGTAGCAAGATCCCGGTCAAGCTATGGGAGCTGTTCGTTATCTTCCTGCTGCGTACTCTGGTCACCTTGCCGGTTATCGCTGCTGTGGCGCACCTGCTGTTCTGATCATGCCGCAGTGCTGAAAAAGGCCATCCCGCTTGCGGGGTGGCCTTTTTACATCGGGCGCATGCGCTCCCGCAGGGCAAATGTGTTCCGTTCGAGCATCTCATGCTAGAGTGCCCCTCTGTTAGCAAATTGTGATGCAATGGAGTGTATTTATGTCTGCCATCCCCTATTCCGTGCTCGATCTGGTGCCTGTTGCCGAAGGTTCTGTGCCTGCCGAGTCGTTTCGCCGTTCGCGGGATCTTGCCCGCCATGCCGAGGGCTGGGGTTACCAGCGCTACTGGCTGGCCGAGCATCACAACATGCCGGACATTGCCAGTGCCGCCACCTCGGTGCTGATCGGTCATCTGGCTGAGGCCACCACCACTTTGCGGATCGGGGCGGGTGGCATCATGTTGCCGAACCACTCGCCGCTGGTCATTGCCGAGCAGTTTGGCACTTTAGCTTCTCTCTATCCCGACCGCATCGATCTGGGCCTTGGCCGTGCGCCCGGGACCGATCAGCGCACCATGCGGGCGCTGCGGCGCATGCGCAGCGGTGAGGTGGATGATTTCCCGGCCGATGTGCGCGAGCTCATGAGTTACTTTGGCGACGAGATCGGCGCCGTGCAGGCTGTGCCAGGTCAGGGGCTGCATCTGCCCATCTGGCTGCTAGGCTCCAGCCTCTACAGCGCGCAACTGGCGGCGGCGATGGGCTTGCCGTTCGGTTTTGCCTCCCATTTCGCCCCTGCCATGTTGCTGCAAGCGCTGGAGATCTACCGCAGCCAGTATCGCCCCTCCGCTCGCTGGCCCAAGCCCCATGCGGTGGTCTGTATCAATATGATCGCCGCCGACAGCGAGCGGGAGGCACGCTTCCAGTTCACCACCGTACAGCAGCAGTTCTTGCGTCTCCATCGCGGTGATGCGGGCAAGCTGCCCGCGCCGGTTGTCCAGCTTGGTGACGAGTGGGCGCCCCGTGAGCTGATGGCGATGGAGCAGACCCTGGCCCGCTCTCTGGTGGGGGAGCCGGAGCAGGTTCGTCACGGTCTCAAGGCGCTGCTGGCGGAAACCCGTGCCGATGAGCTGATGTTCAACGGCCCCATCGTCGACCATCAGGCCCGACTGCGCTCCTTCGAGATCGCCGCCGAGTTGATGCAGAGTCTGTAAGCTCATTGTTTGAGCTGTGGTAAGCGCTATCTTGAAGAGAATGAGGTTGTTGGCTTGCTGTCGGGTGACCGACACCAGTTTGTAGTCGCTACCAAGGCGTTTGCACGATAGCGGTGGATATCTGGCTAATGTATTGATTTAAAAAGAAAGTCAGGTTGGTGTCAGGCATCTGTCGTATCGTTTGTCACTGCTCAGCCCTTATGCTGGCCCTGTCAATTACCACAAGGAGTTCGCGATGATCGTCAGGAAGTTGAGATTGCAACGGGGTTGGTCCCAGGATCAGTTGGCGACGTTGACTGGTTTGAGTGTCCGCACTATCCAGCGGATCGAGCAGGGGCAGCAACCCGGACTGGAATCTCTCAAGGCCCTGGCCTCCGTCTTTGAACTCGATGTGGCTCAACTGGATGGGTCAGAGCAACAGGAGCGTGAGATGAGAGGAAGTGACACTATGGGTCAGGATGCGGTGCAGGTATCGGCAGAAGAGCGGGAAGCCATGCGCTATGTGGAGGGGCTCAAGGGCTTCTATCACCATGTCGCCAGCTATGTACTGGTGATCTGCGGGCTGTTTGTCATCAACTACCTGAGCAATCCGGAGTATATCTGGGCCTGGTGGCCGGCGCTGGGCTGGGGGTTGGGACTTGCCTCCCATGCCATTCGGGTATTTCAGCCCTTCAAGCTGTTTGGCCCTGAGTGGGAGCGGCGCCAGATCGAGAAGCGGTTGGGGCGCAAGTTGTAACCTTATTCGCACGGAACCAGAGAACACAAAACAGAAAGCCCGGCAGATTGCCGGGCTTTGTTATTGATGCAGTTCTGGGCAATTAGCGCGGCAGCTACCGCCTGATTGCTGTGCTGCCCCTAGCTGGCGTGAACCGGGCAGGGGGTGGCGATCAGGGCATCATCCTCGTAGCGCCACAGGGTCAGGCTGTTGCCCCAGACGCAGCCGGTATCGAGCGCTTTGATATCGCTTTTACCGGTGTTGCCCATCAGGGCAGCCCAGTGGCCGAACACCAGAACGGGGTCATCCACGTGGTGCTCCCGCTGTTCGAACCAGGGACGCAGCCCCGGGGTCGACTCCTTGGGGCCCTTCTTGCATTTGAAGTCGAGGCGACCGTCGAAATAGCAGAAGCGCATCCGGGTGAAGGTGTTGATGATGTAGCGGTAGCGGTCGATCCCGACCAGATCATCTTGCCAGCCATCGGGCTGATCGCCATACATGTTGTGCAGCAGCCACTGGTACTGATCGCCGCGCAGCAGGCTCTCCACCTCGCGGGCGCAGTTGCGGGCGGTGCGGGCATCCCAGGCCGGGGAGATACCGGCATGCACCATCATGATGGGCAGATCCGGATGCTCGGCCAGCAGCGGGCGGTGGCGCAGCCATTCCAGCAGTTCATCCCGATCCGGGGCATCCATCAGGCTCTGCAGCTTGTCTTTCTTCTTGAGCGGCGCGACGCCATTGGCCACCGCCAACAGGTGCAGGTCGTGGTTGCCGAGTACGGCGACGGCGCGGTTGCCCAACCCTTTGACGAAACGCAGGGTATTGAGGGAGTCCGGGCCGCGGGCGACCAGGTCGCCGCAGAGCCAGAGCACGTCTTTATCGGGATCGAACGCGGCAAGATCCAGCAGACGGCGCAAGTCGTCGTAACAGCCCTGGATGTCACCGACAAAACAGTTCGCCATGAAACCTCAGTTGATAATATTGGGGATGGCCAGCGTGAAGGGGGCGATGGGCGCCTCGAACTGCTGGCCAGAGCCATCTTGCAGGGTATAGCTCCCTTCCATCACCCCAAGCGGGGTCGCCAGCGGCACGCCGCTCTGGTAGCGGTAGGTCTCACCTTCGGCGATAACGGGTTGTTCCCCGACCACGCCCGGGCCTGCCACTTCCTGCATCTTGCCATTGGCATCGGTGATGAGCCAGCGCCGGTGCAGCAGTTGCACCGGGCCGGGCCCCAGATTCTCAATCTCGATCAGATAGTGAAACTGGTAAGGGTCTTTGGATTCCGCCACATACATGGGGTATGGGCGGATCTCGATGTGCGGGTGAGCCACAGGATCAGGCCTGTTGCTGATCCGCCAGCCAGTTGGCGATCATGACAAACTGCTCGAGGGAGAGGTTCTCCGGACGCAGGTTGCCATCGATACCAAGCTCGGTCAGCTGGGCGTCGGTAATGAAGTTGGAGAAGCTGTTGCGGATGGTCTTGCGACGCTGGCCAAAGCCCTCGGTACAGACGCGGCTCAGGCAACGAATGTCTTTGGCGACTATGGTCGGGTTTTTGTGCGGCATCAGGCGCACTACGGCAGAGTCGACCTTGGGGGCGGGTTTGAAGGCACCCGGGCCCACTTCCAGCACCGGTACTACCTGACAGTAGTACTGAACCATCACGCTCAGGCGACCATAGGCTTTGCTGCCTGGGCCAGCACACATCCGCAATACCACTTCCTTTTGCAGCATAAAGTGCATGTCTTCAACCCGGTCGGCGAACTCGCACAGGTGGAAGATCAGCGGAGTGGAGATGTTGTAGGGCAGGTTACCGAAGATCCGCAGCGGCCCTTTGCCTTCACCCATCAGGGTGCCGAAGTCGAAACGCATGGCATCGGCTTCGATGACGGTCAGCTTGTCTTTGAGAGTCGGGTGCTCGCGCAGGCGCGCCGCCAGATCCCGGTCAAGCTCGACCACTGTCATCTTGTCCATCTGGGAGGCGACCGGCTCGGTCAGCGCAGCCAGACCCGGACCGATCTCCACCAGATTCTGACCCGGTTGCGGGTTGATGGCGGCGACGATCTGGTCGATCACATAGCGATCGTGCAAGAAGTTTTGACCGAATCGCTTACGGGCGGTGTGACCCATATGCACTTTATTGCTCTGCACCTTACTGCTCATATCTTTTTTTCTCTACCATCTTGATGGCGTGGTTAATCGCGGTGATCAGACTGCCCGAGTCCGCCAGGCCTTTGCCTGCCAGATCCAGTGCGGTGCCGTGATCCACCGAAGTGCGGATGAAGGGAAGCCCCAGAGTGATATTGACCGAACTGCCAAAGCCCTTGTATTTGAGCACCGGCAGCCCCTGGTCGTGGTACATGGCGAGTACCGCATCCGCATCCTTGAGGTATTTTTCCTGGAACAGGGTGTCGGCCGGCAATGGGCCGACCAGATCGATACCCTCTAGGCGCAGATTGGCCAGAGCGGGTTCGATCACGTCAATCTCTTCACGTCCGAGGTGGCCACCTTCCCCGGCATGGGGATTGAGACCGCAGACGTAAATACGGGGTTTGGCGATGCCAAACTTGGTGGTGAGATCCCCGTTGAGGATCCTGATCACCTTGCCGAGGCGATCCTCGGTAATGGCCATCGCCACGTAGGCGAGGGGGATGTGAGTAGTCGCCAGTGCGACCCGCAGCCCCTCGGTTGCCAGCAGCATCACCACATCGGCGGTATTGGACTGCTGGGCAAAGAATTCGGTGTGACCGCTGAACGAGACCCCGGCCTGATTGATGATCCCTTTGTGTACCGGTCCGGTCACCACGGCGGCAAATTCACCGCTGAGGTTACCGTCACAGGCACGTTGCAGGGTCGCCAGCACATAGGCACCATTGCCTTCGTTCAGCTCACCCGGCACCACGGGGGCGCCGAGTGTGACCGGACAGACGGTCAGGGTGCCCGCCCGCTGGGGGCGGGCAGGGGCGGTTGCGTCATAGGGTTCAAGCTCGACGCTGAGCCCCAGCAGGGCTGCCCGCTCGCGCAGCAGCGCCGGATCGGCGATCACCACCAACTGGTGGGGCCAATCCTGCTGAGCAATCTGCAGCACCAGATCCGGGCCGATCCCCGCCGGTTCGCCCGGGGTAACGGCAAGACGACGGCAGCTCATCAGCTGCTGGCGCCTTCGATCTGGATGTAGGCCTCGTCACGCAGCTCATCCAGCCACGCCTGGGACTCTTCCACGAAGCGGCGGTTGTAGATCAGCTGGTAAGCGCGCTGCTCCTGCGCCTTGTCGGTGGCATCCTGGCTGCGGCGATCTTCCACCTGAACGATGTGCCAGCCATGGCTGGTACGGAACGGGGCGCTGATCTGGCCTGGCTGCAGGCGGTTGACCATGTCGCGGAATTCCGGCACGTAGACATTGGGATCAGACCAGCCCAATTCGCCGCCCTGCACCGCAGAGCCCGGATCTTCGGAGTGCTTCTCTGCCATGCTGGCGAAGCTGGCCTTGCCGCTTTTGATATCGTGCAGAATACCGTCCAGCATCCCCTTGGCTTTCTCTTCGCTCAGGATGATGGAGGGCTTGATCAGGATGTGACGGGCTTTCACCTCGGTCTGCATTACTTGCTGCTGACCCTTGGTGTCGAACACCTTGACGATGTGCAGGCCGGCACCGGAGCGCAGCGGGCCGACGATGTCACCCTTGTTGGCGCCCTGTACTGCTTCGGCCATCAGGGTCGGCATCTCTTGTGGGCTCATCCAGCCCCAGTCACCCCCTTCCAGTGCCTTGGGGCCGTTACTCTCGGCAATGGCCAGCTTGCGGAAGTCAGCACCTTGTTTAAGGGCGGCCAGAATTCGGTCAATCTTGCTCTTGGCGGCATCCAGCTGGGCTGCGGTGGGGTTGTCCGGCAGGGCAATCTGGATATGACCGACGTGATATTCGTTCTGCTGTTGGCCCTGTTTTTTCAGAACCTCGACCACCTGCTTCACCTCCTGTTCGGAGATGTTGATGCGACGACGAACCTGATTGCGGCGTACCTCGTTCATCAGGATCTCGCGGCGCACCTCTTCCCGATACTGGGCATAGGTCATCCCTTCACGGGCGAGTTGAGCACGCAGCTGCTCCAGGGTCATTTTGTTATCGGCCGCGATCCCCTGAATGGCTTGCTCCAGTTGGGTATCACTGATTTTCAGTCCCTGACGATCCGCCAGTTGCAACTGCAAGCTCTCCTGGATCAGCCGATCCAGCGCCTGTTTGCGCAGGGTGGCATCGTCAGGCAGGGATTGGCCGCTCTCCTGAGCGGAGAGTTTTACCTTGTTGACCAGTGCGTCCTGTTGACTGGACAGCACCACGTCCTTGTTGACCACGGCCAGTACCTTGTCCATCAGCTCGGGCGCCGCCAGGGCAGCCTGACTCATGGCACCAAACATTCCCGCGGTCAGCAGGGCAATCAGGGTCTTTTTCATATCCATCTCTCAAGGCTGGACCAGCATCATTGCTGGTCTTTCAGATTAAACGGGCGAACATAGGGCAACAGCTCGGTATCCATGGTGACGCTGCGGCCACCGGTACCTACGCTGCCAAGTCCCTTCATCTCGAACTGCAGACCAATGACTTTTTCCGAGGTGGGTTGCAGGGTGACGTTGTCCGGCTGGTTGTGCCACTCCAGACTCATATTGATGCTCCAGCAGCAGGAGTCATATTTGACACCAATCATCCGGTCAATGTTCACATCCTGCTTGATATCACGATAGTAACCGCCATACATCTGCCACTGATCGGCGATCGGCGCCATCATCACCAAACCTGCCTGGCTCAGATCTTCGGTAAGGGCCGGGTTGTTGGGGTCTCTGTAGTCCCGGTTACCATCCTTGATATAGCGGTAGTTGAGCTGGGTTGTCAGCTTGCCAGTCCGGTATTCCACTGCGCTGTTACCGGCGGTGAACTCCCCTTCCGAGGTGTCGTACTGGGTACCCGCATGGGCAAACCACTCATCGGTGATGCGTGCATCCCCCTCGAACGAGAGCAGGGAGCGAGAGTTGGTGCTCTCTGGGTCGGACGGATAGAGACGCACCTTGGGCGGCGTCATCTCGAAGGCTTGAGCTACAGCCAGACGTAACCGCTCATCACCCACATTGTCATAGACCCGGCTGGTCAGGCCAACGGTGATCCGGTTGGCATCGCTGATGCGGTCGAGACCGGCGTAGCGGCGATCGCTGAACAGGCTGTAGTAGTCCTGACGGGTGGTGGTGGAGTCATAGATCCCGATATCATCCTGATCCCGATAGGGAACATAGAGATACTGGAACTCGGGCTCCAGGGTCTGGGTCCCCTTGCCATCATACCAGTTGAGCGGGCGGTCGAAGTTGACCCCCCCTTTGAGACGGAAGGAGGGCAAGGTACGGGTAACTGTGCCGTCTTTGAGGGTTAACTGCTTGGTATCCGCGTCGGTGAAGCGGCTGCGATCCGTGTAGACCAGATCCTTGGGCACCTCCTGGTTGTAGGAGGTAAACATCAGCTTGTACTGGCTGGTGAGGTAGTAACCCGGCGCGTCCACCAATGGAACGGTCAGGGTCGGTGCCAGATGCAAACGGGTGGCGGTGTAGCGCTCACCGGCCTGCTGGGCACTGGCGCTGCCGCTGTCGTAACCAAACTTGGTCAGCTCGCTGTTCCAGGCCAGATCGAACCATTTTCCTTGCTGGTAATAGTTGTAGTCGATACGGGGCAGCATCTCGTGTGGCAGCAGCGCGTAGGGACTCAGGATCTGGTAGCGGCGCACCTCGGAGGTGAGGTTCCAGTTGTGCTGGTAGTAGCCTGCGGTAAAAGATTGCTGCAACTGGCTGTCGACCTGGGTGCCCACTTGTGGGCTGAAGTCGTTGAAGTAGTTGTAATCCTTGTCCCGTACCTGGGTGTAGTCGATGCCAAAGCGCAGGGAGCCATCCATCAGGGCGGAGCCATGACGTAGGTTCATCAGGTAGCGATGGCCATCGGACAGGCCAGCCAGACTCGGATTGCTCGGGGTGTACTGCTTGTCATCCGCCAGATTTTCAAAATAGAGGGTGCCGGTATGGGCGGGGTCCGGCATGTAGCGGAACTCCACCTGCTCCATCAGGCCGCGCTTGTCCATAAAGCGGGAGGTGATGGTGGCATCGTAGTTGGGGGCAATGTTCCAATAAAATGGCTGGGTGATCTCCATGCCGTTACTGGAGCTTTGCTTGTAACCAGGGTAGAGCAGACCGGTCTTGCGCTCATCTTTGATGGGGAAGTTGATGTACGGGAAGTAAAACACCGGATAGTCATAGAGCCAGAGGCTGGCATTCCAGGCTTCACCGAACACCTCTTTCTGGTCGATATCGATGCTGCCCGCCTTGAGGGTCCACACTTCTTGACCGGGGGGGCAGGTGGTGTACTGGGCCCCCTCCATGGTGATGTTCTGATTGTTGTTGGTCATCACTACGCGCTTGGCAAAGCCACGCACCGGTGAGCCATGCACCTGATAATTGCCCTCTTCCAGCTCGGAGTTTTTAGTATTGAGGTTGGATTTAAGGGTCTTGTCACTGGTGACGGTCACCTGACCGTCGTTGTAATAGATGTTGCCGATGGCGATGACATCCCGGCTCTTCTGATCGAGCTGGGCATAGTCGGAGTCAAACTTGCGAACACCCTGACGCACCTTGACGTCACCTTCGTAGACGGCGGTGCCGCCCTGTTTGGCCTCGAGACGGTCGGCATCTACCTCTACGGGTTGCGCGTTGGCCTCCTGATCAGATGCAGGCTTCACGATTTTGGGAACATAGTCATAGCAAAGACTATCGAGGATCCCGGTGGCTGGCGGCGGATCGAACGGTGCTGCCTGTACCATCATGGATGTCAGGGCGGGTGCCAGGCTGATAGTCAGGGCGATGGGATAGCCGTACCCCAGTGTCCATTTTTTCATGTGAAAGACTCGTGCAATCCGTGAGAGATACGGTTGATCCAAGGCATGCATTTTACGACAGGTTTCATCGAGTTGACATTGCATGTCATTGCTTTATGTTAGCCGGCAATGATAAAGCATTATTGCAGCCAGGGCTAACAGCCAAGTGCTGCTTTCCACCTTGGTCCCCGACTTATGCACGATCGCGATTCCCTGCTATTGCAGTGGGCACGCCATGTTTCTGGTGATGCCAACCTTCAGTTGACCCTTATTTCCGGTGATGCCAGCTTCCGCCGCTACTCCCGTGGTGGTGGTCTGGTATGGGTGGATGCCAATCCTAAAACCGAAAAAAATCATGAGTTTGTGCGTAATTCAGCCGCTTTGCTTGCGCGTCAGCTACTGGCGCCAGCAGTAAAAGCAGTGGATTACGAACAGGGCTTGCTGGCAGTCAGCGACCTTGGCGATACCCAGCTGATCAGCTGTCTGAACGCGCAAACGGTGCAGGCCTGGTATGGCAAAGCCATTGAGCTGTTGCCCCGATTGGGGGCGGTCGATCTGGTGCTTGAGCCGTTCGATACTGCCTTTATGGCGCGAGAAAACAGTATCTTCCCCGAGTGGCTGTTGGGGCATCATCTGCAACTGACCCTGAGCAATGAAGAACAGTTGTTGCTGGATGAGACCTTTGCTTGCCTCACCGCCTGCAATCTGGCCCAGCCGCAGGGGGTGATGCACCGGGATTTCCACAGTCGCAACCTGATGGTGTGTGGCGGTGATACCCCCGAGAGCAGCACCCTTGCCATCATCGATTTTCAGGACATGGTGATCGGGCCCCTTAGCTATGACTTGGTCTCCCTGCTCAAAGATTGCTACGTACGCTGGCCGGACGAAGTGATCGATGAAGGGATGCGCCACGGCTTTGCCACTCTGCAACAGGCGGGTCTGCTTGGCGAGCTCGATTATGCCAGTTTCCGTCGTGATGCCGACCTGACCGGTATGCAGCGCCACCTGAAAGCGGCGGGGATCTTCACCCGGCTCTATCATCGCGATGGCAAGTCCGGTTATCTCAAGGATATTCCCCGCACCCTCGGCTACGTGGTGGATGTTTGTCGCACTCACGGTAGCGCCTATCCGGTGTTGGCCCGCTTTGGGCAGTGGCTGGAGCAGGTGGTGTTGCCCGGGATGGCCAACGCAGGAGTTAAACCATGAAGGCGATGATCCTGGCCGCTGGCCGGGGCGAGCGGATGCGCCCGCTGACCGACTTGCTGCCCAAACCGCTGTTGGCGGTGGGGGGCAAGCCCCTCATCGTCCATCACATCGACAAGCTCAAAGCCGCCGGGGTGACCGAAATGGTCATCAACCACGCCTGGCTCGGCCACAAGCTGGTTGAGACCCTTGGTGATGGCAGTGCGCTTGGGGTGACCATCCACTGGTCGGCCGAGGAGAGTGCGCTGGAGACCGCTGGCGGCATAGTGCAGGCGCTGCCGCTGCTGGGCGCAGAACCCTTTTTGGTGATCAACGGCGATACCTGGCTCGATGTCGATTATCGCACTCTGGTCAGCCAGCCCCTTGGCGATGATCTGGCCCATCTCTGGCTGGTGCCCAATCCTCCCCAACACCCAACCGGCGACTTTGCCCTGCAAGCGGGGCGAGTCATGGATACGCCAGCATTTACCTTCAGCGGGGTCGGACTATATGATCCGGCAGCCTTTGCCGGTCTCTCTTGCGGCGCGCGCAAGCTGGCGCCGCTGTTGCGGGAGTGGATGGCACAAGGGCGAGTGGGCGGCAGCTTGCTCGCTGGCGAGTGGCGCGATATTGGCACGGTCGAGAGACTGCGCGAGCTGGACGACCAGCTCCAGGCTCGCACTCATTAACATCAAGAGGTCTTGAACCATGCGTATTTGGGGTAAGGTGCTGGGCGCCTTCTTCGGTTTTCTGCTCGGCAATATCATTGGCGCCCTGATTGGTCTGTGGATCGGCCACCGTTTTGATCGGGGTATGGGGCTGCAAGGGGCGTTTCGTCGCGGCCCGAACCCGCAACAACAAGCGGTCTTTTTTCATGCCACCTTTTCAGTCATGGGCCACATCGCCAAATCGAGCGGTCAGGTAACCGAGCATGAGATCCGGGTTGCCTCCAACCTGATGGATCGGATGCGGCTGGCCGGTGATCAGCGTGCCCGGGCGCAGGAGTCGTTTCGTCTCGGTAAAGAGGCCGATTTTCCGCTGCGCGAGACGCTGGCCGAGTTCCGTCGTGCCAGCTTGGGGCAGCGCGATATACTGCGCTTCTTCCTCGAGGTACAGCTACAGGCTGCCTTTGCTGACGGGCGGGTAGAGGAGGGCGAGCGCGCCATTCTCCATACCATCGCCGACGAGCTGGGTTTCAGCCGCATCGAGCTGGCCCGCATTCTGGCGATGGCCGAAGCGCAGATGAACTTCTTCAATCGTTCTCATGGCCAATATCAGGGTGGTGGTGCGGGTGGCCAGCAGTATCGGCAGGAGGCGCCCTCTGCGGATCGGCTCAAGGATGCCTATCAGCTGCTGGGGGTGAGCGAGAGCGACAGCGATCAGGATATCAAGCGCGCCTACCGCAAAGAGATGAGCAAGCATCACCCGGACAAACTGGCCGCCAAAGGGCTGCCGCCGGAGATGATGGAGATGGCCAAGGAGAAGACTCAGGAGATCCAGCAAGCTTGGGAGTGGATCCGCGAGGCGCGCGGCATTCGTTAAGCGCTGCAGCCTGCCATATCAGCCCAGCAGACAATAAAAAGCCCCGCAGCAGTGCGGGGCTTTTGTTTTGCCGTGTGGCGTCGGCCGGGTTATTTGGCCGGAATGGCTTCCAGCACGTGTACCAGCAGTTGCCAGAAACGCTCGACCGCCGGGATGTGCACCTTCTCGTCAGGGGAGTGGGCACCACGGATGGTCGGGCCGAAGGAGACCATGTCCCACTTTGGATAGGCGCTCTTGAACAGACCACACTCGAGACCGGCGTGGATCACCATCACGTTGGGCATGGTGCCAAACAGCGATTGGTAGCTGCTCCGTACCAGCGCCATGACGGGGGAGTCCACGTTCGGCGCCCAACCCGGATAGGCACCGGTGAATTCGCAGCTGGCGCCAGCCAGGGTGAACAGTGAGCGGGTCATCTGCTCGATGCTCTCGCGGCCGGAGTCGATCAGGGAGCGGATCAGGCACTGGACGTACACTTCGCCATCCTGAGTCTTGATGACCCCCAGGTTGGTAGAGGTTTCGGTCACGCCGGGCATGGCATCGCTCATGCGCATCACGCCGTTCGGGCAGGCCAGCAGGGCATCCAGCAGGCGCTGCTGCAGGGAGACGCTCATCAGCTTGGCTGGTTTGGCTGCGCTGTTGACCAGCAGGGTCAGGTTTGGCTCGGTGGCGGCCAGCTCGGTCTGGTAGATACCGGTGTAGCGGTCAACCAAGGCATTGAACTTGCTCACGCTGGCAGCGGGCACCAGCAGGGTGGCACGGGCTTCGCGCGGGATGGCGTTGCGCAGGGTGCCGCCGTGGATTTCGGCTAGACGGATGCCCAGCGGCTCGGCCGCTTTGAGCAGGCGGACCAGCAGCTTGTTGGCGTTACCACGGCCGCGATGGATGTCGCAACCGGAGTGGCCGCCACGCAGCCCTTTGACTGCCAGCTCGACAGCCTCGCCTTCGCTGGCGTCAACCAGCTCGAGCGGGAAGCGGATATTGGCATCCACCCCGCCAGCGCAGCCCATATAGACTTCGCCATCTTCTTCGGAGTCGGTGTTGAGCAGAATTTCGCCCTCCAGCCAGCCTGCTTCGAGGCCGAAGGCGCCGGTCATGCCGGTCTCTTCGTCGGTGGTCAGCAGCACTTCCAGCGGGCCGTGTTTGATGGTTTTGTCGGCCAGCACCGCCAGACAGCCTGCCATGCCGACGCCGTTGTCGGCACCCAGAGTAGTGCCACGGGCAGTGACCCACTCACCATCTATATAGGCATCGATAGGGTCGGTCGCGAAGTCGTGTTTGGTGTCGGCATTGGCCTGCGGCACCATGTCGATATGGGCTTGCAGCACCACGGCTTTGCGGTTTTCCATGCCCGGGGTGGCCGGCTTCTTGATGATGATGTTGCCGACGTTATCTTGCTTGACGGTCAGCCCTTCCCCCTGGGCCCATTGGATGATCCAGGCACTGAGTTTGGCTTCATGCTTGGAAGGGTGGGGAATGGAGCAGATCTGTTCGAAGAAATGCCAAATCAGTTGGGGGGTCAAGGAACTTAGTTGTGCCACGTCGGGACTCCTTACCAGCACGGAAAAAAACAGGGCCCCATCAGCGGGCCGAGGAAGAGGCTAACGATAATACAGTCAATCGCACAAAAATGTGAGCCGTCAGCGCAAATCGCAGGCTGATTGTGCTGGTGTATGACAACAGGGCAGTACGATCGTCAGGTTAGAGCGATGCTGAGTGGTGCAAAAGAAATTTTGTGACCGATCTCACAAAAAAGTTGAATTTACGGTGTCGACTGGTACATTAGCTCCCGTGGTTCGCCACCCGTCAGGATGACGATGAAAGCCTCCAGGGAACCGAAGCAAAGCAAGTGCGCCTCCATGGAACCGAGTGTTCGTTCAAGGATTTGAGCCCGCATAAAGGTACGTAACTTGTTAAGCAATCAGGAGTTTTAATATGCCAGGCAGCAACTCAACCTATTGGTTTGCCCCTTCTTTGTATACCCAAGGTTTCAGCTACCCTAACCCCTTCGTCACTCGTCGCTAAGACGAGCAGCCTGATTAGGCGGGGACGAGAAAGCAGCAGGTGCGTGAGGTCAAACCTCCCCCTGCTATTTTTTTATCTGCGATTTACCGCTGTGCCCTTTTTGGTGTCATCAGCAGGGACGACAGGTTGGCCGTTTGGCTCTCAGGATGTGCCGAATGGAGAGGGTGATGCCGATTTTTCCTGTTTTTGGCATACGTTTGCCAGGCATTTTCTCTGCAAACGGTGCTATCATCTCGGCCCAACAGCTTGTCCGCGGTTTCGGCACTCTCTCTCTAGCCGATCGCCGGATATGTCAGTTTTGCTTCCATTGTATCCAGATCCGCTGCCGAGGCTTAGCCCTGAGGCAGCCGAAGTGCAATCTGAATTCAGTTGAGCGCCAGCCACATTTTCTGATCTCCGAAAGATTTCTAGCGGGGATTTTGCTTTAAGTCATTGTTTTTATATAACTATTCGAGATAGATAACATGCCGAAAAAGTTCTATGTGTCGTGGGATAACCTGCAACGTGAAGCTCGCCGTCTGGCCCGTCGTCAGCTGCCTGTCAGCCAGTGGAAAGGTATCATCGCGGTCAGCCGTGGTGGTCTGGTACCCGCAGCCCTGATGGCTCGTGAACTTGGCATCCGTAACGTAGAAACCCTCTGCATCTCCAGCTATGACCATAACAGCCAGCGCGAGCTGGTAGTGGTCAAAGGTGCGACGACTGCCGGTGATGGTGAAGGTTGGCTGATAGTGGAAGATCTGGTGGATACCGGTACTACCGCCAAGGCAATTCGCGATCTTTACCCGAAAGCCAAGTTCATCGCGATCTTCGCCAAGCCGATGGGTGAGGCGCTGTTGGACGATTTCGAAGTGGCCATCCCGCAGGACACCTGGATCGAACAGCCGTGGGATATGGCGCTGGAGTTCACCACGCCGATTTGTGAAGAAGAGTAACGCTACGTTAGTGTGTCGCATTTCACAGTTATGGTTGCACTGGGCTCCAATTTGGGGCCCAGTTTTTTGTGTATCAATCTGTTACGGGGTGGCTGATCGGCGTTAAAAGTGGTTAAGATGGACCATTGCCTGATTATTAATGGGACATCATCTTGGACTTGAACGACGACCTAAACCTGACTGACAAGTTATTTACCCGCGTCAAGAAGGTATTGGAAACATCCGAGATTTCCAACTCCAGTGTGGCTGACGTGGCTGAGGCCCAGTTAGACCAGATGTTTATCGACGGCTCCATGTCAAAGAGCTGGTATCGCCTGTTACGCCGTCCTTCCTGGGCTTGGCAGGGAGCCAATCCCGTCGAAGTAGAGCAAACCCTGGCCCAGATTGCCATGGCAACCGGTGAGCGTACGCACGACTGCTATCTCGATACCATCAAGGGATACGTACCTGGCAACTGGATCTATGAGTGGAGCCAGTTGGCCGGGACTTACTTCAAGCGAGGCCGTGAACTGTGTGAGCAAGGCGACCCCAAGGGGGCGCTCAAACAGCTGCTGAAGGCCGTGCGTTACTACTCCATCGCCAGCTACCCCCACCTGAAAGATGACGAACTGGCAGATCAGGCCCAGTTGCTTGGCAACATGGCTTATCGTGAGGCGGGCAGACTGTTCAAAGTGCCGCTCAAAGAGATCCAGGTGCCATTTCGCGGCAAGCATATTCAGGGTTATCTCCATCTACCGACCACTGACAAACCGGTGCCGCTGGTGATTATCAGCGGGGGGATCGACTCCCTGCAGCTCGATTTTCTCAACTTTTATCTCAAGCGGCTGGAGCCCAACGGCATCGGTATGCTCTCCCTCGATATGCCGGGGATCGGCTATGCCGAGCATTGGCCGCTGGTACAAGACACCAGTCGTCTCCACCAGGCAGTACTGCACCATCTATCCGATGTAGCCTGGGTCGATCACCAGCGTATTGCCATGGTCGGTTTTCGGCTGGCAGGCAATGTTGCAGCCCGGCTGGCCTTTATCGAACCCTTCAAACTGCGCACCGTGGTCTGTGTCGGGGCCGGGGTCAATCAGTTATTTACCAATCAGGAGTTGTTTACCAAGTGTCCACGCATGATGCGTGATAGCTTGGCTAACCGGTTGGGGGCCGATGCGGCGAAGTGGGATGACATGCGCACCAAGTGCCAGGTATTTTCACTTAAAACCCAAGGATTACTGGGGACTCGCACCTCGGTGCCGATATTAAGTATCGGACACAAGAAAGATTTTATTTGTCCCGAGCAGGATGTACGGGCATTGGCGGCAGCCAGCCGTAATGGCAAGGCCATCGTATTCGATAAACAGCCTTTGCTGGAGGTGTATGACAAGGCATTGGACGAAATCGTCGAGTGGTTGAAGCAACATTTGTGTACCTGACATTGCGCTAAAAAACTGACGCCCTCATAAGATGGCGTGGCTTGTTTAACAGGGAGGTTAACATGTCTGAAAGAGTGACCTACAAGCGGCTGCTGAGGCAGTTTGCGGCTATCGGCCCCTATTTGCGTGAGGATCTCTGCGAAGAGGGGCGCTACCGTTTTGACAGCCTTTCCGTTTGCGTCAGTGCCAAACCGGCGCCGGACAAACGGGAGTTCTGGGGCTGGTGGCTGGTGCTGGAGCAGGACGATCACCATTTCCGTTACCACTATGAGCTCGGTTTCTACAATGCCGAGGGTGAGTGGATCAATAAGGCGATCCCCAAGAAGCATCAGGCGGAAGTTGACCGAACCCTTAACCGCTTCTACAAGCTCATCAGTGACAAGTTGGTGGCTCTTGAGTGCCAGTTGGCGCCCGCTGAGCAGGTCACCAATGAATTGACAGTGACGGCTGCATGAATCCTGATGCCCGGCGAGGAGAACAGACCCTTTCGCCGGGCTATCAGCTAACCATTCGTCCAACCCTGCGAGCCACCTGAGCCGCGCATTTTCCCGCATCCCCTCGCTCCGGCGTTAATTGCCTTGCAGGCCACCATGGCCGTGGGTATAAAGATATTCCTTACTTTTTTAGCCTTTATGCTCCCATGGAAAACAAAACCATAGTCGTCAAGTTGGGCACCAGCGTGCTCACAGGGGGGTCTTCCCAGCTCAATCGTGCCCATATGGTCGAGTTGGTCAGACAGTGTGCGGCCTTGCACCGTCACGGCCATCGGGTCGTGGTCGTCACATCAGGGGCTATCGCCGCAGGGCGTGAACATCTGGGCCACCCGCCACTGGCGCCAACCCTGCCCAACAAGCAGATGCTGGCGGCAGTCGGCCAGACCCAGCTGATTCGGGTATGGCAGGATCTGTTTAACCTTTATGGTGTGCATATCGGCCAGATGCTGCTGACCCGCGCTGATCTGGAAGATCGAGAGCGCTACCTTAATGCCCGTGACACCCTGCGCACCCTGCTCGATCACCGGATCATTCCGGTGATCAACGAGAACGATGCGGTGGCGACCGCCGAGATCAAGGTGGGCGACAACGACAACCTATCTGCCCGTGCTGCCATTCTGGCGGATGCGGATCTGCTGATCCTGCTCACCGACCAGAAGGGGCTCTTTACCGCCGATCCCCGTACCAATCCCGATGCCCAGCTGATCGAAGAGGTGCAGACCATCGACGATACCCTGCGCTCGCTGGCAGGCGACAGCGTCAGCGGCCTTGGCACCGGCGGGATGGCCACCAAGCTGCAGGCTGCCGATGTGGCGCGTCGCGCCGGTGTCAACGTGGTGATTGCTACCGGTCAGATGCCGGAGGTGATTGGTCGTCTCGCCAAGGGCGAGCGTATCGGCACCCTGTTCCCTGCGTTGGCTTCCCCGCTGGAAGGGCGCAAGAGCTGGATTTTGGCTGGTCCACCGCCTCACGGTGAAGTGCATGTGGATCAGGGGGCCGTTGCTGCAATTCAGGAGAAAGGCTCCAGCCTGTTGCCCAAGGGCATAGTCGCGGTCAAGGGTGACTTCATTCGGGGCGATGTGGTGCGCATTCTCGATCCCAAGGGGGTTGAGCTGGCCCGCGGCATCTGCCGTTACGACCATCTGGAGCTGGAGAAGCTGCGCGGTGTTCACTCGGATCAGATTGAGCAGGTGTTGGGCTATGGATATGGTTCAGTGGCGATCCATCGAGATGACATGGTGCTGCTCTGAGTGGGTTGGTACTACTAGCCCAGAGCCAACGATGGCTACGGGGTCTGTGGGCTATCCACCGGGATGATATGGTGCTGCTCTAATCAGGGCGGCACGGCATGAACAAAAGGGAACTGAGATGAGTCTGGAGAAAATGGGGCAGGCGGCCCGTGAAGCCGCCTATCAGCTGGCCACCATCAGCACGGCGCAGAAGAATCGGGCGCTGGCCGCTATCGCCGACGAGCTGGAGGCGCACAGCGAGCAGATCCTGGCGGCCAACGATAAGGATATAGCGGCAGGCCGTGAGGCGGGCCTCTCCGAGGCGATGCTGGATCGGCTGCTGCTCAATCCGGCCCGGCTGGCCGGGATTGTGGCCGATGTGCGCAAGGTGATCACCCTGGACGATCCGGTTGGTGCAGAGATCGACAGCCGGGTGCTGGAGAACGGCCTGCGGCTCTCCCGTCGTCGGGTACCCATCGGCGTCATCGGCGTCATCTACGAGGCGCGCCCCAATGTCACCATCGATATAGCCAGCCTCTGCCTCAAGACCGGCAACGCCAGCATACTGCGCGGCGGGCGCGAGACCTTCCACTCCAATCTGGAGCTGGTGCGGGTGATCCAGCGTGCGCTGGCCGCCTCCGGCCTGCCTGCCGAGGCGGTACAGTACATCGACAACCCGGATCGGGCGCTGGTCGGCGAGTTGCTGCGCCTCGATCGTTATGTGGACATGATCATCCCCCGCGGCGGTGCCGGGCTGCACAAGATGTGCAAGGAGAACAGCTCCATTCCGGTGATCATCGGCGGCTTTGGCATCAGCCATATCTTCGTCGACGCGAGCGCCGATCTGCTGCGATCCCTGGCGGTGATTGACAACGCTAAGGTGCAGCGCCCCTCCGCCTGCAATGCCCTCGATACCCTGCTGGTACATGAAAAAGTCGCCGCTGCTTTTGTGCCGCAGCTGGTGGCGCTGATGAATGAACGCAAGGTGACACTGGTCGGCGCGGCCAATGCCATGGGGCTGCTGGTGGGGGCCGACAACCTGTGCGAGGCGGGGGCGGAAGATTTCGATACCGAGTGGCTGGGATTGACCCTGGGGGTCAAGCTGGTGGCGGATGTGAACGAGGCGCTGGCCCATATGCGCGAGCATAACGCCGGTCACTCAGATGCCATCCTGACCAACGATTTGGCCAATGCCGAGCGTTTCGTCAACGGTGCCGGTTCGGCGGCGGTCTACGTCAACGCCTCGACCCGCTTTACTGATGGCGGCCAGTTTGGTCTGGGGGCCGAGGTGGCGGTTTCGACCCAGATGCTCCATGCCCGCGGCCCCATGGGGTTGACCGAGCTCACCAGTTATAAGTGGGTGGGGCAGGCGGATTATCTTATTCGTGCCTGATAACGCCATCTTTACCTGCAAAAATGCCGACCACAGGGTCGGCATTTTGTTTGGCTGGTATCGCGCCGATACCACGCAGTGCGCTATCGCTTGGGGTTATTCCCCCTGATAAAGCACCTTGTCACCGGACTTGAGCACGTAACCCTTCCAGGGGAAGAGGGTGTAGTCGCCGCCCAGCCAGGACCAGTTGCCTTCTGCACCCTGACGGGTCAGAGCAAGCATCTCGCCGCTGGGCAGATGCAACTCGGCCAGCGTCTGGTCGGCATTGAACAGCACGAAGGCGCTGCTGGTCTGGCTGGTGTCGGTCGGATTGAGCCGTACACCCTGTTCAAACAGGCGTACGCACTGGTTGGCCAGTGGTGACCACTGGTAGCCAGCACTGGCAAGGCAGCCGTGATTGTCGTGATCATTACCTACCATAGATGGCTCCGGTGCGCTGCAGGCAGCCAATAATAGAGAGGCGGTCAGCAGGGTCAAGGTTCGCATGGTTACTCCTGATTATCTCGTTCAATGACGATGTTGGAAAATCCCAACTCTTTGAAGTAGTTCTCTTGGTAATCCTTCACGCTTTTCTTGTCACGACGACAAACCTGAGCCAGTTGGGCCTCCATGGCGTGGAAACTGGCGAGATCCAGCCCTTCGGCAGCGGCAATGGCATCGTAGATGCTGCGGAACTTGTCGTTCGCGTAGCCGAGCTCTTTAGCCTGTTTTTTATAGGTATAGGTAATCTTAAACGCCATCTGGCCCTTCCTTCTTCGATTTGGCTTGCTTGCGCTGGACATAGAGGTAGAGGCTCTCCACCTTTTCCCGTGCCCATGGGGTCTTGCGCAAAAACTTCAGGCTGGACTTGATGCTGGGATCTTCAGTGAAACAGCGGATATTGACTTGCTGCCCCAGCTCTTCCCAGCCGTAGTATTCGACCAGTGCGGTGACGATGGCTTCCAGCGTCAGCCCGTGCAGCGGGTTGTTTTTCTGCGCAGAGCCTGGCTGTGCAGGGGGTTGCTGCTCGCTCATGCTTGCTCCGCCAATTTGGCAAAGGGTTGACCCATGCGGGTGGTCACACCGTTGGTCAAGTGGGACTCAAAGCCAGCCAGCATCCCGGGGCCAAACAGACAGACCACGGTACTGCCCAGCTTGAACAGACCCATCTCGGCGCCTTTTTGCAGAGTGATAGCTTCGTCGCCGCTGTAATCCCAGCGCACCACTTCCTTCTGGCCACACACACCTTTCTGCTTAGCCGGCGCAATGTTGCCGGCCCAGATGGTTTCGATGCTGGCGACGATAGTGGCACCGACCAGCACCAGCGCCATCGGGCCGTGCGGGGTGCGGAAGGTGGCGACCACCCGCTCATTACGGGCGAACAGGTTAGGCACGTTCTCGGCAGTGAGCGGGTTGACGGAGAACAGATCCCCCGGCACAAACACCATACTTTCGAGCACGCCATCGAGCGGCATGTGGATACGGTGGTAATCCTTGGGCGCCAGATAGATGGTAGCGAAATCGCCATCCTTGAACGGTGCCACCAGATCCTCATAGCCACCCAGCAGCTCACGGGCGCTGTAGTCGTGGCCCTTGGCCTGAATGATGCGACCCTGATGGATCGGGCCGAGCTGGCTGACGGTGCCATCCACCGGCAGCGCCAGGGTCATGGCATCTTCAACCACCGGGCGGATACCGGGCTTGAGCTCACGGGTGAAGAACTCGTTGAAGCTCTTGTAATGGGCCGGACTCTCGTGCAGCGCCTCGCTCATGTCGACCTGATACTGCTTGATAAAGGTCTCGATGACGCGGGTGGTCAGGTTACCGGCTTGCGCAGCCGCAAACTTGCCGACCAGACGGGAGAGGGCATGCTTGGGCAAACAGTATTGACCGGCAATTTTAAGGTTGTCAGTAATGCTCATGTTGATCATCAGCTCTTAGTCAAAAGAGGGGGTGAATAGCAGGTCACAGTCGGGCCTGTTGCCGACCGTGACGGGCTTCCTGCATGGTTTCCAGGATGCGGTGATAATTGTAGAATCGATCGGCACTGATTTGGCCGCTATTGACGGCACCACGCAGTGCGCAGCCTGGGTCATCTTTGTGGGTACAGTCGCGAAAACGGCACCCCCCCAGATAGTCGCGAAACTCGATAAAGCACCAGGTGATGCGATCGGCTTCCAGATGCCAGAGGGCAAATTCGCGGATCCCCGGGGAGTCGATCAGATCGCCACCGCTCGGGAAGTGATAGAGTCGCGCCGTGGTAGTGGTGTGCTGGCCGAGCCCCGAGTTTTCCGAGACCTCGCCAGTGAGCACTCCCAGTCCCGGCATCAAGGCGTTGGTCAGGGACGATTTACCTACCCCTGACTGGCCGACGAAGATGCTGATCTTGCCTTCGAACTGGGCCTTGAGCTCGTCAAGTCCTTCGCCGCTCTCGCAACTGACCAGGATCACTTGATAGCCCAGCTTGCGATAGGGGGTCAGCTGCTGCTCAATACGCAGACGCGCAGCATCATCCAGCAAATCGACTTTGTTCAGCACTATGAGTGGCTGGATCTCCACATCCTCGGCGGCCACCAGATAGCGGTCGACGATGTTGGTGGAGAACTCGGGTAACACCGCCGAAACGATGATGATCTGGTCGATATTGGCCGCGATGGGTTTTACCCCGTCGTAGAAGTCCGGCCGGGTCAGCACTGAATGACGGGGATGAACCGCCTCGATGACCCCGGCGGTCGCGGCATTGAGGCCGGGACGCCACACCACCTTGTCGCCACACACCAGGCTGCTGATGCTGCTGCGCCGCAGATTGCTGCGATGGATGGTGCCGTCAGTAGCTTCGACGTCTGCATGCTGACCGAAACGACTGATCACCATCCCTTCAATAGCCGGGCCAAACAGGGTGTCATCCACCACTGTGGTGTGATCTTTTTGCAGTCGCCGCTCGCGGTTAGCCTGGACGCGCCTTTGTTGACCCAGATTGAGTTTTGCTTTCTTTGCCACTCGATTCGCCAGTTTATGAACAGATCCAAAGCCAGTATGATACATGCAAATTGGCAAAATTCCGCCATTCCTCCCATATAGAGAGAGTAATCATGACAGTCAGCGCGCAGAACCTGGTATGGATCGACATGGAAATGACGGGTCTGGACCCTGAAGAGTGTGTCGTTCTGGAGATTGCCACCATAGTCACCGACAAGGATCTGAATGTGTTGGCTCAAGGCCCGGTCATCGCCATTCACCAGAGTGATGAAGAGCTGGCCAAGATGGACGACTGGAACGTCAATACCCACACCAAGAGCGGTCTGGTGGCCCGGGTCAAGGCGAGCCAGCATGATGAAGCCAAGGCGGTTGCCGAGACCCTCGAGTTTATTCGTCAGTGGGTGCCGGAGCGTACCAGCCCGCTGTGTGGCAACAGCATTGGTCAGGATCGCCGCTTCATGGTCAAGCACATGGGCGAGCTGGAAGCCTTCTTCCACTACCGCAACGTCGATGTCAGTACCATCAAGGAGCTGGTGCGTCGCTGGCAGCCGGAGTTGCTGGATCAGTTCACCAAGAGCGGCTCCCATCAGGCACTGGATGACATTCGTGAATCCATTGCAGAATTGCAGTTCTATCGCAGCCACGTCTTCAAAATCTGAGTACCAGGTAAGGAGTTACCCCGGTTTGGTTGCTAAAAGCGGCAGTTCGGCCAGCTTTTGAGCGAACGCGCGCTACCAGATAAAAAAGCCCTTGCAATTGGAACGACTGCTCTTATAATTCGGCTCCCGTACAGTAGCGCAAGCAACCAAATGCTGTACGACCTGTTTTAAGGTAGTTGCGGGAATAGCTCAGTTGGTAGAGCACGACCTTGCCAAGGTCGGGGTCGCGAGTTCGAGTCTCGTTTCCCGCTCCAAAAAGTGATGATGAAACTGGTTCAATCCACCGC
>NZ_CDBW01000004.1 GCF_000820145.1 Aeromonas sobria | reverse complement strand
TACAAGAAACCCCGCTCGATAAGCGGGGTTTTTTATTGCCTGCAACTCAGTAAATCGCCTGATAATTGACCTTTTATTCCCTCTTCTTCTGCCGTTTTCTCTGTTTTTCCTCCTCTATTTTCTCCGGATCTGTCATCGCCGCTGGCTTTAGTTGTCGTTATAATGGCCGCCCTCAAGCAAGGTGGTGGTATGAAAGCAGAATATCTACAGCGATTCGGGGGCATTGCCCGTCTTTATGGTCAGAACGCCCTGCGTTCCTTTAGCCAGGCCAAGGTCTGTGTGGTGGGGATCGGCGGCGTTGGCTCCTGGGCGGCGGAGGCGCTGGCCCGTGCCGGTATCAACCAGATCACCCTGATCGACATGGATGATATCTGCATCACCAATACCAATCGCCAGATCCACGCCATGCAGGGTACGGTCGGTCGCCTCAAGACCGAGGTGATGGCCGAGCGCATTCGCGCCATCAATCCGGATTGCGAAGTGATCGAAGTGGACGATTTCGTCACTGCCGACAATCTGGCCGAGCATATCAAGCGAGAGTTTGACTATGTGGTGGATGCCATCGACTCGGTCAAGGCCAAGGTGGCGCTGATAGCCTTCTGCAAGCGTAACAAGATCCCGGTGATTGTAGCGGGTGGTGCTGGCGGGCAGATGGATCCGACCCAAATCAAGGTGGCCGATCTGGCCAAGACCATTCAGGATCCGTTGGCGGCCAAGGTGCGATCTGACTTGCGCCGATTGCACAACTTCAGCAAGAATCCGGCGCGCAGGTTTGCGGTGGAGTGTGTCTTCTCAACCGAGCAACTGAGCTATCCGGATGGCAATGGTGGCACCTGTCAGGCCAAGGCGGCCAGCGATGGCACCATGAAGATGGATTGCGCCTCCGGCTTTGGCTCCGTGACGCCGGTGACGGCAACCTTTGGGCTGGTTGCCGCTTCCCGGGTATTGAAGAAGATTGCCGAGCGGGGTGCCCGCGCTGAGAAAGAGGCCGGGAATGAAGCAGCAGGGTCGATTAGCGAAGCGTAATCGACCACTGAACAAGGCGGGTTAAACCGCCTGATCTCGGATCGCCAGCACGATCGCTCTGAGCCCGTTACCCCGTGACGGGCTCAAGTGTTTCTCAAGGCCCAATTCGATGAAATACCCTTCCATATCAAAAGCCTGGATCGCCGCTGCGGATTGGTGGTTGAGCGCCGCCAGCACGATGACGATAAGGCCCCGCACGATGCGAGCGTCGGAATCACAGGCAAAGTGCCAGCAGCCATCGTTGCTTTTCTCTCCCTTCAGCCAGGCCTGGCTTTCACATCCCTTGAGGCGGAATTCTTCCTGCTGCCATGCGCCGGGTAGCGCCGGCAACTGCTTGCCGAGCTGGATGATAAGCCGGTACTGGTTCTCCCAGCCATTTGCTGCGGCAAACTGCTGGCGGATGTTGTCGGCGTTGGGCTCAAGGCCAATCTGGGTATAGCTTGCGAGGTCACTCATTCGGTTGTCTGCCTTAGAAGAAGTCACTGAGTTTGTGCAGGGCGGCCAGCAGGGCGTCGACATCGTCCCGATTGTTGTAGCAGGCCAGCGAGGCGCGCATGGTGCCGCCGATCCCGAGCGATTCCATCAGTGGCATGGCGCAGTGATGGCCGACTCGCAGGGCGATCCCCTGCATATCGAGCAGGGTGGCGGCATCTTGCGGGTGGATATCCTCCAGCAGGAAGGAGACCGCACCGGCGCGTTGGCCGGGTTCGCCGACCAGACGCAGCCCCGGCACCTGTTGCAGGCCAGCGACCAGATAGTCGGTCAGGGCCTGCTCATGTTGGGCGAGCCATTGCCGGTCTTGCGCCATCACAAAGTCGATGGCGGCGGCGAGGCCGATAGCGCCAGCGATATGGGGAGTACCCGCTTCGAACTTGAAGGGTAGGGTATTGAAGGTGGTGCCGCTGAAACTGACCCGATCGATCATCTCGCCACCTGCTTGCCAGGGCGGCATCCGCTCCAGCAGCTCGGTGCGGCCCCACAACACGCCGATACCAGTCGGGCCATAGAGTTTGTGGCCGGAGAAAGCGTAGAAGTCGCAGCCGATGGCTTGCACATCCACCTCGAGATGGGCCACCGCCTGGGCACCGTCGATCAGGGTCACGGCGCCGACCGCTTTGGCGGCCTCTACCATCCGGGCGACCGGATTGACGGTACCGAGGGCATTGGAGACGTGGGCCAGGCTCACCAGCCGGGTGCGTGGCCCCAGCATGGCGTGATAGGCGGCCAGGTCGAGGTCGCCCCGCTCATCGAGGGGGATCACCTGGATCACCGCGCCGGTGCGCTGGGCAATCAGCTGCCAAGGGACGATATTGGCGTGGTGCTCTAGCGTGCTGAGTACTATCTCGTCCCCCGCCTTGAGCTCGCTCATCCCCCAGCTCTGGGCCACCAGATTGATCGCTTCCGTGGTGCCACGGGTCCAGATCACTTCGTGGCTGCGGGGCGCATTGATAAAACGGGCGACCGTTTTGCGGGCTGCTTCGAAGGCGCGGGTCGCGCGGCCACTCAGGGCGTGGGCGGCGCGGTGCACGTTGGCGTTGTCCGCCCGATAGTAGTGAGCGATCGCATCCAGTACTGCTTGCGGCTTCTGGGTGGTAGCGGCGTTGTCCAGATAGACCAGAGGGTGGCCGTTTACCTCCTGCGCCAAGGCCGGAAACTGGCTGCGCAGTCGGTCATGCTGTTGCTGATTCATGCTCCCCTCATCATCTGGAAAAAGTCATCATCTCGAAAGGTCGGCCATGATCCTGAAAATAGCGCCCGAACACAAGGCGCGATGAGCCCGATTGGCGGTTGTCTGCCGTGCAGCAGGTACGGCTCGTCGGGTGATTTCTGGTACAATGCCGCCCCTCATCATAAGCCAAGAGATCCGGCCCATGAAGCTCAACCCCAATCAGAACGAAGCGGTCAAGTATGTTTCCGGCCCTTGCCTGGTGCTGGCGGGTGCCGGATCGGGCAAGACCCGCGTCATCACCAACAAGATTGCCTATCTGGTGCAGCAGTGCGGCTACAACGCGCGCAATATCGCTGCGGTCACCTTTACCAACAAGGCGGCGCGGGAGATGAAGGAGCGGGTCGGTCAGACTCTGGGGCGCAAGGAGGCGCGGGGGTTGATGGTCTCCACCTTCCATACCCTGGGTCTCGATATCATTCGCCGTGAACACAAGAGCCTGAATCTCAAGGCGAACTTCTCCCTGTTCGACGACACTGACCAGCTGGCGCTGCTCAAGGAGCTCACCGAAGACGAGCTCGATAACGACAAGGACAAGCTCTCGGCCCTTATCAGCCAGATCTCCAACTGGAAGAACGACCTTATCCTGCCTGCCCGTGCCATGCGCATCGCTCGTGGGCCGGAAGAGGTGCTGATGGCGCAGCTTTACGAGCGTTATCACCGTCAGATGGTGGCCTATAACGCGCTGGATTTTGACGATCTCATCGTGATGCCGACTCTGTTGCTCAAGAGTAATCAGGAGGTGCGCGAGCGCTGGCAGAACAAGATCCGTTACCTGCTGGTCGATGAGTACCAAGACACCAACACCAGCCAGTACGAGCTGGTGAAGCAGATCGTCGGTGAGCGCTCCCGCTTTACCGTGGTGGGGGACGATGACCAGTCCATCTACTCCTGGCGCGGTGCCAAGCCGCAGAATCTAGTGCTGTTGAGCGAAGATTTCCCCAGCCTCAAGCTGATCAAGCTGGAGCAGAACTACCGTTCCAAGCGACGTATCCTCAAGTGCGCCAACATCCTGATCGCCAACAACCCGCACGTCTATGACAAGGCGCTCTTCTCCGAGCTTGATGAGGGGGTGAAGCTGAAGGTGCTGTTCGCCAAGAACGAAGAGCACGAGGCGGAGCGGATCGCCGCCGAGATGATGGGCCACAAGTTTATGAACCGCACCCGGTTCAAGGATTACGCCATCCTCTATCGGGGCAACCATCAGTCGCGCATCTTCGAGAAGGCGCTGATGACCAACCGCATTCCTTACCGCATCTCCGGCGGCACCTCGTTTTTCTCCCGCACCGAGATCAAGGACATCATGGCCTACCTCAAGCTGCTGGTGAATCCGGACGAGGACACCGCCTTCCTGCGGGTGGTCAACCTGCCGCGCCGCGAGATCGGTCCCACCACGCTGGAGAAGCTGGGTCAGTACGCCAACCAGCGCGGCAAGAGTCTGTTTGCCGCCAGCTTCGAGCTGGGGCTGGAGCAGCACCTCTCCGGGCGTGGTCTCTCTGCGTTGCAGGCGTTCACCAACTGGCTGGTGCGCCTTGGCGATCAGGCGCTGCGTGGCAATCCGGTGGAGGCGGTGCGGGATATGATCAAGGAGATCCACTACGAAGAGTGGCTCTACGAGACCTCCCCCAGCCCGAAAGCGGCCGAGATGCGGATGCAGAACGTCTCCACCCTCTATCGCTGGATCACCGAGATGCTGGAAGGGGATGAGCTGGAGGAGTCGATGACGCTGGCTCAGGTGGTCACTCGCCTCACCCTGCGTGACATGATGGAGCGCAACGAGGGGGAGGACGATGCGGATCAGGTGCAGTTGATGACCCTGCACGCATCCAAGGGGCTGGAGTTCCCCTATGTCTATATGGTGGGGATGGAGGAGGGCTTGTTGCCCCACCAGACCAGCATCGATGAAGACAATGTGGAGGAGGAGCGCCGTCTCGCCTACGTGGGCATCACCCGGGCCCAGACCGAGCTGACCTTCACCCTCTGCAAGGAGCGGCGCCAGTTTGGCGAGTCGGTACGGCCAGAGCCGAGCCGCTTTTTGCTGGAACTACCGCAGGATGATCTGGAGTGGGAAAATCAGAAGAAGGTGACGGCCGAGGAGCGCCAGCAGAAAGGACAAGTGGGCATTGCCAATCTGCGGGCGATGTTCAAGAAGGACTAAAGCGATGGGCTGGCCGGGGCAAGCAGCGGCACAATGTCGGCTCCGGGCATAGGGGGGGAGATGTATCGCCCTTGTCCCATCTGGCAGCCGATGTCGATCAGCTTCTGCAACTGTTGCTGGTTCTCGATCCCCTCGACCACCAGGGTGTAATTAAGATCCTGGCAGATATCCCGCATGGCGCGGATCAACGCCAAATCTTTGGGTGACTGCAGCATGCGTTGGGTAAAACTGTCATCCACCTTGATGTAATCCACCGGAAAGTGAAACAGGGCATTGAGGGATGAGAAGCCGGTGCCAAAATCATCCAAGCTGATCTGGATGCCCTTGGCTCGCAAGTCATGCAAGGACGCTAGCGCATCGGAATCCTGTCGTGACAATTCCCGCTCGTTGAATTCAAAAATCAGGTAGTTGGGGGCAACCCCCACCTCCTCAATGATGGCCATCAGCCGCATGATATGGTCGTGGTTGGCGAGGTGCTTGCCCGAGAGGTTGATGGCGACCTTGAACTTGCTTTGTCCCGAGAACGGCAACCAGTTTTTTAACTGTTGGCAGGTTCGCCGCAGGATCTGGTAATCCAGCTCGAGAATGAGACCACATTGCTCCGCCAGCGGAATAAAATCAAAGGCATCTTTCAGCACTCCCTCCTCGGTCAACCAGCGTGCCATTACCTCCAGCCCGGTCAGGTGACTGTCTTGCAGCCGGATCACCGGTTGGTAGTAGGGGACGATTCGCCCCTCTCGCAACGCTCTGGCCAGCATCTCCTCCGGAGAGTTCCAGTTCTGGTTGATGCAATCTTCCGAGTAGTTGACGATCCGG
Source organism: Aeromonas sobria (assembly GCF_000820145.1). Taxonomy (GTDB): domain Bacteria; phylum Pseudomonadota; class Gammaproteobacteria; order Enterobacterales; family Aeromonadaceae; genus Aeromonas; species Aeromonas sobria. The sequence goes on along the minus strand of NZ_CDBW01000004.1, from coordinate 138,163 downwards.
CTGCGGCCATTGCGCTTGGCCTGATACATGGCCAGATCGGCTTGATGGAGCAGTTGGCTGATATCCGAGGTTTGCTCGGATACGCTCGATACCCCGAGACTGACGGTAATATTCAGCTCGTTACCTAACAGCCTGAACGGATAGGAGAGGCGGCTGATGATGCGGTTGAGCACCGGGCTGATGTCATCCTCGTGTTTGCTGCTATCCAGATAAATCACGAATTCATCCCCACCCAGTCTGGCCACCAGATCATTTTGCCGGATACAGGTCTGCAGCCGGCGGCTGACCTCTTTCAGCAGCTGATCGCCGGCACTGTGGCCCAGGGTGTCATTGATCTGCTTGAAGTGGTCCACATCGATAAAAATCACCGTAAACCCTGGTGATTTGTAGCGATTGTAGTGGGTCATGGCTTGATTGAGATGGTTCATCAACAGCGCCCGGTTGGGTAGCTGGGTCAAGGGATCGTGGAGTGCATCGAATTGCAGCCGTCGCTCCAGTTCTTGATGCTGCTTGAGCTGCTTTTGCAATCGGAGGTTGGTCTGGCGCAGCTGTTGCAGCCGCTGGTTGATCGAGTCCTCGGTATTGATGTCGTTGAGCTGCTGGCGGATCCGTCTCAGCTCCAGCAACAGGGTTAGCTGGCCGCGCAAGAAATCGAGGAACAGCTTGTCATCGGTCTCCAGCGGTTGAGCCGTGCTGATGATGAAGTGGCCGAAATACTGCTGCTGCAGTCGTAGCGGCATGCTGTGCCAGTGTCGTGATTCCCTGTTTACCTCGATATTGCTGGTGCTGTGACATAAACCACTGATGAGTTCATCACTCTGGTAAGGGTGTGCCGGATAAATTTTCTCCAGCTTCTGGCTATTGAGCCTGACCAGCAGCATGTCCTCGATGGCCAGCATCTGGCGCAGTACTGCCTCTAGCTGAGAAAACAGCGCCTGACCTGGCAGGGTGTTGGCTAACCGTATGATGCGGCTGATGCTCTCAATCTTCTTTTTCCAGTTAGGATCTTTACGGAACAAGGGAGAAGGGAGTTCAGCGAGATGATAGTCCGCTTGGGTTTCGGTCAGCCGTTTGGCCAGACACTCCAGCAGCAGACGCAGGGTCGGTAGATCTGTTGGTGCGCCGCGCGCCAGTAGCCACTGTATCTGGCCATGCTCGATGGGGAAGACACACCACCCCTCAGCCTCATCCAGCTGGGTGAGCTGATCGGCGATGCGAGATTGCTCCCGGCCCAGTTGCTGTTTGAAGGTGTCGCTCACCTTGTGGGCGTAGATCCAGTTCAAGCCGGTATCGGAGAGGCCCAGCATGCCGAAATGTTGCAGCGGGCAGAGTTGATCAATTTGCTGGATAAGTGCGTCGTAATCCCCAGCCGTGGCCGTTTGCTGCGCCGGGAAGTCCATAATGGCAGAGACCAACGCCAATAGAGGAGTTGAGTAGTGGGGTTCGATGGATTGGGACGACATGTGCAACTCCCGATATGTCTACCTTACAAGAGTAGTCGGAAGCCGATAGATTGAAAGGGCCGCAATTGCGGCCCTTTCAAATACTTACAGCTTATCGATCATGTAGTGAATGGCGTTTTCTATCTCTTCATCACTACAGGTCGCGCAGGTGCCGCGTGGCGGCATCATGCCGGACTTGCCGGTGAAGCCTTCAATGGCATGTTTTTTGAGTATCGCAATACCTTGGGCGATGCGAGGTTCCCAGGCTGCCTTGTCACCCCGTTTGGGGGCACCAGCGGCACCGGTGGCATGACAGGCAAAACAGGCTCCATTATATACAGCTTCGCCGTCGCGGGGGCCGGAAGGGGTGGCCGCAACAGCAGTCGCACTTGCCCCGACAATACCTTCCAGATCCTTGGCGGTATAGACCTGACCGATTGGTTTGACCCGCTCGGCAATGGCTTCCGGCGACATCTCAGCGGACGCAAGCACGGCTCCAGACAGGCTGGCGGCCGTCATCCCGACAGCCAGCAAATAGCTCAGTTTTTTCAACACGCTCATATACTCCCAGCAGTCTTTTATTATCCCTGTAAACGACGGGATTATAACCGAATAGTTACGGCCTTTTAAACGCTTGTGTGTGAAGTGTTAAACACTCTGCGTACAAAGTCTTGTCCGATATCACGGCAATTCGGGCGGTGGAGATAAAAAGAAACCCGGCATTCGCCGGGTTTCGGGTAAACAAATGCTGAAATGGGCTATTTGTCCCAGCTCAGGATCACCTTGCCGGAGTGGCCGGAGCGCATCGCATCGAACCCCTGCTGGAATTCGTCGATGTGGAATCTGTGGGTAATGATGGGGGAGAGATCCAGTCCGGACTGGATCAGGCTGGCCATCTTGTACCAGGTCTCGAACATCTCGCGGCCATAGATCCCTTTGATAAACAGCCCCTTGAAGATCACTTTGTTCCAGTCGATGGCCATGGTGGAAGGGGGGATGCCGAGCATGGCGATCTTGCCGCCGTGGTTCATCTTGTCGAGCATCTCCTGGAAGGCGCTCGGCACGCCGGACATCTCCAGCCCCACGTCGAACCCTTCGGTCATGCCCAGTTCGCTCATCACGTCGGCGAGCTTCTCTTTACTGACGTTGACCGCGCGGGTGGCGCCCATCTTGCGGGCCAGCTCCAGTCGGTATTCGTTGACGTCGGTGATCACCACGTGGCGCGCACCCACATGGCGGCAGACGGCGGCGGCCATGATGCCGATAGGGCCCGCCCCGGTGATGAGCACATCTTCACCCACCAGATCGAAGGATAGGGCGGTGTGCACCGCATTGCCGAACGGGTCGAAGATGGCAGCCAGCTCGTCCGGGATATTGTCCGGCAGCTTGAAGGCATTGAACGCGGGGATCACCAGATACTCGGCAAAGGCGCCCGGGCGGTTGACGCCAACACCAATGGTGTTGCGGCAGAGGTGAGTGCGGCCAGCGCGGCAGTTACGGCAGTGACCGCAGGTGATATGCCCTTCACCGGAGACCCGATCGCCGATGGCGAAGCCGCGCACCTCCTGACCGATGGCGACCACTTCCCCAACATATTCATGGCCGACCACCATGGGTACCGGAATGGTCTTCTGGGACCACTCGTCCCAGTTGTAGATGTGGATATCGGTGCCGCAGATGGCGGTTTTGCGGATCTTGATCAGCAGGTCGTTGTGGCCGAGCTCGGGGGCCGGCACATCCGTCATCCAGATGCCGACCTCTTTGTGCAGTTTGGAGAGTGCTTTCATGGCTGTTCCTTCAATATGAATGCAGAAAAAAGGGGCTGCAGCCCCTTGATTCAAATCAGATAACGCCGAGTTCACGGCCGATGCGGATAAAGGCGTCGATCGCCTTGTCCAGCTGCTCGCGGGTGTGAGCGGCAGACATCTGGGTGCGAATGCGGGCCTGACCCTTGGGCACGACCGGGAAGGAGAAGCCCACCACATAGATGCCGGCTGCCAGCATGCGGCTCGCCATTTCGGAGGCGAGTTTGGCATCCCCCAGCATCACCGGAATGATGGCGTGGTCGGCGCCAGCCAGAGTGAAGCCAGCGGCGCTCATCCGCTCGCGGAAGTAACGGCTGTTCTCTTTCAGGCGCGCGCGCAGGTCGTGACCTTCCGCCAGCATGTCGATCACCTTGATGGTGGCGGCAACGATGGAGGGGGCCAGCGAGTTGGAGAAGAGGTAAGGGCGGGATCGCTGACGCAGCCAGTCGATCACCTCTTTCTTGCCGGAGGTATAGCCGCCGGATGCGCCGCCGAGCGCCTTGCCCAGGGTGCCGGTGATGATGTCGACCCGATCCATCACGCCGCAATATTCGTGGGTGCCACGACCATTCTCGCCGATAAAGCCGACGGCGTGGGAGTCATCCACCATCACCAGCGCATCGTATTTGTCGGCCAGATCGCAGATGGATTTGAGGTCGGCGATGACCCCATCCATGGAGAAGACGCCGTCGGTGGCGATCAGCTTGAAGCGGGCGCCATCGGCGTCAGCCTGCTTGAGCTGGGCTTCCAGCTCGGCCATGTCGTTGTTGGCGTAGCGATAGCGCTTGGCCTTGCACAGCCGCACGCCGTCGATGATGGAGGCGTGGTTGAGGGCATCGGAGATGATGGCATCTTCGGCGCCGAACAGGGTCTCGAACAGACCGCCATTGGCATCAAAGCAGGAGGAGTAGAGGATGGTGTCCTCGGTGCCGAGGAAGGCCGACATCTTCTGTTCCAGCGCTTTGTGCTGGTCCTGGGTGCCACAGATGAAGCGCACTGAAGCCATGCCGAAGCCGTGGCTGTCGAGCCCCTGATGGGCGGCGGCGATCAGATCCGGGTGGTTGGCCAGCCCCAGATAGTTGTTGGCACAGAAGTTCAGTACCTGCTCACCGCCGACGGCGATGCTGGCCTGCTGGGCGGAGGTGATGATGCGCTCCTGCTTGTACAACCCTTCAGCTTGTACCTGGTTCAGTTGCTCGGTCAGGTGACGATAGAATCCGTTAGACATCCTCGATCCTTATTGGCTATTTCAGCTGCGTATCAACAGAGGGCAACATTTTACTGCAATCTGTTGCGGCTAATTCAAATGATTGTGCTGATATTCAACAAATGTGAAACAGATCTCACCCAGCTGGTTGGGCCAGCTGACGGTAATGCTGTTCCAGCTGCTGGATCTGTCCGGCCACCTGAGGTTGCACATAGGGGCGCAGCAGGAATAGCACCTTCAACACTCCCTGATAGAGCAGCGGCTTGGTGATGCGGGTGTTGGGCGCCTGGGCAATCTGGAACGGGATCCAGCAGGTCACCACCATCTTGATGGTCTGGCCCAGATCCGGCAGGTCTTCGTCACTGACATCGATAATGCCCCCTTCGCGCAGGCTCTTGAGCAGGGCGACCACTGATGCTCGCATCTGCTCCTGAGCCTTGAGGTACTTCTGTTGCAACGGCTCGTCACGGCTCAGGATGTCCGGCAGGTTGGCGTAGAAGAAGCGGAACTGCCACATCAGATAGAAGATGGCATCCAGATAGCCCATCAGATCCTGCAGGGTGATTTCACGGTTGCGGGTCGGGACGAAGCTCTCGCTCAGATGGCGGGCATACTGGTCGAAGATGGAGTGGATGATGTCTTCTTTATTGCGGAAGTGGTAATAGAGGTTGCCCGGGCTGATGCCCATGTGCGCCGCAATATGGTTGGTGGTGATGTTGCGCTCACCCTGATCGTTGAACAGCTCGGTCGCGCTGTGAATGATCCTGTCTCTGGTTTTCATCACTCATTCCTCCAGCGGGTTTCGTCTGGGGGCGATTTTAACAAGGTCGAATCCCCAGACCGCCCGTGATAAACTTTTCGGCAATTTCAAATTGGCTCACTATACACAGCTTTAACAAGCAGTCACATGTAGCCATCAACGTACGAGAGGCAAACTCCATGATCGTAGTAACTGGCGGTGCTGGCTTTATCGGCAGCAATCTGGTCAAGCAGCTGAACGCTCAAGGACGGACCGATATCGTGGTCATTGATGACCTGACCGACGGCACCAAGTTCGTCAACTTGGTCGATCTGACCATCGCTGACTACATGGATAAGGAAGAGTTTCAGCACCGTATAGTGTCTGGTGACGATTTCGAAGAGTGGGATGGCATCGAGGTGATCTTCCATGAAGGCGCCTGCTCTGCCACCACCGAGTGGAACGGCAAGTTCATCATGGAGGTCAACTACGAGTACTCCAAGGATCTGTTCCACTACTGCATCGAGCGTGAAATTCCGTTTATCTACGCCTCTTCTGCAGCGACCTACGGTGGCCGCAACGACAACTTCATCGAAGATCCCAAGTTCGAACAGCCGCTCAACGTCTATGGCTACTCCAAGCAGCTGTTTGACCAGTACGTGCGCCGCTGGATGCCGGAGATCAACTCTCAGGTGGTCGGTCTGAAGTACTTCAACGTCTACGGCCCGCGCGAGCAGCACAAAGGCTCCATGGCTTCTGTCGCCTTCCACCTCAATACCCAGGTGAAGAAGGGTGAGAATCCCAAGCTGTTCGAAGGTTGCGATGGCTTCCCGAACGGTGGCCAGATGCGTGACTTCATCTATATTGACGACGTCTGCAAGGTAAACCTCTGGTTCTGGCAGAACCCGCAGCACTCTGGCATCTTCAACTGCGGTACCGGCCGTGCCGAGCCGTTCCAGAACGTGGCCGAAGCGGTGATCAAGCATCATCAGAAGGGTGCCATCGAGTACATCCCCTTCCCGGATCACCTCAAGGGTCGCTACCAGAGCTTCACCCAGGCTGACATGACCAAGCTGCGCAGTGTCGGTTATGACGCCGAGTTTAAAACCGTTGCCGAAGGGGTAGCGGATTACATGGCTTGGCTCAACCGCTAACGGGTGAGCACAACGCGGCAGTTTGAGCGCAAAACCGGAAGTGGGCACTCGCCTGCTTCCGGTTTCTGGTGTCTGTGGCTGCTTGCTGTTCCTCTTTTCTCTACCGGGTAACCGCGCGATGAATATATTGATGGCACTCTCCCAGCTCGAGGTAACGGGCGCTGAGGTCTATGCCACCACGGTCGGTAACGAACTGACCCAGCGTGGTCACAACGTCTATTATGTGTCAGATACCCTGACCAAGCCGACTCTTGGTCCCGTCTTCAAGCTTCGCTTCAACAAGCGCAGCATCCTGCGCCGCTTCTGGCACGTCTTTTACCTCATCTATCTCATCAAGAAGCACCATATCCAGTTGGTACATGCTCACTCTCGCGCTTCCGGCTGGAGCAGTTATGTGGCCTGCAAGCTGACTGGCACCCCGATGATCACGACTGTGCATGGTCGCCAGCCGGTACACGCGTCCCGCAAGGCGTTCCATGCCCTCGGCTATCGAGCGGTTGCAGTTTGTGAGGATATTGCCCATCAGATTGTCGACAATCTGGGGGTCGATCCTGCGATCGTGCAGGTGCTGCGCAACGGTATCGAAACCGACAAATTCCAGCCCGTGCCGGCGCCGGACAATCCCAAGCCGGTGATCGCCATCATCGGTCGCCTGAGCGGCCCCAAAGGGGAGCTCTGTTACCGCCTGCTCGACGAAGTGCTTGATCTTGATGCCTGTCGGGTGCGGATTGTCAGCGGTACCAAGGTGCCGGAGCGTTTTGCCCGTTTCGAAGGCTGTGCCGAGTTTGTCGGTTATGTCGATGATGTGCCTGCTTTGCTGGCGGGTAGCGATCTGGTGATCGGCGCCGGTCGGGTAGCGATGGAAGCACTGCTTTGCGGTCGGCCCGCCTTTGCCATTGGCGAAGCCAAGGCGATCGGTCTGGTGACGGAACAGAATCTGGATGAGGCGCTGGCCAGCAACTTCGGTGACATTGGGCCCAAGGATCTGGCTATCGACTTTGCTGCGTTGAAGGGAGAGGTTGAATCTGCGCTTGCGAGCAAGGTGGTGCCGGAAGCCATTCGCCAACGCATTCAGGATGAGTATGGCTTGCAGGGTGTGGTATCCGGTCTGGAATCCATCTATCAGGATGCGGTGGTGGAAACCCTGCGCCGCGAGATGCCGGTCATCATGTACCACCGCTTTATCGAGCAGGATAGCGAGAAAGGGGTGCATGGCACCTGGATGCCGATCGCCATGTTCGAGCAGCATCTGCGCCTGATGAAGTGGCTCGGCTATGAAACCCTGACCTTCCGTGATTTGGCGGACAAAGGCTTTATCCACCGTTTGCAATACGGCAAGAAGTACCTGATGATCACCGCCGATGACGGCTATCAGGACAATCTGACCCGCATGCTGCCACTGCTGGAAAAATATGGTTACAAAGCCGTGGTGTATGTGGTCACCGGTGAAGGCTATAACCGTTGGGATGTGGAGCATCCGACCAATCCGGATACCAAGGTCTCATTGATGAGTGGTGAGCAAGTCAAGGCGCTGGCCGCCAGCGGTCATGTGGAGATTGGTGGTCATACACTGACCCATCCCCGCTTGAATCAGCTCACACCCGAGCAACAAATCCATGAAATTCAGGAGAATAAACGCCAACTGGAGGCCCTGCTTGGCCATCCGCTGCTCTCATTCGCCTACCCTTACGGAGATATGAACGACAGCGCCAAGGAACAGGCTATTGCCGCCGGGTATCGTTTTGCCGTCGCTACCAATAGTGGTCCAAAAGCGATGCACCAGGACCCCTACCAGATCCGCCGGATCGCCATCTTCCCCCGTACTGATGTGTTCGGGTTGTGGCGCAAGATCCGCGGTAATTATGTGTTCAGGAAATAACTTGTGACTTTAGATAAAAAGTGCTCTCGACTAAATTTGATTGTACAAATTGCGGCATTTCTATTTGGTGCAATAGTTTTAACTGTTCCCAGTGGCTATGGATATGGGCCCAGTATTTTAGTTTTGGCAAGTGTTTTTGTCTTTTGGCGTAAAAAGTATTATTTGGCAATGAGTTCTGAGGCGAGAATATTATCATATATATTCATCTCTTTTTTTATCATCCAAGCCGTGTCAGTCTGGGTTGATGGTGGCGTTCTAAAAGAGTTAGACCGACCAAGTCGCCTATTAATGGCTGCAATGACATTGCCTTTATTGAGTTTGTTTCCCGTGAATATTAACGTGCTTCTTGCTGGGCTTTCTATTGGAGCAATTAGCTCAGGTCTAATTGCGATATATGAGAAAGTTTATTTGAGAATGCCACGAGCTTTTGATGACAGCATGCCAATTCAGTCCGGAAATATAAGCATGACATTGGCGTTGTTATGCCTGTGTGCTTTTTTTTGGTTCCGCAATATAGGGAGAAAAGGAATTGCTGCCTTTATGCTTCTCTCATTTTTAATGGGTGGTATAGGAAGTTTTCTCTCTGGAACTAGAGGTGGCTGGGTTTTACTTCCAATCGTCTTGTTAACAATAGTTTTTTATTTTAGAAAACAGCTCTCCCTGAAAGATGGTCTCTATGCAAGCACAGTATGTGCCTTGTTGATTTTCTTGGCTATGCTTCCGCAAAGTGGCGTAATGGATAGAATATCTAATGCAAAAGCAGATGTTGTTCATTATTTTGATGGTGTGAATCCGGACACATCTCTAGGCATTCGATTGCAGTTGTGGGAAAGTGCATATAACTCTTTTCTGGAAAAACCAATTTTTGGTTGGGGGAATAATGGCATTCGCTTATCACAATTAAATCAATATAATAATGGTTCTATATCTGAGTTCATTTATAATTTTAACTCACATGCACATAATCAGTTTTTGGACGAGTTAGCCAAACGCGGGGCTGTGGGTTTCTGTATGTTGGTTATGCTGTATTTATACCCACTTTGGGTTGCGAGTAAAAACAAGAATAATTTATTGGTTAGCAGTATGTTGGCGGTTTCATCATTAACTCTTATTGACTATAGCCTGAGCCAAGCTTTTATTAACCACAACTCTGGAATTATTTTTTTCATGTTTTTATTCTCAGTGTTGATCTCTATGTTTTCAACAAATAGTACATCTGAAGCTTTGAATGATTAATATGTTACATAAGTTACTAAAATAAATGCAAGGCATGGTATTATGATAATTAGAAAGGTATCTATTATTACATTAATTTATAATAATTGGCATTTGTTGGATAGTGCTATACAATCGGTCGCAAATCAAAAAATAAATGAAAAGTATGACGTTGAATATATTTTATTAGATGATGGTAGTAACGATTTAAATGTGGAGCATATAAATTCATTATTACATGATGTTTGTTTTGAAAATCGATTAATTATAAACAGTGAAAATATAGGGACAGTGGCTGCACTTAATAAGGCTATCGAAATCTCATCTGGTGATATAATAGTTCCGCTATCCGCAGATGATTGTTTTTACGACGATAAGGTAGTAAATGATATAATTGTCGAGTTTGAGAAAAGTAATGTATTGATAGTAACTGGTTTACGTATTCCTGTTGCTAATGGTATTGAAAATGCATCGCTACCCGCTAAGATTGAATGGGGTCTTTTTAGCCAACGTGAACTGTTGTTAAGATATATGCTGTTACATGGAAATATAATATCTGGTGCATCTACATATTATCATCGAAATATTTTTAGTGAAATTGGATTTTTTGATACAGCCTATAGATTAATTGAAGATTATCCTTATTATGTAAAAGCATTGACATTAGGTTATGATATTAAAATTTTAAAAAGAAATACGATTAAATATGGGGTGGATGGAGTTTCTTCGAGCAGTGTTGCTAACCCTATAGTGCAGAATGATTTTTTAGCGTTTTTAAAGCTAATTTTAGATAGAAATGATATGAGTTTAATGGACCGCCGGTCTATATATTTTAATCGAGTATTGACATGCTCTCAAAGGAAACAAAAATCGCTACAATACTTAGATCAAGTTATTTTTAGGTTTTTAAAAAAGAAAAAAAGAAGTTTTTTGAAAATGTGGTATAAAAAATCATGATTTATGCCCCAATCAGTGGGGCATAAATATAGCATTTGATATTATAGTTTTAGAAAGAATTTTATAGTTGTTTTTTTTGAGAATTTATTATACATATCTTTAGTGATTTTTCCATTGTTAGAGTTTATTTCGTAAATTAACGAGGCTATTTTTTTTGTGTCATTAATCGTAGTTAAATTGTGTAATAGTTTACCCACCATAATTTCAGCAGGCCCAGATGGGCAATCCACGCTGATCACTGGCGTATGGCAGATGAGTGCTTCAATGAGTACTGTTGGCAGCCCTTCAGCATCTGATGTCAGGATAAGTGCTTGGGCAGCTTTGATATAGGGATAGGGATTCTTCTGAAAATCGATGATTTTCACCTTGCTGGCAAGGTTCATCTCCTCGATCATGGCTTCAATGTGAGGACGCCGCTCCCCTTTGCCCATCAGGACGAGTGGCGTATCAACGCCACTTAGCTGATATGCCTGCAAGAGACGATCGTGGCGTTTTCGCTCTTCGAAGGTGCCGACATGGATAAAGTACTTGTCGAATGGCTTGCTGAAAGGCTCATCGGCCAACGCCTGAATTTTCTCGATATCAAACGGATTGTAGATAACCTGACACGATTTGGGGGTGGCTTTTACATTGTGCAAAATATCATCTGCTATGCCACGAGATACGCAGATTAGTTTTTTGCCATTATAAAAGCGTTTGAATTTCTCATATCCTTTGGCGTTATCTTTGGCAAAGCCGGTGACATTACCGTGGATCCAGTAATAGATATTCAGTGTTTCAGGCAGGTGTCTGGTAATTTTGTCACATGAGCATGAGATGATGACGTCAGGTGAGGTCTCTTTGATTTTTTTGAGGATCAGAGACGCTTGTATTTTTTCAACTGCAACATTGGATATGGCTTTAGTCAGTTTTGTGACAATACCAAGATTAACCGGATGAATATTGTCAGGCAGCGTATGGTCTATTTTTTCCCGCAAGGTATATAACGTTACCTCGGCGCCGGCATCTTTTAGTAATGATGCAGTATTAAGCAGAACCTTTTCTGCACCACCACCATACAAGTCTTCAACAATGAATAGAAACTTTTTAACTGGTGGGGTCATAACTGCTCCGCAGGTCTCATAACTGTCTGGTAAATATACTAAAAATGTGAATCGTAAACGAGAAAAATCAGGTGGTAACTGTTAAAGTCGTTAGCAATTTTTTCAAATAGGTGTGGATCAATGATTGGTCTTAGTGGGCGATACCATAACGCATTATTCGCGGCCTGTATATTTGCCGGGCTGCTGCTCTCCTGGTTGTTTTCCGATCACCAACTCCTCACCGGCGACCAGACCCAGATGCTCTACAAGGGTTACCTTGGGGCTTATGAGGGGGTCTGGCTTAGTTATGGCAATGCGGCGAGTGCGGTGGGCAATGTGCCGGGCAGTTTGTCGGCCTGGCTGATTGGTGGGCCGCTGCTGCTGTGGGATTCACCTTATGCCCCCATGCTGTTGCTGCTGGCGATGCGGTTGGTCGGCTTCCTGCTGTTTGATGCAGTGATCCGCCAGGTGTTTGATGACCGTGTATTGAATGGCAATGTATTGAATAGCAATGTGGTGCGGCTGCTGTTTCTGGTGCTCTGTTGGCTCAACCCCTGGTTCCAGTACGAGAGCCTGCTCTACAACCCCTCATATCTGTTCCTCTTCTCCGCCATGCACTGTTGGTCGGCCTGGCATATGCGCGAGCGGGCCTCCTTCTGGCACATGATCGTTCACCTGCTGGCCATCGGCATGGCGATGCAGTTGCACTACTCCTGGCCGCTGCTGGCGGTGATGTCTACCTACCTCTTCTGGCGCCGCATTCTCAAAGTGAGCTGGAGCGGGGTGGTGGTGGCTGCGCTGTTGATCGGTGCCTCGTTGATCCCGTATATGTTGGAGGCTATAAGTAACACTGCGATCACGCAGCAAGCCGATCCCGAAGCGCGTCAGCGCTATATAGGCTGGGGGCTGGTGCATGTCTATCCGGTGTTGAAGTCGGTGCTCTATTGGCTGCGTTACGGCTCCTGGCTGTTTGCCAGCAAGCTGGTCAACGACACCCAGTTTATCTGGCTGGCGGGCCACGAATATCTGCAGTTGGCGGCGGTCTGGCTGTGGCGAGTGGTGATCTACGGGGTAGGCTCGGCAACGGTATTGCTGGCGGCCAAGGCCAACTGGCAGCTGTGGCGCGATCTCAAGTCACGCCTGCTGCGCAGTGATCGTGTCGAAGTGGATGGCGAGAGTTGGCTCGGCCTCTATGCGTTGGCAGCGGTGCTAGCGGTACTGGTGAGTGCGGCGCTTTCGCCCATCACCTTCAACTACTGGCACCTGATGCTGATTTTCCCCTACGCCCTGTTCCCGACCCTGCTGCTGCTGGTGCGCTGGAGCCGCCGTTACCCGCAGTGGGTCGGCAAGGGACTGCTGGCTGCAACCCTGTTCTGCACAGCCGTGAACCTGATTGCGGCGTGCGACAGCACCAAGTTCTCCTATCAGGCGGACTACAAAACCCAAGTGCTGGAGTATCTGCAAGAGATGAAGCTGCAACCCGGGCAGTGAGTCATCCACAGCCAGCCCCCCGATCTTGGGGGGCTGGCTGTCAGTCACTATTCGAAACGATCCATATGGGCGAAGTTTTTGGCTTCGGCAACCCAACCCTCACGCCCTTGCTGGTCCCGAATTTTTACCCACCACTGGTTCTGCGGTGACGGGCCGTATCTGACCTCTTTGCGCGCATAGTCGTAATCGAGGATGTAGGTTTTACCCTTGTACCAGAACAGGCCATTGCCTTCGCCCAGCCAGCCGAGGAGATAAAGTTTTTCCCCTGCCTTCATGTCAAACAGCGGCCCTTCCCCCTCCTTGCTGTAGCCCAGTTTGGCTGGCCTGAGTATCTCGACGATCCCCGGTTTTTCGGTAATGACGACACCGGTCAGCCCCTCTACCTGCTGGCCGCGGGGCAGCCGGAACAGCTCCTTGGCAGTAGAAGATGGTTCGGCTCTGACGATCACCTCTTGCTTGGTGGTCCACGTCTGATAGGTGCAACCTTCAAACGGGCAGCGACCCCAGTCGTAATAGGGTAGGCGCGGCTTTTCATCAGAACTTACGGTCGTGGCGAACAACGACAACAACAGCAAAAACAGTCTCATGAATCTACCTGTCCGGCGGGGCGATCACCCGTCGGTTTGATGAATGGGGCAACACTATATCTCAAGACCTAAAAATCCATCAGAGCAGCGGCTTTATTGATTTTTACCGCAATAAAACGGGTGATCGGTGGTAGTGGAAATAGGGGTCACAAGAGGCTGCTAAACGGTGGGAGGAGATAGCCCGCCCCTTTGCCTTGTGCCATGCTGATGGCTATCAGGGTATCGGGTCGACACTTATGGGCATCTCTCGTTCGGGTATGCGTTTGTTATTACTGCTATCGGCACTTCTTCTCCCATTTATGACCATCAGCCAAGCCGTGGCGGCCAATGCGCCACTGCGGGGATGCGTCTTCCAGCTGGCGCCGCTGGTCACTATCGATCAGCAGGGCAAGGTCTCCGGGCCGGTGATCGACTACTTTCGCCGCCACATCGAACCCGCGATCGGGCGCACCATCGAGTGGCAGGGGCTTAATGTGGCGCGGCTGCTCAGCAACCTCGAGAGCGGCGAGTGCGATCTGACTCCGTTGCTGAGTTACAGCCCGGAGCGGGCTCGCCACTTTCGCTATATCGACCCCCACCTGTTGCTGCTGCGGCCGGTGTTGGTGGTACTGGTGCCATCGCGACTTCACTCGGTCGAGCGGCAGGAAGATCTCTACGGCACCACCATCGGCTGGTCGAGTCAGGCGATCGTGCCGCCGCTGTTGCAGCATCCGCAGATCCATATCGACACCCTCTCCCAGCTCAGCTGGGAGCATGGCAACATGCAGAAGTTACTGCGCGGGCGGATTGATGCCGCACTCTTCTCAAACGATATTTCCGCCAACCATTTTCGCGCCAAACTCCCTGCGGCGACCCGCCTCATCTACCTGCCGGTCACCCCGCTGCAGGTGCATATCGTGCTGACCAAGTCGCTGGGGGATGCCAATCCCGAGCTGGTGCAGCGCATGCGTCAGGTGGTAGAGCGGGTGCCGCTCGCCTCGCTGGTGGAGTCGACCCCGCGGCTGTGGGGGCGTTGAGAGGGGTGGCGTGCAATAATCTACAAGCCCAAGGCCCGCTGCTGGTGTATCTATAAGCCATGAATACCACCGATTCCCTCATCCGCTACTGGCAATCCCCGCACCTGTCGGGGGTCGAGCTGTCGCACTCCCACCACAGGGCGTTCAGCTACGGCCGCCATGTCCATCTCGACTACCATATCGGGCTGGTGCAGCGGGGTGGCCAGAAGTTTATCCACAAGGGTAACAGTCACCATCTGGTGCGCGGGGTGCTCTCTACTGTTAATCCGGATGAGGTGCACGATGGCCTCAGCCTGCTGCCGGAAGGGTATGAGGTGCGGGTCTTCGCCATCGATCCGCAGCAGCTGGCGCTCTGGCTGCCGGAGCAGCCGGAACCCTTCTTCGATAAGGGATTGCAGAGCCGCCCCGACCTCTATCAGGGCTTTGCCCAGCTGCACGGCTATCTCGACAATCCCAAGGCCGATGGCCTGCTGATCGAGAGCCAGCTGCTCGCCCTGCTGGGGGAGCTGCTGCATCTGGCCCCCGAAGTGCACCAGCTGGCGGATCCCCAGCTGCGATTCCTGCGCGACTACCTGATGGCCGCCCTCGACGAGCCCCACTCGCTGGAAGAGCTGGCGGGGCTGCTCGGGCTCGATCGCTTCGCTTTTTTACGCCAGTTCAAGAAGCGCAGCGGCATGACTCCCTACGCCTGGCTGAAACGGCTGCGGCTGGAGCAGGGCAAGCGGCTGCTGGCGAGCGGGATGGCGGTGAGCGAGGTGGCGCTGGCGGTCGGCTTCTTCGATCAGAGTCACTTCCACCACGGCTTTCGCCAGGCATTCGGTCTTACGCCCGCCGAGTTTCGTGCCCAGATGCAATTTTTTACAAGCCGTGCCCCCCGCTGATCCGCCATGCTGGTTCTCCGTCGTTAAAACGAGCGTTGTTATGCTGACCAGTCTGTTCGTTACCCTTGGCCTGATGCACCTGATTGCACTGGCCAGCCCCGGCCCCGATTTCGCCCTGATCCTGCGCACCAGCCTGCACCGACCGACCGCCCTTGGCGCGGCGCTGGGCATCTCGCTGGCGATCATGGTGCACGCCACCCTCAGCCTGACCGGGATCAGCATGCTGATCGCCAGTCACCCGCTGCTGTTTATGGTGATCAAGTGCTGCGGCGCCCTCTATCTGGGCTGGTTGGGGTGGGGCGCCCTGATGGCGGCTCGCCAGCAGAGCAGTACAGTGATGGCCAGCGCCGCCAACGAGCTGCGCGGCTGGGGCAAGGGTGTACGCACTGGTCTCGCCACTAATCTGCTCAATCCCAAGGCGCTGGTGTTCTTTATCGGTCTGCTGGCTGCCATGGTGACGCCAGAGGTGGATGGGGTGACCCGCAGCCTGCTGGTGGGCGAGCTCTTCATCATCTCCCTCTGCTGGTTCGGACTGCTGGCGTGGAGCCTCTCCACCGATCGTGCCCAGCGCCTGCTGCAGCGGGTGCAGCGGCCGCTCAATCTGGTGACCGGCGTGCTGTTTGCGCTGGTCAGCCTCTCCATTCTGGCGAGCATGGGGGCCGAGCTGGTGGCCTGATAAGTCGGCGCATGGGCCTATACTCCAGCAAGGTTTACCTGTCAGGAGTGTTTGGCCATGCGTCTACTGCCTCTTTGCTGGTTGTTGGGGATGACCCCGGCGCTGGCGGCTCCGGTTCAGCTCAGATTGCTTGAATGGGGCTATTTGCCAGTGGGTTATGAACAGCAGTTTGCCGACTACGCTAAAGCCCATGGGGTGGAGGCGACGGTCAGCCGGATCGAGCCGCTGCTGACCGATTTTGACAGCGTCTACCGCGCCCTGCGCACCCGCAGCGCCGATGTGGTGCTGCCGACCAGCTACTTCTACAAGGCCCATCACCAGCCGCTGTTCAAGCTGCTGCTCCCCATCGATTTCAGTCGCCTGCAGCACTACCCCGAGGTGAAGCCCGCCCTCAAGAACACCGAATATGACAAGCAGGGGGAGCGTAACTACTCGGTGCCCTTCTCCTACGCCATGTTCAGCCTCGCTTACGACAGCAAGCAGGTGCCGCAAGCGCCCACCAGTTGGCAGGTGCTCGCCAACAGCTCGCCGCCGGGCCAGTTTGCCGAGTTCTGCGACCAGTTCGAGCCGCTGTTGTTCTCGGTGCTGCTCTCCCTCGGCAAGTCGCCCGCCCTGTTTGCCAGCGGCGAGATGCTGGCCGACAAGACCTTGCAGCAAGAGGTGGAGCAGCAGCTCTCGCAGCGGCTGCAAGCCAGTCGCGGCTTTTGGTTCAATCAGGCCAACCGCTGTGAGGATCTGCGCCAGCAGACCTTTGCCACCACCTGGGGGCTGGAGCTGGTGGAGTGCAACAAGCAGAACGAGCAGCAGTGGCGGATCGCCATGGTGCAGGAGGGGGCCATCTATGCCCTCGATGCGATCTCCATCGCCCGCCATGTTGGCGATGATCCTGCACGGCTCAAGGCCGCCTACTTGCTGGTGGATTTTCTGCTGAGCGCGCCGCTGCAACGCCAGATGTTGGTGGGCACGCCCACCATTTCGGCCAGCAATATGGCCTCCCGGCCGCCCCTCAGCCCGCAGGAGCAGGCGGTGCTGCCGGATCGCCCGCTGCCGGAGTTTGACGAGCGGCTGCTGGTGCCCGCGCTGCCCGCCCATATCAAGAATCGCTACAAACGGATGGTGCAGCAGGCGATCGTCGCCAGCGGCAAAGAGGGGCTGGTCAAGCAGTGCCCCTGGGATCTCGATAACTGATGAATGAGCCTGCCGCTTGTCCGGTGGCAGGCCCGTTTACGCAAGATGGCTGATGATCGGTCATCGCCCGTTCTGAAGTATTTCCCCGTGCAACTCACGCCGCCTGCGGGCCCGCATCGTTTGAAAAAACAGAACGCCAACCGCAGCCCCAAGTAGCCAGATTAAACAACCGAACCCTCGCCAGATTGCCGTTCGCTCCTTGGCCGACCCTGTACAAAAGTGCCGCAATTATGACAACTTGGATGTGAGCTGAACAATCTTGATCTGTCCCTTGTGGGAAGGTGATGAATAGGTTATTTCTCTGTGAGATTGGCGGCATCCAGCACGGGTTCTCCAGCCATGTGGTACGAAATCCACAGCAAAAACAAACAGTAAAATGCAGGAGCAAATATGAAAAAGGTCGTGATGGTTGCCGTGGCTGCGGCCCTTCTGGGTGGCTGCGCTGTAAAAGATCAGGTCTCCTACAGCTTGCAGTCACTGCAAACTGTTCCCTTCAGCGCCTTCCAGCCGAGCGAGAGCAACCCTAACCAGCGCGTCTACAAGGAGCCGGGCGTTGACCTGCGCCAATACAATGAGGTGCTGCTCGATCCGCTGCAGTTTATCCGCCAAGAGAATGGCCAGTGGTATCTGCTGACCGCCAACGAACAGAACCAGATTGGCCGCTACTACCACGACAAGTTTCAGAGCGAGCTGATCAAGCACGGCGTCAAGATCGCCACCGCCCCCGGCCCGAAAGTCATGCGGATCCAGGCCGCTGTCACCAACTTCGACCTGACCCGTCCCGACCCCAAACTGCGGGATCTGCTGCCCGCCAAGATCGCCATCAACGTCACCCGTGAAGTGATCGGCAAAGAGCCCTATCTGCTCAAGGTGGGCAGCATGGCCCAGCTGCTCGACTCCCAGAGCGGCAAGCTGCTGGTACGGGTGATGGATGCCCGCGAGAGCCCGGACACCACCCACAAGGATTCGCCCATCACCGCCGAGGAGATGGAGAAGATGATCGACCAGTGGGCGGCCAATCGTGCCAAACAGCTAGCGGACAATATCGGAAAATAACAGCGGCAAATAAGCATCCGAAAACAGGTGCCGACAAGATCGAGAGAGGGAGCCAGCGGCTCCCTCTTTGTTGTCTGCATTTTTGCCCGCGCAACTGCCGGTCGCATGGCCGCGCAGCCCTTGCCGAATGGGCAATCGCCCCGCTGCCGAGTCCGCCGTCTCGCCGTCAGCGGGGAAACCGGCGGCCGATTTCTGCTTTTCTCCCCCGCATTCTGGCAGTTAGGATGACCCCTCCCGTGACCGCATCCTCATAGAAAAGGAATCACTATGAATCGTCACCCCAATATCAAACACTGGCGCGAGCTGCAAGAACCGGAGCCGGGATGTTACCCCGGCAGCGAGGAGCGGATGTCCCTCGGCAGCGCGCTGGGCAGGCACTTCGGTTTTAGCCGCATCGGCATTCACCACGAGCTGGTGGCGCCCGGCCACCGCACCAGCTGGCCCCACGCCGAAGAGACCGAAGACGAGTTCGTCCACGTGCTGGAAGGGACGCCGGATGTCTGGCTCGATGGCGTGCTCTATCGGCTGCAACCGGGGGATTCGGTGGGCTTCAAGGCCGGTGACGGGCTGGCCCACACCTTTATCAACAACACGGATGAACCGGTGCGGCTGCTCTGCGTGGGGGATAGGGATCGCGCCGACAACCGCATCCACTATGCCCTGCACCCCGAGTACAACCGCCAGATCGGCAAACGTCATTGGGGCGATGTGCCCCGGCGCGACATGGGCGAGCACTATGGTCTGCCCGACCGACTGCGTGATAGCAACGGCCCGTTCTGAGCGCCCCTCACAGCATAAGGAATCATGATGACCCGCCACCCCAGCATCAAACACTGGCGCGAGCTGCAAGAGCAGATGCCGCGCTACTACTCCGGCAGTCAGGAGCCCCTTTCTCGCGGCTGCGCCCTCGGCAAGCACTTCGGCTTTAGCCGCATCGGCATTCATCACGAGATCGTCGAACCCGGCCACCGCACCAGCTGGCCCCACGCCGAAAAGACCGAGGACGAGTTCGTTCACGTGCTGGAAGGGACGCCGGATGTCTGGCTCGATGGCGTGCTCTATCGGCTGCAACCGGGTGACTCGGTGGGCTTCAAGGCCGGTGACGGGCTGTCCCACGCCTTTATCAACAACACCGAAGAGACTGTTCGGCTGCTCTGCATCGGCGATACCGATCGGGAGGACAACCGCATCCACTACGCCGTTCACCCCGAGCGCAATATCACCCTCGGCAAGCTGCACTGGGACGACGTTCCCGAGCGCGAGCTGGGTGATCACGATGGCCTGCCCGACAAGCTGCGCGAGAGCAACGGCCCCTTCTAGGGCGCTTGCCCTTCTGCGCACCAGCTCTGCACAACCCGATATAAAAAAGCCTGCCGCGTGGCAGGCTTTTGCTATCTGTTCGCCCCGAGTGGGCGGCGCTTATTGCAGGTTGAGCCCGCCCAGATAGTCGCGCTTGCCGAGATCGACCCCGGCCTGGCGCAGCAGGGCATAGGTCATGGTGAGGTGGAAGTAGAAGTTGGGAATGCCGTACTCATGGACGCAGGTATGACCATCCATCCCCTTGCCACCCGCCCAGTGGGGCACGTAGCGGGCGCTGGCATACTGGCTGTAGTCCGCGTCCAGCTTGCTTTGCAGATAGGTGATGGTCTTGCCGATATGGGCGCGCAGATCCGCCATGGTTTTGGGGTCATCCCCCAGCACCGGCAGCTCGCTGTGGCTGGCGGTGGCGACCACGGAGCGGGCCGAATCGCAGCAGATCAGCACCTGTTTGCTGAAGGGCAGCATATCGACGATCAGCCGCTCGCCGAAGAAGTTCTCCACGTTGAACTGCTTCGCCTCGGCATGGGCGGCGGCCTTGGCCAGACAGTGGTCGAGGTTGGTCAGCATCTTGATAAACTGGGCGGTAATGTCGCGATTCATGAGCACTCTCCATCTTGTTGAAACAACGGCCTGCTTGCGCGGCCACAGTGAATGAGACTGGCTAATCGGCCACCAATATACCCCATCCCCTGTCAGGTTCGAGCCCGTCACGACGAAAAGGGCAGGGGAGGCGTACTGCGCGCGACAACGGCTGGCCAACCGGCCATGCTCGCTTTTTGAACCTGCGAGTCCCTCATTGCCCCTTTTTTGATCTGTGACATAAATCACCTTTTTTCAGGGGCGTAGGCTGAATGCCGTTGTCCTGGACACACGCCTGCGCATCCGCATCCGCCAGGACCCTAGAAAAGGAGAATGACATGAAGATCTATGACCGTAACCGCAATGTGCTGAACCTGGGTCAGCGCGTCATGATTGCCGCCACTGGCGCAGTCGATTTTCTGAAAGAGGCCCACACCGACCACATGACCCCCTATCAGGCGGAGCATGAGAAGTGCGTGCTGCTGGCCAACACTCAAGAGCGTTACGCGCCCATCGAGTTGATTAGACTAGGCTGATCCCTTTCCCTGTCACCCTACTCTTTACAATTCACCCGGCCGCCGCGCCCCATCTGGCGGCCGGGTTTCTGATTTCCTCTCTCTGTTTACCCGCCCTTCAATTACATCGCTTCAAGCCGGTTTGAGTCGTCTGGGAGATGCCGTCTGCTTTAGCAACATACATGGCCTAGACTGCGTAATTTTCTTGTCGGAGGTGCCGGTTGTAGAGCCATCCGGTCACCAACGTGTCCACCGCAATACCGCACCCAAAGAGAATCGCTATGCCATCGAGTGATGGCGTCAACCAGCCTTGCAGGTAGCAAACATAGGCGGTGCCATAGACGGTGACGTTGGTGATAACCGATTGAATGGCCAAATAACGGGTTTGTCCCCGGCCATACAAGACGCTATCCATGCAGGTGTTGAACATGAACAGCATGTAAAACGGCAGCGAAAGCAGGATCAGGTGAAGATGCTGGGTGATAGCTGTGTTGAGGATGTTTCTGATGAACCATTCATAACCTGGTGAGAGGAGTATCCATACAATTGCAATGAGGACGCAGGTTGTGAAGTAGCCTAGCATTTTGTCCCAATGCGGGAGCTTGTCTCCTTGTGACACATCTTGCTTGATGAGATCTGCCATCGGTAAAAACGGAAGCAGTAACCACCCCCATATAAAGCTGTTGGCAACCCAGAATGTCCCTTGTTCTTCGACAACATTGACCATTCTGATGATGAAAATAAGGAAGAAAGCATTCCGTATCAATGAGTCCACGCCGCTCCATTTGCCAACTCGGAACCATTCCCGTATCCATCCGAAGTTGGCTTGGACATGCAAGTCAGCAGAGGTGAGCCGGTATCTCTGCCGGACCACTACGAGTGCATAAACGAGGGTGCAGATGCTTGCCACTATGTTGCTGTACGCGATGCCGTTGACCCCTAGCCGCAAGCTAAATTCCAGCTGGCTGAGCAGGAGTGTATCAAGGGTGACACTGACCAGAATCTGGATGGCAAGAACGGTATATATGACACGGCGCCAGTCTTGCAGGACGAAAAATATGGTCAGGAATCGAACTGCATTGAAGAGTGTCGTGGCAATCATTTCGAGACGGATATAGTCCACGGTGGCCGCAACTTGTTCCGGACTTTGAGCCATAGCTTGCACCAGTGGCATGGCGAAGAGTGCAATGAGACCCGTAAAGAGGGAGTAGATCCCGACGGTGACAATGAGGCCTGTTTTGAGCTTGTTCAGTGTGGCGTCACGCTCATGGAGTGTTTTTCCCAAGAGATAGAACAACGGCAGAATCAGCGCTTCCTGCACCACTTCCAGCCCCAGATTGACCCAGGCCAGCTGGCTTGCAATGTTGACGCCCCACTCTGTCGGGAGATCGCCAAGGTAGTAGATGCGCGTGGTGGTATAGATGGTCGGTAAAGCGGCTGTGATCAAAAGCGCCAGGTAGAGCGGCCAATTGATCCTGCTGAGAGATGCGCGGGTTCTTATCGCCAGTCGGCTGGCGTGGGCGTGGTTCATAAATCCAGTAGGCACTGATAATCCTTGGCGATGTCGTCGATGTGCAGATATTGCTCTGCTTGCAGAGAGGTGCAGGGGCGAATATCGAAACATATTCGGATGATCGCGTCATTAAAAACCAGCCCAACCCGCCGGATGGATACGGCTGAAAGGCAAGATAAATCAATGTTTCCTGCTTGTGCTGCCTTTCAGGCTTGAGTGCAGTGGCCGATTTGGCGAGAGGGATGGCGGCGGCAGCCAAATGCCGAAAAATTGAACTCGGTCACACCCCGCTCGATTTGAGCGATTGTCAGCCAGCAAAGCCTCATGCGAACCTTTACACCCCGTTACCCCACTAAAAAATAACGACTATGTTCAGGCAAGTAATGATGAGTGCCGCCCTGTTGTCGGCGGCGCTGCTCTCCGGTTGTGCTTCCGTACCCATGGCCGATGCCACCGCTGATGCGCAGGCCAAGCAGTTTGTGGCGCCCAAGGATGTGGCCAATCTCTATATCTATCGCAACGAGACCTTCGGCACAGCCGTTAAAATGCCAGTGCTGGTGGATGGCTTTGCCGTAGGCGACACTGTGGCCCACAGCTATATCCTCAAGCAGGTGACGCCGGGCAGCCACACCATCACCTCCAAGTCGGAGAACGATGCCACCCTGACCCTCAGCACCGAGGCGGGTAAAAATTACTACGTCTGGCAGGAGGTCAAAATGGGCCTGCTGATGGCCCGCTCCAAGCTGAGTCAGGTCAGTGAAGAGGAGGGTAAACAAGGGGTGATGGAGAGCAAGCTGGTTAAGTAGATTTATGAAACATATGTGTTGAGTGATGTAAGTTTTTATGGATAAAAACTCTTCACTCTCATCTTTAACCGAATCAATTTAGGGATAGCCATGGATATATTATTAGTCTCCAATACACCAAACTCCAGCAATGGTTATGTGACAGTTGATGGTGAGAATACTGACTTCATTAATTTCATAAATAAAGAGTTTACCCCGCCAGAGGATACCGATAATACTGTCCTCTGGAATATAAAGAATTTCGCATCCAAGGCTAATCTAGTTTACGCGGCAAACGTTTTATACCAAGCTGCTACCAGCAAAAAAAACTTACAAATAAAGAAAGTCCCCAAAATCAGTTCTGGGAAAAAACATCAAAGAGTTGATTTGCTTTCTCAGTCAGTTATCGTACCCAAAAAAACTATTGTAGACGGAGAGGTGGAATATAATAACGGAATTTTTAAAGGGATGTTCAAATTAAAAGAGCAGTTTGAGCAGATAATAAAAAATATGAATTCTGATGATTCAGAGATAATCGTTTGTGATGCTGAGTCTGTTGCAAATACTTTAGGTTTGGATAGTATCGATGTAGGTATATACACCATTGATAACACAAATCGCCTTATCAAACTCTCTAATTACTCTCAATGTATGTGGGAAAATGTCAAAGATGGGATAATAAAGACATTTCTCAATCTTAATGCAAATAGGATATATATATCAGATAGAACGGAAGTCTCTGCAGATACTGTTATTTCAATTAGCAAAGAAGTGATCTCTTTAGCGCCTAAGTTAGGTTTAAACTTAAAAAGAAGAGATGTTTTTAGCTTTGACATGAAATTACGTGGGGTATTTGATATAGAGAAAGCATCAGAGTCATTATATAAGATTACTGCATTCCCTGAGCTTAAAGCATTGGCTGAACACATCATTGCTAACAACAACTCAGGACAAAGCTATGAAGGAGTCGCATTTTTAGATGTTTCTTTCGGCGCGGACTTGAATTTAATAACCATCTTCCAAGGCGCATTCTCATCCGGTTATTCAAGAGAGTTGCAGATTAAAATTGAGTTTACGTAGATGAGGTCATCCCTCATTTTTCGTAACTATAGTATCGAACCTGAGTAGGCTCCGTGGTGGAGCCTACGGTCTGAAATTATTAATATGACCATATTGTTGTTGGTATTGATATTAGTGGTATGTACGAGCCGAAAGACCCTATAGCCGTTCCAACTAATATCAAAATAAGTCCTATGCCCTCGTCAGTTGCCTTTGAAAATACGTTGTTCATGTGCTTGTTATTTTGTAAAAAATAATTACTTGATGGGCCGCACTGAGTTTCCTGATAATCTCTTGATAAAAGTTGTTCAGGACTGCCAATGTAAAATAAGTAGCTGTGCTTTATGGTCATAATTAAACCTATGAATGTAATTACCCCTGCACTTTTCGATAGGAAATTAGGTGCTGAAAAAAAATGAGTCAATTAGATAACTGGCTCCAAGTAGTAACAATGACAAACCTATAGCAGTTGCTCTACGTGCAAACACTCCCAAAATGCATCTAAATATTCGTAAATGTAGTGGTAAAATTATTGTCGATGGTTCGGCAGTGTCGCTGTTGAAATGAGATACTTCGGTATCAATATTGGATGATATTGTGCTTTTGGATAAAGCAAGAATTAACTTAACAAATGAAATAAAGCAAATGCATATTACAGCGATAAAAGCACACATCACAGTCAAAGAAAAATAACCTATAAGGAAAGTGAAACCTGCGATTAGGATCGCTGCACTGATGATAGTAATGTTGATGACCCATGGCTGATTCAACACATAATCACACTTTTCAATAGGTGCATCTAACTCATATATATAGACATGAGTTAATGCAAACGTTGTATATAAAGGGAAGCATATTGCGAAACAGATCGTGGAAAGTAATAGTAAGATAGAGTTATCAATGTTCTGCGAACCACTAAATAAAGCTAAAAAATATGCGGCACATAAGCCACTTAATGCTGAGTAAAGCCATTTTAACTGATTGTATTTGTGGCTCTTGCTTATTGTCATTATTGATCCTATCTGAAAATACAACGAGATGATGCCAGATTAGGAATGCCTGTTCGAATTCCAAACCTATTCTGACTATCACAAGCTTATGGCTGTTGTGATTATAAATATCACAAATCAACCCGGCCTAAGCCGGGTTGGTTGCATCAAAAGGCGGAAGAAATCAAAGCGCTTCCAATCTGGCATAGGCCGTCACCAGCCACTTGGCGCCGACGTCGTCGAACTGGATCTGCACCCGGCTCTGCTGGCCGACCCCTTCGAAGTTGAGCACTATCCCTTCGCCGAATTTCGGATGGAGCACCCGCTGGCCGAGCTTGATGCCGCTGGCGTCGAAGCTCTGCTGCACCTCGTTCTGGCTAAAGCGGCCGTACTGGGTCGGGCGGCTGACCTGAGTGCGCAGCCGGATCTCTTCCAGACACTCGGCGGGGATCTCGCGGATAAAGCGGCTCACGCTGTGCTGCATTTCGCGGCCATAGATGCGGCGGCTCTCGGCATAACAGATGTAGAGCTTCTCCATGGCGCGGGTCATGCCGACGTAACAGAGGCGGCGCTCCTCTTCCAAGCGGCCCGATTCCTCGGTGGATTGCGGGCTGGGGAACATTCCTTCCTCGACGCCGACCAGCAGCACCAGCGGGAACTCCAGCCCCTTGGCGCTGTGCAAGGTCATCAACTGCACCGCATCGGCATATTCGTCCGCCTGACTCTCGCCGGATTCCAGCGCCGCATGGGCGAGGAAGGCGGAGAGATCGCTCATATCCTCCAGCTCGTCCGGGCGCTTGTATTGACGGCAGGCGGTGACCAGTTCGTCCAGGTTTTCTACCCGCGCCTGGGATTTCTCGCCTTTTTCCGCCAGATACATCGCCTTGAGGCCGGAGTTCTGGATGGCGATATCCGCCTGCTGGTGCAGCGGCAGCAGGCCAACCTGCTCTTCCAGCGCGTCGATCAGATCGACAAAGCCGCGTACCGCGTTGCCAGCGCGACCAGTCAGCACCTTGTCATTGAGCAGCGCCTTGGCCGATTGCCACAGGTTGAGCCCCTGATCGCGGGCGTTGCCGCGCAGGATCTCGAGGGTGCGATCGCCGATGCCACGGGTCGGGGTGTTGACCACCCGCTCGAAGCTGGCGTCGTCGCCACGGTTGTTGATCAGCCGCAGGTAGGCCATGGCGTCTTTAATTTCTTGCCGCTCGAAGAAGCGCAGGCCGCCGTAGATGCGGTAGGGCATGGCGTCCTGCATCAGCGCCTCTTCCAGCACCCGTGACTGGGCGTTGGAGCGATAGAGAATGGCGCAGTCGGCGAGCAAGCCGCCCTTTTCTTTCCAATCCTTGAGGCGGCCGACCGCGAAGCGCGCTTCGTCCACCTCGTTAAAGGCGGCGTAGAGGGAAATCGGGTCGCCCTCGGCCCCCTCGGTCCACAGCTCCTTGCCAAGCCGGTCCGAGTTGTTGGCGATGACGCTGTTGGCCGCTTTGAGGATATTGGCGGTGGAGCGGTAGTTCTGCTCGAGGCGGATGGTCTCGGCCCCCTGATAGTCGGTCAGGAAGCGCTGGATGTTCTCGATCTTGGCACCGCGCCAGCCGTAGATGGACTGGTCATCGTCACCGACGATCATCACCTTGCCGCTGTTGCCCGCCAGCATCCGCAGCCAGGCGTACTGGATGCCGTTGGTATCCTGAAACTCGTCCACCAGGATGTTCTGGAAGCGGTCGCGGTAGTGTTCAAGGATGTGCGGCCGGTTGAGCCACAGCTCGTGGGCGCGCAGCAGCAGCTCGGCAAAATCCACCAGACCGGAGCGATCGCAGGTCTCCTGATAGGTCTGGTAAATCTTTTGATAGGTGCGGGTGACGGGGTCGCCGTAAAGATCGATGTCGCCGGGGCGCAACCCCTCGTCCTTCTTGCCGTTGATGTAGCTCATCACGGCGCGCGGGGCCCAGTGCTTCTCATCGAGGTTGAGCGCCTTGATGACGCGGCGGATCAGCCGGTACTGGTCGTCGGAGTCGAGGATCTGGAAATCCTGCGGCAGTCCCGCATCCAGATGGTGGGCCCGCAGCAGACGGTGGGCGATGCCGTGGAAGGTGCCGATCCACATGCCGCGTTGCATGCTGCCCAACACCTTCTCGACCCGGCCGCGCATCTCTGCCGCTGCCTTGTTGGTAAAGGTGACCGCGATGATGGAGAAGGGTGAACAGCGTTCCACCTGCATCAGCCAGGCAATGCGGTGCACCAGCACCCGGGTCTTGCCCGAACCGGCACCGGCCAGCACCAGCAGATTGCTACGAGGGGCCGCAACGGCATCTCTTTGTTTGTCGTTGAGCCCGTCGAGCAGGGTTGAAACGTCCATCACCACTCCTGTTTATTTATACAGGCGGGGATTATACGGCTATCCCCCTGTCAGACCAAATCCAAACTCGGGGGGAGGGGCGAGATGGGGGCTTGCAGGTGCGCCGGTGCGGCCATTTTTGGCTGGCGCAGCAAGATGATCGCCGGGAGGTTTCCAGCTGCAGCCAACCCTTGCTCGCGCTGTTTATGGGGATTTTGCGAGCCTGATCACGGGCTGATCGGGGGGAGAGGTGAATAAGTGGGGAAAACGGTTTACAGTAACTTGCTGAACAATAAGCAAAATGTCGTTTGGGTCTTTTAATTGTCAGCATAAAAAACTGAAAAGTAGCTAAAAAACAACTCCTTATAAGGTTATTTGCTTATAATTCAAACCGTTAACGCAAACGTTTTTCCCTTATCATTTGCTTGACCCGCATCGGGGCTGACTTAGAGTAACCCTGCGTGCTAGATAGCCTGTTTTAACAGGCAAGCAAGTTCCCTCACTTAATAACAATCAAGGATACGATCGTGACTAAAGTGCTCAAGCTGGCCACTGTGGCCGCCCTCACTCTGACTGCCCTCTCTGTTCAGGCTGCCGCCGAGCCAGCCGTGATTTATGACACCGCGGGCAAGTATGACAAGTCATTCAACGAAGCCGTGTTCCGTAACGGCGTCGAGCTCTTCAACAAGGACAAAGGGGTCAAGATCAAAGAGTTTGAACCCCAGAACGAAGCCCAGCGCGAGCAGGGTCTGCGTCGTCTGGCCAGCCGTGGCAACACGCCGATCGTGGCGGTCGGTTTCAACATGGGTTCTGCGGTAGAGAAAGTGGCTGGCGAGTTCCCGAACATCCAGTTCGCCATCATCGACATGGTGGTTGATAAGCCGAACGTGCAGTCACTGATCTTTAAGGAGCATGAAGGTTCCTTCCTGGTGGGTGCGCTGGCGGCCATCGCCTCCAAGAGTGGCAAGGTTGGCTTCGTGGGCGGTATGGATATCCCGTTGATCCGCAAATTCCAGTGCGGTTACGAGCAGGGTGCCAAATACGTCAATCCGAAGATCGACGTGCTGCAAAATATGACCGGCTCTACCCCGGCGGCGTTTGCTGACCCGGCCAAGGGTGCCGAGCTGGCCAAGTCCCAGTTCGCCAAGGGTGTTGATGTGGTCTATGCCTCTGCTGGCGGTACCGGCATCGGTGTTTACCAGGCTGCCAAAGACGAAGGCAAACTGGCCATCGGCGTAGACTCCAACCAGAACCACCTGCAACCGGGCACCATGCTGACCTCCATGGTCAAGTCGGTCGGTCTGGCCGCATACAAAACCTGGGATGACGCTGCCAAAGGCCAGTGGAAGCCGGGTATCCAGAACCTCGGTCTGGCTGAGGGCGGTGTGGATTGGGCACTGGATCAGTACAACGAGAAGCTGATCACCCCGGAAATGAAAGCCAAGGTGGATGCCATCAAGGCCGACATCATTTCAGGCAAGATCAAAGTTCATGACTACATGAGCGATAACACCTGCAAATACTAATTAGATAGTTGCTACGACTCTCAACGCACGACCGGCCCGCACGGGCCGGTTTTTAGTCTTCTTTCATGAAACGCAGGGCTGCATCATGGACCAGACAGATCGCTATGCCATCGAATTAAGAGGTATCGATAAGCGGTTCGGCGAAGTGTACGCCAACAAGCTGATCGACCTTAAGGTTCGCAAAGGCAGTATCCACGGCATTGTCGGCGAAAATGGCGCCGGTAAATCCACCCTGATGAGCATCATTTATGGTTTCTACCATGCCGACAAAGGCGAGATGCTGATCGACGGGAAACCGTTCAAACCCCATGGCTCACAAGATGCGATTGCCGCAGGCGTGGGCATGGTGCACCAGCACTTTATGCTGGTGAACAACTTCACTGTTTTGGAAAACGTCATCCTCGGCGCTGAGAACGGCTGGCACCTTCAGCAGAGCGTGGCGTCGGCCGAAAAACTGCTGGGCGAACTGGCGCGGGATTATGGCCTCGACGTGCCGCTGCACGAGAAGGTCGAAGATCTGCCGGTTGGCTTGCAACAGCGGGTCGAAATTCTCAAGGCGCTCTATCGTGGTGCCCGCATCCTGATCCTCGACGAGCCGACCGGGGTACTGACCCCGCAAGAGGCGGATCACCTGTTCGAGGTGCTGAAAAAACTGCGGGACCAGGGGGCGACCATTATCCTCATCACCCACAAGCTGCGGGAGATCCTGGCCATTACCGATCAGGTCTCTATCATGCGCCGGGGCGAGATGGTGGCGCACGTTGCCACCAAGGATACCGACAAGGAACAACTTGCCGAGCTGATGGTGGGTCGCAAGGTGCGGCTCAAGGTCGATAAAGGGCCAACCCAACCGGGGGAGGCCAAGCTCAAGGTCGAGGGGCTCAGTTACTTCGACGCCAGCAAGGTGGAGCGGGTCAAATCGGTCAGCTTCGAGGTGCGGGCCGGTGAAGTGGTCGGCATCGCTGGCGTGTCTGGCAACGGCCAGTCCGAGTTGCTCAGCCTGCTTGGCGGCATCATCAAGCCGAGCAAGGGTAGCTTTACCATCAGCAGCCAGAGCGGGATCAACAAGGTGAGCGCAGAGCATCCGGCTGATCCCGAGCAGGTGCGCAATTACGGCCTTGGCCATGTGCCGGAAGATCGCCACAAGATGGGGCTGATCAACCGCTTCGAGGCGAAAGAGGCCTTTATCCTCGGTTATCACCGCCGCCCGCAATACAACCGGGGGTGGCTGCAGAACAAGGAGGCGATCCAGCAGGATTGTCAGGCCAAGATGGAGAAGTGGGACGTGCGCCCACCCCATCCCGATCACAAGACCGCCAACTTCTCCGGTGGTAACCAGCAGAAGCTGGTGATCGCCCGTGAAGTGGAGCAGAACCCGGATGTGCTGTTGATCGGCCAGCCGACCCGCGGGGTCGACATCGGCGCCATCGAGTATATCCACCAGCAGATCATCGCCATGCGTGACAAGGGCAAGGCGGTGCTGCTGGTCTCGGTGGAGCTGGACGAGATCATGAGCCTCTCTGACCGGATCCTGGTGATTGCCGATGGTCGCATCGTCGGCGAGCTGGATGGTGCCAAGGCTGATGAGCGCACCATTGGTTTGATGATGGCGAACATAGTTCCCGACGAGGTGGCTGCCAGTCAGCCCCAAGGAGCTAAGTCATGAGCATCACATCCATTTGTAGTCAGCCCGGTCTGATGATGGTCAATACACCAGTGCCTGACCAGATTGCCAAGGAGGCCCACTGATGAGCCAAGTCCGTATTCCTGCCTGGGTCTCCGTGGGCGTCTTGTCTGCGGTCAACATCCTGCTGGCCTTCCTGGTGTCGGCCATTCTGTTCTACTACCTCGACATCAACCCGATCGATGCCGCCAAGATCATGTGGTACGGCGCGTTCGGCACCGGTGAAGGGGTCGGTTTCACCCTCTACTACGCAACCGGCTTTATCTTTACCGGTCTGTCGGTGGCGGTCGCCTTCCACGCCGGTCTGTTCAATATCGGTGGTGAAGGTCAGGCCTATATCGGAGGCCTCGGGGTCGGTCTGGTCTGTCTGACCCTCGGCGATGTGCTGCCGTTCGCCTTGTTGTTGCCGCTATCCATCATTGCCGGTGGTCTGTTTGGTGCGGCCTGGGCCTTTATTCCGGCCTGGCTGCAAGCCAAACGCGGTAGCCACATCGTGATCACCACCATCATGTTCAACTTCATCGCCGCCTCGCTGATGGCTTATCTGCTGGTGGAGGTATTCAAGCCGCCCGGCTCGATGGCGACCGAGAGCAAGGTGTTTGCCGAGGCTAGCTGGCTGCCCAAGATGAGTTCGCTGGCGAGCACCTTCGGCATGGAGATGCCCAACAGCCCGCTCAACATCAGCTTTATCTGGGCGCTGATTTGCGCGGCACTGGTGTGGGTCTTTATCTGGCACACCCGCTGGGGTTACGAGATCCGCTCGGTCGGGGCCAGCCAAAGTGCCTCCGCCTATGCCGGTATCTCCTATCCCAAGGTGGTGATCCTGGCCATGGTGATCTCCGGCATGCTGTCGGGCTTCTTTGCCCTCAACGTGCTGCAGGGTGAGCTGCACCAGATCAAACTCAACTTCGTGGAAGGGTTCGGCTTCACCGGTATCGCGGTGGCGCTGATGGGGCGCAACCATCCGGTCGGCGTCATCATCGCCAGCCTGCTGTTCGGTTTCCTCTATCAGGGGGGCGCCGAGCTCAGCTTCGAGTTCGGGGTTGACCGCAACATAGTGGTGGTATTGCAGGGTCTGGTGATCCTGTTCTGTGGCGCCCTTGAGCACATGATGCGTCCGCGCATCGAGCAGCTCTATCTGGCGTTTGCCAACCGTTCAGCCGCGCAAGCCAAGGGAGTCTGATCATGTTTGAAATTCTGATCCTGATGCTGGATGCCACCATCCGTACCGCGCCGCCGCTCATTCTCGCCGCCATGGCGGGCATGTTCTGCGAGCGCTCCGGGGTGGTCAACATCGCGCTGGAAGGCAAACTGCTGGCGGCGGCGTTCGCCAGTGGTGCGGCGGCTGCGGTCTCCGGTTCTGCCTGGGTGGGTCTGGGGGCCGGGGTGGGCGTCTCCATCCTGTTTGCCCTGATGCACGGTTTTGCCACCATCACCCACCGTGGTGATCAGGTGGTGAGCGGCATGGCCATCAACATTCTGGCGGCCGGTCTGACCGTTACTCTGGGCCGTTACTGGTTCGATCAGGGTGGCCAGACCCCGGCACTGTCCGGCGATGCCCGGTTCGCCCCCATCGAGTTCCCCTATGCCAAGGAGCTCTATGATGTGCCGGTGATCGGCCAGCTCTACAGCGAGCTGCTCAGTGGCCACTCCCTGCTGGAGTACGTGGCATTTGCCTGCGTCCCGCTGGCCTGGTGGGTGATGTTCCGCACCCGCTTCGGGTTGCGGCTGCGGGCGGTGGGCGAGGCTCCGGCAGCGGTCGATACCGCCGGTATCTCGGTGGTGCGGATGCGCTACACAGCGCTGATCATCGGCGGCTTGCTGGCGGGTATCGGCGGCACCTATCTGGCGGTAGCCCAGACGGCGCAGTTCATCCCCAACATGAGTGCGGGTAAGGGCTTTATGGCGCTGGCGGCACTGGTGTTTGGCAAGTGGCGCCCCTGGAGTGCCTTGGCAGCCTGTCTGCTGTTTGGTTTCCTTGATGCCGTCGCCATCCGGCTGCAGGGGGTGACTATCGGTGACTTCGCTATTCCGGTACAGGCCATCGAGGCACTGCCTTACATCCTGACGGTGTTCCTGCTGGCGGGCTTTATCGGCCGTGCAGTGGCGCCCAAGGCGCTCGGCACCCCTTATGTGAAGGAGCGGGAGTAGCGCCCTTTATCGCGATATTCCCGACCACACAGATAGCAGCAGGCCCACTTCGGTGGGCCTGTTTTTTGATGATGGAGAGGTAGCTTGTTACAGCAGGAACAGGGTCGCTAGCCCCAGAAAGATAAAGAAGCCGCCGGTGTCGGTGATGGCGGTGATCATCACGCTGGCCCCTACCGCCGGGTCGCGGCCAAGGCGGGTCATGGTCATGGGGATGATGACTCCCATCAGGGCCGCCACCAGCAGGTTGAGTACCATGGCCAGGGTCATGACGCCCCCGAGCGCAGGGTCCTGATACAGCAAGAAAGTCACTAATCCCATAATGCCACCCCACACCAGACCGTTAATCAGGGCCACCCCCAGCTCGCGCACTAACAGGAAAGAGAGGTTGCCCGCCTGAATGTGTTGCAGTGCCAGCGCTCGCACTATCATGGTGATGGTCTGGTTGCCGGTGTTGCCACCGATCCCGGCGACGATGGGCATCAGGGCCGCCAATGCCACCAGCTGCGAAATGGTGTGCTCGAACATGCCGATCACCCGGGAGGCAACAAAGGCGGTGCAGAGGTTCAGGGCCAGCCAGGCCCAGCGGGTCTTGACCGCCTTGCCAACCGGGGCGAACACATCTTCATCCTCGCTGATACCCCCCATCCGGCGCAGATCGGTATCGCTCTCTTCATAAACCAGATCGACCACCTCTTCGACCGTGATACGGCCCATCAGCTTGCCCTTGCCATCCACCACGGCGGCGGAGAGCAGGTCATCCCGCTCGAAGGTACGGGCCGCAGCTTCGTCGTTGTCTTCCGGATCAAAGGTGACCGGATCTTGCGTCATGACCTCCTTGACCAGCGTGGCGGGCTTGTTGAGCAGCACAGTGGTCAGGGGCAGCTCCCCCAGCAGGTGGTTGCGCCGGTCGATGACGAACAGCTTGTCAGTGTTGGCGGGGATCTTGCGACGCAGTCGCAGATAGCGCTGCACCGTGGCCAGACTCACCTCGGGGCGGATGGTGATGATCTCGAAGTCCATCATGGCGCCAACGGTATGTTTACCGTAGCGGATCACCTCCCGCACCTGATCCCGCTCTGCGGGGGCCATGTAGGTAAGCAGCCGTCCCATCAGGTTGCGCGGCAGGTATTGGCCCAGATAGATCTGGTCGTCGATATCCAGAGTGCGCAGGGCGTGCAGCAGCTCCTTGTCACTCATGCCGCTGATCAGGCTGTCCCAGACGGTTTCGGATGCTTCTACCAATATCTGGCCACGGCGTGCCTCATCCACCAGTGCCCACAGGGCATGGCGCTCATCGGGCGGCAGTGACTCCAGCGCATCGGCGACGTCGGCTGCCGGCAAGTTGTTGGCCAGCCCGCTCAATTCGCTGGTCTGGTCCCGCTGCTCGGCATCTTGTTCGACCTGCGGGTCGAGCAAGCTATCGGTGAGGGCGTCGTCAGTCAGTAGCAGGCTAAGGATGCGGGATCTGTCTTCCGCGCGCTGCCGGGCGCTGTTCTTGATGGGAAGAGACATGGATGAATTCCTGAAAGAGTGGCCAAGGGCGCAATGCCCATAGGATACCAGACTTAAAACAGCAGGTTATGACCGTGATAGGAGAAGAGGGGGGTAAAAGTGAGGCCACCTGCTGGTGGCCTCATGATCGTTTGCCGAGAATCTCTCAGGCGAGGGCTCGCTGGAGCTGTGGCGCCTCGCCAAACCAGGCGAGCTGGTCGGCCAAAGTCACCACCGAGCCCACT
The DNA here is from genome assembly GCF_000820145.1 of Aeromonas sobria. Taxonomy (GTDB): domain Bacteria; phylum Pseudomonadota; class Gammaproteobacteria; order Enterobacterales; family Aeromonadaceae; genus Aeromonas; species Aeromonas sobria. The sequence continues at coordinate 103,596 of NZ_CDBW01000004.1, read as the reverse complement.
ATGATCAGCGCGGGGCTTTCGACCCCCACCGCCAGCGTGGGCAGCTCATCGAGGGTGCCGCGAATGACCCGCTGGCAGGGTTGGGTGCCGCGCTCGATCAACGCCACCGGCGTGTTGCTCGCCTTGCCGTGGGCCAGCAGCTGTTCGCGGATGGTGGCGCAAGATGAGAGCCCCATATAGAACACCAGCGTCTGCTGGTCTTTGGCCAGCAGTGGCCAGTCGAGATCTCGGGCGCCACCTTTGCCGTGGGCGGTGACGAAGCGCACGCTCTGGGCGTGATCGCGGTGGGTCAGCGGAATACCGGCGTAGGCGGCGCAGCCGCTGGCCGCGGTGATGCCGGGCACCACCTGAAAACCGATGCCAGTACCAACCAGCGTCTCCAGCTCTTCGCCGCCGCGGCCGAAGATAAAGGGGTCGCCCCCCTTCAGCCGCACCACCCGTTGTCCCTTCTTCGCCTCCTCCAGCAAGAGCTGGTTGATCCCATCCTGCGGCACGCAGTGGTTGCCCGCCTGCTTGCCGACGAAGATGCGCTTGGCATCCCGGCGCACCAGTGCCATCACCTCGTCAGAGACCAGCCGGTCATAGACCACCACGTCCGCCTGCTGCATCTGGCGCAGGGCGTGCAGGGTGAGCAGACCCGGATCGCCGGGGCCTGCTCCCACCAGCACCACTTCGCCAGCGGTGTGGCTTTCGTCGGCAAACAGGTTGTCGGCCAGCTGGTGGGCAGAGGCGCTATCGCCCCGCGCCAGCGCCTGCCCGAGCCGGTCAGCCCCGAGCAGCCGCTCCCAGAAGCGGCGCCGCTCTCCCATGGTGGCGAAGCGGGCCTTGACCCGATCCCGCAGGCTGCCGGCAAAGGTCGCCACGGCCCCCAGATGTTGCGGCAGCAGGGCTTCGAGTTTTTCCCGCAGCAGCCGGGCCAGCACCGGCGCCTTACCACCGGAAGAGATGGCCACCATTAGCGGCGAGCGATCGATGATCGACGGCATGATGAAGCTGGAGCGTTTCGGGTCATCCACCACGTTGGCAAAGATCCTCGCCTGATTGGCGCTCTGGTAGACCAGCGCATTCACCTCGCGCCGATCGGTGGCGGCCACCACCAGCCACTTGCCCGCCAGTTGTTCCGATGCAAATTCACCGGCCAGCCATTCGAGCTCACCCGTTGCGGCAAGGGCTGCCAGCTCGGGGTCGAGCTCGGGCGCTACTACGGTGAGGCGGGCACCGGCATCCAGCAGCAGGCGCGCCTTGCGCTCCGCTACCTCGCCGCCGCCGACCAGCAGCACGGGTTTGTTGTCGAGTCGGCAAAAGATGGGCAAGTAGTCCATGGGGCCTCCTGATCAGGCGGTTTGGGTCTGGTTGGCGGTGCTGGTGGCGTCGGTCACCGCGACCGGGCGCTCAGCTTTCGGGGTGGCATACCAGTAGCCGAGGCCCATAAAGAGAACGCCGGAGACGGTGTTGCCCAGGGTCACCCACAGCAGGTTGTGGCCGATGCCGCCCAAGGTGTAGGCGTCTGAGTGAGCGCCAAACCAGGAGAGGGCGAACAGGGTCATGTTGGCGATGGAGTGCTCGTAGCCGGAGGCGATAAAGGCCAGCAGGCACCACCAGATGGCGATGAAGCGGGCGGCCCCTTCGGTGCGCAGCGCCATCCAGATGGCGAGGCAGACCAGCCAGTTGCAGAGGATCCCCTTCATAAACAGGGTCAGCGCCGGCGCCTGAGTCTTGGCCAGCGCCACCTTGTGAGCCAGGCTGCCCGCGTCCGGCAGCAGGCTGCCGCCGTAGGAGTAGATGAGCGCCACCACGACGGAGCCAATCAGGTTGCCCGCCCAGGTCTGGGGCAGGATGCGCAGCAGGTCGGCCATGGTGATCTTGCCGCTCTTCACCCCGAATGTGAGGAACATGGTGTGGCCGGTGTAGAGCTCGGAGCCGGCGATGATGACCAGGGTCAGGGCGATGCCGAAGGTGGCTCCCATCACCAGCGGCCGGATGGCGGGATCAACCAGATTGCCGAGGGTGAAGATGAGGATTATGCCAAGGCCCACATAGGCCCCCGCCATGGCGGAGCTGAGCCAGAAGCCGAGTTTGTCGCTGCGCTCGAAGCGGTTGATGCGGGCCGCGTTGGCAGCGCACTTGTTGATGGTTTCCGTGTACATCTTGTGAGTCCTTGAAAGGGCTGCCCTCAGGCAGCCCGAAAGAGAGTGAAATCGGCTTTAGACGGCGACCCAGACCTGCTGGTCGCGTACTGCAACGGGGTAGCTTTGAACCGACATCGCCGGGTTATCGAAGCAGTGGCCATCGCTCAGGCGAAAGCGCTGCTTCTTGAGCGGGCTGGCCACCCAGAGCTCACCGTCGTGTTCGCAGATCAGGCCCCGCGACAGCACGTTGGCGGCGAAGAAGGGATCCCGGTTGTCGATGGCGAACACCTCGGCCGCCGCGCTCGGGCGGAACAGGGCGATCTGGCGACCTTCAATGAGGGCACAGACACCGGTGCCCGGCAGGATGTCGTTGAGTTGGCAGGCTAATTTCATCGCTTAATCTCCACGTCGAGTTGGATGAACTGGCTATCGAGCAGGGCGCAAACGTCCATGCAGCCCGACAGGATGTCATTGCGTTGGCAGGCAAGTTTCATCATTTGGTTTCCACCTCGATCTGGTAGACGGGGATGCGCTCGGCCGGAGTGGCGGGTCTGTGCTGGTCGCGCTCGGCAACGAACTGAACGTCCGGATCGCGCTTGTCGCTGTTGATGAAGTGGCTGAAGCGCTTGAGCGCCTCCTCTTCGTTGAGGGTGCGCGACCATTCGCACTCGTAGCTGTCGATCAGGGTCTGGATATCGCGCTCTAGCGTCTCGGCCAGCCCCAGCTTGTCATCGACGATCACCTCGCGCAGGTAGTCGACGCCCCCCTCCAGATTGCCGAGCCAGACCGAAGTGCGCTGCAGTTTGTCGGCGCTGGTGACGTAGAACATCATAAAGCGGTCGATCAGCTTGATCAGGGTCTCGCGGTCGAGATCGGAGGCCAGCAGGTCGGCGTGGCGCGGCTTCATGCCGCCGTTGCCACCCACGTAGAGGTTCCAGCCCGCATCGGTGGCGATGATGCCGACATCCTTGCCCTGGGCTTCCGCACATTCGCGGGTACAGCCGGAGACACCGAACTTCATCTTGTGGGGGGTGCGAATGCCCTTGTAGCGGTTTTCGAGGAAGACCCCGAGGCCGACGCTGTCCTGCACGCCGAAGCGGCACCAGGTGCTGCCGACGCAGGTCTTGGCCATGCGCAGCGCCTTGGCGTAGGCCTGACCAGTCTCGAAACCGGCCGCCAGCAGTTTGCGCCAGATGGCGGGCAGATCATCCTTCTGGGCCCCGAACAGGCCGATGCGCTGGGCACCGGTGATCTTGGTGTAGAGCTGGTAGTCGCGGGCCACTTCGGCCACCGCCAGCAGCCCTTCCGGGGTCACTTCGCCACCGGCCATGCGCGGGATGACGGAGTAGCTGCCGTCCTTCTGCATGTTGCCGAGGAAGATGTCGTTGGTGTCCTGCAGCGGGGTGTTGCGCGGGCTCAGCACATGCTCGTTCCAGCAGGAGGCGAGGATGGAGCCGACGGTCGGTTTGCACACCTCGCAGCCATAGCCCTGACCATGCTTGGCCAGCAGCTCGTCGAAGCTCTTGATCCCCTCCACCTTGACCAGATGGAACAGCTCCTGACGGGAGTGGGGGAAGTGGGCGCAGAGGTGGTTGTTGACCTCGATGCCCTGCTTCACCAGCTCGGCGTTGAGTACCTGACTGATGAGCGGCACACAGCCGCCGCAGCCGGTACCGGCCTTGGTATGCTGCTTGATGGCGGCCAGCGTGGTGTGACCCTCGGCTACTGCCTGGGCGATGTCGCCCTTGGAGACGTCGAAGCAGGAGCAGATCTGGGCGCTTTCCGGCAGGGCATCCACCCCCAGCGTCGGCTTGGCACCGGCGTAGGCGGGCAGGATCAGGGTATCCGGGTGGCTCGGCAGCGGCAGGGCGTTGAGCATCATCTGCAGCAGGTTGCCGTAATCTTCCACATCACCCACCAGCACGGCGCCGAGCAGGCGGCTGTTGTCTTCGCTCACCACGATCTTCTTGTAGACGCCAGCCTGATCATCCTGAAACACATAGCTGTGGCTGCCCGGGGTGCGGCCGTGGGCATCACCGATGGAGCCGACGGAGACGCCGAGCAGCTTGAGCTTGGCGCTCATGTCCGCCCCTTCGAAGCGGCTGTCGCCGCCGAGCAGATGATCGACGGTGGTCTGGGCCATCTTGTAGCCCGGTGCCACCAGCCCGAAGAAGCGGCCCTGCCAGGCGGCGCACTCGCCGATGGCGTAGATATCGGGATCGGAGGTGAGGCAGTGATCGTCGATGACGATGCCGCCGCGCTCGGCGATGGCGAGATCACCGTAGCGGCCCAGGGTGTCTTGCGGGCGGATGCCGGTGGAGAAGACCACCACATCCACTTCCAGCTGGCTGCCGTCGGCAAAGGCGAGGCGGTGTTTCGCCTGCTCACCGCCATTCATCAGGATCTCGCTGGTGCTCTTGCTGGTGTGCACCTGCACGCCCATGGATTCGATCTTGCGGCGCAGCAGCTGGCCGCCTTGACCGTCGAGCTGTTCGGCCATCAGCACCGGAGCAAACTCCACCACGTGGGTCTCGAGGCCCAATGCCTTGAGGGCGCCGGCGGCTTCAAGGCCAAGCAGGCCGCCACCGATCACCACCCCGTTCTTGCCGCTTTTGGCGGCGTTGCGGATGGCTTTCAGATCCTCGATGGTGCGATAGACGAAGCACTCGTGGTGCTGACTGCCTGCAATGGAGGGCACCCAGGGGTAGGAGCCGGTGGCCAGCACCAGCTTGTCGTACCCGACCACAGTGCCCTTGTTGGAGTGCACTTCGCGGTTGGCCCTGTCGATTTTTTTCACCGCTTCGCCGAGCAGCAGGCGGATGCCGTGCTTGTCGTAGAATCCGGGTTTGACGAGGGAGAGATCTTCACTGGTGTGATGGGAGAAATAGGAGGAGAGATGGACGCGATCGTAGGCGGGACGGGGTTCTGCACCGAAGACGGTGATCTCGTAGCGGCCCGGGTCGGCCCGCTCGATCAGCTCTTCGATGAAGCGGTGCCCCACCATGCCGTTGCCCACAACGACCAGTCTGACTTTGCTCATGATTGCCTCTAGTTTGGAGTAATAAAACATCATTCTGGGGCTAGGCTACCCAGTCGGTCGGGGCGGGCAATTGATGCAAATCAAGTGTCTATTTATATATCTCGTCAGAGGTAATCCCTTGAGATTAATAGTTATATCTAAGTAGGTAGACCAGTGGTGCAGTGGATCTGGCAGGTTGTCGGGGTAGTTAAAGAAGGGAGTGGGATGGGGGGAGATGAAAAAAAACGCCTCCATACGGGGAGGCGTTCGACCAGCGGGGTGTTGAGCAGGCTTACAGGATGTAGCGGCTCAGGTCTTCGTCTTCGATCAAGGCGCCGAGGTGGGCGTTGACGTAGTCGGTGTCGATGACGAAGGTCGCACCAGATTGCTCGGAGGCATCATAAGAGATGTCTTCCATCAGCCGCTCCATCACGGTGTGCAGGCGGCGGGCGCCGATGTTTTCGGTGCGCTCGTTGACCTGCCAGGCGGCTTCAGCCAGTCGACGGATGCCCTCTTTGGTGAACTCGATATTGACCCCTTCAGTGCCCATCAACGCCTTGCTCTGGGCGGTCAGGGAGGCGTTCGGCTCGGTCAGGATCCGCTCGAAATCATTGGTGGTGAGCGCTGTCAGCTCGACCCGGATCGGCAGACGACCCTGCAGCTCGGGGATCAAATCTGACGGCTTGGCGATCTGGAAGGCGCCGGAGGCGATAAACAGAATGTGATCGGTTTTGACCATGCCGTGTTTGGTGTTGACGGTGCAACCTTCGACCAGCGGCAGCAGGTCGCGCTGAACCCCTTCACGGGAAACGTCAGGGCCTGAACTTTCGCCACGCTTGCAGACCTTGTCGATCTCGTCGAGGAACACGATGCCGTTGTTCTCGACGGCGGCGATCGCTTTTTGTTTCAGCTCTTCCGGGTTAACCAGCTTGGCCGCTTCCTCTTCGATCAGCGCCTTCATGGCCTCTTTGACCTTGATCTTCTGCTTTTTCTTCTGGCTCTGGCCGAGGTTCTGGAACAGCCCTTGCAGCTGGTTGGCCATCTCTTCCATCCCTGGCGGGGTCATGATTTCGACCCCCATCGGGCTGGCGGAGAGCTCTAGCTCAATCTCTTTGTCAGCCAGCTGACCTTCCCGCAGTTTCTTGCGGAAGATCTGGCGAGTGTTGGAGTTGTCGGCTTTCTCCTCCTCACCCCAGGTATTGCGCGGGTTGGGCAGCAGGGCGTCGAGGATGCGCTCTTCGGCGGCTTCCTCGGCACGGAATTTCATCTTCTCCATCTCGGTCTCGCGCACCAGCTTGATGGCGACATCGGTCAGATCGCGGATGATGCTGTCCACTTCCTTGCCGACATAGCCCACTTCGGTGAACTTGGTCGCTTCGACCTTGATGAAGGGGGCGTTGGCCAGCTTGGCCAGACGGCGGGCGATCTCAGTCTTGCCGACCCCGGTCGGGCCGATCATCAGGATGTTTTTCGGGGTCACTTCATGGCGCATCTCTTCATCGAGTTGCATCCGGCGCCAGCGGTTACGCAGGGCAACAGCGACGGCACGCTTGGCATCGGCCTGGCCAATGATGTGACGATCCAGCTCGTGGACGATTTCTCTTGGAGTCATCTCGGACATGATAGGGTTCCTGTATCCGGGGCGGGCAGGGCCCACCCCTTGAAGAATGTGGTCGTTGGCTCGCGCCGTTATTTGGCTGCGTAGTCCAGCACTTCGATGGTGTGGTTGCCATTGGTAAAGACGCAGATATCACCGGCGATCTTGAGGGACTTCTCGACGATGCTCCTGGCATCCAGCTCGGTGTTTTCCAGCAGGGCGATGGCGGCGGATTGGGCGAAGTTGCCGCCGCTGCCGATGGCGATGAGATCGTGCTCTGGCTGCACCACGTCACCGTTGCCGGTGATGATGAAAGATTTGTGTTCGTCGGCCACGGCCAACAGCGCCTCGAGGCGGCGCAGGGCGCGATCGGTGCGCCAATCTTTGGCCAGCGCCACGGCGGCGCGCTCCAGATTACCCTGATGGGCCTGCAGTTTTGCTTCGAAACGCTCAAGCAGGGTGAAGGCGTCGGCGGTACCGCCAGCGAAACCGGCCAGCACCTTGCCGTTATAGAGACGATGAACCTTGCGGGCGTTGCCCTTCATGACGGTGTTGCCAAGAGAGACTTGGCCATCGCCACCGATGACGACCTGACCGTTGCGGCGAACTGAAACTATGGTAGTCACTTTACTTACCTCGCTTGAGCCGAATGACGGCCTGACTGTGCATGGCAAGAAAGATGGGGATGGCAAAGCGGCTTTTCAACCCTGCCTTTTATCGGGATAAACGCTGTGACGGGATGCCGAGGGGGTGAGCGGCCCCAAAAGAACAGGGCCGGATGTTGCCACCCGGCCCTGTGTCATCGGTAAGAGAATTATCCTTTCTTGGGAATGCAGCCGCTGATGCCGGAGCCCTGCAGCTTGCTGTTGGCCGCGTCGGCGGCCGCCTTGCCGTTGAAGGGGCCAACCATCACCTTGTAGACGGTGCCGTTGGCGCCATTGATCACCTGCAAGCTGGAAGAGAGCCCAGCAGTGAAGGCGATACGGGCCTTGAGCGACTCTGCAGAATCCTGCGAGCGCAAGGCGGCGCACTGCATCATATAGCGGCCATTGTCGGTCGCGGCCGGTTGTGCTGGGGCACTGGCGGGCTGGGCTTTGGCGGCAGCGGCGCGCTCCCGTTCCAGCTCGGCGCGGATCTCCCGCTCCATCCGCTCCCGGTCGGCCTTGCGGTCGATCGCCTGCTCTTGCGCGCTGGCAACCGGTGCACCCGAGGTGGAGGGGGTGGTCGCCGGATTGGGCAGATAAGGCTTGGGTTGGCCAATCGGAGTACCCGGCTGGGGGATGTCGGTCGGCACCGGTTGCGGCAGTTTGCTCGGCTGCAGGGTCAGGGTCTCTGCCGGTGGTGGTGGCAGCACACCTGGCTGGGTCGGTGGCTCTATGATATCGACCTGCTTGTTCTCCAGCCGCTCGATATAGCTCCACTTCTCCTGTGGCAGCCCGTTATTCTGCGTTTTTGGCTTGTTGGCCTTTACCTGCTCTTCAATGGTGGGGGCGTCGTTGCCCTTGCCATTGATCATGTAAAGGAAGCCGCCAAAGCCTGCCAGCAGTGCTGCGACCAGCAGGATTGGAATAACAGGAAAGCGGCGAGGGGCCGCTTTCTTGGTATTGCGGCCACCCGCCCGACGTCGCGGGCGGCTGCCGACATAATCCCGGGTTGCCATCTATTACATGCGCTCCAGGGTATGGATACCCAGTACGCCGAGGCCCAGCTTGAGCACTTTGGCGGTGGCGGCGCACAGCAGCAGACGGCTCTGACGGCTTGCTTCGTCCACGCCATCCTTGTTGATCGGGCAGGCTTCATAGAAGGTCATGAAGTTGCCGGACAACTCGTACAGGTAGGTACAGAGCAGGTGCGGCATGCCTTTGTCTGCCACGCCGTTGACCGCATCGGAGAACTGGATCAGCTTCTGGGCCAGCACCTCTTCGGCCTCTTCGTTCAGGGTCACGTTGCCGGTCAGCGTGCTGGCATCGATGTTGGCCTTGCGGAAGATGGACTGGATCCGGGTGTAGGCGTACTGCAGGTAAGGGGCAGTGTTACCTTCGAACGACAGCATCATGTCCCAGTCGAAGATGTAGTCGGTGGTACGGTTCTTGGAGAGATCCGCATACTTGACCGCGCCCATGGCGATGGCGTTGACCACGTTGGCCTTCTCTTCGGCAGAGAGGTCGCTGTTGCGGCTCTCCAGCAGGGCAGCGGCGCGCTCTTCCGCTTCGTTCAGCAGGTCAACCAGCTTGACGGTGCCACCGGAGCGGGTCTTGTAGGGACGACCATCCTTGCCCAGCATCATGCCGAAGGCGTGGTGCTCGAGCGGGACGGATTCCGGCACATAGCCCGCCTTGCGGGTGATGGTCCAGGCCTGCATCAGGTGCTGGTGCTGACGGGAGTCTATGAAGTACATGACACGGTCGGCGCCCAGGGTCTCATAACGGTATTTGGCACAGGCGATGTCGGTGGTGGTGTAGAGGAAACCGCCATCGCTCTTCTGGATGATGACGCCCATGGCCTCGCCATCCTTGTTCTTGAACTCGTCCAGGAAGACCACGGTGGCCCCTTCGCTCTCGACCGCCAGCCCCTTGGCTTTCAGGTCGGCAACGATTTGCGCCAGCATGTCGTTGTACATGGACTCGCCCATGATGTCCTTGTTGGTCAGGGAGACATTCAGGCGGTCGTAGTTGATCTGGTTCTGTTCCATGGTCATGTCGACCAGCTTCTTCCACATGGTGCGGCAGTACTCATCGCCACCCTGCAGCTTGACCACGTAGTTACGGGCGCGCTCGGCGAAGGCTTCGTCTTCGTCGTAGCAACGCTTGGCCTGGGTGTAGAAGGCTTCCAGATCCTTGAGCGCCATGTCGCTGGCGTGCTCGTTGGCCATCTTCTCCAGATAGGCGATCAGCATGCCGAACTGGGTACCCCAGTCGCCGATGTGGTTGGCACGCACCACCTTGTGGCCGAGGAACTCCAGCGCACGAGCGGCTACGTCACCGAGTACGGTAGAGCGGATGTGGTGCACCGCCATCTCTTTGGCCACGTTGGGGGCGGAGTAGTCCACCACCACGGTTTGTGGCGCGGGCAACCGTACGTTGGCGTTGGCAGAGGTCACCATGGCCTCGACCTGACCGGCCAGCCAGCGCTGGTCGAAGAAGAAGTTGATAAAGCCGGGACCGGCGATCTCGACCTTGGCGATCAGGTCGGAGGCAGGCAGATGCTCGATGATGGCAGTGGCCAGCTCACGCGGGTTCTTGCGGGCCGGTTTGGCCAGCAGCATGGCCAGGTTGGTAGCCAGGTCGCCGTGAGCTTTTTCCTTGCATCGGTCTACTTGCACGCGGGCTTCCAGGTCCGCCGGCAGGATGCCTGCTGACTTGAGATTGGCTACCGTTTGTTCAAGTAGATGATGAATATGCTCTTTCATAACTGACCACCAAGGTTGCGCGTCGAAAAATGACTGATATATAAGGGCGTGAATTTTACCCGCATCGGCCCGAGAAAACTATAGGGATGACCCGCCGCTCGCTGTCGGGCGGATATTTCACTGCTTTTGGCGCCAATATCCGGAAGATTGACCGTAATATGGTGCTTATCCATTTCTACTGCATATCGAAGCGGGTTGTCCAGGCTATTTTCCCCTGATTGTTAAGGGTTTTTCCTTTCCCGATGACGGGAATGATCTCCTCCCTCTGGCCCGGCGTATCAATAGAGGTTACCAACCGAGGAGTTTGCGATGCGACTGGCGCTGTTTCCCCTTTCTGCCCACCTGCTGCCCGGCGGCATCATGCCGCTGCGGATCTTCGAACCGAGATACCAGCGGATGATTGCCGAGGCGGGGGAGTCCGGCTTTGCCCTCTGCATGGTGGACCCTCGCCAGCCCGATGCCCTGCGCAACATGCTGCCCATCGCCACCCGGGTCACCATCATCGATTTCGACCAGCTGCCGGACGGCATGCTGGGGATCACGGTGCAGGGGATAGAGCGGGTGCAGATAGATGATCTGTGGCAGGAGCCAGACGGCCTGCGCATCGGCGAGGTGACGCCGCTGACGGCCTGGCCATCACAGCGGCTCCATCCCGATCAGCAGCCGTTGGTGGAGGCGCTGCAGGAGGTGTTTGCCGACTACCCCGACTATGCCGCTCTTTATACCGAGCCCCGCTGGGATGATGGCAACTGGGTGGCCCAGCGCTGGCTGGAGGTGCTGCCGATCCCCCCCGAGCAGAAGCAGTTGTTGCTGGTGGCTGCCGACAATCAACCGGCCATGGCCCTGCTCAAGGGAGTGCTGGTGGCCAGCCACTGATTTTTTCTGACCTGCTGATCCGCCAGCGCTGCAAGGTCGTAATAGTCATCACCACAGCACGCTCGACAGCACATCAAAGGGATGGCGCAATGGCATATACTGGCCAACCACACTCGACCATACGCAGGACATCACCCGTGATGGATAACCCTAATGGCGACCTGGAAGCCCTGTTGATACGGGTGGCAGAGCACGCCGACAAGGCGGCCTTTGCCCACCTGTTCCAGCACTTCGCGCCGCGCATTCGTAGCTACGGTTTGCGCCATCTCGGCAGCGAGGCCAACGCCATGGAGCTGGTACAAGAGACACTGCTGCTGGTGTGGCAGAAGGCGCGCCTCTACCACCCCGAGAAGGGGGCGCCGACCACCTGGATCTATACCGTGATGCGCAACCAGTGCTTCGACATGCTGCGCCGCCGTCGCGCCAGCAAGGAGGATCTCTGTGCCGAGGAGCTGTGGCCGGTGTTGGAGTTTCAGGCCGAAGAGGAGCACCTGAGCGGTGGTGAGGATGCGGTGCTGACCCGTCAGATGGCCCACTATCTGGGCACCCTGCCGGAGCCACAACAGCAGGTGGTGCGTGGCATCTATCTGCAGGAGTTCTCCCAGCAGGAGTTGGCGGAGCGACTCGGCGTGCCGCTCGGTACCATCAAGTCCCGCCTCAGACTGGCGTTACAGAAACTGAAAGAGCAAGTGGAGCAAGGCCATGATTAAAGCCCATCCGACCGACCCTATGCTGCGCGCCTTCGCCGCCGACGAGCTTCCTCTGCCGCTGGCGGTGGGGCTCTCCGCCCACTGTGAACTCTGCCCCGATTGCGCTGCCCGACTGAAAACATTCGAAGAGGAGCTGGCGCAGCAATATCTTGCCTCGCCAGCAGAGCCCGAGCTGGCCTCCCGCGATGACGTGGCGCTGGACGCCGGATTTGACGCCATGCTGGCGGATATTCTGGCGCAGCCCGAATCGGTTGCCGCACCCGTTATCGATCTGCCCCGAGCCCAGCCCACCGAGTTGGAGGTGGCCGGTCACGCCTACCGTTTGCCGCGGGTGCTGGCCCGCTACCGCTCCCCCAAGTGGCGCCATATCGGGGCCATTCGTCAGCAGAGTCTGCCGCTGGACGAGATGGGCGCGCGCGCCAGCCTGCTCCATATCGAGGCGGGTGGTCGCATCCCTGAGCATACCCATCAGGGCTATGAGCTGACCCTGCTGCTGGCGGGCAATATTCAGGATGGCGATACCTGTTATCAGGCGGGGGATTTTATCTGGCGCGATGCCAGCCACTCCCACAGTCCGCACACGCCCGATGGCTGCCTCTGCTACACGGTGCAGGATGCGCCGGTGCAGTTCACCAAGGGATTGTCGCGGCTGCTCAACGGCATCAGCCAGCACCTCTACTGAGCACAATGACGCCATAGAAAAAGGGACCAAATTGGTCCCTTTTTTCATTCCATTGCTGGCTGCCGGTCAGGCGACAAACACCAGATAGACGGCGAACGCCACGATAAAGCGGTAGATGGCGAACGGGATAAAGTCGATCCGGCGGATCAAGGCCAGGAAGGTCTTGATCGCAAACATTGCCACCACGAAGGCGGTGATAAAGCCCACCGCAAACATCGGGAAGTCGGCCATGGAGAGGAAGTCGCGGCTCTTGTAGAGATCCAGCCCGCTGGCCGCCACCATCATGGGCACCGCCATGAGGAAGGAGAACTCGGCGGCTGCGTGACGGCTGATCCCCATCAGCATGCCACCACTGATGGTGGCGCCGGAGCGGGAGAAACCGGGCCACAGGGCCACAGGGCCAGACACTGGAACAGGCCGATACCGAATGCCTGTTTGTAGCTGATGTCATCCAGGGTTTCGGCGGTGACGGCAGGGCGGCACTTCTCGGCGATGATCAGCAAGATGCCCCCGGCCACCAGTGCGTACATCACAGTCTCCGGGCCAAACAGGTTGGCCTTGATCCAGCTGTGTACGGCGAGGCCGATGACGATGGCAGGCAGCATGCCGAGGATGATGTGGACCAGCGACAGGGTGGCGTGATCCTGAGACGGCTTCTGACCAAAGTGGATGCCAATCAGGCCAAACAGGCGGCGCCAGAAGACGGCGACCACGGCGAGAATGGAGCCAAGCTGGATCACCACTTCGAAGGTGGCGGCCTTGGGCCCTTCAAAGCCCAGCAGATGGCCGACGATAATCATGTGGCCGGTGGAGGAGACGGGGAGAAACTCGGTCAGCCCCTCGACGACGCCCAGAATAAAGGCGACCAGCAGGCTATAAGTGTCAGTCATCGAACAGAATCCTTGCTACGTTGATGCAAAAAAAGCCCCGACAGAGAATTCGGGGCGGCTTATCTTGCTCGATTGTGACTGCTGAGGCTATGTAAAAATCGTGAAACCTTTAAGTCAGTCGCGGATAAAACGGTAGCGGGTCTGGTGGTGATAACGCCCGCCCGGCAGCAGCCAGGGGTTGCCCAGCTCGGGTCGATTGGGGCTGTCCGGCAGCTGTTGCGCCTCAAGACAGAAGCCGTCGTGATCCCGGTGCGACTGGCCGCTGCGGTTCGGGGTATTGGTCAGCCAGTTGCCGGTATAGAACTGCAGCGAGGGCTGGTTGGTGTAGACCTCCATCGCCAGCTGCTTGTCTCCCGACACCACCCGAGCGGCCCATTCTGATGTCGGGCCGTTGAGCACAAAGGCATGATCGTACCCCTTGGCCTGTTGCTGCTGGGAATGGCTCAGCCAATCCTGGCCGACAAGGCGTTCGTGGCGTAGATCGAATGGCCCCTCCACCGGAGTGATGGCGATCGGCAAACCGCTCGGGTCGCTGGGCAGAAAGTGGTCGGCATTAATGCTGATGAGGTGGTCACGCACATCGCTACCGTCCGAGTTCTCATCGAGATTGAAGTAGGTGTGGCTGGTGAGGCTGACCGGGGTCGCTGCATCCGTGCTGGCCATAAAATCGACCACCAGATCGCTCTGCTCCAGCCGGTACTCCAGCGTTACCCGCAGATTGCCGGGAAAGCCCTGATCCCCCGCTCGGGAGAGCAACATCAGCTTGACCCGATCCGCCTCCAGCTCCTTGATCTGCCAGCGCTGACGATGAAAGCCTGCCTGCCCGCCATGCAGGCAGTTGGGTGCCTGATTGGCATCCAGCGGCCAGCGCTCGCCAGCGCGCACCAGCTCGGCGCCGCCAATGCGGTTGGCAAAGCGCCCTGCCACCGCCCCCAGCCACACCTGCTGGGTGGGATAGGCGTCGTCGGCACAGCCCAGCAGCACTTCACGGCGCTGGCCCGCTACCAGCAGGGTGAGGGAGGTGAGGGTGGCGCCAAAATCGAGGCCGCGCAGGCGCAGCCCCTCCTCGTTTTCCAGCTCGAATGGGGTCATGGCGCTGCTCATAACTTGCCTGCACCTGTGTTGCCGATCCGGTAGACGTAGCCGTCGGCCTGCATCATAAATGGGCTCATAGTTTTCCCGCCCCCGCGCTGGCGCGGCAGACGTAGCAGTCAGCCTTGCGGCCTGAGATAGCAGGGTACTCTGCCTCGACGGCGGCGATCACCTCAGCCACTTTCTCGGGGCGCAGCAGGGCGACCACACAGCCGCCGAAGCCGCCACCGGTCATCCGCACGCCGCCATCGGTGCCGATCCTGGCCTTGATGATCTCCACCAGACCGTCGATGGCGGGCACGGTGATCTCGAAGTCATCGCGCATGGCGGCGTGTGACTCGGCCATCAGCTCGCCGAGGCGGGTCAGATCGTGGCTGGCCAGCGCATCGGCTGCCGCCAGGGTACGAGCATTTTCGCCGACCACGTGGCGGGCACGGCGGTAACAGGCCTCATCCAGCCCGGCTTTGCCCGCTTCCAGACCGGCCAGATCCAGGTCGCGCAGTGCCTTGACCCCGTAGTGACGGGCGGCGGTCTCGCACTGTTGGCGACGGGTGTTGTATTCGCTGTCCACCAGACCACGGCGCATGTTGGAGTTGACGATCAGCACCGCCAGATCCGCTGGCATGGGGATGAGGCGGGTCTCCAGCGAGCGGCAGTCGAGCAGCAGGGCATGATCGGTTTTGCCGCTGGCGGAGATCATCTGATCCATGATGCCGCAGTTGCAGCCGACGAACTTGTTCTCCGCTTGCTGGCCGTTGAGGGCGATCTCGGCCTGAGTGATGTCTAGCCCCAGCGCCTCTTTGAAGGCCTGGCCGATGGCCACTTCCAGCGAGGCGGAGGAGGAGAGGCCCGCACCCTGCGGCACGTTGCCGGAAACCACCAGATCAAGGCCGCGCAGGGCATAACCACGGGCTTGTAGATATTTCACCACGCCGCGGATGTAGTCGCTCCAGCGCTGGTCGGCGTGGTGCTCAATGGGCTGGTCGAGGTCGAACTGGTCGCGCTGGTTGTCGTAGTCAGCGGCGATCACCTGCACCAGCTGGTCATCGCGCAGGCCGATGGCGACGCAGGTCTCGTAGTCGATGGCGCAAGGCAGCACGAAGCCGTCGTTGTAGTCGGTATGTTCACCTATGAGGTTGACGCGACCGGGGGCGCGCACCAGCAGGTCGGGCTTTTTGGCAAATTGCTCGGCAAAAACGGTGCTGACGCGTTGGCTGGGGGTCATAGGGCCTCCTCATTGGTGTGGCTGGTCTGGTTGTAGTGAATGGGGCTCAGGGCACGCAGCCGTTCGGCAGCCTGCTCGGGGGTAAGGTCGCGCTGGGTCTCTGCCAGCATCTCGAAGCCCACCATGAATTTGCGCACGGTGGCGGAGCGCAGCAGGGGCGGATAGAAGTGGGCGTGCAACTGCCATGCCTCGGGGCAATCCGATTTGGGCGGCGCAAAGTGCCAGCCCATGGAGTAGGGGAAGCTGCACTCGAACAGGTTGTCGTAGCGGCTGGTGAGCTCCTTGAGCGCCACCGCCAGATCCTGTTGCTGGGCCTTGGTCAGGTTGAGCATGGAGGGGACGTGCGCCTTGGGCAGCAACAGGGTTTCGAACGGCCAGGCAGCCCAGAAGGGGACCACGGCGAGCCAGTGTTCGGTCTCCACCACGATGCGCGAGCGATCCGCCAGCTCCCGCTCCACATACTCCAGCAGCATGGGGCGGCCATGTTCGGCCAGCCAGTCGCGCTGGTGCTGCTCTTCACGGGCGATCTCGTTGGGCAGGAAGTCGCTGCCCCAGATCTGGCCGTGGGGGTGCGGGTTGGAGCAGCCCATGACGGCCCCTTTGTTTTCAAAGACCTGCACCCACTGCCACTGGGCCGACAGCTCGGCGACCTGATCCATCCAGGTGGTGATCACCCCTTCGATGGCGGGCTGCGGCAGCTCGGGCAGGGTCTTGCCGTGATTTGGCGAGAAGCAGATGACCCGGCTGGTGCCGCGGGCGGCTTCCAGCTTCAGCAGGGGGTCCCCTGCGTTGTCGGCGGCCGGGGTATCCTGCATCAGGGCGGCGAAGTCGTTGGTAAAAACGAAGGTGCCCTTGTAGTCGGGGTTGATGTCAGCGGTGACCCGGGTGTTGCCCGCGCAGAGGAAGCAGTCGGGATCGTGGGCCTGTTTGGGGGCCTGACTCACCTTCTCCACCTGTCCCTGCCAGGGGCGCTTGGCCCGGTGGGGGGAGACCAGCACATACTGACCGGTCAGCGGGTTGAAGCGGCGATGGGGATGATCGACGGGGTTGAACATCATCTCTCCTGAATAAGATATTGAAAAAATAGTCGTTTATTAACGGGGAGCAGGAGTGCCTACTCCTCGTAACCATTCGGGTTGGCCGATTGCCAGCGCCAGCTGTCGGCGCACATGGCGTCGATATCTCGGGTCGCCTGCCAGCCCAGCTCGCGCTCTGCCTTGGCCGGATCGGCCCAGCAGGCGGCGATGTCGCCCGGGCGGCGCGGTTCGATGCGAAACGGCAGCGGCTTGCCGCAGGCATTGGAGAAGGCGGCGACCAGCTGCAACACGCTCTGGCCCTGACCGGTGCCCAGGTTGTAGGTGTGCACGCCACCCTTGTTGGCGCAGTGTTGCAGTGCCTTGACGTGACCTTCGGCGAGATCCATTACGTGGATGTAGTCGCGCACACCGGTGCCGTCCGGGGTGGGGTAATCGTTTCCAAAGACCGAGAGACAGTCGCGACGGTCGATGGCCACCTGGGTCAAAAATGGCATGAGATTGTTGGGGATGCCCTGCGGGTCTTCCCCCATGGTGCCCGATTCATGGGCGCCGACCGGATTGAAGTAACGCAGCAGGGTCATGCTCCAGTGGGACTCGGCCAGCTGCAGATCTTCGAGGATTTCCTCGATGATCAGCTTGGATCGTCCGTAGGGGTTGGTGGCGCTGCGGGGGAAATCCTCGCGGATCGGCAGGCTGGCGGGATCGCCATAGACGGTGGCCGAGGAGCTGAACACCAGATTGTGCACCCCGGCCCGTTTCATCGCCTGCAGCAGGGTGAGGGTGCCGCTCAGGTTATTCTCGTAGTAATCCAGTGGAATGCGGGTCGACTCGCCGACCGCTTTGAGGGCGGCAAAGTGGATCACTGCGTCGATCTGCTGCTCGGCGAAGATCCGATCCAGCAGGGCGGGATCGCGAATATCCCCCTGATAGAATGCGGGCTCCTGACCGCTGATGGCGGCGATCCGCGTCAGTACACTGCGCTTGCTGTTGCCGAGGTTATCGACCACCACGGGGTTCATGCCTGCCGCTTGCAGGGCCAGACAGGTGTGGCTGCCGATATATCCGCAGCCGCCGGTGACCAGAACGTTCATTTTGCTCTCCACTGAAAAGTGTCTGAAAGGAGTCTAGCGAGGGGGGAGCGACCAAACTGTGAACTTGCTTGCAAAATTGTGTAAACGATTACACTCATTTCGAAATGGCCATGGCTGCACATATGTTCTTCATCACTGTTTTTAAAGGGTTTGCTCGTTATAATGCAGCTCTATTGCACTGTGAAATGAGTGAAAACAGCATGAGCACCATCAAGGATGTCGCCCGTTTGGCCAATGTGTCAGTGGCAACGGTTTCACGGGTGATGAACAACTCACCCAAGGCCAGCGCCGCGTCTCGCGAGGTGGTACAGAAAGCCATGGCCGAGCTGGGCTACACCCCCAACGCCAACGCGCGGGCACTGGTGAGCCAGACTTGCGATACCATGGGAGTGGTGGTGGGTGACGTGGCGGATCCCTTCTTTGGTGCACTGGTTAAGGGGGTCTCGGCGGTAGCGGTAGAGCAGAACCTTCACCTGCTGATGGGTAACGGTTTTCACAAGGCACGTCAGGAGCGCGAAGCGATCGAGCTGCTGATCGGCAAGCGCTGCGAGGCGCTGGTGGTGCACAGCAAGGCCCTCAGTGACGAGGTGCTTTGTGACTACGCCAATCGGGTGCCGGGTATGGTGCTGATTAACCGCGATATTCCGGCCCTCAAGGGGCGCTGTATCTCCCTCAATAACCGGCTGGGGGCGGCCACGGCGACCCGTCATCTGATTGACTTGGGCCACCGCCATATCGCCTTTATCAGCTCGGACCATGCCATCGAGGATGCCACCTTGCGCCTGCAAGGCTATCAGGACGGGCTGATGGCGGCGGGTCTGGCTGCCGATGCGGAGCTTATCGAGAGCGGCACTCCCAACGAGGAGGGTGGCGAGCGCGCCATGCTCAACCTGCTGGCCAAGGGGCTCAAGGTGACCGCGGTGGTTGCTTATAACGATGCCATGGCCGCCGGTGTTATCTCGGTGTTGGCAGATAACGGTCTGCGGGTGCCGGAAGAGGTCTCGGTAGTGGGCTTCGATGACATCATCTATGCCAGATACCTGAGACCCAAACTCTCAACCATGCGTTACCCCATCGAATTGATGGCGGCCCAGGCGGCCAAGCTGGCGATTCAGCTGGCGGCAGGGGAGAGCGAGGCGACCCAGAGCCGGATCTATACCCCGACCCTGATCAATCGTCACTCGGTGGCACCGGTTCGGGCCGGATAGCCCCCTGTTGTGGCCCTGTTCGGGGCCATTTCCTGCCTGTTTATTGTTTTACTGGTTTTTAATCATTTTTACTCCGTTTTACTTAACAAAATGAGTGTAATCGTTTACATCTGTGTGAGCGAGATCGCCGTTCCCTGCGCCATACTTCTCTAGACTGCATACGTTTTCTAATCTGCGGGGAGAGAGTGAATGTTGAGGGAGATAGTGGCGCGTCAGGATTGGCAGACCCAAGCGATTACGTCGGTAAACCGGCTGGCTGCCCATACCCCTATGTTCAGCTGGCGCAGCGCAGCGGACGCCAGAGATGATCTGGCTTCTTCCTCCCGTCTCTTGCTCGATGGGGAGTGGCGCTTCTCCTTCTTTGCTGCCCCCGAGCGGGTGCCCGAGAGCTGGCTGGAGCAGGATCTGGCGGATGCCAGCCCCATTACCGTGCCGGGCAACTGGCAGCTGGATGCCGCCTACCCGGCAGCGCGGCCGCTCACCGATGGCCCCATCTACACCAATATCAAATATCCCTTTCCCTGCGATCCGCCGCGGGTACCGACAGAGAACCCCACCGGCTGCTACTCCCGCGAGTTTGAGCTGCCTGCCGACTGGCTGGCTAGCGGCCAGAGCCGGATCATCTTCGACGGGGTGAGCAGCGCCTTCCACCTCTTCTGCAACGGCCACTGGGTCGGTTACTCCCAGGACAGCCGGTTGCCCGCCGAGTTCGATCTGACCCCTTACCTGCAAGCCGGTCGCAACCGGCTGGCGGTGCTGGTGCTGCGCTGGTCCGATGGCTCCTATCTGGAAGATCAGGATATGTGGTGGCTGTCGGGGATCTTCCGCTCCGTCAGCCTGCTGCACAAACCGACCCGCCATCTGATGGATATGCGGGTGACGCCTGAGCTGGATGCCTGCTATCGGGATGGCCGTCTCAAGATTGCATTGCAAGTGGCCAATGGGGCCGGTCTGTCAGTGGAGGCCAATCTCTATGACGGCAGCGAGCGGGTTGCGACCCTGCGCCAGCCGATCGGCACCCAAGCCATTGACGAAAAAGGGGCTTACGACGATCGCGCCGAGCTGTTACTCGACGTGGCTGCGCCGCGCAAGTGGAGCGCCGAGACACCCCATCTCTATCGTCTGACCCTGACCTTGCTGGATGAGCAGGGCCAAGCCATCGAGAGCGAGGCGTGCGATGTGGGCTTTCGGGTGGTGGAGATCCGTGGCGGCTTGCTGCGGGTCAACGGGCAGCCGCTGCTCATTCGCGGTGCCAACCGCCATGAACACCACCCCGCCAAAGGTTATGCCATCGATCGCGCCACCATGGAGCGGGATCTGCTGCTGATGAAGCGGCACAACTTCAACGCGGTGCGCTGCTCCCACTATCCCAACCACCCCGACTTCTATCGCCTCTGCGATCGGCTCGGCCTCTATGTGGTGGACGAGGCGAATCTGGAGACCCACGGCATGACCCCCATGGGGCGGCTGGCGCGGGATCCCGCCTGGAGCAATGCCTTTCTGGAGCGGGCCACCCGCATGGTGGCACGGGATTTCAACCACCCCTCCATCATCATCTGGTCGCTGGGCAACGAGTCGGGTTACGGCCCGGCCCACGATGCCATGTATGGCTGGATCAAGCGCAGCGACCCGAGCCGTCCGGTGCAGTATGAGGGGGGCGGGGCCGATACTCCGGCCACCGACATCATCTGCCCCATGTATGCCAGAACCCATCAGGATCAACCCTTCCCGGCGGTGCCCAAGTGGGCGCTGGCCAAGTGGATCGGCCTGCCCGGCGAGAGCCGGCCGCTGATCCTCTGCGAATATGCCCACGCCATGGGCAACAGCCTCGGGGGCTACGCCCACTACTGGCAGGCCTTTCGCGATCATCCACGCCTGCAAGGCGGGTTTGTCTGGGATTGGGTCGATCAGGGGCTCGACAAATACACCAGCGATGGCCGCCACTACTGGGGCTATGGCGGCGACTTTGGCGATCTGCAAAACGATCGCCAGTTCTGCTGCAACGGCCTGTTGTTCCCGGATCGCACCCCCCATCCCGCCCTGTTTGAGGCAAAGCGAGCCCAGCAGCCGTTTCGCTTCACCCTGCTTGAGCACACCCCGCTGCGGGTGCGGATCGAGAGCGAATACCTGTTCCGGGAAACCGATAACGAGCGGCTTTGCTGGCAGCTGTGCGAGAACGGCCATGTGCAGCAGCAGGGGGAGCTCTCCCTCACGCTGATGCCGCAAGGGGTGATCGAGTTGACCCTGAGCGAGACACTGCCCGCCTTTGCTGCAGGCTCACTGGCCTGGCTCGATCTGGCCATCGCTCAGCCACAGGCCACCCTCTGGTCGCAGGCGGATCACAAGGTCGCCCGTCAGCAGTTCACCCTGCCGACCCCCCTTGCCCTGCCAGCTCCCGCCGCTGCCGCCACCCTGACCGAGCAACCGGAGTGCTGGCGGGTCAGCGCCGCAAACAGTCAGTGGCGGCTCGACAAGCAGAGCGGCCGCATCACCAGTTGGCAAAAATCGGGGCAGGAGCAGTTGTTGGCACCGATCATGGATCACTTCTACCGCGCGCCGCTCGACAACGACATCGGCACCAGCGAAGCGGATCACGCTGACCCCAACTCCTGGCTTGCCCGCTGGCAGGGTTGCGGCCTCGAGCAGTGGCAGCACCGCTGTTTGGGGATCACAGCCGCCGGAGGGGATATCCGGGTCAGCCACGGCTACTTCCACCACGATGAGTTGCTGCTGGTGAGTCACTGGCATCACCGCTTTGCCGACGACGGTGCCATGAGTCTGGAGATCGAGACCGAGCTGGCGCAGGCGTTGCCCTCGCTGCCACGGATCGGCCTGCTGATCCATCTGGCCGAGGTGCCGGCGCGGGCCGAATGGCTGGGTCGCGGCCCGCACGAGAACTATCCGGATCGCCTGTTGGGCGCCGATCTGGGTCGCTGGAGCCTGCCGCTGGAGGCCATGCACACCCCTTATGTTTTCCCTAGCGACAACGGCTTGCGCTGCGATACCCGCCAGCTGCAGCTGGGCAGCATGACGGTGAGCGGGGCGTTTCATTTCAGTGCCAGCCGCTTCAGTCAGCAACAGTTGGCGGCCGCCCGTCACCAGAGCGATCTGGTGGCTGAAGAGGGGTTGTGGGTCTGCCTCGATGGCGCCCACATGGGGGTGGGCGGAGATGACTCCTGGAGTCAGAGCGTGCGGCCTGAGTATCAGTTGCTTGAACGTTGTTACCGCTGGTTTTGCACCTTTCGTTGAACCGTTTTGACAACAGGCCGGTAACGACTGGCCCATTATGAAAAGGGGTTGCTTGAGTCTCAATTCTTGTTTTTGTTTGTATGCATTTGAAAAATAAATAAAAAGACGCAGTGTAACAGAGTGTAATCGTTTTCATTTTGTCGTCATGATCACAGAAGAAATGACAACAAACTGATTACATTGATAGGCGATTGTTCAATTGCTCGCCACCCTACAACACAGATAGACACATCGGAGCACACATAATGAAAAAACTGACCACAGTTGCCGCCCTGCTGATGGGCATGATGGCTGGTGCCAATGCTCAGGCTGACACCCGCATCGGGGTAACTGTCTACAAATACGATGACAACTTCATGGCGGTCGTGCGTAAGGCGATCGAGAAGGAAGCGGCGGCCAACCCCGGGGTTGAGCTGCTGATGAATGACTCCCAGAACGACCAGTCCAAGCAGAACGACCAGATCGACGTGCTGCTGGCCAAAGGGGTGAAGGCGCTGGCCATCAACCTGGTTGACCCCGCTGCCGCCCCTGTGGTGATCGAGAAGGCCCGCGGTGAAGATATCCCGGTGGTGTTCTACAACAAGGAGCCGAGCGCTACCGATCTGGCCAGTTATGACAAGGCCTACTACGTGGGCACTGACTCCAAGGAGTCAGGGATCATCCAGGGTCAGCTGATTGCCAAACACTGGAAAGCTCATCCGGAGTGGGATCTGAACAAGGATGGCGTGATCCAGTTCGTGCTGCTCAAGGGCGAGCCGGGCCACCCGGATGCAGAAGCCCGTACCTCCTATGTCATCAAGACCCTGAATGATGGTGGCTTCAAGACGGAGCAGCTGCACATGGATACCGGTATGTGGGATACCGCCATGGCCAAAGACAAGATGGATGCCTGGATCTCCGGCCCCAACGCCAACAAGATCGAAGTGGTCATCGCCAATAACGACGGTATGGCAATGGGCGCAGTCGAGTCACTGAAAGCCCAGGGTAAGAGCGCCATTCCGGTGTTCGGCGTCGATGCGCTGCCGGAAGCGCTGGCCATGGTCAAGAGCGGCGCCATGGCGGGAACCGTGCTGAACGACGCGGCCAACCAGGCCAAAGCCACCTTCGAGCTGACCAAGAACCTGGCTGAAGGCAAAGCGGCGGGTGAAGGCACCAACTGGAAGATCGACAACAAGGTGGTGCGCGTTGCCTACGTTGGTGTGGATAAAGACAACCTGTCTCAATTCGAGTAATTCCCCCCTCCAGGGCAAGGGCGATCCCCTTGCCCTTTTTTCAACCAGATGTGATGGCTGATATGACAACACAGCAACAATCAGAATGGCTGTTGGAGATGATTGACGTCAGTAAGAGCTTTCCCGGCGTCAAGGCACTCGATAATGTCAATTTACGGGTCCGTCCTCATTCTGTGCATGCGTTGATGGGCGAGAACGGAGCGGGAAAATCCACCCTGCTCAAGTGCCTGTTCGGCATTTACGAGAAGGATGAGGGCAAGATCTTCTTCAAGGGACAGGAGATCAACTTCAGCTCCTCCAAGCAGGCGCTGGAAAATGGCGTCTCCATGGTGCATCAGGAGCTCAACCTGGTGTTGCAGCGTACCGTGATGGACAACATGTGGCTCGGCCGCTACCCCACCAAGGGGTGGTTCATCGACCACGGCAAGATGTATGACGATACCAAACGCATCTTTGACGAGCTCGACATCGACATCGACCCCAAGGTGAAGGTCGCGACCCTGTCGGTCTCCCAGATGCAGATGATCGAGATCGCCAAGGCATTCTCCTACGATGCCAAGATCGTCATCATGGACGAGCCCACCTCCTCCCTGACCGAGAAAGAGGTGAACCACCTCTTCAAGATCATCAACAAGTTGAAGGATAAGGGGTGCGGCATCGTTTACATCTCTCACAAGATGGAGGAGATCTTCCAGCTCTGTGACGAGATCACCATATTGCGGGATGGCCAGTGGGTGGCAACCCGGCCGCTCAAGGGGATGACCATGGATCAGATCATCGGCATGATGGTCGGCCGTGAACTGACCCAGCGCTTCCCGGAAAAAACCAACCAGCCGCAAGAGGTGATCCTCGAGATCGAACACCTGACGGCGAAGAACCAGCCCTCCATCAAGGATGTGACCTTCAACCTGCACAAGGGGGAGATCCTCGGCATCGCCGGACTGGTGGGGGCCAAGCGCACTGACATCGTCGAGACCCTGTTCGGTATTCGCGATCGCAGTCAGGGCACCATCAAGCTGCATGGCAAAGAGGTGGCCAACCACAACGCCCACGAAGCGATTCACAACGGCTTTGCGCTGGTGACGGAAGAGCGTCGATCCACCGGTATCTACTCCCGTCTCGATATCGCCTTCAACTCCCTGATCGCCAACATGGACAGCTACAAAGGCTCCATGGGGCTGCTCAGTGACACCAAGATGAAGAGCGATACCCAGTGGGTGATCGACTCCATGCGGGTCAAGACGCCGACCCAGCAGACCCAGATCGGTTCTCTCTCCGGGGGCAACCAGCAGAAGGTGATCATCGGTCGCTGGCTGCTGACCCAGCCGGAGATCCTGATGCTCGACGAGCCCACCCGCGGCATCGACGTGGGCGCCAAGTTCGAGATCTATCAGCTGATCCTGGAGCTGGCGAAGAAGGAGAAGGGGATCATCATCATCTCGTCAGAGATGCCGGAATTGCTGGGGATCACCGACCGTATCATGGTGATGAGCAATGGCCGGGTCGCCGGGATCGTCAATACCAAAGAAACTGACCAGAGCGAGATACTGCGCCTGGCATCTCTGTACCTCTAGAGACAGGAAGACATTTATGGAGTCGGCTAAAAATTTCAATCTGATGCAGGCGCTCAAGGAAAACGCTATCTACCTGGTGTTGCTGGTGCTGCTCATGGTCATCGTGATCCAGGAGCCCTCCTTCCTGAGCCTCACCAACTTCAGCAACATCCTGACCCAGTCCTCGGTGCGGGTCATCATAGCGCTGGGGGTGGCGGGCATCATCATCACTCAGGGGACAGATCTCTCGGCCGGTCGTCAGGTCGGTCTGGCGGCACTTATCGCGGCAACCATGTTGCAGGCGCTGACCAACGTCAACAAGGTGTTCCCCACGCTGGGGGAGGTGCCCATTCCGGTGGTGATCCTGCTGGTGTGTGCGGTGGGGGCGCTGATCGGACTGGTTAACGGTCTCATCGTTGCCTATCTGAACGTCACCCCGTTCATTACCACCCTGGGCACCATGATCATCGTCTACGGCATCAACTCCCTCTACTTTGACTCGGTAGGGGCTTCGCCGGTGGCCGGGTTTGACCCCCGCTTCTCCAGCTTTGCCCAAGGGTTTATCCGGATAGGAGGATTCAAGCTCTCGTACTTGACCTTCTATGCGGCCATCGCCAGCGTCTTTGTCTGGGTGCTGTGGAACAAGACCCGCTTTGGCAAAAACATCTTCGCCATCGGCGGCAACCCCGAGGCGGCCAAGGTTTCCGGCGTCAACGTGGCAGTCAATCTGGTGATGATCTATGCGCTGGCAGGGGTCTTCTACGCCTTCGGCGGCATGCTGGAAGCGGGGCGGGTGGGCAGTGCCACCAACAACCTCGGCTTCATGTATGAGCTGGATGCCATCGCGGCCTGCGTGGTGGGTGGCGTGTCGTTTGCCGGCGGGGTAGGGACGGTCGCGGGTGTGATCACCGGCGTGCTGATCTTCACCCTGATCAACTACGGTTTGACCTATATCGGGGTCAGCCCTTACTGGCAGTTCATCATCAAGGGCGGCATCATCATTCTGGCGGTGGCGCTGGACTCCATGAAGTACGCCAAGAAGAAATAATGGCCGTGGCTCACCGTCAGGGTGAGCCACCCATTTTCCCCGCCAATCGTCTCAATGGCACGCCCCGCAAGACTTCAGCAGCCTCCCGCCGTTATTGATAAAAATCGCGACTCAAGTGACAAGAATACCCGCCGAGTTTATCTTCACCCACCTCGATGGTGACTATTGCGCCGGTTGCCACTGGTTCGGTGGTCACTCAAGATTTGCCCCCTCCTGCATTGGCAGCTAACAGCAGTAGACTTGAGGCCGCCATTTAGGGGCGCCGCCATGGATGTGGTGGCGTTGATTTTTATTGCGATGTTTTTATGAATAATGACGACAGGAGCGCTTGTGAGTACGCAGATTAAATTTATTGCCGTCGATATGGATGGCACCTTATTAAATAGCCAGAAAGCGTTGCCAGTGGATTTTTTTGAAGTATTCGCCTTGCTGCAACAGCAGGGAGTGCTGTTTGCGGCGGCATCGGGTCGGCAATATCACAGCTTGCTGGATATTTTTTCGCCAATCAAAGACCAGATGGTATTTATTGCTGAAAATGGCACTTATGTGGTCTATCAGGGGAACGAGTTACATAGCAGCCTGATTGACCAGCAAGATGCCTATCAGATGATTACCGCAGTGCGTCAAATCGCGGGCTCTCATCTGGTGTTGTGTGGCAAGCATACCGCCTATACCGAAACAACCTGTCAGGCGGCCCTTGATGAAATGAACAACTATTATCACTCACTGGTGCAAGTGGATGATTTATTGGCAATTGACGATGAATTTATCAAGGTCGCCGTGCTTAATTTCAATGGTGCTGAACAGCATGTTTACCCAGTGGTATTCCCGCATTTTGGCGATAGCCATCAGGTGGTGGTGAGCGGCGAAATTTGGCTCGATTTTATGCACAAAGATGCCTCGAAAGGGGCGGCCATTAAAAAGCTGCAAACTGTTTTTGATTTCAACTACGAGCAGAGCATGAGCTTTGGTGATTTTTTTAATGATGTCGAAATGCTAAAAGAGACCTATCACAGTTATGCCATGGCCAATGCTCACCCTGAAATTAAAAAATTAGCTCGTTTTATCGCGCCGGGTAATGATGAACAAGGGGTTACCCAGATCATTCGGCAACGGGTGTTGCAAGCTGCACCATCCAGATAACAACAAAGCGGGCGCCCCTTTTTGGCGGCGAGCGACCAGATAGCAAAACAGGGCCATGCGGCCCTGTTTTTGTTTTCCGTCAGCTTGAATCAACCGGCCTTGCGGCGCAGATAGACCCCGGCTTCCATGTGATGGGTCCAGGGGAACTGGTCGAACAGAGCGAAACGGGCGATCTCGTGGGTCTCGCCCAATACCGCCATGTTGGCCTGCAGGGTCTCGGGGTTGCAGGAGATGTAGAGGATATTGTCGTACTCCTGCACCAGCTTGACGGTGGCATCGTCGAGACCGGCGCGGGGCGGGTCGACGAAGATGGTGTTGCACTGGTAGCTCTTGAGGTCGACCCCCTTGAGGCGGTTGAACTCCCGCTCGCCACGCATCGCCATGGTGAACTCCTCGGCCGACATGCGCAGGATGATCAGGTTGTCGACGCCGTTGGCTGCGATGTTGAACTGGGCGGAGTCGACGCTTGGCTTGGCGATTTCGGTAGCCAGCACCTTGCGGAAGTTCTGCGCCAGCGCGATGGAGAAGTTGCCGTTGCCGCAATAGAGCTCCAGCAGGTCCCCTTCGCTCCCCTTGGTCACAGCCAGCGCCCAGGCCAGCATCTGCTCATTGATGACGGCGTTGGGCTGGGTGAAGCTGTTCTCCACCTGCTTGTAGGTGAGCTGGCGACCCGCCACGTTGAGCTGCTCGATAACAAAGTCATCGCCCAGAGCGATTTTCTGTTTGTGAGCCCGACCAATCAGCCGCAGATCAAACCCTTGGGCGCGCAGGTCGGCTTGCAGGGTGTCGGCGACCTGTTGCCACTCGGCTTCCAGCTTGCGGTGATAGAGCAGGCTGACGATGAGCTGGCCAGACTGGGTCGACAGGTAGTCGATCTGGAACAGCTTGCGGCGCAGCACCGGATGGGGGCGCAGCCCCTCCAGCAGTACCGGCATCAGCTGATTGATCAGGCGGCTGGCGGTCGGGAAGTGCTCAACCCGAATAATCTCTTTGGTTGCCGGGGCATACATGCAGTGGAAGAGATCATCCCCCTCATGCCAGATGCGAAATTCGGCCCGCATCCGGTAGTACTCTGCCGGTGAGGCATGAACCTCCAGCGCCGGGAGGGTGAATCCGGCAAACAGCTCGGTGAGGCGAGCGCTCTTTTCATCGAGCTGGGCCTGATAGTCGGCAGGGGTTCTTGGCGCCACAGAATCTGCGTCAGCCCGTTGGGATTGGGTCATGATATACCTCACATGCACACCGGCCAGGCCGGATCGAAATCGGGGGAAGGCAACAGGCCACCCAAAGGGTGTGGATTTTAAAAGGCCGCAGTAGATTGTCCAGTATTTTGTGGTCAAGAAGTGTTCAGTCAGGCCGATAGTAGATCTACAAGCATGGTGGGAGGACACATTATGCAGATCGAAGGCATGGGCGCAGCCCAACCCAAGGGAGTGGGTGTCTCTCCCAAATCGCCTCAACAGGCGGAGTCGAAACAGGTCAAGAACGAGGAAGAGGTCTCTTTACACAAGCCGCCCAAATGGGCGCAGGTGCTTATCCAGCAGGCGCTGCAGTTCTCGCTGGAGATCAATGGCCAGGGTTATAAAGCGCCCAAGGTACAGGAGCCGGAGGTGATCACGCCGGAGACCCTGTTCGACTTCCAGTCGGTGGCGGACAACGTGCTGCAGTTTGTCACTGGCCGACTTGGCGCTGCGCGAGCCGATGGCAAATCCGATGAGGATCTGACCGGCATGATGGAGCAGGCGCGCAAAGGGGTAGACAAGGGGTTCGGTGATGCCCGCAAGCAGCTCGGCGACTGGGCAACCGACAATGAGGATATCAAGACCGGTATCGATCAGAGCTACAAGCTGATCCAGAAGGGGCTCGACGAGTTCGAGAAGGAGTTCTTCGGCAAGGTCTCTCCGACCGACATGGGGGCAGCCGAGATGGCCAGTCGCCAGCAGGGCTATCTGGAGATCCAGACCAAGGATGGCGACAAGGTGGTGCTGCGCTTCAACGACAGCTGGCAGAGCAAGTCCCAGAGCAGTGAGAGTGGCAGCCAGTTCAGCCTCAAGTCGAGCCAAAGCTTCAGCTTCTCGCTGGAGGGGGATCTCAGCAGCGATGAGATGGAGTCCATCGGCAAGCTGGTCAAGGGAATCGACGAGCTGGCCGGGAATTTCTTCTCCGGCAACTTCGAGGATCTGCTGGATAAGGCGAGCGAGCTGAAACTGGATGACAGCCAGCTGGCTTCTTATTCCCTCAAGCTCAAGCAGAGCGTCAAGCTGAGCCAGACCTATCAGGGGGCGCACTCCCTGCAGGATCTGATCAAGCCGTTTGCCGACTACCTGCCCAAGCTGGATCAGGTACAGAAACAGGCGGATACCCTGCTGCCAGCATCCCAGCAACAGGCGCTGACTCCTGCCGTGCTGGCCGCGAGAGGTGAAGCGGACCCGCTGCAGGTCGATCGCTTCACCAGCTTCAACCAGCGGATGCTGGAGGCGCTGCGGATGATTAACCAGTTCCAGCCATCAACAGAGCCCGCCAGTAAGAACGCCTGAGCCACAGCGCGTAACGCAAGTAATGACCTGCCGTTTGCCAGCCCTTCCCGGGGCTGGCAAACTGGCTTTTTCTCCAATCAGGTTGCCCCATGAACCCCAAGAAGCCAAGAGACAAGCGCGAGCTTTGCTACCCCTTTATCTTCGAAACCTCGCTCAAATGTGATTTTGAAATCGCCACAGACGAACTCTGCTGTCAGGTTGGGGCTGTGCTGTCACACCTTGCGCCGGATGCCGATACCGAGCCCATGCTGGCGGATCTCGCGGTGTTGCAGCGGCTTATCTACAACCTCAACGGCTCGGTGCGCGGTAAGTTGGGGATCTTCGATGCAGACCTTGAGTGGCTCAAGGCCCGTTACGACCACTACAACGAGGCAAGCCGGGGGAGCGTCACCGGTTTCGTGCTGCCACAGGGGCCGCAGCCCATTCCCACCCTCCATCTGTGCCGCTGCGGCAGCAAGAAGGTGGTGCGGCTGCTGGTTAGGCTGGAGGAGAGCGAGGTGGCCTTCGATCCCATTCTCTATCGCTTCGCCAACCTGCTGGCCAACTTCTTCTTTGTGCTCACCGTCTACCTCAAGCAGCGCTGGCAGGTGCCGGAAGTGCCCTACGTCAGCATCAACTACTGACCCCGCTGCGTAACGGGCCAGAGGCCATCGTGGATTGAGCGGAATAAAAAACCGGAGCCTTGGGCTCCGGTTTTGCGTTTCAGTGCGCCAGCGGCCCACTCAGCTGGAGATCAACACCCTGGCCGAGTTGGCCGGGATGGTGAGCTGCACCTCGCCCTGCACCACCTCGAACTTGTCGCCGTTGAAGGCGTCGGTGAAGCGGCTGGCCGGGCTGGCGGTTTGCCACAGCGGCAGGCTGATGGTGCGCGGCTCGCTCGGGTGACGGTTGCAGGCAACCACCACCTGATCGCTTTGCAGGGTGCGGGCAAACACATAGCTGTGGGGCCCGGCATAGAGGGTCTGGATATCGCCACGGCGCAGGGAGGGGCGCTGGCGGCGGATCTGGATCAGGCGGCGGTAGTAATCGTGCAGCACATGATCCCAGTCTGTGGTATTCCACGGGAAGCAGCGGCGGCAGTCCGGGTCGTTGCCGCCAGAGAGTCCCACTTCGTCGCCGTAGTAGATGGAGGGTGTACCGATATAGGTGAGCAACAGCGTCGCCGCCAGCCGCATCCGCTGTTTGTCTTCTCCCAGCAGGTGGAGGAATCGGGCGGTGTCGTGGCTGTCCAGCAGGTTGAACTGGGCCAGCTGGTTCTTGAACGGGATGTGGGCCCGCGCCAGCTTGAGCCAGCGGTCCAGCTCTTCGGCGCTGATCTTGATGGGGTGATAGGCGATATCCTGTCCTGCCAGGAAGGCGCGGATCGGGTGGGCGAAGCCGTAGTAGTTCATGGCGCCGTCCTCCTGATCCCCTTGCAGCCACTGGCTCGCCTCGAAGAAGTGTTCGCCGAGCACATAGGCGTCCGGGTTCTCCTGCTTCACCGCCCCGCGAATGGCCCGCACATGACTGCGGTTGCCCTCGGCGGTGCCGCGCTCCCCCAGCATGTGGATGACGTCAAAGCGCCAGCCGTCGATATGGTAGGGCGGCCGCATCCAGTAGCGCAGGATGGCGTCATCAGCGCGATAGATGGCGTCCTGCACCTGTTCGCTGGCAAAGTCGAGTTTGGGCAGGCTGCGAATGCCCTTCCAGCTGACGTAATCCCCTTCGTTGTCAAAGGTGTAGAAGCTGCGCCACGGGGAATCCGAGTTGCTGTTGGCCCCTAGCGGCGGGCAGAACCAGGGATGCTCGGTCGAGGTGTGATTGACCACCGCATCGAGAATGATCTTCATGCCGCGCTGGTGCAGGTTGCGGGTCAGCTCGGCGAACTGCTCGTTGCTGCCGAGGTGAGCATCGACCTTGAAGTAGTCCTGGGTGTCGTACTTGTGGTTGCTCGGCGAATCGAAGATGGGGTTGAGGTAGAGCGCCGTCACCCCGAGGGATTGCAGATAGTGCAGCTTGGCATCAATGCCAGCCAGATCGCCACCATAGAATTCGCAGGCGCCGTGGCCCTCTTCATGACGGCTGACCGGCTCCCCCCACCCTTTGCTGACCACCGCCTTGCCGCGGTACTCATATTCGTGATGCTTGACGCTCAGCGACGGGTCGCCATTGCAGAAGCGGTCGGGGAAGATTTGGTAGAACACCTGATCCTGCACCCAGGCCGGCGGCTGGTGCAGGCTGTTGAAGCGAAAATGCTGCTCCCGTGGCGGCATGGCGGGGCTGACGCCCGCGCCATGCAACCACCACTGCCCTTCGTCGGTGAGGCACTTGAAGCTGTAGAGGTGGGTATCCTGCCCCTTGGCCAGTGGCAGCTCGACCTGCCACACCTGCAGCCGGTCGCGGGTGGAGACCGGTGTCATCGGGATCAGGTACTCCTCGTTGTCCGGCTCGTGGCGTAGCCACACCTTGCGGATCGGGGCGTCCAGTTCGCTAAAGAGGGTGAGTTGCAGTGCGTCGGCGCTCTCTTTGAACCAGGGCGCCACCTGGGGATGAAACAGAAACGGATGGGTCATGATGCTTATTGAGTCAGAAGATCGGCGAGGGCATTACCCTGTTCGTGAAGCGTTTCGAGCTGGCCTGCCAGTGACTTGGGATCCAGTCCCAACTGGTCGGCGAGCGGTTTGGGGAAGCGGGCAATGATGGCCTGGGCAGGCACCCCGGCATTCCAGGCGAAGGAGATAAACACGGCGAGGCGGATCAGCACCGCCTCCTTGCTGACCGGATCGTGGGAGAGCGGGTCAAGCTGCTGGGAAATGGCATCAACGAAGGCCTCGGAGAGGTTCCAGCGTCGCGCCAGTTCGGCGCCAAGCTGGGAATAGTCGTAGCCGAGCATCTCCCGCTGGGCCTCCACCCGGCTACTGCCGTTCTGGATCGACATATTGATCAGTTCTGCCTCTTCCGGCAGGGTGCTCTGGATCAGCAGTTCACCGATGTTGTGGATCAGGGCGCAGGTAAAGGCCGTCTCGGGATCCAGTGCCTTGGTCTCTTGCGCCAGGGTCTTGGCAATGGTGGCGACCTGAAAGGTCTCGGTCCAGAACTTGTTTTTGTTGAAGCTGGGAGGGGCTTTGAAGCTGCCGATGATGCCGGAGGCAACCACCACAGATCGCAACCGGTTGAAGCCAAGCCGGATCACCGCCTGTTCGATGGAGGTCACTTCGTTGCCCCGGCGCAGGGCAGCCGAGTTGGCCATCCGCAGCACCTTGACGCTGATCACCTGATCCATGGCGATTTTGGCCGCAATCTCGTCGATGCGGGCATTTTCATCATTGAAGCTCTGCATCAATTCATGCAGCAGCTGGGGAATGGTGGGGAGTTGTTTGATCTTGTCAAACAGGCGATCCATCGACATGGCTGAGGCAGCCTCCATTGCGAACTCTGCCTCATAGTGTGCCACAGCCGGACAACATGTTCCTGTTTGTGATGCGGCTTTGTGATGGGGATTGTGGGCGCTAGAGCACCCAGTCGCGCAAGGTGTATTCCAAACGGTGCTGTTTGCCCTGCAGGATCAGGGTCTGGCTGGATCCGCTAACGGTGGCGCCCTCGGTAAGAGTGGTCAGCACGGCCTGCTCTATGGTGTTCAGCGGTGGCATGCAGGCCATCTCGGTGCTGCCCATGCTGGTGACCCACAGCCGGTCATTTTTCAGATGGCCCTGACCGAAGTAGCGATTGCAACCGGCGATGCCGTTGACGGTGAAGTGTTCACCTATCTCGAAATCGGGGGGATTGTCGCGCAAGGCGGCGACCGGTTCGCCATCCAGCTTGCTCAGTACCCAGTGGTGATGTTGCAGATCCTGCCGGACAAAGGCGGTTGAACTGCAGCCCGCGAGCAGCAGCAGGGAGAGCAGCAGGGATAGCAATCTGGGCATGAGGGGGCTCCGGTTGGTGGAGTGCCCAGAATACCCTGTTTACTGGCTGTGGCGCAGGGGGCTAGAGGGGGTGACCGACTGCTTCTGTCGCCCCTTGTCCCGCACCACTGTCGCGAAATGGCAACACCCGGGTGGATGTTGCCATCGGTTTGCTTATTGTGCGAACAACCGCTCGGCATAACGGGCAAGACCCGAAGCAACCGAGCCGAAGTCATCACCACCCTCGAGCGGGATAGCCGGGAGCTTCTGGCGGATAAAGCTGGCGATCAGCGGCGAGCGGGCGCTACCGCCGGTGACGAAGATGCGATCCGGTTGCACACCGGCATTGGCAATGGCTTCATCCATCAGCTCGCCAATTTTCTCCAGCAACAGGGCAGAGGCGTTGGCCAGTTGCTCGCGGGTCAGCTCCGCTTCCAGTCCTTTTTCCAGCTCGGCCAGCGACTGGCGATTCAGCGGCTGCTCCGAGAGGGCGATCTTGCCCTGCTCGGCGCGCCATACCAGCTGGTGGCTGAGCTTGTGGGCCCGCAGGTTGGCCAAGCGCTTTAGCTTGCTGCCGGGCTGGCTGTCGAGCTGCAGATCCTGCAACTGGCGAGCGGTGTCGAGGCTGTAGAAACGGCTCTGGGCGCTGACATCGTTGATGGCGGCGGCGTCCCAGAACAGCGGGTGGGGCAGCGGCTTGCCGGTTTTGAGGGTCTCGTGCATGCCGAGCAGCGGCATCATCCCCTCCACCGTCAGGCGGATATCGAAGTCATTGCCGCCGATCCGCTGGCCGCTGTGACCGAGCAGGTCGCCGCTGCGATCCAGCTGATCGCGGTAGCTGGGGCCCATCCGCAGCATGGAGCAGTCGGTGGTACCGCCGCCGATATCCACCACCAGCACCACGGCGTCTTCGCTGAGGCGCGCCTCGAATTCAAAACCGGCGGCCACCGGCTCATAGAGAAACTCCACCTGCTCGAACCCGGCCAGACGGGCCGCCTCGGTCAGGATGGCGATGGCTTGGCTGTTGCTATCTTCCCCTGCCAGACCCTGGAAGTTGACCGGACGGCCGATCACCGCCTGGCGGATTGGGGCACCGAGCTGCTGCTCCGCCTGCTGGCGGACGTGGAGCATCATGGCGCAGACGATGTCTTCAAACAGGGCTATCTGGGGGGCCTTGAGGCCATAGGCACCGAGGAAGGATTTCGGCGATTTGATGTAGTAGCCGTCATCCGGCTCTTCCAGATAGCGCTCCAGCGCAGCGCCACCAAAGCAGAGCTCGTCGATCAGCCCCTCTTCACGCATCTGGCGACGAACCATCTGGGCGCGGGTGACCACGGGGCCACGCAGCTTGAGGTACTCCGCCTGCTGGGCGGGTGCCAGCCCTTCGGCCAACAGACCGGCGATGGCATCCCGGTGGGGCGCATGCAGGGTGGAGGGGAGATAGCGGGATGCGCCGAGATTGAGCAGCCTGGGGCTACCTTGTTCCATCACGGCCACGGCACAGTTGGAGGTGCCGTAATCAAATCCGATAAACATGGGTGCCAGACTCCAGAGTAAAAAAGGAGGGCTGGCCTACCCGAAGGTGCCGGGTCTCACAACCCGACGCACAGTCGGAGGTACAGTGAGCAAATCCGATCAACATGGGCGCCAGACTCCTGAATAAAAAAGGGGGGCTAGCCTACCCGAAGGCGCCGGGTCTCACAACCCGGCGCACAGCAATGAAGAACAGGATGAAGGGATGAGCCCTTATTCCACTTCGTTGTCGGAGTGGCCCTGGCTCTCGATGGCGCGGATATTGCCGAGGGTGGTATCGGCGATGGCGTGCAGCGCCTCGCGGGTCAGGAACGCCTGATGGCCGGTGAACAGCACGTTGTGGCAGGCCGACAGACGGCGGAACACGTCATCGGTGATCACCTCGTTGGACTTGTCGGCGAAGAACAGATCTTCCTCCTCCTCGTAGACATCCAACCCCAGCGCGCCGATGCGGGAGGTCTTGAGTGCCTCGATGGCGGCGTTGGAGTCGAGCAGGCCGCCACGGCTGGTGTTGATGATCATCACCCCGTCCTTCATCTTGGCGAACGCCTCCTTGTTCAGCAGATGGTAATTCTCACTGAACAGCGGGCAGTGCAGGCTGATGACATCGGATTGACGGAACAGGGTATCGAGATCCACATACTCGGCCCCCAGCTCGATGGCCGCCTGATTGGGGTAGGGGTCGCTCACCAGCAGGCGCATGCCGAAGCCCTTGAGGATGCGCAGGGTAGCGATGCCGATCTTGCCGGTGCCGATAATGCCGGCGGTGCGGCCGAACATGTTGAAGCCGACCAGCCCCTCCAGCGAGAAGTTGGCATCGCGGGTGCGCTGATAGGCCTTATGGATGCGGCGGTTGAGGGTCATCATCAGGCCGACCGCGTGCTCGGCCACCGCTTCGGGGGAGTAGGCGGGCACCCGCACCACTTTCAGTCCTAACTCCTTGGCGGCGGCCAGATCCACGTTGTTGTAACCGGCGCAGCGCAGGGCGATGACCTTGGTGCCGTTGGCGGCCAGTTCGGTCAATACCTCGCGGTCGGCATCGTCATTGACGAACAGGCACACCACCGGGAAGCCGTGAGCCAGTCGGGCCGTTTTGGCCTCCAGCCGCACATCGAAAAACTCCAGATCGAAGCCGTACTGGCTGTTGGCCTGGTTGAAATGCTCTTTGTCATAGCTCTTGGTACTGAATACGGCGACCTTCATGGTGTGTGCTCCGCAGCGTGTGTGTCGTTAAATTACAACAAAATGGGTCAGCTATCACCGGACAAACCGGCAGGTCATTGTCCCCATGGCATGATGGGAACCGCGCTGACTGCACTCTTGTACGAACCATCCACCAGTTTGGTGCTGTAGGTCAGGTAAACCAGCGCATTGCGTTTTTTGTCGTAAAAACGCACCACTTTCTGCTCCTTGAACACCAGCGAGGTGCTGACGTCGAACACCTCTTCCCCCGCTTTCAACTTCTCGGGCAGGGTGATGGGGCCGATCTGGTGGCACGACAGGGAGGCGTGGGAGGGATCTTCCGCCAGCCCCAGTCCGCCTTTTACGCCGCCGGTCTTGGGGCGCGCCAGATAGCAGGCGACCCCGTCGATACGCGGGTCATCAAAGGCTTCTACCAAAATTTTGTGGTTGGGGCCTAACAGCTTGAAAGAGGTGCTCACCTCACCGATGGGGTCAGCCTTGTCAGCCATGGCGGGCATCGCCAGTAAACAGCTCGCCAGCAGCAGCGACCCTTGTAATCTGTTCATGTTGTTCCTCGCCAGCAGGTTGCGGGCCTCAGTAACGAGTTGCATGGGCGTGATAATCATCATCCTGCGCCATCACTGAGGTGGATACTCCCAATATTGGGCCGGAATGCTTTTTAGCAATGGGGTCATGTCCGGATTGGGCAGTGCTATGGTGACCCGTTGGTCGAGGTTGGCGCTGGCCAGTGCTTCGCGGATCTTCGGATTTTCATGGAAGAACTGCATAAAGCTGCCATCGGCGTAGGCCCGCTCCAGCCCGGTCTGGATCGCCTTGGCCAGCTTGGGGTATTCGGGGCTGACGAAGAAGAACTGGGCAAAGGGGTAGCGGATCAGCAGGTGCTGATCAATGGCGAGGTTGGGATACTGCGCCACCAGTTCGCTGCGCTCGGCGTAAATCTCCACCAGCGAGCGCGGGAAGAAGTCGAGCTTGTCGCCGTCGTTGATCAGCCGAAACAGATTGCTGTAACGGCCGGCGTAGGTGGGAATGCCGGCATTTTCCAGAATTTTGTTATCGGCCCAGCCCACCCCTTGCCCCGCCTTTAGCTGTTTGAGGTCGGCCAGGGTGTTGATCTGGTTGAACTTCTCCTGAGCTTCAGCGTGGATGAACGACAGCCGCAATCCTTCCAGCCCGCGAAACAGCGGAATGGGGACGGCGATCAGGGAGGATTCGAGTGCGCTGGAGGTACCCATCCAGAACACGTTGATGGTCTTGCCCTTGCTCAGCTGCTGCTGGAGGGTGAACTGGTTGAGATCGAGGTCGACAGGCTGGATGCGAAAGGGTTGCCCGGCACGGGTCAGCGCCAGTTCCAGCAGTTTGAGCTGGTACTCTTGATCGAGATTGTTGATGGGACGGCTGGGGACTTTCACCGTCAAAACCTGTGCTTGTGCCAGCAGCGGCAGACACAAACACAGTTTGATGAGCCATTTCACGCGCAGTTCTCCTGTCGATTCCGGGACGTGCCCGGAGTCTAACAGAACTTGCCACTATCTTGCTGACGAGGGTTCGCCAGAGACCAGTGACAGTGCCTGGCGGGATCAGGCGACGCGGCGGAACACGTGGGTATCGTTAAATTCCTTGGTGCTCTGGCATTCGACACAGAAACGGGATTCCGGACGGGCATGCAGCCGCTTGAGGGAGATCTCGTCACCGCAAGATTCGCAGTAACCGAAGTCCCCTTCGTTCATTCGCTTTAACGCGCCCCGTAACTTGCGCAGGTGCAGCTTGTCGTGCTCGATGCGGTTCAGCTCCAGACGGCGGGCTTCCTCGATACTGGCACGGTCAATTTCATCAGCCATCTCGTTGGTGTCGGTGGCGATGGCCTGGCTAGCCTGAGAGCTGAGGCGTTCTTCGAGCTCGACGATCTGTCGCTCGATCTGCCCCTTGTAAAAGGCCAGTTGGTCTTCAGTCATGAAATCACACATACGATTAACTACCAGTCAGTTTGCTAACCCAATAATCCCTGTTTATGGGGGCTGTCTGCCTACAGACCAAGCCCTTGTATCCCGATTTGCACCAGTTCCATGCAAGAGAGTGCAAATCAGGGCGGGCCTTGTACCAAAAAAATGCAGCCAAGCAAAGCAAATAGCATAAGGATTGTGCGCCCTTGCAAAAAAATGGCCCATTCTGGCGGGGAATTGAGCAGATTTTGCCATCCGGCACCCCGGGTGTTGGCATCCGCTTTGCAGTTAATGGGATGGTGGTTTAACACCCGCTCGGTCGGACAGTATGTGTTTAGTATTTGGTGCCGACTTGGTCATTATATGCGCCGTTATTTATAGTTTTTTAAACACGCCCGCTTGACATTGCCCTTGATGGCGGGCTTTTATGGTGATGTTGATTACAATTTTATAACAAGGGTGTTCCATATATTAGACACCCTTGCCAATGGCAACCGTAAAGTCGGGGTTTAACATGGACAGTATCAAAGGCTGGATGGAGAGCAATCGCATCACGGAAGTGGAGTGCCTGTTCCCGGATTTCACCGGCAATGCCCGGGGGAAGATCATCCCAGCCAACAAGTTTTTGCGCGAAGGGGGCATGCGTCTGCCCGAGGTGATTTTCACCCAGACGGTGACCGGTGAATATCCGGATGATGACAGCATGATCGACCCGCTGGAGCGGGACATGCAGCTCTATCCTGACCCCAACACCATCCGTTTTGTCCCCTGGGCGCTGGAGCCCACCGCGCAGGTTATCCACGACTGTTTTGACATCAACGGCAAGTTGATCGACATAGCGCCACGCTCAGTGCTGCGTCGGGTTTTGTCATT
The DNA here is from genome assembly GCF_000820145.1 of Aeromonas sobria. GTDB lineage: Bacteria > Pseudomonadota > Gammaproteobacteria > Enterobacterales > Aeromonadaceae > Aeromonas > Aeromonas sobria. Next base: position 64,436 of record NZ_CDBW01000004.1, on the reverse strand, counting down.
TTACGAGAAGCAGGGCTGGAAGCCGGTGGTGGCCCCCGAGCTGGAATTCTATCTGGTCAAGCGCAACGAAGACCCCGATTATCCATTGGTGCCACCGGTCGGTCGCAACGGCCGCCCGGAGACCGCCCGCCAGTCGTTCAGTATCGATGCGGTCAACGAGTTCGACCCGATTTTTGAAGATATGTATGACTACTGCGAGGCGCAGGAGCTGGAGGTTGACACCCTGATCCACGAGTCGGGTGCTGCCCAGATGGAGATCAACTTCCTGCATGGTGATGCCATCGATCTGGCGGATCAGGTGTTCCTGTTCAAGCGCACCATGCGTGAAGCGGCCCACAAGCACGGTATCTATGCCACCTTCATGGCCAAGCCGATGAGCGATGAGCCGGGCTCCGCCATGCACATCCACCAGAGCCTGGAAGATGCGAATGGTCGCAACCTGTTTGGTACCGATAACGGCGGCAACAGCGAGCAGTTCATGCACTTTATCGCCGGTCTGCAGAAATACACGCCAGCGGTGACCGCGCTGCTGGCCCCCAACGTCAACTCCTACCGCCGCCTGACTTTCGGTGAGAGCGCGCCGCGCAACGTCCAGTGGGGCGTAGAGAACCGTACCTGCGGCCTGCGGGTGCCCTTCTCCGATCCGAGCGCCCGTCGGGTAGAGAACCGCTTTGCCGGTGCCGATGCCAACCCCTATCTGGCGCTAGCCGCCACTCTGGCCTGTGGCTACCTCGGCATGATGGAGAAGCTGGAGCCGCTGCCGGAGATGAAGTCGAGCGCTTACGAGCTGCCCTATAGCCTGCCCCGTTCGCTGGAGGAGGCGCTCAGTCATCTCGAGCAGTGCGAACCCATCAAGGAGATGCTGGGTGAGCGCTTTATCCGTGCCTTCGTTGCGGTAAAACGCAAAGAGTATGAAACCTACTTCGGGGTTATCAGTCGCTGGGAGCGGGAGTTCCTGCTGCTCAACGTCTGACCCCGGGGGCGGCCAGCCCCTGTAACGGGGAGGCCAGAGTCGGCCTCTCCGGTCCCTGTATCCAAGACACCGGAAACGAGCCAGGTGGCGATATGCCACCTGTGAGTGGCAGTGGCTGCGAACGTGCCAGCCCGCCTGACTATTTGACGCCAGAATCCTGCTAAATCGAAGGCGCAGGGGAGCAATACATGCAGCTGACACCCGTGAGTGGCAGTGACTGCGGATATGCCAGCCCTCCTGATGAATTGACAAAATAATCCTGCTAAATCGAAGGAACCGAGGAGCAATACATGCAGCAGACAACCCGTGAGTGGCAACAGCTGGATGCCAGCCACCACCTGCACCCCTTTACCGACTTTCAGGCCCTGAACAAGAAGGGCTCGCGCATCATCACCAAGGCCAGCGGCGTCTATCTCGAAGATTCCGACGGCCACCGCATTCTCGACGGCATGGCGGGCCTGTGGTGCGTCAACATGGGCTATGGCCGACAAGAGCTGGTGGATGCAGCCACTCGCCAGATGCAGCAGTTGCCCTACTACAACCTGTTCTTCCAGACCGCTCACCCGCCAGTGATCGAGCTGGCGACCCTGCTGGCCGAGGTGACCCCAGCTCATCTCAATCGTGTTTTCTTTACCGGCTCCGGCTCCGAGTGCAACGACACCGTGCTGCGGATGGTGCGTCACTACTGGGCCAGCAAGGGTCAGCCTGACAAACAGGTGATCATCAGTCGCCACAACGCCTACCACGGCTCTACCGTGGCGGGGGCGAGTCTCGGCGGTATGAAGGGGATGCATGCCCAGGGTGGCCTGCCCATTCCCGGCATAGTGCACATCGATCAGCCCTATCACTTCGGTGAGGGGCAGGGGATGAGTGCCCACGAGTTCGGGCTGGAGCGGGCCCGTCAGCTGGAGCAGAAGATTCTGGAGCTGGGGGTGGACAAGGTGGCCGCCTTTATCGGCGAGCCGATCCAGGGGGCGGGCGGCGTCATCATTCCGCCTGACAGCTACTGGCCGGAGATCCAGCGGATCTGCGATCACTACGGCATTCTGCTGATCGCCGACGAGGTTATCTGCGGTTTTGGCCGCACCGGCCACTGGTTTGCCAGCGAAGGGTTTGGCATCAAGCCGGATCTGATGTGCCTGGCCAAGGGGATCACCTCCGGCTACCTGCCGCTCGGCGCTGTGATGGTGAGCGACCGGGTTGCCAAGGGGCTGGTGGAGGAGGGGGGCGAGTTCAATCACGGCTTCACCTACTCGGGTCATCCGGTCTCCTGCGCCGTGGCGGTGGCCAATATCCAGCTTATGCAGAAAGAGAGCATAGTTAAGCGAGTGCATGATACCATCGGCCCCTATTTGCAGCGCCGCTGGGCGGAGCTGGCCGATCATCCGCTGGTGGGGGAAACCCGTGGCCGCGGGCTGGTGGCCGCGCTGGAAATAGTGCAGGACAAGCAGACCAACCAGCGTTTCCCGGCCCAGGCAAATGCGGGGATGACTTGCCGGGAGTTCTGCTTTAACAATGGCTTGGTGATGCGGGCGGTAGGCGATACCATGATCATATCGCCCCCCTTGGTCATCACCGAGGAACAGGTTGATGAATTGGTCGATCTGGCCAGGCGCAGTCTGGATCTGACAGCCGCAAAGCTGAAAGGTTGAGGTGGGTCGGGCAGGTTGGCATGCGCATACAATTTGCTTAGGAGACAAGGATGATGTCTTTCAAAACAGGAGTGATCGCTGCCTCTGTGGCTCTGGTCATGGCAAGTGCCGGAGCAATGGCTGAAGAGAAGGTGCTGCACGTCTATAACTGGAGCGACTATATCGCGCCGGATACCCTGGATAACTTCCAGAAGGAGACGGGCATCAAGGTGGTCTATGACGTGTTCGACAGCAACGAGGTGCTGGAAGCCAAGTTGCTGGCGGGTAGCTCGGGTTACGATATCGTCGTGCCGTCCAACCCCTTCCTGGCCAAGCAGATCAAGGCGGGCGTGTTCCAGAAACTGGACAAGTCCAAGCTCTCCAACTGGCAAAATATGGACCCCAACCTGCTCAAGGCGCTGGAGCCGAGCGATCCGGGTAACCAGTACTCCATCCCCTATCTGTGGGGCACCATCGGCTATGCCTACAACGCCGAGAAGGTGAAGGCCGTGCTGGGTGCCGATGCTCCTGTCAACTCCTGGGATCTGGTGTTCAAGCCGGAGAACATGGCCAAGCTGAAAGAGTGCGGCGTCTCCTTCCTCGATTCACCGACCGAAATGCTGCCGGCTGCCCTGCAATATCTGGGTTTCAAGCCAGATAGCCAGAAACCGGACGAGTTAAAGCAAGCCGAGGCGCTGTTCCTCTCCATCCGCCCCTATACCGCCTATTTCCACTCCTCCAAGTACATTTCGGATCTGGCCAACGGCAACCTCTGCGTAGCGGTCGGTTACTCCGGTGACTTGCAGCAGTCCAAGGCGCGGGCGGCAGAGGCCAACAACGGCGTGACGCTGACCTACACCATTCCGAAAGAGGGGGCGGGCAGCTTCTTTGACATGATCGCCATTCCGGCGGATGCCAAGAACGCCGAGGCGGCCCACACCTTCATCAACTACCTGATGAAGCCGGAGGTCATAGCCAGTATCACCAACGTGGTGCAGTTCCCGAACGGCAACAAGGCGGCGACCCCGCTGGTGGATGAGGCGATCCGCACCGACCCGGGTATCTACCCCGATGCGGCGACCCTGCAGAAGATCTACACCTTCCCGGATCTGCCGGCCAAGGTGCAGCGGGTGATGACCCGCAGCTGGACCAAGATCAAGTCCGGCAAGTAAGTGACGAGTGCCCCTCCCGGTCTGCGGTTCGGCCGGGAGGATAGTGATGCCATCCAACTGGATGGGCCGCGCGAATGGATGCGCAGACGGTTAACCACTGAACAGGAGAACTGACCCCGTGAACACAACCAAGTCGATAACCCTCGCGCTGACCATGGGATGGGTGAGTGCAGCTCAGGCGGAGCCTGTGTTGCACTTCTACAACTGGTCAGACTATATCGGCGAGACCACTCTCAGCGATTTCCAGCAGGCGACCGGGATCAAGACCGTCTACGACGTGTTTGACTCCAACGAGACCCTGGAAGGCAAGTTGCTGACGGGGCGTACCGGTTACGATTTGGTGGTGCCCTCCAACAATTTTCTGGCCAAGCAGATCCAGGCAGGAGCTTTCCAGAAGCTGGATAAATCCCTGCTGCCCAACATGGCCAACCTGGATCCCGTGCTGCTCAAACAGCTCGACAAGGTGGATCCGGGTCATCAGTACGCGGTGCCCTATCTGTGGGGGACCAATGGCATCGGCTACAACGTCGACAAAATCAAGGCGGTGCTGGGGGTCGACAAGATTGACTCCTGGGCCACTATCTTCGAACCGGAAAACATGGCGAAACTCTCTCGCTGCGGCGTCGCCTTCCTCGACTCTGCCGACGAGATGATCCCTGCCGCCCTCAACTACCTCGGACTCGATCCCAACAGTCATGCGACGGGAGATATCAAGCAGGCCGAGGCACTGCTGCTCAAGGTGCGGCCCTATGTGGCCTACTTCCACTCCTCCAAATACATTGGCGATCTCGCCAATGGCGACATCTGCGTGGCGGCCGGTTTTTCCGGCGACATCCTGCAAGCCGCTGCCCGCGCCGATGAAGCTGGCAAGGGGGTCAAGATCGCCTACAGCATTCCGAAAGAGGGGGGCAATCTGTGGTTCGACATGATGGCGATCCCGTCCGATGCCACCAATGTCAAAGAGGCGCACGCCCTCATCAACTACGTCCTCCAGCCCGAGGTGATCGCCAAGGTCAGCGACTATGTGGGCTACGCGAATCCCAACTCAAGGGCGGGTAAGTTCATGGAGGAGGCGGTGCGCAACAACGAGGAGGTTTATCCCCCTCAGGCCGTGCTCGAGCGGCTGTATGTGCAGCAAGCACATCCCCGCTCGGTACAGCGTTTAATCACCCGGAGTTGGACCAAGATCAAGTCCGGTACCTAACCTTGGTGCCCGTTCGGGGGCGCCAAATCGCTTTTATGGATCGGCCACGAGGTCGGTATCACGTTGGGGAGTTTGGTAATGGCGATAGCCTCCAGTGCCTATAAGAAAGCCCTTGAGGGCAGCCAGCAGCGCAAAGAAGTGCTGGTGAAGATTGATCGGGTAAGCAAGCAGTTCGATGAAACGCTGGCGGTCGATAACGTATCGCTCAATATCCACAAGGGGGAGATCTTCGCCCTGCTCGGCGGTTCCGGCTCCGGCAAATCGACCCTGCTACGGATGCTGGCCGGTTTCGAACGCCCGACCGAGGGGCGGCTGTTCCTCGACGGGGTCGACATCACCGACATGCCGCCGTACGAGCGCCCCATCAACATGATGTTCCAGTCCTACGCCCTGTTCCCCCATATGACGGTGGCGCAGAACATTGCCTTCGGCCTCAAGCAGGATGGCCTGCCCAAGGCGGAGGTCGATGCCCGGGTGGAGGAGATGCTCAAGCTGGTGCAAATGGCCCAGTATGCCCGTCGCAAGCCGCACCAGCTCTCCGGTGGTCAACGCCAGCGGGTGGCACTGGCCCGTTCGCTGGCCAAGCGTCCCAAGTTGCTGCTGCTCGATGAGCCGATGGGAGCACTCGACAAGAAGCTGCGCTCCAAGATGCAGCTGGAGCTGGTGGAGATCATCGAGCGGGTCGGCGTGACCTGCGTCATGGTGACCCACGATCAGGAAGAAGCCATGACCATGGCGGAGCGGATCGCCATCATGCACCTCGGTTGCATCGAGCAGATCGGCAGCCCGATGGATATCTACGAGACTCCGGCCAGTCGGCTGGTGTGCGAGTTCATCGGTAACGTCAACCTGTTCGACGGCCTGCTGGTCGAAGATGAGCAGGATCATGCCATCATCGCCTGCGCCGATCTGGATCAGCCCATCTATGTGGGCCACGGCATCAGCTCCCGCGCTGAGAACAAGAAGGTGACCTACGCCCTGCGGCCGGAAAAACTGCTGATGAGTCTGCAAAAGCCGGAGGAGATCGAGCACCCGGACTTCAACTGGACCAAGGGTGAGGTCTATGACATCGCCTATCTGGGCGGTCACTCGGTTTATCATATCAAGTTGCCTTCGGGCAAAATCGTTCAGGCTTTCATCGCCAATGCCGAACGCCACGGCAAGCGGCCAACCTGGGATGACCAGGTGTTCCTCTATTGGGAAGATGACAGCGGCGTGGTGCTGCAATCATGACGTTCGTGCAACGACTGAAGCGGGTTGGGGGGCGCCGGCTGGTGATCGGCATCCCCTTCTTCTGGCTGTTCCTCTTCTTCCTGCTGCCCTTCATCATTGTGGTGAAGATCAGTTTCGCCGAAGCGGATGTGGCGATCCCCCCTTACACCGACGTGGTGAGCTGGGCCGACAATCAGCTCACTATCCTGCTCAACATGGGCAACTACCTGTTGCTGCAGGAGGATGAGCTCTATATCGCGGCCTATCTGGGCTCCCTCAAGATGGCCTTTATCAGCACCCTGCTCTGCCTGCTGATTGGCTATCCGATGGCCTACTCCATCGCGCGGGCCAACAAAGAGACTCAGACAGTACTGCTGCTGCTGATCATGATGCCGACCTGGACCGCCATTCTGATCCGGGTCTATGCGTGGATGGGGATCCTCAGCAACAACGGTCTGCTCAACAGCTTCTTGCTGGGGATCGGGGTGATCGACGAGCCGCTGCAGATCCTCAACACCAACCTGGCGGTCTATATCGGCATCGTGTACTCCTACCTGCCGTTCATGGTGCTGCCGCTCTACGCCAATCTGGTCAAGCATGACCAGAGCCTGCTGGAGGCAGCCTCCGACCTGGGTGCCCGCAATCTGACCCGGTTCTGGCAGATCACAGTGCCCCTTTCGAAGAACGGCATCATCGCCGGCTGCATGCTGGTGTTTATTCCGGTGGTGGGGGAGTTCGTTATCCCGGAAATGCTGGGCGGCCCGGAGACCCTGATGATCGGTAAGGTGCTGTGGCAGGAGTTCTTCAACAACCGCGACTGGCCGGTAGCGTCTGCGTTGGCGGTGGTGATGCTGGCGGTGCTGATCATTCCGATCATCCTGTTCAACCGTAATCAGGCCAAAGAGCTGGAGGGCAAGGCATGATGAGACGTTTCGGTTTTGCCAAATTGATGCTCTGGCTGGGGCTGCTGTTTATCTACCTGCCCATGGTCATCATGGTGATCTACTCCTTCAACGCCTCCAAGCTGGTGACAGTGTGGGGTGGCTGGTCGCTCAAGTGGTACTTCGGCCTGCTCGACAACAAGCAGCTGATTGGCTCGGTGTTCCGCTCGCTGGAGATCGCCTTCTACACCGCGATTGCCGCGGTGGCGCTGGGGACGGTGGCCGCCTTCGTGCTGACCCGTATTCCCCACTTCCGTGGTCGCACTCTGTTTGGCGGCATGGTGACGGCGCCGCTGGTAATGCCCGAGGTGATCACCGGTCTGTCGCTGCTGCTGCTGTTCGTGGCGATGGCCCAGCTGGTGGGCTGGCCCGCCGAGCGGGGCATGCTGACCATCTGGATCGCGCACACCACCTTCTGTACCGCCTATGTGGCGATCGTGGTGTCGGCGCGGTTGCGGGAGCTGGATCTCTCCATCGAGGAGGCGGCGATGGATCTTGGCGCCAAGCCGTGGAAGGTGTTCTTCCTGATCACCATCCCGATGATCGCCCCCTCGCTGGCGGCAGGCGGCATGATGTCGTTCGCCCTGTCGCTGGATGACCTGGTGCTGGCGAGCTTCGTCTCCGGCCCGGGCTCCACCACGCTGCCGATGGAGGTCTTCTCGGCGGTGCGGCTCGGGGTGAAACCGGAGATCAATGCGGTGGCCAGTCTGATCCTGCTGTCGGTATCGCTGTTTACCTTTGGTAGCTGGTATCTGATGGCTCGGTCGGAGAAGCGTCGTCGCGCCGAGATTGCCATGACTATCCAGATGCAGGCCGTGGTCTGACGTCATGATAAGATCCGCCTACTCTCGTCAACCTGGAGGATGAGTATGCGGATCTCCCTTTTTAGCGGTCGCGGCACCGAGTTGGTGCCAGGCCTCATCAGTGCCATTCACAAGCAACCGATTTCTGCGCCAGTTCGCTGTACCTTTGCCGGTCTGGAAGGGGATGAACAGTGTGACCCGCGCCACCACGGTGGCCCGGATCGGGCGCTCCACTACTATCCTGCTGATCACTATCTCTGGTGGCAGACCTGGCAAACCGCGCTGGGCTTGCCTGCGCCACGTACCCCCTGGCAACCTGCCGCCTTTGGCGAGAATCTCTCTGGCCTTGGGCTGACCGAGGCACAGGCATGCATTGGCGATGTCTATCGACTCGGTGAGGCGCTGATCCAGATCAGCCAGCCGAGATCCCCCTGCTTCAAGCTCAACCAGCGCTTTGGCTATGGCCAGCTGTCGCAGGTGATGCAGCTGGGTGGCCGTTGTGGCTGGCTACTGCGGGTATTGGAGGAGGGCATGATCGCGCCCGACGCGCCCATGGAGCTGGTGGATAGACCCTATCCCGAACTGACGGTGAAGCGCACGGCGGATATCCTGTTCAATCAGGTGCGCAACGAAGCCGACCTGCTGTTGCTGCTGGAGAATCCGGCCCTCTCCCCCAACTGGCGTCAACATGCAGCCGACTGGCTGGAGCATGGCACTGTGGCGGACTGGCAGCGTCGCTTGCTGGGGCCGGAGTCGATGCGGTTAGGTTGAGTCCTGGATGCCAGTATGTCACCGTCAGGATACAGCAGGGTAAACAGGCTGATCCGGCGCGTGGTTGGTGAGCATCTGGTCGCTTTTTTCTGAGCTAAATGCAGAAAAGACTTGTGTCAGCACGGTCCTTTCGGTAAATTCCCGTCCCGCAGACATCGGTGTGTAGCGCAGCTTGGTAGCGCACTTCGTTCGGGACGAAGGGGTCGGAGGTTCGAATCCTCTCACACCGACCAAATTTGAAAAGGCCGCTCAATAGAGCGGCCTTTTTGCATTTGATTTTTACCGTTTTTTACCATTTCCCCTGCTGACCTGCTGACCTGCTGACCTGCTGACCTGCTGACCTGCTGACCTGCCGATAGCCCAAGACTCTACGAGTTATGATTGTCCGTTAGTGTTGTGGGTTCATGGCGCGCAGCGCCACACTTTGCCTATCCGCTATCCGCTATCCGCTATCCGCTATCCGCTATCCGCTATCCGCTATCCGCTATCCGCTATCCGTTTCAGCTTGCGATGGCAGCCCACTCTTTCTGGGTAGTGCGGGGTAGAGAAGCGGTAAGCCAGTGAGATATGGAAAGGATGGGTAAAGGTTGGGTATAAGCAGAGGGGACTTATTGTGCATGGAGCTGTCGGTAGTGGGGCTGCTGCGGACATTAAAAGGGCCACCGCTCGGTGGCCCATCGGTGGAGTCTGATCCTGACTCCGGCACTCTAGATTGTGGCAATCTCGCTATGGGTCTTGTCTATGGTGCCCTCCTTGCGCGCCAGGCGCTTACTCAAATATGCCAGTGCTGATGCCGCAATGCCTTGAAACTGTGTTGAGGCAGCAAGGCCGCGTGCTTGGGGTACTCACTAATGAAATGTTCTATTCCCTCCATCAGTTGTGCACGTAATGAACTCACTGGCTCATGCCAGGCTTGCAGGCATAAATGGCCGGGGATCAACTGCTCCTGATAATCTTCCAGCAGTTGCTCTGGCCAGGGTTCAACGCCGGAATTGCGTTGCAGTAAATAGTGGGCGGCGGGTTCCCGGGCATAAATGAACTGAATTTGGGCCATATCGCGTTGGCATAGCGTTTGACTGTTGATATGACAGGTCAAATATTTTCCCGTTTTCAGATCCAAAAAATGTCCGCGTTGCCGACAGGGGACGATGCGATACCAAGGCAGGGGTGAGGAGAGAGAATACCCCTCAAGCTCCTGTTCCAACCAGTGGCGACACTCGGGTGTCTGCACCTCGTTGAGCATGTACTCGAGCTGTGTCAACAAGGTTCTGGATGGTTTGATCGCCAGTTTCGCACTCATCGCCTGCAATCCTCCCTCTGCACACAATCCCGACTATGAGTATGGACCTTGTTCGGCCAGGGGGGTAAGGAATCTAATGATTAAAAGTGGATTAGCAGCGTGGTTTTTATGCACTAACTTGGCTCAACCCACCAGATAGGTGCCGGTACCAAAGGCGATGTGGGTGCCCTCTTCGTTGTGCAGCTCCATCCGGGCGACGGCGACCTTGCTGCCAGCCCGGATGATGTGGGCGGTGGCGATAAACTCGTTGCCACGCCCCGGGCGTAGGTAGTCAACTCGCAGATCTATGGTGCCCAGGCGGGCGAAGCGCTCCTTGAGATAGCTGGGGGAGAACTCCTCCAGCTCGTCGATGCAGGAGGCGGCGACTATCATGCCGCCCGCCACATCCAGCAGCGTGGCGGTGACGCCGCCGTGCAGGATGTTGTGGAAAGGGTTGCCGATCAGTTTGTCATCCATCTTGATGCGCAGTTCCACCTTGTCGAAGTCGTAGTGGGTCACCTGCATGCCAATCAGTTTGTTGAACGGCATCCGTTCTGCGAACAGATTGGCAATGCCACTGAGCGCCATCTTCTTGAGCATCTGTTTCATTCTCTGATCCCAATCCTTGTCATCAAAGCCGAGTAAAAACTCCAGCCAGTCTGCAACAGTTCCTTAACAGTCGCAATGGCAGGTTTATTGTGGGCGGCTGCTGCTTTAGAATGACGACCCCAAAGGAGAGCCCATGACCGCGATTGCCGAAATCCTGCAAGATTCTCAGCCAGAGAGCCCGCTTGCCCTGCTGCAGGCGGTATTCGGCTACCAGCAATTTCGGCCGGGCCAGCTGGAGATCATCGAGCAGATAGTTGCGGGGCGTGATGCCATGGTGCTCAAGCCGACCGGTGGTGGCAAGTCGCTCTGCTTCCAGATCCCGGCGCTGCTGCGGCCCGGGCTCGGGGTGGTGGTCTCTCCGCTGATCTCCCTGATGAAGGATCAGGTCGATAGCCTGCGCGCCAACGGTGTGGCGGCGGTTTACATCAACTCGGCCCTGAGCCGGGAGGAGATGATCCAGAACTTCGCCGCCATGCGCCGCGGCGAGATCAAGCTGGTTTATGTCTCCCCCGAGCGACTGTTGCAGCACGAGTTTATGGACCGGCTGGCCGAGCTGCCGCTCGGGCTGTTCGCCATCGACGAGGCGCATTGCGTCTCCCAGTGGGGCCACGATTTCCGGCCTGAGTATGCGGCGCTGGGGCGGCTCAAGCAGTGGTTCCCGCAGGTGCCGGTGGTAGCGCTCACCGCCACCGCCGACGAGGCGACCCGCAGCGACATGCTGCACCGCCTCGAGCTGAACGATCCCTTCATCCACACCGCCAGCTTCGATCGCCCCAATATCCGCTACAGCCTGGTGGAGAAGTTCAAGGCGGCCGAGCAGCTGTTGCGTTACGTGCAGAGCCAGAAGGGCAACTGCGGCATCGTTTACTGCTCCAGTCGCAATCGGGTGGAGGAGGTAGCCGAGCGGTTATCCCGCCACGGCTGCAAGGCGGCGCCCTATCATGCAGGGCTGCCGCTCGAGCAGCGCCAGCAGACCCAGGATGCCTTCCTCAAGGATGATGTCGAGATCGTGGTGGCGACGGTGGCGTTCGGCATGGGCATCGACAAGCCCAACGTGCGCTTCGTGGTGCACTACGACATCCCCAAGAACATCGAATCCTACTATCAGGAGACCGGTCGTGCTGGGCGCGATGGCACCCCCGCCGAGGCGCTGCTGCTCTACGATCCTGCCGACATCGGCCGGGTACGCCGTTTGCTCGACAACATCGAGAATCCCCAGCAGTTGCAGGTGGAGCAGTACAAGCTCAACGTGATGGCGGCCTTTGCCGAGGCGCAGACCTGCCGCCGTCAGGTGCTGCTCAACTACTTCGGTGAGTACAACGACAAGCCGTGTGGCAACTGTGATATCTGTCTCGATCCGCCCAAGAGCTATGACGGCACTGAAGATGCCCAGAAGGCGCTCTCCTGCGTCTGGCGGGTGGGGCAGAATTTCGGAGTGGGCTATGTGGTGGAGGTGCTGCGCGGCTCGCTCAACCAGCGCATCAAGGATCACGGCCACGACAAGCTCTCGACCTATGGCATCGGCAAGGATCAGAGCCACGAATACTGGATGAGCGTGATCCGCCAGCTGATCCACAAGGGGCTGCTGACCCAGAACATCACCCGCAATCTGGTGCTGCAGCTGACCGAAGCGGCCCGCCCCGTGCTGCGTGGCGAGGTTAAGCTGGAGTTGGCGGTGCCCCGCTTGCAGCCCATCTCCAGCCGCAAGGAGAAGCGCAACGGCCTGCTCGACAATGCCAACTACGACAAGCGGTTGTTCAAGGAGCTGCGCGGCCTGCGCAAGCAGATTGCCGAAGACGAAGAGGTGCCGCCCTACGTGGTATTCAACGATGCGACCCTGGTGGAGATGGCTCAGCTGATGCCGATGACCGAAGACGAGATGCTGGCTATCAACGGCGTCGGTCACCGTAAACTGGAGCGCTTCGGCGAAGCCTTTATGGACCTTATCATCGACTACTGTCGGCGCTAGGGTCGATTAGGTAGCCTAATCGACCACTGATAAGCGCGGCTCGGAAGAACTGAGGGTCAGACGCGAGGTTATTTCAGGCTGGCGTAGAAGGCCGCCAGATTGTCGATATCCGCATCGGTGAGCGGTGCCATGAAGGGGTCCATCAAGGGCTCTTTGCGGGTGCCATCCTTGAAGGCTTTCAACTGTTTCACCAGATAGGCGGCATTCTGACCCGCCAGATGGGGATAGTTGGGGATCATCGCCTTGCCTTCCACGCCGTGACAGGCGGCACAGACCGCTGCCTTGGCTTTGCCGGCCTCGATATCCGCAGCCTTGGCCTGATGACCCCACGCCAGTGCCAGCAAGGGCAGGGCATATACCCATTTTTGCATCTTCTTCTCCTTGAATTGAAAAATGATGGTTGCCAGTTAGCGCAAGCATGGCTGACGGCAGTATAAAGAGTGACACGAGCATACGCAGGGACGAATGGCACAACCATGAAGCTGATCAACACTTTTGCGACCGAGTTGCCCTGGGCCTGTGAGTCCGTGGCCCCCCAGCCGCTGCAGCAACCCCGGTTGCTTCATCTCAACCGGGCTTTGCTGGATGAGTTGGGGCTGGGAGGCGTCAGCGAGGCTGACTGGATCGCCTGTTGTGGCGAGGGAAAATTACTGCCCGGCATGCAGCCGGTGGCGCAGGTCTATGCCGGCCATCAGTTCGGGGGTTACAGCCCCCGGCTCGGGGATGGTCGGGCGCTGTTGTTGGGGGAGCAGCTGGCGCCGGATGGCCAGCGCTGGGATCTGCATCTGAAGGGGGCGGGTAAAACACCGTTCTCCCGTTTTGGCGACGGCCGTGCCGTGCTGCGCTCCAGTATTCGTGAGTATCTCGCCTCCGAAGCGCTCCATGCCCTCGGCATCTCCACCACCCGGGCGTTGGTGCTGGTGGGCAGCAGTGAGCCTGTCTACCGCGAACAGCTCGAGATGGGCGCGACCGTGCTGCGTACCGCCCCCAGCCATCTGCGCTTCGGCCATATCGAGTACTTCGCCTGGAGCGGGCAGGGGGAGAAGATCCCGCCGCTCATCGACTATCTGCTGCGCCACCACTTCACCGAGCTGGAGAATGGCGCCGAGCTGTTTGCCGAGGTGGTGCGCCGCACCGCACGGCTGATTGCCAAATGGCAGGCGGCGGGCTTCTGTCACGGGGTGATGAACACCGACAACATGTCGCTGCTCGGCTTGACCCTGGATTACGGCCCCTACGGCTTTATCGATGCCTACGAGCCTGATTTTGTCTGCAACCACTCGGATCCGGCAGGGCGCTACGCGCTAGATCAGCAGCCAGCGGTCGGTTACTGGAATCTGCAAAAGCTGGCGCAGGCACTGGCAGGGCATGTGGATGGTGACGCGCTGGCTGAAGCGCTGGCCCAGTACGAGCAGCAACTGATGCTGCACTACTCCGAACTGATGCGGGCCAAACTCGGGCTGGCGGTGTGGCAGGAGGATGACCCGGCGATGTTCCGCGAGCTGTTCCGGCTGCTTGCTGCTCACAAGGTGGATTACCACCTGTTCCTGCGCCGTCTCGGTGAGGTAGCGCAAGAGGGGGCCTGGCCCGCGTCTCTGCTGGCCCTGTTGCCTGATCCGCGCGTTTGGCAGGAGTGGCTGGAATGCTATCGGGCGCGGCTGGCGCGCGAAGGAAGCGAAGATGCCGTGCGCAAGGTGCAGATGGATGCCATCAATCCCAAGTATGTGCTGCGCAATGCGCTGGCCCAGCAGGTGATCGATGCCGCCGACGCCGGGGATATGCAGCCGTTCGAGCGGCTGTTCACCGCCCTGCAGCGTCCCTATGATGAACAATCCGAATATGAGGATCTCGCCACCCCGGCTCCGGCATGGTATTGCGGTGGTGAGCTCTCCTGCAGCAGCTGAGAGACTGGGAATGAGTTGGCAGATCAAACAGATAGATAGCGAAGCTGGCGTGGTGACGCTGGATTGCCCGGCGCTTGACTGGGACACGTTTCCGGTGTTGGCGCAGGCCTTGCTGCGAGAGTGGGAGCTACAGCCGCTCGAACAGGATGTGGGGGCGGACCGCCACAGCTGGCTGCTGGAGTTTGAAGGGAGTCAGTTCAGGCTGGAGTATGAACATTATAGCGGTTGCTGGCTGGAGGCGGTGCGCCCGGCGGATCGGGAGGTGCTGCTCTGGCTCGCCAGGCAACACAAGGGCTAATTATCGCCCGCAAGGCCTGCTCTGCTACTGGCCAATCCGGGCGAGCGCAATCGCATAAAGATTGAACTATCGGTTTTGGGGCGTATAATCTCGCCCCTCGATTATCGCCAATGGTGGCGGTATGGGTTCCCTAACCCCATTAACCAAAAAGGTCACAAGATGAATCTGACCCCTGCGCAGTACCAAACGGCGCTTGTTCGCCTGTCGTTGTTCCACATCCTGATCATTGCCAGCAGCAACTATCTGGTGCAGCTGCCGATCACCGTATTTGGCTTCCATACCACCTGGGGTGCATTCAGCTTCCCGTTTATCTTCCTGGCCACTGACCTGACGGTGCGGATCTTCGGTGCCGGTCTGGCGCGCAAGATTATCCAGACCGTGATGCTGCCGGCGCTGGTGGTCTCCTATGGACTCTCCGTGCTGTTCTTCGAGGGCAGTTATCAGGGCATGGGTAATCTGGCCGAGTTCAACCTGTTTGTGGCGCGTATCGCGCTGGCCAGCTTTATGGCCTATCTGGTGGGTCAGTTTATGGACGTGGTGGTGTTCAACCGACTGCGACTGATGAAAGCCTGGTGGGTTGCCCCAGCGGCTTCCACCCTGTTCGGTAATCTGGTCGATACCATCGCCTTCTTCAGCGTGGCCTTCTGGCGCACCACAGATCCTTTCATGGCAGAGCACTGGGTCGAGATCGCAACCGTCGATTACGTATTCAAGTTGCTGATCAGCCTTGGTTTGTTCGTGCCGCTCTACGGCGTCTTGCTGCGTTACCTCAGCCGGAAATTGGTGGGCGAGGCCGGATTATCCAGCCTGCAAACGGCCACCCGACAAGCCTGATGAGATTGACCACCCTTCACGGTGGTCAATTTTTTTGCACTTTCTGCAAATAGCGCTTGCTCATTTAAATGAGAATGATTATTGTTAACTTGTTTTCCGGGAAAGACTTCATTCGTTCCAACGTGATGGACTTCTTGTGAAGGCACGACATTGCTCACATTGCTTCCAGTTAAGGGCCAGTTTATCTGGCCCTCTTTTTTTGTCATTTTTCAGCAAGTTACAGGTATAAAAAACGGGAGCCAAGGCTCCCGTCGTCACTCTGTCTGTGGCTTACTCGATATCGAGTGCCTCGGGGGAGAGGATCACCCCTGTGGTATCGGCATAGAGGTGGTCATCGGGCAGGAAGGTCACGCCACCGAAGTTGACCGGCAGATCGGTCTCCCCCACATCCTTGCTGTCGGCTCCGACCGGAATGGCTGCCAGTGCCTGAATGCCGATATCCAGATCTTCCAGAATATCGACTTCGCGGACGCAGCCGTAGCAGACGATCCCTTCCCAATCGTTCTCCGCTGCTGTGGTGGCGATGTCGCTGTCGATCAAGGCGCGGCGCATGGAGCCACCGCCGTCGATCAGTAATATGCGACCGACCCCGTTCTCTTTAACGAGTTCACGGATCAGGCCATTTGATTCGAAGCATTTGACGGTGGTGATGACGCCGCCGAAAGAGGAGCGGCCACCGAAGGAGCAGAGCATGGGCTCAAGCACATCCACCATGTCCTGATAGATGTCGCACAGTTCAGAAGTATTGTATTCCATAGTGTCAAATCCACGGCTGGAAACAGGTGCAACCAGTATAAGGAGTGGGGGGGGCATTTCAATGAATATTCCTTGTACAGGCAACCCGCCGCGGCTTTTCTGCTTAAGCTCAATGCAGTTCATCCTTTGTCTGTGTGAGGTCCACCGTGCTGATCCGTCATAAGTTGATCCTGAATACCGTGCTGGTTGCTGTCGCCATGATGGTGCTGAGCGGCCTGTTTCTTTACTCCAGTCAGGTTAAGCGCCATCTGACTGATGCCCAGCGCCATGTGGACCAGCTGGAGATCGCCATGCTCAATTTGCGGCGAGCCGAGAAGGATTTCCTGATCCGCAAGGAGATGGATTTTGCCGAACGTTTCAATCAGGGGCTGGCCGATTTTCATCAGCTGGATCAGAACATGAGCAGCGATGACAGCCTTGCAGCTGCGCAGGTGGAGCTGGTTCGGCTGGATCAGCAGATGACGGCTTATGGCAAGGCCTTCAACGACTTGGTGGCACAGCAGCAAAAGATTGGGCTGGGGCCGGAAGATGGCCTCTATGGCAAGCTGCGGGCAGCAGTGCACGAGGTAGAAAATGGGCTCAAGCAACTGGATCAGCAGGGGCTGCTCATCACCATGCTGCAGCTGAGACGGGCGGAGAAAGATTTCATGCTGCGCTCCGACATCCAGTATCTGGATCGCTTCGAGACGTTGCACAAGGGCTTTCAGGATAGCCTTACAGCCCTACCGGAGGCGGATCGCGGCAAGCTGGAGCAGGCCAGCAAGCAGTACCGGCAGGATTTTGTTGCCCTGGTGCAGGGGATGCAGGTGTTGGGCCTGAAAGACGATGAAGGGCTGCGCAACCAGATGCGCGAACTGGTACATCAGACCGAACAGGGATTTGTTGCGGTCGACCGGCATATCGCCGACCAGCTGGAGCAACAGACCGCGCGTCTGAATCTGCTGATGCTGGTCTGCGGCGGCATCATCATAGTGCTGATCGGCACCATGAGCGTATTGCTGGGTCGCAGCATCGACCGCCCCATTACCCGGGTGAACGATACGGTCAACCGCATCCGCCAGGATAATGATTTGTGTCTCAAGATCGAGCTGCAGGGAACCGACGAGATGGCGCAACTGGCGGGCAATCTTGACGTGATGCTGGGCGGGTTCCGCAACCTGATCGGCGATGTGAAACAGAGCGTGCACACCCTGACGGAAGCGGCGGACCACCTCTCGGCCAACGTCAAACGCACCAGCGAGGGGGCGGCGCGCCAGTTGCAGGAGACCGACATGGTGGCGACCGCTTCCACCGAGATGGGATCCACCATCGAGGAGATCGCCCGCAACACCGAACAGGCGGCCAACAATGCCCAGGCCACCAACAACAAGGCGCAGGAGGGACGCACTGCGGTTGAGAGCACCGTCAGTCAGATCCGCTCGCTGGCGGGCAATCTGGAGATCTCGTCTCGAGAGGTGGGACAGCTACAAAAAGAGAGCGAGACCATCGGCTCTGTGCTTGATGTGATCCGCGGTATTGCCGAGCAGACCAACTTGCTGGCGCTCAATGCCGCCATCGAGGCCGCACGGGCGGGGGATCAGGGGCGCGGCTTTGCGGTGGTGGCGGACGAGGTGCGCAGCCTGGCGATTCGTACCCAGAAATCGACTCAGGAGATTGCCGGTATCATCAGTTCCCTGCAAAAACAGACCGGCAGTATCGTCGAGGTAATGGCGACTTGTCGTGAGCAGGGCAGCCGCAGCGCGGAGCAGGCCAGCACCGCAGGGGCGCTGCTGGGGCAGATCACCCAGGATGTCACCCTGATCATGGACATGAGCACCCAGATAGCGGCAGCCATCGAACAGCAGAGTCTGGTGGCCAACGAGGTGAACCGCAACGTCAACAACATCCGCGACATCGCCCAGGAGTCGAGCACCATGGCGGAGGAGAACGCCAGATCCAGCCAGGGCCTTAACGAGCAAGCTCAGCTATTGAACAAGGCAGTGGCGAAATACCGGGTTTAGTGATCGGATAGGTATCCTTGCGAGGTTTTTGTCCCTGAGTGGCAATGATTTGATCCTGATGGCTGTTATTGGGGGCATTCGCTCATATAATCGCCGCCATTATGATGATTCGGAAGGATTCGATGGCAAAGTTGCTGGTGGCTGCATTTGGGCTGCTCTGTTCTTGTCTGGTGTTGACAGGTTCGGCGCCCCAGGCTACTCCACTCAAGCCCGGCATGGAGCCGCTGCTCAGTTGGTTAAGCGGCGACTTTTCGAGCAAGGAGCAGGCTGGCTATGATAGCCGCTTTACCAGCGCCGAACTGCGGCTGAGGGAGATCTGGCCCGGCTATCAGGGGTATCGCTGGGTCTATGCCGAACAATACCTGACCCTGCGTTCCATCCGTCCCTTCCGCCAGCGCATCTACCGCTTCTCACCCGCCCCTGACGGGCGGATCCTGATGGCCGAACTGACCATGCCCAGGGCTATCGACTTTGCTGGTGCCTGGCGTCAACCCGCTTTGCTCGACAGTTTGACCCCGCAACAACTCTCACTGCGTCACGGTTGCGAGATTTGGCTGAGCCGGACGGCATCCGGTGAATACGCTGGTCATACCCGGGTGGGGCACTGTGCCACCGACTTTGGCGGCGCCAGCACGCTAGTGCAGCATATCTGGATTGGGCCGAATAGCATTCGACTGCTGGACCGCGCCTATGACAATCAGGGAGGGTCTCGCTGGGGCAGTCCGGGGGAAGGCTATGTCTATTTACGCAAAAGCAGCGAACGCGGACATTAGCACCGGGTATCCCATCGGCTGGGATACGAAAATTGCGGGCATAAAAAAGGCGCCGATAGGCGCCTTTTTCAGAATTTTTCAGAAGTAAGATTACTTCTTGGCAGTCAGGCCACCAAAACGCTTGTTGAACTTGTCTACGCGGCCGCCGCTAGAAACTTCTTTCTGCTTACCGGTGTAGAACGGGTGGCATGCAGAGCACACGTCCAGGTTCAGATCTTTACCCAGGGTAGAGAAAGTGTTGATGACATTACCGCAGGAGCATTTGCAGGTGATGGCGACGTACTCAGGATGAATATTAGCTTTCATGGACAACCTCAATTAATAGGCCGTGTCGCCATCCGATCTCTTGTCGGACACCACACGATTGTTGAACACAGTTTCAAAGGCTGCGAATAATATAGGAAATGCCTGAGATCAGGCAAGTGGCTTCGCAGAAAAAATAGGCAACCCCTGGTGAATTGTTCCCAAATGCTGGATCTGGTTCGTGTCGCTGTCCCGGTACCGTTACGCCGTCACTTCGACTATCTGTCCCCTCTGCCATTACCGGCGCCCGGTTGTCGGGTCGAGATCCCCTTCGGTCCGCAGACTCTTGTGGGTTTGGTGGTGGATCACCCAACCGAGAGTCAGGTGCCCCGCAACAAATTAAAACCCTTGAACAGGGTGCTCGACACGACCCCTGTGTTGGGGGCCGACATCCTCGCGCTGATGAACTGGAGCGCCAACTACTACCAGCATCCGCTGGGAGAAGTGTTGCCTCACGCCCTGCCAGTGCTGGTACGCAAGGGGGAACCTGCCGCCTATCGGGAGCTGGAGTTCTGGTTTGCCACCGAGGCGGGGATGGCGATCGACCTCAACGAGCTCAAGCGGGCGGCCAAACAGCAGCAGGCCCTCGCCCTGCTGCGCAAGGGGCCACAGACGCCATCCGCGCTCAAGCAGGAGGAGATCCAGAGTGCCGCCCTCACTGCGCTGGAGAAAAAGGGGTTGCTGGAGAAGCGCAGCCTGGAGCCCAGCCACGATAGTGACTGGGCAACCCGCTTTGATGCGGGGGAGGGGCTGCGCCTCAACAGCGAACAGGCGTTGGCGGTGGCGACGGTCATCAGCCAGAGCGATCTGTTCGGCGCCTTCTTGCTCGATGGCATCACCGGCTCCGGCAAAACCGAGGTCTACTTAAGCATCCTCGAGCCGCTGCTTCGGGCTGGCAAGCAGGCGCTGGTGATGGTGCCGGAGATCGGCCTCACCCCGCAGACCATCAACCGCTTCCGCCGCCGCTTCAAGGTGCCGGTGGTGGCGATGAACTCCGCCATGAACGATCGGGAGCGGCTCGACGCCTGGCTCGCCTGCCGCGATGGCGGCGCCGCCATCCTGATCGGCACCCGTTCTGCGGTGTTCACCCCGTTTCACAACCTCGGCATCATCATCATCGACGAGGAACATGACGGCTCTTTCAAGCAGCAGGACGGCTTTCGCTACCACGCCAGGGATCTGGCGGTGATGCGCGCCCATCGCGCTGGCATCCCGATCCTGCTCGGCTCGGCCACCCCCTCGCTGGAGACCCTGCACAATGCCAAAACCGGCAAGTACCACCACCTCAGCCTGACCCGGCGCGCCGGCAATGCCCAGACCGCCCGTCAGGTGATCCTGGATATCAAGAACGTGCGATTGCAAGCAGGGTTATCCCCCCAGCTGGAGCAGTTGATGGGGTCGCATCTGGCGGCGGGCAATCAGGTGATGCTGTTCCTCAATCGCCGTGGCTATGCCCCGTCGCTTATCTGCCACCAGTGTGGCTGGAGCGCTGCCTGCGAGCGCTGTGATGCTTGGTACACCTGGCATCAGGCTGGGCGACGATTGCACTGCCATCACTGCGACAGCGTGCGCCCGCTGCCCCACAGTTGCCCCGAGTGCGGCAGCAACGAGCTGATTGGCTCGGGAGTGGGCACCGAACAGCTGGAGCAGCTGCTCACCACGGTTTTCCCCCAATACCCGGTGGTGCGTATCGATCGGGACAACACTCGCCGCAAGGGAGAGCTGGAGACCCATCTCGGCGACATCAAGGCGGGCAAGTACAAGATCCTGATCGGCACCCAGATGCTGGCTAAAGGCCACCACTTCCCGGATGTAACCTTGGTGGGGCTGCTGGATGTAGATGGCGCCCTGTTCAGCGCCGATTTTCGCGCTGCCGAGAAGCTGGCCCAGCTCTACACCCAGGTGGCGGGTCGTGCCGGTCGCGCCAGCAAACCCGGGCTGGTGGTGCTGCAGAGCCACCATCCGGAGCATGCTCTCCTGCAGGATCTGACCCAGAACGGTTACGGCCACTTTGCCGATACGGCGCTGAAAGAGCGTCGTCTGCTGGGGCTGCCGCCATTTAGCTATCAAAGCTTGTTCCGGGCTGAGGCCACGGGCCGTGACGAGGTGCAGTTGTTCCTTACCCGCCTCGCCGATACCCTGCGCAGCGCCCGCTATCCCCATCTGCAGGTGCTGGGGCCCATCAGTGGCTTTATGGAGCGCAAGGCGGGCAAGTTCCGCATGCAGTTGCTGGTGCAGGGGCCGAACCGGGCACCGCTGGCCCAGTTGCTGGATTGGGCGGTGAAGGAGCTGGAGGGCTGGCCGGAGACCAAAAAGGTGCGCTGGAGTCTGGATATCGACCCCACCGAGCTGAGTTGATGGTGCCGGAGCCGGTCACTGGCAGTTTTCGCCAGCGACCGAGCGGATTATTCGGTTACAAGGTTCAGACCCGCAGATCGATCTGCTGCACCCAGCCACCCTTGCCCTGCTCGGTGAGGTAGAGGCCGGATTGGCGCAGCACCCCCTGATTGCCGCTCTCCCCCAGATGGGTGAAGGGGGTGTCGAGGGGGCGCAGCAGGATGGCGCCGATCCCCAGCTCGACCAGCGCGATGGGGGCGTGCTCCGGGTGCCAGAACTGCAGCGCTGAAAACTGGCTGTCCCCCTCGTCCAGTACCCCGTTGCCATCCTCATCCAGGGTTGCCAGCTCGCCAAAGCCATTGCCGGAGCGGGCGCCAAACAGCTCGCCGCCATCGTCTATGGTGCCGTTGCCATTGCGATCCAGCGCCACGAAGCCGCTCCCTTCACGCAGGCCTGGCAGGTTGTCCTCTTTGCCATCCTGATCGATATCGAAATTGACCCGCGCCTCGGTCAAGTCGGCGATCTTGCCATCCAGACTGAGCACCAGCGGATCCTTGAGGGCATTAAGGGTGGTGCGCCGCTGACTCACCTCCAGCTGACGCCAGTCGATCACAAAGCCGAGATCCAGCTGCAGGGTCTGGCCATCCTGAGTCGCTACGTTGGCTGACGCCACCACCTTGAGCTGCTCCTGTTGCAGCAGGGTGTCTGTCACCTCCACCAGTTGATCCGGCTCGGCGGCCTGAGCGGCGGCGGCTCCTTGCATTACCCCTTCGCCTTCCTCTGCGGCGGGTTTGATCGGCTTGGGCAGCTCGATTTCGTGACCCAGCATCGCTTCAATCATCAGCTTGATCAGCCGCTGGCGGTTATCCAGCCCGTCATCGGGAATGCCGTTATCATCCTGTTTGACATCGGTTGCCGGGGGCGGGGCTGGCATCGCGCCAGCCTGCGGGCTGGTGGCAGCGCGGTTGGTGGCTTGCAGCGTCAGGGCGCTGGCCTGCATCAGGGTGAGATTGGTTCGCGGCTCGTCAGATGAGGTGGCGCGTGTGCGGTTATCTGGCGGGTTGATGGCGGGGGGCACGGGCCCGAGGTTGCGCACCTTGCGGCTCTGGGCCTGTTGTTGCCGGTATTGCACCTCCCCCTGGAGGTCGTAGTGATCGATGCGCATACATTCGCCCTCGGCGCTATACATCTGGTCAGTTATCGACCAGCCAATGAGCAAGGCTTAACACCAAATCGGACTAATCACGGAAGTGGTTAGTACTATGTCACAAGGTGGCGGCGTGGCAGGATGATGGTCATGCGGGTGGTAGCCCGTTTGCCCAATCGCAGGGCGCAACATGTGAAGAGGAAGATAGGATGAGAAATTGTCTGGTGATGGACGCGGCGGACTATGGTGGATTCCTGTCTGGTGCCCCTGGCATTGCTGATGGTGCGCTGGTGATTAGCTGCGAACATGAGGAGCGCGTGAATGCGTAACTGTCTGGTGATGGGGGCGGCAGGATATATCGGTTCCTATCTGGTGCCCCACCTGCAAACCCTGGGCTACAGGGTGATTGCCGGGGCACGACGCCCTTGCCGCCTGCCGGAGGGGGTGGAGTTTCGCCTCGCCGACAGCCTCAAGCCCATCACCCTGCTGCCTGCGCTGGCGGGCATCGATACCGTCTTCTATCTGGTGCATGCCATGGGGGCGGGGGCCGATTTTCACCGGCTGGAGCAGCAGGGAGTGAAGAATTTTGCCGCCGCTGCCCGTGCCGCCGGGGTGCGTCGCATCATCTATCTGGGGGCGATCCAGCCCGAGCAGTGCAACAGCCGTCATCTCAACTCCCGCCGCCACTGTGGCGAGCTGTTTCGTGACTCCGGCGTGCCGACGGTTGAGCTGCGCTCTGGCATCATTATCGGGCCCGGCTCGGCGGCGTTCGAGGTGATGCGGGATCTGGTGTTCAACCTGCCGCTGATGGTGACACCGAAGTGGGTGCGCTCGCGCACGCCCCCCATCGCCCTCTCCAACCTGCTGCACTATCTGGGCGGGCTGGTGGAGGTCGACGAGGTGGATGGCCGCATCTTCAACGCAGTCGGCCCGGAGCTGCTCAGCTACCAGCAGCAGTTGCAGAAGTTCGCCGCCCATATCGGCAAGCGCGGCCCCATCATTCCCATTCCGTTTCTGAGCCCGCGTCTCTCCGCCTGGTGGCTGCAGTTTGTCACCTCGGTGCCGCAGCCGGTGGCCAAGGCGCTGGTGGGGGGGCTCAAGCACGATATTCCGGCCGACGATGGCCCATTGCGATCCCTGCTGCCGCAAACCCTGCTCAGCTTCGATGAGGCGCTGGCGGAGAGTCTGGCGCTGGAGCAACGACTCGGTGCCGAACAACAAGGCCAGCAGACGCCCCTCGGCCTGCGCTGGCGCCATCCCGAATATGGGTTCTACGACCGTACCGCCAGTGGCGATGCCATCTGTCTCGCCTCGCCCAAGGTAGTGTGGGAGGTGTTGCAGCAACTGGGGGGTGAGCAGCGTTACTTCTACATGAATGAGCTGTGGGTGGTGCGCGAGTGGATGGATCACCTGATCGGTGGTCCGGCCCGCACCCGTGGCCGCAGCAACCCGGATCAGTTTGTCAAAGGGGATATGCTCGACTCCTGGCAGATCCTCGGGGTGGATGAGGGGCGCAGGCTCGATCTGCTGTTCAACATGAAAGCCCCCGGCGTGGGTCGGCTGGAGTTCATTATTGTGCCGGAGGAGTCTGGCCTGACCCGGCTCAAGGTGACGGCCCACTGGCATCCGCAAGGGGCCTGGGGGCTGGCTTACTGGCTGGCCATGCTGCCGTTCCACCTCTTCATCTTTCAGGGGATGACCGAGGCCATCGCCAGACAGGCGGAGGCGAAAGCCGGCATTCCCGTGATGGATTGAGGGCGGGCCGCGCCCTCGTCCTATCGCCGAACCTTACCCATGCTAGACAGGAGCCGGGGCTGAAACGCCTTTCGGCTCCTTCTCTTATGCCTCTTTTATATTGTCATTGCTGCCTGGAAGACTCGCTCCTGCTGCCTTGCAGCCCGATATAGATGTGCGTCTTTCGACAAAGACTGGCATCATGCCCCGGTATTTATGCAATTCAGGTGTGTAACTAATTAATAAAGAAGGGATTATGAAGAAAAAACCGTCAATTCTGGGGGGCGCCTGCATCATTGCCAGCGTCTGCGTGGGAGCCGGCATGCTCGGTCTGCCGAGTTCGGGGGCTGGCGCCTGGACTCTCTGGTCGGTGCTGGCACTGACCGTCACCATGGTGATGATGACGCTGTCTGGCTGGATGCTGCTGGAGTCGTTCCAGCACTACGATATGCGGGTTTCCTTCAATACCGTGACCCGCGAGCTGCTGGGGGAGAAGCTTAATCTTCTCAACAACCTCTCGGTCTACTTTGTTGGCGGTATTCTGATTTACGCCTACATCACCTCCTCCGGCGCCATCTTGCAGGGGATTCTGGGGATCGACAGCAAGCTCGCTTCAGTGCTGTTCGTGGCGATCTTCTCGCTGGTGGTGTGGCACTCGACCCGCGCCGTTGACCGCATCTCTGTGGTGCTGATCGCCTTCATGATCCTCAGCTTCGCCCTCGGTGTAGCCGGTCTGCTCGGCAGTATCAAGCTGCCGACCCTGCTCGATCTGGCGGGCAGCGAGAGCCGCTACGCCCCTTATGCCATGGCGATGCTGCCGGTGGCGCTCACCTCGTTTGGTTATCACCACTCGGTCGCCTCCCTGCGCGCCTACTACCAGAACGAGCAGCAGGCCCGATGGGCCATTCTGGGGGGAACCCTGATCGCGCTGGCGCTCTACGTGCTCTGGCTGCTGGGGATCTTCGGCAACCTGCCCCGTCAGGATTTTGCCCCCGTGATTGCCAAGGGGGGTGATGTGAGTGTGCTGCTCTCCGCGCTCTCCGGGGTGATCGAATCGGAGAAGGTGGCCAGCGCCATCAACGGCTTCTCCATGGCGGCCATTCTCTCCTCCTTTATCGGGGTGGGGCTCGGGGTATTTGACTATCTTGCTGATCTGTTCAAGTTCGACAGCAGTCGCGCCGGTCGCAGCAAGACCTGGGCGGTTACCTTCCTGCCGCCGCTGGTGCTTTCGCTGCTCTTCCCGTTCGGTTTCCTGCTGGCCATCGGCTATGCCGGTGCCGCCGCCACCATCTGGACCTGCATCATCCCGGCGCTGCTGGTGTTGCGTACCCGGGCGCGGGCCGAGCGCGGTGAAGTGACCCCCCACTTCGTCACCCCCGGCGGCAAGCTGATGGCCTGGCTGCTGATCCTGTTCGGGTTGGCGACCGCGTTGTTCCACTTCCTATCGATGGCGAATCTGCTGCCGGTCTATCTGGGCAACTGAGTCAGGTCTACAGAACTGACAGAAAGGGCGACAAGGCCAACTTGCCGCCCTTTTTTTGCCCAACTTTTTGCCTCATATAGCAGCATCTATAACTAAAGTGGTAGGTGTGGGCGGGGTAAGTTACTGAAATAACTGGTCTGATCTGGTTGGCAGCAGCATGATCTGCTGGGCATGCCCACTGCTTTCTTTTATGATCCCCGCCCTTCTGCGTGTCCCCTGTCGGCACCTCATTTGCACCAACCACATCGGGGTCCCCCATGTCCGATCTGCGTCAACAAGCTCTCGATTACCACGCCCAGCCCGTACCCGGCAAAATTGCCATTGCCCTGACCAAACCCGCCGAAACCGCCCATGATCTGGCGCTGGCCTACAGCCCGGGTGTCGCCGAGCCGGTGCGCGAGATCGCCGCCAATCCGGCCGATGCCTACCGCTATACCGGCAAGGGCAATCTGGTGGCCGTCATCTCCAACGGCACCGCCATTCTGGGTCTGGGCAATCTGGGGCCGCTGGCCTCCAAGCCGGTGATGGAGGGCAAGGCCCTGCTGTTCAAGCGCTTTGCCGGTATCGACGCTATCGACATCGAGGTGAAGCACGAGACCAGCCAGCAGTTCATCGACACGGTGGCGGCCATCGCCGATACCTTCGGTGGCATCAATCTGGAAGATATCAAGGCGCCGGAGTGCTTCGAGATTGAAGAGGCGCTGATCGCGCGCTGCGACATTCCGGTGTTCCACGATGACCAGCACGGTACCGCCATCGTCACCGCCGCCGGTCTGCTCAACGCGCTGGAAGTGCAGGGCAAGCTCATCAGTGACAGCCGCATCGTCTGCATGGGGGCGGGGGCTGCCGCCACCGCCTGTATGGATCTGCTGATCAAGTGTGGCGCCAAGCCGCACAACATCTTCATGCTGGATCGTCAGGGTGTCATCCACACCGGCCGCACCGATCTCAACAAGTACAAGCAGCGTTTCGCCAACGAGACCCCGCTGCGTACCCTGATGGATGTCATTGCAGGGGCGGATGTGTTTGTCGGCGTATCCGGCCCCGATGTGCTGCCCGCCGAAGCGGTCGCGCTGATGGCACCCAACCCGGTGATCTTCGCCTGCTCCAACCCGGACCCGGAGATCAAACCGGCGCTGGCCCACGCCGTACGCAGTGACCTCATCATGGGGACCGGTCGCTCCGACTACCCGAACCAGATCAACAACGTGCTCTGCTTCCCCTTCATCTTCCGTGGTGCACTCGATGCCCGCGCCAGCCGCATCAACGATGCCATGAAGATCGCCGCGGTCGAGGCGATCCGTGGTCTGGTGAAGGAGCCGGTGCCAGCCGAGGTGCTGACCGCCGCCGGGGTGAGTACGCTCACCTTCGGCAAGGATTACGTCATTCCCAAGCCGATGGATGCCCGTCTGCTGCCACGGGTTGCCCGCGCCGTGGCGCTGGCGGCGGTCGCCTCCGGCGTTGCTCGCACCGAGCTGCCCGCGGACTACATGCTGT
The DNA here is from genome assembly GCF_000820145.1 of Aeromonas sobria. GTDB lineage: Bacteria > Pseudomonadota > Gammaproteobacteria > Enterobacterales > Aeromonadaceae > Aeromonas > Aeromonas sobria. The sequence continues at coordinate 36,806 of NZ_CDBW01000004.1, read as the reverse complement.
AATCCGGCGTTGCGAACGGCCCCTTTATCGGGGCCGTTTTTGTTGCGGCATCCCGTGACAACCCAAGGCGCAGCCTGTGCAGCAAATGGGCGGATATGGCGGCAATCCCGGTTCAAAGGTGGTCAAACAGCGCTCCCCTCTGACACAATGTCTGCATGACGATGCTTACGAGAATCAAGATGCAGCAGCAAATCAGCGGCCGTTTGGCCCACGCCCTCTCCTTTGTGCGCCATGATGGTCGCCACTTCGCCCAGTTTGTTTGGGGCCGTTTCCAACAGGACAGATTGACGGTCACCGCCGGTTATCTGGCCTATGTCACCCTGCTCTCGCTGGTGCCGATGATCGCCGTGGTATTTGGCATGATGTCCGCCTTTCCGGTGTTCCAGAGCCTCAAGCAGGAGATGGAGCAGTTCGTCTACCACAACTTCGTGCCGACCGCCGGGGACATGCTCAAGGAGTACATCGACGGCTTCGTCGCCAACGCCACCAACACCACGGCGGTGGGGATCGGGGCGCTGGTGGTGGTGGCGCTGATGCTGATCTCCGCCATCGACAAGAACCTCAACTACATCTGGCGCTCGACCCAGAGCCGCCCGCTGGCGCAGGCGTTCGCCATGTACTGGATGATCCTGACCCTGGGGCCGGTATTGATTGGCGCCAGCATCGCTATCTCCTCCTACATCTTCTCGTTGCGGCTGTTTGGCGCCGAGAGCCTGTTCGGCATCGGTTATCTGCTGCTGCGGGGCTTGCCGTTCCTCTTCTCGGTGCTCACCTTCCTGCTGGTCTATACCGTGGTACCTAACTGCAAGGTGCGGCTGATCCACGCCTTTATCGGCGCGTTGCTGGCGGCCACCCTGTTCGAGCTGGCCAAGCGTGGCTTTGCCATCTACATCACCAACTTCCCCTCCTATCAGGCCATCTATGGCGCGCTGGCGACCATTCCAATCCTGTTTGTCTGGGTTTATCTCAGCTGGCTGGTGGTGTTGTTCGGCGCAGAAGCCACCGCCTGCCTCGGCGAATACGAGAAACCGGCCAGCGAAGAGCTGGGCTGAGCGGCATCATCCCGATCCTGTTTGTCTGGGTTTACCTCAGCTGGCTGGTGGTGTTGTTTGGCGCAGAAGCCACCGCCTGCCTCGGCGAGTACGAGAAACCGGCCAGTGAAGAGCTGGGCTAAGCCATCGCCTTGGCCACCGGTTTATTGGTAGCATCGACGACCGCCCCTGTGAGGGGGCGGTCGTTCTGTTTTCAGAGGAGAGGGATGTGATTGCATTGATTCAGCGGGTCAGCGAGGCCAGCGTGACCGTCGAGGGCGAAGTGACCGGTGCCATCGGTCAGGGGCTGCTGGTGCTGCTCGGGGTGGAGCAGGGGGATGATGAGGCCAAGGCCGACAAGCTGCTGCACAAGGTGAGCGGCTACCGGGTCTTCAGTGACGAGAATGGCAAGATGAACCTCAATGTCAGCCAAGTGGGCGGCAGCCTGCTGGTAGTCTCCCAGTTTACCCTGGCGGCTGACACCAAGAGCGGGATGCGCCCCAGCTTCTCCTGCGGCGCTCATCCGAGCGAGGCCGAGCGGCTCTATGACTACTTTGTGGCCAAGTCTGCTGCCAGCGGCATCCCGACCGCCACCGGCCGTTTTGCCGCCGACATGAAGGTGGCGCTGGTCAACGACGGCCCGGTCACCTTCTGGCTACAGGTCTGAGGATGTTTCATCCCGTGGCGTGACATGGACGATCACGTTGATGAGCCCCGCGACCGGATAGGGGGTTGCGGGGCCAATCCACTGTTCGATCAGCGTCAGGGCGTGGGTTAGCTCCAGTTCGGTGCGTGGCAACAGGTTGATCACCAGAGTACCGCAGAGGCGGGGAGCCAGCGCCCGGTAGAGCCGCTCCTGAAACAGCAGCAGCGGGTTGCCATCCTGACTGAAGAGATCGAGCAGGATGAGGTCGTACTGCTGCTCGCTCTGCTCGAGAAAGGCGAGAGCATCGGCCTGATGGAGTGCCGGAGCGGCTTGCTCATCGCGCTCCTGATGCTGGAAAAACTGCTGATAAACGGTCAGCACCTCTTCGTCGAGGTCGACACACTCGTGGTGGGCATCGGGCCAGCGCTGGTGTAGATGGCGGGTGAGATCGCCGCCCCCCAGCCCCAGTTCGAGGATCCGGGTGGCCTGTTCTGGCAGCAGGCAGGCGATGACCCGCTGATGGGGCAGACAGAGGACGGCCGGGTCGGCGAGCAACATGGCGGATTGCACCACGCCGTCTATCTCCAGCCAGCGATGCTGGCTATTTTCCTGTACCGTGAGGCGGCGCTGGGGTTTGACGCTCAGGTGCAACAAGTGATCGGCTTGGTACGCTTGCAGATTGAAGTCCATGAATTTGCACGGCAAGATGGTTTCCGGCCAGTGTAACTCAAGGATGAAACTATGTACCGGGTAGTCACGCCCCAAACGGCAGCGGAGCTGGGTACTTACTGCAGGCTGCGCTGGGAACCTCTGCGTAAGCCCTTCAATCTGCCAGTCGGCGCAAACTCAAGGATGAAACTATGTATCGGGTAGTCACCCCTCAGACTGCAGCCGAGCTGGGTACTTACTGCAGGCTACGCTGGGAACCTCTGCGTAAGCCCTTCAATCTGCCCGTCGGCGCACACTCAAGGATGAAACTATGTATCGGGTAGTCACCCCTCAGACTGCAGCCGAGCTGGGTACTTACTGCAGGCTGCGCTGGGAACCTCTGCGTAAGCCCTTCAATCTGCCAGTCGGCGCAAGCTCAAGGATCGCTTTATGTACAGGGTAGTTACCCCCCAAACGGCAGCCGAGCTGGATGCCTACTACCAGTTGCGCTGGGAACTTCTGCGTAAGCCCTTCAATCTGCCGGTCGGTTCCGAGCGGGACGAATACGACACGGTTGCCATTCACCGGCTGATGCTGGCACCCGATGGTACCCCCATCGCGGTGGGCCGCCTCTTTATCGGCGGCGACGAGGCGCAGATCCGCTTTATGGCGCTGCGTCCCGAATATCGCGGGCAGGGGCTGGGGGCCCTGATGGTGGAGGATCTCGAGCAGCTGGCCCGTAGCGAGAAGGTGAAACGGCTGGTGATGAACGCCCGTCAGGAGGCGGTGGAGTTCTATCGCAAGTGCGGTTTTCTCGAAGTGGGGGGCGGCCCCGTCTCCTTTGGTCGCATTCCCCATCGCCAGATGATCAAATCCCTGAGCCCGTTGCAGACCATCCAGTACCGCCCTGAGTGGTGTCAGGATCTCACCACCCGCTGGTCGCGCGGGGTGCCCATCAGCGAGAAGATGGGGATGCACATCAGCCACTACGACGGCCAGACCTTCCACCTCAAGGCCAATTTGACAGCCAACTTCAACGTGCACGGCAGCATGTTTGCCGGCAGTGTTTACAGCCAGTGCGTGCTGGCGGGTTGGGGGCTGATCTGGCTGCAACTTAAAGAAGAGGGGCTGGTGGGCGAGCCGGTGCTGGCCGAGAGCACCATCAAATATCATGGCCCGGTCGATGAGGAGCCGGAGGCACGGGTTGCCCGCGAGGGGATGCCCGCCGTACTGCAGCCGCTCAAGCGGGGCGAGCCGGTTTCCTTCAGCCTCAAGATCCAGCTGTTCAGCGGCAGCAAGTTGGCAGCTGAGTTCTGCGGCCACTACGTGGTGCAGCCGCCCCGCCGTCCGGGCCAGTAACTGCGTCGTTTCCCCATCAAACAACAAGGCCTCATCATGAGGCCTTGTCTGTTTTTACCCTTGCGGGCTATCGGTTGTCTGCCCGGCTTGGGCTTTCGGCGCGGGAGCCGGTCGCCAGAGCGGGGCGCTGTTGCCTTGTGGCGGATAGCGCACCCCCACTTCCCAGCCGCAGGCATCCTGCTGCTGCGGGAAGCTCCAGGCCAGCGTGGGGGCCGTCAGCGGTCCGCGCCACTGGCCGAGCAGCTCGGCACAGCGGTTGCCGTTGAGCGTCCCCAGATCGAGCTGCCACTGTTCGTTGACCAGATCGATCCCCCCTTGCAGCGCCAGCAGATGGGTGATGGTGGAGGCGCCAGCCTGCTCGATCTGCAGTTGCCCCTTGTCGATCTTGCCCTGCAGCTTGATGCGGTAGAAGGGGGTGTCACCCCCCTGCATCCCTTGCCACAGCTGATCCGGTGTCAGGGTGGGTGGGGTCGCCCCCTTGAACCACTCATCGAGCAGCGGGTCGATCTTCACCTTGTCCCAGAATGGCTCGTCGGCATCGAGGGCAAAGCTGCCCTGCAGGGTCTGGCGCCACTCGCCCGCCGCCTTGCCGTGTTCGGCTTGCAGGTCGGCGCTCAGATCTGCCTTGCCGGCGAAGGAGAGAGGGGCGTGGAATATCTTGCCCCACTGCACCAGATCCAGCTTGGTTGCCTGCAGTTGCAGGCGGCTGCTCTGGCCCGGCTCGCGGCCCCACTGGCCACTCAGGCTGAGGCTGCCCTCATCCGGCAGCGAGCTGGTGAGTTTGCCCAGCTGCCATGAGCTGGGGGTCAGCTCCCCATCCAGCTCGCCGTTGCGGGCGCTGAGGCCATCCCACACCAGCTCGAACCACTTGCTCTCGATGCGGGCACGGCCGAGCAGCGGGCCGGGCTGGTTATCGCGCAGGGCGAGATCGCTCAGGTAGAGCTGCCAGCCAGTCAGCGACAGGGGCAGAGTATCGTCGAAGGAGAGCACCTTGAGCTTGTCGAACGCCAGCTTGCGGATGTCCACCTGCTGCGGGCGCCAGCTCTGCCAATCCTGCCACCACCCCTGCGGCAGGCTGATATCCATGCCGCTCAGCGCCACGTCTTTCAGGGTCAGTTTCTGCTGCTGGCTATCGAGGGATAGCTCGACATTGAACTCCCCTTCATAGGCCTGGCCCTGCAGCTCGGCATCGATCTGCTGGGAGGCGAAAGCGAGCTTGCCCTTGATCTCCTCCAGCTGGAACAGGCCACGCCCCATATCGCCCAGGGTGCCAGCCAGATAGCCGGTGGGCTGGCTGCCCGCCTGCCAGTTGAAGGCGGTGAGCTGGCCGCTGAAGTTGTTGAAGGAGAGCTCCTGATTGATGTCGTTGAGGCTGACGCCGTCCAGCTGGCCGCGATCCAGCGACACGCTTTGCAACGGGAAGCGCTGCGGGAAGCCTTGCTGTGTCAGATCACCCAGCTCCACCCGCATGCCGCGGGCCTTGAGATCGTGCAGTTGCAGGGTGCGGGCGGGCCAGTCCAGCACCATGCCGGTCTCCAGCAGACCGTCGAACAGGTTGGTCACCAGCTTGTCGGTGCGCAGCACTTCCCCCTCCAGCCGTCCTTGCATGTTGAGGCGGGCGAAGGTGAATTGCGGTGTCTCCAGCTGGCCGATGTTGAGGCTCAGGTTGGCCTGTGGCTGCCGTTTCGGGTCGATCAGCTCCCAGTCACTCAGGGTGGCATTGAGGCCGCGCAGGGTCAGCTCGCTGCTCTCCAGACTGAGCCGGTCTATGGTGCTGTCGCTGATGGTGAGGGAGTGCACCGGCAGGCTCGGCAGCTGGTTGGGCAGCGGCAGCTTGATGGCCGGGCGAATGAGATCGAGATGGGCGATGCGCACATCGCGGCTCAGCCAGTCGATGCTCTCGATTTCCAGATAGATCTTGTCGAGGGAGACCGCATCGCCGTAGCGCACCTGCTCCGCCAGCAGGGTGTAGGGGTGAAGCGGGTTGAACACCAGCCGCCCTATGGTGACCGGCACGCCGGTCTGCTGGCTGATCCAGCTGGCGATGGGGCCTTTGGCGCGCTCGGCGTCGAACAGGCCGAGGGCAACCCAGACCAACAGCAGCAGGAAGGCGAAGGTGTAGAGCAGGCCGCGTAGCCAGGAATTCATGGATGCTTTCCTCCTGTTTTGGGGTTTGTTGTCAGGCGTTTGAGTAGTGGTCCCGCAGACCGAGCCAGCGGCGGATCAAGGGTTCGACATGGTGGGGATGACGATCCATCAGGAATCTCGCCATCTTTTGTACCTGCGGAATAAGCGGCTGGTCGCGCACCAGATCGGCGATCTTGAGGTCGGCAAGACCGGTCTGGCGGGTGCCGAGCAGTTCCCCCGGGCCGCGCAGTTCCAGGTCGCGCTGGGCGATCAGGAAGCCGTCGTTGGTCTCCCGCAGCACCCCGAGCCGGCTCTGGGCCGTTTTGGACAAGGGAGCATGATAGAGCAGCACGCAGTGGGAGGCCACCGATCCCCGGCCAACCCGGCCGCGCAGCTGGTGCAGCTGCGCCAGCCCCAGTCGCTCCGGGTTTTCGATGATCATCAGGCTGGCGTTGGGCACGTCCACCCCCACCTCGATGACGGTGGTGGCGACCAGCAGTTGCAGTATGCCCGCCTTGAACTCCTCCATCACCCGCTGTTTCTCTACCGGCCGCATCCGGCCATGCACCAGCCCGATATGCAGGCCGGGCAGCTGGGCTTGCAGTTCGATGGCGGTATCTTCGGCGGCCTGACACTCCAGCACCTCCGACTCCTCGATCAGGGTGCAGACCCAGTAGGCCTGCTTGCCCTCGGTGCAGGCGAGCTTGACCCGTTCGATCACATCGCCGCGACGGCTGTCGGGCAGCGCCACCGTGGTGATGGGGGTACGGCCCGGCGGCAGCTCGTCGATGACCGAGGTATCGAGGTCGGCATAGGCGGTCATCGCCAGGGTGCGGGGGATGGGGGTGGCGGTCATGATCAGCTGATGGGGGTGCACCCCTTCCCGCTCCCCTTTCTCGCGCAGGGCGAGCCGCTGATGCACCCCGAATCTGTGCTGTTCATCGATGATGACCAGCGCCAGACGCTGGAACACCACCTGCTCCTGAAAGATGGCGTGGGTGCCCACCACCATCTTGACGCTGCCATCGGCGATGGCCGCCAGCGCCTCTTCCCGCGCCTTGCCTTTCTGTTTGCCCGCCAGCCAGCCGACTCCGATGCCGAGCGGCTCCAGCCACTTGGCGAAGTTGATGGCGTGCTGTTCTGCCAGCAGCTCGGTCGGCGCCATCAGCCCCACCTGACAACCGTTGCCGATGGCTTGCAGGGCGGCGAGCGCCGCGACCAGGGTCTTGCCGGAGCCCACATCCCCCTGCACCAGCCGCATCATGGGGTGGCTCTGTTGCAGATCCTTAGCTATTTCGGCCACCACCCGGCTCTGGGCACCGGTTGGCTTGAACGGCAGGGCGCCGAGCAGTTGTTCAACCAGCGCGGGCGCCGGTTTAAGGGCGCGGGCCAGCTGGGTTTGCGCCTGAGCACGCACCTTGAGTACCGAGAGGTTGTGAGCCAGCAGCTCTTCCAGCACCAATCGCTGCTGGGCCGGATGTTGGCCGCTTTCCAGCAGCGGTAGCGCGACCGAGGGGGGCGGGCGGTGCAGCAGCTTCAGGGCGGCGGCCAGCTCAATCTGGTGGGGATAGAGTCCGGCGGGCAGCAGCTCCTCGACCCCGTAGAGGTCGAGCTGGGCCAGCGCCTGATCGGTGAGGTTGCGCAGGGTAAGCTGGCGTAGCCCTTCGGTGGTCGGGTAGACGGGGGTGAGCGCCTCTTCGGTCTGGCCCGCTTGCTCCTCGCCGAGCAGCTTGTACTCGGGGTGGGCCATCTCCAGCCCGTATTTGCCGGGGCGCACCTCGCCAAAGCAGCGGATCAGGCGGCCCGCCGCCAGACTGTTTTTCTGGGCGGCGGTGAAGTTGAAGAAGCGCAGGGTGAGGGTGCCGGTGCCATCGCTGATGCGACAGACCAGCATGCGACGGCGCCCCATCACTAGCTGAGTGTCCTGGATTTCGCCCTCGACAGCGCCGTGCAGTCCGGGCGGCAGATCGCCGATGGGCCACACCTGGGTGCGATCCTCGTAGCGCAGGGGGAGGTGGAACAGCAGATCCTGCACAGTGGCCAGCCCCAGTCGCTCGAGTTTTTCCTGCATCTTGCTGCCGACGCCCTTGAGGCTGTCGAGGGAGATTTTATCCAATTTCATCAATTAGATGCCCAAAAGCACTGTAAATATGTCCAGATGATAGGGGTTGTTGCTGGCCCGATGCAAGCCGAGTTGCTGCTGGCAGGGCCGCCGCTGCGGGGGAAACGGCGGATATAACAAAGGCCTGCCGAAAACGGGAGGCCTTTGGGTAGCTGCCGGTGAGTGCGATGCACCCCGGCGTCAGATGATGCGTTTGAGCAGCAAATGCGCCTTCACTCTGTGGATCCGTCCCAACAGCTTGCGCACCTGTTCCGGGTAGTCCTGAATTTGCTCTACCTGATCGAAGTGGCTGATCCGCTTGGTGTTGGCCAGAATGTTCTCCCGCTCGGCGTTGAACTGGGGACGCAGCAGGTGGCGGCGATCGTGTACCAGCAGGCCGTTTTCCAGATCCAGCGTCCAGGCGCGGGGATTGAGATTATTGCCGGTGAGCAGGGCCCACTCATCGTCCACGAAGATCCCCTTGAGATGGTAGGAGTTGCGCTCGCAACACCAGAGCATCAGGTTGAGGCGACCGTCGTCGATGTGACGCTGGTTGTGCTCGGCAAACTTGCGCAGGTTGGTCTCGTAGAGATAGGGCAGACCGCCGATGGTGGAGAATTTTTCCTCTGGCGGGATGAAGAAGTCGTTGGCGGTCTTGTCGCCCACCACGATCGTCACCTTGCAGCCGCGCTGCAGCAGATCTTCGATATCCTTGCTCAACTCCTTGGGCGGATTGAAGTAAGGAGTGCAGATGAAGATCTCCCGCTCGGTGGAGCGCACCAGATTGCGGATCATCAGGTTGAGTTGGTTGTTGCGCTTGCCCAGACCCACCATGGGAGTGACGGCCACTTCCTGAGTGTTGACCGGCATGGCGCTGAAACGATACTGGCTCTGGCGCAGGCTCTGCTTGAAGCGGCGGATCGGCCCCTTCAGCTGCTTGGCGCTGGGGATGTCGCTGTGATCCAGCCGCTGCACCGCGTCGCTCTTCACGAACAGGTCATCCACATAGTTGACCATGCTGCGGGCCAGCTCCGGGCTGGTGATCTGGTGATAGCGGTCGAAGCGGTAGCGCTCCTGCTGGTGCAGGTAGATGTCGTTGAGGCTGGCGCCGGAGTAGAGCACCACGTCATCGAAGATGAAGCCCTTGAGGTGGAGCACGCCGAGCAGCTCGCGCCCCTTGACCGGCACGCCGTAAATTTCGATCTGGTGCTGGTGGCTGGCGGCCATCTCCTGATACATCAGATGGTTGCCACCCTGCTTGCCCTTGCCGATCAGGCCGCGCTGGGCTCGGTGGAAGTCGACGCACAGCTTGATGTCGAGAGCCGGATTGCGCTGCTTGGCGGCGTAGAGGGCGGAGAGGATCTCCCGGCCTGCGTCGTCATCCTGCAGATAGAGTGCGACCAGATAGATGCGTCGGGTGGCACTGGCGATCAGCGCAAGAATGCGGCGTTTGAAATCCTCGGTGCTATAGAGCACCTCAAACTGATCCGCCACCACGGCGATCTGGGGCAGCCGTGCCAGCAGTTGTCGATAATGGGCCGATGAATGCATAGATAAACCTGAAATCACGGGATTAAGCGTTCCGCTCGGAGCGATGAATAGGCGATTCTAGCAATCTCGCCCTCTGGGCCAAAGCAAGAATCGTCAGAAAGATGAAAAAGGCCTCACAAGTGAGGCCTTTTTGTCAGCTTTTACCTCTTATCAGAGGAAGCTGTAGATGATCATCGCCATCACACCACCGGTGGTGCCGATGATGGTTTCCATCACGGTCCAGGTTTGCAGGGTCTGCTTTTCGGTGAGGCCAAGGTAGCGGTTGGCCAGCCAGAAACCGGAGTCGTTGACGTGGGAGAGCACGATGGAGCCGCCGCCGATGGCGATGGTGACAGCCGCCAGCTGGGCACCGTTCAGGCCAAGGGGTTCCAGCATCGGCAGCACCAAGCCACAGGCAGTCAGCATGGCGACGGTGGCGGAGCCCTGAATCACCCGCACCGCGGCCGCCAGAATGAAGGCCAGCGCGACTATGGGCAGACCAGAGTCAGCCAGCATGTTGCCAAGGGCAGCGCCCACGCCGGAATCCACCAGTACCTGCTTGAACACGCCACCGGCACCGGTCACCAGGATGATGACACCGGCTGGCTGGATGGCGCTGTTGCAGACGCTCATTACTTCGTCACGGGACATGCCGCGGCGAATGCCCAACAGATAGAAGGCGGCCAGACAGGCGACCATGATGGCGGTGAAGGGGTGACCGATGAACTCCAGCCAGTTATGCAGGGTGGAGCCGGTCTCGACGAAGCGACCCACGATAGTCTTGAGGCCGATCAGCAGCAGCGGCAGACCGATCAGACCCATCGCCAGCCCGAAGGAGGGCAGGGATTTGCTGTCATCGTGGATGCTGTTCTGGGCATCGGCAGGCAGCGGCACATCGACGATCTTGCTGATGAAGTCACCGAACAGCGGGCCTGCCAGGATCAGCGCCGGTACGGCGGCGATCAGGCCGAACAGGATCATGTAGCCAAAGTCGGCACCCAGCTGGGACGCCACCAGGATCGGGCCCGGCGCCGGAATAAGGAACGCCTGACAGGTGGCGATACCCGCCAGCAGGGCGATACCGATCTTCACCACGCTGCCGCCGCCACGACGGACGATGGCGAAGGCGACGCCAATCAGCAGCACCACGGCCACGTCGAAGAACAGCGGCAGGGCGCAGACAAAGCCGGTCAGGGCCATGGCCCAGTTGGCACGCTGGACGCCGAACTTGCCGAGCAGGGTGTGCGCCACCCGGTCGAGGGCGCCGGTCACTTCCATCACCTTGCCGAACATGGCGCCCAGCGCCACCACCACGGCGACGAAGCCGAGGGTGCCACCCATCCCTTTCTGGATGGTGGCGGCAATATCGGCCGGGTTCATGCCAGCTGCGAGACCCGCCACCATGGAGACCAGGATCAGGGCGACCACGGCGTGGAGCCGGGCCTTCATTACCAGAAAGAGCAGCAGCACGATCGAGCCGGCGGCCGTCATGATCAAAGAGATATCCGACATTGTTCTCTGTTCCTTGTTAGTTGTTCAGTGGCAATGCCGCAGGACTCATTACTAACCATAACATTATGATTTATTTGTATATATGGCTAGTCTGCAGCATCAGGCACGGGGCCGGCGAGTGTTAGTTTCAGTCTGTGGCCGACTTCACATTTTCAGGCGTTACCGGTAACATGTTACCGGTAACGTGATAGATTAGAACCCATCAACAGCTGGTTTTTTGAAAAGTGGGACAGAGGTCAAATTATGGCGGGTAAGTGCATTATCGTGATGGGTGTATGTGGCAGCGGCAAATCAAGCGTTGGCCTGAAAGTAGCCGAGGCGCTAAATGCCAAGTTCATTGATGGCGATGATCTGCACCCCAAGGCCAACATCCAGAAGATGGCTGGCGGCAATCCCCTCAACGATGAGGATCGTGCCCCCTGGCTGGAGCGGATCCGCGATGCCGCCTACAGTCTCGAACAGAAGAACGAGACCGGCATCATTGTCTGTTCCGCCCTCAAAAAGCAGTACCGTGACCAGATCCGCGAAGGTAACGAGTCGGTCAGCTTTATCTTCCTCGATGGCAGCCAGCCGCTGATCCTCGAGCGGATGCGCGCCCGCAAAGGCCATTTCATGCGGGAAACCATGGTACAAAGTCAGTTCGATACTCTGGAGCGCCCCGAGGGCGAAGCCGGTGTATTCCACATTGATATTGACGGCACCTTCGAACAGGTGGTTGATCGTGCCGTCACTGCATTGGAGCAAGCCCAATGATTCATCAGGTAATTTCCGACGTCACCGCCCGCATCCGCGAGCGCAGTGCCGCCCGTCGTCAGGCTTTTCTGGCCCGTATCCAGCGTCAGGCCGAGCAGGGCAAGACCCGCGCCGCGCTGGCCTGTGGCAACCTGGCGCACGCCGTGGCTGCCTGCAGCAGTGACGAGAAGGGTCGCATTCTCGACATGACCCGTGCCAACGTCGGCATCGTCACCGCCTACAACGACATGCTGAGTGCCCATCAGCCCTATCAGGGCTATCCGGACCAGATCAAGGCCGCGCTGGCCGAGCTGGGCCACAGCGCCCAGGTCGCCGGTGGCGTGCCCGCCATGTGCGATGGGGTGACTCAGGGTCAGCCGGGGATGGACATGTCCCTCTTCTCCCGCGATCTGATCGCGCAGGCGACCGCGCTATCGCTCTCTCACAACACCTTCGACGCCACCCTGCTGCTCGGCATCTGCGACAAGATTGCGCCGGGCCAGATCATGGGGGCGCTCTCCCACGCGCACCTGCCGACGGCATTTGTTCCTGCCGGCCCGATGGCGAGCGGTATCAGCAACGATGAGAAGGTGAAGGTGCGTCAGCAGTACGCGGCCGGTGAAGTGGGTCGCGATGCCCTGCTGGAGATGGAGTGCGGCGCCTACCATGCGGCAGGCACCTGTACCTTCTACGGCACTGCCAACACCAACCAGCTGGTGTTCGAGGCCATGGGCCTGATGCTGCCGGGCTCCGCCTTCGTGCACCCGCACAGCGAACTGCGCCGTGCCCTCACCGATGAGGCTGCCCGCCGCATCAGCGCCATGATCCCGGGATCCCCGGCGTATCGCCCGCTCAGCACAGTGCTGGACGAGCGCTCGCTGGTCAACGGTCTGGTGGCCCTGCTCGCTTCCGGCGGCAGCACCAACCACAGCATTCACATGGTGGCGCTGGCCCGCGCGGCCGGTCTGGTACTGACCTGGGATGACATCAGCGATCTCTCCGACGTGGTGCCGCTGCTGGTGCGCATGTACCCGAACGGCCCGGCCGACGTCAACGCCTTCGAGCAGGCGGGCGGTGTGCCCGGGATGATGCGCCGTCTGGCTGAAGATGGGCTGATCCACATGGATGCCACCCCGGTGTTTGGCGAGATGCAGGATTACCTCAGCCGCCCGGCGCTGGTCGATGGCAAGCTGCTGTGGCAGCCGGTTGGCGAAAGTAGCGACGCGAGCGTGCTCTCTCTCTCTGGCTGCGTGTTCCAGGCCACCGGTGGCACCAAGCTGCTGGCGGGCAATCTGGGCCGCGCCGTGGTCAAGGTCTCTGCTGTCGCCCCCGAATATCGGGTGATTGAAGCCCCGGCTCGGGTCTTCTCCTCCCAGCATGCGGTGGAAGCCGCCTATCAGGCGGGCGAGCTCAATCAGGACGCCGTTATCGTGGTGCGCCACAACGGCCCGGCCGCCAACGGCATGCCGGAGCTGCACAAGCTGATGCCGGTGCTCGGCAACCTGCAGAAGGCGGGTCACAAGGTGGCGCTGGTCACCGATGGCCGTCTCTCCGGTGCCTCCGGCAAGATCCCGGCTGCCATTCACATCACACCAGAAGCGCTGCACGGCGGGGCCATCGGTCTGCTGCAAGATGGCGATCTGCTGCGGGTGGATGCAGTGAGTGGTCGCCTCGACTGCCTGACTGATTTGAGTGGCCGCACCCAGGCCGAGATTGACCTCACTCTGGAACAAGAGGGGTGGGGTCGTGAACTGTTTAGCGTGATGCGTCGCGCAGTATCGAGCGCCGAGTGTGGCGCCACCATTTTTGATTAAGAGCTGACTAAGGAAGAGCTATGCAGAACTGGAAAGTGACCCCTGCCGAAGTGTTTGCCGCCTCTCCGCTGGTGCCCGTGATGGTTATCAACGAGCTGGATCAGGCCCTGCCGATGGCCAAGGCGCTGCTCGACGGCGGCATCTCCGTCTTCGAAATCACCCTGCGCACTCCGGTAGCCCTCGACGCCATCGCCCTCATCGCCAAGGCGATGCCGGATGCCATGGTCGGTGCCGGTACCGTGCTCAACTGCGCGCAGTTTGACGCTGCCGTTGCCGCCGGTGCCCGCTTCGTCATCTCCCCGGGGATGACTCCGGCCCTGCTGGCCCACGCGGCCAACAGCACAGCGCCGCTGATCCCGGGCGTTGCGACACCGTCTGAAGTGATGCAGGCGCTGGAAGCGGGCTACGACCACCTGAAGTTCTTCCCGGCCGAAGCAAACGGCGGCACCAAGGCGCTCTCCGCCATTGCTGCGCCGCTGCCCCAGGTGAAGTTCTGCCCCACCGGCGGTATCGGCCCACACAACGTGGCCGACTATCTGGCGCTCAAGTGCGTCGCCACCGTTGGCGGCTCCTGGATGTTGCCGGCCGATGCGGTCAAGAGCGGCAACTGGGAAGAGGTGACTCGCCTCTCCCGCGCTGCGGTTGAAATGGTTAAACGCTAAGCGCTAGCCATTCAGAAAAATCAAACAGGCCACCCTCGGGTGGCCTGTTCTGTTATCGGCTAATGGCGGTCATGCGGGGGGAGTGCGCCGTGACACCAACCGGTGCAGGAAGGGATTAGCCCAAGCTTTCTCCCAGATAGAGGGAGAAGCCGATATCTTTGCGTGTCTCGGTCTGTGGCTGGCCGCTGAGACGGGCCAGCAGCATGGTGGCTGCCTCCATGCCGATCGCTTCCCGCGGGGTGGCAATACTGGCCAGTTTGGGGGTCATGGCGTGGCCGATATCGAGGGCATTGCTACCGGCGATGGCGATCTGTTGTGGCACCGGGATCCACTTTGCCTGGCACTGCAGCAGGGCGCCGACCGCCAGATCATCGTTGGTGCAGAACAGGCCGTCGAGGTCGGGATAGCGCACCAACGCCTGATCCAGCAGCTCGCCGCCGAGGGTAAAGGTGGAGGACTGTTCGGTCAGCAGATGCTGACCAGTGAGGCCGAAGTCAGCCATCGCCTGATAATAGCCCTCCATCCGCAGCTGGGTTCGCACGTCGAGCCGGGCCCCCAGATAGACCACCTGACGCCTGCCCCGGCGCAGCATCTCTGATACCATGGCCCGGGCCGCGGCCCGGTGATCCATGCCGACCACCATGTCGATGGGATTGGGTGGCAGATCCATGGTTTCGACCACCGGAATGCCAGCGGTGGCGATCATCTTGCGGGTGCGCTCGGTGTGTTGGCTGTCTGAGAGGATCAGGCCATCAACATGATAGGAGAGCAGCGACGCGATCTGTTCCTCCTCTCGTTCCGGACTGTAACTGTAGTGCGCTAGCAGGGTTTGATACCCGGCAGGGCGGGTGACCGATTCGATGCCGTGGATCACCGCCGAGAAGACCTGATTGGAGAGGGAGGGGATCAGGATACCGATCGCCTTGCTGGTGGCGTTGGAGAGAATGTCCGGCGCCCGGTTGGGGATATAGCCCAGCTCTTCCACCACCGCTGCGATCCGCTCGCGGGTACCTTCCGCCACTGTTTGCGGGTCGCGCAGATAGCGGCTGACAGTCATCTTGGTCACGCCAGTCTGGTCGGCGATATCTTGCAGGGTGGGGCGGCGCTTGCGGGTGGTGTTCATCGGGGTGTCCAGCATGGATGTTACATGTAACATTACCGTTTTCGGCCGACAAAGTCAGCATATGAAACCGTAGTAAGAGGAGTTTTCGATGATCAGAGGCAAGCAGTTTGTGGATGTCCGGTTCGAGCAGCAGGATGTGGAGGGGGAGCAGTTCTCGGAGTGCCGCTTTATCGGCTGCAACTTCTCTTGGCTGGATCTGAGCGATAGCCGTTTCATCGATTGCAGCTTCTACGATCGGGAGAGCGAGCGGGGCTGTTTGTTACAGGGCTGCGACCTGCGGGAGACCAGCTTTCTTCGTTGCGATCTCACCATGGCCGATTGCAGCCGCAGCCAGTGTCTGGGGTTGGAGATGCGCGATTGTCAGGCGGTCGGCATCAACTTCGGCCACGCCAGCTTTGCCAACCAGATCACCGCCAAAAGCTACTTCTGCGAGGCCCATCTGACCGACAACAACTTCAGCTACGCCAGCTTCGAGGGCTGCCTGCTGGAAAAGTGCGAGCTGACCGGCAACCGCTGGCAGGGGGCCAACCTGTTCGGCGCCTCGCTGGTGGGCTCAGACCTTAGCGGTTCCGAGTTTGGCCAGATCGAGTGGACCAGCTTCAAATTGCAGGGCTGCGATCTGCGCCAGTGCGATCTGCCGGGGCTGGATCTGCGCCGGGTCGACCTGCAGGGAGTGCAGATCAACGAGGATCAGCAGCAGATGTTGCTGGAGCAGATCGGTCTGGTCGTCTTCCCCTGAGTGGACCGAAAAATAGGTAATTTTTCATCAAATGGGACCGACAGTGAGTGGCGGCGCTCCTGAAACGACAAAGCCTGCGTGATGCAGGCTTTTTGTAGTGAGCGTATGACGCGCTTGTCGGTCTGGTTAACTCAACCCTTGGCCAGCCACTTGGTCGGGTTGATGGCTTCGCCTTGATGGCGAATCTCGAAGTAGAGGCCCGGTCTGTCCTGGCCACCACTGTCACCCACCAGTGCCACCGGTTCACCCTGTTCCACATTCTGACCCACTTGGCGCAGCAGCGACTGATTGTGACCATAGAGGCTCATGTAGCCCTTACCGTGGTCGATCACCAGCAGCATACCGAAGCCATCCAGCCAATCGGCGTACACCACCTGACCGGCTGCCACCGCCTTGACCTGGGTCCCTTCACTGGCACCGATCAAAGTGCCCTTCCACTTGAGCTGGGCGGTGCGTGGTGAACCGTAGGAGATAAGGATCGGCCCCTGTACCGGCCAGCGCAGGCTGCCATGGGTGCTAAGGCCACCGTAGCCGCCAGTACTGGCCTTGGCGCTGTTACGCGCGGCTGCTTGCTGTTCCGCTACCCGGTTCTGTTGCTTGGCGACTTTCTGCTGCTCGGCGGCGAGCCGTTGCTGTTCGCCGATCTTCTGCTGTTGCGCCGCGATCCGCTGTTGTTCGGCAATTCGCTTCTGTTCGGCGGCCAGACGTTGCGCCTCGAGACGGCGCTGGCGTTCTTGCTCTGCTTTCAACTTGGCAAGGCGTTCCCGCTCGGCCCGTTCACGGCGCTCCTGTTCTTCGCGCTTGCGGCGCAGCTCTTCCAGTCGGGCTTTCAGCGCTTTCTCCGCCTTGACCAGCTTGGTGAGCTTCTGTTCATCATCCTGTACCGATTGCTGCAGCTGGTTACGCACCTTGGCCCGGCTCTGCTGGCTGGCCAGCAGGGTCTGGTGGTGCTCTTGCTGCTCGCCGAGCAGAGATTGCAGTCTGGTTTCGGTCTCTTTGGTGGCCCGCTGGTTTTTCGCCAGCTTGTCGTGGGTGGCGCGCAGGGCGTCAATGGCCTCGATGCGTGCCTTGTTGAGGTAGTCGTAGTAGTCGAGGGAGCGGCTCAGTTTGGCCGGGTCCTGCTGGTTGAGCAGCAGTTTGAGGTAGTCGTGGTTGCCCGCCAGAAAGGCGCTTTCCGCCTGTTTGGCCAGCAATTGCTTTTGATGTTTGGCTTGTTGTTCCAGCCCCAGCTTGTCTTTTTGCAGGGTCGCCAGCTTCTGCTGGTTCTGCTGCAGTTGCTGCTTGGTCTGGTTGAGCTTGGCGGCGGCCGTCGAGATAGCCTGCTCGTCAGCTTTGAGTTGGGTATTGAGCTTGGCAAGCTCCTCTTTGCTGAGCTTGATGGTCTTCTGTTGCTCTTTGATCTGGGACTGCATGGCGCCCAGCTGCTGATTGGCGGCAACAGCCTGACTGGCGCCAAACGACAGACAAAAAAACAGCGCGCCGGCCAACAGGCCGACGCGACTGGTTTTCTGTGAAATAACTTCGCATCCCCGCATGGGGACGGATTATTTCAGAATCATCAGGGGCTTACCAGTCATTTCCGGCGGCACCGGCAGACCCATCAGGGTCAGCATGGTGGGGGCCAGATCGGACAGTTTGCCGCCTTCAGCGACCTCGGCTTTGCGACCGACATAGATAAGCGGCACTGGCAGACTGGTGTGGGCGGTGTGGGCCTGACCGGTCTCTTCATCCTGCATCTTCTCGGCGTTGCCGTGGTCGGCGGTGATCAGGCACTCGCCACCCACTTCGCGCAGGGCTTCGGTGACGCGGCCAACACAGTGGTCAACGGCTTCACAGGCTTTGACGGCGGCATCGAACACACCGGTGTGGCCGACCATGTCGCCATTGGGGTAGTTACAGATGATGACGTCGTACTTGCCGCTCTTGATGGCTGCAACCAGCTTGTCGGTCAGCTCTTCGGAGCTCATTTCCGGCTGCAGGTCGTAGGTAGCCACTTTCGGGCTGGCTACGATCTCGCGATCTTCGCCGGTGAAGCAGGACTCTTCGCCACCGTTGAAGAAGAAGGTGACGTGCGCGTACTTCTCGGTTTCGGAGATGCGCAGCTGGGTCTTGCCCTGCTTGGCCAGCCACTCACCCAGGGTGTTGACCAGGGCAGTCGGCGGATAGGCACAGGCAGTTTTGATGTCGGCCGCATATTCGGTCAGCATCACGAAGTTCAGCTTTGGCTCAACGGCACGGGCGAAACCGGTGAAGTCGGCATCCACGAAGGCGCGGGTGATTTCACGGGCGCGGTCGGCACGGAAGTTCATGAAAATCAGCGCATCGCCGTCTTCCATCGGTGCAGCTTCGCCGATACGGGTGGCCTTGACGAATTCGTCGTTCTCGTCACGGGCATAGCCGGCAGCCAGCGCTTCAGTGGCGCTGTTGGCGGTGAACTCGCCTTTACCCTGAGTCATCAGGTCATAGGCTTGCTGCACGCGATCCCAGCGGTTGTCACGGTCCATGGCGAAGTAACGGCCGATCATGGAGGCGAAACGACCCTTGCCCAGCTTGGCGAACAGGGCGTCGAACAGCTCGATGGAGGACTGGGCGGAGCGCGGCGGAACGTCACGGCCATCCAGGAAGGCGTGCAGGTAGATCTTCTCGGCGCCACGCTTGGCGGCCATTTCGATCATGCCCATGATGTGCTCTTCGTGGCTGTGTACGCCACCCGGAGACATCAGGCCCATGATGTGGACGGCTTT
Source organism: Aeromonas sobria (assembly GCF_000820145.1). Taxonomy (GTDB): domain Bacteria; phylum Pseudomonadota; class Gammaproteobacteria; order Enterobacterales; family Aeromonadaceae; genus Aeromonas; species Aeromonas sobria. Next base: position 18,038 of record NZ_CDBW01000004.1, on the reverse strand, counting down.
GCCGTTGGTCACGGCAGCATCAACAGCCTTGGCCAGCTCGACGTTCTGGAAGAAGTCGCCATCTTTAATGTCTTTGGAGATGCGGGTCAGCTCCTGATAGACGATGCGACCGGCGCCGATGTTGACGTGGCCCACTTCGGAGTTACCCATCTGGCCATCTGGCAGACCGACATCCAAGCCGGAGCCGGAGATCAGGGTGCTGGTGTAGTCACGGGCCAGACGATCGAGGTTGGGAGTCTTGGCGGCAGCGACGGCGTTGTGCTCTTGCTTGGTGCTATAGCCCCAACCGTCCATGATGACCAGAACCAAAGGTTTCTTAGCTGTTGACATAAGACTATGTCCTCTCGGATTGGAAAAAATGCGGGAAATGAAACTAGCGTAATATTACTACATCTGCCGAAATAGTCACCTGATAGCCAAGGGGGGCTCCCGAGCCCCCGCAAGCCACGCCCTTCCTGCCATGCTCACTGTCTGCTGATGATGGGAGCCTGCTCGCGCTTTGCCGCCAAGATGGCTGATCTTATCAATACCCCCATGTATACTCGGGCCCTTGTCTTGGTCCCTGGATAGTAGAAGATGCAAGAGTATTTGGATTTTGCGACCCGTAACCCGCTGCTGACCGCAGCCTGGTTGGGTCTGGCTGGCACCCTGGTTTACACCACTGTGCGTGCCCGTTTTTCTCCGGTAAAAACCGTCAATAACCACACAGCCACTCTGCTGATCAACCGTGAGAATGCCACTGTAGTGGATATTCGCAGTCAGGAAGAGTACGCCAAGGGCCATCTGGCCGGTGCCCAGCATCTGCCGCTGACCCAGATCCAGAGCAATAATCTGGGCCCGGTTGAAAAGCATAAAGATGCCCCCATCATAGTGGTGTGCGAGTCGGGCATGACTGCGGGCGGCGCGGGTCGTCAGCTGAGCAAGGCCGGTTTCAAGCAGGTATATGTGCTCAGCGGTGGTATGGCTCAATGGCGTGCAGACAATCTGCCGGTAACCAAAAAGCGCTGATTGATTTAAGGGCCTGTGCCCACTTATCCCTATATAAAGGAATCAAACGAAATGGCTGACGAGATCAACAACCAGGAAGTACAACCGGAATTCAACATCCAGCGTGTCTACACCAAGGATGTCTCTTTCGAAGCGCCGAACACCCCGCACATCTTCCAGAAAGAGTGGCAGCCGGACGTCAAGCTGGACATGGATACCAAGACCAATATCCTGGCTGACAACGTGTACGAGGTTGTCCTGACCCTGACCGTGACCTGCAAACTGGAAACCGAAACCGCCTTCCTGTGCGAAGTTCAGCAGGCCGGTATCTTCACCATCGGTAACCTGCCAGAGCCGCAGCTGGCTCACTGCCTGGCCGCTTTCTGCCCGAATATCCTGTTCCCGTACGCCCGCGAAGCCGTGGCCAACATGGTGAGCAAAGGTTCCTTCCCGCAGCTGAACCTGGCACCGGTTAACTTCGATGCTCTGTTTGCCCAGCACATGGCGCAAGCACAGGCCCAGCAGGCGACTGCGGAAGCCTGATAATGGCTGACCAGATCGCTATCTCGGTCTTGGGGGCGGGGTCTTATGGCTCCGCCCTTGCCATTTCTTTGGCGCGCAACGGCCATCCGACCCTGCTGTGGGGTCACGATCCTGCTCATGTCGCCGTGCTGGAACAAGACCGCTGCAACAAGGCATTTTTGCCTGATGTCCCTTTTCCCGCCGATCTGCAGCTGACTGCGGATCTGCAATATGCAGTGCAAGCCGCCCCTGTGCTGCTACTGGTCGTACCGAGCCACGTGTTTGGTCAGGTATTGGCTCAGATCAAACCTTTCTTGCGCCCCGATACCCGTATCGCCTGGGCCACCAAGGGGTTGGAGCCGGACAGTGGCCGCCTGCTGCAGGATGTGGCGCGTGAGGTGCTGGGAGACGAGATGCCGCTGGCGGCGATCTCCGGTCCCACCTTCGCCAAGGAGCTGGCTGCCGGTCTGCCGACGGCTATCTCGGTTGCCTCGACCCATGACGATTTCGCCGACGATCTCTCCCGACTGCTGCACTGTGGCCGTTCGTTCCGGGTTTATACCAGCCCGGACTTCGTCGGTTTGCAACTGGGTGGTGCGGTGAAGAACGTCATCGCCATCGGTGCCGGTCTCTCCGACGGGCTCGGTTTTGGCGCCAATGCCAGAACCGCGCTGATCACCCGGGGGCTGGTAGAGATGCAGCGTCTGGGGGCCGCCCTCGGTGCTGATGCCAAAACCTTTATGGGGATGGCGGGGCTCGGGGATCTGGTGCTCACCTGTACCGACAACCAGTCGCGCAACCGCCGCTTCGGGCTGGCTCTCGGGGCTGGCAAGGATGTGGATACCGCCATGACCGAGATCGGTCAGGTCGTCGAAGGGTATCGCAACACCAAGGAGGTCCATCTGTTGGCGGCCCGCTACGGTGTGGAGATGCCCATTTGCGAGCAGATCTTCAAGGTGCTCTACGAAGGTAAGAACCCGAAAGAGGCGGCCATCGCCCTGTTGTCGCGAGACAAGAAGGACGAGTAGTCGCAGGTGTTGTGCCATGCAACAGGCCCACGCCAGAGGGTGTAATGCCAGTCAGTGACGCTGACTGGCATTGTTTTTATGGGCCGCTAGCGCCATTACTCCGCAGGATTGGCTTCAGGCTACGGTGCAATTTTGTATCCCTGTTGATGGGGGATGCGAGCCGCCACCAGGGTATCAAGATGGCGTTGCATGTTTGAATGACAAGGTGAAAGCGGGTCGCCTGACCGGATGACTGGTTTAGCGTGCTTGCGCCAGGGTACGTACCACGGCGGCGTGGGCCTGACGGGTGCGGCTGATATGGCGCGGTGCGACCAGCACCACGTCGTTGCCGGCGACGGCCCCCATGATCTCGGGATTGGCGTTGCGATCCAGCAGACGGGCCACTACGGTGGCGGCGCCCGGGGTGGTGAGGATCAGCACCATCTGCTGGTTGTGTACCACGTCGCGCACCATGTCGTGGATCGAGCGGGTACTGCCAGCGGGCTCCAGTTGATCGTCCACCAGGGTGTAGACCTTCTTGCCATTGGCATTTTGGGCCTTGGCGACGCCGAGGCGGCGTAGCAGGCGGGAGATGGTGGACTGGCTGATGTCGGCAAAACCGCGCTCTGACAGCTGGTGGCGGATCTCTTCCTGAGTGCTGTAGCAGTGCTGACCGATGATCTGGCGACAGGCATCCAGCTGGGCCAGATCGGGCTCTTGGGCAACGGGACGACTGAGAGTTTTGACCACGGCGAATTCCTTTGATGATGACCGGAGGTAAACGCGCGATATCTGTCATAGCTGTCAGTTATCAGCCAAAAACACTGATAATCCATCTATATGCAGGGAATGAGCGGGCATTACCATCTTGGGATGGCAAATTATAGCTGACTGGAAATTCGGTGATGTGACAGGGTTCAAAGATGGGCCCCGCAGGGCCCAATCAGATATCAGTAACGCTCGCTGACGATGTCCTGAGTGAAGGACTTCTCGCAATATTTGCACTTCATCCGCACCACGCCTTTCACTTCGCGCACCCGGAAGTAGCTGTCCACCGGCTCGTTGTGGGAGATGCAGTTGGAGTTGGGGCAGTGGAACACCCCGGTGATGAACTCCGGCAGCTCCAGCTGGTGCTTCTTCACCACATTGAACTCTTCGATGATGTTGACGGTCGCTTTCGGGGCGAACAGCGCCAGTTGGTTGGCCTGTTGCTCGGTCAGGCGGGTATTCTCGATCTTGATGAGATCCTTCTTGCCGAGCGCGCCGGATTTCAGGTTGAAGCCGACGGTGATCCGCTCCTGGGTTTCGACCAGCTGGAACAGCTTGAGGATCTTGATGCCCTGGCCAGCGGGGATGTGATCGATGACGGAGCCGTGACGGATGGCTTCGACTTGCAGTTGGTTCTTGTCAGACATGATATTCCCCTAAGCTCAGACAGTTTCGTTCAGTACCAGTGCCAGCAGCGCCTGGCGTGCATAGACCCCGTTCTCTGCCTGCTGGAAGTAGCAAGCGTGGGGGGTCTTGTCGACCGCCACATCGATCTCGTCGACGCGGGGCAGGGGATGCAGGATCTTCATGGTGGGCTTGGCTCCTTCCAGAGTCGCCAGCTCCAGAATGAACTTGGCAGCCATGTGCTTGTATTCGGTCTCGTCGAAGCGCTCTTTCTGGACGCGGGTCATGTAGAGGATGTCCAGCTCCGGCATCACCTCTTCCATGGTCTGGTGGACGCTGAACTGGATGCCTTTCTCTTCCAGCTCTTCGCAGATGTAGTCCGGCATCGCCAGCGCTTCCGGGGAGATGAAGAAGAAGCGGCAGTTGAACAGGCTGAGGGCCTGAGCCAGCGAGTGCACGGTGCGGCCATATTTCAGGTCACCGACGAAGGCGACGTTGAGGTTGTCCAGACGACCCTGGGTCTCATGGATAGTGAACAGGTCGAGCAGGGTCTGGCTCGGATGCTGGTTGGAGCCGTCGCCGCCGTTGATCACCGGCACCCGGGAGAACTCGGAGGCCAGACGGGCTGCGCCCTCTTGCGGATGGCGCATCACCACCGCATCCGAGTAGGAGCCGATGATCTTGATGGAGTCAGCCAGCGTCTCGCCTTTCTTGGCACTGGTGTTGCCACCGTCGGCGAAGCCGATGATGTTGCCGCCGAGGCGCTGTACCGCGGTCTCGAACGAGAGGCGGGTGCGGGTGGAGGCTTCGAAGAAGCAGCTGGCAACCAGCTTGTCTTTCAACAGGCTGGTGTCAGGTTCAGCCTTCAACCGTTGTGCGGTTGAGACTACCAGTTCCATTTCTGACCGGGTCAGGTCCGAAATGGAGATGACATGTTTCTTATAGAGTGGATTGGTCATCGTCTGCATTCCCTTTGACATCATTGGAGGTTTTTCGGGCACAAAAAAAAGCCCCTGAAACAGGGGCTTTTTTTAAAAATAACTGGGGATCCTTGGGGTGGGAACCGAAAACAACGGGGCCGCTCTGGTGCGCACCACCCGTCTGCAAGGCTGTTTTCTGAATCAAAAACTGCATCGTCTCGTCCCGACCTTTTTTAAACCGGACAGATTATAGGGCCGCTTTTTTAATTGTCAAAATTTTATTTCTGATGCCAATTTCAGCATGAAAAACGTTTAAGTGGCGGGAACAGGACGACAAATCCACACCCTGTGCGTCTCTTGCAGCGATTCCCCATCGCGGGCCATGGCGCGCAAATAACCGAGTCTGTGGTGCCCTTCCAGCAGGCAGTAGGGTTGCGGCAGCGGTTGCCCGTTCGGGTAACTGCTCCCCTCTGCTGGCGCCAGCACGATGACAGGTTCGGGCCAGCTGCCTTCGCTCAGCATCTTCTCGCCGAGCCAGGAGCGGCGCACATAGCGGTTGCTGCGCAGCATCTCGCCCCAGCGCTCGATCACCTCCATATGGCGGGAGCCCACCTGATCCACCAGTTGCGCGGTGGGCCAGCTTTCGCAGCTGAACTGATGGCTGGCGAGATCGATAAAGCTCCAGTTGGACTCAAAACCGCGCCAATGACGGTAAATCCACTGGGAGAGCACATTTTCAGGAATAAAGGGCACCAGCGGCGCGACCCGTTCAAGATAGGCGGGCAGGGACTCTGTCTTGCGCTCATCCCTGAAGTTGAGGGGCGCCAGTTGTTGGAGCAATCGGTAATTGAGCATAAGTGGCCTCCCGGTACCTGATTTCACCCTACCCCCATTTATGTCCCATTCCTACCCCGGCAGGGCTGCAAATACAGCAAGTTATCCTGGTTTGCTGCACAAATAGCCGCAGCCTGTTCGGGAATTGTTCAATCACACTAAAAGAGTAAAAAAAGCCTTTACCTTTGACCCTCACTTTGTATAATTCGCCTCGTTTGTTGCAGGGGCGTAGTTCCAATTGGTAGAACAGCGGTCTCCAAAACCGATGGTTGCGGGTTCGAGTCCTGCCGCCCCTGCCATTTTCAGAAAGGCCAGCTCATTGAGCTGGCCTTTCGCATTTCTGGTATTTCCCTCCTGTGCTGTTGCCCCTCTTTGTTATCCATCATTTTCCCTGGCCCCAGTGGTTCGCGGGGTATGGCCTTTGCCCTTCGATCTAATTACTTCGGCACTTATTCGGCACTGAATAGCATGGAATAGTGATCTCCCTACAGCTTGCAGCGGTTCCTGTTGTTGATAGATGTAAAAATATACAGATTCACTAAAGTCTGTTCATATTGCGGCCGATAGCCCAGATCTCACGGGGTTTTCCCTGCCTGACACAACAACAAGGATTCGTCGTCATGACCCTCTCTTTGCGCGGCAAGCTGCTGGCCACCAGTCTTGGCGTGGTGCTGCTGATGGCATCACTGCTCGGCATCGTTGCCTTTCACACCCTCAAATCCCGCACCATGAGCGCCATTCAGAGCGAGGCGGTCAACTATGGTCACGCTTACTCGGTGGCGATCGGCGACTGGATGGCGGATCGCAAGAACACGGTCCATGCGCTGGTGAACCTGATCAGCGACAACCCCCAAGCCGAGCTGGTGCCACACCTGAAGCAGGCCTATACCTCCGGCAGCTTTGGTCTTACCTATTTCGGTTCCGCGCAGGGGGTGATGACCCGGCAGGACCCCTCCCTCAACACCGGCAACTATGACCCGCGCGAGCGCCCCTGGTATCAGGATGCGGTGAAGGCGGGGCAGCTGATCGTCACCGCCCCCTATGTCAGCGTCACCATGCAGAAGCTGGTGGTCACCCTCTCCGAACCAGTGCGCCATCAGGGCGAGCTGGTCGGTGCCGTGGGGGCCAATCTGGCGCTCGACAAGTTGATCGATGAAGTGTTGGCGATGAAGGTGCAGGGTGAGGGCTACGCCATGCTGCTCGACAGCAGCGGCCTCATCGTCGGCCATCCACAGAAGGATCTGGCGCTCAAGCCCATCGCCGAGCTGGCGCCGGGACTCTCTGCCGCCACCTTCCAGCAGTGGGGTCGCGAGAACAGCGAGCTGCACGCCGCCACCCTCGACGGGCGGGATGTGCTGCTGGCGGTACAACCGGTAGCGGGCACCGACTGGCTGCTGGCCATGGTGATGTATCGCGATGTGCTGGAGGCGCCGCTCAGCAACCTGCTGTGGCAGCTGGTGGGGCTGACGCTGGTGCTGATGCTGGTGTTCAGTGCCCTGCTCACTGCTACCTTCAAATACCTGTTCGCCGATCTCGGCCGGGTCGCGCACGCCCTGCACGACATTGCCCACGGCGAGGGGGATCTCACCGTTCACATCAACACCCACAGCAAGGATGAGGTGGGTCAGTTGGCCCAGAACTTCAACCAGTTTGTGGCGCGGCTGCACGGTATCGTCAGCCGGCTGCGGGATGTGACCGTCGAGCTGGCGGCACAGTCCCGTGTCCAGGCGGCCGGGGCGCAGGCTCGCAGTCAGCGGGTGCGCCAGCAGCAGGACGAGATCGTAATGGTGGCGACCGCGGTGACCGAGATGGCTTCCGCTACCCAGGAGATCGCCGGTAACGCCGAGTTTGCTGCCACCACCGCCACCGATGCGGTCGCACTGGCGGTCGCCGGCCAATCCCAGGTTGGTCAGAGTCAGCGCAGTATTACCGGTCTGGCGGACGAAGTGGCCGATGCCAGTCAGGTGATCAACGAGCTCGACAGCCATGCCCAGAAGATCAGCGGCATTCTGGCCACCATCAGCGGCATCGCCGAGCAGACCAACCTGCTGGCGCTCAACGCCGCCATCGAAGCGGCCCGGGCCGGTGAGCAGGGCCGTGGCTTTGCGGTGGTAGCGGACGAGGTGCGGGTGCTGTCGCGTCGCACCCACGACTCCACCGACGAGATCCAGCAGATGATCGAAACCCTGCAGCAGACGACCCGTCGCGCCGTGGGTGGCATGGAGACCAGCCGCCAGCTGGCGGGCACCAGCGTGGAGGATGCGGAAGCGGCCAACCAGAGCCTTGGCCGGATCAACGAGGCGATCGGTTCCATCAGCGATATGGCGACCCAGATCGCGGCGGCGGCCGAGGAGCAGACCTCGGTGACCGGCGAGATCAGCCGCAATACCGAGAATATCCGCCACGTCTCGCAAGAGCTGGCCGAGCAGGCGGGCAACGAGGCGGCGCAGGCAGCCGAACTCAAGTCACTGACCGAGCGACTGGAGCAGGAGATTGGCCGCTTCCGGCTCTGATCATCCCGCCACTTCAGCAACAGAAAGGGCAGCCCGCGGGCTGCCCCTTGTTTATTTATTGCCGGTGGCCGTCAGGCGGCGCTCTCCAGCTGCGCCAGATGGAAGGCGCGCCAGTTGCCGTCGGGCAGATAGTGTTTGCCCTGCTGCCACTGGGGGTCGTGCTGCACCACGTAGCGGTAGTGGTAGGCCAGCTGCTGACCGACATAGCGCCCTTGCTGCGGGTCGAAGATCTCTACCTCGACCAGCTGGCGCAGATATTCGCTCTGCGGATCATCCTCGCCGTGGAAGTTCTCCATCTCGTCGAGCGCCGCGATGGCGGCGGGGAAGTCGTCCAGCATAAACAGCTCGCCATAGACCCAGTCCTCCCCCTGCAACAGGGCCGGATAGCCCTTGTGCTGCAGGTGATAGAGGGCGCCGCGCACCCGGGCGCGCCGTGGCGGCTGGCTAACATGACCAGCCAGATAGCGCCGGTAGTTGAAGAGCCCGTCCATCAGACTGCCGTAGACAAACAGCGGGCGTGGCTGGCAAAGCGTCATGAAATCTCGCCACCCACGACCTTGAGGTCGCCATCCTGCTGCAGCACCACTGCCTCGATCGCCAGCGCCAGCGCACGGGTGATGTCGCTCATGGCGAGGCAGGGCTGGTTCACCTTGTCCGCCACCTGTTCGGTGATGTAGGGGACGTGGATAAAGCCGCCGCGCACCGCCGGGAACTGCTGTTCGATCAGGTAGTGCAGCTGGTACATGATGTGGTTGCAGACGAAGGTGCCCGCGGTGTTGGAGACCGCTGCCGGAATACCGTTCTCCTTGATGCGCTGCACCATCCCCTTGATGGGCAGGCGGGAGAAGTAGGCCGGTGCGCCATCGGTCTGAATCACTTCATCGATGGGCTGCTGCTGCTCGTTGTCGGGGATGCGGGCGTCGTCGAGGTTGATGGCGACCCGCTCCGGGGTAATGGCGAAGCGACCACCCGCCTGACCGACGTTGATCACCACATCCGGCTGGTGCTGGTGCATCAGCTCCGCCAGCAGGGTGGCCGACTTGCCGAATACGGTGGGGATCTGGGCCTTGATCACGGTGGCATCCAGAATGGTGTCGGGCAGGCGCTTTACTGCCTCCCAGGCCGGGTTGATGGGCTCGCCGCCGAAGGGGTCAAAACCGGTAATCAGAACTTTCATCATCGTCTCCCGAATTCTCAAAATGCCCAGTAGTACATGAGGGCGATATGGATCAGCACCAGGGTCAGTGCCATCGGCACCTGCACCTTGATCACCTTGTTGAGATCTTTCATCTCCAGCAAGGCAGCGGGCAGGGCGTTGAAGTTGGCGGCCATGGGAGTCATCAGGGTGCCGCAGAAACCGGCAGTCATGGCCAGCGCACCGGCGATCACCGGATCACCTCCTTGCGCGACCACGAAGGGAATGCCGATCCCGGCGGTGATGACGGTGAAGGCGGCGTAGGCGTTGCCCATGATCATGGTGAAGACCATCATCCCGAGGCAGTAGGCCACTACCCCGATGAAGGGGCTGCCCATAGGGACCACGGTGGAGATCCCCTGCGAGATGACGTCACCGACCCCGGACTTGTTGAAGATCACCCCGAGGGCGGCCAGCAACTGGGGCAGGATGCCGGTGATTCCCACCTGCTGGATCATCCGGTCGGAGTCTCCCACCACGGTGGAAGGTGTGGCGCGGGTCAGCAGCACAGTGATGACGAAGGCGATCACCGCCGCCAGACCGATACCGACCTGACCGCCGAGGGGGGTGAACTGGGCGATTACCACCGCCAGCAGGGCCAGCAATACGCAGGGCAAGAAGATCCGGTTGCCGATGCGGTTGGCATGGCGCTGGGACTCCTCTTCGCTCGCCTGCTCCAGCTTGCCGATCTTCACCTGCTTTAGCAGGGTGATGACCCCCATGGCGAGGATCAGTATCCCGTTAATCATGCTGGGGATATAGCTGCCGAAGGCGAACAGCACCCCGAGGATGGTCCAGAACAGCGCGGTGCCGACTCGTGCCGGGTGGTTGCCATCACGCAGGACGCGCCAGGCGCTGCTAAAGAGAATGACGCCGATCAGCACATAGAAGAATTCGAGCATATTGGGGATGAGTGCAGCCATTACTGTTGACCTCCCTTGCTATTGCTCGATGCATATTTTTTGGCCATCTGACGGTCGTACCACATATTGGAGGCGGCGACCATAAACAGAGCTATGATGGCAATCGGCATGGATGCCTTGGCAATATCGACGGCGGAGACGTTATATCCCAGCGAGTCGAAAGTGCCGACAATCAGCAATACCCCGGCGGAGGCGACGAAGGTATTTTGGGCAAAGAAGTTGCCGTAATTTTCGGTGGCTGACACCCGCGCTTTGATATATTCCTCGTCCTCTTCACTTAATTTCCCGTGTACCTTGCTGGCGGCAGCCTGCGTCATCGGGTTGACCAGCGGACGAATAAATTGGGTATGGCCCTGTACCCGCACCGAGAAGAGACCGGCCAGCTCGCGGATAAACATATAGAGGGTCATGAACTTGCCCGGGGTGAGCTTTTTGATCCGCTCGATCAGGGTGACCGCCTGCTGTTTGAGGCCGTAGCGTTCGCAGATGCCGATCATCGGCAGGGTCAGCAAAAACAGCGTCACCATGCGGTTGGAGACGAAGGCTTCACCCAGCAGGGAGAGGCATTCAGTAAAGGAGAGACCGGAGACCAGGGCGGTAGTGACGGCGGCGACCAGCACGACGGCCAGGGTATCGAGCCTGAAGTAAAAACCCAGCAAGATAATGAGTATGCCGCTCAGTTTAATCCATTCCAAATTGACCACCTCTCTCTATTTGAATATTTATGAGTAATTTTTAAATGATTAGCTGTTTATCACCGAACAAAAATGATGGCAACAATTAATCAGTTAAAGCGGCGTCGTTTGGGGTTTTCTGAAGTCTGTTTGCTGGTTTGTTGTGCAGATTTAAAGCGTAAGGAGAATATAAAAGGCTCATGTCAGTCCCTTTCTGCGACACCGTTTGGCGGTGGGGGAATATATTTCGGCTGGCCGTGAAAATAGTGGTTATGCCGATATCTGGTGTTGTCTTTTCATTTTCATCGATAGGTATCTGTTAATAATCTGACGATATGTTGGTGTGCTGTCATATACAGGCTGTTAATAGGGTGATGAGGTGGTGCGCACTGTCGTCATGAATCTGGGTTGACCGAAGAGGGCAATTCAACGCACCAAAACCGGCAGTGCGCAGCAGTCAGGCAGGGGGTGAATCGGAGCGGTTTGCAGCAAGGATGGGGGCAAAGGCGGGGGGGGGTTGCAAAAAACGGGGAGCCAGCAGGGCTCCCCGTTCGGACTCAAGGGGTCTGCTTGACCCAAATCAGCTGGTCGGTGGCAAAGCCCAGCCCCTTGGCTTTGGCGATCAGCGCGTCCACCTTCGCTTTGGGCGGATTGGGGGAGCGGGAGAGGATCCAGAGGTAGTCGTGGTTGTAGCTGGTCACCAGCGAGAGCTGGTAGTCGGGGTCAAGGTCGATGACGTTGTAGCCGCCGTAGAAGGGGCCGAAGAAGCTCACCTTGAGCCGCGCCTCGTCCGGGTCGCCGACGAAGTAGGCCTTGCCCTCGGCTTCGCGCCAGCTGCCATCGTTCTGTTTGCCGCGGTTGAGTACCTTGACGCCGCCATCATCCCGCAGGCTGTAGGTGGCGCTCACCTGCTCCAGCCCCCGCTCGAAGCTGTGGTCGAGGCGGGCAATTTCGTACCAGGTGCCGAGATAGCGATCGAGCTGAAAGCCGGTGACGGGGCGGATGCCGTCGGCAATCCCGGTACAGGCCGTCAGTAGCAAAGCGGTGAACAGGCAAAGTAGTGAACGCATAGGTAATCCCTCTCTAGTTATCCCTCGATGATGCGCAGCTGGCCATCCCGAAAGCGGGAGGCCTGATCTGTCGGCGTGCTGCCGAAGAAGCGCTTGTACTCCCGGCTGAACTGGGAGTTGCTCTCGTAACCGACTCTGGCCGCCGCAGTGCCCGCCTTGATGCCGTCGTGCAGCATCATGATGCGCGCCTTGTGCAGCCGAAACGACTTGATGTACTGCAGCGGCGAGGTGGCGGTGACCGCCTTGAAGTGGTGGTGAAAGGCGGAGACGCTCATATTCACCTCCCGCGCCAGCTCCTCCATGGTGAGGTTGTCGGCATAACGGGACTCTATCATACGCAGCACCCGGGCGATCTGGCCCACATGGTTGTGGCGATTGGCGAGCGCCTGCAAGGCGGGGCCACCCCCCTCAATGAGGGCGTGAAACAGCATCTCGCGCACCGTCTGCGGTCCCAGCACCTTGGCGTGCAGCGGGTTGTCCATCAGATCGATCAGCCGCTCGGCGGCGCAGAACATCGCTTCCGACAGGGGCACCGAGAGGACGCCGCTCTTCTGCGGGGCGGGAGCGGGCAGGGCATCTCCCAGCTCCAGCAGCAGTTCTTGCAGGGTGACCATGTTGATCTCGATGGTAAAACCGATAAGCGGCTGCTCGGGGGAGGCGAAACACTCGCACTCGCAGGGCAGCGGCAAGGTCATCAGCAGGTAGTGGTTGGGGTCGTAGCGAAACACCTGATCCGCCAGATAACCCACCTTGTGCCCCTGCAGGATCACGATCATCCGCGGCTGGTAGAGCACCGGGGTGCGGCCGTGGTACTCGGTGGTATAGATGAAATTCACCTGCTCCACCGGGGAGGGGGTGATGCCGGGGGCGGTGACGTGGCGGGTCACTCTGGCGGCGAGGTCGCTGTAACGGTTGTGCATGGGCGCTCTTTGACTCAACTGTTCCGGTTTTCGCTGCTTTGTAGAAATAGGCAAGAATCAAGCAGGATGTTGTCTTGATGGTAGGGTGGTTCTGGAGAAAAATGCAATCACGATTTCGCGGCCTGGCCGCCCTGACTATCAGAAGAAGGCAATGTCGATGAACAACTTTACGCTCCATACCCCGACCAAAATCCTGTTCGGCCAAGGGCAGATCGCCCAGTTGCGCGAGCAGCTCCCCAGCGATGCCCGCGTCATGATCACCTATGGCGGTGGCAGTGTGGTGCGCAGCGGCCTGCTGGAGCAGATCCGCAGCGAACTGGCTGGCATGACCCTGTTTGAATTTGGCGGTATCGAACCCAACCCGGCCTACGAGACCCTGATGGGTGCCGTTGAGCTTGCCCGTGCCGAGCGGGTCGACTTCCTGCTCGCCGTTGGCGGCGGTTCCGTGCTCGATGGCACCAAGTTTATCGCCGCTGCCGCGCACTACGATCTGGCCAAAGAGCCCTGGCACATTCTCGAGACCGTCGGCAGCGAAGTGCGCTCCGCCATTGCGCTGGGTTCAGTGCTGACCCTGCCGGCGACCGGTTCCGAAATGAACATGGGCGCCGTCATCACCCGTCGCAGCAGTGGCGACAAGGTGCATTTCTTCTCGCCGTTCGTAATGCCGCGCTTCGCCGTGCTGGATCCGGTGCTCACTTACACCCTGCCCGAGCGTCAGGTGGCCAATGGGGTGGTGGATGCCTTCGTTCATACCGTGGAGCAGTACCTCACCTATCCGGTCAATGCCAAGGTGCAGGATCGCTTCGCCGAAGGCTTGCTGCTGACCCTGATCGAAGAGGGCCCCAAGGCGCTGGCCGAGCCGCAAAACTACGAGGTGCGCGCCAACATCATGTGGAGCGCCACCATGGCGCTGAACGGTCTGATCGGTGCCGGTGTGCCGCAGGATTGGGCCACCCACATGCTGGGTCACGAGCTGACCGCCCTGCATGGTCTCGACCATGCCCAGACCCTGGCGGCGGTACTGCCCGCTCTGTTGCAGGCCAAGCGCAAACAGAAGCATGCCAAGCTGCTGCAATATGCAGAGCGGGTGTGGGGTCTGCGCAGCGGCAGCGAAGCTGAGCGCATCGACGATGCCATCGCCGCCACCCGTGACTTCTTCGAGCGGATGGGGGTCAAGACCCGACTGCGTGACTATGGTCTGAAAGATCTGGGTATCGATACCCTGATCGGCAAGCTGGGTGAACACGGCATGACCCGTCTGGGCGAGCACGGAGATATCGATCTGGTGCAGAGCCAGCATATTTATCAAGCTGCCTGGTAAGGGCCGTCAATCGGCGCCACAGGGGTGAAACGATTGAATTGTCGGGGCCGTCTCCCGCCATCTGGCGGCGAGGTGGCCCCGTTTTTGTTGAGAAAATGTTACTTCTGGGCATTTCGATACGATTAGTGAGACGAAAGCGGATTTCGTAAGAACAAAAAACGCTAAGATAGAGGGCCGGTAAAACATTTTTTTTGACTGGTTGGATCACTTTTTTCAGCCGTTTTTACTGGTATAAGCCTCTAATTTGGTTTGTTTTTTTTAATCGTAGCCTGGGATGGGCTGAATTCTGTACGAGTGCCGTCGGGACTGCGGTTGTAATAAAACTCCAAAATTTGATACTAATCACCTTCGCGCCTGAAAAGCGGGGGGCCTGACCATGACAGGAGGTTGAGGTAAAGCCTACTGATTTTCATAACAAAGAGCCCTGGACCTGCACTTTGGTCATGTCTTGTTTCATCAGAAGTGAGACACTGGGCAGCGATTGTTTATTAACCATCAGGGAATAGTCATGCAGATTGGAATACCGAGAGAGAGTCTCGCCGGTGAGACCCGGGTCGCAGCGACCCCGGCTACCGTCGAGCAGCTGAAAAAGCTCGGCTTCGAGGTCGCCATCGAGTCCGGCGCAGGCCAGTTGGCCAGCTTCGATGATGCCGCCTTCGAGGCTGCCGGTGCCAGCGTGGTGCCGAGCGTCTGGCAAGCCGACCTTATCTTCAAGGTCAATGCACCGACCGATGCCGAGATCGCACAAATTAAAGATGGTGCCACTCTGGTGAGCTTCATCTGGCCTGCCCAGAACCCTGAGCTGGTCAAGAAGCTGTCCGAGCGCAACATCAATGTGATGGCGATGGACATGGTGCCGCGGATCTCCCGTGCCCAGTCCCTCGATGCCCTCTCCTCCATGGCCAACATCGGTGGCTATCGCGCCGTGGTTGAAGCTGCGCACCAGTTCGGTCGCTTCTTTACCGGTCAAATCACCGCAGCCGGTAAAGTGCCACCTGCCAAGGTGCTGGTGATCGGTGCCGGCGTAGCCGGTCTGGCTGCCATCGGTACTGCCGGTTCCCTCGGTGCCATCGTGCGTGCGTTCGATACCCGTCTGGAAGTAGCCGAGCAGATCGAATCCATGGGTGGGGAATTCCTCAAGCTGGACTTCGGTGGCGAAGACGGCGCATCCAGCGATGGTTATGCCAAGGTCATGTCCGATGAGTTCATCGCCGCCGAGATGGCGCTGTTTGCCCAGCAGGCCAAAGAGGTGGACATCATCATCACCACCGCCCTGATCCCTGGTCGTCCGGCTCCCAAGCTGATCACCAAGGAGATGGTCGACAGCATGAAGCCGGGTTCCGTCATCGTGGATCTGGCTGCAGCAACCGGCGGCAACTGTGAATACACCAAGCCGACCGAGCTGTTCGTCACCCCCAACGGCGTCAAGGTGATCGGTTACACCGATCTGCCGGGTCGTCTGCCTGCCCAATCCTCCCAGCTCTACGGTACCAACCTGGTCAACCTGATGAAGCTGATGTGCAAGGAGAAGGACGGCAACGTAGCCATCAACTTCGAAGACGTGGTTCAGCGCAACATGACGGTGATCCAGGCCGGTGAAGTGACCTTCCCGCCGCCCGCCATCGCTGTCTCTGCCGCACCGCAGAAACCTGTGGCAGCCCCGATCAAGAAGGCCGAAGCAAAGCAACCTTCCAACAAGAAGTTTGTGTTTGGCGCCCTCGGCATCGCGGCCTTTGGCTGGATCGCCTCGGTGGCACCTGCCGCGTTCCTCTCTCACTTCACCGTATTTATTCTGGCCTGTGTGGTCGGTTACTACGTGGTGTGGAACGTCTCCCACTCCCTGCATACGCCGCTGATGTCGGTCACCAATGCCATCTCCGGCATTATCGTGGTCGGTGCCCTGTTGCAAATTGGTCAGGGTTCTACGCTCGTCACTGCGCTCTCGTTTGTCGCTGTGCTGATTGCCAGTATCAACATCTTTGGTGGCTTCACCGTCACCCAGCGCATGCTGAAGATGTTCCGTAAGGATTAAGGGGGTTTAACGTGTCTCAAGGACTGGTAACAGCATCCTATATCGTTGCCGCCGTGCTCTTCATCCTCAGTCTCGCGGGACTGTCGAAGCAAGAAACGGCCAAGCATGGCAACTTGTTCGGTATCGCGGGTATGGCTATCGCCCTGCTCGCCACCGTATTCAACCCGGAGACCAGTGGCGTGCACTGGATCATCCTGGCCATGGTGATCGGCGGTGCCATCGGCGTGCGGCTGGCACTCAAGGTCGAGATGACCGAGATGCCCGAGCTGGTGGCCGTGCTGCACAGCTTCGTCGGTATGGCCGCGGTGCTGGTGGGCGTCAACAGCTTCATCGATCTGCACCCCTCTGCCCCTGCTGAAGTGGTGGTTTCCGTCGGTTCCAATCTGGATGCGACACTGGCAGCCGCCCGTGCGGCGTTCGAACAGGCGGCCAGCGTCGCCCAGGTCGAGCACCTCACCGGCGCCATGCTGAACATCCACCTGGTCGAGATCTTCCTGGGCGTCTTCATCGGTGCCGTGACCTTCACCGGTTCAGTGGTTGCCTTCGGCAAACTGCGCGGTCTGATCTCCTCCAAGCCGCTGATGCTGCCGCACCGCCACAAGCTGAACCTGCTGGCGGTAGTCGCCTCTCTGGCGCTGATGGTCTACTTCGTCAACGCGGGCGGTTCTACCTTCGCTCTGCTGGTGATGACCCTGATCGCCTTCGCCTTCGGCTGGCATCTGGTTGCCTCCATCGGTGGTGCCGACATGCCGGTAGTGGTCTCCATGCTCAACTCCTACTCCGGTTGGGCGGCGGCGGCGGCGGGCTTCATGCTCTCCAACGACCTGCTGATCGTGGTGGGTGCGCTGGTAGGTTCTTCCGGTGCGATCCTCTCTTACATCATGTGTAAGGCGATGAACCGCTCCTTTATCTCCGTCATCGCCGGTGGCTTCGGCTCCGATGGCGTGGCCTCCACGGCTGATCAGGAGATGGGTGAATACCGCGAAACCAGCGCCGAGGAAGTGGCTGACCTGCTGAAGAACTCCAGCTCTGTCATCATCACCCCGGGCTACGGCATGGCGGTGGCGCAGGCCCAGTATCCGGTGGCTGAAATCACCCAGAAGCTGCGTGATCGCGGCATCAAGGTGCGTTTCGGTATCCATCCGGTTGCCGGTCGTCTGCCAGGCCACATGAACGTGCTGCTGGCGGAAGCGAAAGTCCCGTATGACATCGTGCTGGAAATGGACGAGATCAACGACGACTTCACCGATACCGATACCGTGCTGGTGATCGGTGCCAACGACACCGTTAACCCGGCCGCGATGGAAGATCCGGGCAGCCCGATCGCCGGTATGCCGGTACTGGAAGTGTGGAAAGCGCAGAACGTTATCGGCTTCAAGCGCTCCATGAACACTGGCTATGCCGGTGTCCAGAACCCGCTGTTCTTCAAAGAGAATACCCAGATGCTGTTTGGCGATGCCAAGGCCAGCGTCGAGGCGATCCTCAAGGCGCTGTAAGCACCCATCAGGTATCGCACCTCAAACAGGCTTCGGCCTTGATGCCAGTCAGTTAACGCTGACTGGCATTTTTTATGGGCCGTTGGTTAACTGGCGGGTGATTTGTCAGCCTCATGACTTGGTGAGAAGGGTATTCAGGGGTAACGAGGTGGCAGGGGGCTCATATCGAGCACCAGTGGCGCTCATAGTGTCGTTTCAGGCGGGCACCATCGGCATTAAAAAATCCGGCACC
>NZ_CDBW01000003.1 GCF_000820145.1 Aeromonas sobria | reverse complement strand
GTTCGAGTCTCGTTTCCCGCTCCAAAAAGTGATGATGAAACTGGTTCAATCCAGCCCGATGCGGGAATAGCTCAGTTGGTAGAGCACGACCTTGCCAAGGTCGGGGTCGCGAGTTCGAGTCTCGTTTCCCGCTCCAATCATCATTGCACCTTCGAACAAAATTTGTTGCGGGAATAGCTCAGTTGGTAGAGCACGACCTTGCCAAGGTCGGGGTCGCGAGTTCGAGTCTCGTTTCCCGCTCCAATCTATTTGCAAATGACATTCCGTTGCGGGAATAGCTCAGTTGGTAGAGCACGACCTTGCCAAGGTCGGGGTCGCGAGTTCGAGTCTCGTTTCCCGCTCCAAATTATTTGCAAGTGACAATCTGTTGCGGGAATAGCTCAGTTGGTAGAGCACGACCTTGCCAAGGTCGGGGTCGCGAGTTCGAGTCTCGTTTCCCGCTCCAATACGTTTTGCTGGAGTAACCAGGTTGGTAGAGCATGATCCGTGCTTGCCAAGGCTGGGGTCGCGAGTTTGAATCTCGTTACACGCTCCAAACAGTTTTTACTAGATATGTGTAAGTGATATTCCGTTGCGGGAATAGCTCAGTTGGTAGAGCACGACCTTGCCAAGGTCGGGGTCGCGAGTTCGAGTCTCGTTTCCCGCTCCAATCACTTGCAAATGACATTCTGTTGCGGGAATAGCTCAGTTGGTAGAGCACGACCTTGCCAAGGTCGGGGTCGCGAGTTCGAGTCTCGTTTCCCGCTCCAATATCTCTCCGAAGTACACCAATCCATCTTCGATATTGCCAATTACATCGCGCTGCGATGCTTTGTCGTATCTGGCGTTTACTCAGCGCGTCTCGGCCGCCTCCTGCAAACAGGAAGGGTATGGGGGCTCAAACTGTGGGCTGAACGAGGCAAGCGGTTGTGACCGAAGAGGGCAAATTGCGGGCAAAAAAAGAGGAGGGGCCTTGGCTCCTCCTGCGTATTCACTGGCGTGGCTTAGAGTAGGGTAACGTTCTCAGCCTGAGGACCTTTTTGGCCCTGAGTCACAGTGAACTGGACTTTCTGACCTTCAGCCAGGGTTTTGAAACCAGTGCTCTGGATGGAGGAGAAGTGAACGAAAACGTCCGGTCCTTGGGATTGCTCGATAAAGCCAAAACCCTTGGTTTCGTTGAACCATTTTACCTGGCCGGTGCGAATGTCAGACATGTGCTAAATCCTATCAATTACGAAATGAAACTAAGCCCGAGGTGGGCTGCATTTGCCTTGCAAGCAGGGGTTGGCTCATGACTGACCACGTCTCTTTGTCCCAGTAGCACGTAGAACAATCCCTGTTTAAAGCACAAACGATTGTACGTTAGCGCAGATCCTTGTCAATTTGCCCCCTTTCGTTTTTCGAACAAGCTAAAAATATTGTGAAGTCAGTAGCTTATTTGAAGGCAATTGACCAAAAAAACGGGAGGCCAGCGCCTCCCGTCTTGTTATTCCTTGAGGGCGAACCCTTCGCCCTGTCGATCATAGCGGTAGACCGCCTGACCGTAGGAGCGGATCTCTACCCGCTGGATGCGGCGGGAGTCATCCACCAGGATGAAGATGGCGCGACCCGATTGCAGGCGGGTCAATGGCCGATCTGGCCCCTCGATGGCGATCAGGCGGCTCAGCTCTGCACCCGGCAACTCGAATTTGCGCCAGATGGAGTAGAGGGTCTCGCCTGCCTGCACCTCGTGTTGCAGCCAGGTACCGTTGACCTTCTCCTCGACCACGGGTTTGGCAGCCGCGGAGGTAGCGTTACCGGCAGTCAGTGCTTGCGCCGGTACCGCCAGCGGCACATCAAGCGAACCGGATGGGGCCGCTTGAGGGGCGGTAGGGGCCGGCTCCCAGGCCAGCACCAGCAGCCAGAGCGGGATCAGGATCAGCAGACCTATGGTGTTTTTGCGCGGCAGCGGGCTGGACAGCTTGAATTTGCCTGCTTTGGCATCCTGGCGACGTTGGCCCAGGCTGCTCATCCCTTGGCCAAAACGTTGGCGCAGGGACAGAGTCACGGCATTGATGCGATGGAGCAGGGATCCTTGAGATTCGTCTTGGCGACGCAGCTGGGCTCGTCTGTTATGGCCTCGTGGGCGACGGTCCGGGGTGGGCACGGCATTTACCTCTCACTACATTGCCTGCCATCAGGCAAATTCGTTGCCTATGGTAAACGTACTCGCCCCCGAGGGGGAGAGTACCGGAGAGGAAAATTATCAGCTGAGACGAAATTGTCCCAATAATTGCTGCAATTGATCGGCTGCCTGACGCAATGCCTGACTGGCTTTGGCCGTATCGGTTGCATCCTGAGCAATGTCGTTGGCCAGGGCATTGGTTTTTGACAGGTTGCCGGAGACAGTCTCGGAGACCGAACTCTGCTCTTCGGCAGCGGAGGCGATCTGATAGGTCATGTCGTTGATGGTGGCAATGGCCTTGTAGATGGTGCCAAGCGCCTCTTCCGCCAGATCCGCTTCGCTCACCGCCTGATGGGTCAGCTGCTGGCTGTGGGTGATGGTGTTGACCGCATTGGCCGAGCTCAAGCGAATTTTTTCGATCAGCTCCTGGGTATTTTGTACTGCTTGCTGGGTGTTACCCGCCAGTTTGCGCACCTCGTCAGCGACCACTGCAAAGCCGCGCCCCTGTTCACCAGCCCGAGCCGCCTCGATGGCCGCGTTGAGCGCCAGCAGGTTGGTCTGATCGGCAATCCCCTGAATGACGGTGAGGATGCTGGTGATCTGGGTGCTGTCATGGGCCAGCCCTTCGACCACCTCGGCCCCTTTACCCGCTTCTGCCGCGACCTTGTGCATCGACTGGATCACCTGCTGGAAGCGCGCCTTGCCCTGTTCGGCTGCGCTTTGGGCCTGTTTGGCCGAGTCGGCAGTGTTGTTGGCATGGGTCGCCACCTCCTGACTGACGTAGGACATCTCCTGCACGGCGGTCAGCATCTGCTCCATCTCTGCCTGGTGATGCTGCAGGTTATTGTCGGTTTGACCGGCGATGCGATCGGTATCGCTGGCGTGGCGGTTCACCTCGCTGGCCGTGTTCAGCACCTCCCCGAGCAGCCCCTGCAGCTTGTCGATAAAGCGGTTGATCCCTTTGGCCAGATCCCCCAGCTCGTCCACCGAGCGGGTAGTGAGGCGTTTGGTGAGATCCCCCTCGCCATCGGCGATGTCATCCACCAGGCTGACCATCTGACGGATGGGGCCTGTGATGCTGCGGGCGATCACCAGCATGGTGGCCAGTGCCAGCACCAGCACGATAACGGCGCCCACCAATTGCTGGGTCATGGCAGCCTGGTTCATGTCGCTCAGCTGGCTCTCCAGTTGATCAGCCCCCGCCAGTACCACCTTGTAGGGCAGCGTGACAATGATCGCCCAGTTACGGCTCATCCCCGGCACCATAATAGGCACCGAGATGCGGAACGACTCGTCCAGCTCCTGACGCTGCACTTCCGGTTTCAGGTACTGCTGCCACTGGTTGCCAAGCACCTTCTCGGCGCTACTGCCGAGCAGGCTGGCATCGGCGCTGGTGCCGGTGATGACGCCGGCGGCGCTGACGATCAGCGTCTCGCCCTTGCCGTCATAGATGTTGCTGTTGAGGGTCTTGGCCTGACGGCTGATGGAGTCCACCGCCAAGTCCAGCGCGGCGACCCCCTTGAACTGACCGCCCACCAGAATGGGGGTGGTGATGGTGCTCACCAGCACCTGTTGACCGTTGATATCCACCTTGAAGGGATCGATCAGGCAGGATTGCCCTTCCCGTTTCGGGCAGGAGTAGTAGTCATTGGCGGGATTGCCGAATTGGTCCGGATCAGTTTTTTCGATGGAGAGCAGCAGGTCGGTGCCGATTTGATCCTTGTCGCGATAGAAGTAGGGGACGAAGCGACCCTTGCCGTCACTGCCGAGTGTATTCTGGCCAGCGAAGGCGGCGTCCTGACCGTCGAAGCCGTTTGGTTCGAAGCCAGCAAAGGCGCCATAGAGCTGGGGCTCCAGCGCCAGCTGCGCCTTGAGCAGATCGATAGCCTGCTGGCGATCCAATGGCAGCTTACCCTGTTGCTGCAACGCGAGGGCGCTGGCCATCTGCTGGGTATAGGAGAGCCCTTTTTGCAGCAACTGGGTGATGGTGGCTGCCTCGGCGCGGGCGTTGGCGCTCACTTTTTGCCACGCCTCCTGCTGCAGCGCTGCGCGGCTGGAGCTGATGGTCAGTTTTTGGGTCTGTTTACCCGAGTATTGGTTGAGCAGGATCAGAATGACCAGGGCTGCCGTCATGGCGATCCCGGCCATCACTAGAATGCGATTCTGGATAGAACGAAATTGCATCGTCTCTTCCTTGTGCGTGAGAAGTGTGGTGAGCGTTATTTGGGTATCGGCTGAAGGAGGCAGCTCTCCAGCACGATGCATAGCAAATCTGAAACGGCACTTCTGTTTTGCGATCCCCTTCAAATATCAGGCGGTAAGCGACCTGACCACACATTTAATCCCCTACTTTGGCCCACAACGGCTTCATGGTTTTCCCATCCGCGATGGTCGGTGCTAAAATGCGACGGTTTTTTCTAACGAATTGGCCCAAGGCCCTCTACACAAGGCTTAAAGATGAAAGTCAAAACCCGTTTTGCTCCCAGCCCGACCGGCTTTTTGCATGTCGGCGGTGCCCGTACCGCACTCTATTCCTGGTTGTTTGCAAAGAGCCAGGGCGGTGAGTTCGTGCTGCGTATTGAGGATACTGACCTGGAACGTTCCACTCAGGAGGCGATCGACGCCATTATTGAGGGAATGGGCTGGTTGGAGCTGAACTGGGATGAGGGCCCCTACTACCAGACCAAGCGTTTCGACCGTTATAACGCCTTGATTGACGAGATGCTGGCCGATGGCCGCGCCTACAAGTGCTACTGCTCCCGCGAGCGGCTTGACGAATTGCGCGAAGGTCAGATGGCCAACGGCGAGAAGCCTCGCTATGACGGCAAGTGCCGGGATAGCGACCACGATCACCCGGCCGATGCGCCGCACGTTATTCGCTTCCGCAACCCGACTGAAGGCTCCGTGGTGTTCGATGACCACGTCCGTGGCCGTATCGAGTTCGCCAACACCGAGCTGGACGATCTGATCATCCGCCGTACCGATGGCGCCCCGACCTACAACTTCTGCGTGGTGGTCGATGACTGGGATATGGAGATCACCCACGTGGTGCGTGGCGAAGACCACATCAACAACACCCCGCGTCAGATCAACATCTACAAGGCGTTGAACGCGCCGGTACCGGAATTTGCCCACGTCTCCATGATCCTGGGTGACGACGGTGCCAAGCTCTCCAAGCGCCACGGTGCTGTCTCCGTGATGCAGTACCGCGACGATGGCTACCTGCCGGAAGCGCTGCTGAACTATCTGGTGCGTCTGGGCTGGTCCCACGGCGATCAGGAGATCTTCACCCTGGATGAGATGATCAAGCTGTTCAGCCTGGATGCCATCTCCAAGTCCGCCTCTGCGTTCAATACTGACAAGCTGCTGTGGCTCAACAACCACTACATGCGCACTCTGGATCCGGCCCGTGTTGCCACGTTCCTGGCATGGCACATGGAAAACCAGCAGATCGACACCCGCAATGGCCCGACCTTGCCAGAAGTGGTGACCCTGCTGGCCGAGCGCTGCAATACGCTCGTTGAGATGGCTGCCCAGAGCCGCTATCTGTTCGAAGAGTACGAAGCCATTGACGAAGCCGCTGCCAAGAAGCACCTGCGCGGTGTGGCGGCCGAGCCGCTGGCGCTGGCCAAGGCCAAGCTGGCCGCACTGGATAGCTGGACCACCGAAGCGCTGCACGAGCTGATTGAAGCTACTGCCGCCGAGCTGGGTCAGGGCATGGGCAAGGTCGGCATGCCGCTGCGGGTGGCCGTGACCGGTCTGGGTCAGTCCCCTGGTATCGACGCCGTGATGGCGCTGGTCGGCAAAGAGCGCGTGCTTGCTCGTATCGACCGCGCGTTGGCCTATATCGAAGCCCGTATGGCTGCCGAATAAGCTCTGCCGATGTGGCAGACGAGGGGATAACCCTGATCTGCCATTCGCTGAATAGAAAAAATCCGAAACCAGTGGTTTCGGATTTTTTATGGCTGCGATTTGCCCTCCTATTGGGGCCCGGCGGCTGTTATGCCCGGCCAGTGAGCGCTGTCAGATAAGTTTGAAGGACTGGATCTGGCTGTCGAGCTCCTTGCTGTGCTGTTCGACCAGTTCTGAGGCTTCCTGCAGTTCACGAAAAACCACAACGGATCCTTCTGCGATCTGTTTGACCTGCTCCAGATTGCCGCGCATCTCTTCGGCGACCGCGATCTGCTGTTCGGAGGCGGTGGCGATATGGCGATTCATGTCGGCCACCCCCAGCACCCGCTCCACTATGGTAGCGAGCTGGGTGCCTGCCTGGGTCACCTGTTCCACCCCTTTGTCGGCCTGGCGCACGCTCTGGGCCATCAGCTCGGCAGCCTGACCGGCATTGCCCTGCAACTGTTCGATCATCTTCTGGATCTCGACAGTGGCGGCCTGGGCCCGGTTGGCCAGTTCGCGCACTTCGGAGGCCACCACCGCAAAACCGCGGCCCGCTTCACCGGCGCGGGCCGCCTCAATGGCGGCGTTAAGGGCCAGCAGGTTGGTCTGTTCGGAAATACTGCGAATGGTGTCGACCACAGAGCCGATCTGCTCGACCCCCTGTTCTACCTGATTAACCACGCTTGCCGAGCGTTGGATGTTGCCAGAAAGGGTGTCGATGGTGCTGACGGTATCGGCGACGCAGCGGCTGCCTTCGTGTGCCAACTGACTGGTTTCTGCAGTGGCTCGGGAGGCTTGATCCGCATGGGCTGCAACCTCGCGAATAGCGCCCACCATCTGGCTCATGGCACTGGCCAGTTGCTCAATCTGGGTGAACTCTTCGCTGATCGCTTCGTGGGCTTCCTCCATGCAGAGGGTCACTTGGGAGGCGATGTCGTTGAGCTCCTTGCAGGCGACACGCTGGTTGCCGAATACCTCTTTGAGGTTCTCCTGCGAGTGGGAGACCGCCTTGGCGATGTCACCGAACTCATCACGGGATCTGAGCAACACCTTGTGGCTGAGATCCCGCTTGGCAAAGCGCTCCAGCAGGCCGACCAGATAGTTCACCTGCTTGACCATCAGCCGGGAGCCGGTGAGCAGCAGGATCACGAACAGCAACCCCATGATGGCTGTCTCCATCAGACCGGTCCAGAGCAGGCGATTGGAGATGGCATCCGCTTTGGCCGGATCCAGTCCTTCGGCGAGCAGGGTTATCTCGAGATTGTTGGCATCAAACCAGAGTTTGGTCAGTAGCATCAGGGTACTGAACACCATCAGCAGCACCACTTTGGGTACCAGACGGATGTTGCTCATTCGCTTTTCCAGCAGGTTCAACTGCATTATCATTCTCCTTTTAAAAACCGCTTTTTCCTTTGCCTTCAAGGCTATCGGCATTATCTTCTCTTTTATTAATTTGCTCTGTGCTTAAAGTTGGAAAATGTATGCGACATCACTTAACGCATCTGCGGGCGATGGATCTGCTGATGGCATTTCTGTCTATTGTGTCGGTATTGCTGGTGACGGCTCGCTGGTGGGGGCACCAGAGTGTCACCCCGCAGACCTTGCAGCTCTTTTATGACATCGACAGCTTGATTTGCTACTTCTTCCTCGCTCACTTTGCCTATGGCTGGGTGCGGGCCAGCGACAAGCTGGCTTTTTTCAAGGCCAACTGGATCTATCTGCCGGGTAGCCTGCCGATGGTGGAGCAACTGCGCTGGGCGCGTTTGATCCAGTTGTGGCGAGTCTATCAGTTGCTGCGGGATCAGCCTGATCTGTGGGCTTTATTCCGCCGTGAGCGCAACGAGACCACCATATCTGGCATCCTGTTCCTGTTCTTCCTGCTGCTCGGGGTGGGCTCCGGCGTCATGTACTGGATTGAGTCTGGCCAGCCTGGCAGCCAGATTGAGACCCCTTACGATGCCTTCTGGTGGACGCTAGTGACCCTCTCTACCGTGGGGTATGGCGATCTGGTACCCAAGACCGAGCAGGGGCGTTTCGTTGCCAGCCTGCTGATCCTGTTCGGGGTAGGTCTGTTCGGTGCCATCAGCGGTTTTATGGCCAGTTTGTTCCTGCAGCCCAACAAGGGGGATGGCGAGACCGACAAGTGGCGCCATCACTACAACAGCCAGCAGGAGCAGCTGTTGCAGGAGATCCGCGCTTTGCGCAGTGAGGTGCGGGAGCTGAAAAACAAGTAAGGCTACGGGCGGGCAAGTTGCGAGCTGACTCGCCACTCTGCGCGCTTTATTCGGGGGGAGGTGCTTTTTCTTTGCTTGTCCTTTAACCTGCAGGCGGCTTAACATTCAACCTCTTGTCCAAACCTGAAAAAGAGAACCGATCGACCATGCGCGCCCTTCTCGGGATTTTGATCTGCTTGTGTGCCCAACAGGCACTGGCCGATACCCGTTATGTTTCAGACAACATTTTTACCTTCATCCACAACGGTCCGGGCACCCAGTACCGGATCCTTAGCAGCATCAAGGCTGGTGAACCGCTGGAGGTAAAAGCGGTGAACAGCGAGGCCGGTTTCACCCAGGTGGTGGACAGTCGTGGTCGCGAGGGATGGATCAAAAACAGCGAACTGCAGAGCCAGATCAGCCTGCGCGAGCGGCTGCCCCAGGTGGAAAAAGAGCGCGATGAGCTCAAAGACCGCCTGCAGAATCTCAACGGTGACAACGAGAAACGCTTCACCGAGAAGGATGGCCAGCTCGCTGCCCAGAGCAAGGAGATTGCCGCCCTCAAGGTCCAGCTGGTCAGTCAGGGTGAGGAGCTTGGCAATCTCAAAGAGCAAAATGATGCCCTGACCCAAAGCTACGACAACCAGGAACACGACATGCAGATGGACTGGTTTATCCGTGGTGGTGCCATGGTGGGGGCGGGGATCCTGCTCGGTATCCTGCTGCCGATGCTGCCCCGTCGTCGCAGCCGCGGCGATCGCTGGATGAATTGACCGCACAGGTCTGAATAAACAGAAGGGTCGCCGTGGCGGCCCTTCTTTTTTATCTGCATTTTTGCTCGCACTGGGTTGCCGGGGCCAGCAGTTCGAGTGGCTGAACAGAACGGCACAAGATCGTATACAAAATGATGCCAGTTGACCCTCTTCATAGTCGGCAAGGGGACTCGTAGAGGGAGAGTGAGGCAGAATTAGCGATATTTGTTAAAGTTTGGAAACAAATTCATTTCATATAGGGTGCAACATTGTATACATTATCGGCGTTTCGGCGGCGCGTCCGCCTTTGTCGATATCAGCCTTCGGGCGTACAGGAAGACCCCTATGTTCAAAGCGACTCACGTGCTTGCTGCTGACTACATTCCCTCCGATCTGACCGCCCTGCGCGAAGCCATCACCCAGAACTACGTGGTGGATGAAAATGCCTATCTGACCGAACTGTCGGCCATGCTGGCGGGGGATGGTGCCGCGCTGGAGCAGGTGACCCAGCGCGCCCGCATGCTGGTGACCAAGGTGCGCAAGGAGAGCGGATCCGGTGACGGTATCGACGCCTTCCTGCAGGAGTACAGCCTCGATACGCAGGAGGGGATCATCCTGATGTGCCTGGCCGAGGCGCTGCTGCGCATTCCCGATGCCGAGACCGCCGATGCCCTGATCAAGGACAAGCTCTCCGGCGCCAACTGGTCGTCCCATTTCCGCAAAAGCGACTCCACGCTGGTCAACGCCTCCACCTGGGGGCTGATGCTGACCGGCAAGATCATCAAGCTGGACAAGAAGCTCGACGGCAACCCGGCCAACTTGCTGGGGCGCATGGTCAACAAGCTGGGGGAGCCTGTGGTGCGCTCCGCCATGTACGCCGCCATGAAGATCATGGGCAAGCAGTTCGTGCTGGGGCGCGACATGAAAGAGGCGCTCAAGGCGAGCCGCAAATCCCGCGAGCTGGGCTACACCCACACCTACGACATGCTGGGTGAATCGGCCCTCACCTTGCAGGATGCCGACAAATACCTGACCGATTACCGCAACGCCATCGAGGCGGTGGGCAATGAGCGGATCAGCGACGGCGGCCCGGCTCCCTCCATCTCCATCAAGCTTTCGGCCCTGCATCCGCGCTATGACGTGGCCAACCGCGAACGGGTGCTCGGCGAAATGTGCGAGCGGCTGGTGGGGCTGGTGCGTCTGGCCCGCGACAAGGATGTGGCCATCAGCATCGATGCCGAGGAGATGGACAGACTCGAGCTGTCGCTGGATCTGTTCGAGCAGCTCTACCGCTCTGATGCCAACCGTGGCTGGGGCAAACTCGGCATGGTGGTGCAGGCCTACTCCAAGCGCGCTCTGCCGGTACTGTGCTGGCTCACCGCACTGGCCCGCGAGCAGGGTGACCTCATTCCGGTGCGACTGGTGAAAGGTGCCTACTGGGACAGCGAGCTGAAATATGCCCAGCAGGCGGGCCTGCCCGGCTACCCGCTCTTTACCCGCAAGGCGGGCACCGATATCTCCTACCTCGCCTGTGCCCGCTACCTGCTGAGCGAGCCGACTCGAGGCTTTATCGCCCCCCAGTTCGCCACCCACAACGCCAATACCGTGGTCAGCATTCTGGAGATGGCCGGCGATCGCCAGTTTGAGTTCCAGCGTCTGCACGGCATGGGGGAGGAGCTGCACAACGCGGTGCTGAACGACAATCCCGGCCTGCACTGCCGCATTTATGCGCCGGTCGGTGCCCACAAGGATCTGCTGCCCTATCTGGTGCGTCGCCTGCTGGAGAACGGGGCCAATACCTCCTTTGTCCACAAGCTGGTGGACCCCAACACCCCGGTCGATTCACTGGCCGAGCACCCGCTGCGCACCCTCAAGCGCAACTCCGGCTTTGCCAATGACCGCATTCCGCAGCCGGTGAACCTGTTCACCGACCGCAAAAACTCCAGCGGCGTCAACATGAACATCCTCTCCATCCAGCGCCCCTTCTTCGCCCGCTTGCAAGAGCTGGAGAGCAAGCAGTGGCTGGCGGGCCCCATCGTCGATGGCGAGACCCTCAAGCGCAATGAGGCCCGCGTGGTGCTGAGCCCGCAGGATGTGAGCCTCACCATCGGCAAAATCCACTGGGCCGACGAGCAGGCGGTGGAGCAGGCCTTGGCATCCGCCCATGCCGCCTTCCCGCGCTGGCGCGCAACCCCGGTGAGCGAGCGGGCCGCGGCGCTGGAGAAGCTGGCGGATCTGCTGGAAGCGAACCGCGAGCAGTTCGTCTCCCTCTGTACTCGCGAGGCGGGCAAGCTGTTGCAAGATGGCATCGACGAGGTGCGCGAGGCGGTCGATTTCTGCCGCTACTACGCAGTACAGGCCCGCAGCCTGATGGGGCAGGCGACTCTGCTGCCCGGCTACACCGGCGAGCAGAACGAGCTGTTCCTGCAGGGGCGCGGGGTGTTTGTCTGCATCAGCCCGTGGAACTTCCCGCTGGCGATCTTCCTCGGCCAAATCGCTGCTGCATTGGCCACCGGCAACACCGTCATCGCCAAACCGGCGGAGCAGACCGGTCTTATTGCCCATCTGGCGGTGACCCTGGCCCATCAGGCCGGTATTCCGGGCGATGTGCTGCAATTGCTGCCCGGTGACGGTGCCACTGTTGGTGCCAAGTTGACGGCGGACTCGCGCATCGGCGGCGTCTGCTTCACCGGCTCCACCGAGACCGCCAAACTGATCAACATGACCCTGGCCCAGCGCGATGGCGCCATTTTGCCGCTCATCGCCGAGACCGGCGGTCAGAACGCCATGATTGTCGACTCCACCGCTCTGCCGGAGCAGGTGGTGCGCGACGTGGTGAGCGCCGCCTTCCAGAGCGCCGGTCAGCGCTGCTCGGCCCTGCGGGTGCTCTATCTGCAGGAGGAGATAGCCCCGCGGGTGCTGGAGATCCTCACCGGCGCTATGCAGGAGCTGAAAGTGGGCAATCCGGCCGAGCACAATACTGACGTCGGCCCGGTGATCGACGCCGATGCCAAGCTGGGGTTGGATGCCCATCTGGCCCGGATGATCCCGCGCGCTCGCCTGATTGCGCAGGCGCCGATGCCCGCCGCGACCATGGAGGGCCACTTCGTCCAGCCGACCGCGCTGGAGATCGGCTCCATCCGCGAGCTGGTGAAGGAGCAATTCGGCCCCATCCTGCACGTGGTGCGCTACGCCATCCGGGATCTGGACAAGGTGATCGCGGATATCAACGGCACCGGCTACGGCCTGACGCTGGGGATCCACAGCCGCAACGAATCCCACGCCGAAGAGCTGGCGAGCCGCATCAATGTGGGCAACGTCTACATCAACCGCAACCAGATCGGCGCCATGGTCGGGGTGCAGCCGTTCGGCGGGCAGGGGCTCTCCGGCACCGGTCCCAAGGCGGGCGGTCCACACTACTTAAGCCGCTTCGTCACCGAGAAGACCCGCACCATCAACACCACGGCGGTGGGCGGCAACGCCTCCCTGCTGGCGATGGGTGATGCCTGATCTACGTCGATAGAGGCCGGATACTGGATGCCGGATAACAGTGGGCCGCCTTCGGGCGGCCTCTTTATTTTCGCCATCCGTTTTTACGAATAGGACAATCGGCCACGGCGGGGTCGTCAGCGACCTGTGCTGGTCGTAAGATAGGAGCCATTCGCGCGGCGTTTGCCCCTTGGTCGGCCCGCCGTGGCCAGGGTTTTGTTTTATTGGATTTAACGAGAGTGTTCATCTGATGTCATTAACCGAACAAGCCCGCTGGTTCGTGCTGGGGGGCGATCATCTGGTACTGCTCGATCAGCAGGGACGGGTGCCACAGGGCAGTAAAGCGTGCCTACCTACTACGCTGGCAGAGGCCCGTTTCGAGCGTTTTGACGAGTGGCCGGGGCTGCCCTGCTATCTGCTGGATCTGGGTGATGAGGCCGACACGAGCGCCATGAGCCCGCTGCGCCAGCTGATGGTGGCGGGGGACGAAGAGGGCTTTCGTCTCGCGGGCCGTGCCTGGCAGCTCGCCACCTTCCGCCGCACCCACCGTTTCTGCGGCGAGTGCGGTGTCCCCATGACCCCGAAGGTGGGGGAGTGGGCGCAGGTGTGCCACCACGGCCATACGGTCTATCCGCGCATTTCCCCCTGCATTATCGTGGCGGTGCGCAAGGGGCCGGAGATCCTCTTGGCGGCCCATCGCCGTCACTATCAGGCGGACGATCCCATGTATACCGTGCTGGCCGGGTTTGTGGAGGCGGGGGAGAATCTTGAGCAGTGCGTGGCGCGGGAGGTGTTCGAGGAGAGCGGCATCCGGGTGCGCAATGTGCGCTATGTGGCGAGCCAGCCCTGGCCCTTCCCCCACAGCCTGATGATGGGCTTTACCGCCGACTACGAGAGTGGCGAGATCAAGGTGCAGGATGACGAACTGGTCGCCGCCGATTTCTTTACCGCCGACCGGCTGCCGCGCTTGCCGCCCCACGGCACCATCGCCCGGCGCTTGATCGAGCGTTCGCTGGCGGGCGAGGGGTAACGAGGCGCTTATCTTTTCGCCGATCTTTTCGCACCTTTTTTTGTAAACAGGGCGCTCTGGTTTGCGCCCCTTCACATCTTTGCAACCGCGGGTCCATTTGCCACGTTTTGGGCAGTCCGCTCCGGTGGGCAAAGTGGTATTATGGCCGCCATTTTATGCGTGATACGAACTCAGGAACTGGGATGAAAGAGCTGAAGAACGATCGATACCTGCGCGCTTTGCTGCGTCAGGACGTGGACATGACCCCGGTATGGATGATGCGCCAGGCTGGCCGTTATCTGCCGGAATACAAGGCGACTCGCGCCCAGGCGGGGGATTTTATGTCCCTGTGCCGCAACGCCGAGCTGGCCTGTGAAGTCACCCTGCAGCCGCTGCGCCGCTACCCGCTCGATGCCGCCATCCTCTTCTCCGACATCCTCACCGTGCCCGATGCCATGGGGCTGGGTCTCTACTTCGAGCAGGGTGAAGGCCCGCGCTTTGAGCGCCCGATCACATCCATGGCCGACGTGCAGGCGCTGCCGATCCCGGATCCGGAAGATGAGCTGGGCTATGTGATGAATGCGGTGCGCACCATCCGCCGCGAGCTGAAGGGCGAAGTGCCGCTGATCGGTTTCTCCGGCAGCCCCTGGACCCTGGCCACTTACATGGTGGAGGGGGGCAGCTCCAAGGCGTTCACCAAGATCAAGCAGATGATGTACGCAGAGCCCATGACCCTTCACCTGTTGCTCGACAAGCTGGCCGACAGCGTGATTAGCTATCTCAACGCCCAGATCAAGGCGGGGGCTCAGGCGGTCATGGTGTTCGACACCTGGGGTGGTGTGCTCACCCCGCGGGATTACCGCGACTTCTCCCTGCAGTACATGCACAAGATTGTCGATGGCCTGATCCGCGAGCACGATGGTCGCCGCGTGCCGGTCACCCTGTTCACCAAGAACGGCGGTCAGTGGCTGGAGCAGATCGCCGCCACCGGTTGCGATGCGCTGGGGCTGGACTGGACCATCGACATTGCCGACGCCAAGCGCCGGGTCGGCGACAAGGTGGCGCTGCAGGGCAACATGGATCCCTCCATGCTCTACGCCAATCCGGCACGGATCCGTGAAGAGGTCGCTTCCATTCTGGCCGGTTTCGGTCAGGGCAACGGCCACGTCTTCAACCTGGGTCACGGCATCCATCAGGATGTGAACCCGGAGCACGCTGGCGTGTTCGTCAACGCGGTGCACGAGCTCTCTGCCCAGTATCACGGCCGCTAAGGCCGGTGCGAGCGAAGAGAAACTGATTGATATCCGGGGCCGCAAGGCCCCGTTTTATATTTAAAAGGGCGCCGCGACGAAAAGGGCGTTGTGCCAGCGCAGGAGGCAAGATGAGCAGCAAGTCACTGGATTGGGGTATCGATCTTGGCGGTACCAAGTGTGAATGTGTGGTGCTGGATGGCGACGAGGTGCTGCTGCGCCACCGCATCCCCACCGAGCGGGCTGGCGGTTATGACCACATGATCGGCCAGATAGCCAAGCTGGTGGCGCAGTGCATCGAGAAGGTTGGCCAGCGCCCGACCGTCATCGGCATGGGCACGCCGGGTGCGCGGGATCCGCAGACCGGTCTGATGAAGAACTGCAACACTACCGAGCTCAACGGCAAGCCGTTCAAGGAGGATCTGGAGCGCAAGCTGGGCGTGCCGGTGCTGATAGCCAACGACGCCAACTGCTTCGCGCTGGCAGAAACCCATCTGGGGGCGGTGCGCCAGCACCATCCCGATGCGAAAGTGGTGTTCGGCATCATTATGGGCACCGGGGTCGGCTCCGGCATCGTCATCAACGGCCAGATCCTCAACGGTCACCACGGCATCGCCGGTGAGTGGGGCCACAACGTGCTCTCTCCTGACGGCCCCGAGTGCTACTGCGGCAAGCGCGGCTGCGTCGAGACCCTGATCAGCGGCCCGGCGCTGGAGGCCTGGTACGAGGCCAAGGCCAAGCGTCGCCTCTCGCTCGCTCAAATCGCGGCCGCCACCGCCCACGATCATGTGGCCAAGCTCACCATCGACCGGCTGCACCTGCTGTTTGGTCAGGCGCTGGCCAACGTGGTCAATATTCTCGACCCGGATGTGATCGTCATCGGTGGCGGGGTGGGCAATGTGCAGAGCCTTTACAGCGCCGGGCGGCAGACAATTTTGCCCTTCCTCTTTAATCCCCGCTTCGCAACCCCCATTATTGCTCCTGCCCTTGGTGACAGTGCCGGGGTATTCGGGGCCGCACTGCTGGCCCGCGGTGAATTCAAGGAGGCCCTGCTGTCGTAGCCAGGGCTCCCGGTGCGCCGTCCTGTTGCTGGTTCAAGGAAACGGATTCTCGATGATCAAGATTGCCATCAATGGTTACGGGCGGATCGGTCGCAATGTGTTGCGAGCCCTCTATGAAAGCGGGCGCGACAAGACCATCAAGATCGTCGCCATCAACGAGCTGGCGGCCCCCGAGGCCATGGTGCACCTGACCCGTTACGATACCAGTCACGGTCGCTTCCACCATCCGGTGCAACTGGCAGGCAACAGCATGCTGGTGGGGGAGGATCTCATCTCCCTGTTTGCCGAGCGGGATCCGTCAAAGCTGCCGTGGCGAGCGCTGGGGGTCGATGTGGTGCTCGATTGCACCGGGGTGTTCGGCTCGCGAGCCGATGCCGAGCTGCATCTGGCTGCGGGGGCGGGCAAGGTGCTGTTCTCCCACCCGGCCGATGCGGATGTGGATGCCACCGTGGTCTACGGGGTCAACCATCAGGTGCTGACCGGACGGGAGCGGATCGTCTCCAACGCCTCCTGTACCACCAACTGCGTGGTGCCGGTGATTGAAACATTGCATCGAGAATTCGAGATAAATTGTGGTACTATTACGACAATTCATTCGGCCATGCATGATCAGCAAGTCATCGATGCCTACCACAGTGACTTGCGCCGAACCCGCGCTGCCAGCCAGTCCATCATTCCGGTGGATACCAAGCTGGCAAAGGGGCTGGAGCGTATCCTGCCCCACTTCGCCGGCAAGTTCGAGGCGATCGCGGTGCGGGTGCCGACCATCAATGTAACAGCGATGGATCTCAGTATTACTGTTCGTAAAAAAGTGACAGTTACTGACGTAAATCAAGCCCTGCAACGGGCGTCCAGAGGTACATTACAAGGTATTCTGGATTACACGGAAGAGCCTTTGGTTTCCGTAGACTTCAATCATGATGCACACTCCTGCATCATTGATGGTACCCAGACCCGGGTGAGCGATGCCAACCTCGTCAAGATGTTGATGTGGTGTGATAACGAATGGGGCTTCGCAAACCGGATGCTGGATACCACCCGGGCCATGATGGCCGCAGGCTGAGCCTGCCCCGGGCGAATAGGTTACTGTTTTTAACATTACCTGAAAATATAGAGGACTGAATATGTCTGTTATCAAGATGACTGACCTGGATCTGGCGGGTAAACGCGTTCTGATCCGTGCTGACCTGAACGTACCGGTAAAAGACGGTAAGGTCACTTCCGATGCACGTATCGTGGCGACGCTGCCGACCATCAAGCTGGCTCTGGAAAAGGGCGCCAAGCTGATGATCACCTCCCACCTGGGTCGTCCGACCGAGGGTGAATACAACGAAGAATTCTCCCTGGCTCCGGTTGTTAACTATCTGAAAGACGCTCTGTCTTGCCCGGTTCGTCTGGCCAAAGATTACCTGGATGGCGTAGACGTCGCCGCCGGTGAGCTGGTTGTGCTGGAAAACTGCCGTTTCAACAAAGGCGAGAAGAAGAACACCGAAGAGCTGGCCAAAAAATACGCCGCCCTGTGTGATGTCTTTGTAATGGATGCGTTCGGTACTGCTCACCGCGCCGAAGGTTCTACCTACGGTGTTGCCCAGTTTGCTCCTGTTGCTTGTGCCGGTCCGCTGCTGGCGGGTGAACTGGAAGCCCTGGGTAAAGCTATGCTGAAGCCTGAGCGCCCGATGGTTGCCATCGTTGGCGGCTCCAAGGTCTCCACCAAGCTGACCGTGCTGGAATCCCTCTCCAAGATCGCTGACCAGCTGGTTGTCGGTGGTGGCATCGCCAACACCTTCATCGCTGCTGCCGGTCACAACGTCGGCAAGTCCCTGTGCGAACACGACCTGCTCGACACCGCCAAGAAGCTGGCTGCCGAGACCAACATTCCGGTCACCACCGACGTGGTTGTAGGCACCGAGTTCTCCGAGTCCACTCCTGCCACCATCAAGTCTGTTGCTGATGTGACCGACGGCGACATGATCTTCGACATCGGCCCTGACTCTGCCAAGGCCCTGGCTGACATCATCATGAACGCCAAGACCATTTTGTGGAACGGCCCGGTTGGTGTGTTCGAGTTCGATCAGTTCTCTGCTGGCACCAAAGTGATCGCTGAAGCCATCGCTGCTTCTCCGGCATTCTCCATCGCTGGCGGTGGTGACACCCTGGCTGCCATCGACAAGTTTGGCATCGCCGACAAAGTCTCCTACATCTCCACTGGCGGCGGCGCCTTCCTGGAGTTCGTAGAAGGCAAGGTACTGCCGGCTGTTGCGATGCTGGAACAGCGCGCCAAAGCCTAATTGACCCGAGACGGGGGGCAAACGCCTCCCGTTTCGTTTATCATGTGGCCGCTGTGCCGGTTCATGATGAACCTCCCATTTTTTATTAACGGCATACGAGACAGGACGATTAAACATGTCTAAGAAAATTTTCGACTTCGTAAAACCCGGCGTGATCACTGGTGATGACGTTCAGAAAGTGTTCGCCATCGCTAAAGAGAACGGCTTTGCTCTGCCAGCAGTTAACTGTGTTGGTACCGATTCCGTTAACGCTGTGCTGGAAGCTGCTGCCAATGTTAAAGCGCCGGTAATAGTTCAGTTCTCCAACGGTGGTGCCGTGTTCACCGCCGGTAAGGGTCTGAAGATGGAAGGCCAGAAAGCCGCCATCCTGGGTGCCATCTCAGGTGCCAAGCACGTTCACGCTGTTGCCGAAGCCTACGGTATTCCGGTTATCCTGCACACCGACCACGCTGCCAAGAAGCTGCTGCCGTGGATCGACGGTCTGCTGGAAGCGGGCGAGAAGCACTTTGCTGAAACCGGCAAGCCGCTGTTCTCCTCCCACATGCTGGATCTGTCCGAAGAGTCTCTGGAAGAGAACATCGACATCTGCTGCGAGTACCTGACCCGCATGGCCAAGATGAACATGACTCTGGAGCTGGAACTGGGTTGCACCGGTGGCGAAGAAGATGGCGTAGACAACAGCCACCTGGATCAATCTTCCCTGTACACCCAGCCGGAAGATGTTGCTTACGCTTACGAGCGTCTGTCCAAGATCAGCCCGCGTTTCACCATCGCTGCCTCCTTCGGCAACGTACACGGTGTATACAAGCCGGGTAACGTCAAGCTGACCCCGTCCATCCTGGACGCGTCCCAGAAGTACGTTTCCGAGAAGTTTGCGCTGCCTGCCAAGTCTCTGGACTTCGTATTCCACGGTGGTTCAGGTTCCACTCTGGAAGAGATCCGCGAGTCCATCTCCTACGGCGTAGTGAAGATGAACATCGACACCGACACCCAGTGGGCAACTTGGGAAGGTCTGCTGAAGTTCTATCAGAAGAACGAAGCTTACCTGCAAGGTCAGCTGGGCAACCCGGAAGGCGCTGACAAGCCGAACAAGAAGTTCTACGATCCGCGCGTATGGCTGCGTGAAGGTCAGACTTCCATGATCAAGCGTTTGGAACAGGCCTTTGCCGATCTGAACGCCATCAACGTACTGTAATTCGTTACAGCACCTTGATTGCATGAAAAGGCGCCCTTCGGGGCGCCTTTTGCATTTCTGTGATCCGCACAGGTTGGTGAGTGGAGAAGGAACTGGGTATTATCGAAACAACTTTGCTTATTTTATTAAACAATTTGCAACCAAAGCAGGATGCTGAGTATGCAGGCAGGAAAGCACAATGGACATCAGGAGCACGTCGCCTCCTACTACGCGGCCACTCGCAACGATCCGCAACAGTGGCCCGAGCTGGAGGGGGAGTACAAGGCGGACGTCTGCATCATCGGCGGCGGCTTTACCGGCCTTAACACCGCCATCAATCTGGCGGATGCCGGTTACAAGGTGGTGTTGCTGGAGGCCAACCGCATCGGCTGGGGGGCGTCGGGGCGCAACGGCGGTCAGCTGATCCGCGGTATCGGCCACGACACCAGCCAGTTTGTCCGCTGGATTGGCGAGCAAGGGGTACGCGAGCTCGACCTGATGGGGCTGGAGGCGGTGCAGCTGGTGCGCGAGCGGGTCGAGCGTTTCAATATCGACTGCGATCTGCGCTGGGGCTACTGCGACCTTGCCACTCGCCAGCGCCATCTGGCAGGTTTTGAGGAGGATCTCGCGCATCTGGCAAGCCTCGGCTATGAGCACGAGCTGAAACTGGTGGCGCGAGAAGATATCCATACCGTGGTGGGGTCGGATCGCTACATCGGCGGCCTCATCGACATGGGCTCCGGCCACCTGCATCCCCTCAATCTGGCGCTGGGGGAGGCCCGTGCCGCCGCCAGCCTCGGGGTTGCCCTGTTCGAACAATCCAGAGTGACCCATATCGACTATGGTAAGCGGGTCGAGGTGACCACCGCCCACGGCCGGGTCACTGCCGATTATCTGGTGATCGGCTGCAACGCCTACCTCAACGACCTCAATCCCGATCTGGGGGGCAAGGTGCTGCCCGCTGGCTCCTATATCCTCGCCACCGAGGTGCTCGATCGCCGGTTGCGCCAGCGTCTGCTGCCGCAAAACATGGCGGTGTGCGATCAGAATGTGGCCCTCGACTACTACCGCCTCTCCGCCGACGGCCGCCTGCTGTTTGGCGGCGCTTGCAACTATTCGGGGCGAGATCCCCACGATATCAAGGCGTTCATGTTGCCCAAGCTACTGCGGGTCTTCCCCGAGCTGGCTGGTACCGCCATCGAGTTCCAGTGGGGGGGCATGATCGGGATCGGTGCCAACCGGCTGCCGCAGATTGGCCGCTTGAAGGAATACCCCAACGTGCTCTATGCCCAGTCTTACTCGGGCCACGGTCTCAACGCCACTCATATGGCGGGCAAGCTGGTGGCCGAGGCGATCCGCGGTGAGAGCCGGGGTTTCGATCTCTTCGCCAGCGTGCCCCATATGACCTTCCCCGGCGGCCCGGCGCTGCGCTCCCCGCTGCTGGCACTGGGAATGCTGTGGCACCGGATGAAGGATATCTTCTGACTCCGATTGTCAGCCTGTGTAGTGCTGGCTGAAAGCGACCCCTGTACCGGCCCCTTGTTTATAGCGGGTTGGCACTATCATCCCGCCTGATAGACCAAAATATGCATTCGCGCCAATCCCTTCCGGTTGGCGCTATCTTTTAGGTGTGAGAGTGATTCTGTGCGGGCGTATCAGCTTGCCGGAAAAGGGCAGAGGACGAGGGAGAGAGGAGGGCTGAGATGGAGATGAATGTGGTAGCGTCAGGAGGGCTCAGCCCGCTGGCGCAGCGGCAGGGATCTCCCGCTGCGCAGGTACCGGAGAGGGCCACGCCGTCGCCATCGGCGAGCAGTGACAGCCGTATGGTACGCGACCTTGGCGCTGTGCTGGACGAGCTCGGACTGTCGCCGAAAGGTGAAGATAGCGGCGGGAGCAGTGCCTCAATCAGGGATTCGATGGAGGCGTTCATCAACACCATGATGGGGGCCCTGCAACAGCAGCAGGAACAACAGCTGGCATTGCAGCAACAACAGCGGCAAGAGCAGGAACAGCGCAAGCTTGCCCTTGAAGGCAGCAGCGAGAACCCGCTGAAACGGGATTTGGAGCGCCTGATGGAGAAGCTGGATCAACCGGGCGAACAGGGGAGAGCGCGGGCGCAAGGATCAGAGAGCGGACAAGTTACAGAGAACGAGCCAGTCGCAGAGAGCAAGGAGGTGAACCCCTTGCAGAGTCAGCTGACCAAACTGCTGGAGAGCAGCGGTGCGGCAGAGAGCGGGGGCACCCTCAAGGAGGTGCTGTCGGGGCTCGCCAGCAAGCTGCCGAACGAACCCGCTGAGCGAAAAGGGTATCGGGTCGATACCCAGGTCTGAGGTGGTTGGCAACGGCAGGCCCGTCGTTGCAGAGAGTAAGAGCCGGGTAGCCTTTTATTGAGCCGGTTCGGCCAGTCGCCACCCCTGTTCGCCCTTCATCATCCACACCTCTGCTTCTTGTGGCAGCACCTGACCTTCCTCGAACTCGCCATATTTGCGCTCGAGCTCCATCAGTCCCATCTCCTGCTGGAAGGGGCCGACCCGGTCATAAATCAGATCTTCGTCGTGCAACACCTGCAGTTGATCGATCCCCTGCTTGAAGTGGAGCTGGTAGCTCACCTTGACCAGATAGACCCCCTCCATACGCTCCTCCTTGCCGAGGATGGTGAAGTCGCTGATCTCGAACAGGTTGGCGTCTGTCTCGGCCAGCAGCCTGGCGGTAACCTGCTGCCGGATATCCTCTTCACCGGGCCCTGCACTGCAGCCATAGAGCCAGAGGGCTAGCAGGGGGATGAACCACTTTTTCATCAAAACTCCGGACGGGCGAGACAATCGAAGGGCAAATTCTGCCATGCTGCCGGTCATATACAAGGGATTGCCAGAAAAATCAGCGCGTAACGCATGAGGATGCCCCTGTCTGCCGACAAGGGACGCCGTTGGTCAGCGTAGCTGATCAAGCTTGCCCAGAAACTCGGTCGGCCCCATAAAACCGGTGACCCGCTGCCCTGTCAGCTCCTTGCCCTCGCGGTCGAAGAAGATGAGGGTCGGCAACCCCAGTACATTGAGGCTGTTGAGCAACTCGATATCGGCATCGTCGTTGGCGGTGACATCCGCCTGCAGCAACACCATCTGGCCGAAGCGCTCCCGCACCGCGGGATCGCTGAAGGTCTTGTGCTCGAACTCCTTGCAGGCGACGCACCAGTCGGCGTAGAGGTCGAGCAGCACCGGCTTGCCGCGGGCGGCGGCCAGCTGCACCTTGAGATCATCCAGCGTCTTGATGGGGATAAACTGCGGAGCGCTTTGGCTGGCGCCCGCAGAGACGGCGGCAGGAGCGGCTGGTTGCAGCAGATCCTTGCCCACCACCACGGCGCTGATCATCGCCAGCAACAGCACGAAACCGCGCACGCTTCTGGCCACCGAGTGGGGCTGGTGCTGGTTGTGGTGATAGAGGTAGCCGCACAGCAGCAGCCCCCAGCCGAGCCAGGCGAGGGTGGCAAGCTGATCGCTCCAAAGTCGTGACAGCAGCATGATGGGCACCGCCAGCAGGGCGAAGCCAAACAGCTGCTTGATCACATCCATCCAGGCGCCTGCCTTGGGCAGCAGTTTGCCCCCCGAGGTGCCGAGTAGCAGCAGCGGCAGCCCCATCCCGAGTGACAGGGCATAGAGCGCCGCGCCGCCGAGCCAGAGATCGCCGCTCTGGGCCACATAGATCAGTGCCCCCGAAAGCGGCGCCGTGGTGCAGGGGGAGCAGACCAGCCCAGAGATCATCCCCATGATGGCGACCCCGACCACCGATCCGCCCTGTTGGCGGTTGGAGAGACCGGAGAGGCGGGTTTGCAAACTGCTCGGCAACTGCAGGGTGTAGAGCCCGAACATGGAGAGGGCCAGCAGCACGAACATCGCCGAGAGGCCGATCAGCACATAAGGGTGTTGCAGCGCCGCCTGAAATTTAAGCCCCGCCGAGGCCACGACCAGTCCGAGCAGGGTGTAGGTCACCGCCATCCCCTGCACATAGACCAGAGAGAGCAGGAAGGCGCGGCCGGTGGAGAGGCGATGACCGGCGCCGGCGATGATGCCGGTCAGGATCGGGTACATGGGGAAGACGCAGGGGGTGAAGGCGAGCCCCAGCCCCAGCGCGAAGAAGGCGACGATGCTGAGCCAGAAACCCTGATGGCCGAGGGCGGCGGCCAGCTGATCCTGCTGACTCACAGCTGCGACGCTTTGTGCCGTTTCAGCAGTGGACGCTGTGGTTGCCGTGACCAGCGGGGCCACATCGATCAGCTTGTCGGTCGGTGGATAGCAGAGGCCGTCGGTACAGCCCTGATAGCGCACCCGCAGGGTGGCATTTTTCCCCACCTCCTTTAGCGGCACCGCGATGCTCACCTGCTGGTAGTAGACCCAGGTCTTGCCGAAGAAGTCATCCTCGTGCTCGGTGCCTTCTGGCAGGGTCGGCTCGCTGAAGGTGAGGTTGTTCCCCTTGAAGCGCAGGCTGTGGCGATAGAGGTAGTAGTCGTCGGCGATGTGGAGGGTCAGCAGCAGCTGATCGCCACGCTGTTCGCTCTCGATCTGAAACGCCTCATCGACCTGCAAAAATTTGGGTTTGGCATGGGCCTCAATGCCCAGCGAGCTGAGCAGATCGGCACCGCTGGCGTGAGCAGGAGAGCTGCCCACCGCTGTCATCAGCAGGGCGCAGAGCAGCAGCAGGGGAGAGAGTAAGCGAGCGAACGTCATGCGGTCTCCCCGTTCAGCCAGTCGAGGTAGGCGGGCAGTCCGGCACTCACCGGCAGGGCCAGCAGCTCGGGCACCTCATAGGGGTGATGGGCTTGAATGCATGCCTGCAGCTCGGCAAAGAGCGGCTGGCGGGATTTGATGATGAGCTGGATCTCGGTGGCGCGCTCCACCTTGCCTTGCCAGCGATAGACGGAGGTGACGCCCGGCAGCTGATTGATGCAGGCGGCCAACCGCTGGTTCAGCAGCTGTTCGCAGACGAGGTCGGCACTGGTTTGATCTGGGCAGGTGCAGAGCACCACAATGGCGTCGGTCATAAAGCGGATCTTCACCTCGTTGGGGTAAACCGGGCAGGCGCCCTTGCCGTGTCATCCCTGTTTTGCAGATGAAGGTGAAAAAGCGCCCGAAAATCAGCGGCTACTATACCCCAGAGCCACTTCAAATAGCATCTGTAGCCATTTGTGAGCCAGCGCCAAAAATTAGTGGGGGGCATGAGATAGACGCTGTCATGGGGACAGGGCAGAATGAGCGGGCTTGTTCCCAATTGACGTAAGGAAATGTATGACCCAACAGAATGAGCAGCAGAGAAACCGCATGTTGAGCCTGCTGCGTGAAGGTGAGCGCCGCATGTTGGTTCAATTGGCTGGGCTGCTGCGCACTACCGCCGATGAAATCAATGCCGAGCTGGAGAAAGAGGAGCTGATGGCCACCCTGGAGCAGCCCATCACGGTGGAGTATCTCAACGGCGTGGTGCAGCACCATCTGTTCGAGCGCAAGCACAAGGGGGATATGGCTGTTGCCCAGCAGATCCTGAGCGATTATCAGAGCGAACTGGAAGCGCTGCAGGCCGCCCAGGCACAGCCTGAAGAGGCTGCCGCTGCCGATGAGAGCGGCGAAGAGCTCAAGGCTCAGGCCTGAGCGACTGGCGGGCCTGAATCCTTACCTCTGAATCAGCCGGCCTGCCACCTCTGATCCCTCTTGCGGCACCATCATGTCTGCCATGATGGTGCCTTGCTTTTACCACCTGCCTGTTGTTTCAAGACAATTCCTTCGGCCCCGGTTTTCAACACTAAGCACGCTGCTGCGCAGCTTGCCGTGCCTGTTGATGGCGTGACTTATTGTGCCACCACGCGGGGAATGGGGAAGATCTTGTCGTAGCTCAGGTTGTAGACGAAGGCATAAATCAGATAGAAGATCGCAAAGCCCAGATCCAGGAAGAAGGCCTCCAGCAGCGTAATGCCAAGCCACAGAGACATGATTGGCATGGCGGCAAGCAGTAACCCCCCTTCGAAACCAATGGCATGGATCACCCGTTGCCACATGGTCTTGTGGGTATGGCCCTGATACTTCTGTAGCAGTTGGTCGACGCCGACGTTGTAGACGTAGTTCCAGGCGGTAGCCAGCAGCGAGAAGAAGATCGCCAGCGGTCCCATGTGGCTGAGATGAATGCCGGTGGCCCAGCTGGCCAGTGGGGCGGCAATCAGCAGGCCAATCAGTTCAAAGCCAATGGCATGGCGCAGTCGATCGTTACGGGTACGCATAAATCACTCTCTTTCGCAGGTGTGTTAACAGATTACAACGCTAATCTATCGCCTTTTTGCTGATAGATTCACGTTGGTATCCATCGCTAAAATAGATGGATAACGCCCGCAGCCGGGCCCATGCAGGAGATAGACAGGATGAATTCGTCACTGGAACCACTCAAAATCTTGTTGGCCGCCGCCGAAACCGGCTCGTTTTCCGCTGCCGCCCGCAAGTTGGGTAAGGCGCAGTCGGTGGTGAG
The DNA here is from genome assembly GCF_000820145.1 of Aeromonas sobria. Classification (GTDB taxonomy): domain Bacteria; phylum Pseudomonadota; class Gammaproteobacteria; order Enterobacterales; family Aeromonadaceae; genus Aeromonas; species Aeromonas sobria. The sequence continues at coordinate 116,362 of NZ_CDBW01000003.1, read as the reverse complement.
CAGCGCCATTGCCAATCTGGAGATCGATCTGGGGCTCACCCTGTTTGACCGTAGCGGTCGCTATCCGCAGCTGACGGAGGCGGGGGCCCGCATGGTGCAGGAGGCGGGGATCCTGCTGGCGCAAAGTGAACGGCTTCAATCCATTGCCGGAGAGCTGGCGGCCGGGGTGGAGACGGGCCTCACTCTGGCCATCGATGATGACTCTCACCTCCCCTGGCTCGGCACCCTGCTGGAGGAGTTTGCCACCCGCTACCCGACCGTGGAGCTGGAGCTGCTCTTCCCGCTGATGGAGGATGTGACCGAGCTGCTGGTGACCGGCCGGGCCCAGCTCGGCGTCAGTTATCAGAAGGTGCATCCCCAGCGGGAGATCGTCGCCCGTTCGCTGGGGGAGGTGACCATGCCGCTGGTGGTGTCACCGGATCATCCGCTGGCCCGCAAGCAGCCGCTGCGGGAGGTCGATCTGCAGGGGGCACGCCAGCTGATGGTGACCGGCCGACGGGAAGGGAGCGAGCGTCAGCGTTTTCGCATCTCGGCTCAGGTGTGGTGGGTCGAGGGGGATCTCGGGGTGCTGGAGCTGGTCAAGCGGGGCCTTGGCTGGTCCGCCATCCCGGAATTTCTGCTGCATCAGCCGTTGGCTCGCGGCGAAGTGGTGGTGCTGGAGCCTGATTTTATCGCCAGCCACGCGCTGGCGCTGGAGCTGCAGTGGCATCGCGCCCGCCCGCTGGGGCAGGCGGGGCGCTGGCTGAAGGAGGCACTGCTGGCGCGCGTGCCTCGCTAGCCGACCTTACTCGGTCAGTTGGTAAGGCAGGGGTTGCAGGGTGAGGCGGGAGCCTTCGTCCTGCTTGAGGCGGAATTGAGCGTCAGCCTCGGTATCTTTCGGCAGCACGGCGGTGAGCCACACCTGCCCGGCCTGTTGCCAGGCGTTGAGCACCATGCCGCTGCGGCGCCAGTTGTCACCCAGTTGCAGCTCAAGGGTATCGCCGCTGGTGACCGGCTCGCCGCTGGTGCCCGCCAGCAGGAACAGGGCGCGGTTGTTGGCTCCGCGATACTTGGCGCGGGCTACCGTCTCCTGCCCCATGTAGCAGCCCTTGTTGAAGCTGATGCCATCCAGTGCCTGCAGGTTGAGCATCTGCGGGATGTACTCCCCCTGATGCACCGCTTCCATGTGCGGCAGACCCGCCTTGATCTCGAGCCCCCACCAGAGTGACTCGTCGCCTTGCGGCAGTGTCTCGGCTTGCTGATTGCTCACCAGCAGCCAGCGATCCTGTTCGATCTTCACCGCCATGCCGCCGTCGATAAGACCGCTCTGCTGCAGGCCAAACTGGGCGGCGATCCACTCATCGCTGCCCGCACCGGCGATCCCGGTGGCGTGGCGCTCATCGGCGGCGATCTCGACCTTGGAGAAGACTGCGAACTTCTTGAGCTCCGGCAGCTGGCGTTCCAGCACCGACGGGGTGGTCAGCATTAATAGGGAATCTTCCAGGCAGAGCAGGCGAAAATCACTCCACAGCTTGCCCTTGGGATCGCAATGACCACCTGGGGTGTTTTGCCCCGGCTGCAGGGCATTCACATCACAGGTGACCTGACCTTGCAGAAATTTGGCGCGATCCGGGCCACAGAGGCGGGTGATGGCCAGCTTGGTCAGGGGGAAACTGGTCGGCTCGGCAGGAAAAGCAGGTGGTTGCAGACTCACGATGGTATTCCAGAGAGAAAGTATGTGAGCTGCATGGTAAAGACGTAACTAATGTTTGTCAGCCGGAAAATCCTGCTGGTACCATCCCCTGGGTCTATGTAAGGAGAGTGCCATGTTGAGCCCAGTTGAAAAATCCCGTCTGAAATGGGCCTGCCGTCGCGGCATGCTTGAGTTGGATGTGATCTTTATGCCGTTTTATGAAAACGAGTTCGACGCCCTGAGTGACGCCGATCAGCAGACCTTTATCAGCCTGCTGGAGAGCGATGATCCGGATCTGTTCCGTTGGACCATGGGTCACGCCGTACCGGCCGATCCCGCTTTTGTCGCCCTGATCAAGATGATCCTGGAGCGTAATCAGGCCCGCCACGACCGTCAGCTGTAACGCTGTGGCGCGGGTGATCATCCAGGTTCACCCCTCCCGCCATCAGCAATCCTTGCTGGTGGCCCTCTTTCTGTTGCTGCTCTGGCCGGTGGCTGGCCTGATTGCCGCTTGGCAGTGGGCGCTGTTGCTGCCCGTTTGGTTGGTGGCGCTCTGGCTGAGTTGGCGGGCGCTCGTCGAGCCCCCATTCGAACTGATCTGGGATGGCCAGTGGCTACAGTGGCAAGGTCGCCGCTATCAGCTCGGTAAAAAGAGCCGTATTTTGCCCGGTGTGCTCAGGTTGGTGCTTTGCCCCGATCCGCAAGGCACTGAACCTGCGTCGTTACGGCAACTGTGGATCTTCTCCGACGCTCTTCCCCCCGAACATTACCGCCTGCTGGCGCGTGCCATCCACTTTCTGCCGTCTGGTCATCGAGGCTGATCCCCCTTTACTGAGTAAGGCGCCATGTGAGCGTCAGTGTTGTCGTGTCTGGATCTGACAGTGATCAATAGGCGGTAGGAAGGGATCAGCCTTTCTGGCGACCAAACGCCTGAATACCGCGCACAAATACCAGCCAGCCGAGCAGGTGGAAGGGGAGGGCAAGCAGGTAGAGCAGCAGGAAGTGCGACTCGCTGCCACTGCTGTTGATGAAGTCGATCCAGGCGGCCAGCAGGGCCAGCATGCCGGCGATCTGAAAACGGCGGCGCAGCACCACTTCCACACCGAGGTTGGCGAGATAGAGGGTGAGCAGAATACCGGCAAAGCCGGTGAGCTGGGCGGTACCGTACAGCTCGCGATCCGGATTAAAGAGTAGTGCCGCGAGAGGGGTAAGGCCTTGATCCAGCGGGATCAGGGCCAGCAGCCAGCATGCTATCAATAGCAGCGCTGTTCTCATTGCTTCAACCGGCCGGTTGGGTCGGCTTCACCAGCCCCAGATAGTTGGCATCCATGGTGAGGAATACCCCCAGCAGGCGCGCACAGGCGCCATAGAAGCCAAACTGGTCGGCGGCGCGACAGGCGGTTTCGAACTTGGCGAACCAGCCCAGCAGATGGGTGTGCAACAGCGCCTCCTGTTCGTTTAACCAGCTTTCCCGCTCGGCAGCGCTCTTTGCTTCCGCCGCGCGGATGATGAGATTGCCCATCAGATCCAGCTCGATGGCCAGATGGTCGGCAGGCTCCTTGTATTTGTCGCTGACATTGATGCCGAGGCGATCTAGGCGGGCCTGCATCTCGGTCATCGGGGCCTGCATCATCAGCTTGGCATCGCCGCGGTAGAGTGATTCGTAGGGCAGGGCGCCCTGCTTGGGATCCACCAGAAACAGGCCGGCGAAGTCGGCGGCCAGCTCCAGCTGGCGATCCGGGCGCACCAGCAGGCGAGCGATGGCGTCGTTGAGTTCCGCCACTGCCTCGCGCATCGGGTCGAGGGTCGAGAGGCTTTTCAGGAAGCTTCGCACATCATAGGTGTCATATTCGGCGATCTGCTCATCACTGAGCTCGGCGGCGAACAGGGTGGAGAACCACCAGTAGAGTTCGGCCCGGCGTTCGCTGGTAGCCATAAATTCCTGCATTTTTCCTCCGTGGATGGCAATCGGGAGCCTTGATGGCTCCCGATTCTAACGACTTTAAAAATAAAGGAAACTCAAGGGGGCGCTTTCGTCCCCCCGGGGTCAGAGTGCCGGGAACATAGGGTCGATGCCCTTGGCTGATTCCGGTGTGCCGAAGGCAGTGACAGCTGGTGCCTGCCCGCGGAACTTCTCGATCTCCACCAGCGCGGTATGGGCCGTGGTGGCCTGCGCCAGGCTGGAGGAGCCGATGTCAGCGGTCAGTACGTTGGGGTCACCATAGGTACAAAGGGTGCCGACCTTGCCGCCCTCTTGCGGGCCATACCAGGCACCTTCCTGAATGCGCACCACGCCGGGGGCGTAGTCATCGCTTACCACCAGACCGGCCAGTACCTGACCGCGGCCGTTGAACACCCGCACCAGATCGCCGTCTTTGAGGCCGCGGGACTTGGCATCCTGCGGATTCATGTAGACAGGTTCGCGACCCTGCACAGTGTAGGTGGCGCGGTAGTTGTCGGAGGAGCAGAGCTGGCTGTGCAGCCGCTTGTCCGGGTGGCAGGATTGCAGGTGCAGCGGGTACTGTTTGCTGCCCGGCCCGCCGTGAGATCGCTCGTAGGGTTCGATCCAGACCGGGTGGCCCGGGCAATCCCCATAGCCGTAGTCGGCGATGGTCTTGGAGTAGATCTCGATAAGGCCAGACGGGGTACCGAGGGGCTCCAGATCCGGCTCCTGACGGAACGACTCGTGGCGTACCCAGGGCTGGCCCGCCGGGAAGGTGACGAACCCCTCGCCGTGCCAGAACTGGCTGAAACGGGGCAGACGAATACCGATGCCGCGACCCTGCAGGCGGGCGTCGTCATAAATGCTCTGGATCCAATCCAGCTTGCTCTTGCCGCCGGTGAACTCGGCCTCGCGACCGAAGCGACGGCAGAGATCGGCGAAGATGTCATAGTCATCGCGCGCCTCGAACAGCGGCTCAACCACCTTGTGCATGGCCAGGATACCGGCGTTGGAGTGAGAGCCCCACTGCTCGATGTCATCCCGCTCATAGGTGGTGGTGGCGGGCAGCACGATATCGGCGAAACGGCAGCTGGCCGTCCACTGGTGATCGATGCTGACCACGGTTTCCAGCTTGCGCCAGGCGGCGACCATCTTGTTGCGATCCTGCTGGTGGTGGAACGGGTTGTTGCCGCAGAACACTGCCATCTTCATGTGGGGGTAGGTGATGGTCTGGCCGTTGAAGGCGAGCTGCTTGCCCGGATTGAGGATGCAGTCGACGAAACGGGCCACCGGAATGAATTTGGAGTAGCCCTTCCAGTCGCCATCATGGAGCGGCTTGACCCCAGGAATGACCGAGCTGAAACCGGACATGATGGGGCCGCTGGAGGTGATGGTGCCTGCCCCGTTGTAGTGCCAGCCAAAGCCGTAACCGCCGCCCGGCAGGCCGATCTGACCAATCATCGAGGCCAGTACCACCAGCATCCAGGCGTACTGCTCGCCGTGGTGCATGCGCTGTACACACCAGCCGCCGATAAGCTGGGTACGGCCGCTGCTCATGGCGCGGGCCAGCTCGCGGATGGTCTCGGCAGGGACGCCGCAGATGGCGGCGGCCCACTCGGCATCCTTCACCTGACCATCGCTGGTGCCCAGCAGGTAGGGCAGGAATTTGTCAAAGCCGGTGGTGTAGTTCTTCAGGAACGCCTCGTCGTGGCGCTTCTCGCTGTAGAGGGTGTGGGCGATGCCCAGCATCAGCGGCACGTCGGTCTGCGGATTCAGGGTCACCTGATCGCAGTTGAGGTATTTCTGGGTCTTGGATTTGACCGGATCGACGCTGATCACCCGGATCTCGCCCTTGGCCACCTTCTCTTTCAACTGAGCCCAGTAGTCGTAGACGCTGTGATCCGGCACCAGCCAGCCCACTTGCAGGTTCTTGATGGGATCGGAGCCCCAGATAACGATGGTCTTGCTGTGCTCCAGCACCAGCGGCCAGGAGGTCTGCTGCTCGTACACCTCCATGGCCCCTGCCACGTGGGGCAGGATCACCTGGGCGGCACCGGTGGAGTAGTCACCGGCCTTGGCCAGATAGGTGCCGTGCAGGTTCATGGCGCGTCCCAGCATGGCGCCAGCGGAGTGCAGCTTGCCCACCGACTGCCAGCCGGAGTGACCGGCATAGAGGGCGCTCGGGCCATAGGTCTTCTGCACCCGCTCCAGCTCGTGATAGAAGAAGTCCAGCGCCTGGGACCAGGTGACCCGCACGAAGCGGTTCTGGCCGCGTTCGCTGGTGTCGGACTGATGGCCTTTGCGCAGCCAGTCCAGTCGCACCATGGGGTAGCGAATACGAGACGGGTTATAAACCACTTCGCTCAAGGCCTTGAGCATGTCGGTGGGGTGCTTGTCATGCTGGAACGGCAGGGTATCGACCCAGCGACCATCGACCACCCGGGCGCGGAAGGCGCCCCAGTGGGAGCCAGATTGCACCAGCTTGTCGCCAGACTCGGCGGCCATCACGGCACGACCGAGCAGGGAGGGGCCGATCAGGGCGGAAGCACCGCCAGCCAGCAAGCCACCCAGAAAACCACGACGGGAAATATTGATCATCTTGTTATTCCTCTCTCGGATCCGGAACTCGAATCCGGAATTAGTGGCTGCCCTGACCACCGGTATCGGCGGCATGGTTCTGCAGGTATTTGAGCAGGGTGCGCTCCTCTTCCTTGCTCAGGCGGTAGTAGGCAGACATCGCCTTGAGGCCCGAGATCCAGCCGTTGGCGGTAAAGTGAGCCGGATCCGGCGCGCCGTGGCAGGAGTTGCAGGTGGATTTGTACATCTCGCCGGCGTAATCCCAGATCGGCTTGAGTGAGGATTCAAAGCCCTTGTTGTCGACCCAGGCTTGCACCTGAACCTGCTCCCACTTGATATGGGTGGCACTGTCGGTCTCTTTTTTCAGGATCTGTTCGCTGGCTTTCAGCTCGTCACGGATGGTGGCGACGAAGACCCGCTTGCCCATGTACTCGCTCAACACCCGGCCCTTGCCTTTGCTCTCGCGCCACCCTTCGATGGTCACCTGTAGACGATCGCCGCTGCGGGCCGTCACGTCGATGCGGGAGGCTGGCAGCAGCTTGCCGACCGGGTCGGTGCTCTGCTCGCTGGCATAGAGATCTTTCTCACCCAGGTTGTAGAGGGTCTCGGCGGCTGGCGCCTCTTGCGCGTCGTTGACCAGGGTGGCGTAGGTGGCACGGAAGCCGCCCGCCATGTTGGGCAGTTCGTGGGCGATGCCCTTGTGGCACTCGATGCAGTTCATGTTCTTCGCCGCCGCATCTTTCATCGCCAGCGCTGCCGCCGGGGATTGCTTGGCGTGATCCATGTTGTCGTAGCTGTGGCAGGACTTGCAGGTCTTGGAGTTCTGGCTGCTCATCCGCGCCCACACCTTCTCGGCCAGATGCAGGCGCCGGTCCTCGAACTTCTCCTGGGTGTCGATGCTGTGGCCTATGTACTCCTGATAGAGGTCGTTGGCCGCCTCCATCTTGCGGGCCACCTTGCCGACAAAGTCCTTCGGCTGGTGACAGTCGGTACAGACCGCCTGTACCCCTGAGGCATTCTTGAAGTGGATGGACTCCTTGTACTCCGGATAGACGGTGTCTTTCATGGAGTGGCAGGAGATACAGAATTCGAGGCTGCTGGTTTTCTCAAAGCCGTAGTGCAGGCCGACGGTGCCCGCGAGGGTGACGCCGACGCCCACCAGAAGCAGCGCCAGTATCGACCAGCGACGGCTGGGGGTGCGCAGGAAGTGCCACAGTTTTTTCATCATGCTCTCTCACATCACTTTTTTGATGGGGGCCATGATAGGGAGGCGTTGTGAACAGGGCTGCCGCCACAAATTAATGAAATAGGGGTATTTATGACAAAATGTGAATAGAATAATCCTCCCTTGTCGACCATCGCGAACCCTGCCCATGAGCTACCACATTCTGGTTGTTGAAGATGATGCGGTTACCCGCGAGAAGCTGACCGGCTATTTCGAGCGGGAGGGCTATCGGGTGACGGCGGTCGAAAACGGTCAGGAGATGCGCGCTGTGCTGGCGGAGCAGACGGTCGATCTGGTGATGCTGGATATCAACCTGCCGGGGGAAGATGGTCTGCTGCTGACCCGTGAACTGCGGGCGCGCAGCACGGTGGGGATCATTCTGGTCACCGGCCGCAGTGATGCGGTGGACCGGATTGTCGGCCTCGAGATGGGGGCCGATGACTATGTCACCAAGCCGTTCGAGCTGCGGGAGTTGCTGGTGCGGGTCAAAAATCTGCTGTGGCGGATCTCGCTGGCTGCCGCCGCGCCGAGCGAGCCTGCGGTGGCTGACGATGCGGTGCGCTTTGGTCCCTGGCGTTTTGACATTCCCCGCCGCCAGCTCAGCAAGGACAGGGTGCCGGTGCGCCTGACCAAGGCTGAATATGAAGTGCTGGTGGCCTTTGTCGCCCATGCCGGGCGAGTGCTGAGCCGGGAGCGGATCCTGACCCTCATCAGCCATCGCGGCGATGGCCCGAGCGATCGCACCATAGACGTACTGATCCGGCGGCTGCGGGGCAAGATGGAGCCGGATCCGCGGGATCCCCAGCTGTTTGTCACCGTCCATGGTGAAGGCTATCTGTTTGCCGGTGAGATAGCCTCTTGATTCCCGTGTGGTGGTCTTGACCTGTTTGACCGGGTATCAGACCGGCGGGCGGGTATCAAATTGCGGGCAGTCGTCGCCAATCTGGTGCCAGGGGGCCTTGGAGCCGACAAAGATGTGAAACGCGGGACGCTGGCTTGGCACATCGTCCAGCACCCCGAGGCGTAGATTGATCTTGCCGCTGCTGCTCTTCTGGCTGAACAGGCTGGAGCCGCAGTGACGACAGAAGGCCAGGGTGGTCTCTGCCGATTTCTGGTAGCGGGTGATGGCTTCTTCCCCCTTCATGATGGTGACCTTGTTGCCATCCAGTCCGCCGACCGAGGCGTAATCTCCCCCTGAAAACTTGCGGCATTCGCTGCAGTGGCAGTTCCCCATATAGTCGAACTGATCCGGCAGGATCAGGGCGATGGCGCCGCACAGGCAGCTGGCATGTAACTCTTTCATCTCTTCTCCTTGAGTGTGCTAATCGGATTTGGCAACGGCGATTCGCCCGCCCGCTATTCGACCCGATAGACGGGACGAAAAGCGCCATCCGAGAGGGAATCTGCGGGGTCGGCCAGCGGCGCAGAGAGGGTCAGAATGGGTGGCCCCATCACCCGCGGGCACTGCTCGGCACTGGCGTCGGGGTGTTGCAGCAGACAGACCGCCTGAGCCACCGCAAGGCGCCCCTGCAGCCGCATCTGATCGCTGTTGGCAGCCAGGATCTTGCCCCGGCGCAGGCCGCGCTGTACGCCGTGGCTGAAGTAGGTGCTCAGCACTTGGGGCCTGTCGAGATGGCGCTGCGCCAGCTCGTTGACCGCCACTTCGGCGGCGATGGCGCCTCCCACCAGATAGTCGAGCTCTGGATAGCGGGCCAGGGTCTGCTGCACCAGCGTGCGCTGGATTTCCCGGCTGTTGTCGCCGCGCTCGGTAGTGACCAGCTCGATGGCGCTCCCCTTGATGGCGTCGGCAAAACCCGGCTCGACGAAGTTATTGCCGCCGCTCGCCTGCGGGCCGGGGAAGAGGGCGACCGAGACCGGCTTGCTGCCGGCGGGGTGGCGCTGCGCCAGCCAGTGGCCAATCTGCCAGCCCATCTGGTACCAGGAGACCCCCACCTTGGCCTGCACCAGACCGCTGGGCAGATCGTTGACCAGCCCAAACACCGGCAGCGGCGTTGCCTTGATTGCCTCGCGCAAGCCCTGATAGCTCACTGCGCCGAGCAAGGTGGCGTCGCTGCCTTCCTGCACGCACCGCTGCAACTGCTGGCGCTGCTCGGCGATGGCGCCGTAGCCCCCCGCTTCGTGGATCTGCAATTTGACTCCCAGCCGTTTCGCCTCGTCCACCATGCCCTGATTGACCGACAGCCAGTAGGCGTCGCGCAGATGGGGGTAGAGGGCACAGAGGGTCAGCGGTTTGGTTGCGGCAGCGGGTTCCGGCCACTGCTGGCGCACCGGTTGGCCGCTGAATTCGCCGTCGGGCCAGAGATCGACCGCAAAGGCGAAGGCGGCGCGGGGAAGCATTAGCAACCAGATCAGCAACAACGGGGAGAGATAGACGCTTCGCATGGTCAGGGGTTTTGTTAAAGTGTTGGGCCATATTATCCGGTCAAAGCCGACCACAACCAAGGGACTTCCCGTGAGAATCTTTTCCGGCCTGGGTGGCAAGTTGCTGCTGGCCTTCTCCCTGATGGCGTTGCTGACCCTGAGTGCCTCCCTGCTGGGCTGGGTGGGGCTTAGCCATCTGCGCCAGCTGGAGCAAGGGGTGCAGCAGACGCTGGCCGATCAGGAGCTGGCTCGTACGCTCTCTCGTCTTAGCGGCGAGATCCAGAGCGCGTCGAGGCTGCTGGCCACCGCGACCAGCGAGCAGGAGCGGGAGCATCAGGGGCGCTTGCTCACCCTGCAGGGACAGCAGCTACAGCAGGTGCTGGCGCAACTTGGCCGTGGGCAGGGTTTCACAAGCCTCGATCAGCTCAGCCAGAGCATCATCGGCAATCTGGGCCAGCAGGGCTGGCTGGTGGGAGAGCGACTGACTCTGATGGCGCAGGGTGAGGCGCAGCGGGCCCGTCTGGTGGCGGCGGCCGGGCAGATCGCCGAGCTGGCGCGCAGCCAAATGGAGAACGCCGAAACCGTGATGGTGGCAGGGTTGGGCTCCCTCTATCAACAGCAAGGGGGGCAAGCGGCCCGGACGCTGGACCGCCTGCTGGAGCAGGATCTTGACTGGCTGGAGCAGATGACCGAGCTGCGTCATCGCACCCTGATGCAACAGCAGCGCATCGAAGAGATGTGGCGCAGCGAACGACAGGAACAATTGCAAACGCTATTGCAAGAGGGGCAGCGGGAGCTGGCTATCTTGCAACTGCGGGCCGGTGCTGTGACCGATCCGGCTCGTCGTCAGGCGGTGGAGCAGGCGCTGACCGTGCTGGCGCAGAGCGACAAGCTGGTGCAGCTGCGCAGCGACTGGCTCGGCAAGGGGGAGGCGCTGCGGGTGCTGGCCAGCGCCAACGAAGCCTTGATGAGCAGTCTAAACCAGCAGGTCGGTGAGCTGGTTAACCGTGCCCGCGATTCGCTGGGGGAGAGCCAGCAGGCGTTAAGTCAGCGCCTCAGGCTGCTGGAGCAGGCGCTGATGGGCATTGGCCTGCTCACGCTGGTACTGCTGATGCTGCTGATGTGGCGCATGGTCTACGGCCGGATCGTCTGGCCACTGCAACGGGCGGTGGCGGGGATGAGCCGGTTGGCGCGCGGGGATCTGGCCCCCCTTGAGCCGATCGCCGGGTCGGGGCGCGATGAGCTGGCGGAGCTGGGCCGGGCCCTGCAGGTGTTTCGTGACAATGCGGTTGAGTTGGGCCGCTATCAGCGCGAGCTGGAGTCGCGGGTCGAGGAGCGCACTGGCCAGCTCAGCCACGCCAACGAGCGGCTCAATGAGGAGGTGGAGAAGCAGCGGCAGGCCCGCGCCGAGGCCGAACAGGCCAACCGGGCCAAGTCGGTTTTTCTCGCCACCATGAGTCACGAGATCCGCACCCCTATGAACGGCATTCTGGGGGGCCTGACGCTGCTGGAAGATACCTACCTCAGCGATACCCAGCAGCGCTATCTGGCCGCCATCGAGCACAGTGGCGAATCCCTGCTGGAGATCCTCAACGACATTCTCGACTACTCCAAGATAGAGGCGGGCCATGTGGAGGCACGCCGCGAACCCTTCCCCCTGTTCCTGCTGGTGGATGAGCTCAGCTCGCTGCTGCGGCCAAAGGCGGCAGCCAAGGGGGTCACCTTGGCGCTGGAGTATGCGCCCGGGCTGGCGCCGGTGGTTGAGGGGGATCTGGGCAAACTGCGGCAGGTGCTCGGCAACTTGCTCGGCAATGCGGTCAAGTTTACCGCCAGTGGCCAGATTACCCTGACGGTGGCGCCTCTTGTCTGTCAGGGCCCTTGCGCCGAGCCCTGCATCCGCTTCGTTGTGCGCGATACCGGCCCCGGCATTCCGGCCGATGAGCAAGAGGCGGTGTTTGAAGCGTTTCGCCAGCGCAAGCGCGATATAGGCCATCAGGGCGGCACCGGACTGGGGCTGGCGATCAGCCGCAAGCTGGTGGCCGCCATGGGGGGCGAGCTGATTCTTGCCAGCGAGCCGGGCAAGGGGTGTGAATTCAGCTTCAGCTTGCCGTTGCAGCGCTCCAGTGCCCAACTGCCCGCCGAGGCGCAGCCGCTGCACCTTGGCCAGTCCCGCGACATCCTGTTGGTGGAGGATAACGAGATCAACCGGTTGGTGGCGCACGGCATGCTGACTCGCCTTGGCCATCGCGTCACCCTGGCGGAAGATGGTCGCAGTGCGCTGGCGCTGGTGACCGAGCGTCCTTTCGAGCTGGCGCTGCTCGATATCAACCTGCCCGACATGGACGGGATGACCCTGCGCGAGGATCTGGCCGCCATCAGTGAGGAGGTGCATGAGCGGCCGCTGCCCGCCATCGCCATCTCGGCCCAGATGTATCCGGAGGATATCCGCCACTGCCTCGCCGCCGGTTTTGTCGATTTTGTCGGCAAACCGGTGCGGCTGGCGGTGCTGGCAAACGCCATCGAGCGGCTGTTCCGGCCGGAAGAGTCACCCATAGCGTCGTCCGTGCAGTTATCTGCCGCCGTCTCTGCCACCAAACCCGAGTTCGCCAATCCGGTGCTGGACGCCGATCTGCTCCTGCTCGGCATGGCGCGGATCCGCCAGCTGGTCGGGCTGTTTGAGTCGCAAGGGCGGGTGTTGGTGGATGAGTTGGCTCAGGGGGAGGGGAGTGAGCAACGTCAGCTGGCGCACAAGCTAAAGGGGAGTGCGCTGGCGCTGGGGTTGACCGAATTTGCCAGCCATTGTGCGGCCCTTGAGGTGGGAGGCGGTGAGCCTGCGGCAATTGGTCAACGATTTGACGAGGCGGTGAGCGGGTTACAGCTGTGGCTGGCGGCCAATAGGGATGCACAGCCCTGATCCCTTCTGACTATGCACAACGATCAGGGAGCATGGTGGCCGGCCCCTGCGCCGTTATTCTATTTCGCGAAACAGCACCTGCTTGCACTTTGAGCAGACCCACTCGCGGCGAAAATCGGCCAGATGCACCAGACCCACCTCCAGCAATTCGTGGTGGCCGCAGTGGTGGCAGAAGATGATGTCGCCATCGACAGCCTCCGGGTGGGCCGCCAGATATTCGGCTTTGGTGGGGAGATCCTCCCACGGGCAGGTCGCAATATGTTTGCGCTGGTTGGTGTAGTAGACCCAGTAAAACAGAAAAAAAACAGCCAGGATCGCGAATGTCAGCAGATGGTCCATGTTGAGTTCCTCCGGTCAGATGCCGCCCTTCGGGCGAGTGGTGGCAATCAGCTCCATCATCATTAAATTTGTTTCGAATGAATATGTTACAGGATGGATCACCACGGCGTTGTGATCTCCTTCGGGTTTTGCCGCCCAACAGCGGGATGAAAAATGTCTCTTTTGGCGGAGCGGCCAGGGTATTGAACGTGGAGGAAATCTTGTTTTTTACAACATAAAATCAACATTTTTTTAGGTTGTTGGACTGTCTCTTTGATCCAGCTCACGTTACAATGCCACGCCCATTACACCTACCGCGCAAACGATTTTCAGGAGAGAAACGGATGTTGAAACGTGACATGACCATCGCCAGCTATGACCCCCAGCTGTGGCAGGCCATCACAGACGAGACCCGTCGTCAGGAAGAGCATATCGAGCTGATTGCGTCTGAGAACTACACCAGCCCCCGAGTCATGGAAGCCCAGGGCTCCCAGTTGACCAACAAGTACGCTGAAGGCTATCCGGCCAAGCGCTACTACGGTGGTTGCGAGTATGTGGATGTGGTCGAAACCCTGGCCATCGAGCGCGCCAAAGAGCTGTTCGGTGCCACTTACGCCAACGTGCAGCCGCACTCCGGCTCCCAGGCCAATAGCGCCGTCTATATGGCTCTGCTGCAGCCGGGCGACACAGTGCTGGGCATGAACCTGGCCCACGGTGGTCACCTGACCCACGGCTCCCCAGTCAACTTCTCCGGCAAGCTCTACAACATCATTCCTTACGGTATCGATGAGTCCGGCAAAATTGACTACGACGAGATGGAGCGTCTGGCCATTGAGCACAAGCCGAAGATGATGATCGGTGGCTTCTCCGCCTACTCCGGTATCGTTGACTGGGCCCGCATGCGTGAAATCGCTGACAAAATCGGTGCTTACCTGTTCGTCGACATGGCTCACGTGGCCGGTCTGATTGCCGCAGGCGTCTACCCGAACCCGGTTCCCCACGCTCACGTGGTGACCTCCACCACTCACAAGACCCTGGCCGGTCCCCGTGGTGGTCTGATCCTCTCCGCCGCTGACGACGAAGAGCTCTACAAAAAGCTCAACTCCGCCGTCTTCCCGGGTGGTCAGGGTGGCCCGCTGATGCACGTCATCGCCGGTAAAGCCGTTGCCTTCAAAGAGGCGCTGGAGCCGGAGTTCAAGACCTATCAGGCTCAGGTAGTGAAAAACGCCAAGGCGATGGCTGCGACCTTTATCGAGCGCGGTTACAAGATCGTCTCCGGCGGTACCGACAACCATCTGATGCTGGTTGACCTGATTGGCCGCGAGCTGACTGGTAAGGAGGCTGACGCTGCACTGGGCAAAGCCAACATCACCGTCAACAAGAACTCCGTGCCTAACGACCCGCGCTCCCCGTTCGTCACCTCAGGTGTACGGATCGGTACCCCGGCCATCACCCGCCGTGGTTTCAAGGAAGCCGAGTCCATCCAGCTGACCAACTGGATCTGCGACGTACTGGACAACCACGACAACGATGCCGTGCTGGCCACCGTACGCGAGCAGGTGCTGGACATCTGCCGCCGCTTCCCGGTTTATGCCTGATAACGGCGTTAATCCGGTTTGAGACCAATGCCACCTTCGGGTGGCATTGTTTTTTATGGCATTTGACAAGAGGTGAGGACGGATGACTCAGAGTAACAAAGTAACGATGCACGATGACGGGCGTGATGAGGAGTGGGAGGCGGCGCTCAAGCTGGCGATCCGCGCCCAGTATCACTTTCGTACCGGCGAGCAGGGGCTGCTGGCCTGGGATGTGCGCCGATTGGTGCGATTGAGCCGCGACCTGCCGGTGCAGGCGGTGGCCCTCGGCCGGATTGCCGAACTTGACCGGGTGCACTGGTACGGCCATGACGGCGCCAGCCCCACGGTGCGCAGCGTGGTCGAGCATTGTCAGCTCATCATGGCGGCGGATCTCGCCTATCCGGTTATTCTCGACAGCGCCGGTCGGGTGATGGATGGCATGCACCGGATCGGCAAGGCATTGATGCTGGGTCATGACTATATCGATGCGGCGCAGTTTACGGTCGATCCCGCCCCCGATTATCTGGATTGCGATCCCGATAGCCTGCCTTACGACGACTGAGTTGCTCCTTGGTGATAACGGACAGAAAAATCACGCTTTTCCGCTTTTTACCGCCCTTGTATGGCCGTGCTACACTGGCCGACCTAGATCCTGGCCCGCCGGGCCGGTCCCTGTTCCATTAACGCCGGAGGTCCGATGCATTGCCCATTCTGTAGTGCGGTTGATACCAAGGTGATCGATTCCCGTCTGGTGGCAGAAGGCCATCAGGTGCGCCGCCGTCGTGAGTGTCTGCTCTGTCACGAGCGCTTTACCACCTTCGAGATGGCCGAGCTGGTGATGCCCCGCGTCATCAAGTCCAACGGTTCGCGCGAGCCGTTCAACGAAGACAAGCTGCGTGCCGGCATCCTGCGGGCGCTGGAGAAGCGACCGGTGAGCATGGAGGCCATCGAAAAGGCGGTCAACCACATCAAATCCCGCCTGCGCGCCACCGGTGAGCGGGAAGTCGCCTCCGAGCTGGTGGGCAATCTGGTGATGGATGAGCTCAAGAGTCTGGACAAGGTGGCCTATATCCGCTTTGCCTCCGTCTATCGCAGCTTCGAAGATATCCGTGAGTTTGGTGAAGAGATCGCCAAGCTGGAAAAATGAACCTTCCCGGACGCAGGTTCGATTAGCGACGCGTAATCGGACGCGGTAACGCAGTCAGTTACGTGATCGGATGCGGCTTGGGTGTTGTTGAAGACAGGAGTCCTGATGTTTAGTCAAGATGATTACCAATGGATGAGTCGGGCCCTCGAACTGGCCCGCCGTGGCCGCTACACCACGGCCCCCAACCCCTGCGTGGGTGCCGTGCTGGTCAAAGATGGGGTGGTGGTTGGCGAAGGGTGGCATCAGAAGGCGGGCGAGCCCCATGCTGAGGTCTATGCCCTGCGCGCCGCCGGTGACAATGCCCGTGGCGCCACCGCCTATGTGACCCTCGAACCCTGCTCTCACCATGGCCGTACTCCCCCTTGCGCCGAGGCGCTGATCAAAGCCGGTATTGCCCGGGTGGTGGCGGCCATGGTCGATCCCAATCCCGAAGTGGCCGGGCGCGGTCTGCGCATGCTCTCCGAGGCAGGTATCAAGACCGATTTTGGCCTGCTAGCCAGCGATGCCGAGGCGCTCAATCCGGGCTTTTTCAAGCGGATGCGAACCGCGTTTCCACGGACCACAATCAAGCTGGGTGCCAGCCTCGATGGTCGCACCGCCATGGCGAGCGGCGAGAGCCAGTGGATCACCTCCCCCGATGCGCGCCGCGACGTGCAGCGGCTGCGAGCCCGCCACGATGCGGTACTCTCCAGCGCCGAGACAGTGCTGGCCGATGGCGCCTCCCTGACCGTGCGTTGGGACGAGCTGCCCCCGTCGGTCAAGGCCAGCTATCCCAAAGAGACCCTGCGCCAGCCGCTGCGGGTCATCGTCGATTCGCAAAACCGGCTCACCCCCGACCTGCCGTTGTTCCAGAGCGAAAGCCCGGTGCTGCTGGCCCGCCACAAGGCATCCGGCGAGTGGCCCGAGTGGGTGCAGCAGCTGGAGCTGCCGCTGCTGGATGGCAAGCTGGATCTGGTCAGCTTGTTCATGTTGCTGGCTAAACGGCAGATCAACTCGGTGCTGGTTGAAGCGGGGCCACGGCTGTGCGGCGCGCTGCTGGATAAAGGACTGGTGGATGAGCTGGTGCTCTATCAGGCGCCAAAACTGATGGGTGATGAGGGGCGCGGCCTGTTCCATCTGCCCGGCCTGAGCCGACTGTTTCAGGCCCCCAAGCTCAACATCAAGGATGTGCGCATGGTCGGGCTGGATATTCGCATTACCGCCAAAATAGCCTGATTTATCAATGTTCAAGGGGGCAGCCTCTGCCCCCGTCATCAGCAAGGTGATCTGCATGTTTACCGGAATTATCGAAGCGGTGGGAACCCTGGCCGAACTGCGCCGTCAGGGCGACGACATGGCCCTCACCGTCCATGCGCCGGGTCTGGATTTTAGCGACATTAAGCTGGGTGATTCCATCGCCACCAACGGCGTCTGCCTCACCGTGGTGGCGCTGGGCGACCAGTGCTATACCGCCGATGTGTCGCTGGAAACCCTGTCGCGCAGCGGCTTTGCCGCGGCCAGGGTGGGCGATCGGGTCAACCTCGAGAAGGCGTTGATGCCCACCTCTCGCCTCGGCGGCCATCTGGTCTCCGGTCATGTGGACGGGGTTGGGGAAGTGAAAAGCGTCTCCAGCAGTGGCCGCGCCCTCGAGTACTGGATCAAGGCGCCGGGCGAGCTCTCCCGCTACATCGCCGAGAAAGGCTCGATTGCGGTGGATGGCATCAGCCTCACCGTCAACGCCGTGCAGGGGGATCTGTTCCGCCTGACGATCGTGCCCCACACCGCCCAGGAGACTACCATCGCCAGCTGGAAACCCGGCCACAAGGTCAACCTGGAGGTGGATCAGATTGCCCGCTATCTGGAGCGGCTGATGATGGGCAAACCTCAGGAGAGCAGCGCCTCTACCCTGACCCTGGAGACCCTGGCCAAGGCCGGTTTTCTCTAACGGTGTGCACTAAATCAGGCTACCAAAACGATTTTCTGTGATCCCGCTCTGATTGAAATGGGGCAGTGCGCCCCCATCTAGAGCAACATACACTCGCATTTTTATTGAGCCAGCGGGCTCAATTCCCAAGCACATTGATGGAGTAACCCATGGCGCTGAGCACAACCCAGGAAATCATTGCCGATATCAAGGCTGGCAAGATGGTGATCCTGATGGATGACGAAGACAGGGAGAATGAAGGTGACCTCATCATGGCCGCCTCCTGCGTCCGTCCTGAGGATATCAACTTCATGGCCCGCTACGGCCGTGGCCTCATCTGCCTGACCCTGACTCAGGATCGCTGCAAGCAGCTGGCGCTGCCGCTGATGGTTGATCGCAACAATGCCCAGTTCTCTACCGCCTTCACAGTGACCATCGAAGCGGCCGAAGGGGTGACCACAGGTATCTCCGCCGCCGATCGCGCGGTGACCGTGCAAGCGGCAGTGGCGCCCAATGCCAAGGCGGCCGATCTGGTGCAGCCGGGCCACATTTTCCCGCTGATGGCTCAGGATGGCGGCGTGCTGACCCGTGCCGGTCACACCGAAGCTGGCTGCGATCTGGCTCGTCTGGCCGGTTACGAGGCGGCCTCCGTCATCGTCGAGATCCTCAACGAAGATGGCTCCATGGCGCGCCGTCCGGATCTGGAAGTATTCGCCGAGCAGCACGGCATCAAGCTCGGCACCATCGCCGACCTTATCGAGTACCGCAACCAGCACGAGACCACGGTCGAGAAAGTGGCCGAGTGCAAGCTGCCTACCGAGTTTGGCGAGTTTGACCTCATCACCTTCCGCGACACCATCGACAATCAGGTTCACTTCGCCCTGAAAAAGGGTGAGGTACAGGCTGACCAACCGACGCTGGTGCGGGTGCACCTGCACGATGTGTTGGGGGATCTGCTGCTGACCGACCGCCACGCTGCCCGTAGCTGGCCGTTGCCCAAATCCATGGCGCGTATCGCCAAAGATGGCGGGGTTCTGGTGATCCTGGGTGCCGAGTCTCATGGTGATGAGCTGCTGGCCCGGGTCAAGGGCTTTGAAGCCGCCGACAAGGGGCTGGCACCGGAAGGGGCCAAGTGGCAGGGCACCTCGCGCCGGGTTGGCGTCGGTTCCCAGATCCTCAAAGCCCTTGGCGTGAGCAAGATGCGCCTCTTGAGCTCGCCGAAGAAGTACCATGCCCTCGGTGGTTTCGGTCTGGAAGTGGTTGAGTACGTCAGCGAGTAAAGTTCTACCAGAGAAGTACCATCCCCTTCCGGGCGGTTGCGGTCTGGAAGTAGTGGAATAGGTCGGCGAGTAAGCTCGCCGGACTGGTTAAATCGCGATCATGGCTGTCTATTGCAGCCATGGTTTTTGTCGTGGGTCTGTTGTGCTAGAATGTGCGCACTTTTGACTCCGGCTCTTTTGATTGCACAGATACAGGATTTCCAATGAAAGTTATCGAAGGAAATATCGCCGCTCCTGAGGCGCGCGTTGCTATTGTTGTTGCCCGTTTCAACAGCTTCATCAACGACAGTCTGGTGAACGGTGCGGTGGACGTACTGAAGCGTCAAGGTCAAGTGCAGGACAGCAACCTGACACTGGTAAAAGTGCCGGGCGCGATGGAAATGCCATTGGTCATCAAAAAGTTGGCCAAGAGTGGTCAATACGACGCCATCGTGGCGGTCGGTACTGTCATCCGTGGCGGCACTTACCACTTCGACCTGGTGGCAAACGAGAACAGCAAGGGCATGGCTCAGGTAATGATGGAGTATGAAATTCCCGTTGCCTTCGGCGTGCTGACCACTGAAAACATTGAACAAGC
Source organism: Aeromonas sobria (assembly GCF_000820145.1). GTDB lineage: Bacteria > Pseudomonadota > Gammaproteobacteria > Enterobacterales > Aeromonadaceae > Aeromonas > Aeromonas sobria. The sequence continues at coordinate 96,848 of NZ_CDBW01000003.1, read as the reverse complement.
CATCGAGCGTGCAGGTACCAAGGCGGGTAACAAGGGTGCAGAGGCTGCACTGGCAGCGCTCGAAATGATCAACGTCCTGAAAGAACTGGACGTGTAACGAGGAGAAGTACATTGAAACCGTCCGAGCGCCGTAAAGCCCGCCATTGCGCCACCCAGGCCATCTACCAGTGGCAGATGACCAAGGCTAACGTGGGTGACATCGAAGAGCAGTTCAAGATCGATCAGGACACCAAGGGTGTAGACCTGAGCTATTTCCGCGATCTGCTGTTTGGGGTAGCCCTCCACTGCAACGAGCTGGATAAGGTATTTGCACCTTTCCTCTCCCGTCCGCTGGAAGAAGTGGACATGGTGGACAAGGCGATCCTGCGTCTGGCGACCTATGAGCTGACCCGTCGTGATGATGTGCCGCCCCGTGTGGTGATCAACGAAGCGATCGAGCTGGCCAAAGCCTTTGCTGCCGATGACAGCCACAAGTTTGTCAACGGTGTACTGGACAAAGTGATCAAGACGCTGAGCAAGCGTTGATCCTGCTGTCCGTCAGCATTAAGAGAGGAGCCAGCCTAACCGCTGGCTTTTTACTGTATGGGTGAATTTGAGCTGATTGATAAGTACTTCAAGGTTCCCCACGCCCGCAAGGACGTGGTGATGGGCCCTGGAGATGACTGTGCCTTGCTGACCCTGCCTCCCGATACCCAGCTGGCAGTGAGCACCGACACTCTGGTGAGCGGCGTACACTTCTTTCCCGACATGGATCCGGTGGATCTCGGCTACAAGGCGCTGGCGGTCAATCTCTCCGATCTCGCTGCCATGGGAGCCGAGCCACGCTGGGTGTCGCTGGCGTTGACCTTGCCAGCCATCAACGAGAGCTGGGTCGCCGGTTTTGCCGAAGGGTTCCTCGAACTGGCCGAGTACTACAACGTGGCGCTGGTGGGGGGTGATATGACCCGTGGGCCGCTCTCCATCACCATCTCGGTCAAGGGATCTGTGCCTGCCGGTCGTGCCCTGCTGCGCAGCGGTGCCAAAGCCGGTGATGGCATCTATGTGACCGGTACTCTGGGGGATGCGGCGCTGGCGCTCTCCCACCTGCTTGGCAAACGCACCCTCAACGAGAACCAGCTGGCTGCGGTATTGCCCAGACTCGAGCATCCTCATCCCCGTATTCTGGCTGGTCAGGCGCTGCGCGGGCTGGCGGGCAGTGCACTTGATCTCTCCGATGGTCTGGCATCGGATCTTCGTCATATTCTCAAGGCATCCGGGGTGCGGGCCCAGATCGATCTCGATCTGCTGCCGCTCTCGCCAGTGCTGCGCGATGCGGTGAGCGATCAGGCGGCGTGGCAACTGGCGCTGGCCGGTGGTGATGACTACGAGCTCTGCTTCACCGTGCCGCAGGAACATCACGGTGCGCTGGATACGGCGCTGGCCCACAGCGGGGTCAAGTTCACCCGCATCGGTCGCATCCTGGCGGGTGAGCCGGGTATCGATTATCTGCGTGGCGAACAAGTAGTGGAGCTGCAATTGAAAGGGTGGGATCACTTCGCATGAGCTTTTTTATGATAAAGCCCGAGTTGAAACGACTGAACCTGAAGAACCCGCTCCACTTGCTGGCGGTGGGGTTTGGCTCCGGCCTCTCCCCCAAGGCCCCCGGCACCATGGGCACGCTGGTTGCTATTCCGCTCTATCTGCTGGTGAGCGGTCTGCCGACCCACTGGTTTATCGCCTTGCTGGCGGTGGGGTTTGTGGTGGGGATCCGTATCTGCCAGAGCGCCACCGATGCCATTGGCATGGCAGACCATGGCGCCATCGTCTGGGATGAGGTGATCGGTTTTGGCGTCACCATGATTGCCGCCCCGGCTGGCTGGGAGTGGGTGTTGGCCGGCTTCGTGCTGTTCCGCCTGTTCGATGTGCTCAAACCCTGGCCCATCTGCTGGTTTGACCGCCGGATCCACGGTGGCCTCGGCATTATGCTGGACGATTTGATCGCCGCGTTGTTTGCCCTGTTTTGTATGCAATTGCTGGCGTTCTGGCTCGGCTGAATGTTGCCTTCCGGGGGATGACCGTTCTGGCATCCCCCGATTTATATCTGCTTAATTTTCATTCACCGGCATATGCTGCCGTTTATCATCCATTTCACATAAATATTCACTACTCATTCGGGACCTGCACTTGCGTTTTAAATAGTGATAAATGCTACTTGTTGCGTTGTTGTTGAAATTAAAGTAATGATACCAATAGGTATACGGACGGACAGGCCATTTTTGTGATGATTGTCATCATTTGTTGCTATTGAATGGGTGGTTATCTGCACAAAACATTGCGGGATTGTATAACGCAAGCATTTACACCCGAGGTTAAACCGTCTAAGTTACTCGCGGGTTATTCCAAAAAAATGCAAAAAACCCGCCCGGATCGCTGGTTTCGCTGCCTTATGGATTGAGCAAATATTGCCCAAGGTAACAACCGGCATCTGCGGCTGATTTACGGACGAATTATTTGGGACGGATGTCCCCCGCAGAGGTAAACATGTCCTTGCTCGAAGTGAAAAACTTGCGGATCGAGTACCCCTCCCGCTACGGGGTGCTGGCCGCGGTGAAGGATCTCTCTTTCTCCATCGAAAAGGGTGAGATTGTCGGGGTAGTCGGAGAATCCGGTGCCGGCAAGTCCACCATCGGCAACGCCGTCATCGATCTGCTCAGTCCCCCCGGGCACATTGCCCGTGGCGATATCTACCTCAATGGCGAGCTCATCTCCGGCAAGAGCCAGAACGAGATGCGGGCCATTCGTGGCTCCCGCATCGGATTTATCTTTCAAGATCCCATGACCTCCCTCAACCCGCTGTTTACCGTTGAACAGCAGTTGGTGGAGACCATGCTGGCCAATACCAAACTCTCCCGCGAAGCGGCCTTTGCCAAGGCATTGGAGCTGATGGGGGCGGTGGGGATCCCGCAGCCGGAACTGCGCATCAAGCAGTATCCGCACCAGTTTTCCGGCGGTATGCGCCAGCGGGTGGTCATCGCCATAGCCCTGTCGTGTGATCCTGAGTTGATCATCGCTGACGAGCCGACCACGGCCCTCGATGTCTCCATTCAGGATCAGATCCTCCAGCTTATCCGCAACCTCTGCAAAGAGCGTCAGGTGGGCTGCATGCTGGTGACCCACGACATGGGGGTTGTCTCCAACGTTACCGATAAGGTGGCGGTGATGTATCGTGGCGATCTGGTGGAGTTCGGCCTGACCGAACAGGTGTTGGGCAGCCCCAATCACCCCTATACCCGCAGCCTCATCTCGGCAGTACCCCGCTCGGACGTGAAGCTGGTGCGCTTCCCGTTGGTCTCCTATATCGAGGATGCCAGTGCGCCGGATACCAATATCGACCTCAAGACCCACTGGCTCGGCCAGAGTCAGGATGAGCGCGCCTATGAAGGGGCGCTGCTGCGGGTGGAAAACGTCGATCTGAAGTTCGTCACCAAGGACTCCATCTTCCCGAGTCGCCGCCAGTATGTGCGCGCCTGCAACAACATCAGTTTCGAGATCTTCGAAGGGGAAACCTTCGGTCTGGTGGGGGAGTCGGGTTCCGGCAAATCCACCATAGCCCGTGCCATCACCGGCCTCTATCCGCCTGATACCGGCCAGATTTTCTTTGAGGGGATCGACTTGACCGCCCTCAAAAGCGAGCGCGAGCGTCGCCCGCTGCGCCGCCAGATGCAGATGGTGTTCCAGAACCCCTATTCGTCAATGAACCCGCGGATGAAGGTGCGCGACATCATTGCCGAGCCGATCCGCTTCCACAAATTGGCCCGCAGCGAGAGCCAGATTGAGGGGATCGTCAATGATCTGCTCGATCATGTCGGGCTTGGCCGTGGTGCTGGGGTCAAGTATCCCCACGAGTTCTCCGGCGGTCAGCGCCAGCGCATCTCCATTGCCCGCGCCTTGGCCACTCGTCCGCGCTTCCTGATCTGTGACGAGCCCACTTCGGCGCTGGATGTGTCGGTGCAGGCCCAGATCCTCAACCTGCTTAAAGATCTGCAGCAGGAGCTCAAGCTCACCATGCTGTTCATCAGCCACGATCTGCCGGTGATCCGCCAGATGTGCGATCGCATCGGGGTGATGCAGCACGGTCATCTGGTGGAGGTGGCCGCCACCGAGAAACTCTTTACCAATGCCGAGCATGAGTACAGCCGCAAGCTGATCTCCCTCATGCCTGCATTTAAAGGCATGTCCCGTGAGGGGCTGGAAATCGCCAGCTAGTAACGCGCCGGTTCGCCGGATGGTGACTTAAGTACCTTGTCATTTAATAAAAAAGCCAAAAGCATGGAGAAAACGATGAAGAAAGGATTATCCAAAATTGCCCTGGCGCTGTTTGCCGCCGGTTTCGCCTTCAGTGTTTCAGCCGCTGATATCAAGGTCGGTGTCGCCTCTGACGCCACTTCGCTGGATCCGCAGGAGCAGCTCTCCGGTCAGACCCTGGAGATGTCGCACCTGGTATTCGATCCCCTGATGCGTTACACCCAGGACCTGAAATTCGAGCCCCGTCTGGCCGAGAAGTTTGAGCGTGTCGATGACAAGACCGTCCGCTTCCACCTGCGCAAAGGAGTCAAGTTTCACTCCGGCAACGACTTCACCGCCGACGACGTGGTGTGGACCGTCAACCGCCTGAAATCCTCCGTCGACTTCAAGGCGATCTTCGACCCGATCAGCGAAGTGAAGAAGGTCGATGACTACACCGTCGATCTGATCACCGCCAAGCCGTTCCCGCTGGTGCTGCAGACCGTCACCTACATCTTCCCGATGGACTCCAAGTTCTACACCGGCAAGACCGAAGCAGGTAAAGACAAGGCCGAGATCGTCAAAAATGGCGACTCCTACGCTTCTACCAACGTATCTGGTACTGGTCCGTTTATCGTCAAGTTCCGCGAGCAGGGTGTGAAGCTGGACTATGCCCGCAACGCCAACTACTGGGACAAAGCCTCCAAGGGTAACGTCGAAAACCTGACCGTGGTGCCGATCAAGGAAGATGCGACCCGTGTTGCAGCCCTGCTGGGTGGCGACGTGGACATGATCTATCCGGTCGCGCCCAACGATCTGGAGCGGGTCAAGAATGGCAAGGATTCCCAGCTGGTGACCCTGTCCGGTACCCGCGCCATCATCATCGAGCTGAACCAGAACACCAACCCGGCGCTGAAAGACAAGCGGGTGCGTCAGGCGATCAACTACGCCATCAACCAGGTGGGTATCGTCGAGAAGATCAACAAGGGCTTCGGCACTCCCGCAGGTCAGCTGAGCCCGAAAGGCTATGCCGGTCACAACGAGGCGCTGGTGCCCCAGTATGATCTGGCCAAGGCCAAGGAGCTGATGAAAGAGGCCGGTTACGAGAAGGGCTTCAAGATGACTTTCATCTCCCCGGCGGCCCGCTACGTCAACGACGTCAAGATTGCCCAGGCTGTCTCCGCCATGCTGGCCAAGATCAACATCAAGGTTGATCTGAAGACCATGCCGGTGGCCCAGTACTGGCCGGAGTTTGACAAGTGCGCTGCGGACATGCAGCTGATCGGCTGGCACTCCGACACCGAAGATACTGCGAACTTCTTCGAGTTCCTGACCTTCACCAAGGATGCCAAGAGCGGTATGGGTCAGTACAACTGCGCCGGTTATGCCAACGCCGAAGCTGACAAGCTGGTGATGGATGCCAACGCCGAGACCGACCCAGCCAAGCGTGCCGAGATGCTGAAGAAGGTCGAAGCCATGCTGATCGAAGATGCTGCCTATGTGCCGTTGCACTGGGAAGATCTGGCCTATGGCGCCAAGAAGAACGTCGACATCAAGCCGGTGGTCAACGTGATGAACTTCCCTTACCTGGGTGACCTGGTGGTCGGCAAGTAAGCGAACGTCACAAGGAAGGACGGGGCGGGGTGGTCAGCTGGCCACTCCGCCTGCTAACAGAAGCCTGTGCCACGACACAGGCCACGTAGAAGGACAAGCATGTTTACATTCCTGCTGAAACGGTTCTATCAGGCCGTGATAGTGATGTTCGTCATCAGCCTGGTCGCCTTCTCCATCCAGGACAACCTGGGTGACCCGTTGCGCGAGATGGTGGGACAATCGGTCTCCGAAGCCCAGCGTCACGAGTTGCGTGAGAAGATGGGCCTCAATGATCCCTTCCTCATTAAATACAGCCGCTTTTTGAAAAATGCGGTGCATGGGGATTTGGGCACCTCCTATTTCTTCAAGCGACCTGCTCTCGAGGTGATCCTCGACAAGCTGGTGGCAACCCTTGAGCTGGTGTTTGCCGCCGCGCTGATCATAGTGGTGGTCTCTATTCCGCTCGGTGTTTACTCGGCGATCCACCCGCGCAGCATTGCCACCAAGATCATCATGGCGGGGAGCAGTATCGGTATCTCGATCCCGGTGTTTTTGACCGCCATCATGTTGATGTATCTCTTCTCCATCCAGCTGGGCTGGCTGCCGGCCTATGGCCGCGGCGAGACCTATAACCTGCTGGGTTGGGAGTCGGGCTTCTTCACCTGGGATGGTATCAAGCACCTGATCCTGCCTGCGGTGTCGCTCTCCTCCATTATGCTGCCGCTGTTTATCCGGCTGGTGCGCTCCGAGATGCTGGAGCAGCTCTCCTCCGAGTACGTCAAGTTCGCCCGTGCCAAGGGGCTGGACAACAACAAGGTCTACTACAGCCACGCCCTCAAAAACACCATGCTGCCGGTGATTACCGTCGGTGGGGTGCAGATCGGCACCATGGTGGCTTACACCATCCTGACCGAGAGCGTGTTCCAGTGGCCGGGGACCGGTTTCCTGTTCCTCGAGGCGATCCACCGGGTCGATACTCCGCTGATCACCGCCTACGTCATCTTCGTGGGGCTGATTTTTGTGGTGACCAACACCCTGGTCGACCTGCTCTACGGGTTTATCAACCCGACCGTCAACCTGACCGCCAAGGGGTAACAGATGACTAATGCTGTAACTACACGCCCAGGCCGTTGGGCGCGCTTCAAGAATGCTGACATCGTCTACTACTTCCTGCGGGACAAGGTAGCCATGTTCAGCTTTGCCATCTTCGTGCTGTTTGTGCTGGCGGCGCTATTGGCGCCCTGGCTGGCACCGCACAACGTCTATGACCAGACCAGTTTTGATCTGATGGATGCTGAACTGCCACCCTCCTGGCTGGAAGGGGGCGATGCACGTTTCTGGCTCGGCACCGATAACCAGGGGCGCGATATCTGGAGCACCATCCTCTATGGTGCCCGTATTTCACTCTCCATCGGTCTGTTTGCGGTGGCGCTACAGCTGGTGCTCGGTATCGTCATCGGTCTGATTGCCGGTTACTTCGGTGGCCGCATCGACAACTTGCTGATGCGCTTTGCCGACGTGCAGCTGTCGTTCTCCACCATGATGGTGGCGATCATCATCTCCGCCATCTTTCAGGCAACCTTTGGCTCCGAGTTCTACTCGAAGTTCGCCATCATGATGCTGGTGGTGATCATCGGTATTGCCGAGTGGCCACAGTACGCACGTACCGTGCGCGCTTCTGTACTGGCGGAGAAGAAGAAGGAGTATGTGGAAGCAGCCAAGGTGATGGGATTCCGTGCCCCGCGCATTATGTTCCGCCACATTCTGCCCAACTGCCTGTCGCCCATTCTGGTGATATCCACCGTGCAGGTGGCCAACGCCATCATGAGCGAGGCGGCACTCTCCTTCCTCGGTCTGGGGATGCCGGTAGACCAGCCGTCGCTGGGGTCGCTCATCAGCGTCGGCTTCAACTACATCTTCTCCGGCTCCTGGTGGATCACTGCCTTCCCGGGGATCTGTCTGGTGGTGCTGGTGCTGGTCATCAACCTGCTGGGTGACTGGCTGCGGGATGTGTTTAACCCGAAGATTTACAAGGGTTAACACCGGTCAGAAGTGAAGATACAAGAAGGGCGCCATCAGGCGCCCTTCTCTTGTTTGCTCTTTAACTCGCAGCAGATCAGGCTTGCAGCCAGGTTTCGATGCTGAGCTGGATGCCGGCATCGTCCAGACCAAGCAGGGCATAGATCTCCTGCTGGGTGCCCTGTTCCACGAAGCGATCCGGCAGGCCGAGGTTGAGCACCGGCTTGCACTGTTTATTGCGCATCAGCAGCTCGTTCACCGCCGAACCGGCACCGCCCATGATGGCGTTGTCTTCGATAGTGACGAAGTGATCGTGGCTGGCAGCAAGGGAAAGTACCAGCGCCTCATCCATCGGTTTGACGAAACGCATGTCCACCAGGGTGGCATCCAGTGCCTCGGCGGTCGCTTTTGCAGCGTGCAGCAGGGTGCCAAAGGCCAGAATGGCGGTGCCCTTGCCCTCTCGCACTATGCGGCCTTTGCCGAGTTCCAGCGCCTGCATCTCTGACGAGACGGGCGCATCGCTCAGGCTGCTGCCGCGGGGGTAACGCACGGCGGCAGGGCCCTGATGGAGATAGCCGGTATAGAGCATCTGGCGGCATTCGTTCTCGTCGGACGGCGTCATTACCACCAGATTGGGGACGGTGCGCAGGAAGCTGATGTCGAACGCCCCCTGATGGGTCGGACCATCGGCGCCCACCAGACCGGCCCGATCGATGGCGAACAGTACCGGCAGATCTTGCAGCGCCACATCGTGGATCACCTGATCGTAGGCGCGCTGCAGGAAGCTCGAATAGATGGCGACCACCGGCTTCTTGTCGGCGATGGCCAGACCGGCGGCGAAAGTGACCGCATGTTGCTCGGCAATAGCCACATCGAAGTAGCGATCCGGATACTGCTGGCTGAATTTCACCAGACCTGAGCCTTCACGCATGGCGGGGGTGATGCCGACCAGCTTCTCGTCTTTGGCGGCCATGTCGCACAGCCACTGGCCAAAGATGGCGGAGAAGGTGGGTTTGGCCCCGCTCGCCTTGGGCAGGGAGCACTCGTCCGGATTGAACTTGGGCACAGCATGATAACCGATGGGGTCTTTCTCGGCCGGCTCGTAACCCTTGCCCTTCTTGGTCTTGACGTGCAGCAGCTGCGGGCCCTTGAGGTTGCGCATGTTGCGCAGGGTCTCGACCAGCGCCTCGATATCGTGACCGTCGATGGGGCCGATATAGTTGAAGCCGAACTCCTCGAACAGGGTGCCGGGCACCACCATTCCCTTGAGGTGCTCTTCGGCCCGTTTGGCAAGCTCCTTGACCGGTGGCAGACCCGCCAGCACCTTCTTGCCGCCTTCGCGGATGGTGGTGTAGAGCTTGCCGGACATGACCCGGGCCAGATGGTTGTTGAGCGCGCCGACGTTCTCGGAGATGGACATCTCGTTGTCGTTGAGGATCACCAGCATGTCCTTGTGCACATCGCCGGCGTGGTTGAGCGCTTCAAACGCCATCCCCGCGGTAATGGCACCGTCACCAATCACCGCAACCACCTTGCGACCCAGCCCTTCGCTCTCGGCGGCAACCGCCATGCCGAGGGCGGCACCGATGGAGGTGCTGGAGTGGCCGACGGAGAGGACGTCGTACTCGCTCTCGTCACGCCAGGGGAAGGGGTGCAGACCATCCTTCTGGCGGATGGTGTGGATCCGGTCACGGCGTCCGGTCAGGATCTTGTGGGGATAGGCCTGATGGCCCACATCCCAGATCAACCGATCAAACGGCGTGTTGTAGACGTAGTGCAGCGCCACGGTCAGTTCGACCGTGCCGAGACCGGAGGCAAAGTGTCCGCTGGAGCGGCTGACCGAGCGCAGCAGATATTCGCGCAGCTCGTTGCACAGCACCGGCAGCCGATCTTTGGGCAAGGAACGCAGCTCGATTGGCGTGTCCGCCAGGGCCAGGTTGGGGAAATTGCTAATATCAACGCTCATATTGTTACTGTTATCCAGCGTTTAGTGGGTTCGCTCGATGATGTAATCGGCGAACGCTTCCAGAATGTCGGTATTGTAGGGCAAGGATTGCAGGGCTGTTAAGGCTTTGCCGTGCAGTTCGCGAGCCAGCTCACGGGCATTTTCAAGACCGAGCAGGGCCGGATAGGTACTTTTCTCCAGCGCCAGGTCAGAGCCTTGCGGCTTGCCGAGGGTGGCGGTATCACCTGTGATATCGAGGATGTCATCCTGCACCTGAAAGGCCAGCCCGATGGCAGCGGCATAGCTTTGCAGCGCGGCCAGGGTGGCATCATCCACATCGGCCTTACACAGGGCACCGAGCTCCACGGCGCACTCAATCAGCGCACCGGTCTTGTGGCGGTGCACCTGCTCCAGCTCGGCAAGCGAGATCTGGCGGCCTTCGGCCTGCAGATCCAGTGCCTGACCACCACACATGCCGAGATAGCCGGAGGCGCGGGCGAGGGTACTCAGCATCCGCACCCGGTTGGCCATCAGAGTATCGGGCATGGGGTGGTCGGCCAGAATGGAGAATGCCAGGGTCTGCAGCGCATCACCGGCCAGAATGGCGGTGCCTTCATCAAACGCCTTGTGGACGGTTGGCTGGCCGCGACGCAGGTCGTCGTCATCCATGGCGGGCAGGTCATCGTGCAGCAGGGAGTAGGCGTGGATGCACTCCACGGCAGCGGCGGGGCCATCCAGCAGATCGCTCTTTACCCCAAGCATTTCGCCGACAGCGTAGACCAGAAACGGGCGTACCCGCTTGCCGCCCAGCAGCAGGCCGTAGCTCATGGCATCGCGCAGCCGTGGCGCCATGGCGGGCAAGGATTCAAGTTGTGCTGACAGACAGTCGTCAATACGCTGACGATGCAGACGGGAAAAATGGTCCAGCGCCACTCACTCCTCTCCTTGTTCTGGCTGGAAGGGGGCGAGCTTATCACTGCCATCGGCTTGGCTGAGCAGGATCTGGATCTTCTGTTCGGCCAGTTCCAGCTTCTGCTGACCGGCCCGCACCAGATGGACTCCTTGCTCGAACTGTTTGAGCGCCTCTTCCAGGGGTAGGGAACCTTGTTCCAGCTGATGAACGATGGTTTCCAGCTCTTCCAGAGTGGCATCAAAACTCAGACGGTCGATTTTTTTACTGGCCATGTCCATCCTCGGGGATTGAAAAAACGGCTTATATTAACATCGACCGTCCGCAGGGGGGAGGCAGAAAAGCACTGGCCCCTCAAACTCTCGATAAACTGGTCGATAATGAACCAGCATTCTCTGTGGGTTGAGGCTTGCCGCATGGGATGCAATAGCAGAAAATTCAACAGACTATAATAGCCATAAGAACGGGTGACAGGAGTAGGAACGTGGATCTAGGCAGTCTGATAGGGATAGTGCTGGGTTTCGGGGTGGTGGTTTACGGCATGCTGCTGGGCGGCCCCATGAGCATGTATGTGGATATGCCATCGGTCTATATCACCATTTTTGGTTCAATCTTCATCGCCATGATGAAGTTCAACATTGGCCAGTTCTTTATGGCATTCAAGGTTGGCGGCAAAGCCTTTATGTACAAGGGCGACAAGCTGGATGATTTAATTACCAAGGCGGTCGAACTGGCTGATGCAGCTCGCAAAGGGGGCTTTCTGGCGCTGGAAGCGGCTGAGATCCCCAATCCTTTCATGAAAAAAGGGATCGATATGCTGGTGGATGGCCACGATGCCGATGTGGTACGTGCCGTGATGGAAAAAGATATCGAGTTGACTGCCGAGCGTCATGTCACCGCCATCAAGGTTTTCCGTACCCTCGGGGATCTGGGCCCTGCCATGGGGATGATAGGTACCTTGGTGGGACTGGTGGCTATGCTGGCCAACATGAGTGACCCCAAGTCAATCGGCCCGGCGATGGCGGTTGCCTTGTTGACCACCCTTTATGGTGCGATTTTGGCAAACATGGTCGCGATTCCCATCGCGGACAAGCTGGAGCTGCGTAGCGGCGAGGAAAAACTGTGTCGAGCGTTGATTCTGGACGCCATTATGGGGATTCAGGATGGCCAGAACCCGCGGGTGATCCAGTCGATGTTGCAAAACTATCTGAATCAATCCAAACGTAATACCGGCACCGAGTAGGGGGCAGTATGTCCGATTGCAAATGTCCGCCGCCCGGCCTACCCGCGTACATGGGTACGTTTGCCGACTTGATGTCACTGTTGATGTGTTTCTTTGTGTTGTTGCTCTCCTTTGCCGAGATGGATGTACAAAAATTCAAGCAAATCGCGGGTTCCATGGAAAAAGCCTTCGGTGTGCAGAATATTCTCGAGGTAAAAGATATTCCCAAAGGTACCTCGGTGATTGCCCAGGAATTTCGGCCTGGCCGTCCCGAGCCAACGCCGATTGATACCGTGATGCAGCAGACCATCGACATGACCCAGACCGAACTGGAATTTCTGCCCGGTGAGTCGGATCAGGCTGGTGGTCAGGACAAGAGTGATGGCAAACAGACAGGGGGGGACACGGCTCAGGATGCGCAAAAAGCACAGCAGCAGTCCAATACCTTGGCCAAAGCGCTCGCTGAACAGATGAAAGATCAGATTCAAGACGGAGCCATCGAGATCGAGGCGCTGGGCCAACAGATTATCATCCGGATCAGGGAAAAAGCGTCATTTCCTGCCGGATCCGCTTTTTTGCAACCCCAGTTCTGGCCGGTTATTCGCAAGGTTGCTGCGTTGCTCAAGGATGTACCGGGTGAAATAACCATTTCTGGTCACACCGATAACGTCGCGACCGAAGATGAGCTGTTCCAGTCCAACTGGGAGCTCTCCTCCCAGCGGGCGGTGGCGGTGGCGCATCAGATGGTCAAGGAGCCAGGCTTCGATGGTCGGCGGCTGGTGGTGCAGGGGATGGCAGATTCCCAGCCGCTTGTGCCCAACACCACCCCCGAGAATCGTCGGATGAACCGTCGGGTAGAGATCTCTATCCTGCAGGGTAAACCGACCGTATCGGCGCCTATCTCGGTACCGGAAGGGAAGTAAGCATTGCCGATGCGGGACAACCAGGGCGGACTGGCTGCAGGGCGCTGACGTGGATTTTGTGTTGGCTTCATATTAAGATGCCTCATCCGAACCGATTGCTGCGGCTTCCTAGCAGATAGCCGCAGTGTCTATTTTCAAGCAACCCAGGTTTCGACTATGAATCATACTCCGATGACTGTTCGCGGCGCTGAGAAGCTGCGCGCAGAGCTCGACCATCTCAAGACCGAGCTTCGTCCCCAGATTATCGAAGCGATTGCCGATGCGCGTGAGCATGGCGATCTGAAAGAAAATGCCGAATACCACGCTGCCCGTGAGCAGCAGGGGTTCTGCGAAGGCCGCATCCAGGAGATCGAAGCCAAGCTCTCCAATGCTCAGGTGATCGATGTCACCAAGATCACCAATAATGGCCGTGTCATTTTTGGCGCGACCGTGACTCTGCTCAAGAGCGAGACCGAGGAAGAGGTTATCTACCGCATCGTGGGTGATGATGAGGCGGATATCAAACAAAACCTTATCTCTGTCAACTCGCCGATTGCCCGTGCGCTGATTGGCAAGGAAGTAGACGATGTCGCTATCGTCAAGACCCCTGCTGGTGATGTGGAATACGAAGTGCTGAACGTAGCTTACGTTTAAGCGACGTCAGGTTATGACGAAACAGGGGGGCTGGTGCTCCCCTGTTGTATTTGGCTAAGACTGAGATACTTGCTAGGGCAGATAAGCCTCGGTAAAGGTATTCTGATGGCGCTGGAACAGCCACTGACGTAGCCGTTCGATGTCGCTTTCGCTCATCTGAAAGCTCAGTGCCCAGGTTGCATGGTTGGCATCAGACTTGATGCGCCGAACCAATCTGGCATCAAGGGGGAAACAAGCCTCTTGCGCGATGCAGAGTTCTCCACTGAGTGAGTCATCGGCTAGCATATCGGTTGGCAAGTTTTCGACAATGAGGCCGTTCAGTGAGAGGCTTAATACTTGAAATAGCCCTTTACTGCTGTGTAATTTGGCTTTTTGCTCGAGACGCCAGGCCCGTGGCCGGGTAAAGCCAAGCTCCCTGATCACTGGTGCAGCCAGCCGAGGCTCGACAACACCCTCAGCGGCTTCGATAAAGGTAAGCGGAAAGCGTAACTGATGGCCTGCGAAGCGCGCTTCGAGTACCAGGTGTTCGGCTTTGTGCAGCAAGCCAAGCATGGGGGCATCAAGGTGTCCACTCAGGACATGGGTGTCCTGATTGCTCCCCAAGTCCCGCAGCATGGCCAGCTCATCTTCAGTGAGAATTTGATGGTGAGCCATAATGCGTATCCAAAAGTATTCATCGCAGGTTAAGGGCTTTGCGACTACTTTGGCAAGCGACTCGGGAAGAAGTGGAATAAGGAAAGAGCGATGCTCTTCCCTTTTACTTGCGGGGCAGCTGGATTTTTGGCTCGGTGGCTTGACGATAAATAGTCAGCACGTGGCCCATGCTTTGCACCTTGATTGCAGCGGTTTCACGGACGATTGCATCCATAACCAGTTGCTTCATCTCGCGATCTTCAGCGGCAACCTTAACCTTGATCAGCTCGTGATGGTTCAGTGCCAGATCGATTTCGGCCAGTACACCTTCGGTCAGACCATGCTGACCCAGCAGGACGACGGGTTTGAGGCTGTGAGCAAGGCCCTTGAGGTACTGTTTCTGTTTATTGTTGAGAATCATCGCAATTTCTTCATAAGTCAGGGTTGAAAGGGGCGTATTCTAACCCCACTTAGCCCTTAATACTAATAACCCTTGTGGTTTTTTAAAGTCGATTATCATGACCCAGAAAAAGCGTTCCCCCAGTTCTAGCCGCTGGTTAAAAGAACATTTCGACGATCAATACGTCAAAAAAGCTCAAAAATTGGGCCTGCGTTCCCGTGCTGTTTTCAAGATTGACGAGATTCAGGGCAAGGATCGCTTGCTCAAAAACGGCATGACAGTTGTGGATTTGGGGGCGGCTCCTGGTGGCTGGTCCCAGTTCGCGGTTGAACAGGTTGGTGAGTCGGGTCGCGTTATTGCATGTGATATTTTGCCGATGGATCCCATTGCCGGTGTCGATTTCCTGCAAGGGGACTTTCGGGAGGATGCTGTGCTCAGTGCCTTGCTGGGAAGAGTCGGTCCCGATAAGGTCGATGTTGTGATGTCTGATATGGCACCTAACATGAGCGGTACCCAGCAGGTGGATCAGGCGCGCGCCATGTATCTTGTCGAGCTGGCACTGGACATGTGTAATCAGGTATTACGCAGTGACGGCAGTTTCGTAGTGAAGGTGTTCCAGGGGGAAGGGTTTGATACCTATCTCAATGAAATACGTAAACTTTTTTCAGCTGTTAAAATTCGTAAACCAGACTCATCCCGTGCCAGATCTCGGGAAGTCTACATTGTGGCTACCGGTTTTAAACTGTAGTACCCTACCCTTCATCGTTAACTGTCAGTCTGCGAGGTTACTGATTTGAGTGACATGGCGAAAAACTTAATCCTGTGGCTGGTCATCGCCGTCGTATTGATGTCGGTGTTCAATAGCTTCAGCCCCAGCGATACCACCAGTCGCCAGCTGGACTATTCCAGCTTCGTTAAAGAAGTGACCCAAGAGCAGATCCGTGAAGTGCGGATGGATGGTAAGGTCATTAATGGCGTCAAGCGCACTGGTGAAAAATTCACCACCATCATCCCTGCGCCGGATCCCCAGCTGCTCAATGATATGCTCAATCACAACGTTAAAGTGATGGGCGAGAAGCCGGAAGAGCCGTCTCTGTTGACCTCTATCTTCATCTCCTGGTTCCCGATGCTGTTGCTGATCGGTGTCTGGGTCTTCTTCATGCGTCAGATGCAGGGCGGCGGTGGCAAAGGTGCCATGTCGTTCGGCAAGAGCAAGGCTCGACTGATGAGTGAAGATCAGATCAAGACCACCTTTGCCGATGTCGCTGGTTGCGATGAGGCCAAAGAGGAAGTGAAGGAGCTGGTCGACTATCTGCGTGATCCGAGCAAGTTCCAGAAACTGGGTGGCAAGATCCCGACTGGTGTGCTGCTGGTTGGCCCACCTGGTACCGGTAAGACCCTGCTGGCCAAGGCCATTGCTGGTGAAGCCAAGGTTCCGTTCTTTACTATCTCCGGTTCTGATTTCGTGGAGATGTTCGTTGGTGTCGGTGCCTCGCGGGTACGTGACATGTTCGAGCAGGCCAAGAAGTCCTCCCCTTGCATCATCTTCATTGATGAAATTGATGCGGTCGGTCGTCAGCGTGGCGCCGGTCTGGGTGGTGGTCACGATGAACGTGAGCAGACTCTGAACCAGATGCTGGTTGAAATGGATGGTTTTGAAGGTAATGAAGGCGTCATCGTCATCGCTGCAACCAACCGTCCTGACGTACTGGATCCTGCATTGCTGCGTCCGGGTCGTTTCGACCGCCAGGTTGTGGTCGGTCTGCCGGATGTCCGTGGTCGTGAGCAGATCCTGAAAGTTCACATGCGCAAAGTTCCGTTGGCGGATGACGTCAATCCGGCCCTGATTGCTCGTGGTACCCCCGGTTTCTCCGGTGCTGACTTGGCCAACCTGGTCAACGAAGCAGCCCTCTTCTCTGCCCGTGAAAGCCGCCGTGTGGTTTCTATGGCCGAGTTCGAGAAGGCCAAGGACAAGATCATGATGGGCGCTGAACGTCGCTCCATGGTGATGAAAGAGTCCGAGAAAGAGATGACGGCATACCATGAAGCGGGTCACGCCATCATTGGTCGTGTGGTACCGGATCATGATCCTGTCTACAAGGTCTCAATCATTCCCCGTGGTCGTGCGCTGGGTGTCACCATGTATCTGCCGGAGCAGGATCGCTGGAGCCACTCCAAGCAGCATCTGGAGTCAATGATCTCCAGTCTGTATGGCGGTCGCTTGGCAGAAGAGCTGATCTACGGCGCCGAAAAGGTCTCTACCGGTGCGTCCAACGACATCGAGCGTGCGACTGACATTGCTCGCAAGATGGTGACCCAGTGGGGCATGTCCGAGCGTCTTGGTCCCATGCTCTATGCCGAAGAGGACGGTGAAGTGTTCCTCGGCCGCAGCATGGCTAAGGCCAAGCATATGTCTGACGATACCGCCCGCGTCATCGATGCCGAGGTCAAGCTGGTGATTGATCGCAACTACGCCCGCTCCAAGCAGATCTTGCTGGATAACATGGACGTGTTACACACCATGAAAGATGCGCTGATGAAGTACGAAACCATCGACGCCAAGCAGATCGATGATCTGATGGCGCGCCGCGAGGTCCGTGCTCCGAGCAACTGGCATGATGAGCATGGTGATACGCCGCAGGGTGGTTCTACTGTTGCTGCCGAGGCCAAGCCGGCCGATGAGGCTGCACCGGTGGCGGATGTCACTATCGACAAAGCCAACGACGCTCCGGCCAAATAATCGTGACTCTCCAAACCCCGGGCTTGCCCGGGGTTTTTCTTTATGCAAATGGACGCGAAGATGCAGTTAATCAGCAAGGGGCTCAGCCTCTCTCTCGATCGCCCCCATGTGATGGGGATCCTCAACGTAACCCCTGACTCCTTCTCCGATGGTGGCAATTTCAATCAGATTGAACGGGCGATGGCCCATGCGCGTCAGATGGTCTCTGATGGTGCCACGCTGATCGATATCGGTGGCGAGTCCACTCGCCCCGGCGCGCCGGATGTGAGTGAGCAGGAGGAGCTCGACAGAGTCATTCCCGTAATCAAGCGAATAGCCGCAGAGCTGGAGGTGATGATCTCTCTCGACACCTCCAAGGCGGGGGTGATGCGGGAAGGCTGCCAAGCGGGTGCCCATCTGATCAACGATGTGAGGGCGCTCCAAGAGGAGGGTGCACTGCAGGCTGCCGCCGAAGCCCGGGTACCGGTTTGTCTGATGCATATGCAGGGGCAACCGAGAACCATGCAGGTCGAGCCACACTATGACGATCTGCTGGGGGAGGTGCGTGGCTTTTTTGATGAGCGAATCACGGCTTGCATGGCTGCCGGTATTGCGCGTGAACAGCTGCTGCTGGATCCCGGCTACGGTTTCGGCAAGACCCAGGCGCACAACTACCAGCTACTGGTGGCCCAAAAGGAACTGCTCGATTATGGCTTGCCGCTCTTGGTGGGGATGTCGCGAAAGTCTATGATAGGCAACCTGCTGGGCCGTTCGGTTGACGAGCGCCTAGCGGGCAGTCTGGCATGCGCCCTTATCGGGATGCAACATGGTGCCCGTATCATCAGGGTGCATGATGTGCGGGAAACCATGGATGCACTGCGCGTGGGCTGGCAGGTAATGACGGGACAAGATTTTATTTCCAAATAATAAAGAGAACAGACAATGGCAAGAAAGTATTTCGGCACCGATGGCGTGCGTGGCAAGGTTGGCGAGTATCCTATCACCCCTGAATTCGTGATGAAGCTGGGTTGGGCGGCTGGCAAGGTGTTGTCCAAGAAAGGTACCAAGAAGGTGTTGATTGGCAAAGATACCCGCATCTCCGGTTACATGCTGGAATCCGCACTGGAAGCCGGGCTTTCCGCCGCGGGTCTCAAGGCCATTCTGATGGGGCCCATGCCCACTCCGGCGGTTGCTTATCTGACGCGCACCTTCCGTGCCGAAGCCGGTATCGTCATCAGTGCCTCCCACAACCCCTTCTATGACAACGGCATCAAGTTCTTCTCCGCCGATGGCACCAAGCTGCCCGATGATGTCGAGATGGCCATCGAGGCCGAACTTGACCACGAGCTCACTTGTGTCGAGTCTGCCCTGCTTGGTAAAGCAATGCGCATTGATGATGCGGCTGGTCGCTATATCGAATTTTGCAAGAGCACCTTCCCCTCTCATATGAACCTTGATGGTGTCAAGATGGTGGTTGATTGTGGTCATGGTGCCACTTATCACATCGCCCCTTCCGTTTTCCGCGAGTTGGGCGCCGACGTGATCACCATGGGCTGTGCTCCGGATGGCCTCAATATTAACGATGGCGTCGGTTCTACCGCACCTGAGGCGCTGGTTGCCAAGGTATTGGAGTGCAAGGCCGATCTGGGGGTTGCATTTGATGGTGACGGTGATCGTCTGATCATGGTTGACCATACCGGTTATCTCATCGACGGTGACGAAATCCTCTATATCATCGCCCGCGATGCCTTGCGCAATGGTCGCCTCAAGGGTGGCGTAGTCGGCACCTTGATGGCCAATATGGGTCTGGAGCTGGCCTTGCAGACCTTGGGTATTCCGTTTGCCCGTGCGCAGGTGGGTGACCGCTATGTACTGGAGATGATGGAAGAGAAAGGCTGGCGTATCGGTGGTGAGAACTCAGGTCACATCATCTGCCTGGATCAAACCACCACAGGTGATGGCATTGTAGCCGCCTTGCAAGTGCTCACTGCCATGCGCAGTGCCGAGATGCCGCTGGCCAAGTTGCGC
The DNA here is from genome assembly GCF_000820145.1 of Aeromonas sobria. Lineage (GTDB taxonomy): Bacteria > Pseudomonadota > Gammaproteobacteria > Enterobacterales > Aeromonadaceae > Aeromonas > Aeromonas sobria. Next base: position 77,560 of record NZ_CDBW01000003.1, on the reverse strand, counting down.
TCCGGTATGAGCAAGTTCCCGCAAGTGCTGGTGAATGTCCGCTTTGCCGAAGGCAATGATCCGTTGGCGGCTGATGCTGTTATGGAGGAGGTTGCCAAGGTAGAGCAGGAGTTGGCTGGTCGAGGTCGAGTCCTGTTGCGCAAATCCGGCACCGAGCCTCTTATCAGGGTGATGGTGGAAGGGGAGCATGAGCAGCAGGTACGTGACATGGCTCAGCGTATCGCACAACAGGTAAAGTCGGCGTTTTAATGAGCACGGGGGGCGGCTTTTTAGCCGCCCTGGTTGTATCTTGTTCAAACGATTCAAAAAATTAAAAATAGCACTTGTCAGCTGAGCATCCTCTGGATATTATCAGCCCCGCTTTCGCAAGGGAGTTGCCGATGGGAAACCGCAAGCCGTTTGTAGCAGCCAATTGGAAGTTGCACGGTAGTAGGTCGCAGTTAGAGCAGTTTACGAGTCAATGCCTGAAAGGTGTTGATGAAAAAGTAGATGTGGTTCTCTGTCCTTCCCATGTGCATCTCGACTTTACCGCTTCACTGCTCAATGAGCAGAAAGTAATAAGGTTGGGGGCTCAGAATGTGAGTCAGCACTATGCTGGCGCTTACACCGGAGAAATCTCGTGTCAGATGCTGGTCGAGGCAGGGTGTCGTTACGTATTGGTAGGGCACTCCGAGCGCAGGCGTCTCTTTGGTGAGACCAGTTTTATAGTCGCAGAGAAGTTTGCGGCAGCCAGAGCGGCAGGCTTGATTCCCATCCTCTGTTTAGGTGAGTCAGGTGCAGCAAGGCAAGCGAGAAGAGCCTTTGAGGTGATCGCTGAAGAACTGGATATCGTCATAGAGAAAAATGGCGCGATGGCTTTCGATAATGCTATCATCGCCTACGAGCCGATTTGGGCTGTAGGTACAGGTAAGTGCGCCACACCCGAGCAGGCACAAGAGGTTCATTCCTTTATACGCGGTCGCTTGGCGGAGGATACTCCGGTAATAGGTGAAAAAGTTAGAATCATCTATGGTGGGAGCGTAACGCCGACCAACGCGAGAGATTTGTTTGCCCAGCCCGACATTGATGGCGGTCTGATTGGTGGTGCAAGTCTTGATAGCGACACGTTTTTAGGAATTGTTGAAGCGGCAAAGGGTGCAAGTTAAATGTACGAGATTCTTTTAGTCGTTTATCTGTTGGTATCACTGGCTCTGATTGGTCTGGTGATGATTCAGCAAGGTAAAGGGGCTGACATGGGCGCCTCCTTCGGCGCAGGGGCATCGAATACTGTATTCGGCTCCGGTGGTTCAGGTAGTTTCCTGACCCGAACAACAGCAATTTTGGCTACTCTGTTTTTCATTATCAGCTTGGTGCTTGGATCTCTGTCCACACACAAGGTGAAGCAGGGTAGTGAGTGGGAAAATCTGCAACAAACCGAACAGGCTGAGCAGACTAAAGCGCCAGTAAACAAAGATACTGACGTTCCCCAGTAAGAGAGTTTTGCCGTGGTGGTGGAATTGGTAGACACGCTATCTTGAGGGGGTAGTGCTCTAGGGTGTGCGGGTTCGAGTCCCGCCCACGGCACCAATTAAGCAGTGAGCTCGGGCAATCGAGTATATTATAGTCAGTCTCGCTCTTGTACCAAGAAGCTAGAGTGGCTATAATCTCGCACGATTCGGACGCGGGGTGGAGCAGCATGGTAGCTCGTCGGGCTCATAACCCGAAGGTCGTCGGTTCAAATCCGGCCCCCGCAACCAAATTTCACGCATTTCCTACGCTCAGGAAAGCGGTCGCTGCGAGGCGACAGTCAGGGTAAAGCGCCAAGCCCCGATTTGACATCGGGGCTTTTTGTTACGTGCGATTTACTCTGAATCGATATTTATCTGGGCTCTATGCCCTTTTTTTGTTTTTCGGAGGGTGACTTTGGCTACGTTGGAACAACGTTTGACCGATCTGCTCGAGGCTCCGGTCGTTGCCTTGGGTTTTGAACTTTGGGGTATTGAGTTTACCCGTGCAGGTAGCTACTCCACCTTGCGTGTCTACATCGATAGCGAGCAGGGTGTGACTGTCGAGAGCTGTGCAGCAGTCAGCCATCAGGTTGGCGCCATCATGGATGTCGAAGATCCCATTACCGAGGAGTATTACCTCGAGGTGTCCTCCCCGGGTCTGGATCGCCCCCTGTTCAAGGTTGCCCAATTCGAAAAATACGTTGGCCAAGAGGCGGCGGTTTCGCTTCGGATGGCAACAAATAACCGCCGCAAGTTCAAAGGCGTAATCAAAGCTGTGCAAGGCGACATGATCACCCTGACAGTAGATGGTAAGGACGACGTGTTGGCTTTCACCAATATCCAAAAAGCGAACATAGTGCCGAACTTTGGTTAACGAGGCTATCGGATATGAATAAAGAGATTTTGCTGGTCGTTGACGCAGTATCCAACGAGAAGGCGGTACCCCGCGAGAAGATCTTCCAGGCTCTGGAAACTGCGCTGGCGACTGCGACCAAAAAGAAATATGAAGGCGAGATTGAAGTTCGGGTTGAAATCGATCGCAAGACCGGTGACTACGACACCTATCGCCGTTGGGTTGTGGTTGCTGATCAAGCATCCATGGAAAACGCCTACGGTGAAATCACCCTGGAAGCTGCGCAGATTGATCAGCCGGAAATCCAGATCGGTGAGTATGTTGAAGACCAGATCGACTCTGTTACTTTCGACCGTATCACTACCCAGACCGCCAAACAGGTTATCGTGCAGAAAGTGCGTGAGGCCGAGCGTTCCCAGGTAGTCGATCAGTTTAAAGATAAAGAAGGCACCATCATCAGTGGTGTGGTCAAAAAGAGCAGCCGCGACAACGTGGTTCTCGATCTGGGCAGCAATGCCGAAGCCGTGATCTTCCGTGATGACATGCTGCCGCGCGAGACCTTCCGTCCGGGTGACCGCATTCGTGGCCTGCTCTACGCAGTTCGCCCGGAAGCCCGTGGTGCCCAGCTGTTCGTCAGCCGCTCCAGCCCTGATTTCCTGAAAGAGCTGTTCCGCATCGAAGTGCCAGAGATCGGCGAAGAGATGATCGAAATCATGGGTGCTGCCCGTGATCCGGGTTCTCGCGCCAAGATCGCGGTGAAGACCAACGATCGTCGTATCGACCCTATCGGTGCCTGTATCGGTATGCGTGGTGCCCGTGTGCAAGCTGTTTCAGCCGAGCTGAACGGTGAGCGTGCCGACATCGTGCTGTACGATGACAACCCGGCCCAGTACGTGATCAATGCCATGGCACCTGCCGATGTGGCCTCCATCATTGTTGATGAAGATAACCACACCATGGATATCGCCGTGGAAGCTGCCAACCTGGCTCAGGCCATCGGTCGCAATGGTCAGAACGTGCGTCTGGCCTCCCAGCTGACCGGTTGGGAACTGAACGTGATGACCGTTGAAGACATGCGCTCCAAGCACCAGGCTGAAAACGATCGCATCATGAACCTGTTCACCAGCACCCTGGATATCGACGATGAGTTCGCCGGTCTGCTGATGGAAGAGGGCTTCTCTACTCTGGAAGAGATCGCCTTCGTACCGGTTAACGAGTTGCTGGCTGTCGATGGTCTGGATGAAGACATGGTCGAAGAGCTGCGCAACCGTGCCAAAGATGCCCTGACTACCAAGGCACTGGCTAAAGAAGAATCTTTTGATGGCGTTGAGCCTTCTGAAGACCTGCTCAATCTGAATGGCCTGAGCCGTGAAATGGCTTACGCTCTGGCGGGCCGTGGTGTTGGCACTCTGGAAGATTTGGCTGAGCAAGGTATTGATGACCTTGCTGATATCGAAGAGTTGACTGCCGAGAAGGCTGGTGAGCTCATTATGGCTGCTCGTAATATCTGTTGGTTCGGAGAAGAGCAGTCCGAGTAAGATCAAACGGAGGAAAATGAATGGCAGAAGTATCAGTCAAACAACTTGCCACTGACATCGACACACCGGTTGATCGTCTTCTCCAGCAGTTTGTCGATGCCGGTATCAGCAAGAGCAAGGCCGACGACATGGTTAGCGAGTCTGAAAAGCAGACCCTGCTGGCACACCTGAAGAAACAGCATGGGGGTGACGAGGTCGCCACTCCTGCCCGCATGACCTTGCAGCGCAAGACCAAGAGCACCATCAGTGTTCAAGGTACTGGCGGCAAGAACAAGGAAGTGCAGGTAGAAGTGCGTAAATCTCGCACCTATGTAAGACGCTCGGCGCTGGAAGATGAACAGCGTCAGGTGGAAGCCGAGGAAACAGCGCGTTTGGAAGCAGAAGAAAAAGCTCGTTGCGAGGCCGAGAATAAGGCCCGTCTCGAAGCTGAAGAGAAGGCTCGCCGTGAGGCTGAGCAGGCTCGTCGTGACGCTGAGGAAAAGGCGCGGATCGAGGCACAATCAAAGGCTCGACAGGCTCCACAGCCCGCCAAAGCAGCCAGTAGCACAGCTCAGCAAGAGGCAGAAAAGATGGCCAAGCGCGAAGCAGAAGAACTGAAGCGCCAACAGGAATTAACCGCTTTGCAAAAAGCAGAAGAACTCGCCGCAAAGAAAGCCGAAGAGGCTCGTCTTATGGCAGAACAGAATGGCCCTCGCTGGGCTGAAGAAGAAGCTGCTCGCGCCAAAGAGAGCAGTGACTATCATCTGACCACCAACAAGCATGCGCAAGCCGCAGAAGATGAGTTGGACCGGAAGGAAGAGACCAGCCGTCGTACCGCTGCAGCTGCTGCGGTCAAGGCCCCGAAAAAGCCGGGTCGTCGTGAAGATGATCGTGACTCACGCAACCCGCGTGCCCGTAAAGGCAAGCGTGGCAAGGTGGCTACTCCTAACGCGATGAAGCATGGCTTCAACAAACCCGCGGTAGTGGTCAACCGTGACGTGGTCATTGGCGAAACCATCACAGTAGCCGAACTGGCTAACAAGATGGCCGTCAAAGGCGTGGAAGTCATCAAGGCGATGATGAAGATGGGCGCCATGGCGACCATCAACCAGGTGATCGACCAGGAGACCGCTCAGCTGGTCGCCGAGGAGATGGGTCACAAGGTAGTGTTGCGTCGTGAGAATGAGCTGGAAGAGGCGGTACTGTCCGATCGTGACGAGACCTCCGAAGCCAAGCCGCGCGCTCCGGTCGTGACCATCATGGGTCACGTTGACCACGGTAAAACCTCGCTGCTCGACTATATCCGTAAAGCCAAGGTTGCTGCTGGCGAAGCCGGTGGTATTACCCAGCATATCGGTGCTTACCACGTCGAAACTGACAGTGGCATGATCACCTTCCTGGATACTCCGGGTCACGCTGCGTTTACCTCCATGCGTGCTCGTGGTGCCAAGTCCACCGATATCGTGGTACTGGTTGTTGCTGCCGATGACGGCGTCATGCCGCAGACCATCGAAGCGATCCAGCACGCCAAAGCGGCTGGGGTACCTATCGTTGTTGCAGTTAACAAGATCGACAAGCCTGAAGCGGATCCGGATCGCGTCAAAACCGAACTGTCCCGTTACAACGTGATGTCTGAAGATTGGGGTGGCGATAGCCAGTTCGTTCATGTTTCTGCCAAGTCTGGCGAAGGCATCGACGATCTGCTGGAAGCCATTCTGATCCAGTCCGAAGTACTGGAACTGAAAGCTGTCGTTGATGGTATGGCAAGCGGTGTGGTTGTTGAATCCTTCCTCGACAAAGGTCGTGGTCCGGTTGCAACCGTACTGGTTCAGCAAGGTACCCTGCGTCAGGGCGACATCGTCCTGTGTGGTCTGGAATACGGCCGTATTCGTGCGATGCGTGACGAATTGGGTCGCGACATCAAAGAAGCAGGCCCGTCTCTGCCGGTCGAAATCCTCGGTCTGTCCGGGGTGCCGTCTGCCGGTGACGAAGCCACTGTTGTACGTGACGAGAAGAAAGCCCGCGAAGTGGCACTCTATCGTCAGGGCAAATTCCGCGACGTCAAGCTGGCTCGCCAGCAGAAGGCCAAGCTGGAAAACATGTTCGCCAACATGACCGAGGGCGAAGTGTCCGAAGTGAATGTGGTGATCAAGGCCGACGTACAGGGCTCTGTGCAAGCTATCTGCGATGCGCTGGTTCAGCTCTCTACTGATGAAGTTAAAGTCAAGATCATCGGCTCAGGTGTAGGTGGAATCACCGAAACTGATGCGACCCTGGCTGCCGCTTCCAGCGCCATCCTGGTTGGTTTCAACGTCCGTGCTGACGCATCTGCGCGCAAGGTCATCGAAGCCGAGAGCCTGGATCTGCGTTACTACTCCGTCATCTATGATTTGATCGACGAAGTGAAGCAGGCCATGAGCGGTAAGCTGGCTCCTGAATATCGTCAGGAGATCATCGGTCTGGCTCAGGTGCGTAGCGTCTTCAAATCACCCAAGTTCGGCGCGGTTGCCGGCTGTATGGTTACCGAAGGTGTGGTCAAGCGCTCCAACCGTATCCGTGTTCTGCGTGACAACGTGGTTATCTATGAAGGCGAGCTGGAATCCCTGCGCCGCTTCAAGGATGACGTTAACGAAGTCCGTAACGGTTATGAGTGTGGTATCGCGGTCAAGAACTACAATGACGTGCGCGAAGGCGACCAGATCGAAGTTTACGAGACTGTTGAAATTCAACGGACACTGTAAGCCGAGAGTCAGACAAAATAGGGGGCCACGGCCCCCTTTTATCGCAGGATAGAATATGGCCAGAGAATTCAGCCGGACCCGTCGGGTCGGACAGCAGATCCAGCGTGAAATCGCGCTGATCCTGCAGCGTGAGGTGAAAGATCCCCGCATTGGCATGGTGACAGTTTCCGATGTGGAAGTGTCCAAAGATCTTAACTATGCAAAAATTTACGTCACTTTTCTGCAGTTGGAGAATGACGGCGATCGCATCAAGGAAGGCCTGTTGGGTCTGACTGAAGCCGCCGGTTATATCCGCAGCCTGCTTGGCAGCGCCATGCGTCTGCGGGTAGTGCCTGAGCTGCGTTTCTACTACGACCAGACCCTGGTCGAAGGGATGCGTCTCTCCAACCTGGTGACCAACACTGTGCGCGAAGACAAGCGTCGCATGGCCGAAGCTGGCCGTGACGAAGAGACGGATGCCACACCCGATGACACAACAGAGGATAAAGCCTGAGATGTCACGCAGACGTCGTTTCAAGGGCCGTGATGTTCACGGCATCCTGCTGCTGGATAAGCCAACCGGTCTGACCTCCAACGATGTGTTGCAGAAGGTCAAGCGGATCTACAACGCAGCCAAGGCTGGCCACACTGGCGCCCTGGACCCGTTGGCGACCGGCATGCTGCCGATCTGCCTCGGTGAGGCCACCAAGTTCTCTCAGTATCTGCTGGAGGCGGACAAGCGCTATGAGGTGACCGCCAAGCTGGGCGAGCGCACCAATACCAGTGACTCCGACGGCGAAGTGGTTTCCACTCGTCCGGTGAACGTGGCGATGGGTACCCTGATTGAGTCGCTGGATCAGTTCCGCGGCCCGATCATGCAGGTGCCGTCCATGTATTCTGCGCTCAAGCACAATGGCCGCCCGCTCTATGAGTATGCCCGTGAAGGCATCACCATCGAGCGTGAAGCCCGTCCCATCACGATATTCGAACTCAAACTGCTGAGCTTCGAAGGTGATGAAGTGCGCCTCGAAGTGCACTGCAGCAAAGGCACCTACATCCGCACGCTGGTCGATGATCTGGGGGAAGTGCTGGGTTGTGGCGCCCACGTCACCCAGTTGCGTCGTACTCAGGTGGCCAGCTATCCCTATGATCGGATGCTGACCCTGGAGCAGCTGGAGTGCATTCTCGAGCAGTCCAAGGCCGAGAGTACCCCGCCGCGCGAGCAGCTCGATCCGCTGCTGTTGCCGATGGATACCGCAGTGGCATCTTTGCCTGAGGTGAACATGCTGGCGGTAGTCGCTGCGTATGTGAATCAGGGCCAAGCGGTACAGGTGCCTGGCGCACCGGCCAGTGGTCAGGTTCGCATGACAGTCGGCCCAGAGCGCGAGTTTATCGGCGTGGGTGACATTGATGCTGATGGTCGGGTTGCGCCCAAGCGATTGGTGCGTTATCACGACGATAACATCGAGGAGTAATCCTCTGGCGGTATCGGCGCGTCTTTCCCGTTGCGAAAATAGCCGGGGACGATTATGATACCGCCCTCATTTCACGGCTGAATTAGAGATTGGCTGTGAACCTTTAAACACTCTACTGGAGTACACACATGTCTCTAAATGCTGAGATCAAAGCTTCCATCGTTGCTGACAACGCTCGTTGCGCTAACGACACTGGTTCCCCCGAAGTGCAGGTTGCCCTGCTGACTGCCCAGATCAACCATCTGCAAGGTCACTTCAAGGAGCACTCAAAGGACCACCACGGTCGTCGCGGTCTGCTGCGCATGGTTTCCCAGCGTCGTAAGCTGCTGGACTACCTGAAGCGTAAAGATGTTCAGCGTTATGCTGCTCTGATCGCCAAGCTGGGTCTGCGTCGTTAATCGACCATCAGATTTCGCGAAAAAGGGGAACCGTGAGGTTCCCCTTTTTTATTGCTCTTCAAGTCGTTGCCTGCTTCACAGAATTCGTGTCCCCGCTTACCTTTTGCAGTGAATCAAGTATACTTGTGCGCGAATTTAAAGAGCCAAATTGTAAAAAAGGAAATTCACGTGAATCCTATTGTAAAGTCATTCCAGTACGGTCAACACACCGTCACTCTGGAAACCGGTGTGATGGCCCGTCAAGCCACTGCGGCCGTTATGGTCAGCATGGACGATACCTGCGTATTTGTAACCGTAGTTGGTAAGAAAGAGGCCGATCATGGCCGTGATTTCTTCCCGCTGACCGTCAACTACCAGGAGCGTACCTATGCTGCTGGTCGTATCCCGGGTGGTTTCTTCCGTCGTGAAGGCCGTCCGAGCGAAGGTGAGACCCTCACTTCCCGCCTGATCGACCGTCCTATTCGCCCGCTGTTCCCGGAAGGCTTCCTCAATGAGGTTCAGGTGGTTGCCACCGTCATGTCCGTGAATCCGCTGGTTTCTCCGGACATCGTTGCCATGATCGGTGCCTCTGCTGCACTGGCCATCTCCGGTATTCCGTTTGGTGGTCCGATTGCAGCTGCTCGCGTGGGCTACATGAACGGTCAGTACATGCTGAACCCGACTACCGCTGAACTGCCGCAGAGCGATCTGGACCTGGTGGTTGCCGGTACTGCCAACGCGGTACTGATGGTTGAGTCCGAAGCGGCCATCCTCTCTGAAGAGGTGATGCTGGGCGCCGTGGTATTTGGTCATGACCAGATGCAGATCGTCATCAATGCGATCAACGAGTTTGCTGCCGCTGTTGGCACCAAGCCGTGGAACTGGACTGCGCCTGCCGTTAACGAGCCGCTGAAAGCCAAGATCGCCGAGCTGGCGACTGCCGAACTGGGTGAAGCGTATCGCATCACTGAGAAAGCAGTACGTTACGAAGCCATCGGTGCCATCAAGGCGCGCGTGGTTGAGCAGGTCATTGCTTCCGGTGTTGCCGACGATGCCAAGAAGATCGGTGAAGAGTTCCACAGCCTGGAAAGCCGTATCGTCCGTGGCCGCGTAGTGCGTGGCGAGCCGCGCATCGATGGTCGTGATCCGGAAATGATCCGCGCCCTGTCTGTCGGCACCGGTATTCTGCCCCGTGCTCACGGTTCTGCCCTGTTCACCCGTGGTGAGACTCAGGCCATCGTGGTTGCGACCCTGGGTACCGAGCGTGATGCTCAGAACATCGACGAGCTGGCTGGCCATCGCGCCGACCGCTTCATGCTGCACTATAACTTCCCGCCGTATTGCGTCGGTGAGACTGGCATGATGGGTAGCCCCAAGCGTCGTGAAATCGGTCACGGCCGTCTGGCCAAGCGTGGTGTTGCTGCCGTAATGCCGAGCGCCGCCGAGTTCCCGTACGTGGTACGTGTGGTGTCTGAAATCACCGAATCCAACGGTTCTTCCTCCATGGCCTCTGTCTGTGGTTCCTCCCTGGCGCTGATGGATGCAGGTGTGCCGATCAAGGCCTCTGTTGCCGGTATCGCCATGGGTCTGGTGAAGGAAGAAGAAGGTTTCGTCGTGCTGTCCGACATCCTGGGTGACGAAGATCACCTGGGTGACATGGACTTCAAAGTAGCCGGTACCACCGAAGGTATCACCGCGCTGCAGATGGACATCAAGATCGAAGGCATCACCAAAGAGATCATGGAGATTGCCCTCAAGCAAGCTCGTGGCGCTCGCCTGCACATCCTGAAAGTGATGGATGAAGCCATCCAGGCTCCGCGCAGCGAAATCTCTGATTTTGCCCCGCGTATCCACACCATCAAGATCAATCCTGAGAAGATCAAGGACGTGATCGGTAAGGGTGGTTCAGTGATCCGTGCGCTGACCGAAGAGACCGGCACCAACATCGAGCTGGATGATGACGGTACTGTTCGCATCTCCGCCGTGGCCAACGAAGCTGCCATGGAAGCGATCCGTCGTATCGAAGCGATCACCGCCGAGATCGAAGTGAACCGCATCTATGAAGGTAAAGTGGTACGTCTGGCTGACTTCGGTGCCTTCGTCAACATCCTGCCGGGCAAAGATGGTCTGGTACACATCTCCCAGATCACCGACGCTCGCGTGCAGAACGTGGCTGACCACCTGACCATCGGTGATGTGGTCAAGGTGAAGGTACTGGAAGTGGACCGTCAGGGCCGCGTACGCCTCTCCATCAAGGAAGCGAACGCGCCGACTGAAGCTGCACCTGCCGCTGATGCCGCGCCGGCTGCTGAAGAAGCGCCTGCCGCAGAGTAATCTGCCGCTCTGATTCCGGACTGGTTTCGGTTGATGTAAAAAGTCCGGCTCCCCTTGGGGAGCCGGACTTTTTTATGGGAAAAACCCGATGGTGCTACCTGCCAAGGATGGCATATTGCATCTCTTGCAGAGGGAGCACATGGCGAGCGGCCCCCAGTTTTATCGCCTCTTTGGGCATGCCGAAGACCACGCAGGAGGCCTCATCCTGGGCATAGGTATTGGCACCAGCTTCCAGCATCTCGCGCAATCCCCGGGCACCGTCATCCCCCATGCCGGTCATGATGATGCCGGTGGCGTTCTTGCCGGCATATTTGGCGACGGAGCGAAACAGCACATCCACCGAAGGACGATGGCGGTTGATGAGCGGCCCATCGACCACCTCGACGTGATAGTAGGCACCGCTGCGTTTAAGCAACATGTGCTTGCCCCCGGGGGCAATCAGCGCCAGCCCGGGGATCACCCTGTCATTGTTTTTTGCCTCCCGCACTTCTATCTGGCAGACCCCGTTCAGCCGCTCGGCGAACATGGCGGTAAATTTCTCCGGCATGTGCTGCACGATGACAATGCCGGGACTGACCCGGGGCAGGGCAGTCAGCACCACTTCCAGCGCCTGGGTGCCGCCAGTTGAGGTGCCGATGGCAATGAGCCGTTCAGTGGTTTGTGCCATGGCATGTTGGTTGGGTGGCAGTATGACATCCGCATTGAGTTTGGTGCTGATCGTTGAGGGGGCCGGCTTGCCAACACGTTTGAGATTGGCCTGGGCGGCAGCCCTCACCGCCATGGCCAGATCGTGGGCGGATTCTTGCAGAAAGCTTTTTAATCCCATGGTTGGCTTGGTGATGATATCCACTGCACCCGCAGCCATCGCTTGCAGTGTAGTTTCCGCTCCCTTTTCGGTGAGAGATGAGCAGATCACCACCGGTGTCGGGTGCTCGGCCATGATTTTGGTGAGAAATGTGATGCCGTCCATGCGTGGCATTTCCACATCGAGCACGATGACGTCAGGCCACTCTTTCTTCAGTTTTTCCTGAGCAAACAGGGGATCCGATGCCGTGGCGATCACCTTGATGTCAGGCTCCTGCTCCAGCACCGCTTGCAATACCTGTCTGACCACGGCGGAATCATCCACCAGCATGACCCGGATCTGCTTCATTCTCGCGACTCCCGTTGATGTGGCAGACGATGATGGCGGAGCCAGACACTGCCGTTGCTGAGCTCAAAGAGCAAGCTTCGGTGGCCGCTATGGCCAAGATGATGAGCCTTGATATCAAGGCCAAGGTCTCTGGTCAGCTGCCAGGCTGCCTGAATATTTTTGGTGGCGACATTGTTGTCGCTCTGTGCGTATTGCTGCTCGGTGAACATGTTGCCTCCCCCGAACAGCTTGGCTTCGTACTCATGAATGGGGGCGGGATAGTGATCTGCTGCCTGCATTAGCAAGGCGAGGGCCTCATCGGCATAGCGTCCATCAAGCCCGGTCGAGGGGTTGCCTCGCGTGGGTAACATGTAGTGACACATGCCCCCCTGTTTTTGCTCGGGATGCCATAGGGTGATGGCGATACAGGACCCCAGTAGGGTTTTGACCACCACATCCTCCTTGCCAAAAAAGAGTTCGCCCGGTTGCAGGATCACCTCCCGTGCCATAGTTCATCTCTTCTGATAAATGGAGGGGGACACTAACTGCAGGCCGTGAGGCAAGCCGTGCAGGCTTTCAGCGTGGCTGACCAGCAGATAGCCGCCGGGTTTGAGCCGGGGTACCAGTCGTTGCAGCACTTGCCCTTTGGTCTCCTTGTTGAAATAGATCATCACGTTCCTGATGAAGATCACGTCGAACATCCCCAGATCCGGCAGCTCCTGATTGAGGTTGATCTGCATGAAATTAACTTTGTCCCGTAACTTGCGGTCGATGATGAAAATACCCTCCTGCAGGCCGATGCCCTTGAGGCAGTACTTCATCAAAAAGGGCAGCGGAATGTTGTGTGCCCGTTCGATCAGATAGCGCCCGCTCATGGCCTGTTCCAGCACCCGTGACGAGATGTCAGATGCCACGATTTCCCAGTTGAGGGTGCCGCGCTTCTCTGCCAGCGTCATGGCCAGACTGTAAGGCTCTTCTCCCGATGAGCTGGCGGCACTCCAGATCCGTAAGGTGCGTTCTGTCGGGAAATGCGCAAGTACTTGCCTGGTCAGAAACTCAAAGTGTTTGGGCTCCCTGAAAAAGTAGGTTTCATTGGTTGTGAGCAGATCGAGCGCCAGCTGTAGTTCGCTGCTACGGTCGTTCATGATGAGCTGGAAATAGTCGTCATAACTATCCAGCTCGTAGTGGCAGAGTCGTTTCGCCAGCCGGCTGGCAACCAAAGCCTTTTTGGCTGGAGACAGCTCTATTCCCGCCGTTTGATGAAGCCAGTGCTGGAAACGGGAGAACTCATCATCATGCAACTGGGTTTGATACAAAATCCTGCCCCTCTACCAGTGACGTCGGATGTGGGAGAGGCAAAGCCTCTCCCGTAGCTAGAATCGGACAAAATCGGCGTCGTTGAGTGGTGGTCGCGAGTGATTTGATGGTCGTTCATTACCAGGGGCGTTGCCCTCGTTGATGAAACGCCCCTTGGTTATCGCATTGCGTGTCGTTGCGTGGGCCCGGTTATCCTTGCGCACTTCCTCCAAAGTGAAAAACTCCATGGCCAGCTGTAGCTGCTCGGCCTGACTACTCATCTCCTCGGCAGTGGCTGCAAGCTCTTCGCTGCAAGAGGCATTCTGCTGGGTGACCTGGCTTAACTGATTCATGGCCAGGTTGATTTGGCTGACCCCTGTCGATTGCTCATTGGAGGCTGCACTAATCTCCTGTACCAGGTCAGAGGTTTTGTTAATGGACGGCACCATCTGATCCAGCAAGCGACCTGCTTTTTCTGCCATCTCCACACTACTGGAGGCGAGCTCGCCAATCTCCTGTGCCGCAATTTGGCTACGTTCTGCCAGTTTGCGCACCTCTGCAGCTACGACCGCAAAGCCTTTGCCGTGATCGCCTGCCCGTGCCGCTTCAATGGCCGCGTTGAGTGCCAGCAGATTGGTCTGGTAGGCGATGTCATCGATGATGCCAATCCGTTTGGCGATCTGTTTCATCGCATCGACGGTGAGCTTGACTGCTTCGCCTCCCTCGACGGCCTCTTTGGCGGCCTTGCTGGCCATGCCATCAGTGACTTGAGCGTTGTCGGTATTCTGATTGATGCTGGCGCTCATCTGTTCGATAGAGGCACTGGTCTCTTCCATGCTGGAGGCCTGTTCACTGCTGGATTGGCTGATGGACTGGGCGGTGGCACTTACCTGCTCGGCGGCGCTGGAGAGATTGTCAGAGGCGCTACGAACTTCGGTGACGATTTTGGTCAGCGAGGTGATCGTGATGTTGAGTGAATCCTTGGTGGTACCAAAAATACCGGGATAGTCAGCCTCTATCTGTTGGGTCAGGTCCCCTTTAGCCAGACATTGTACGACCCGGATAACCTCGTTGAGGGTGCGGTCGATCACTTCGGCAATCTGGTTGATCCCTTCACCCATTGCCTGAAAGAAGCCGCTCTTGCCAGCAAGTTCCATCCGGCGGTGCAGTTCACCATTGATCACTGCCTGCACGATGTCGGACATCTCTTTTTCTATCATCACCTCCTTGGTTCTGTCTGCCCATTCGACGACTGAGCCCATGCGCTCGCCGCTATCGCTGAAGACCGGATTGGCAATCAGGGAGAAGGTTCGTCCTCCCAGCTGGATCTGGGTTCGGAATGTATTGTTGAGTTTGGCCAGCATCGCCCGTTGATGGCTGGGGTTTTTATGAAAACTGTCGATATTGGCGCCCATCAGCTGATTGGCATTGAAGCTGTAGAGCTCTTTTTTGATATCAGTTTCAGCCTGATTAAGCATGCCCGTCACGGCCTCGTTCATATAGATAATGTCGAGATTGGTGTCGGCGATCATCACGTTGGTGCTGGCGCAGTCCAGAGCCTTGCGAACCAGTCTGTTCTCATGGAGCAACGCCTGGCTGTTCCTGACTTCATCCCGGCTCTGCTCCAGCTTGTCGCTGAGCGAGGTCACCACGTCGTTGACGGCATTTCCTATCGTGCGCAGGGCATTATCCAGTCCGGAAAGGTCGAGTGGGGCTGGGGGGCGATCTTCCACGATGGCACGCTGGACTTGTCCGATAGCGTCGAGTAACAGGGCCTGTTGTCTTGCTTCTGCGGCATCGTTCCCGAAGAGTTTGCCTAAGAGTGACTGGGTCATGAGCGTTTCCTTATGCTGCATGTCATGGAGTATGGGGGCCTGTTCAGGAGTGCTGCAGATTGCCTTGCGGTAACCTTGCCTGTGGCTGGGCCAGTTCGTTGAGTTGTGCCATCTCATCGAGTGACAACACTTTTGCGGTATCGATGAGGATGACGAATTTACCGCTGACTTTGCCCATGCCGCTGATAAAGTCAGCCCTGATGCGGGCGCCAAAACTTGGCGGTGGTTCAATATCAGCTTGTGGAATACCTAACACCTCCGACACGGAATCCACTACGACACCTATATCCTGGCTGACAGGCTCATCACCCTGCTGCGCCATTCCCTCAATGATGATGATGCAACTGCGGCGGGTAATATTTGAAGGGGTATTGCCAAAGCGCGCACTGAGGTCAACGACTGAGACAACAGCTCCTCGCAGATTGATGACGCCACGAATAAAGCTCGGCATCATCGGGATTGGAGTGATATTGCCGTATTCAATGATCTCTTTGACCCCCAGAATATTGATGGCGAACATCTCGTTGTTGATCAGAAACGTCAGGTACTGGGCATCGCCGCTGCTCTCGCCAGCGGCCAATAATGGCAGCGTGATGTCGGTGGATGTATGCATGGTCGCCTCCGGTTAGAAACGGACAAAATCCGCTTCAGCAATGGAATGGGATGATGGTTGATTGGGCTGACTGGCCCGTTGTGGCGGTGCGATGAAACTGCCTCTGGGAGGAATCCCCTTGTGGCTGGTTTCATGTGGCCTGGAGTTGAGCTGCACACTTTTTTCCAGAGCGAAGAAGGCCATGGTTTGCTGCAGTTCGCTGGCTTGCGAGCTCATCTCTTCGGCGGTGGCCGCCAGCTCCTCGCTACTGGCCGCATTCTGTTGTGTCACCTGATTGAGTTGGCTCATAGCCAGACTGATCTGGTTGGCTGCACTGGCCTGCTCGCCCGAAGCGGCATTGATCTCTTGTACCAGATCAGAGGTCTTGCGAATGGAGGGGACGATCCTCTCCAGCAGGTTGCCGGCCCGCTCTGCCTTGCTGACGCTGTCGGAGGAGAGCTCGCCAATCTCTTGCGCCGCGATCTGGCTGCGTTCTGCCAGTTTTCTCACCTCGGCGGCAACCACCGCGAAGCCTTTGCCATGTTCTCCGGCGCGAGCTGCCTCGATGGCCGCATTGAGCGCAAGCAGGTTGGTCTGGTAGGCGATGTCATCAATGATGCTGACTTTTTTGGCGATCTGCTGCATGGCGGTCACTGTCTGTTGTACGGATTGGCCCCCTTCGGTGGCCTCCAGCACCGAGTTGCTGGCCATGCTGTCGGTGATCTTGGCGTTCTCGGTGTTCTGGTTGATGCTGGCGCTCATCTGCTCGATAGAGGCGCTGGTCTCCTCGACACTGGCTGCTTGCTCGCTGGTGGCCTGACTCAATGCCTGCGCCGTATTGCTCACCTGATTGGAGGCGTTGGTCAGGTTGTCGGCGGCATTACGTACTTCTTCGATGATATTGGTTAGCGCAGTGATGGTCTGGTTGAGACCATCTTTGGTCTGGCCAAAAATACCTGGGTAGGGCTCATCGATCCGCTGGGTCAGATCCCCCCTGGAGAGCGCGGTGGCGATGCGCATCACATCTTCCAGGCTGGTATCTGTCACCTGGGAGAGACGATTCAGTAGCTCGGATACCCGCTTGATATAGCCCTGGCGATCCTCCAGTGCAATCTTGTGGCTGAAGTCTCCCTGCTCGACGGCGGCTGTGACCAGGGTCTCGATATCCGTGATCAAGGCCCCCAGTTTTTTGACCATGTTGTCCATCGCCATCAGGAGCTGACCTGCCTCGTCGTTAGATTCGATCTTGATTGATACATCCAGATTGCCCTCGGCCAGGCTATTGGCCACGCGCAGGGCCTGTTCGATCGGGGTGATGATGCTCTTGATCAACATGGCGCCAAACCAGGCAGCGAGCACTATGCCGACCGCGATAACCACCGCCATGGTTATCAGCATCACGTCATACCAGGATTGCGCTGCGGTATATTCCGACTTGGCCACGTTGAGCTGCAGGTTGACCAGCTCGGTGATTTTGTTGCCTATCGGGTCGATGGAACCATACAGAGTGCCGTCAAAATTACTCAGCATGCCGGCAATCATGCCGTGCTGGGTGGCGAGGAATTTCTCCAGTTTGCCAATATCGGTATCGGCCGAGTTGAACAGTGTGGTCGCCTCGGCTGACAAGCGCTGCTCATCCGGGGTGAGGGTGGTGGACTGGTAGTTATGCCACTCGTTCTTGATCGTCTGTTGGGCCTGTTTAATCTGGGTCAGGGCCTCTTCTGCCGGGATCAGCCCCGCATTGGCCTTGTTGAGGTTGTCGATGATTGACACGGCATAGCTGTCGGAGATGGTCTTCAGTTGCTTGAGAGGAACCACCCTGTCGTTGTAAACACGCTGCAACCCGGTATTGCTGCTCTGCATGTTGTATAACCCGAGGCTGCCAACGGCCAGCAGCAGCAGGCAGAGCATGCAGAGCAGCACGATGAGACGCAATTTGATGGTGGAGTTTTTGAACATGATGGTCCCCTCAGTTGATGCTGGATTGAGGCAGGTTGCGCGATACTGTCAACCTGTTGAGTTGACTGGATTCTTGAGTTATCGCGTGTTGGATCAGCGAGGGAATGTCGAGGATCAGGGCGACCTCTCCTCCCCCCAGAATGGTTGAACCACTGATGCCTTGCAGGCGCTGGAACAATTTCCCCAACGGCTTGATGACGGTCTGGAATTCTCCCAGCAGTTCATCCACCACCAGTCCGGATTTTTTGCCTGCATGGCTGACCACGACAATGTTCTCGCGCCGCCCCTTGCTGCCATTGGTATCGAAGTAGTGTTGCAGGCGGATAAAGGGCAGCACCTCGCCACGCAAATTGATGTAATTGCGCCCCTGGGTATCGGCCAGTGCACTCTGGGTCAATTCAACGCATTCGATCACCATATCGAGTGGAATGACGTAGTGGGTGTCACAGACCCGCACCAGGAAGCCGTCGATGATGGCGAGGGTAAGCGGCAGGCGGATCTGCACGCGGGTTCCTTTTCCCGGGATGCTGTCCAGATCGACCGTGCCGCGCAGGGCAGTTATGTTGCGTTTGACGACATCCATGCCCACCCCGCGACCGGAGAGGTTGGTGACAGCCTCTGCGGTGGAGAACCCCGGCTCGAAGATCAGGTTGTATATCTCCTGATCCGTCAGCGTGGTGGTGGCGCTGATCAGACCGCGCTCGATGGCTTTTTGCTGGATCCTGACTTTGTTGAGACCGGCACCGTCATCCCGTATTTCGATGACGATACTGTTGGAGTCGTGATAGGCGTTGAGATTCAGGGTGCCGCGGGGTGATTTGCCTGCCAGCAGCCGTTGTTCTGCCGATTCGATACCGTGATCCATCGAGTTTCTGACCAGATGCATCAGTGGGTCACCGATCTTCTCTACCACCGACTTGTCCAGTTCGGTCTCGGCTCCGGAGATCACTAGCGTGATATCCTTGTTCAGCTCCTGACTGACATCGCGCACCACCCGCTGGAAGCGGTTGAAGGTATCGCCGATAGGCACCATGCGCAGACGCAGCGCACTGTCACGGATCTCTTCAACCAGCATTGCGATGACCGAGGTGGCTTCCTGCAGCTGGCTCTCTCGGGTGCGCTGGGCTAACAGGTTGGCCCCTGAACTGGCGACCACCAGCTCTCCGACCAGATTGATCAGATCATCCAGCTTGTCGGCATGCACCCTGACGTAACGACCCTCTTTGCTCTTGTTCTCCTTGGTCTGGTTCTGTTTTTTCAGGGCGGCATCGACCACGGCTTCGTTGACGGCACCCTGCGCAATCAGGATCTCCCCGAGTTTGGGCGCTTGCTCTGCCGGTGTTGCTTGTTGTGCCTGCAGACCGTTGGCCAGCTCCTCTGCTGTCAGGGCGCCGGTGTTGACCAGCAATTGCCCCAGCATGGCGTTATCTTCCGGCAGTGACTCAATCAGGTTGATGAACTCGGCGATCTTGCTGTGGGGCGGCAAAATGGTGATTTGGCAGTCATCTCTGACAAATTCAAAAACATCGCTGATGGCCGTCTTGTCTGCCTGCGAGTCGAAGTCTATCTCGTAGCCAAGGTAGCAATTTTCCGGATCGAACTGTTCCCAATCCGGTAGCGCCTGATGGATGGTCTCCATCGAGCAGATGCTACCGAGGGTGCTGAGATAGCGCAGAAAGGCGGCCGGATCCATGCCGTTGCGCAGCACGTCGGGGCCAAAACGCAGGGAGATATGCCACAAGGAGGCTGAGCTGGTAATGCCACCCTCTTTTTCGATCTTGGGTTCAGGTGTATGCACCCTATCTGGCAGCGTGGCATGGGGGACGCACTGATGACGGGTGAGAGCGAGCCTCAGCCGTTCATCCTGACTGGCATCGTTTTCGCTCAGCGCATCGCCCTGCTCTGCAACGACGCTGATCAGCATCTGGATGTGGTCGCAGCTTTCCAGCAAGTCCTTGATCAGCATGGAGGTGACGGTGAGCTGCTGATTGCGGATCTGGTCGAGCAGATCCTCGACGATATGGGTAAACCCGACGATTGGCTGCAGACCAAACAGGCCTGCCGATCCCTTGATGGTATGGGCTGCACGGAAGATAGCGCCAATCAGCTCGCTATTGTCAGGGTCAGCCTCCAGTGAGAGCAGAGCTGACTCCATCTCTTCGAGCAACTCCCGTGCCTCGGCGATATAGGTCTGTAAAGCCTGATCAAGATCGATGCTCACGGTGACTCCTTGTCATGGTGGCTCAAGGCCGTTCGCCATGGGTGATGAGGGTAGGGTCGCCAAAAAAGGCCGATAGCTGGCACAGTTCCAGAAGTTCAAGCACAACATTGCTGTGCCAGATCAGTGCCAGCGATGAACCCTGCTGCAGAGCGGTTTTCTTGGTGGCCAGCAGCAATTGCAGCCCAGCGCTGTCTATTTCGGATACCGCGGCCAGATTCAGCTCCAGTTCGCGCCCCTGATGCAGCAAGGGCGAGAGGGCATCTTTCAGTTCGCTGACCGTATAGATGGTGATCTCGTCCGGCATGGTCACCACCACCTTGTTGTCGAGTAGCTCACTCTGTAGTTGCATGATGCGCTCCGGATCAGGGCATGATGAGCTTGGCGACGGCGGCCAGCATTTGCTCGGGCTGGAAGGGTTTGACCACCCAGGCTTTGGCTCCTGCGGCTTGTCCTTCCTGCTTCTTGCTGTCTTGCGACTCGGTGGTCAGCATGATGACGGGGGTGAATTTGTAGCTGGCCAGCTTTTTGGCCTCTTTGACGAAGGTGATGCCATCCATATTCGGCATGTTGACGTCACTGATGATCAGGTTGATCTTCTTGCCATCAAGCTTCTTGAGCGCATCCTTGCCATCGCTCGCCTCCATTACTTCATAACCTGCTCCCTTGAGGGTCATGCCTACGACTTGGCGAATGGTTGCCGAGTCATCCACGATCAGGATCGTTTTGCCCATATCTCTCTCCTAGAAAAATGTGATGTCGGCGCTGCTTGGCTGCGCTTTGACAGAACGGGTGGTGCGACCATGGTGAATATTGCGTTGTTCGTCAGTGGCATATGAGAGCTCCATCTCTGCCAGCCAGCGATTGGCATCGATCTGGATTGGCCCCCCTGCCTGGCTGTTCTGCTCGGAAGTAACCAGGTGGCTGGAGAGGCTCTCCATGTTTTGTCTGACGTGGCTAAGGATCTGGCTGACTCTGTCTTGAAATTGCAGCGAGACAATGACATTGGAGATTTCGAGGTGGATCTCCGTGCTCTCGTTTTGCAGCAGGGACGCCGATTCCGCCAGGCTATCGGTGGCATGACGAAAACGCGTCAGCACTTGCTCTATGGTCTGTTCCGAATTGAGCGCCGAGGCGTGATCCCGAGCCGCCGCATTTTCGGCAATCTGGAAAGCACGGCCGATAGCAGTGTTGATGGTATCGACCTTGTCGGTCATCTTCTGGGCGGTCTCGCTGGAGAGGCGCGAGAGGTTGCGAACCTCATCGGCGACGACTGCAAAACCACGACCGGCTTCGCCAGCGCGCGCGGCTTCAATGGCAGCGTTGAGGGCCAGCAGATTGGTTTGGGAGGCGATTTTGGCCACATCCATGGCCATGGTGTTGAGCTCTATGGTGTAGGTGGTCAGGCTCTTGATTTCGGCCAGCATGGCATCACGGTTTGCCTGGGCAGAGTGCAGAATGGCAACCACCTCATTGAGCTGTTGTTGGCTCTCGCTCAAGACCCCGGCCATGCCACGGGAATTGGCGTCCCCCAGCTCACCTGCTGCCAGGTGGGAGGCACTGACCGCCTCTTCCAGCTTGCTGGCCAAGCCGCTGAAGCGTTGGGTCAGGTCAATCATTGCCGCTTCGGTCTGTTGGCGAGAGTTTTCAATCTGTTGTGACCAGATGGGCAGTGCTTTCTCGCACACCTGTTCGAGCCCGACGATGGAGCGGGCGAGGGTATTGGTTGTGACGGGCTCTTCCCGCTCGGTACTGTTTCGTTGCAAGTGCCGGTGGAAGTGGCTGGATGCCCAGAGGGCGGCTGCAATGGCAACCAGCACATTGATCAGCAGATAAAGAGGTGACAGCGCATCGGCGAGTTGCAGTAACAGGCAGCTCAGCAGAGCAAGCCCGATGCAGCAAATCCAGCAAACCGGTTCCCAAAGCGGTGTGTTCACGCCACTTTTGTGTTGTGCCATACGTAGCTTATCCCTGTGCAAGTATCTGGTAAGAGGTCAAGGAGCGGGACTGCGAGAGTCATGGTGTCCCTTGAAGCTCTTTTCTTTATTTATAGTTGGCTCAGTAAGGTTAGCGGAAAAAAATAAATTGGCTGCAAATCGGATTTGTTTGTATCAGCGATAGCGGTATCGGGGGGAGCGAAGGGGATGACAGGGACGTGGTCAGAGAGCCGCGGGCAAGTGAGGAGAGAAGGAGCCTGAAAGTTCAGGCTCCTGATGAGGATCAGGCCTGGTTGATGTGGGCCTTCTTGCATCCTTCAACGGCATGGGCAATCAGCTCCAGCGCGCTCTTGTCGCAGGGGGGGAGCTCGGCATCGCACTGGTTGATGGGGGTGACGCGCTCACCCCATTTGATGATGGCTGCGCCCCAGGTCAGGCCTGCTCCGAAGGCTGCGGTCAGCAGATAGGAGTTCGGCGTGACGCGGCCCTGCTCCAGCGCCTCGCACAGGGCGATAGGGACGGTGGCGGCGGAGGTGTTGCCGTAGTTTTCGATGTTGACCATCACCTTGTCCATCGGGGCATTCATCCGCTTGGCCAGGGTCTCAATGATGCGAACATTGGCCTGATGGGGCACGATGAGATCGATCTGCTCAGGGGTAATACCGGCCTGGGTGAGTGCGCTTGTGGTAGCTTCGCCCATCCCGCGCACCGCGCGCTTGAAAATCTCCTGGCCTTCAAAGTTGAAGGTAAATAGACCGTCGATATCGGCAAAACGCACCCGATCGGTACCAAAGTTCGGTACGTGCAGGATCTCCCTTGCTTCGCTGTCACAGCCGAGTTTGTTGGCAATCAGGCCACACTCCTGCTCGCTTGCCTCGATCACCACTGCCCCCGCGCCATCACCAAACAGCACTGCGGTATCGCGGCGGGTCCAGTCCAGCAGGTAAGTCAGACGCTCGGCACCGATCACCAGCACCTTCTTCATCATGCCGCTTTGTACCAGGGATGTGCCGACCGACAGCGCGTAGACAAATCCGGTACAGGCGGCATTGAGGTCGAACACGGCGGCGTTGACGGCCCCCAGTTTCTGCTGCACCGCAGAGGCTGCGTTGGGCGCGAGGGTATCCGGGGTTGCTGTCGCCAGTATGATGCAGTCGATATCGGTGGCCTCAAGTCCGGCACAGGCCAAAGCCCGGCGACTAGCCAGGGTGGCGAGATCCGAGGTGCTGACGTGGGAGATCCGGCGGGCCTTGATGCCGGTACGCGGATAGATCCACTCGTCTGACGTATCCATGATGGTGCTGAGGTCATCGTTGGTCAGCACGGAGGGAGGCAGGCATTTGCCCCAGCCGGTGATATTGGCGTATTTCATCTTGTTACCGCTTCTCAAAGTGGATCGCCCGCGGGCGGAAAATCGTGCAATTATGCCGTACGAGACAACCACTGTCATCTTGTGGTCATGGCTATGCGCAGGGCGAGCGGTAGCGCCATCTGGCCAGAAAGGGCTGCAAGGTGCTGAACATGGTAGGAAATTTTGCTTAAAACGCGGGACTCGTCTGCCCTAAGATAGGCGTTTCCCCACCGATGAGGGTATCCCTTGCTCAGAGCCAATCTCAACTTGCTGCCCACCCTCAAGGTGCTGCTGGAGACCCGCAATATCAGCCGCGCCGCCGAGCTGTTGCACCTGAGCCAGCCCTCCATCAGCAAGCAGCTTGCCCAACTGCGCAGCGAGTTCGACGACGAGCTGCTGGTGCGGGAGGGGCAACGCTGGCTTCTGACGCCACGTGCCGAACTGCTGGCCGCCCAGCTGGCGGATTCTCTCGGCGCGCTGGAGCGGCTCTACGAGGCGCCCGGGTTTGACCCGAGCCGTTGCGAGCGGGTATTTCGACTCGCTTCTTCTGATTATGTGGCCCAGCATATCCTGCCCGATATCTGCGCCGCGCTCGCCAAAGAGGCGCCGTTGGCGGCGCTGGAGTACAGCCTGTGGGACAAGCGGCAGCTGCCGCAGCTGTGGCAGTCCGAGCTGGATCTGGTCTCCACCATCACCGAACAGGTTCCGGATCAGATTCGTGGTCTGCATCAGGGGGAAGATCGGCTGGCGGTACTGATGGGAAGCCACCATCCGTTGGCGGGCAGGGCGCTGAGTCTCGATGACTATCTCGCCTGGCCTCACCTGCAAGTGAGCGGCGGTGGCGACAAGGACAGCCCGGTGGAACAGGTGTTGGCGCCGCAGGGATTGAGTCGGCGCTGGTTTGCCAGAGTTCCCTTCTTTCAGGCGGCGGTGGAGGTGTTGCTGCGTACCGATTGTCTGATGACCACCCCGGCTCATATCGCTTGGCAGCTCTCCTGCAGCCATGGGCTCACCTTTGTCGATCTGCCGTTTGCTACCCGTGACCAGCAGTATCATCTGCTGTGGCACCAGCGCCACCATCAGGATCCGGCCCATCGCTGGTTTCGCGAGCTGGCCTACCCCTTCCTGCGGGATCACCTGCAACGCACCGTCGGCGAGAGTCGCAAGCAGCTCGATCACACAGGTTAGCCCCAGTCAGTTGTGTGGCGCTATAGCCATTAGCTATGGAATCTATTCATAACTTTCACTACTGGCATAATGGTTCAACCCGTACCCTGAGTGCAGGTCATCATATCGAGCACAAAAGAGGGAAAGCATGGAACTGACGAGTTGGCTGGCACTGGCCGCAATCTGCGTGATGGGCGCCATCAGCCCGGGGCCGAGTCTGGCGCTGATCATCCGCAACACGGTGCAGGGCGGGCAGGGGCATGGCGTCGCCACTGCGCTCGGTCACGGCCTCGGGGTTGGCATCTATGCGCTGGTCACCGCGCTTGGCCTCTCCATTTTGATCACCCAGACCCCGATCCTGTTTGATCTGATCCGCTACGGCGGCGCCGCATTTCTTGCCTGGCTCGGGGTGAAAGCCCTGCTGGCAAAACCAGCCAGTAGTGAAGCGAATGAAGAGGTACACCAGCTGCGTGGTCGGCAGGGGGCCTTTGAAGGCTTTATGGTGGCCTTTCTCAATCCCCAGCTGGCGGTGTTCTTTATCGCTCTGTTCAGCCAGTTTGTGCGGGCCGATACCGGCTGGAGTGAAGGGGGCATCATGATGCTTACCGCTGGCGGGATCGATGCCGTCTGGTACGTGCTGGTGGCGCTGGTGCTCTCTCGTGGGCCCGTACTGGCGTGGCTTAAAGCCAAATCCTTCGTGATTGATAAGGTCAGTGGGCTGGTGCTGCTGGGATTGGCCTTGAAGGTGGTGCTTTAGTCCTCTCGTGGACGATCTGCTGCTGGCACGCAAGGTGGCCATCTAATCCTGCATTTTGCGGATACCTTAAGCGGGATCAAGGCACGCGGGCGGTGAATGGACTAGAGTAGCGGCCATTTGCTGTCCGCCCTGATCCCGAGACCATGCACCAGAACAAGCACCCTTTAAGCCACAACAACCGGTTGGAGCTGCTGGCTCCGGCCAAGAACCTCGCCTACGGTATCGAAGCCATCAACCATGGCGCCGATGCTGTCTACATGGGCGGCCCTGCCTTTGGCGCCCGCAGTGCGGCGGGCAACTCCCTCGAAGATATCGAAGCGCTGGCACGTCACGCCCACCGTTTCGGGGCCCAGGTCTTTGTTGCCTTCAATACCTTGCTGCACGATCACGAGCTGGAGCAGGCCCAGCGCCTGACCCACCAAATTTACGAAGCCGGTGCCGATGCGCTTATCGTGCAGGATATGGGACTGCTGGCGCTGGATTTGCCTCCCATCGCGCTTCATGCCAGTACCCAGACCGACAACCGCACGCCGGAGAAGGTGAAGTTTCTGCAGGATGTGGGCTTCTCTCAGGTGGTGCTGGCGCGCGAATTGTCACTGGCGCAGATCCGCGAGATCAGCGCGGCGACCAATGTGCAGCTGGAGTTCTTTATCCACGGCGCGCTCTGTGTCTCCTACAGCGGCCAGTGCAACATCAGCCACGCCCGTACCGGCCGCAGTGCCAACCGCGGTGAATGTGCCCAGCTCTGCCGTCTGCCCTGCTCGCTGCAAAAGCCGGATGGTGAAGTACTGGTGGCCGACAGCCACCTGCTGTCACTCAAGGACATGGATCAGACCGACAACCTGGAGGCCTTGATCGAGGCGGGGATCCGCTCCTTCAAGATCGAGGGGCGCCTCAAGGGGCTCGACTACGTCAAGAACGTCACCGCCTGGTATCGCAAGAAGCTCGACGCCATTCTCGACAGTCGCAGCGATCTGGTGGCCGCTTCGGCGGGTCGTTGCAGCTACAGCTTCGAGCCGGATCCGAAAAAGAGCTTCAACCGTGGCTCTACCGACTACTTCCTCAATGGCCGCCAGCAGGGGATCGACTCCACCAAGAGCCCGAAATATGTGGGTGAGCCGCTGGGTCGCGTTACCAGAGTCACCAAGGATGGCATCGAGATCGACGGCAAGCAGGTGACCCTCAACAACGGCGACGGTCTGGGCTTCTTCAAGCCGAATAACGAGCTGGTGGGGATGCGCCTCAACAAAGTCGAGGGCAAGCAGTTACTTCTCTCCGAGCGTATGCCGGGGCTGAAGGTTGGCACCGAGCTCTACCGCAACCATGATCAGGCGTTCAGCAAGATGCTGGAGAAGGCGAGCGCGGATCGCCGTATCCGGATCGATATGCAACTTGGTGAGTGCGACGAAGGGATCCGGCTTGATCTCACCGACGAGCAGGGCATCAGCGCCGCGGTGACCCTGCCGTGCGACAAGCAGCCGGCCGACAATCCGGAGCGGGCGCTGCAACAGGCGCGCGACCAGCTTGGCAAACTCGGCAATACCCTGTTTGTGGCACGCAAGATTGAGTTGGCATTCACTTACCCGCTATTCATCGCGGCATCACAGCTCAATGGGCTGCGCCGGGATGGTATCGCTGCGCTGGAGGCTGCGCGCGTGGCCAGCTACCAGCGCCCCGAGCGACGCATCGCTCTGCGGGATATCAGCTATCCCCAGCACCGTCTCTCTTACCTTGGCAATGTGCTTAACAGCGCCGCCGAGCAGTTCTTCCGCGAGCATGGGGTCGAGCGAATTGCTCCCGCCTATGAGGCGAACAAAGAGGAGGGGGAAGTGGTGCTGATGATCACCAAGCACTGCATCCGCTACAGCCAGAACCTCTGCCCGAAAGAGGTGCCCGGTCTCAAGGCCGAGCCGCTGGAGCTCAAGATGGGTAAAGATACCTTCCGCCTGCGTTTTGACTGCAACCGCTGCGAAATGCAGGTGATGGGGAGTTTGAAGAAGTGATTTCCAAACCGCAGTTCTGTTAAATCAGAGCGGGTCGGGAAGAAATAAAAAAGCCCCGGAGTTTGGCTCCGGGGCTTTTGTTTGTGGCATTAATGGTTGAACTGCTCGACCTCTTCCCTGCTCGGAATGGAGCTTTGCGCCCCCATGCGGCTGACCGAGATGGCACTGGCACGGTGGGCAAAGAGCACGGCATCGCGCAGGGATTTCCCTTCACTCAGCGCAACGGTTAATGCGCCATTGAAGGTATCGCCAGCAGCGGTGGTATCTTTGGCATCGACTCGGAAGCCCGCAATGATCTCCTTGATTCCATCGGCACTTTGCAGATACGCCCCCTTCTCACCCAGCGTGATGATCACATTCTTCACCCCTTTTTGCTGCAACAGGGTGGCGGCTTCTTCTGCGCTGGCGTGATCAGTCATCTTGATGCCAGTCAGGATCTCGGTTTCTGTCTCGTTGGGGGTGATAAGGTCGATATAGGGATAGACATCATCACTCAAGGGTTTGGCGGGTGCCGGGTTGATAATCACATAGGTATTGGCCTGGTGGGCCTCTTTGGCCGCCAGCTCCACCCCATCAATCGGCGTTTCCAGCTGCATCAGCAGGTAGTCTGCCTGGCGCAGGCTATCGAGTTGCTCGGTAACAAATTCTTTGGTCAGCATGGCATTGGCGTTGGGGGCAACACTGATGCAGTTGCAGCCTTGCTCATCGACCATGATAAGGGCCAAGCCGGTGGCCACATCGTCCAGTTGAACCATTTTGCTGGTATCCATACCGGATTGCTGATAATCCGCGATCAACTGGTTGGCAAAATCATCTTTACCCAGGCAGGAGATAAAACTGAGTTTACCGCCCATGTTGCTGACGGCTACTGCCTGGTTGGCGCCTTTGCCACCGCGAGCGCTGAAAAACTCATAGCCGATGATGGTCTCGCCTTTTTTTGGCAGATGGCTGGATTTGTTAACCAGATCCTGATTGGTACTACCCAGAACGACAATTTTATTATTCAACATGATAGTTATCCTGTATTAAATGCTATTCGCGGCGATGATCAGAGCAATGCCAAAAATATAGAAAGCAAACATAGCGTTGATGAGCTTGTTGGTTCCGGCTGGTGCGCTGGCAAATTCACGCCAGACAAAGACACCCCAAATAACGGCAATCATGGTGGCACCCTGACCGAGGCCATAGGAAATAGCGTAGCCAGCCGGGCCAGAGGCCAAAATGCTGAAGCTCATGCCAATACTCCAGATAATGCCACCGAGAATACCGACCGCATGCTCTTTGACGGTTCCTTTGAAGTAATCGCTACCATTAATGACCGGGCCAGAGATGGGCTTCTTCATCATGATGGTATTCCAGACAAAGCTGGAGAGGAGTACACCAATGGCAAAGAAGACCAGCGCGGAATAAGGAGTGAGCAAACCGGCTGCCGGTGCAGAAAAATCAGCGGCCATAGAGGCTGCGACAAAGCGATAGAACCAGCCCATGACCACACCGGCAATGATGGCAGTGATCAAACCACGCATTTTTGCGCTCTGCTGCTGCTTGAGACGGCCGTAAGCAATAGCAGTCAAGATAATCGCAACGGTGACACAGGCTACGCCGATAAAGAGCACATAAGGTTCGCCAACCGGTACGGCTAGATAATTGACGATAACGCCAAGTACCAGTGCAATCCCGACGCCAACCGGGAACGCAACAGCCATTCCCGCCAGCGCAATAGCGGCCACCAGCAAGATATTACCCAGGTTGAAAATGATGCCACCGAGGATGGCCAGGCCAAAGTTGTGCCAATCAGCTTGCTGTAAATCGGCTATAAAGTGGCGACCTTCATCACCGGACGAGCCTAACGTGAACGCCAGCAGCAAGGTAAACAACAGGATGCCGATTGAATAGTCCCAATAATATAACTGGAAAGGCCATTTTTTTTCATCAACCAGCTTGGTGGTGTTGGCCCAAGAGCCCCAACATATCATGGTAATAATACACATGATAATCGCAATGGAGTACGAGTGGATGACTAACATAAATACCTCTGTCAGTAATAGTGTAAATAGATTGGCAGTTAATTTGTTTGCAGTGTTTTGTTACAAATTATTTGTGGATAACCTTGCTTCAACCAGAGATGTGTCTGGCATATTTGATGCTCCACGACGTTCGACTTTCAATGATGCGAATGCATTGGCAAATATCAGGGAATCTTCAATCGATTTACCATTGGCAATAGAGGCAGCAAGCGATCCATTAAATGAGTCGCCAGCCCCACTGCTATCAATTACGGCTGCCTTGTGCCCAACCAAATGAAAGTGGCGGTTCCCGTTAAAATAGTGGCACCCTTTATCACCCAGCGTGATGATGACATGTTTAACCCCCAGCTTATATATTCTTTCTGCCGCCAGTCTGGCTGATTCATGATCATTGATAACAATGCCAGACAAATCAGAAGCCTCAATCTCATTGGGGGTGATGATATCGACAAAAGGCAATATTTTCTTCACGCTATCATTATATGGAGTCGGGTTGAGAATGGTAGTCGCACCACTTTTCTTTGCATAAGTTATCGCAAGTGACATGATGTCGAAGTTGTTTTCCAGTTGGGTCAAAAAAACGCGACAGTCACGAATATAATCGAGATCATGAATAATATCATCTACTGTGATGTGGCTGTTGGCACCCAAGTTAATTGCAATTTTATTTTCGCCAGAGGGTTGTGATACCAGAATAATGGCATTACCCGTTGGGTGCTCTGCATCCTCAAGAATATTCAATGAGGCAATATTGGCATTCGCCAGGTAGTTTTTGGCTCTATCGGCAAACAGGTCCTGACCTACCTTGATTGTCAGGTGAACCTGATCATTTATTTTTGCAGCCGCAATTGCCTGGTTTGCTCCCTTGCCACCACCATAATATTTAGTAGAGTGTGCCAGCACACTTTCCCCAACTTTTGGAAATTCATTTACTTCTAATACAATGTCAATATTGAATGATCCCAATATATAAATCTCTGGTGAGGTTTCATTGGCCCTGCTTACCGCAGGGTAACTCCTGGCCTTGGTGGTGGAGGGAGCCTCAAGCAGAGTCGATATATTGTTGATGGATGTTGATTCAAAATAGATGTCTTCATCATGTTTGATCAATCTGGCACCGCCATAGAACATTTCACAAAGATGCTTGTCAGCTAGCGCCTGCAAATCATTGCGGATCGTTCTTTCGGTCACAGAAAAAGTACCGGCCAACGCTTTTACACTGACTTCTTTATCAATTATTAGGCGCGTTTTGATCAGGCGTTGTCGGTCATTTTTATTCATTCAATATGGATTCGCTAACGGTCATTAAAAGTGGTTTGTGGTCAGCATAATACTAATTGAGCAGAGGGTAAAAATGAATGGTAATCACACTTGATAATCTGGAACGGAAAGGAAATTTCCATTTCAATTGTTGTGTTTTCGTTGGGTCATGGTTGTTGGATGTTGCGATATTACCTTAATGTGAAGGCTATCATGCCTGGTTTGTTATTTAACGTTACGCTATGTGCTCTCAATTATAATTTATGACGAGGTATAGCATATAACGTGTGATATTCAGGTAGCGTGGCTTGTTGTGGTATTACGCTGGCTATTTTCCAGATCCAGCAACATCTTTTTGATCTCCAATCCCCCCGCATAGCCTGTCAGGCTGCCGTTTCGGCCGATCACCCGATGGCAGGGGACTATGATCGAGAGCGGATTGCGGCCATTCGCCGCGCCTACTGCCCGTACCGCATCGGGTTTGCCGATGGCGCGGGCAATATCGCTGTAGCTGCGGGTTTCGCCGTAGGGAATATCACACAGCGCTTGCCACACCGCTTGTTGAAAGGCGGTGCCGCGGGCGGCAAGGGGCAGGGAGAAGCGCTGCAAGCGACCGGCAAAATAGGCGTCAAACTCGGCGAGGAAGGGGGCCAGCGCCCCGTGATCTTGCTGCCAGCCACTCATATCGGGCAGTGCCCGCAGGCCCGCCACAAAGTCCACATGCACCAGACCAGATTCATTGATGGCGACCAGCAGATCGCCGCAGCGGGTCGGCAGGATATCGTAGCGGATCATGGGGTTATCTCCTGTGGTTGGTTATCTGGCTGGTTTTCGTTGTCGGTGGCATGGCGCAGCAAATTGGGCGCTTCACTCATGGCGTGCCACAGCCAGCTGGCCGCATAGCTGCGCCACGGTTGCCAGGCCGCACTCTGCGCCAACACCTCCTTCACCGGCAGCTTGGCGCCGCCCCCCAGCGCCTTTTGCAGCACCAGATCGGAGGCGGGGAAAGCATCGGTATCCAGCCCGCAGCGCAGCCGCCAGTAAGAAACTGTCCAGGGGCCTATGCCCGGTAGCGCCAGCAACTGCTCGTCACTGGCCGTAGTGAGGGTCAGCTCGCCGCTGGCCAGTGCTTGTGCTACTCCCCGCAGAGTGCGAATGCGGCTGCCGGGCATGCCGATACCGTCGAGATCGAGTTCGCACAGCTGGGCGGGGGTCGGCAGCTGCGCCACCCCGAATTGCGCCTCGGTGCGTGCCACCAGTCGCCCGAGTATGGTGATGGCCCCCTTGACCGAGACCTGCTGGCCGACGATGGCGCGTAGCATCACCTCGTACTCGTCCCAGCCACCCGGTAACCGCACGCCGGGCCAGCGTGCCTGCAAACGGGCGAGCAGCGGATCCTGACCGAGCAGATCGCCGATCCGCTGCATGTCGGCATCGAGATCCCACATCCGGCGCACCCGATAGAGCAGATCGGGCAGCGCTGCGAGCGGCAGATCATGGACGGTGAGCTGCAGGCTATGCCCCTTGCCCTGTGCGATGCGCACCAGCGCGACCAGATCGCCGACCCGGTAGCGCCGCTCATACACCTCACCATCCACCCGCTCCAGCCTCGGGATCGCCCGCAGCCGGTAAAACGCCAGCATGGCCGCCACGTCATACGGGGGGTGATAGGGCAGTTGCAGGGTCAGGGTGGCGCCACGCGGCTGCGCGCCCATGTGCTCTGGCGCGTCATCGTGCTGCTCCTGCTGGCGCAGGGTGCGCGGGGCCAGCCGGTAGGCGTTGAGCCAGGCGTCATTGAAGCGGCGGATGCTGGCAAAACCGGCGGCAAATGCGATGTCGGTGATGGGCAGCCCGGTTTCGGTCAGCAGTCGTTTCGCGAGCAACAGGCGGCGCGTCTGTTCCACCTGTTTTGGCGAGGCACCAAGGTGCTGCTCGAACTGGCGGCGCAGGGTGCGTTCGCTGATCCCGGCCTCTTTAGCCAGTTCGGCGAGGGTGCCGTCAGCCAGCTCGCCGCGATCGATGCGGGCCAGCAGGCGTGCCAGTTCAGCAGGCAGATCGCCACGGGCGGCGGGGGCCAGCTCAGGGCGGCAGCGCAGGCAAGGTCGCAGCCCATACTGCTCGGCGGCAGCGGCGCTTTGGAAGTAGCGCACATTGTGCTCGTGGGGTGGCCGTGCCGGGCAGACTGGCCGGCAGTAGATGCCGGTCGAGAGCACGCCGGTAAAAAAGCGGCCATCGAAGCGGGCATCGCGGGCGAGCCGCGCGGCATGGCACTGTTCGCGGTTGAGGGTGTTGATCACCTCATCCGGTGACGACTCTGGGCTTGGCTTGGCATTCATTGCATGGCGGCTTTGCTTGGGAACATGGCAAAGAGAGTAAGGGGGCGAGGGGGCTGTGACTAGCCAGAAACGGACAGGGATAGCAAAAATCGGTCGCACCCTTTCCTTTCACCTTGTGTGGCTCGGCAGGGCAATTTAGCAGGGCAGCTCGGTAGGTCATGTGCAACGCATCTATCGAGTTGGTCGGCTACAGCCACTGCGACAGCATTGCCACCGCGCATCCCCACTGACGAGTACCGCTTTCATCGCCGCGCTCATCAGTGTGCTCCGGATGATATAGTCACTGTCAGGATCCGCATTCAAGGAGCTTGTTGTGAAGAAGATCATCTACATAGTGTTGGGAGTGGCAGTCGCCGCCGTGGTTGCTATTGCTGCCCTGGTCAGCCTGATCGACCCGAATCAATTCAAACCCCAGCTGGCAGAGCAGGTGCGCAACAGCACGGGACGCGAGCTGGTGATGACGGGAGAGATTGACTGGCGTTTCTGGCCGAGCCTCGGCCTCTCGCTGGAGCAGGTCGCCCTGCGCAATCCGGACGGTTTTGCCGAGCCGGATCTCGTCCGCTTCGAGCAGGGTGAGGCATCGGTGGCCCTGTTACCACTGCTCTCCCATCGGTTGGAGATCGGCAAGGTGACCTTGAGTGGCGCCCATCTCTTTATCCAGACCAAAGCTGATGGCAGCTCCAATCTGAGCGGCCTGATCAAAGACGCTGCTGCCTCAACTGCGACAGCAACGAGCGAGTCAGCTCAGCCTGCTGCCGCACCGGCTGCGGCTAGCGAGAGTCAGCCTTGGCAGATCAGCTTGCAGGGTGTCGCGCTCTCCCAGGCCAGTGCATTGGTGCAGGACGATCGCCGTGGTACTTCACTGCGGCTAGCGCGTCTCGATCTCGATATCGGGCAGCTGATTACGGGGCAGTGGGTTCCCGTGACCCTGGCCGCCAAGGGGAGTGCCGACAAGCTCGCTTTTGACGTGAAAGGGCAGACCCAAATCAAGCTGGCGCAAGAGGTGATGGCCAGTGAACTGAAAGATCTGGATCTCGGCGGTAGCCTGAGTGCACCAGCCTTGCGGCTCGATAACTTCTCCATCAAGGGAGATCGGCTGGCTTTGGGTGAGTGGAGCAACCTCACTCTGGCGCTCAAGGGGGCCAAAGGCGAGGGCACACAGTCTGCGCTGGCTGGCTCGCTTGAGGGGACACTCAAGGGACGGCTCGACAAGGAGATGAAGCTGGCCGAGCTCTCCGATGTGCTGCTGACCGCAGCACTGGAAGGTGATGCGCTGCCGCGCCCACAGATGACGCTGAAACTGGCCGGGTTTGCCCGTGCCGAGCTCGACAAGCAGTTGATTACCCTGAGCAAGCTGGTGATGAGTGCCGATGAGGCGCTGCTGAGCGGCGATGGCGCCGTGCAGCTTGGCGCCACTCCGGCAATCACCTTTGATCTCCATGGGGAGAAGCTGGATCTCGACAGCTGGCTCGCCAAGCCGACTCTGGCCACGACCGCACAGCCGAAAGAGGTCAAACCGGCGGCCAGTGCCCCCAACGCCGCGGCAAGCGGCAATAAAGCGGCAACTGGCAATAGTGAAGCCCTGTCCGCAGTCGAACCTGATCTGAGTGCGCTCAAGGGGGTGGATCTGGATGGTCGCTTGCAGCTCGGCAGCCTGCGTCTGAAAGGGCTGGATCTCGGCGCTGTGGATTTGCAGGTTCTGCTCGCCAAGGGGTTGCTTACGCTCAAGCAGTTCAACGCGACCGTGGCGGGTGGTCAGGTGACGGCGAACGGCGTACTCGATGCACGGCAGCAGCCAGTCAGTTACAAGGTGCACAAGCAGGTGGCCGGGGTGAACATTCGTCCCTTGCTGCAGACCCTGGCTCACAGCGATCTGCTGGAGGGCAAGGGCGATCTCGATGTGCAGGTGCAGGGCAGCGGTCTCTCCGCGCTGGCGCTGCGCAACCAGATGCAGGGCAACGTCACATTGAAGTTGAGCGATGGCGCCCTGCACGGCATCAACCTGCCGGAGATGATCCGCGAGGCGCGGGCTACCCTCACCGGCAAGGGGGCCGAGCAGGTGAAAGAGGCGCGCCAGACCGACTTCAGCGCCCTGACCGCCAGCTTCCAGATTGCCGATGGCATCGCCCGCAGCAAGGATATCCAGCTCTTTGCACCCGCCTTGCGGGTCAAGGGCGAAGGGCAGACTGCGCTGGTGCCGGAGAGCCTCGACTTCCTGTTTCTCACCTCCATCGTCGAGAGCAGCAAGGGGCAGGGGGGTAAGGATCTGGATGAACTGCAAGAGATCACCATTCCGGTGCGGATTGGCGGCCACTGGCAGGCGCCCAGCTATCAGCTCGACGTGAAGGCGCTGCTCAGCAACAACAAGCTGCTGGAGGAGAAGGCGCGCAAGGAGGCCGAGCGCGGTCTCAAGAAGTTGCTCGGCGACAAGGCCGATAATGATGCCGTCAAAGGGGTGGCCGATCAGCTGCTCAAGGGACTGTTCAAATAGGTGACGGTTCATATGGGCTGGCGGGAGCTGCGCCACGGTTTCGATCGGCAGCTCTCTTTCGCCCAGCAGAGCGTGGGTCAGCTGCCGGGCCGTGTCGCCCGCCAGCATCCCCGTGCGCAGGCCGGTTGCCACGGGCGGTGGGGCTAGTTCAGGTCGCCACTAGATGGCGGTCGAGAGCATGCCAGTAAAGAAGCGGTCATCAAAGCAGGCATCGCGGGCGAGCCGCGCGGCATTGTTCGCGGCTGAGGTTGTTGATCACCTCATGCGCTGACGGCTCTGGGCTTGGCTTGGCATTCATGGCGTGGCGGCTTTGCCGGGATATTTTGCTGGAATAGATGGCAAGAGAGTAAGGGGGTGACTAACCAGAAACGGACAGGGATAGCAAAAGTCGGCCGCACTTTTCTTTTTACTCTCTTTTTACCCTCTTTTTCACTCTCTCTT
Organism: Aeromonas sobria; assembly: GCF_000820145.1. Taxonomy (GTDB): domain Bacteria; phylum Pseudomonadota; class Gammaproteobacteria; order Enterobacterales; family Aeromonadaceae; genus Aeromonas; species Aeromonas sobria. Next base: position 41,995 of record NZ_CDBW01000003.1, on the reverse strand, counting down.
TTCACGCTTTCGTTTCACTTTCCGCCTAACTATCCGTCTCACTATCCATCTCACTTTTATCCATTTAGCGCGGTTCCAGCAGGGGATCGCACTGCGGATGGGTCGGGGGCACTATTAGCTCAACTTTATTTGCTTGGCGAGATTAGTGGTGGTGCAAGCGGCTTAAAAACTAATAACAGATCACATAATTATCTTTTTGTCGTTGAGTGAGGTGGCGTTGTATTGTTCAATCGAGATAGTTAATTTTTTATGATTATTAAGTTAGCTGTTTCACGGCCCAGGGCCGACCAATAACAACACTTGCCAAGGATGATAAGTGAGCGACTGTACGGCATGGCCCCATTGCCGGGGCTTTAGTCTGATCGAGTTGCTGATCGCCATGACGGTTGTCAGCATTCTCGCGGCCATCGCGCTGCCTGCGTATCAGGGTTATCTGCAACAGGGGCGTCGCTACGACGCGCAGCAGCAACTGCTGGAGCAGGCGCTCGCCCTCGAGCGTATTTATACCCAGCAGGGCCGTTATCCCGACCTGTTTGCCACCCCTTCCAACACGGATTTCTACCAATTCAGCTACAGCCAGCAAGACGCTGGTGACTACCTGCTCAAAGCCATTCCAACGACGCGACAACAGGATGAGTGCGGCACTCTGACCCTCGATCAGACCGGTTATCGCGCGGCCAATCGTCATGACTGCTGGGGATCATAAGATGAACGTGCGCGGATTTACCCTGATTGAGTTGATGATCACGGTCGGCATTGCCGCCATCTTGCTGCTGGTCGGGGTGCCCTCCATGAGCCAGCGCCTCGCGGCCGAGCGGCTCGATCGCAGTGCGACCGAACTCGCTTCCGCCTACCGTTTTGCCCGCAGCGAAGCGGTCAAGCTGACCCTGCCGGTGGTGCTGCAGGGCACCGAAAACGGTGGCTGGGAGGTGATGGCTGACAGCCAGCTGTTGCGTCAGGCGGCGGCCCCCGGTGGCGGCGTGGTGATCCAGCCGTTTAAGCCCATCCAGATCGCGCCAACCGGCAGCAGCAGCCACGCCGAGATCATCCTGGCCAATCGTATTGGTGATCAGCGGGTGCTCTGCGTGGCCCCGAGCGGCCAGCTGCTGCAAGGGAGCTGCTCATGAGACACGCTGGACTTGCCCGCCAGCAGGGTTTCAATCTGGTGGAGATCATGGTCTCCATGGTGCTGGCGGTGATGGTGTTTCTCGGTCTCGCCAAGGGTCAGGTGGTCTCGTTGCAGCAGGCGCACTACAGCTTGCAGAGCACGCTGGCCACTATCGAGGCGAGCAACAGCGTGGAGCAGATCTGGAGTTCGCTGTGTGAGGTGCAGCGCAAGCCGGAGCGGTTTACCCAGGCCGATTTTCTCAAGCGTTTCACCCTGCAGGATGGCCACCGGCTGGTGCTGCCGAACCGTTACAGCGACAACTTTGTGGTCGCCATCGAGTGGCAGGATGAGCGGGTATCCGGTGCCAAGCGGGTTGAGTTGAACGCAGGATTTCCGCCCCTATGCTGAGCGTCCCTTCCCGACAGCGAGGCGTCAGTCTGGTCGAGCTGATGATCTCCATGGTGCTTGGTCTGATGCTGATGCTGGCGATTTTTGCCGGTTACGCCCCAATCAAGAGCACGGTCGCGCAGAGCAAGGCGCTGGAGCAGGCGAACGAGGTGCTGCGCTTTGCCACCCTCACCTTTACCAACAGCATCAAGCAGGCGGATCAGCTGATTGCCGTCACACCGGATCGCCTGACACTGGCCTTCAAGGTGGAGGGGGGCGGCCAGGTGCTCTCCTGCCTTGGCAACCAGAAAACCGCCAATTTTACCGAGCAATACCGCTTCACGCCGCCGGTACTCAGTTGCGATGACGGGGACGGCCCGCGCCTGTTGCTGGCGGATCTTCAGGATCTTGAATTCGGCCAGCAGGGTGCGCTGGTCAATATCCGCATCTTGCCCGAAGGGCTGCCCAGCTATCTGGAGCCGGGAGTAGAGGTGCAGGTGGCCCGCCGCAAGGCGGTCTGGGCGGCAGCGCTGGCCACATCCGGTGCCAACGCCACAGCAGGGGGAGCTGGATGAACAAGGGATTGCAGGGGCAGCAGGGAGCCGTGCTGCTGGTAGTGCTGGTGGTGAGCCTGCTGTCGAGTCTGCTGGTGTTTACTAGCATTCAGGAGAACCAACTGCAGACTCGTCTGAGCGGCAATTTTCACAAGAAGATCAATGCGCAGCTTAGTGCCGAGCAGGGGATGAACGACAGTTATCGCGCCCTGCATCAGGCGCTCGGCGCTGAACCGCGCATCGAGTGGGATCAACTGGTGCAGAAGGTACCGGGCAAGGGCGAAGGGGCCATGGTGGGCAGCCGCTTTAGCATCGATCAGCTGGATGCCTCCACCGACAGCAAGCTGGCGTTGCAGAGCAATGGCCGCTATCTGGAGGGAAATGCCAGTCTCAATGCGCTGTTTGCCCTCAAGCGCGAGCCGGGCAATCAGGTTTTTCAGGATTCGGTGGTGGCGTGCGAAGGGCTGAGCCTCTCCGGCAGTGGTTTTATCGACAGCTATGATTCGCGCAAGGGCAAATATGGTGGCACCAACATCAACCAGAATGCCAAGGTGGCGACCGTCAGCGACAAGGCCAATGTGGTGCTCGACGGCAATTCGCCGATTTGGGGCGATGTGCGAGCGACCGGGGCCGTGACCCTCAACGGCTCCTCACCGATCTCCGGCAACGTGAATGCAGGGAGCGACGTCATTATCTCCCCCTCTTCGGACAAGATTGTCCGGGTCTCCGGCAATGTGAAAGGGGGCGGCAGTTTGACCCTGAAAGGGGGGCGCATCGGTGGTCAGGTGGCGGTCAATGGTGACGTTGCTATGGGCTGGAAGACGAGTATTGACAGTGGACAGCTGAGCTATGGCGGCATTGGCAGCTTCAATGACCCTGAAAACCAGAAGTATCTGGACCCCCAATACCGCACCCACCCCAAGTTGCCACCGGTGGCCGGGCAGGTGTGTGACCCGCTCAACGTGGCGGCGCTGCCCAAATCCCCCAAGCTGGCCAATCTGCCGCCTAATGGCCCGCTGACGCTGGGGGCCACCCAGCAGATGGTGCTGACCACGGATCCCGCCACCGGCTCGGTCACCAGCAGCAACCAGCATAAGCCCGGGCTGCCGCTACCCGGCAAGGGGGAGCTGTTTGGCAAGGAGCAGACCGTTTACAAGCTCGACAGCCTCAATATGGGGGCCGATGCCAGTCTCACCATCAAGGGGGATGTGGTGCTGCTGATCGACAAGGATTTCACCATGACTGGCAGCAACAAGTTGACGGTGAGCGAGGGGAGCAGTCTGACCCTGATCGTCAGCGGTAAGATCGATCTCGGGGCCGGAGCCGAGGTCACGGCAGGCAAGCAGGGACTGACACCGGCAGGTAATCCGGCGATTTCCATCTATTCCGCATACAGTGGCAAGGATGGGGTCAAGCTGTCGGGCAATACCCCGCTCTATGCCGCCCTCTATGCTCCGCTCACCGAGATGAAGATCGCCGGTAGTGGCGGTCTATACGGGGCGGTGCGTGCCAAGTATCTGACCGAGAGCGGTGCGGGCGGGGTGCATTATGACGAGGCGCTGGGCATGGCGGATATGGGGGAAGATCAGGGGCCAGCTCCTACGCTGGCGTTGCGTCAGTGGCACTTTGTCCAGTGAGGCTGACGAGCCGCTAACAAGGATCGAACGGAGCGACCGACTGTCTACTATGCAGATCTATCGGCATCGCCCGCAGCAAGGATATCCCGCTCTTTGAGCCCGCCTTGCGGGTCAAAGGCGAGGGGCAGACGGCACTGGTGCCGGCTCAATGTGAGTCACGGTTCAAATGATGTGGCGGGAACGGCGCCAAGGCCGTTAGCGGTTGACCGGATGTCAGTGCCATTGAAGAATGGCGCTGACATTTTTTCTTGGGGCGAGTCGTTTTTTGTGTCGCCGCCTTCTATTGCACCTCTCCTATCCGGAGCCATGCCGAGTTGAACCCATGCGCCTGATCCTGCTGCTCTGCTCCCTGATCTGCTACGGCATTGCGTATCCGGTGCTGGCCGGACCGCTGGCGGATCGTTTGGCTGGTGAGCTGGCCGAACTGGCTCCCGAACAGGTGTTGCCTCTTGACGAGGTGCAGCGGCTCGACCGTCGCCTGATTGCTCCCGACTCCCTTCAGCCCGGCTGGCAACACTACCCGTTGCGCCAGTTGCAGGCGATCTATCGCTACCAGCAGGAGTGCGGGGCAGATAACGCCTTGCCCGCCGAGTGGTTGCCGCTGCTGCGGGCACTTTGCAAAGAGGGACCTGTGCCCTCAGCCAGCTGGTTTGCCGCTCACCCCGTCTATCCGCTGGGCGGTTCCAGCGCCGCCCGTTGGTTGGTTCGCCATCCGGCGCTCGGGCTCGACGCTCTGCTCCATGTGCGGGAGCGGCGCGATCAGTTGGGGCGGCTTGGGGATCTTGATGATGACAACCTCGACGCCCTGCTGCGGGGCGATCGCTGGTTGTTACAATCCGGCCAGCTCTGGCTGCTTGCCGATGGGCAGTGGTGCCGTTATGGCGCCGGGCGGTGGCAACCGTTGGCCGAGCGGCTCGGCGTGATGCTGGATAGCCGGGTCGATGGCCCCTGTCAGGAGCGGGTCGGCGCGCTCTGCATCAACGAGCGCCCCATGCTGCATTGGCAGTGGCTGGCGCTGGCCAGCTCCCTTGGTTTCATCTTGCTGCTGGGATGGGCCAGCTGGCAGCGCTGGCGCCTGCTGCGGGAGCGGCGCGTCGCATTGCAGATGCTGACCCACGAGCTGCGCACCCCCATCATGGCGCTCTCTGGCATCAGCGAGGAGCTGCGCCACGATTTCGACCGGCTGCCCCCTTCCGCTCAGCAGAGCGTGGGGCAACTGCTGGGCAGTGTCGCCCGCCTGCATCAGCTGGCGCAGGCCAGTCGCCACTATCTGGCGGCAGAGACTCTCGAGGATGAGCGGGTGGCGGTCAGTCTCACCGAGTGGCTCACCCTGGCTTGCGAGCGCCATGGCGCTACCTTCTGCCTTGAGCGGGAGATGACTCTGGCGCTCCCCTTCTACTGGCTCGATCTCGCCCTCGACAACCTGCTGCGCAACGCCAGCCAGCATGGCCGTGCACCGGTTCGCGTCTGTGCCAGCTGGCAGGCGGGGCGTTTGATCCTCGCGGTCAGCGATGGCGGCGAGCTGCCGAGTTATCGGCTCGCCACCCTGCTGCGCCGCGGTGCCCGTGCCGATGGTCTGGGGCTGGGGCTTGCCATCGTGCGCCATCTGCTGCGCCGTCTTGGCGGGCGCCTCACCCTATCCGGCCCGCCCACCACCTTCACCCTGACGCTGCCCTGCCAACTCTGGAGCGACCCCGAATCATGAAGACCATCCTGCTTGTCGAAGACGAGGCGCTGCTGGCAGAGAACCTGCAACGCTATCTGACCCGCGAGGGATATCGCTGCCTCTGGTGCGATACCCTGACAGCGGCGGAGCAGCAGTGGCTGGCGGCGGATCTGGTGCTGCTGGATCGCACCATGCCGGAGGGGGATGCTCTCGACTGGTTGCCCCTGTGGCTGGCGCGCAAGGCGCTGCCGGTGATCGTGCTCACCGCCAGGGTGGAGGTGAGCGATCGGGTGGCCGGGCTCGATGCGGGGGCGCGCGACTACCTGACCAAGCCTTTCTCCCACGACGAGCTGCTGGCGCGGATCCGGGCTCAGCTGCGCCAGCTGGGGGATGGCACTCAGGCGGTGGGCGGCTTGCAGCTCCACCCCGCCCGGATGCAGGCGAGCTGGCAGGATGCGGAGGTGAGCTTTACCCCCACCGAGTTTGCCCTGCTCACCCTGCTGGTGCGGATGGCGGGGCGGGTGCTGAGCCGGGAGGAGATCCTCAACCGGGTATGGGGCTATCAGGCGTTTCCCTCCACCCGCACCGTCGATACCCATATTCTGCAACTGCGCCAGAAGCTGCCCGGGTTGGCTATCGAGACGGTGCGCGGCATCGGCTACCGGCTGGAGGTGATAGCGTGAAGCGCACAACGCTGGCTGCGCTGCTGTTGGCTCTAAGCGGCGGCCTTCTGAATGCAGGCAGCGTGATGGCAACCGAACGCCTCTTGGAAACCGATCGCCCCGATCCACTGCAACCGGCTACCCTGGCGCTGTTGCTGGGGGATAACCGGCACGCCTGGCAATCTTTGCAGCAGGCATGGCCCGCCCTCACAAGTGATGCCGAGCGCCGTAGCTGGCAGGGGATGCTGGCTGCGCTCAGTGCCCAGCACTGCGGCAAGGATTTCCCGCTCACTCTGCCTGATGGGGTGAGCGAGCTGCGTCTTGAGCTGATCCAGCGCGATGCGCCGCTGTTGCGGGACTATCGGGTGCAGCTGACCGGCGAGGGGCCCATCACCGCCGCGGAACTTATCGATCCCGCTGGCCGTGACCGACTGGCAGGTGCCCAGTGGGAGGCGGAAGAGAACTCCGGAGTTAGGGTTGTCGGGGCCGATCTACCGACGCCCTTGCCAGCCGGACTCTATCAGCTGCGGCTGACGGTGGCGGGCCAGCGTTGGCAGGTGGCGTTGCCGCTGCCTGCGGTGCAGGATCTGGACTGGCTCTCCCGCTCGCCACAGGCGGTGGCCAATCCCCCCGCCAATCCCGCTTCCTGTACGCCGCTCTGGCTCGATCAGGCGATGTTGGCCCGCCCGCAATATTCCCTGCTGTGGTGGAACCGTCTGCCTCTCGATGGCAAGGTGGGTTGGCCAGCCGCCACGCCCGACAGTTGGCGCACCCTCTCGCTGCTGCAGACCAGCCAGCGCGGCCAGCTGGTGTTGCAGCTAAGCCACAGTCAGGCTGGGCCGGTGGATTAATGGTCGTCTTGATAGGCTGGTGCACGCAATCCTGACATTGGCCTGACAATCGCAGGCTGCCGATCTGCTGAAATGGCGATTCCCGTGTGTTATCAGGAATCACCGACCATGACTTTCCCCCCCGAATTAGCGAGCCGGATCCGCCCGCTGCTGCTGTTGGCGCCGCTGTTCTCCCTGCTCTCACTGCCTGTGGAGGCGCTGACCCTTGCCAACGATCAGTGGCGCATCGAGCTGGATCCCGCCACCCTGGCGGCCGAGGCTGTGCTGCCATCGGGCAAGCACCTTGCCATCTCTTCTCCCGGCCCGCGTCAGCCTGTCACCGCCTTGCTGCAGGAGGGGGAGCGTGCCAGCTGGCTGATCCGCGCCGATGGCGAGGTGCTGGCCTTGGCCCGCCTTGAGGGCAACCGCCTGATCCTCACCCTGAGCCGCGCGACCACTGGCGAGCTGGTATGGCCGCGGGTTCCGGCAGGGGCACAGGCGCTGATGCTGCCGATCCACGAGGGATTTCGCATTCCGGCTACCCACACTGCGTGGCGCAAGGCGCTGGTGGAGGAGTATCAGGGGATCAACACCACGGATAATCTGACCTTGCCGCTGGTCGGGCTGGATCATGGGGAGCAACAGCTGGCGATCCTCTTTGCCAACCCTTTCAACAACCGGCTCACCTTTGCTCCTAAGCAAGATGGCATTGCCCTCACTGCGACCCACAGCGTCAATCGCCTTAATCAGGCTGACCCCTATGAGGTGGCGGTGTCGCTGCAGCCGGGCAACGACTGGCTGGCGGCGGCCAAGGCCTATCGCCACTGGTTGCAGGCACGGGGCGAGCTGGTGTCGCTCGAAAGCAAGCTGGCGGCGGTACCGGATGGCAAACGGCTGATCGGCGCCTCTCACCTCTACCTTTGGGGCGAGCGACTGCTGGTGCCACAGGATGTGAAGAGCTGGCCCACGCTACGCCGCCTGATGCCCGCTGACTGGCTCAAGGGGGAGAGCAAAACGGCGCTGCAAGCGCCCGATCTGGCCCGCAACCGCTATCTGCAAAACCGGGTGCTGGCCGGAGTAGAACAGGCGCTGGCGGTGCGCCATCCGGGTCAGCAACCGGCCGATTTCACTGCCCGGCGCGCACTGGCGGCCACGCAACTGGGCGCTGCGCTCAACGAGCCGCAAAGCTGGGGTGATGGCAGCTCGGCCAAGATGATGGCTGCTCTCAAGCAGGCTGGACTACCAAAACTCTGGCTGGGGTTGCCCCAGTGGACGGCGGGCTTTGCCGCTCCGCAGGGGATTGAACTTGCCAAAGCGGCGGGCTATCTCATTGCCCCTTACGACTCCTACGATACGGCGCTGCCGGAGGGGAATCGGCAGCAGAGCTGGCTCACCGCCCAGATGGGGCAGGATATCTATCTGCGCTGCGGCATCATGCAGGAGAACGGTCGGCGCAAGAGCGGTTTTCAAAACAGCGGCGTCTACACCAATCAGGCCTGCGTGCGCCCGGTGATGGAGCAACGCGTGCCCTGGTTGCAGCAGGCGAGCCACTACAACAGCTGGTTCCTCGATGTGGCGGCGACCGGCATGGTGTTTGACGACTTCGACCCGGCCAAGCCGACCACTCAGGCGCAGGATGCGCAAAACCGGCTGGCCGGGATGGCGTGGATTGCCAAGAGTCAGGGTGTGCTGGTGGGCTCCGAGGAGGGCGGGGCGGTTGCCAACCGCACCGCGGCCTTTGCCCACGGCCCCCAGACCAGCGGCTTTGGCTGGCAGGATCCCGATATGCGCCGCAACAAGCGCTCACCCTACTATCTGGGGGCCTGGTATCCCGAGCATCAGCCCGATTACTTCTTTCGCCAGAGCCGCCTCAAGCCCGGGTATCAGGGGCTCTACTTCGATCCGGCGCTGCGGCTGCCGCTGTTCCAGAGCGTCTTTCACGACAGCATAGTGACCACCCACCACTGGACGATGGACAGCCTCAAGTTCAAGGAGAGCCGTCAGGTCACCGAACTGTTGCAGCAGCTCTACAATGTGCCGCCCCTGCTCAACCTCAGTCTGGATAGTGCCAGTGCGCGCATTCCCTACCTCAAGGGGCTCGATGCCTTCTTCCGCCCGCTGCACCAACGGCTCTACAACCAGCCGCTCACCGGTTTTCGCTGGCTCGATAAGCGAGGAGAGGTGCAGCAGAGCGAGTTTGCCGATGGCACCCGACTGATAGCCAACTTCGGCCCGGCCACCGAGTTGGCAGGGATAAAGCTGGCCGCTCAAAGCGTGCTGGCGCTGTTGCCCGATGGCACGCAGCTGCAGTTTGCTTCGCAAGCTGATGGCGCCCGTTAATCCGGGAACCTGGCTGTTATTTACTCAGAGGATGATGTGGCAGAACTTTTCATGTATAGATGAAGATTCCGATAAATGAATAAGAGGTAGTCCTGATGATTGAAAGTGAAGTGATTAGAGAGATAAACCATCCGGCGTGGCCGCTGGTCTGGCAGATCTATGGGGAGAGTTTTCCCCGCTACGAGCAGCGCCAGTCACAGCATCAGTCGCAGAAGATGCGGGATCCTCGCTATCACTGCCAGATCTTTTATCAGGACGGCCAGCTGCTCGGCTTCATCTTCTGGTGGGCCTGCGGTGAGCAGATCTATATCGAACATCTGGCCATCAACCCGGCGCTCCGTGGCCGCAACTACGGCAGCCGTCTGCTGGCCGAATTTTGCGAACAGGCGGGAAAAACCGTCATTCTCGAGATCGATCCGCCAGAGGATGAGATTGCCATTCGCCGCCTGCGTTTCTATCAGGGGCTGGGCTTTTGCCTCAACGATTATGCCCATGTGCACCCGCCTTATCAGCCTGACTACGAGGGCCATGCCCTGCGGATGCTGAGCTATCCGGCGCCTCTCGAGGAGGAAGATTACTTGTGCTTCAACCAGATGCTGGTGGAGACGGTGATGGATCACGGCTGAGCAACCGTACGGACGCCGCTTTGCCAATAAGAGAAGGGCCCGCCTGAAGTGATTCAGGCGGGCCCCTTTTCATTGCTGTCGGCGGGAATTACTCCCCCAGCAGCTTTTGCCAGACGCCGAGCACATGGCTGCGTTCGTTCTGCAGCTGATCGTCGCTCACCTTGCGGGAGATCTCCGAGAGGTTGAGGCGATGACCGAGGTTGCGGATCTCCAGATAGGCGTGCTTGAGCCCCTCAGCCTGCTCCAGCGTCAGTACCCCCGCCATCACGCACTCATCGAAGATGCGCACGTTATCGGACCAGCGGGTGAGGGCATCCGGTTCGCTAGCTGCGTAGGCCAGCACCAGATACTGGGCGATAAACTCGATATCCACCATGCCACCGGCGGATTGCTTGAGGTCGAACTCCCCTGCGCCCGCTTTGAGCAGGTGATCCCGCATCTTGTGGCGCATCTCGCGCACCTCGCGGGCCAAAGTCGGCAGCTCCCGCTCCTTGGCCAACACATCGCGGCGGATGCGGGCAAACTCGGCGACGATGGCGTCATCGCCATAGATAGGGCGGGCCCGCACCAGTGCCTGATGCTCCCAGGTCCACGCCTCGTTTTGCTGGTATTGCTCATAGGCCGACAGCGACGACACCAGCAGGCCGGAGTCGCCGGAGGGGCGCAGTCGCATATCGATCTCGTAGAGGATGCCGGACGGGGTACGGGTGCTGAACAGGTGCAGGATCCGTTGGGCCAGGCGCAGGTAGAACTGGCGGCTGTCGATGGGCTTGCGGCCGTCGGTGTAGCTGTTGGGGTCGCCACCGTGCAGGAACACCAGATCGAGATCGGAGCCGTAGCCGAGCTCGATACCGCCCAGCTTGCCATAGGCCACCACCGCAAAGCCGCGCTGGCCGCTCACCGCCACCTCGGGCGGCACCCCGTAGCGCTCGCTCATCTGGGCCCACGCCTGATTGACCACCTCTTCGGTGATCGCCTCCGCCAGCCAGGTGAGGTGGTCGCTCACCTTCATCAGCGGCAGGGCGCCGGCGATGTCGGCCGCCACGATGCGCAGCAGCTGCACCTGCTTGAACTGGCGCAGCGCCTCCATCTGCTGCTCCACGTCCTCTTCGGGGATGCGCAGCAGGAACTGGCGCAGCTGGGGCTTGTACTGATCGAGCGGGGTGGGGTGGTAGAGGTGTTGGGGATCGAGCAGCTCGTCCAGCAGGATGGGGTAGCGGGCCAGCTGTTCGCTCACCAGATGGCTGGCATCGCACAGCCGCACCAGCTGGCGCAATGCAGCCGGGTTTTCCGCCAGCAGTTGCAGATAGGCGCTGCGGGTGAAGATGCGGGTCAGCAGCGCGCACACCCGCTCGAACAGGCGGGCGGGTTGCTCGCTGGCCACCACCAACCGCAGCAGCTCCGGCATCAACCAGTCCAGCGCGATGCGCCCCTGCGGGCCCACCTGACGGCGCTTGTACTCCTCCTTGAAGCGCAGCAGCGCGGCGCAGAGCGGGGCGGGCTCTGCCACCCCCTGCGTGGTCAGCAGTTTTTCCAGCTCGGCGGCATCTAGCTCGGTGCGCCACAGATCGAGCCAGAGCTGCTCCAGATGGGCGGGGGCCTCTTTCTCTTCCCCCACCACGGCGGCGAACTCTTGGTGGACGGCGGCCATCTCCTCATCCAGATGAGCCATAAAGGCGTCCCAGTTGGCAAAACCCAGAGCGGCGATCAGCCGCTGGCGATCCCGCTCTTCGGTCGGCAGGGTCTGGGTCTGCTGATCGCCGATCTCCTGCAGGATGTTTTCGACCCGGCGCAGGAAGCGATAGGCATCCAGCAGGCGGTCGCAATGGGTTGATTCGAGGGCGCCGCACTGGGCGATGGCGGCCAGCGCCTCCGGCAGATGACGCACTCGCAGCGCCGGTTCACGACCACCGCGAATGAGTTGCAGCGCCTGGGCGATAAACTCCACTTCACGGATGCCACCGGCGCCCAGCTTGATGTTGCCCTCAAGCCCCTTGCGGCGCACCTCGGCGGCGATCATCGCCTTCATCTGGCGCAGGCCATCGATGACGCCGAAGTCGATATAGCGGCGAAACACGAAGGGGCGCAGCATCTCGGCCAGCTCCACCGCGTGCTCGCACTGGGGCCCCAGTACCCGCGCCTTGACCATGGCGTAGCGCTCCCAGTTGCGACCGTGGTGCTGGTAGTAATCCTCCATGGCGGCAAAGGAGATGGCGAGCGGCCCCGCATCGCCAAAGGGACGCAGCCGCATATCGACCCGGAACACCTGACCATCCTGAGTCGGCTGGTGGAGGGCGTTGATGATGCGCTGGCCGAGCTTGATGAAGAAGGGCTGATTGGCGAGTTCCCGCCGTCCGCCGACCGTGTAGCCGTTCTCGGGGAAGGTGAAGATAAGATCGATGTCCGAGGAGAAGTTGAGCTCGCCACCGCCGAGCTTGCCCATGCCGAGGATCAGCAGCGGCTGCGGGTTGCCGTCGCCATCCATCGGGGTGCCCAGCTCGCTGCACTGTTTGGCGTAGAGCCAGTCGCGGGCTGAGCAGATGAGGGCATCCGCCAGTTTGGTCAGATGGATAAAGCTCTCTTCCACCGCGGAATGGCCCAGCAGCTCGCGCCAGGCGATCACCAGCATGCGGCTGCGGCGGAACTGGCGCAGGATGCGCTTGAGCGCCTCTTCATCACTCACCTCGGCGAGCAGGGCGGTCAAATCCTGCTGGTAGGCGGGCCAGCGTTCGGCCCGATCCAGATCTCCGGAGGCGAGCAGTTCGGTCAGCAATTCCGGCTGTTTGAAGAGAGAGTCGGCGACAAAATCGGAGAGGCCAAGCAGGGTCAGCAGAGTGTTGCGCACCGGCTCGGGCTGGTTGCCATAGTCAGGGGCCAGCTCGACCAGCCGCTGCCACTGGCGTTCGGCCTGTTCTTGCAGCAAGGGCGGGAAAGCGGTGATAGATGGGGAGATTGATGCGGAGATTGATGCTGAGGGAGAAGCAAAATGCTGGGCCACGGTTGCCGTCCTTGTGGTTCACGACAGGTGGTTAACGATACGGGGTTAACGAAACTGCCGGTTCAAAATGGTGGCTGCCAATCTAGCACTGTCAGGCCCCCGCGTCACAGCGCAGGGACGAGAAGCATGATCCGGCGGGAATTATTGGCTGCCAGCCATTCAGGTGCGCTGGTAGATGGCGGGGTGGTAGATCTCCATCAGGCTGTCCGGGTTAGCGGGCGGCGCAAAGCCAAAACCGGCATAGAGGCCGTGGGCATCGGAGGTGGCGAGGGCGAGACGCCGCAATCCCTGCAGCTCGGGATGGTCGACAATGGCCGCCATCAGCGCCTTGCTGTAGCCGCGGCCGCGATACTCAGGCAGCACGAATACATCGGCCAGATAGCCGAAGGTGGCCTTGTCGGTGATGACCCGGGCGAAGGCGACCTGCTGACCGTCGACATAGCCGCCAACGCAGAGGGAGTGGTTGATGGCCCGCACCACAGTGCTGTGGGGAATGCCCCGGCACCAGTAGGCCTCTTCCGATAAAAAGCGGTGGATCAGCGGCAGGTCGAGCCGACCCTTGTCGTCACTGATCTCGAATTGAAACTGCTCTTCTCTGTTCTGCATCCTGGCTCCTTGCTGGATGGTGATGGACATTTTCTGGATATCGACAGCCATGTTAACAGTTTTACCTGACGGGGTGAGCGTTGCGCTGCCACCCTTTTTAACCCCGGTTATAAAAATGGGCCCCCGATATCGGAGGCCCATTTTATTGGTGGAACAGCGGCTTAGTGGCTGTCGACCCAGACGAACTTGAGCACGAACAGCAGGGCAACCACCAGCACGCAGGGGTTGATCTCGCGCCAGCGGCCGGTGCCAGCCTTCATCACGCAGTAGGAGATAAAGCCGATGGCGATCCCCTCGGTGATGGAGAAGCTGAACGGCATCATGACGGCGGTCATGAAGGCCGGTACCGCTTCGGTCAGATCTTCCCACTTCACCCGGGTCAGCTCGGAGCACATCAGCACGCCCACGTAGATGAGGGCGCCAGCGGCGGCATAGGCCGGCACCATGGCAGCAACCGGGGAGAAGAAGATCGCCAGCAGGAACAGGACGCCAGCCACGATAGCAGTGAGGCCGGTGCGACCGCCGACGGCGACGCCGGAGCTGCTCTCGATAAAGGCGGTGACCGAGGAGGTACCCATGAAAGCGCCGCCGACGGAGCTGACGCTATCGACCATCAGCGCCTGTTTCATGCGCGGGAAGTGGCCGCGATCATCGGCCAGCTTGGCGCGGTTGGTGACGCCAATCAGGGTGCCGGAAGAGTCGAACAGGTTGACCAGCATAAAGGAGAAGATGATCCCGGCGAGGCTGATATCCAGCGATCCCATCAGATCCAGCTGGCCGAACACCGGCTCTATGCTGGGGGGCATGGAGACAAAGCCCTTGAAGGTGACATCGCCAAACAGCCAGCCCAGACCCGTGGTGACCACAATGGCGATCAACACGGCAGAGTGGACGCCACGGGCGGAGAAGATACAGATGATAAAGAAGCCAAGCAGCCCCAGCAGGCAGGGCAGGGAGGTGAGGTTGCCCACGGTCACCATAGTTGCGGGGCTAGCGACCACGATCCCGGCGTTGTGCAGGCCGAGCAGGGCGATCAGCAGACCGATACCGGCGGTGATGCCGACCCGCAGGGTGAGCGGGATGTTGCCGATCAGCCAGTAGCGCACCCGCAGCAGGGTGAGGATCAGCAGACCCATGGCACCCCAGAAGATGGTGCCCATGCCCACTTGCCAGGAGTAACCCATACCGGCGACTACCACGAAGGCGAAGAAGGCGTTGAGGCCCATGGCGGGGGCCAGGGCGATGGGCAGGTTGGCCAACAGGCCCATCAGGATGCTGCCGATACCGGCAATGAGGCAGGTGGTGACGAACACCGCCTGGGTGTCCATGCCCGCAGCAGAGAGGATCTGCGGGTTGACGAACACGATATAGACCATGGTCAGAAAGGTGGTGATGCCGGCGATCACTTCGGTGCGGGCATTGGTGCCATGGCCTTGCAGGGCAAACAGGCGCTCAAGCAATCCTTGCCCGGCGGCCTGGTTGGCAGCTTGGTGTTGTTGGTTCATGTTGGATTCCAATAGGTGACGTGAAATAAGCAGCAGGGGACCGGGCTATTCCATCCATGCGGGGTAAATTGCCCTGATCTTGGTGGTTAAGTAACCAAGCTCGTCCTGATACCGTGACAGTGCGCACATTTTTACACAGGCGGCGCCGTTTACAAACCCTGGATCTGCGAGGCAGATCAATGAATAGGGTAAAAATTAAAACGTTTGCTTTTTGAACAGCAAAAAAGGTTCTCACCAGAGAACCTTTTATCAACAACTTGCTATCGAGAATGTTTTATCGGAAGCCAAAATCGGGTATTAGAGGGTTTTGAAGTAACGCTCCACCAGTTGGGCCAGTACCGAGTCGAGCCGGTCTTGTACCTCACCGAGTTCGCGGCCGAAGCGGCGCAGAAACAGGCTGGCCTGCTCTTCGGTCAGCTTGCGCCCCTCGATAAAGAACTCCTGCTCCGGCAGCTGCTTGTCGTAGCGGGGGAGCAGCATCCAGCTCACCAGCTCGGGATCCACGGCGGCAAAAATCTTGGCGGCAGCGGCACAGAAGGTCTCTATGTGCTCCTTGCCATCCGGCCCGAGGCAACCCGGTTCAACCCGGATCTGGATGGTCAGTTTTTTCTCTATGGGGGTCGTCATCTTGCTACATCCATGCAAAGGCATCCGTCTTGGATTGTAAGCTAAAAGGAAATAGAAAGGGGAGCCGAAGCTCCCCTTAACACGACGCAGTCAGCCTTATTTGGTGATGCGCTTGTACTTGGCGCGATGGGGCTGGATCGCCTCGGCGCCGTAGGTCTTCTTCTTCCACTCTTCGTATTCGGTAAAGTTACCTTCGAAGAAGGCAATATTACCCTCGTCCTGATAATCCAGAATGTGAGTGGCAATACGGTCGAGGAACCAGCGGTCGTGGGAGATGACCATGGCACAACCCGGGAACTCCAGCAGGGCGTTCTCGAGGGCGCGCAGGGTTTCGATATCCAGATCGTTGGTCGGTTCATCCAGCAGCAGCACGTTGCCGCCGGTCTGCAGCAGCTTGGCCAGATGCAGACGACCACGCTCACCACCGGAGAGTTCGCCAACCCGCTTCTGCTGGTCGGAACCCTTGAAGTTGA
This sequence comes from Aeromonas sobria, assembly GCF_000820145.1. Taxonomy (GTDB): domain Bacteria; phylum Pseudomonadota; class Gammaproteobacteria; order Enterobacterales; family Aeromonadaceae; genus Aeromonas; species Aeromonas sobria. Next base: position 25,976 of record NZ_CDBW01000003.1, on the reverse strand, counting down.
AGCGGCCGATATAGGCGCGGCTCGGGAACTCGTAGTTGCCGATGCGCAGGATATCCTGACCGTCAGCGACCTCTTCGAATACCGTCTTCTTGTCATCCATGCTGTCGCGGAACTGATCCACGGAAGCCAGCACCACGGTTTCACCCAGGGTGATGGCGCCGGAATCCGGCTGCTCCTGACCCGACATCATGCGGAACAGGGTCGATTTACCGGCACCGTTAGGACCGATAATGCCGACGATGGCCCCCTTCGGAATGGCAAACGACAGATCGTCGATCAACACCCGATCACCGTAGGATTTGCGCAGGTTGGCCACTTCCAGCACCTTGTCGCCGAGGCGCGGTCCGGGCGGAATGAACAGCTCGTTGGTCTCGTTGCGCTTCTGGTAGTCGTTGGTGTTGAGCTCTTCGAAGCGAGCCATACGGGCTTTGGACTTGGCCTGACGGCCTTTCGGGTTTTGACGCACCCACTCCAGCTCTTTCTCGATGGACTTGCGACGGGCCGCTTCGGAACTTGCTTCCTGCGCCAGACGGGCGTCCTTCTGTTCCAGCCAGGAGGAGTAGTTGCCTTCCCACGGGATACCCTCGCCGCGGTCCAGCTCCAGGATCCAGCCCGCTACGTTGTCGAGGAAGTAACGGTCGTGGGTGATGGCGACCACAGTGCCTTCGTAGTCGTGCAGGAAGCGCTCCAGCCAGGCCACGGATTCCGCATCCAAGTGGTTGGTCGGTTCGTCCAGCAGCAGCATGTCCGGCTTTTCCAGCAGCAGACGGCACAGCGCCACACGGCGGCGCTCACCACCGGAGAGGTGCTGGATCTTGGCGTCCCAGGCTGGCAGGCGCAGGGCATCGGCCGCACGCTCCAGCTGGTTTTCCATGTTATGGCCACCCTGAGCCTGGATGATGGCTTCCAGCTCGCCCTGTTCGCGGGCCAGTTTGTCAAAATCCGCATCCGGATCGGCGTAGGCCGCATAGACCTCGTCGAGACGGGCCATGGCGCGCTTCACCTCGCCGATCGCCTCTTCGACCGCTTCGCGCACGGTCTGCTCCGGATCCAGCTTGGGCTCCTGGGGCAGGTAGCCGATCTTGATGCCGGGTTGCGGACGGGCTTCCCCTTCAATATCGGTGTCGATGCCCGCCATGATGCGCAGCAGGGTGGACTTACCGGCACCGTTGAGACCCAGTACGCCGATCTTGGCGCCCGGGAAGAAGCTCAAGGAGATGTTCTTGAGGATATGACGCTTGGGCGGCACAACCTTGCCAACCCTGTTCATGGTGTAAATAAATTGAGCCATTGGCTAATTCTCTTCCTTTTCAGCAGGTTAATGTCTTGGCACTAACAGACTGATGTCGTGGTGGGGCCAGGTCGACACGCCGTCAACCCGGTTCCAAAAAACCCGTCGATTGTAAACCAATGGACAGGGGTGGGCAAAGGTGGCGCCCGGTTGGCGCTCCCCTTTGCCGCCGCGGTCACGTCTTGCTGCATCAGCCGTGCAATCTTGGCATGATGTGGGCTGCTGTTTTGCCCCGGAGCCATCATGACCCCATCCCCTCAGGCACCCACTCTGGCCGCCTTTCTCTGTGCCATGGGATTGGATGCCGCGCTGAGCGCATCCCTCTGCCTGCGCTTGCCACGACTGACGTTGCACGCCGGTCAGGCGCTGTTGGCGCAAGGGGCGGAGCAGGATTCGGCGTTTTATATCGAAGCGGGCATCGCCCGTGCCTGCCACTACACCCGGGATGGCCAGGAGCGCTGCAAGGAGTTCTATTTCGAAGGGGAGCTCTGCCTGCTTTATGACAGCTGGCTCACGGGGTCGCCAGCTCGCTATCAGCTGGAGGCGCTGACGGAACTGCAAGTGGTGCGGGTGCCGCTCGCCCTTCTGGATGAGCCCGCCTGGCAGCCAGTCTGCATGGCCCTGTTGCGCCAGCAACTGGGTTACAAGGAGCGCAAGGAGGCTTTTTTGTTGCTGCACTCCCCCGAGGATCGCTATCGGGAGCTCTGCCACACCTTCCCTCACTGGCCAGCGCGGCTCACTCAGGTGCAGCTCGCCAACTACATCGGTATCAGCCCGGTCACCCTGTCGCGGATCCGCCGCCGCATTAACACGGGTTAATGCCGTCTGCTGGTTGCCACTTCATGCTGCGCCATCCAAACGAAGGATGAGGTGTGGATGATGTCGCTGTTTCTGTGGTCGCAACTGGTGGTGAGTGTGGCGCTGCTGCTTGACCTGGCCTCTTTTCAATTGCGGGATCGTCGGGGGATATTGGCCTGTCTGGCCCTCTCCTGCGTGCTCAATGCCGGTCACTTTGCCCTGCTCGGGCAGTGGTCAGCCGCCAGCCTGTTGCTGTTGGCCAGCGTGCGCTTTCTGGTCAGTATCTGGCTGGTTCGCAGCATCTTGATGTGGTTTTTCATGGGGTTGGCCTGTGCGGCCGTGCTGGCGACCTATCAGGGGCCGCTGGCGCTGCTTGGCCTGTTGGGCAGTCTGCTGCAAACCCGGGCGGCCTTCTGCCAGGATGATCGTCTGCTGCGGCGCTGGATGCTGCTCGGCACCCTCTGCTGGTTGGCCAACAACCTGCTGGTGGGCTCACCGGTGGCGGCACTGATGGAGGGGCTGTTTCTGGTCAGCAATCTGGTGGGGTATTACCGCCACTACGGGCGCAAGGTGGCTGTCTGTTGATGATGGTTGCTGACTGACTTGAGAGGCGTATGGAGGATGGCGGTCTGGTTGAGGCTGGGGGGGGGCAAGAGAGAGAGGCCGCCATTGCAGCGGCCTCTTTGGCACTATCAAGCCTTGTTAAAGCTGTTGATCAGGGCCTTGGTGTAGTCGATGACGAATTGCTGGCAGTGGATAGCCGTTTTCGGATCGAACTCCTCACCATGGAGATCGGTGTTGGAGAGCACCCGGATCCCGACAAAGGGGACCTTGTAGGCTTCGGCGACCAGTGCGGCAGCAGAGGTTTCCATCTCCTCTGTGGCGGTGTTGTAGGTCTGGTGCAGCCAGTTGATACGCGCCACCTGGCGGTTCCACTCGTCGGCAGTGCCGATGATACCTGCCACCACGCGACCGTGTTGATAACGGTCAGCCATACCCAGGGCGCGGCCAACCAGCTCGGGGTCGCCAGCAAACGAGGTGTGTTCTACCAGTTTGCCGTTGTCGCGCAGCCGCATGGTCACATCGAAGTTGTGCCATTTACGCGAGTCAATCCCTTGATCTGCCGAGGTAAAATCACTGCGATAAGCTCCCATGTTGAAGCTCTTGGTACCGATGACGATATCGCCGCGATGGAGTGCCGGGTCATGACCGCCTGAGGTGCCCTGATTGATGATGAGGCGCGGCTTGAAGCGTTCGATGGCCAGCGTAGTGGCTGCCGCTGCATTGGCCAGACCCACTTCGGTGCGGGAGATAATCACCGGATAGCCCGCCAGCGTGCCCTGCCAGAATGTCCATGCGCCGACAGTCAGCTCCTGCTTCTCTTGCAGGGCGGCGATCATGGTGTCCACTTCCACCTCCATGGCCCCCTGGATCAGGATGGGCGCGGTAGGGGTGTTTGGCGTATTGGCGGCAAATAGCGGTGCGCTCACCAGAGCGATCAGACACGCCAAGGATTTAAAGAAATTCATGTTTTACCTGTCAGGGCTGCGGGAAAGCGCCGGATTCTACTTGCAGGAAAACGATTGCGCAAATTTATTAATCATTTTGTGATTAGAGCGATTTATCTGGCTCCCCCGGTGGCGATAACTGCATCAGGGTTACTTGTGGCCAGCGAAATAGAGTACCCGTTTCACATACTGCCGGGTTTCGTCATAGGGCGGGATCCCGCCATAGCGCTCCACCGCTTTTTCCCCTGCGTTGTAGGCCGCCGAGATCAGCACCCAGTCGCCATCGAAGCGGCGATCCAGCCACTTGAGATAGGTGACGCCGCCCTTGATGTTCTGGGCGGGATCGAATGGCTGGGTGACGCCGAATCGCTGCTGGGTTTCGGGGATGAGCTGCATCAGCCCCTGGGCATTCTTGGGTGAAACGGCGCGGCTGTTGAGATTGGATTCGGCGATGGCAATCGCCAGCACCAGCCGGGCATCCACTTTGTGGTGCTTGGCGGCGTGACGCAGCATGGAGACCAGTTTCTGTTTGGCGGGTGGCTGGCGGGCAACCCAGGAGTCGACATTGAAGGGGGTGGAGGGGATCTGTGCCAGATAGCCACCCTGACCGCCACGGATCCCGATGCCGCACTGATCCCCCATCGGAGCATTGCCGATGCGGGCGTTGTAGTAGCGGGCAGCCTGTTGGTTGCCCAGGCGCATCGCCATGGCGAGATAGCTGTTGGCCAGTTTGGCACTGCGTACCGAAGCGGGGCCGGTAGCGAGCAGGCGACCGATCCGAAAATACCCCTCAGGGTTGCCGGTGCTGGCGGCGACACAGTAGAGGGCGATGGCCTTTTGCAGGTTGCCGCTGTGTTGGGCGTTCTGGCCCTGCTTGAGCGCCGTCAGCGCCTTGGGGGCCTGTCTGAAATCCCTGCCTTGTGCCATCGCCCGCGGCGTACCTGCCAGTAACAACGACAAAAAAAGCAGCAAAAACAGTCCGTTTTCGCTGATGTCCCGCATGGGTTATCTCCTGTTTGAGTACAGAAGATATAGAGGAACATGGCTGTTATCGCCACAAACCTAGTGGATCCTGTTGTTATAGCCCGGGGATTTCAGAGAGCAAAATGGTATGGAACTAACGGCATCTCGATAGTTTCACACCCTTTTTCATCCGGTTAGAAGTCGTGGTGATACTCCTGCTCATCGGCGTTGGCATCTGTGTTGGCATCGGGGAGGTCACGGTAGAATTGGCCAACTTCGCTCACGACCCAGAGCGAAAGCAGGGCCAGCAGGCTGAGCAGGGGAAGCAGAGAGTGGCTCTGTTGCAGGGCATAGGCCGCGATGGCGGCACCGGTCAAAAGCAGGGTTCGGATCATGGGTGGCTCCTTGTGGTCATGGGGCGTGGCTGCGAATCGCTTGCCTGGTGTCGGGCGTCGCTCCCGGGTGGCTCGAGGCGAGTATATCGCGCGGCGCCACTGCCGATCCGTGGTGTCATCACACTTGTCGTTGTCATTTCGGCTCTTTGGGCGGCCCCGATCTCGTCAGGAGGCTGGCCGGTAGTAGTCGAGATACCAGCGGACGAACTCGGTAACCCCCTGCTTGAGGGGCGTGGCGGGGCGCAGACCGGTGAGGGTGTGCAGCGGCTCGCTGTCGGCCCAAGTGGCGTGCATGTCGCCTGCCTGCATCGGCAGCATCCGCTTGATGGCGGGTTTGCCGATGGCCTCCTCCAGCGCCTCGATAAAATCGAGCAGCCGTACCGGCTGGCCGTTGCCGATATTGAGGATGCGGTAGGGGGCCGCGCTCTCGGCCGGGTTGCTTGCTCCGGATTGCCAATGGGGATTGGCACTGGGCAGCTGATCGGCTACGGCGAGGATCCCCGCGACGATGTCATCTATGTAGGTGAAGTCGCGGCTGAGATCGCCGTGGTTGTACACATCGATAGGCTCGCCCGCCAGAATGGCGCGGGTGAACTTGATGATGGCCATGTCGGGGCGGCCCCAGGGGCCGTAGACGGTAAAGAAGCGCAACCCGGTGGTGGGCAGACCATAGAGCGCCGAGTAGGAGTGAGCCATCAACTCGCAGCTCTTCTTGGTGGCGGCGTAGAGGGAGATGGGGTGATCCACTTGCTGTGCGGTGGAGTAGGGCATCTGCTCCCCCATGCCATAGACCGAGCTGGAGGAGGCGTAGATCAGGTGCTGGATCCCGTGGTGACGACACCCTTCCAGTACCGTCAGCATGCCGGTGAGGTTGCTGTCGGCATAGGCGAACGGATTGTCGATGGAGTAGCGCACCCCCGCCTGCGCCCCCAGATGGATCACCCGCTCGAAACCGTGGTTGGCAAACAGGGTCGCTATGGCTTCGCGATCCGCCAGATCCAGCCGCTCGAAGTGAAAATTGGGGAAACTGGCCAGTTGGGCCAGCCGTGCCTCTTTCAGACTCACCTCGTAGTAGTCGTTGAGGTTGTCGATCCCCACCACCCGATGACCTGCGGCGCATAGCTGGCTGGCCACGTGAAAACCGATAAAGCCGGCGACGCCGGTGACCAGATAGATCATGGTTGGGTCTCCTGGTTGCAGCTGGTGTTGGCTGGCTGCTTTTGGGCGGGAAGATGTGGCCGCCCGATGGCGTGATAGTCAAACCCGATCTCGCTGAGCTGGCGCGGATCATAGAGGTTGCGGCCATCGATGATGACTGGCTGGTTGAGCAAGGCCTTCAGCTGCTGGAAATCGGGGGCGCGAAACGCCTGCCACTCGGTGCAGATGAGCAGGGCATCGGCCCCTTCCAGTGCCGCCTCCTGAGTGGGGCAGAGCTGCAGGTCCGGCCGCTCGCCGTAAATCTCATGGGCACGCTCCATCGCCTTGGGATCAAAGGCCTGCACTCGGCCACCGGCGGCCCAGATGGCGGCCAGCAGCGGGCGGCTCGGCGCATCGCGCATGTCGTCGGTGCCGGGTTTGAACGCCAGTCCCCACAGGGCGAAGGTGCGGCCGCGCAGATCCGGGCCGAAGCGGGTCAGCAGGGTTTGCGCCATCTTCTGTTGCTGGCGCAGGTTGACCTGCTCGACCGCCGCCAGCAGCGGGGCGTCGCAGCCGACACTCGCCGCGGTATGGCGCAATGACTTGATATCTTTGGGGAAGCAGGAGCCGCCGTAGCCGCAGCCCGGGTAGATAAAGTGGTAACCGATGCGGGGATCGGCCCCCATTCCCTGCCGCACCGCCTCGATATCGGCACCCAGCTGCTCGGCGAGGGCCGCCATCTCGTTCATAAAGGAGATCTTGGTGGCCAGCATGGCGTTGGCGGCGTATTTGGTGAGCTCGGCGCTGCGCAGATCCATCACCACGATCCGGTCGTGATTGCGGTTGAAGGGGGCGTAGAGGGCGCGCAACGGCTCAAGCGCCCGCTCGCTGTCACAGCCGATGATGATGCGATCCGGCCGCATGCAGTCGTTGACCGCCGCCCCCTCTTTGAGAAACTCGGGATTGGCCGCCACCTCGCAGGCGAGGGGCAGCCCACGGGCGGCCAACTGCAGCTCAATGTGTTCTCTTACTTGCTGCGTGGTACCGACCGGCACAGTGCTCTTGGTCACCACCAGCTTGGGGCGGCTCATCAGTCGGCCTATGGTGTCGGCCACCGCCAGCACATGTTGCAGATCGGCTGAACCATCCTCGTCAGCCGGGGTGCCCACGGCGATCAGCAGCAGGTCGGCGTGTGCCACGCCAATGGCGGGATCGACCGTAAAGTTCAGGCGGCCGCTGGCCAGATGGCTCTCGACCAGCGGGGCCAGCCCTGGCTCGTAGAAGGGGATCTGCCCCAGCCTGAGGGCGGCGATCCGCTCGCCATCCACATCCACGCAGCAGACCTGATGGCCCACCTCGGCCAGAACGGCGGCCTGCACCAGCCCGACATAGCCTGTGCCAAAAATGGTGACCTTCATGAAAAGTGCCTCGTGCTGTAAATGGAGTGATGGCGCGCTTAAACCGCGGCATGCTGCATCTTGGTGCAGCGGGTGTCAATGCCAGATGACAGGCACCAGAATGGGGCGTTCAGCCCGACTGTTGTGATCCTTTTCACAAAAAATAGACTGGACCCCATAACGAAGCCCTGTGGACAGGGCTCGCAGCCCGCCCGCAACGGCAGGCGACAGACACTCTCTCTCTTTACTTCGCTTGGATACAGGTTATGGACAACACCTCGATTCGCACTGCCCATCCTATTTATGAGGATGTGCTGGCCCTGCTGACGGCGGCCGGCTTTGTTTCCCTTGGCATCTTTTTGTTTCATCAGGTTGGCCTGCTCACCGGCGGGACCGCCGGGCTGGCACTGCTGCTGCAAAAGGTGACCGGTATCAGCTTCGGCCTGCTGTTTTTCGGCATCAACCTGCCATTCTATGCGCTGGCATGGCTGCGGATGGGGCCACGTTTTACCTTCAACACCTTTGTCTCGGTGGCGGCGGTCTCCTACATGACCGATCACCTCAACGGTGTGTTGCAGATCGGCAAGATAGAGCCTCTCTATGCGGCGCTGATCGGCGGTACCCTAATTGGCATGGGGCTGCTCATCATGTTCCGTCACAAGTCGAGTCTGGGGGGCTTCAACATTCTGGCGCTCTTTATTCAGGATCGCTTTGGCATCCGGGCGGGCAAGCTGCAGATGGGGCTCGATTGCGCCATTGTTGTCGCCTCGTTTTTCGTGGTTCAGCCCTGGATCCTGGCGCTCTCCATCGTGGCGGCGGTTATCTGTAATCTGGTGTTGACACTCAACCACAAGCCGGGCCGCTACCAGATTGCCTGACGGGCTTTATATCAGTGGAACAGGGGGGACATATGGTCATCTTTAATTGGAGATGATATTCCCCAGCGCACTCTACACGTAAGCAAGACACCTTCTTTTTCCAGTCGCTCCAGGATCTTGTTAAATGCCATCAGCTGTTCCTGGTTAACCATCTGCTTATTGAAAGCTATGTAGTAGTTACCAACGTGACTTATTTTCAATAACTTGAGCTGGTGGTTACCGCTTTGCTCCATATAGTGGAGGGCTACATCGATATTGGAAAAATAGAACTGGTAGCGTGAGCTTCGCAGCAATTTTTCCAGACTGCGCATCGAGTCAGTGACGTTTCCGTCGATGCGCAATGGTTTGGACCCGTTTAGTTGGAGTTGCTCATCAAGCTTTAGCAGCAAATATTCGCTAAATGAGTTTTTTGTCACGCCAACGCGGGCACCGGAAAGAGCGTTGAAGGTCAGGTTTGTCTGTGGGTTATCTGCATGGGAAAAAAATCCCCAGGCAGCCCTACTCAGGGGACGGCTAAACCAGAGTTCTTGAGCGCGTTCTTGGTTTTTGGCCAAGGGAAACATGCCATCAACCAAGCCTTTTTGCAGCATCTTGCGAGCGCGCAGATTGGGCAACTGAATGATGTCGCATCCGTCTGGCCATTCTTTGCAGGCAGCTTCCACCATTTCGACATATGCGCCAGTGAGCTGATTGTTATTGTCACTGAAGGTGTAAGGGGGAAAGTGTTGTACAACAAAGCGAAGCGGCTTTGCACTCGGAGCCAGGCTGAACACCAGTACTAATAACGCAATGACTTTGTGCATCTGAATACCATGTTTTTTGAGCGCGTCATAAGTATGGCATTACAAATACGGTGTTTAACTACTTATTAACATCCGAAATTCTCGGGGGTATTGCCGCCTGACGAGCGGCAGCCGTGACACGATAAGACAAGAGTGACCCGATAGCACGAGGCGGCCTGATGGCCGCCTCGTCTGTTTCTACCCTGGCGTTTGTTCGCTGCGTCTAGCTCGCCTGCTCCAGCCTACTGTCGCCGCTGATGGCGTGACTACCGACGGCGAGCGGGGTGTGACAGGCCACCTGATGATGGGATTCATCACGCGCCTCAAGCCTTGGCGCCTTGCTTTTGCACAGCTCGGTTGCATGGGGGCAGCGCTGGTGGAAGTGGCAGCCGCTTGGCGGCGAGATGGGGGAGGGCACATCGCCGGTCAGCAGAATGCGCTGGCTGCGCCTGCGCGGGTCCGGTACCGGAATGGCAGAGATCAGCGCCTGGGTGTAAGGGTGGCGCGGCGCCAGATAGAGCGACTGGGCATCCGCCAGTTCGACGATCCGTCCCAGATACATCACTGCAATCCGATCCGAGATGTGTTTAACCACCGACAGATCGTGGGCGATGAAGATGATGGAGAGGTTCATCTCCCGCTGCAGGCTGAGCAGCAGGTTGACGATCTGCGACTGCACCGAGACATCGAGGGCCGAGACCGCCTCGTCGCACACCAGCAGCTTGGGCTTGAGGGCGATGGCGCGGGCGATGCCGATACGCTGGCGCTGACCGCCGGAAAACTCGTGGGGGTAGCGATCCACCGCGCTGCCCGGCAGGCCCACTTTTGCCAGCAACTCTTGCACCCAGCCGCGCCGCTGCTCAGTGTTGCCTTTAGCGTGGATGATAAAGGGCTCCTCCAAAATTTGGCCCACAGTGTGGCGGCTGTTGAGGGATTCTGCAGGATCCTGAAACACCATCTGCATCTCTTGGCGCAGGGAGCGCATCTCCTTCGGGCTGAGGGCGGTGATATCGCGCCCCTCGAAGGTGATGGTGCCTGCGGTCGGCTCGAACAGTTTGAGCAGGCTGCGTCCGAGGGTGGACTTGCCACAGCCCGACTCACCCACCAGCCCCAGCGTCTCCCCCTGTTTCAGGTCGAAGCTGATACCATCCACCGCGTGAACCGTATATTGCTTGCGCAGGAACCCGCCTCCCAGCCGGAAGTGCTGTTTCAGATCCCTGACCGATAACAGAGTGCTCATACGGTCAACTCCTTCCAGTAGTGACAGGCGACATGGTGGCGCGGATTGAGTTGCTCCACCGCCGGAATGGCGCTGATGCAGAGATCGGTCGCATGGGGGCAGCGGTTGGAGAAGCGGCAGCCAGCGGGCATCTCATGCAGGGCTGGCACCTGTCCCTTGATGGTCTTGAGCAGGCTCTTGGGCTCATCCTCGAGGCGCGGGATCGAGCTCATCAAGCCGTGGGTATAGGGGTGACGGGGATGGTCAAACAGCTCGAACACATCGGCCTGCTCTACCGCGCGGCCGGCGTACATCACCACCACTTCGTCGCACAGCTCTGCCACCACCCCCAGATCGTGGGTGATAAAGATGATGGCCATCCCGGTCTGGGTCTGTAGCTCTTTCATCAGTTCGAGGATCTGGGCCTGAATGGTGACATCCAGCGCCGTGGTCGGCTCGTCACAAATCAGCAGGTCTGGCTCGCAGGAGAGCGCCATGGCGATCATCACCCGTTGGCGCATACCGCCGGAGAGGTTGTGGGGATAGACCGCAAAGCGCTGGGCCGGTTCCGGGATCCCCACCTTCTGCAGCATGGCGATGGCTGCGGCTTTACGCTGGGCCTTGTCATACTCGGGGCGATGGAGGCGAAACACCTCCATCAGTTGCTCACCGACCGTCTGCACCGGGTTGAGGGCCGTCATCGGCTCCTGAAAGATCATCGAGATGCGGTTGCCGCGCACCTTGTACATCTGATCCGGCGCAAGCGACAGCAGCTCCTCCCCCTGAAAGCGGATGGAACCGGCGACTACCTGACCGTGGGGCTTGGGCAGCAGCCCCATGATGGCGAGTGAAGTGACACTCTTGCCACAGCCAGACTCGCCGACGATCCCCAGCGTCTGACCCGGTGCCACCTTGAAGCTGACCCCGTCGAGCACCTTGATCTTGCCGTCATCGACGGCGAACTCCACCTCGAGATCGCTTACCTCAAGGATGGGGGCCTGGTGCTGGCCGTTATCAACGGCGAACTCCCCCCCGTTATCCGGTACGTCGAGGATCGAGGCTGGGTGCTGGCCGCTATCAGCGGCGAACTCCCCCCCGTTATCCGGTACGTCAAGAATGGGGGCCTGAGTGTTGGGCATAACGGCTGCTCCCTTCGCAATGGCCTGAATATCAATGACGTGCATAGGTCTTGTCGAGCAGGTTGATGGGCGCCAGCGCCTCCCCTGCCTCCTTGGCGTTGCGGGTCTCTTCTTTCACCTTGGGATCGAGCCAGAGCAGACCGCCACTACTGTGAGGATAACCGTCCATCGGCCAGTAGAGCAGATCCGGCGTGTTCTTGGTGGCAGGCACTTCCGGCAGCATCACATAACGCCAGCTGCTGGCCCGCACATAGTTGAGCTGCACCCCGGGCACGAAGATGGCGAGGTCATAGATGCGCTGCTGGATCTGCTGGGAGAGCTTGGCCCGTTTGGCCATGTCGAATTCGACGTTGTAGGCGTCGATCAGCGCGTCCAGCTCCTTGTCAGCCACGTTGAACAGGTTGTTGGTCTGCGGCTTGTTGGCGTTGGCGGAGTGGAAATATTCCCAATATTGCGGATAGAGACCGCCGCCAGCCCAGCCCATCCAGGCTGCCTCGTGTTTCTTCTCCAGCATCGCTTTGAAGCCGGTGGCGCCATCCACTAGGTTAAGCTCCAGATCCAGACCCGCCTTCTTGGCCTCCTCTTTCAGCACAGTCAGTCGCTTGGAGTGCTCCTGACTGGTGTAGGTGAGCGCCAGCGTCAGCCGCTCTCCCTTCTCATTTTGCAGGATGCCGTCCGGCCCCGGCTTGTTGTAGCCGCCCTTGGCAAAATACTCCCGCGCCTTGCCAATGTCATAAGCCCGCTCCGGCAGCGTCATCTCGGTGAACTCGCCAAAACCCGAGCCGAAGGTGGTGGCTCTGTCGTAGTCGCCGCGCAGCACGGTTTCGATCATCTTGTCGATATTGAAGGCGTGCTGGATGCCGAGGCGTACGTTCACATCTGCCAGCTTGGGGTTGGCCACATTGAGATGCAGTCCCTGCGCCCCCTGTTTGGTGTCGGTCATGGCCATCACCTTCTGCACGTAGCCCTTCTTGTATTCCGGGGTGACCGCTTTTTCATGCCACCAGTTGGGCAGGATCATCTCGAAGGTATCGATCTCCCCCTTCAGGAAGTGGCGGAAGGCGATGTTGTGGTCGCGGATCACCTGCACCTTGATGGTATCGATATTGAATCTGTGCTGGTTGTAGCGATAGTTCTGTGCCCACCAATCCTTCTGCTTGCTGAAGGTGACCGACTTGCCCTTCTTGACGTCGCTGATCACGTAGGGACCTGTGGTGGGCACCACGGCCCAGTTGTACTGTTTCACCCAGTTGGGGGTCAGCTTGTAGTAGTGCTTGGGCTGAGGGTACAGCTCGGTGGTGTTGAGCAGGTCCAGCTTGGCCTTGCGGTTGCCCGTTTTGACCATAATGGTGTGGTCATCGATCTTCTCTACCGCTACCACTTCGGTGGTGTAGTAGTTGTTGTACCAAGGGGCGCGGATTTCTTTTGAGCGCATCATCTCGTAGCCGAAGGTGTAGTCGTCAGCATTGACCGGTTTGCCATCCGACCATTTGGCCTGCGGATCCAGCTTGAAGTAGACGGTCTGGCTGTCTGGCGCGATGGCCCAGTGGGTCGCGAGCGAGGGGATGGGGTTGCCGGTATTGGGGTGAAAGCTGATGAGTCGTAGTTGGTTGTCCTGAATAAAGGAGCGGAACGAACCGTTGGAGTCAGGCCCCACGGTACGGAACGTCAGCGGAAAGCTGTCGACAAACATATTGAGGCTGCCGCCCGGCAGCGCCTTGGGAGAGGCGAATACCGGATCCGTGTCGTTGGTTTCCCATTTGAGATCCGCGGGCAAGCTTGCCGCCCAGACCCAGGATCCGTTCACCAGCACAAAGAGAGCACCTATCCATTTGATTTTATTTTTCATGTTTGACTTCCAAGTCTGGCCCCTGCACTGGGGGTCTTGATTGATAACGGGTTTATCCCTTGCTCTCGGGACCGCCAGTGGCGGCGGCCCGTCCTTCATTAATGACTGTTCGTTACCCGGCGCCTGCCGATGCGCTGGCATCGGCTGGCTTATTGGTAACGGGTAAATTTGCGCGGATCGAACGCCTCGCGGATCGCCTCGCCGATAAAGGAGACCATGATCAGCACCAGACTCACCGCGGCCACCACCGAGCTGACTATCCAGATGGCATCCAGATTGTTGATCCCCTGGGAGAGCAGCTCCCCCCAGCTCGGGGTCGGCGGTGCCAGCCCGAAGCCAAGATAGTCGAGGGCTGTCAGGGTGGAGATATTGCCCACCACGGCGAACGGCGCCAGGGTGACGATCATCATCAGGGTGTTGGGCAGGATGTGGTTGAAGATGATCCGCCCGGTAGTCGCCCCTTGCGCCCGTGCTGCCATCACATAGTCCCGTGCCCGCTCCTTGTAGGTGAGGGTGCGCATATACCAGGTGATCCCCATCCAGCCGAACAGCACGTTGATGGCGACAAACAGGCCGAAGTTGGGCTTGGCAAGCGACACCAGGATCATGATGACGTAGAGAAACGGCACCTGGGACCAGATCTCGATAAAGCGTTGCAGGATGAGGTCAAAGCGGCCGCCGAGAAAGCCCATCAGACAGCCGATGGTGACCCCGATGGCGTAACTGGCCGCCAGCGCGATAAAGGCAAAGCCGATGGCGATGCGAAAGCCGTAAACCAGTCGCGCCAGCACGTCGCGGCCGCTGGTGTCGGTGCCGAGGAAGTGGCGCTCGGCCGCGCTGGGGGCGTAAGGCGGGTAGGCATCCTCCTTGAAATCCTGCTCGTAGGGGTTCCAGGGTACCGGCGGCAGCAGTACCCAGTCGCCTTGGCCCTCTGCGGCAAATTTGGCCTTGAGCTGGCGGTAGTTGGTTTCGTACTCGTAATCGAGCCCGAACTGCTGACCGGGGATCACATCGCCATAGGTGGGGAAGTGCAGCTGGCCCTGATAGCTCACCATCAGTGCCCGGCTGTTGACCAGCAGCTCCGCCAGCAGGGAGAGCAGCACCAGGGTGGTGAAGATGATGAAGGAGTAGTAACCGCGCTTGATCGACTTGAAGCGCTTGAGTTTTTTCAAGGTAACCGGATTGAGCTTCATGGTCAGTCTCCAAACCGCACGCGGGGGTCAACAGAAGGTGCAACGCAGATATCGGAGACGATATAGCGTGATATCAGCATCGGCATGGCAATAGAGGTCTGGTTCATGGTCAGTCTCCAAACCGCACACGGGGGGCAACAGAAAGTGCAACGCAGATATCGGAGACGATATGGCGTGATGTCAGCATCGGCATGGCAAAAAGGGTCTGGTTCATGGTCAATCTCCAAACCGCACACGGGGATCGACAAGGGCAACGCAGATATCGGAGACGATATTGCCTATCAGCATCAGCATGGAGGTGATGGCCAGAATGCCCATGACGGTGGGGTAATCCCGCTCGACGATAGCCTCGTAACCGAGCAGGCCGATGCCGTCGATGTTGAAGATGGTCTCGATGAGGAAGGAGCCGCCAAAGAAAACGGTGAGCACAGACCCCAGATGACTGGCGATGGGGATCAGGCTGTTGCGCATGGCGTGGTCGGTGACAGCCTTGCGAAATGGCAGTCCCTTGGCCACGGCGGTACGCACATAATCGGCCGACAGGTTCTCCATCAGGCTGTTTTTCATGGTCATGGTGAGGATGGCAAAATCGCCGATGGCGTAGGCGATAAGCGGCAGCAGCGCATGGGCGAAGACGGTACGGATCTGGTCCCAGCTGCTCTCCATGGAATCGAAATCGTCCCCCGGAAAACCTCCCATGGGCAGCCACTCCAGATGGAAGGCGAAGACGGTGATGAGGAAGATCCCCACCACGTAGGCGGGCAGGGCATAGGCCATGTAGATAAGCATGGAGCTCAACGAGTCGAAGCGGCTGTTGTGCTTGAGCGCCTTCGCCACCCCGAGCGGAATGGAGACCGCATAGCTCAGCAGAAAGGTCGCCAGCCCGAAGAAGGCGGTGACGGGGAGCCGATCCTTGATGAGATCCCACACTGGCTCGTAGTAGCGGGTCGATTCGCCCAGATCCAGCACCGCCAGCTTCTGCAACCACTCCCAATAGGCGACCAGCATGGGCTTGTCGAGACCATAGAAGGCCTTGAGCTCCTCGATCTGTTCATCGGAGAGTGCCTGCGCCCCCTTGCTGCCGCTGGATCGGCCAGATTCATTCTGGGAAACCTGGGCTTGCAGCAGCATGCGTTCGACCGGGCCGCCCGGCACGAAACGGGTGATGGTGAAGACGAGCAGGGTGATACCGAGAAACGTCGGGATGATAAGAAGCATCCGGCGTAGGAAATACGACAGCATGGTGGAACCTCGTCCTTGTTGTTCTTTTTGCGACCAGTCAAATCCGGTGACGGGCCTATCCTTCCTGGCATTACGCGCTGGATTGGTTGCCAAACAGCAGACAATCAGCTTGGCCACTGTAAAAGCTCTGCAACAAAAATCAAGTACAAGGAAATGGAAAACTGGGACAAATGACCCGCTGAGACCAAAAACGCCGAAAAATGATGTTTTTTATCTAAAAAGTGAAAATCAAAACAAAACGCTACTGCTCAACATTATTTTAAAAAATATAAACAGCTGTTTATTTAAGTTTTAACTGTTTTTAACTCATTGATTGTTAATGTTTTTGTTGGGGTGGTGAAACTGAGGGAAAACGATATCATCTCGGCGATTTTATCTATCTCCACTACCAAATTGGTGTGGTTCACTGGTGATGAAGTTAGTGTTTTATTCTTATTAAGGCCGATAAATCGAAATAAGATATAAACGGACAGCACGTTAACTAATAAGTTCATCAAATTTTAATTCAGCGTCATTTACATTCATTAACAATGTTTTCACATTGCATTGGTTGTTTTTGGCAGAATTATTCACTAATTATTCCGGTCAAAATTAATACACTCCGCTTATTCTACGCCTGACCTCGCCACACCCCTACTCCATTGACGCCGCCAGTCAAAGATTGATAAGCCTTACACATCGCTCCAAAGAGGGCGATATCAGGAAGCAAACAAAAAACAACCAGGAAGGATATAAGCGATGCTTAGGAAGAGCAGAATCTCTGCTGCGATTGCGTTCGCCTTGGCGAGCCTTGCAGTGGCCCCATCAGTGTCTGCCGAAGAAGGGCAGAACGTCGAAAAATTGCAGAAAATCAAAGTCACTGGCTCCCGTATCTCCCGTGTTGATGTTGAGGGGGCGACTCCGGTTGTCTCTGTCAGCAAGGCCCAAATTGAACAGTCTGGTCAGCAGACTGTGGCCGATTATCTGAAACAGGCCTCCTACAACTCCTTTGGTGGTTACTCCCCTTCCTCCGGTGACTCCTATCAATCTCAGGGAACCGTTGGTCTGCGTGGTCTGGGCTCTACCCGTACTCTGGTACTGCTCAATGGCAAGCGGATCGCCGGTTCACCGACCATGGGTGGTACTTCCATCAACCTAAACACCATCCCCATGGCAGCCGTTGAGCGGGTGGAAGTGAACCTGGATGGCGGCTCCGCCCTGTATGGTTCTGATGCCATCGGCGGCGTTATCAACGTGATCCTCAAAGAGGGTTTCGAAGGGCTGACTTTCCAGGGGCGTATTGGTTCGCCGACCGAAGAGGGTGGTGACGAGCAGAGTGGTTCCATCGTCAGTGGCATCTCGGGTGAGAAAGGCTCCCTGATGATGGTTTATGAGCACGATGTGAAGGACGAGATCTACTACAAGGATCGCGACTATCTGGCGAAAGAGGGGGCCACGGCGCCGAGTCTCTATGGCCGCAATATCAAAGGGGTGGATGCCACCACCGGTAAGACAGTTACCCGTACCCTGAATGGGGTTGACTGTGAAAGTACCGGAACCGGCTTCGTCACCAAGGGCACGGCTTGCCGCTTCGACTTTGCCAAGGTCGCCGCCAAGACTGCCTCTCGTACTCGCGATACCGTCTATGTGAATGGTCGCTACCATATAAATGACAATGTGGATTTCGTACCGCAGTTGATTGGTTCCCGCGTCACCAGTTTTGGCCGCTTCGCGCCAGCTGCCGGTGCCTTCACCGTGGATGGTTCCACCCCTGAAAGCGCAGCAGTCCTGTCTGCCAACAACTTCAGCACCGCCAAGGCTGCGACCGTTTACTACCGCTTCAACAACGTCGGTCCCCGTGATAACGATGTGACTGACTTGACCGGTAACATGAACCTTGGTTTTGAAGGGACTGTGCCGACCGAAGCGGTGGGCGATCTGGAGTGGAACGCCGGTTACATGTATTCCAAAACAGATAACCGCAGCAATGGTTCCGGCTACGTTCTGGAGCCCGCAGTACAGACTCAGGTCAATAGCGGCAAATTCGTTAATGGCAGCTTCTCTGATGCGGCCACTAAGGACCTTTCATACGATACCAGTCGTGCCTCCAAAATGGACTTCTTCCAGTGGTACGGAGGTCTGGGCTGGGAGATGGGTGAACTGCCTGCTGGCCCCGTCAGCTGGTATCTGGGAGCCGAGTATAACGATTGGGTTTACTCCGATACCTATGACAGTCAGTCCGAAGCGGGTAACGTGCTGGGTTCATCTGGAAACTCAGGTAGCGGTGTGCGCGATGTGTTTGCCACCTACATCGAGAGCCTGATCCCCATCACCGAGCAGATCGAGTTGAACCTGGCGGGCCGTTACGACAAGTACAGCGACTTTGGCAGCGCCTTCTCGCCCAAAGCGAGTCTGCGTTATCAGCCGCTCGACCTGTTGATGTTCCGCACCTCCTGGTCCCAGTCGTTCCGCGCACCGGGTCTGGATGATCTCTATGCCGCAGACTCCTTCTCTGCCGACTTTGCCAAGGACTATGTAGGTTGCCAGGCCAATGGCGTTGCCAACTGTTCCGAAGCGCAGTACGACACAACGCGTAAAGCCAACAAAAACCTGAAGGAAGAGACCGCCAATACCTTCACCATAGGGGCTGCTTACAACCCGTTGGACAACCTGAACCTGTCGCTCGATTACTACTACATCAAGATTGATGACGTGATCCAGCTGGCTACCACCCAGACCCAGTTCTATCAGGAGCTCAACACCGGCAGCAACCCGAACGTCATTCGTGACGCCAACGGCGATGTCGAGATGGTTTACGCCGGCATGGTCAACCTGGGGCAACTCAAGACCAGTGGTATCGACTTCAAGGCTGACTACAAGTACGACTTCAACTTCTTCGCGATGCGCTATGACTTCGGTGGTACTTACATCCTGAAGTATGAAGAAGGTCTGTTTGCCGGTGGCCCAATGATCGACAAGAAGGGTTGGAATGCGTTGCCAAACCTTCGCTTCAACTCCGGGGTCGGTGCCAATTTCCCGCAGTGGTGGAATCTGGATGCTTATCTGAGCGCCAACTATATCGACTCCCAGAGTCAGGATTACGTGAATGGACAGGAAGAGGGTCATATCGCTTCCAACACCATCTGGAACCTGAACGTAGCTGTCGATACCAGCTGGAATGCCAAGATCCAGACCGGCGTGAAGAACATGTTTAACCGCGGACCTTCCCTGTCGAGCGATGGCTTCACCTATGAAGAAGACCTCTACGGCATCGACGGTCGTGTCTACTACATCGACTACACCCAGAAGTTCTAATCAACCCCGTTGATATACAACCTCAGCCGGCCCGGTCGGGTCGGCTGTGCCCAACGTCCAAGGAAGTTACGGAGATAGGGTAATCCTATGAAGACAAGGACCATTACAATGAAGAAAGCGCTTCTTGGCAGCCTGGTTTCGGCCGCCTTGTTGACCAGCTTCAATCTGAGTGCTGCCACCGCCGGTCAGGCCGTGGACACTCAAGCCGCCACCAATAATGCATCCAAAGTTTCCCAGCAGAAGATCGACAGCTATGCCGACTCTGCCGAATCTGCGTTGGCCCAGTACAAGGCTGCCCTGCGTCAGGTCGACAGTCTGCGCACCTACAACGAGCAGGTGGGCAAGATGGTCGAGTCCCAGACCACCGAGCTGGCGTCGATGCAAAAGCAGATCGCCCAGATTGATCAGACCAGCACCGAAGTGGTGCCCTTGATGCTCAAGATGATCGACTCCCTCGAGCAGTTTGTGTCACTGGATCTGCCGTTCCAGAAGGTCGAGCGTGAAGATCGGGTTGCCGCGCTGACCGACCTGATGAACAGCGCCGATGTCACCATCTCCGAGAAGTACCGCAAGATCCTGGAGGCCTACCAGATCGAGGAGGGCTTCAGCCGCACCATCGAGTCCTACAAGGCGAGCCTAGACAAGGATGGCAGCGAGAAGACCTACGAGTTCCTGCGCGTTGGCCGCATTGCCCTGCTCTATCAGTCCCCGGATGGCAATGAGACCGGCATATGGAACAAGAAGACCCGTCAATGGGAAGAGTTGCCCCAGGAGTATCGCAGTGCGGTTGAACAGGGCCTTCGCATCGCCAAGAAGCAGGCGCCTCCTGCGCTGATCAAGCTGCCGGTTCAAACTGCGGAGAAAGCATCATGAAAGGAATCAAACTTGCTATTGCCTCCCTGATTGCGGGAGCAACCCTGGTCACCCTGCCGGTGACCGCCGCCGAGAAACCGGTGGATCTCAATGCGCTGCTCAATCAGGTCAAGGCCTCCAGCCTGAGCGAATCCCAGCTCAACAAGGAGCGGGAAGCCCGTTTCCTGGCTGACAAGAACGAGCAAGGGGCATTGCTGGCGAAGGCCAAGGCCGAGCTGGCTGCCGAAACCGCCAAGGGCGAGCAGCTCAAGGCGGCCTTCGATGCCAACGACAAGCAGCTGACCGAACTGACTGAAACCCTGCGCCAGCGTTCCGGCAACATGGGGGAGATGTTCGGGGTGCTGCGTCAGTTCGCCGGTGAGTTCAAGGGGATCTTCAACGCCTCCGCCCGCCGGGTCGAGCATCCGGAGCAATCCGCCCTGCTGACCCGTTTGGCCGAGAGTAAAGAACTCCCCTCAAGCGACGATCTGGAAGCGTTCTGGACTACCACCCTCGGCCGCATGGTGGACGGTGGCAAAGTGAGCCAGATCCCGGCGACCGTGGTTTATGGCGAGGGCAACCAGGCCGAGAAGACCGTCACCCAGATCGGTGAGTTCAACACCGTCTCCGAAGGCAAGTACCTCACCTTCGTGCCGGAGACCGGCAAGTTCGAGCAGCTCTCTCGTCAACCGGATAAGGGGGTGCTGGAGCCGATCGCCGAGTTTGAACAGGGTGGTGACGGGGTCAAACCCATCTTCATCGACCCGTCTCGCGGCGTGATCCTCTCCCTGCTGGTGCAGTCTCCGACCTTCAAGGAGCGGGTCGATCAGGGTGGTGAAGTGGGTTACGTCATCATGGTGCTCGGTGTGCTCGGTACCCTGCTGGCCATCTTCTGCGGTATCCGCCTGTCGCTGATCGGCTCGTCCATGCGCAAGCAGCTGAAATCCGATCAGATCATCAAGGGCAACCCCATTGGTGACATGCTGGGGGCTTACCAGAGCCATCGCGGGGACAACATCGAGGATTTGGAGTCCAAGCTCGACGAGATCATCCTGCGCAACGTGCCCAAGTTCGAGAAGGGCATCAGCATCATCAAGCTGATCGCCTCCGTCGCACCGCTGCTGGGCCTGCTGGGTACTGTAGTGGGGATGATTGCCACCTTCCAGGCCATCACATTGTTCGGTACCGGCGATCCCAAGCTGATGGCGGGCGGTATCTCCGAGGCGCTGGTGACCACAATGCAGGGTCTGGTTGTCGCGGTGCCCATGCTGTTCCTCTACACCATTGTGCAGACCCAGAGCCGTCGTCTGATCCAGGTGCTGGAAGAGCAGAGTGCCGGTTTCGTTGCCCGTTATCAGGAACGTCTGCACGCCTCCAAAGCTGCAGCGTAAGGAGTCACCCATGTGGTTCTGGTTGATTGAAGAAGTCGAGTCGGTCCGCCGGTTTCTGGGATTGGGGGGCGACGTGCTGGTCGCCCTGTTTTTCCTGACCCTGATGATGTGGGCCCTGTTGCTGGAGCGCTGGATCTACTTCATGGCGGTCTACCCCAAGCAGGTGAAGCAGACCAAGGCCACCTGGCTGGCCCGCAGCGATCATCTCTCCTGGTCTGCCAAGCAGATCCGGCGCGAGCTGGTCTCACGGGTCGCCATGGCGGTGGACAAGGGGATGCCGGTCATCAAGGTGCTGATCGCCCTCTGTCCACTGATGGGGCTGCTTGGCACCGTGGTGGGGATGGTGCAGGTGTTTGACACCCTGGCCATCACCGGCACCGGTTCGCCGCGGGCCATGGCATCGGGGATCTCCAAGGCAACGGTACCGACCATGGCGGGCATGATTGCCGCCCTTTCCGGCCTGTTTTTTGTCAACCAGCTCGATCACAAAGCCAAACTGGCGGTGCAAAAGCTGGAAGACAACCTGAAACACGGTTGATGCAGGATGCATACCCCCGGCGAGGCATGGCCTGCCGGGGGCACAGAACAAGCAAGGAGTTTCTGCTATGAGAAAACGTTACAGCGACAGCGGTGCTGACGAGGCGGCTATCGATTTGACCCCCATGCTGGACATAGTGTTCATCATGCTGATCTTCTTCATCGTCACCAC
Source organism: Aeromonas sobria (assembly GCF_000820145.1). Classification (GTDB taxonomy): domain Bacteria; phylum Pseudomonadota; class Gammaproteobacteria; order Enterobacterales; family Aeromonadaceae; genus Aeromonas; species Aeromonas sobria. Next base: position 3,939 of record NZ_CDBW01000003.1, on the reverse strand, counting down.
CTCCTTCGTCAAGGAGTCCGGTGTCGAGATCAACCGTCCCAGTGCCAGCACGGCCGAGACGGTGAAGAAGGGCAATATCATGGTCGCGGTACGCGAAAACGGTCAGGTCTGGGTCGACAAGCGCATCGTGGAAGTAGGGGCGGTTCGTGCCAACATCGAGCGGCTGCGGGCCGAAAACCCGGAGAGCGCCGTGGTGATCCAGGCCGATACCGAATCCCGTTCTGGTCTGGTGGTGCAGGTCATGGATCAGATCCGTATGGCCGGTGTCCAGAACATCTCCATCGCTGCCAGCAAGAGCAGCTGATGCTGGAGAGAGACCTATGAGATACCTGATATCGTTGGTGGTCTCCTGTGTGGTGGTGTTCTTTCTGTTTTTGGGAATGAACAAGCTGATCACACCGGATCATCGGGAGCTGGTTGAGAAGGATGACGTCGCCATGACCGATTTCATTCGCATCAAGCCCCAGGAGACCCTGCAAGAGAAGCAACGGGAGCTGCCGAAACCGCCGCCGCCGAACCGTCCGCCGCCCCCTCCAGAGATGGAGGTGGCCAGCACGGATCGGCCGCAGATGGAGAGCTCTCCCATGGACATGCCCAAGCTCGACATCCCGGTCAATATCGGTGGTGGCAACGCCCTCGGTGCCTACAGCACCGGCGGTGGTGGTGGCGGAGTGGGTGGCAACAACGGCGCCATTCCGCTGGCAACCTTCGAGCCCATGATGCCCCGCAAGGCGGCTCTGGCGGGTCTGGCCTCCGGCAAGGTGCTGGTGGAGTTCACCGTCACCGAGCGTGGTACCGTCAGCAACGTGCGGATCGTCAAGGAAGAGCCGCGCAGCTATGACCTCGGCAAAGAGGCGCGCAAAACCATCGCCAAGTGGACGTTCAAGCCGTCCATGGTGGATGGCAAGCCGCAAGCGAGCCGGATGCAGCAAGAAATCGAGTTTGCGGTCAACTAAGGAAGGTGGCGATGAACAAGTTACACAAGATGATCCTCGCCCCGGTCGCCATGGCGGTGCTGCTCAGCACCGCCAGTTGGGCCGCCGAGCAGCCGGCCCTGTCGGATCGGGCTTATCGGGCGGTCAACAAGGCGCAGGCGCTGATCACCGAGAAGAAATACGGCGAGGCCAATGCCAAGTTGCAAGATGCACTCTCCGGTGCGGGCGAGCGGGTCTACGACAAGGGGGTCATATTGCAGACTCTCGGTTTCGTGGCCGCCCAGCAGGAGAAATACGGTCAGGCGACCAAGTACTTTGCCGATGCCATCGCGACAGGCGGCCTGCCGCCACCGGTGGCCCAGCAGGTGCGCTACAACCTGGCCCAGCTCTATATGGCTGAGGGCAATTACCAGGGGTCGATCAAGACCATGAAGGAGTGGTTTGCCAACCAGGGCAAGGATGACAAGCCCAACTCCCATGCCTATATCACCCTGGCCAACGCCCACGTGCAGCTCAAGCAGTACCGTGACGCGATCCCGGCGGTGGATCAGGCCATCAAGCTGTCGGCAGGTAAAGCGCCGGAGTCCTGGTATCTGCTGAAGATGGGCGCTCACTACGAGCTGAAACAGTACAAACCGGCGACCGAGGTGTTGACAACCCTGGTCAGCATGTTCCCGGAGAAGAAGAAGTACTGGACCCAGCTCTCGGCCATGCATATGCAGGCGGGTAATGATGGCAAGGCGCTGGCAGCGCTGGAGTCGGCCTACAACCTCGGCATGTTGACCGAGGCCGCCGAGCTGCAGCGGCTGGCCAACTACCTCGCCTTCACCGGCATTCCCCATCGCGCGGCACGGGTGATGGAGAAGGGGATGAAGGATGGGGTGATTGGGCAGAGCGCCAGCAACTACAAGACCCTCGCCAACTACTGGCATCAGGCCAAAGAGTTGGATCCGGCCATCGACACGTTGGCCAAATCCTATCTGCTGGCTCCGAACGCCGAATTGCAGCTGAAAATGGCGCGCATGATGATTCAGAGCAAGCGCTATCAGGATCTGGTGGCGCTAGCCACCAAACCGGCGGCCAATGCCAATGGTGAACAGCGTGCGGATCTCAAGTTCCTGACCGGGGTCGCCTATTTTGAGCAACAGAAGCCGAAGGAGGCCCTCAACGCCTTCACCCAAGCGGCTCAGAATGGCAACGTCAGTGGTCGGGCATCCCCCTGGATCAGCTTCCTCAAGGAGCAGAGTGGCGCAGGGGAGGCGACGGTCCAGTAATTCCAATGACAACACCTGTAGTCCCTTTTATGGTTGCCTGGTGGCTCCATTAACCGCTCTTCGGAGCGGTTTTTTTATCTCAATGGCAGCAAGCACCAGCTGGTGGCTGATGTGCTGTTTTACTCCTTTTCATACCAATAAAGTGCCACTGTCGACATTGGCTTATCTACTTGGGTGTTATAACCGTTCTGGCCTCTGCTTCCACCGTGACACCAGGTGGCGCAGCGCTGTGGTTGATGGGGGCGCGGGTGGCCCGTTGGCAGTAGATTGGTGCTGTTCATCTTTCTCTCAGCGGCGACTTGCTAGGGTAGCTTTTGCCCTGTTGATAAGAGTCACACCGCAAACGGCCACTTTTAACAAGAAAAGCAACATATCGAAGTTGAAATTTTGGCCGACTCAGGAAAGAATGCGCGCTCGGTTATTGGCGCCGTGGTGCAGGTTTACCCGCCACCGGCAGACCGAGGATGAGACGGCCCACGGCCCATTTGGTACAGGAAACCACACAGGAATTTTATGAATCCCCTTCGCACTGCCGCTTCGGCCCTTTTATGCACATTTGCGCTGGTCAGCCAGCAGGCTGCCGCCGTCGAGTACCACCTGCCTGCGGCCAACAGCCGCCTGATCGGTGAAAACCAGCAATACGTGGTGCCTGCGGACAACCGTCCGCTGGAGCAGATCGCTGCTGACTTCCAGCTGGGTCTGACCAACATCATGGAAGCCAACCCGGGCGTTGATCCCTATCTGCCGAAGGCGGGTAGCACCCTGATCATCCCCCACCAGCTGATCCTGCCCAACGCACCCCGCGAAGGGATCGTCATCAACGTCGCCGAGATGCGTCTCTACTACTATCCGAAAGGGAAAAATGTGGTGGAAGTGCTGCCCATCGGCATCGGCCAGCTGGGGGTAAACACCCCGGAGAACTGGATCACCAAGGTAGAGCGCAAGCGCGCCAACCCGACCTGGACCCCGACCGAGAACATCCGTCGCCGCTATGCCGCTCAGGGCAAGACACTGCCTGCGGTCTGGCCGGCTGGCCCGGATAACCCCATGGGTCTGCACGCCCTCTACATCGGCAACCTTTACGCCATCCACGGCACCAACGCCACCTTCGGCATTGGCCTGCGGGTGAGCAGCGGTTGCGTCCGTCTGCGTGCCGATGACATCAAGTATCTGTTCGACAACGTGCCGGTCGGTACTCGTGTCCAGTTCGTCAACCAGCCGGTCAAGACCTCGGTCGAGCCGGATGGTGGTCGCTACATGGAAGTGCACGAGCCGCTGTCGCGCAACGAGGAGGAGTTCAACTCCACTGCCTCTGTGCCGCTTCCGATGACCCAGGCTACTACCCGCTTTATCGCCCATGTCGAGTCTGACTCCAACGTGGTCAAGCAGGTGCTGGAACAGCGTACCGGTATGCCGACCCGTCTCAATCCCTGATTGAGGCAGTTGGCGGTGCCGAGTGCACTGGCAAGATAAAGAAAACGGCGACCATCTGGTCGCCGTTTTTTATGGCTATGTCCCAATTACGTGTTGCATGGGGTGCCCCAGCGCCTCATGCAAACACGCTTTGATATTCACTCCCTTCCCGTAACGCTCCAGCATCCTGCGCCAACCCAGATAATTCCTCAGGTAATGAGTTGCTACTCCATGGAAACGCTCCATCCACTCCTTCAACCTATGGTGATACCCGTTTACATGTTGAATGTGGTATGCCCCCATGACCCGTTCACCTT
>NZ_CDBW01000002.1 GCF_000820145.1 Aeromonas sobria | reverse complement strand
AGAGTAGGACACTGCCAGGCTTTAATTAAGCAACTACAGCGATGTGGTTGGTCGCGATACGACGTAAGGTTGTGTTGGACAGAAGATTTAGATAACGCACACAGTGTGTTCTTTACCGGTTAGTGTGCTGATATGGCTCAGTTGGTAGAGCGCATCCTTGGTAAGGATGAGGTCCCCAGTTCGACTCTGGGTATCAGCACCAGTATTAAGTAATAAAGCTTTTGCCTGACGGCAATAGCGCCGTGGAACCACCTGATCCCATGCCGAACTCAGAAGTGAAACGCGGTAGCGCCGATGGTAGTGTGGCATTCGCCATGCGAGAGTAGGACACTGTCAGGCACCTATTTAGAAGAGGCCTCCCATTCGGGAGGCCTTTTTGCATTTGCGCGTTCCCAAATTTGGCCTGCTGCCGGCATTTTAGTAAAAATGCTGGGCTATCAAGGGATTGCCCGTTACTCTTTAGCCGTTACCGATTAACAAGTGATGCTGCCAGAGAGGTATTGATGGCTACGTTGAAGGAAATTGCACAGGAGGCGGGGGTGTCGCTCGCCACGGTATCCCGGGTACTGAACGAGGATCCCAGCCTGAGCGTCAAGGAAGAGACCCGGCAGCGGATCTTCGAGATTGCCGAACGGCTGGAGTACAAGACCAGCAGCGCCCGCAAGGGGGTTCACAAGAGCAAACTGCACTTTCTGGTGGTCTACTCCTACCCGCAGAGTACCGAGGTTAACGATCCCTACTATCTCGCCATTCGTTATGGCATCGAGACTCAGAGTGCCCGCCTCAATATCGAACTGACCCACCTCTACAACTGTGGTGAAGGGCGCGAGCTGGCCGCGGTGGATGGCATCCTGGTGGTGGGGAGTCTCTCTGCCGAGCGTCTGGCGCAGCTGCGAACCTGCTCCGGCATGCTGGTCTTTGTCGATTCCCGTGCCATGGAGGAGTTTGACTCGGTCGATGTGGATCTCGCCCTGATCAGCCAGCAAGTTGTCGATTACTTTATCGCTCAGGGGCATCAGCGCATCGGCTATATCGGTGGTCAGGATGAGAACCCGGATCTGCGTGAGCTGGCCTTTATGGATTATGGCCAGCGGTTGGGGGTCGTGCAGGAGAGCGATCTCTATCGCGGCGACTTCTCCAGTGCTTCCGGCTACCGCTTGGCAAAAGAGATGCTGGCGGGAGATTGGCCCAAGGCGCTGTTCGTCGCCTCCGACTCCATCGCCATCGGGGTGCTGCGTGCCATCCACGAGAAGGGACTGGCCATTCCCCAGCAGATCGAGCTGATCAGCGTCAACGATATCCCGACTGCCAAGTTCACCTTCCCGCCGCTCTCTACGGTGCGGATCCACTCCGAGTTGATGGGCTCCCAGGGGGTCAATCTGCTGGTCGAACGGCTGCGTGACGAGCGCGACATTCCCCTGCGGGTACTGGTGCCGAGTCATCTGACTCTGCGTGGCACAACTCGTTAGTTTTACTAAAACCCTGCATTATCTTGGCTACATCATGGCATTCATGATGTAGCCAATCCCGCCTGCATTCCCCACACCTATCAAATAAACCCCTTTACAATCAGTGTATTACCATCAGAATTTAGTTAAGTACATCAATAACCGTGCCATATCTGTTCTTGTCGGTGCGCTTTAAGCCAGTAATCTGAGATAGCTCACAAAGTGGGTCATCGGATGTGATCTGGTTAAAAGTTTACCAATCATTCGCTGATATTTAGTAAATGTTTATCTAGAGTTTACCCAGTTAAAGTTGCCTTGTTCCGGGAGGACATGTGAATAACTGGGAAAACGTTCAATTCGTTGGTGAAAACAGGCTGGCTCCGCGCGCCTACTTCTTCTCTTATGCCGATCGCGTTGCGGCGGCCACCATGCAGCGCGAGCTGAGCCGCCGCTTTCTCTCCTTGAGCGGCCAGTGGCAGTTCAGCTACTTTGCGCACCCCCTGCAGGTGCCGGAGGCTTTCTATCACAGCCCCATGAGCGAGTGGGGCCAGATCACCGTGCCCAACATGTGGCAGATGGAAGGGCACGGCAATCTGCAGTACACCGACGAGGGTTTTCCCTTCCCCATCGACGTGCCCTTCGTGCCGACCAACAACCCCACCGGCGCCTATCAGCGCAGCTTCACGCTGAGCCCGGCCTGGGACGGCGAACAGGTAATCATCAAGTTTGACGGGGTGGAGACCTACTTCGAGGTCTATGTGAATGGCCGCTACGTCGGCTTTAACAAGGGGAGCCGCCTCACCGCCGAGTTCGATATCAGTGCCTACGCCAAGGTTGGCGAGAACCTGCTGTCGGTGCGGGTGATGCAGTGGGCGGACTCTACCTATATCGAAGATCAGGACATGTGGTGGATGGCGGGGATCTTCCGCGACGTCTATCTGGTGGGCAAACCGGCCGTCCATGTGCAGGATTTCTTCATCCGCACCGCGCTGGCCGATGACAATCAGATTGCCGGCAAGAGCGCCACCCTGAGCTGCGATATCCAGCTGGAGAATCTGGAGGCGCCTGTCCGTGATCACCGTCTGGTCTGGTCGCTGCTGGATCAGGGCCGTGAGATCGCCAGCGGCTCGCTCGACCATCTCGCCATCGACGGCAAGCTCGACTGCCGCTTCACGCTGGATCTGGTCAACCCGCACCTGTGGAGCGCAGAAGACCCTTACCTCTATCAGCTGCAACTCTCCCTCTACAACGGTCAGGGCGAGCTGCTGGAAGTGATCCCGCAGCGGGTCGGGGTGCGTGAAATCAAGGTCAAAGATGGCCTCTTCTACGTCAACGGCCACTACCTCAAGCTGCACGGGGTGAACCGTCACGACAACGACCACCTCAAGAGTCGCGCCGTCGGTATGGACCGTGTTGAACGCGATATCGTGCTGATGAAGCAGCACAACCTCAACTCGGTACGTACCGCCCACTACCCGAATGACCCGCGCTTCTACGAGTTGTGCGACCAGTACGGTCTGTTCGTGATGGCGGAGACCGACGTGGAGACCCACGGTTTTGCCAACGTCGGCGATCTCAGCCGCATCACCGACGATCCCTTCTGGGAGCCGGTGTTCGTGGATCGCATCGAGCGCCACGTACACGCCCAGAAGAACCACCCCTCCATCATCATCTGGTCGCTGGGCAACGAGTCCGGCTACGGCTGCAACATCAGAGCCATGTACCAGCGCTGCAAGGCGATCGACCCGACCCGGCTGGTGCACTACGAAGAGGATCGCGACGCCGAGGTGGTGGATGTGGTGAGCACCATGTATTCGCGCGTCTCCCAGATGAACTGCTTCGGCGAGTTCCCGATGGAGAAGCCGCGCATTATCTGCGAATACGCCCACGCCATGGGCAACGGCCCGGGTGGCCTCAGCGAATATCAGCAGGTGTTCGACCGCCATCCCCACATTCAGGGCCACTACATCTGGGAGTGGTGCGATCACGGCATTCTGGATCAGGACGAGCAGGGCCGTGCTGTTTACAAATACGGCGGCGACTACGGCGACTACCCCAACAACTACAACTTCTGCATGGATGGCCTCATCTATCCGGATCAGACCCCGGGGCCGGGCCTGCGCGAATACAAACAGGTGATCTGCCCGGTCAAGGTGCGGGCGCTGGATCTGGCCAGCGGCAAGCTGGCGGTGGAAAACCGCTACTGGTTCTCCACTCTCGACGATATCCGTCTGCTGGTCGAAGTGAAAGCCGAGGGCGAACTGCTGGCCAGCCAGCAAATCCGGCTGGAAGGGGTGGCTCCCGGTGCCACCACAGAGTTGCAACTCGAACTGCCATCCCTCGATGGGCGGGAAACCTTCGTCCAGCTGCGGGTCATCAAGGCCACCGCCACCCGCTATAGCACGGCGGAGCATGAGCTGGGCCAGTACCAGTTCCAGCTGAAAGAGTCGACTCGCCAGCTGCGACCCTTTGCCAACCCCAACGCCACTCCGTTGCAGATTGCCGACGAGCGGCTCGCGCTGACCTTGAGCGGCAGCGGCTTCGCCCTGCGCTTCTCGCGCCTCGACGGCAAGCTGGTGAGCTGGCAGCAGGATGGCAATGAGCTTATCGAGCGGGCGCCGCGTCTCACCTTCTTCAAGCCGATGATCGACAACCACAAGCAGGAGTACGAGAGCCTGTGGCACCCGAACCACCTGCAGATCATGCAGGAGCACTTCCGCACTCTGAGCTGGCGTCAGCTGGGCGAGGCGGTCGAGGTGACGGTCGAGAGCCTGATCGCGCCGCCGGTGTTCGACTTCGGCATGCGCTGCCGCTACGTCTATACCCTGAGCCCGAACGGCCAACTGCACGTGGCGCTGTTCGGTCAGCCCTACGGCGGTTATGACGACATCATCCCCAAGATCGGCTTCGAGCTGGGCATTCGTCAGGATCTCGAACGGGTGCACTACTACGGCATGGGGCCGGGCGAAAACTATCAGGACAGCCGCCAGAGCAACTGGATCGACAGTTTCCAGAGCACAGTCAGCGAGATGTGGGAGCACTACCCCTTCCCGCAGGATAACGGCAACCGCCAGCAGGTGCGCTGGGCGACCCTGACCAACCGTCACGGCGCCGGTCTCTACGTGCGACCCGATGCCCCCATCAACCTGAGCGTCTGGCCCTACAGCTGGGAGCATATCCATGCGGCGCAGCACATCAACGAGCTGGAGCCCTGCGGTTATCTCACCCTCAATCTGGATCACAAGGTACTGGGGCTCGGCTCCAACTCCTGGGGCTCCGAGGTGCTGGACTCCTGGCGGGTGCGCTTCGAGCCGTTCAGCTTCGGCCTGACCCTGCTGCCCATCGCCCGTGGCAACCTCAATCCGGCTGCGCTGGCCGGGCTCGATCTCACCATCAACGGCGGGAGGAACCTCGCATGATCACCCTGGACAACCTGACCCTGTTCAAAAACATCTACCGGGAGGGCAAGAAGTGGGGCCGCTGCGTGGAGGCCATCAACAACCTGCCGAACCTCAAGCCCGGCATCTGCCACTCCATCGGTGACTCCCTCACCTACCGCTTGCAGGAGGGGGCCAGCCCGGCCACCTCACTGTTCGAGGGGCAGCGCCGTTACTTCGACGTCCACTACTACCTGGAAGGAACAGAGACGGTGGAGTGGGCTGCCAAGAGCGAGCTGTGTGTCGAGCAGCCCTATGACGACACCACGGATCGCGAGTGGCTGGCCGGTGAGGTGCGTGAGCGCCAGAAAGTCGGCAACGGTCAGGTGGTGATCTTCGAGAACGATGAAGGCTACCGGTTCGTCGGCGACGGGCCGGTGCGCAAGCTGATCATCAAGGTCACCGTCGAAGGCGGCTACTTCAAAAACAAATAACAAGCCGCTGTTTTTGCACTGATAAAAGCCGGAAGGGCGGGGCTCACCCTACAACTCATGCCCCGCCCTTTCGCGGAAATAACTACAGGTCTGGAGATGCACCATGTCTGATTCCAAACGGAATACGATAGGCAAGTTTGGTCTGCTGTCGCTCACCTTCGCGGCGGTATTCAGCTTCAACAACGTCATCAACAACAACATCGAGATCGGTCTGGCGTCAGCCCCGATGTTCTTTCTGGCCACCATTTTTTACTTCATTCCGTTTTGCCTGATCATTGCGGAATTTGTGTCACTGAACAAAAACTCCGAAGCGGGGGTGTATGCCTGGGTGAAGAGCTCCCTCGGTGGTCGCTGGGCCTTTATCTCCGCCTACACCTACTGGTTCGTGAACCTGTTCTTCTTCACCTCCTTGCTGCCGCGGGTCATCGCCTACGCCTCCTATGCCTTTTTGGGCTACGAATACATTTTCACCCCGCTGGCGACCACTTTCTTAAGCATGGTGCTGTTCGCCTTTGCCACCTATGTCTCCACCAACGGCGCCAAGATGCTCGGCCCCATCACCTCGGTGACCTCGTCCCTGATGCTGCTGCTGACCCTCTCCTACATTCTGCTGGCAGGTGTGGCGTTAGTCGGTGGTGTACAGCCGGCCGACCCCATCACGGTGGAGGCGATGATCCCCGATTTCAGCTGGGCTTTCCTCGGTATCACCACCTGGATCTTTATGGCCGCCGGTGGCGCCGAGTCGGTTGCTGTCTACGTCAATGACGTGAAAGGGGGCTCCAAGTCGTTCGTGAAGGTGATCATCATCGCCGGACTCTTTATCGGGGTGCTCTACTCCATCGCCTCCCTGCTGATCAACGTGTTCGTGCCGAGCGATACCCTGCATTTCACTGGCGGCTCGGTACAGGTGTTCGAGGGGTTGGCTGCCCATTTCGGTCTGCCCGCCGTGTTTATGAACCGCTTCGTTGGTCTGGTCTCCTTTACCGCCATGTTCGGTTCCCTGCTGATGTGGACGGCGACTCCGGTGAAGATTTTCTTCTCCGAGATCCCGGCTGGCATCTTCGGTAAGAAGACGGTCGAGCTGAACGAGAACGGCGTGCCTGCCCGTGCAGCCTGGATCCAGTACCTGATCGTATTTCCGCTGATGCTGATCCCGACCTTGGGCTCCAACACCGCGCAAGAGCTGATGAATACCGTCATCAACATGACCGCCGCCGCTTCCATGCTGCCGCCGCTGTTCATCATGCTGGCCTACCTCAATCTGCGCCTGAAGCTGGATCACCTGCCACGGGATTTCAAGATGGGCTCGCGCACCACTGGTATCGCCGTGGTCTCGGTGCTGATCGCCATCTTCTCGGTGGGCTTCCTCGCCTCCACCTTCCCGACCGGCGCCGACATCATGACCATCGTCTTCTACAACGTCGGCGGGATCGTGATTTTCCTCGGCTTCGCCTGGTGGAAGTACAACCGCTACGAAGCCTCCCTGAGTGCTGATGCGCGAGTGAAAGAGGCCCAGCCGACCAGCCAGATTTCCGTCCGGGCATCCTGACGATAACCCTGACCAAACCGGCCCCCGTGGCCAAGAGATATCAACCGGGTGGCTGCGGCCACCCGTTACCGATTGCACCATTGAGCACAAGAACCGAACACAAGGAGAAAGGGATGAGCGAGATGATCGAGTTTGCCGAATTCAAACGGGTCGAGATGAAGGTGGGCAAGGTGCTGGAGGTGGTGCGCCACCCCGGGGCCGACAAACTCTATATCGTCCAGATCGACGTGGGTGGCGAGCGGCCGCTGCAGACTGTCACCAGTCTGGTGCCTTACTACAGCGAAGAGGAGCTGATGGGCAGCGAGGTGGTGGTGCTGACCAACCTCAAGCCGACCAAGATGCGCGGCGAGCGCTCCGAGTGCATGTTGCTCTGCGCCGAGACCCCGGACGAGAGCCAGAGCGTGCTGTTGCAGCCCCGGGTGCCGATGGCGCCGGGTACCCCGATCGTCTAGGCGACCTACTGATTTAACACCGGGGCAGCAGAGCGGCGCCGGTGTGTGCGAAGAGCCGCCACGAGCGGCCTGTTTGACCATAACAAGAGAGTAAACGGCCCGGCCAGCAGGCAGGCGCCGAACACATTCAGAGTCATAGCGCCCCCGTGCGAAGGGGCGTGAATTTACCGGAGGACACCATGTCTGAATCAGTACGCGGCACCATAGGCAAGTTTGCCCTGTTGTCGATGACCTTTGCCGCCGTGTTCAACGTGCGCAACATCGTCAACAACAACATCGAGCTGGGGCTCAGTTCCGCCCCCATTTTCCTGCTGGCGACCCTGGTCTACTTTGTGCCATTCGTCTTCATCATTGCCGAGTTCGTCTCGGCCAACAAAGATTCCGAGTCGGGGATGTACGACTGGCTTAAAAAACCGCTCGGTACCCGGATGGCCTATCTGGGCTCCTTCCTCTACTGGTTCGTTAACCTGTTCTGGTTTATCTCGTTGCTGCCCAACGTCATCGCCTACGCCTCTTACGCCATGCTGGGCTATGAGTACAGCTTCTCGCCCATGGTGACATCGATTATCTCCATCGTGCTGTTTGCGGCGGCGACCCATATCTCCACCAAGGGGGCGAGCTGGCTCGGCAAGATTGCCGAGATGGTGGCCTACGGCGTGTTTGCCCTGTTCGCCATCTATGTGTTGGGTGCCCTGACCGCCCTCGGCGGTGACCATGTGGCGGCCCAACCCATCACCATGGCAGCCATGACCCCCACCATCAACTGGGCGACCCTCGGCATCATGTGCTGGATCTTCCAGGCGGCGGGCGGTGCCGAAACCGCGGCGGCCTATCTCAATGATGTGAAGGGCGGCCAGAAGTCCTTTATCAAGGTGATTATCTCTGCCGGTATTCTCATCGGAGCCATGTATGCGCTGGGTTCGCTGCTGGTGAACGTGTTCGTGCCGCGCGAGAGCCTCACCTATGCTGGCGGCATGGTGGAGATCTTCACCGGCATGGCGCAGTACTTCGGGCTTTCCGAGACGTTGGTGGGCCGCGCGGTCGGTATCGTGCTGTTCATCGCCATGTTCGGCTCCATGATGATGTGGACCTCGGCGCCGGTGAAGATCCACTTCTCCGAGATCCCGCAGGGGGTTTACGGCGACAAGACCACCCGCCTCAACAAGCACGGGGTGCCGGTGCGCGCCGCCTGGTGGCAGTTTGTCTTCGTGTTCGTGATGCTGGTGGTCAACGGCTTCGGCTCCGAGTCGGTGCAGCAGATGATGAACACCGCCATCAACCTTACCGCCGGTACTGCCATGCTGCCGCCGATCTTCATCATGGTGGCCTACTTCGTGTTCCGCTGGAAACATGACGACACCCCCCGCGACTTCCGAATGGGCTCGCGCAAGTTCGGCATGGCAGTGGTGTCGGTGCTGATCGCGATCTTCGTGGTGAGCATGAGCGCCTCCGCCTTCCCGAGCGGGGTGGATCTGGTGCGTGCTTTCTTCATCAACGTCTTTATGACAGCGGTCTTCTCGGCGCTGGCCTACTGGTGGATCTCCCGCTTCGAGAAGCGTCAGGCCCGCAAGCTCGGCGGCAATGACAAGAAAACCGGCAACGGCAAGCTGGCCAGTCAGCGCTGATCGGCTGACAGTCAACGGGAGACGGGCGGCCAAGGTCGCCCGTTTTTTATCCCTGTTTCGCCGGTTTGGCGCTATTGGGCCTGTAGATCGTCAATTTCTGCTATTCGATAGCGCAAAGGTGTTAAGCATTGATGAACAATTAACCGCCACACAACGTTGCGCCTCTTCGATATCGGGGTAAGCTGGAGCTTCGTTTCAACGGGAGGTGCCAGACACCTCCCGTTGTGTTTCTTGTCCTCCCCGCTCCTGACCTTCCACCACGAAGGCAGGATGCCCTCTGATGGAGACCCCCTGTGCGTCTGGATCCCTTTACTGTTGTGCTGATTGCGGTGGTTACCCTGGCCTCCCTCTTTCCCTGCGAGGGACAGGTGGCCGTCTGGTTCGGTTTGCTGACCAAGCTGGCGGTGGCACTCTTGTTCTTCATGCATGGCGCCAAGCTGTCGCGCCAGAACCTGCTGGCGGGCCTCGGCCACTGGCGGCTCCATCTGGTGGTGATGCTCAGCACCTTTGTGCTGTTTCCGCTGCTCGGGCTGCTGCTCACTCCGCTGGTACCGAGCTGGCTGAGCCCAGCTATCTACCTTGGCTTCCTCTATCTCTGCGCTTTGCCTGCCACCGTGCAGTCGGCCATCGCCTTCACCTCGATGGCGGGGGGCAATGTGTCGGCGGCGGTGTGCAGTGCCTCGGCCTCCAGCATCCTCGGCATCTTCCTTTCGCCGGTGCTGGTGGGGATGATGATCCACGTACAGGGGGAGGGGATCGACACCTGGCACTCCATTCAGGCGATCATGGTGCAGCTGATGCTGCCGTTCGTGCTGGGCCACCTGTCGCGCCCGCTGATCGGCGGCTGGGTCGATAGCCATCGACCGCTGATCGGCAAGCTGGATCAGAGCTCCATCCTGCTGGTTGTCTATGTCGCCTTCAGCGAGGCGGTGGTGCAGGGGATTTGGCGTCAAGTAAGTTGGTACGATCTGGCCAGTATCGTGCTGCTGAGCTGCGTCTTGCTGGCGCTGGTGCTCTGCTGGAACGTCTGGATCAGCCGTCGCCTCGGGTTCAACAAGGCGGACGAGATCACCATCGTCTTCTGCGGCTCCAAGAAGAGTCTCGCCAACGGGGTGCCGATGGCCAACGTCATGTTCCCCGCCGCCAGCGTCGGGGTGATGGTGTTGCCGCTGATGATCTTCCACCAGATCCAGCTGATGGTCTGCGCCGTGCTGGCCCGCCGTTACCATGAGCAGCAGCAAGGCTGACCTCGCCCGATCACCACAACCCCGACTGAAACAGGCCCGTCACGGGCCTGTTTTGATCAGAGGTGGTGGGCGTGAAAGCGCAGGTGCGCCTCGATAAAGCTCGCCACGAAGTAGTAGCTGTGGTCATAGCCCTCGTGGCGGTTGAGCTCTAGCGGCCATCCCTTGCTGGCGGCTACCTCTGCCAGCGCATCGATATGCAGCTGTTCGGCGAGGAAGGGATCATCCAGTCCCACATCCACCAAGGTCGGCAGCGGCGTGACCGGCTGGTGGCGCAACAGCTGGCAGGCATCCCACTCCTGCCACAACAGCGGATTGCTGCCGAGATAGGCACCGAGCGCCTTCTGGCCCCAGGGGCTGCGGCTCGGGTGGCAGATCGGGCTGAACGCCGAGACCGAGCGGTAGCGACCGGGCTCTCGCAACGCGGCGATCAGTGCACCGTGACCGCCCATGGAGTGGCCGCTGATGGCGCGCCGGGTCGAGACCGGAAAGTGGGTCTCTATCACCTCAGGCAGCTCGCGGGTGACGTAGCCATACATCTGGTAGTGCGCCTGCCAGGGGCTCTGGCTGGCATTGACGTAAAAACCTGCGCCCATGCCGAGGTCATAACCGGAATCGTCTGCCACGGCGTCGCCACGGGGGCTGGTGTCCGGCGCCACCAGTGCTATGCCGAGCTCGGCGGCAATGCGCTGGGCGCCCGCCTTCTGCATGAAGTTCTCATCGGTGCAGGTGAGGCCGCTGAGCCAGTAGAGTACGGGGACTTTCTGGCCGGTGAGGGCCTGAGGCGGCAGATAGATGGCAAAATTCATCTCGCAGCCGAGCGTGCTGGCGTGGTGGCGATAGCGCTTGTGCCAGCCGCCGAAGCTCTTGTTGCTGCTGATAATCTCCAGATTCATCGAAGGACTCCTGCACCCCGCCCACGAAGGCGGGCGGGGCGATCATGCTCAGTAGTGGATGACGGTGCGGATGCTCTTGCCTTCGTGCATCAGATCGAACGCCTCGTTGATCTGCTCCAGTGGCATGGTGTGGGTGATGAAGTCATCGAGGCGGAACTCACCCTGCATGTAGCGCTGCACATAGCTCGGCAGTTCGCTGCGACCGCGTACCCCGCCGAAGGCGCTGCCGCGCCAGACCCGGCCGGTCACCAGCTGGAACGGACGGGTACTGATCTCCTGACCCGCTCCGGCGACGCCGATAATGACCGACTCGCCCCAACCCTTGTGGCAGCACTCCAGCGCCGCACGCATTACCTTGACGTTGCCGATGCACTCGAAGGAGAAGTCGACGCCGCCGTCGGTCAGATCGACGATCACCTCCTGAATCGGTTTGTCGTAATCGTTCGGGTTGATGCAGTCGGTGGCCCCCAACTTGCGTGCCAGTTCGAACTTGCTCTCGTTGATATCGATGGCGATGATGCGACCGGCCTTGGCCAGACGGGCACCGATCACCGCGGAGAGGCCGATACCGCCCAGACCGAAGATGGCGACGCTCTCACCCTCTTTCACCTTGGCGGTGTTCATCACGGCGCCGATGCCGGTGGTGACGCCGCAGCCGAGCAGGCAGACCTCTTCCAGCGGGGCGGCCGGGTCCACCTTGGCGATGGAGATCTCGGGCAGCACCGTGTATTCGCTGAAGGTGGAGGTGCCCATGTAGTGATAGATGGGCTGGCCATCTTTCGAGAAGCGGGTGGTGCCATCCGGCATCAACCCCTTGCCCTGAGTGGCGCGGATCTTCTGGCAGAGGTTGGTCTTGCCGGATTTGCAGAATTTGCACTCGCCGCACTCGGGGGTGTAGAGCGGGATCACGTGATCGCCGACTTTGACGCTGGTGACCCCTTCGCCGACCGATTCGACGATGCCACCCCCCTCGTGACCGAGAATGCAGGGGAAGACCCCTTCCGGATCCTCACCGGAGAGGGTGAAGGCATCGGTGTGGCAGACGCCGGTCGCGACGATGCGCACCCGCACCTCGCCCGCTTGCGGCGGCATGACCTCGACCTCTTCGATGGAGAGGGGCTGACCGGGGCCCCAGGCGATGGCGGCTTTACACTTGATGCTTTGAACCTGTGCCATGAATGACATCCTTCTTGTTGAGCAGGGTGAACAGAGATGAGTTCGGACATTCAGTGTAGTTTCCCGTCGATTTGGTGATAATGAGGGCAAATCTCAAATCACTTTTACACATAGGTAATAATGTTCGGCTGGGAAGGGATCTGTGAATTTGTTAGCGTGGCGGAGCAGGGGGGCTTTACCCCGGCGGCGCGCAAGCTGGGGGTGTCGGTGGCGCAAGTGAGCCGTCAGGTGGCACAGCTGGAAGATCGGCTGCAGGCCAAGCTGCTGCTGCGCACCACCCGCCAGGTGCGGCTCACCGAACTTGGCGAGATCTATTATCGCCACTGCCGTCAGCTGTTGGACAACCTCTATGAAGCGGAGCTGGCAGTGGGGCGCCATCAGGCGGTACCGCAAGGGTCGCTGCGCATCACTGCCCCCGTCTCCTATGGCGAGAGCCGCATCGCCCCGCTGCTGAACGACTTCATGGTGCGCTTCCCCCAGCTGGAGGTGACCCTCAACCTCACCAACCAGCTGCTGGATCTGGTGCACGAAGGCTACGATCTGGCACTGCGGCTCGGTCATCTCAAGGATTCGACGCTGGTGGCGCGCAAGCTGGCGCAGCGGGTGCCCTATGTCTGCGCCTCACCGGCTTACACCGCTCGCCATGGCATGCCCAATAGCCTCTCCGAGCTGACCCGCCACACCTGTCTGGTGGGCAACAGCGACGAGTGGCACTTCACTCTGGATGGTCGCCCCCACAGCGTGCGGGTACACGGCCTGTTACAGTGCAACAGCGGCCACGCCCTGCTGGATGCAGCGCTCAAGGGGATCGGCATCATCCAGCTGCCGGATTACTACGTGAGCGACCATCTGGCCCGTGGGGAGCTGATCGAGCTGCTGCCCGAACTACGGGCCCCTGCGGAGGGGATCTGGGCCCTCTATCCCCATAACCGCCACCTCTCCCCCAAGGTGCGGCTGCTGGTGGACTATCTGGCCGAGCGGCTGAGCGACCCGCACCAACCAGCGCTGGTGATGCCGATAGGCTAGGGCGCTCCCCGCCCGTTGACTCACTGGCGGCGGGCGACAAACGCGATGACCTGAAAATAAAAGAGCCCTTGAGGAATCAAGGGCTCTTTTGCAGGTAACAACCGGAGAGTCAGCGACCCATCACTCGATGTTCTGGATCTGATTACATACTTGGCTGTAAATAGTTATAAAAATCATACGTATGATGTAATTTTTATTTTTTTTTAAGAAAAAACTACCCAAAGTACTACCCAAGCAATGGTGATAGCCCCCTGTTTATGCTGAACCATCCCCACGCTGGCCAAGTAGAGGTGGGAAAAGTGGGAAACCGGGAAAAACTGTGCCTGGATGTGAGGTCGCAATGGTTGGTGCTTATGTTTTGTCTCTGGCCAGGCTTCATTTCACTTGGCTGACTACCGAGTTAAACGCTGCGCTCTGGTGCTGAGTCCATCCAGAATCGAGTCCGCAATCTGGGTGGGAAATGTATCTGGTAACTGCTGACGGACTGCCGAGATCACTTCATCCAGACTACTTGCCATTTCGTTTAGGATCATTTCCATTTGCACCTTCTCAAATCCAACCGCTTTGGCAGTCTGATAGAAATGGCGAGGAAATATCTGCTCTATCGCATATTTCTTACCTTTGGTCGCGGTCAGGCCCATGGCCAGCTTTGCATCGCGTGGGTGTAGACCTCGACCGCCAAACACTGGATAGATAGATAGGATGTCGTAAAAAGGGGTCAGGCGAAAACGCCCTTCCGGTTCAATAAAGACCGAGAAGTTCTTGGCATGGCCATCGGTTGCAGCCAGCAACCAGAACAGCACCTGAGATTTCATGAACAGGTAGCGATCCTGCTCTGGCGTAGTAGAGCCCAGCAGGATTGTCATGATGTCAGTAATCCCCGGGCCTCCATGGCTCTCGTATTTCCGTGCTGACGGAACATTCAATACCTGACAGAAATCTTCTTGGGGAAGGCGCATGATCCAACTGCGATCTGCAGTGTAACGTCTGTCGAAGCGTTCCACAGCCAGTGCTTTGACCTGGCCAACCTGCATCATGAAACAGTGAGGTACGGGTAGACCAAACTCCTTGGCAATCAGAGTGCAGAGATATTCGTTTTCTACGCTCTGGGAGAGGTCTATCGAGTAGGAGTGGCTTTCAATCTTGCCGATAGGGAGTTTGATAATGTGGGTTGTCGGCGTTGCGTTGAGTGGCAAGTACCAACGGCCATCGAGATAGATCAGCGCAGTCTTTTCTTGCGCCCCGGCGATAGAGATCCGGAACTCCTCTTGCTCCCTGACCATCCCCAAAGGGATTCCTGATTTGTAGCTGGTCAGGATCTGCTCGAGCTCGTCATCGGAAAGTGCCTTGTAGTCGATTCGCCTGACATCTGGAACATCGTGCCCTTCGGTAACCAGCTGTAATGCCCCTACGCTATCCTGGCCAATGCAACTGAGCAGATCGAAGGGCTGGGTTGATGCCGCTTGATAGCGTGCTACAACCCTGTTCCTCACCTCTGTATTATCTGGCAGCAGGTTATCGAAGAAGTTATAGGCTTCATCGCCCCGGTAGGGTTTATGGCGCAATGGCATGGAGAGTGAGATGGGACGGCTGCCCGGTTGTGCTAGCCATGACTCATGGTACTGAAACTGATGGGCACCGCTGGTTGCTTTGGCAAATGTGCCCACCCGATAGCCATTCATGTAGACAGCCAGATTGGCCATTACCACTCCTCCTTCCAGCCCGATGCCGGACTATCGGATGACTCATTGCGGGGTTTGATATCCACTGACAATTCGAGTGCTGCGAGGATCTTGAACAGGGTTTCCAGCTTGGTGGACTCAGGGTTGAGCTCGAAGCTGGAGACTGTGTCTTGCCTAATCCCCACTTTCTCGGCCACTTTGCCTTGAGAGAGCTTTTGAGAAAGTCTGGCATCCTTGATACAGGCGCTCAGCTGCTTGGCGCTGGTTACTTTCATGGTTCGACAACCTGGTAGCGTGCGTTCTCCTAATTTACACGCTACGACAGGTATATCAATTTTTACCTGTTGTAGGAGGTAAATATCATTTACACGCCACAGGCGGTATTTAACATTTATCCCCTATAGCGGGTAAGAGAACGGCAAACTTACCGATCCTGATTGAAGTATGTGGGTCTGTATGAAGCGTTTAAAGGCAACTCAAAAGCGATCTGTTGGTGAAGCCGCAGACTTGAGGTGTGTTCCGTTGGATCAAACGGCTGCCAAAAGATCGTGTTTTGATCGTCATGCGGTGGTTTCAAAAAGGTATACCCCATTAAAACCACTCGATACCCTCTCGAAAACAACATTGAAACCACTTATATTGAACCGATAATTCAGAACCAGTTTAAACAGACCAATGGAGGTTTCAATGTTCATACGGGCGTACTTACGTGCATCGACAGTGGAGCAGGATGCTGAGCGGGCACGAGAGCTGCTGATTGGTTTTGCTGCAGAGCATGGCCATCAGATAGCCAGTTTCTATGTGGAGAATGAGTCTGGTGCAACGTTGGACAGGCCTGAGCTTATGCGGCTGATCTGCGACGCTGCAGATCGTGACATTGTGCTGGTAGAACAGATTGATCGTTTGGCCCGTCTCAATCAGACGGATTGGCAAACATTGAAGCAGTTGCTGGCTCAGAAACAGCTCTCAATCGTTTCTCCGGAGCTTCCGACTTCCTGGGTGGCGTTACAGGGGGACAGCCGCTCCGAGTTCACCAGCGCCATCTTGCAGGCTGTAAATGGCATGCTGTTGGATATGCTCGCAGCAGTCGCTCGCAAAGATTATGAAGATCGCAGACGCAGGCAGCAGCAGGGTATTGCCAAGGCCAAGGCCAGGGATGAGGGGAAATATCGCGGTCGCCAGAAAGATGAAAAGAAGCGTCAGCACATCGCACAGTTGTTGAGCACCGGACACAGCTACTCGGTGATCCAGGAAATGTTGGGCTGCTCCCGCCATCTGATTTCGTGCGTGGCAAAAGAGGTCCGTTCAGCAAAATAGCGGGTCATTTATCCGAGGCACCCATGCGACGCTTCTCGATATACAGCCACGCAGCAAAGGCGCCAAACCCTATCAGGAATGAAAACAGGAGGATCAGGATGACGATGCTGTTCATGGTGATGGCCTCAGGTGTAACGGATAAAGGATGCAATCAGGTGATCGTGTGACCAAACTCCATATCACCATGGACTTTGCTCAGGAAAAAATCAACAACGCACTGAAAGTATTGAAGTTTGTTCGCTCGTAACAAACATGATTGCGTGGAATCACGCAGGATGTGGA
Organism: Aeromonas sobria; assembly: GCF_000820145.1. Classification (GTDB taxonomy): domain Bacteria; phylum Pseudomonadota; class Gammaproteobacteria; order Enterobacterales; family Aeromonadaceae; genus Aeromonas; species Aeromonas sobria. The sequence goes on along the minus strand of NZ_CDBW01000002.1, from coordinate 125,794 downwards.
GCCATGGAATGAACACTGTCATTCCCAACCAATTCCCGTCCAGTTTCTTTCCACATAACTATCTATCTGGAAAAGTGGTGCGAATTTTCCACATAGTGGAATGCCTGTTCAGAACGAGTTATGTGGAATCCTGATCGAAGAATTCCTATCTATCTGGAAATTTCGTGCTGTTTTTCTCTCTGGAATATTGGTCATCTTGTTTGAAGGGATTATGGTTCTTGGTGTGCTGGAATTGATGGGGGCAGATTCCTATCTATCTGGAATCTTGGCCTCTGCATTCAGCGAGAGCCAAACCGGCTGACTTGCTATGGGACTAACTCAAGCGATGCCCTTCAACAATCATTCACTACGACCTAGTTATGCCATTGCCAGACGTTTCCTTGACCCGAAGGCATGCCATCAAGAGCAGCACCCCATGTTGCTTTATGAGTCTTAAATCAACAAAACCCGGCTGATTTTATGAGAGAATCTTGAGCAATATTGTCCCCCGACCGGAAGAGTGCTCATGGCCGAGATCAACAAAGCAACCCTCACCGAAGCCGACATCATCTCCAAATACCTGCTGCCTGCCATCAAGGCGGCGGGGTGGGATGATCTGACCCAAGTCCGCCAAGAGGTGAAGCTGCGGGATGGCAAAGTGGTGGTGCGCGGCCAGATGGCGGCACGCAAGAAGGTCAAATCGGCCGATATCGTGCTCTATCACAAGATGGGCTTGCCACTGGCGGTGATCGAGGCCAAAGCCAACAAGCATGAGATTGGCAAGGGAATGCAGCAGGGGCTCGATTATGCCCGTCTGCTGGATGTGCCGTTCGTGTTTGCCAGCAACGGCGATGGCTTCGTATTTCATGACAAGACCCATCCGGCCAAGCTGGAATCCGAGATTGCGTTGGAGGACTTCCCCAGCCCGGGCCAACTTTGGGACAAGCTCTGCACCTGGAAGGGCTACACCCAGGCTCAGCTGCCTGTCATCAGTCAGGACTATTACTCGGATGGCAGTGGCAAATCCCCCCGCTACTACCAGCTGCAGGCTATCAACAAGACCGTAGAAGCCATATCGAAAGGTGAAGACCGGGTATTACTGGTGATGGCCACCGGCACCGGCAAGACCTACACCGCGTTCCAGATCATCTGGCGTTTGTGGAAGGCGGGCGCCAAGAAGCGCATCCTGTTTCTGGCCGACCGCAACATTCTGGTGGATCAGACCAAGATCAATGACTTTCAGCCCTTTGGCTCAGCGATGACCAAAGTGATAGGGCGCACGGTCGATCCTGCTTTTGAAATTCATCTTGCCCTCTATCAGGCACTCACCGGACCGGAAGAGTCACAGAAAGCCTTTAAGCAGGTCTCCCCTGATTTCTTCGACCTGATCGTGGTGGATGAGTGCCATCGGGGCAGCGCCGCTGAAGACAGCGCCTGGCGCGATATCCTCGAATACTTCTCATCGGCCACCCAGATTGGTCTCACCGCCACCCCCAAAGAGACCGAAACCGTCTCCAACACCGATTACTTCGGTGACCCTGTCTATACCTATTCCCTCAAAGAGGGGATCGAAGATGGTTTTCTTGCCCCCTACAAGGTGGTGCGGGTCGATATCAATGTGGATCTGCAAGGGTGGCGGCCTACAAAGGGGCAGTTGGATAAACAGGGCAATGAGATAGTCGATCGCATCTACAACCAGAAGGACTTCGACCGCACCCTGGTGATCGACGAGCGCACCCGGCTGGTGGCCGAAACTATCACCAACTACCTCAAGAAAACCGACCCGATGGCCAAGACCATCGTATTCTGCAACGACATCGATCATGCCGACCGAATGCGACGGGCGCTGGTCAACCTCAACCCGGATCAGATGGCCAAAGACGATCGCTATGTGATGAAAATCACCGGCGATGATGAGTTGGGTAAGGCCCAGCTCGACAACTTCATCAACCCGAAAAAGCCCTATCCAGTCATCGCCACTACCTCCGAACTGATGACCACCGGCGTTGATGCCAAGACCTGCAAGCTGGTGGTGCTGGATCAAAACATCCAGTCCATGACCAAGTTCAAGCAGATCATCGGCCGTGGCACCCGTATTGACGATAAGTACGGCAAGCTCTGGTTTACCATTCTCGACTTCAAGAAGGCCACCGAGCTGTTTGCCGATCCCCGTTTCGACGGCGAGCCGGAGCGCGTCATGGTGGTCAAACCGGCAGACATCAACAATCCGGATGAAGGCTTGGGCGATATCATCGATGGCGCCGATCCACTGCCTGCCGATGAACCCGGCGACCATGGCGATCCGTTTGCCCCCGGGGTCGATGAACAACCCGGCAGCTACACGACCGGTAGTGATGGTGGCCAGAGTGGCGCAGGTGGCCAGGGCACAGGCCCGCTGGGTGGTCCAACGCCCGGAGTCAGCAAGTATTATGTCAACGGCGTGGCGGTCAGCGTCATCGCCGAGCGGGTGCAGTATTACGATGCCGATGGCAAACTGGTGACCGAATCCTTCAAGGACTACACCAAAAAGACCCTGCTCAAGGAGTTTGCCACCCTCGATGCCTTCACCAAACGCTGGCAAGCCGCCGAGCGCAAGCAAGCCATCATGGATGAATTGGCTCAGGCGGGGGTGCTGTGGGAGGTGCTGCAGGAGGAGGTGGGCAAGGAGCTCGACCCGTTCGACCTTATCTGCCATGTGGTATACGATCAGCCGCCACTGACCCGCCGCGAGCGGGCGAACAACGTCAAAAAGCGCAACTACTTCACCAAGTACAACGATACCGCCCAGCAGGTACTCACCAGTCTGCTCGACAAGTATGCAGATCAGGGCGTGACCGAGATTGAGACCAAGGATGCGCTAAAAGTCGCCCCCTTTACCGAGTTGGGTCGGCCGCTGGAGTTGGCCAAGAAGGGTTTTGGTGGCCCCAAACAGTTCGAGCAGGCCATCACCGAACTGGAGCAAGAAATCTATCGTGAGCAGCAGAGCGCCTGACGCCAAGGCTGCAACAGCACCACAGTGCGGCCATGGCAATCATGGCCGCTTGTTTTATCGATATTCCTGACGCATTCGCCCCTGTATTCGTCACCATTTTTGTAAAAAGCAGAGAATCCCATGTCATCCATCAGCTCAGTTATCAAATCCATTCAGGACATCATGCGCAAGGACGCCGGTATCGACGGCGATGCCCAGCGCCTCGGCCAGCTCTCCTGGCTGCTGTTTTTGAAAGTGTTCGACGCCCAGGAAGAGGAGCTGGAGTTTGAGCAGGATAACTACCGCTGCCCCATCCCCGAGCGCTTCCTGTGGCGCAACTGGGCGGCCGATAGCGAAGGGCTGACTGGTGATGCCCTGCTCGATTTCGTCAACAATGACCTGTTCGACAGCCTGAAAAACCAGCCTGCCAATATCGATCTCAACCCCCGTGGCTATGTGGTGAAAGAGGCGTTCAGTGATGCCTTCAACTACATGAAAAACGGCACCCTGCTCAAGCAGGTGATCAACAAGCTTAACGAGATCGACTTTACCGACAGCAGCGAACGCCACCTGTTTGGCGACATCTACGAGCAGATCCTGCGCGACCTGCAGAGCGCCGGTAACGCGGGCGAGTTCTACACCCCCCGTGCCGTTACCCGCTTTATGGTCAACCGCATCGACCCCAAGCTCGGCGAGCGGATCATGGACCCGGCCTGTGGCACCGGCGGCTTTCTCGCCTGCGCGTTTGATCATGTCAAAGAGTACTATGTCGAGACATCAGCCGACCACCAGACCCTGCAGCAGCAGATCATGGGGGTCGAGAAGAAGCAGTTGCCGCACCTCCTTTGCACCACTAACATGCTGCTGCACGGCATCGAGGTGCCGGTGCAGATCCGCCACGGCAACACCCTCGACAAACCGCTGTCGAGCTGGGATAGCGATATCGATGTGATCCTCACCAACCCGCCCTTTGGCGGCACCGAAGAGGATGGCATCGAGCAGAATTTCCCCGCTGATCTGCGCACCCGCGAAACTGCCGACCTGTTCCTGCAGCTGATCATTGAAGTCCTTGCCCCGGCAACAAATGGCAAGGGCGGTCGCGCCGCCGTGGTGCTGCCCGACGGCACCCTGTTTGGCGAAGGGGTCAAAACCAAGATCAAGCAACTGCTCACCAGCGAGTGCAACCTGCACACCATAGTGCGGCTGCCCAACGGCGTGTTTGCCCCCTATACCGGCATCAAGACCAATATCCTGTTCTTCTCCAAGGATCAGCCCACCAAGGATGTCTGGTTCTACGAGCACCCCTATCCGGCTGGGGTGAAGAACTACAGCAAAACCAAACCGATGAAGTTTGAGGAGTTTGAGGCCGAGATCGCCTGGTGGGGTGATGAGGCGGACGGCTTTGCTGCCCGGGTAGAGAACGAGCAAGCGTGGAAGGTCAGCATTGACACCATCATCGAGCGCAACTTCAACCTCGATATTAAAAACCCCCATGTCGGCGAGCAGATAAGCCATGACCCCGACGAGCTGCTGACGCGCTATGCCACAGAGCAGGCTGAAATCCAGACCCTGCGTGATCAGCTAAAAACCATTCTGGGTGAAGCACTGGGCAAAGGTGCGGCCAAGCAAGGGGGGCAGGCATAATGGCGGCGCTGAAAATAGAAAATCTGATTACCGACCACCTGGATCTCTGGACTGCGGCGGTGCGCCCCAAAAGCAGTGCCGGGCGCGGCAGCAACAGTAAGTTGGAACTCACCGGTATCAAGAAGCTGCGCGAGCTGATCCTGGAGCTGGCGGTGCGCGGCAAGCTGGTGCCGCAAGACCCCAGCGATGAACCCGCCTCAGTCCTGCTGGAGCGGATTGCCGCCGCAAAGGCGCGGTTGGTGAAAGAGGGCAAGATTAAAAAGCTCAAAGCCTTGCCGGAAATTGCTGAGGAAGAGAAGCCGTTTGAATTACCGGAAGGATGGGAGTGTATTCGCCTGGGAGAATTAACCAGTAAAATGGGGTCGGGCAGCACACCTCGAGGTGGACAAAGCGCATATGTCTCGGAAGGCATTCCTTTCCTGCGATCTCAGAACGTGTGGAATGAGGGGCTGAGATTGGATGATGTTGTGTATATAGATGAAAACACACATTTGAAGATGGAAGGAACTAAAGTCATTCCTGGTGATGTGCTTTTGAATATTACAGGCGCATCATTAGGGCGCACATTGATATTCCCTGATTCGATTAAAGAAGCTAACGTAAGTCAGCATGTCACAATTATCCGTTTGTTAATTGATGAATTGGCTCCATTTGTTCATTTAGGAATAAAATCTCCCCTCGTTCAAAACTTGATATGGGGTCGGCAAGTTGGGATGGCCATCGAAGGCCTCAGTAAAAGAACATTAGAGCTGTTCGAGTTTCCGGTCCCTCCACTTGCAGAACAGCACCGCATCGTTGCCAAAGTGGATGAGCTTATGGCTCTATGCGATCAGTTGGAGCAGTGCAGCGAGTCGCTGCTGGCGGCCCATCAGACGCTGGTGGAGACCCTGCTCGCTACGCTGACAGACTCCGGCGATGCCGACGAGCTGGCGCAAAACTGGGCGCGGCTAAGCACTCACTTCGATACCCTCTTTACCACCGAGGCCAGCATCGACGCCTTGAAACAGACCATCCTGCAACTGGCGGTGATGGGCAAGCTGGTACCGCAAGACCCGAGCGATGAACCCGCCTCTGTTCTGCTGGAACGCATCGTTGCTGAAAAGGCGAAGTTAGTAAAAGAAGGCATTTATCAAAAGACATCGAAGCTTTTACCAAAAAAGAATATTGAGTTGCCATCTGGATGGGTTAGTGTTCAGATTGGTGAGCTGTGCCCCTCTATTGTGCCAAATCGTGATAAGCCAAAAACATTTAGTGGAACGATACCTTGGGTTACATTACCATCATTTCCAGTAGATAGTTGGTATCTTGATTCAAAGGATATTGAATTAGGATTAACCACCGAAGAGGTCATGGAATATTCCGCTCGAATTATTCCGAGCAATAGTGTACTCATGAGTTGTGTAGGACGGTTTGGTCTTTCGGCAATAAATACCATTCCTGTGTCATCAAATCAGCAAGTTCATGCATTTATTGTTTTGAATGGCTTGTCACCGGAATACTTATCATGTGTTATTCGCGTTGTTGGAAGCCATCTTTATGAAATAGCTTCTGCAACAACCATCGCATATATAAATAAAACAAAATGTGAAAGTATCCAGTTTGGGCTTCCTCCTGCAGGTGAACAATTCCGCATCGTCGCCAAAGTCGATGAACTGATGACCCTCTGCGATCAACTAAAATCCCGCCTGCAAACCAGCCAGCAGACCCAGCTTGCCTTGGCCGAGTCGCTGGTGGAAGGCGCTCTGGTCTGATAAGCCCCTTGCTGGCCTTCGTCCGATGATAAGAGGCATTGATGATGAAACTCAGTGGTAACGATCCTTGCCTCTGTGGCAGCGGTAAAAAATTTAAACGTTGTTGTATGACCCGCGAGGGCAAGCTGCATGCCGACGTGCAGGATGAAGTCGCCGCCATGTTGGCCATGACCCCAAATTTGAGCCTGGCTGAACTCAATGTGGCGTTACAGCACAAAATGGCGGATCGTAATAATCAACCGCATCCCGATTTTTGTGGGGTGACGCCAACCCAAATGGCCAATTGGCTTTATGCCCCGTTCGATCAATTACAGTGGCTCACCATCAGCACGCCAGACAATCTTTCTGCCAGCCCGGTGATGCGCTATTTAGGCCTCATGCTTGATGAGGCCATGGCGCAATCCGGGTCATTCAACGCCACCAGCAAAGGCAACTTGCCGACCAAATTAGTCAAACAGGCCTGTGCGTTATTGCCGGAGTTTGCCGTGGCGCAATGCGGTTCTGACCTCGGTATCTGTGAGTTTGCGGGCAATAACGAAGACAAATTCAATGCCCTGCACTACACCAGAGTGTTAGCCGAACTCAGTGGGATTATTTATCGCCGTAGCGGTCGCTATCATGTGAAAAAAGCAGCGCAAAAGCAGTATCAGGCGGCAGGGATACAAGCCTTTTTTAAACCTATGCTAGCGGCTGCCGTCAGCCAATATAACTGGGCGTATTTTGACCAACATCCATTCGATGTCGATGTGCGTATATTTTGGGTGTTTATGCTGTGGCGCCTGCAACACCACCACAGTGCTGCCGAGTTGGTGCAAGACGTTATAACGGCGTTCCCCGATGTGCTCTTGGCCATCCCTCCCGACCATTACTTTTCACCGGAACAAACCTTATCCATGATCATCGAATCACGGTTTATTGAACGATTTTTACAATACTGGGGATTTGTGACGATTGAGCCGAAGCGTTATATCAACGCTGAACCGGTCGCCAGAAGGGTTCATATCCAGCCTTTGTTACAGCAAACCTTTCAATTCACCCTTAACCGATAGCAAGGTCATCGTGAGCGAATATCAATACTACAAATTTGAGCGTGTGGACGGGCAGTTAGCCCCTCACGCCCGCCAGGCACTCAGAGCCATTTCAAGTCGAGCCGAGATTACCGCGACCGCTTTTCAGGTCTATTATACCTACAGTGACTTGAAGGCCGATCCTGCTGAGCTGATGTTAAAATATTTCGACATCGGTTTTTACTATGCCAATTGGGGTTCCATTGATGCTTATATCAAGCTGCCTGCCGGCACGATCCCCGATACGTTACTAGGCGTTTCGCTCGATGGCCTTCATGTAGATGAGCGCGATGAATGGCAATTGCTGACTTTTTCCATCGAAGAGTATGGCGAATATTTTGACGATGAACATGCTGACGACTTTTTCCAGCATTTAGCCGCTTTGCGCAGTGCCTTACTTCAGGGTGATTGGCGTCTTATCTATTTTATGTGGCTGAAAGAGTGCGAATTTAATGAAGAAGTTGACGGGGTACCTTTAATTCATTTCGCTTTTGAGCACCTCAGTGAGGAGGTGCAGGCTTTTGCCACCCTTTATCATATTCCCTTGGCTTGGGTTAACGCACTGGCGATGGTGCTGAAGGCACAACCCTGTCACCCAGCCAAACAGGCCGAGTTGCAGTTTGACGGCTGGTTCCATCAGCTCACTGACGGGGAGAAACAGACGCTATTAAGCACGCTGTTTGAACAAGGCCAGTTAACCCGTCACCAAGCCTTGGCGATGACGCGAAAAGACTCGGCCAACCAGGACCAAGCCTATCACTATTGGTTAACTCCCGACGTGATCACTCCTTACGTTGAACAAGCGCAACGCCTATTACAGCAAGCGCAAGCCGACGCGCGCGCAAAGAAAATGGCGCTTGAAAAAGCGGAAAAAGAAAAAGTATTGACGGATATCTACCATCAGCGCGAACACGCCTGGCAGCAAGCACAAGAACAGGCGGATCGCACATGCGCCAGTGGCTACGATGCGGCATCACGCTATGTGCATCAGTTATGGGAAGCCTATCAGTGCAAAGGCGATAGCCCCGCGTTTGCCCAGCGCTTTAAGCGATTTGTGGTGGCGAATAACAGCCGTAAAGCGCTGTTAACCCGACTGAAAGATCTCCTGTAGGCGGGTATCCGGTTACGCAACATGAGCCTGCGTTGTTGAGTTATGTTTCCGGCCGCCATGGTGTTCGCCTCAACATGACCCTTTGCGGCGAACGGGGAGCCATCATCGCCGAACAAAACAAGCTGGCGCGGCATGTCGGTTGTCACTGACATCGGCCCATCTATGTGGTCGGGAGAATGAAAAAAGCCCGGTATCTACCCTGCGATTCACAAGGTAATACGGGGCTTTCAAGAGCTGCTTGGGCGGGTGAAAAAATTATTCGATGTTTTGAATTTGTTCGCGCATCTGCTCGATGAGAACCTTCAGCTCGACGGCGGACTGGGTCACTTCAGCATTGATCGACTTGGAGCCCAAGGTGTTCGACTCACGGTTGAACTCCTGCATCATGAAGTCAAGGCGACGGCCACAGGCGCCACCTTTCTTCATGATTTTGATGGTTTCGCTGATGTGCATCTCCAGACGATCCAGCTCTTCGGCCACGTCGATCTTCTGGGCCAGCATCACGATCTCCTGCTCGATGCGAGCCGGATCCAGCTCCACCTTGGCTTCGGCCAGACGGTCGGTGAGCTTCTGGCGCTGCCATTCGATGATCTGCGGCAGGTGGACGCGCACCTTCTTCACTTCCACCTGAATGCCATCCAGACGCTGCTGGATCAGGTTCTTGAGGTTGGCACCCTCGCTGGCGCGGGAAGCAAGGAAATCTTCCATGGTCTGGTCAAAACCGCCGAGCAGCTCGGTGGCGACCGCATCCATGTCCTGTTCGGCGGCGGCCATGACACCCGGCCAGCGCAGTACGTCGACCGGGTTGAGCTGGCCCTGGCCTGCTTCTTTCATTACCCAGTTGGCGCTGTCGATGATCAGTTTGGCCAGATCTTCATTGATGTGCAGCTGGCTGGCTGCGGCTTGTGCGGCTTCGAAACGCAGGTTGCACTCCACCTTGCCGCGCTGCAGCTTGGCGCGGAAACGCTCACGCAGTACCGGCTCCAGGCTGCGCAGTTGCTCCGGCAGGCGAATGTAGGTTTCCAGATAGCGCTGGTTGACCGAACGAATTTCCCAAACGGCTGTGCCCCAGTCGCCCTTGAATTCCTTGCGGGCGTAGGCGGTCATGCTGTGAATCATTGATTGTTCCGGGCTTGATGAAGTGTGCGGCCAGTATACTCAGCCCGGCCCTGCTCGTCAGCCGATGCCGTGGTTTTAGCGGCTGATATTTGGGACCTAATGACTTATACTCCTTCGCCAATTTGAGCCAGCCCAGAGGTCCGTTCCATGTCACGTCCAAGCGATCGCAGTGCCGCGCAACTTCGCCCGGTTACCATTACCCGCAATTTCACCAAACATGCAGAAGGCTCAGTGCTGGTGGAGTTCGGTAACACTCGCGTGCTTTGCACCGCCAGCGTCGACACCAGCGTTCCGCGATTCCTGAAAGGCAAGGGTCAGGGTTGGGTCACTGCCGAATACGGCATGCTGCCGCGTTCCACTCACTCCCGGATGAACCGCGAAGCGGCTTCTGGCAAGCAGAGCGGTCGTACCCTGGAGATCTCCCGTCTGATCGCCCGCTCCCTGCGTGCTGCGGTAGACCTCACTGCGCTGGGTGAGCACTCTATCACTGTGGACTGTGACGTGCTGCAAGCAGATGGTGGCACTCGTACTGCTGCGATTACCGGTGCCTGTGTGGCGCTGGTGGATGCGCTGAACTGGATGGTGGCACAGGGCAAACTGAAGCAGAGCCCGCTCAAGCAGATGATCGCCGCCGTTTCTGTCGGCATGTATCAGGGCGAAGCCATCTGCGATCTGGAGTACATCGAAGACTCCGCCGCCGAGACCGACATGAACGTAGTGATGACCGAAGATGGTCGGATCATCGAGGTGCAGGGCACCGCGGAGGCCGAGCCCTTCACCCATGAGGAGCTGCTGGCGATGCTGGGGCTCGCCAAGGACGGCATTGCCGAGATCATTGCGCTGCAGAAGCAGTCACTCTCCTGATTTTAAAAACGCGGCATTGACCGCGTTTTTTTATACCCCCACACAAGTAAACGACAAGCCAAGCAAGGAGCCAGAATGAAAGCCTACCAGCGTCAATTTATCGAGTTCGCCCTGGAGAAACAGGTCCTCAAATTCGGTGAATTCACCCTGAAATCCGGTCGTAAAAGCCCCTACTTCTTCAACGCCGGTCTGTTCAACAGCGGCCGCGATCTGGCCCGCCTCGGCCGCTTCTATGCTGCCGCCCTGATGGATGCTGGCATCGAGTTCGATGTGCTGTTTGGCCCGGCCTACAAGGGGATCCCCATCGCCTCCGCTACCGCAGTGCAGCTGGTAGAGCAACATGATGTGGATGTGCCCTGGTGCTTCAACCGCAAGGAGGCCAAGGATCACGGCGAAGGCGGCAATCTGGTGGGCAGCCCGCTCAAGGGGCGCATCATGCTGGTGGACGACGTCATCACCGCCGGGACCGCCATCCGTGAATCCATGGATCTGATCCAGGCCAACGGCGCCTCGCTGGCGGGGGTGCTGATCGCGCTGGATCGTCAGGAGAAGGGCAAGGGTGAGCTCTCCGCCATTCAGGAAGTGGAGCGTGACTACGGCGCCCACATCATCGCCATCATCCAGATGAGCGACCTGATCCAGTATCTGGAAGAGAAGCAGGCCGAGCAGCCGGAGCTGGCGGCGCAACTGGTGGCGATGAAGGCTTACCGCGCCCAGTACGGTATCTGAGTTCCGCTCACACCGCGCAATAGCTGAATGCGGCGCCCGTTTGCTCTCTGGCAGCAAACGGGCGCCGTTTTTTTCATCTGCAAAAAGTGGATCATGTGGCTTGAGCTTGCCCTTACAGTAAAGGTTAGGGTTTGCCGGTCGGCGTTTTGTGGTGCCGACGGGTTCCGGGGAGGAACGGCATGACGACTCAACAGCAACACCCCATTCATCTGCAATTGCCACTGAGTGGCATGAGCTGTGCCAACTGCGCAGGCCGCATCGCGGCCAGCCTCAACAAACTCGACGGGGTATCGGCCACCGTCAACTTCGCGCTGGAGCAGGCAGCCATCGATCTGGCCAGCCCTGACCGTCTACCAGTGGTACTCGACAGCATCAAGAGTCAGGGTTACGACTACGGCCGCGAAACGCTGTCTTTCCAGATCAGCGGCATGACCTGCGCAGGCTGTTCGGCGCGACTGAACAAGATGCTGGCAGCACTGCCCGGCGTGATCTCCGCCGAGGTTAACTTCTCCATCGAGCAGGCCCGCATCGTGTTGGTGCCGGGGGCCCAGAGCCCCGCAGCCTTGCGCGAGCAGATCGAGGCGCTCGGCTTTGGCGCCAAACTGGCGCAGGGCTCGGCCAGCGGCCGCCGCCAGCAGTTGCTGGAGCGGGAAGCGCAGGAGGCCACCAGTGCCCGTCAGGCGCAGACCCGGGTCATCGCCTCGGCTTTGCTGACGTTGCCGCTGCTGGTGGGGATGCTGGCCATGGCCGGGTTGTTCCCCTGGCATCTTCCTGCCTGGTTGGAGCTGCTGCTCGCCACCCCGGTGCAGTTCTGGATCGGCGCCCGCTTCTACCGCGGCGCCTGGCTTGCCCTCAAGAACCGCGCAGCCAACATGGATGTGCTGGTGGCGACCGGCACCAGTGCGGCCTACTTCTATAGCCTCTATCTGCTGCTGACGCTGGGGATGGCCGCCAGCGGCAAGCTCTATTTCGAGGCGAGCGCCATCATCATTACCCTGATTTCCCTCGGGAAGTTGCTGGAAGCACGGGCCAGACGCAGCACCCAGTCCGCCATTCGCGAACTGATGGCGCTGCGGCCGGAAACCGCCACCGTCTGGCGTGGCGATACGTGGCAGAGCGTCGCCATCGACGAGGTGCTGCGCGGCGATCGGCTGCGGGTGCTGGTGGGCGAGCGGGTGCCGGTGGATGGCAGGATAGTGAGCGGCGCCAGCGAGCTGGACGAGTCGATCCTCACCGGCGAGAGCCTGCCGGTGCCGCGCAGTGTGGACGACAAGGTGCTGGGCGGTGCCATCAATCGCTCCGGCGTGCTGGAGATCGAGGCCACGACTGTGGGGGAGGAGTCCAGCCTCAGCAAGATTATCGCGCTGGTGGAGAGTGCCCAGATGGGCAAGGCGCCGCTGCAACAGCTGGTGGACAAGGTCTCCGCCGTGTTCGTGCCAGTGGTGATGGCTATCGCCCTGTTTACCCTGCTGGTGTGGAACGCCATCAGCAACGATTTCGGTCAGGCGCTGCTGGCAGCGGTGGCGGTGCTGGTGATCGCCTGTCCCTGCGCCCTCGGGTTGGCGACCCCGGCGGCCATCGTGACCGGCACCGGGGTGGCGGCGCGTCACGGCATCCTGATCAAGGATGTGGATACCCTGCAGAAGGCCCATGCCATCAAGGCGTTGATCTTCGACAAGACCGGCACCCTGACGCAGGGTCGGCCGGTGCTGGCCAGCTGGAGCGGCAACGACGAGCAACTGCGCCTCGCCGCCGCCCTGCAACAGGCGAGCGAACACCCGCTGGCGCTGGCGATGCGCGAGGCGGTCGGCAAAGAGGCGGCACTGCCTCAGCCGGAGGCGGTCGAGGTGCGGGTTGGCGCCGGTATTGTCGGTCAGGTGGCGGGCCACAGAGTCGCCATCGGTAATGGAGTCCTGCTGGCCCAGCTCGGCATTGATCAGCCGCAACAGGACGCACAACCTGCCGATGGGGCAACCCGGGTCTGGGTCGCCATCGACGGCGTGATGGCAGGCATCGCCGCGCTGGCCGATACCTTGCGCCCCGAGAGTGCGGAAGCCATCGCCACCCTGCGCCAGCGCGGCATCGCCAGCTGGCTGGTGAGTGGCGATGCGCCAGCGCCGGTGGCTTACATCGCTGCCCAGCTGGGGTTGGACGGGGCGTTTGACTCCGTGCTGCCGGTCGGCAAGGTGGAAAAGGTCGAGGCGCTGCGGGCGCAAACCCGCGGGCTGGTGGCCATGGTGGGGGACGGGGTGAACGACGCCCCGGCGCTGGCGGCGGCGGATGTCGGCATCGCCATGGGCTCTGGCTCCGATGTAGCGATGGAGACCGCCTCCATCACGCTGATGCGATCTGACCCGCGGCTGGTGGCCGATGCGATCGACATCTCGGCGGCCACCTGGCGCACCATCCAGCAGAATCTGTTCTGGGCCTTCGTATTCAACATCATCGGCATTCCGCTGGCGGCACTGGGCTATCTCAGCCCCGAGCTGGCGGGGGCGGCCATGGCCCTGAGCAGCATCACGGTTTTAAGCAATTCCCTGTTATTGAAACGCTGGCAGCCCAGAGCGGTGCACGGGCCAGCATCCAACCCGATCAGTAAGGAGGCATAAATGAACATCAGCAAGGTTGCCAAGGCCACGGGGCTGACCGCCAAGACCATCCGTTACTACGAGAGTATCGGCCTCATCAAGGCGCCAGTGCGCAGCGACAACGGCTATCGCAGCTATACCGAGGGCTCGCTGCGGGAGCTGCGCTTCGTCAAGCGGGCGCGGGAGACCGGCTTTAATCTGGAGGAGTGTCAGGAGCTACTGGCACTCTATCGCAACGAGCATCGCACCAGCGCTCAGGTGAAGAAGCTGGCACAGGAGAAGATCGTCGATCTGCGGGCCCGAATCAGCGGTCTGCAGGCAATGCTCAGCTCGCTGGAAGGGTTGGTCTGTTGCTGCCATGGGGACGACAATCCGGAATGCCCCATTCTCGACGAGCTGGAGAAGGGCTGAACAAAGACTTGCTAGCCAGCTGAGGGACCCCCCCTTTGATGAGTGACTTCTTAATAAACGGCGCTTTATTGTTGCCTGTCAGGGGCTGATGGTAGACTGCTCGGCTCTTGTACGGGAGTACTCAGTTGACCCAGAGTGTGACACGCCAGGTTAAGCAGGCCATCATGGCCCAGCTCTATACCCACGCATCCTTCAGTCTCCCCTGCTTGGGGGTGTTGGCATTGGGTTGGAGTCTGCTGTTTCATGACTATCTGCCCGCCAGTGAAGCACTTGGCTGGTTAGCAGGGACTTGCCTGTGGCTGCTTGGCCGGGGCTGGCACTTGCGCTGGCGGCAATCCCGCCTGCACCAGACGCCGCTACCGGTGCTGGAGCGCGAGCTCTTTATCGGCGTCACCATCACCTCCATCATCTGGGCCCTCGGGGTACTGCTCTACATGGACAAGCTGCCCGATACCTACCGGGCCGCGATGTTAATGCTCTCCAGCCTCCTTCTTACCGGCAGTGCCATCATGCTGTTTGGTAGCCGTCGTACCCTCTATGGCGCCACCCTGCCGCTGGGGGTAGCCATGCTGTTCGAGTTGGGCAATGGCAACGAGCAGGAGCGGATCGTCTCCTGCATGCTGGCGGGTTATCTGTTCGTTTTTTTGCCAACCCTGTTGCGGAGGATGCGGCGGGATCAGATCGCCTCGCTCCATCACCGTTTTTCCAACGCCGAGCTGGCGGCCGAATTGAAGGTGGTCTCCGAGCATCTGCGCCTTACCTCTCGTCTCGATGGCTTGACCGGCATCGCCAATCGCGCCCACCTCGATGACTGTCTGGAGCTGACCTGGCGTCGCTGCCATCGGGCCAAGGTGCCTTTGTCACTGGTGCTGCTGGATGTGGATTACTTCAAGCAGTTCAATGACCATTATGGCCATCAAGCGGGCGATGACTGTCTGCAGCAGGTGGCCGCCTTGCTGGCCGAGGTGGAGCGGCGGGAGGACGATCTGGCGGCCCGTTACGGTGGTGAGGAGTTCGCTCTGTTGCTGCCCTGTACCGGCATGCAGGGGGCGTTGCAGGTGGCGGATCATGTGCGGCAGGCGCTCAAGGAGCTTGATATTCCTCATCAGAAGTCGCTGGTCTCCGGTCGGGTCACATGTAGTTTTGGTGTTGCCACACTGATACCGGATAACAGCATGAAAATCGCCGATTTGATCCAGAAAGCGGATGCGGCCCTCTATCAGGCCAAGCATAATGGGCGGGATCGAATCGAAGTAGCCTTGATGGGTAAGGTTGCCTGAGTTTAACGTGACAGATTAAAGAGGTTGTCTATGCAATGTCATCGTATCGAAGAGCTGCTGGAGTTGTTGCAGCCTGCCTGGATCAAGGAACAGGATCTCAGCCTGGTGCAGTTTGTAGCCAAACTGGCCAACGAAGCGGGATTTGAAGGTCCTCTGTCCGAGCTGACCGACGACATGCTGATCTATCACCTCAAGATGCGGGAATCCGACAAGCAGGCGATGATCCCCGGTCTGGCCAAGGATCATGTGCCCGATTTCAAAGAGGCACTGCTGAAGGCTCGCGGAATCAAGTGAATCTTTAGTGGAAGCGCATCACCTTGGGGTGATGCGCTTTTTTGTTGCTGAAAATTGCGATCAAACGCCAATGTTAGATACATCTAACCCACACAATTAGCATGCTGTTTAAGATATAATCCGCTCCATAACAAATAAGGGAGCGATGTCTTGCAATGGCCGACCACGAAAAAATCGATATCAAGGACGTTACCGACAAGGGCGTAACCGGGACCTACAATCCCAACACGTTCAAAGCCAGCGACGACAGATTCAACCCTGGCAACCGTATCTATGTGCGGGCCCAGACCGGAACATGGCAGCGGGTGCGCAAGGCCATGGGCTGGTTTTTCGTTGCCTTCTTTGTGCTGCTGCCCTGGCTGCGTTATGACGGCCGCCAGGCGGTGCTGTTCGATCTTGGCCATCAGCAGTTCCATATCTTTGGCGCCACCATCTGGCCGCAGGATCTGACCCTGCTCGCCTGGCTCTTCATGATTGCAGCCTTCGCCCTCTTCTTTGTGACCACCTTCCTCGGCCGGGTCTGGTGCGGCTATCTCTGCCCGCAGACGGTGTGGACCTTCATGTTCATCTGGTTTGAAGAGAAGCTGGAAGGGCCCGCCAACAAGCGGCGCAAGCTGGATGCCGGACCCTGGTCGGCAGAGAAGCTGGCCCGCAAGGGGGTCAAGCATCTGGCCTGGCTGGTCATCTCGCTGGTAACCGGTCTGACCTTCGTCGCCTATTTCCAGGATGTCACTGAACTGGTGCCGGACTTCTTCACCCTGCAGGCCAGCGGATGGGTGCTGTTCTGGGTGCTCTTCTTTACCATCATCACCTACGGCAACGCAGGCTGGATGCGCGCCATCATGTGCATCCATATGTGCCCCTACGCCCGTTTCCAGTCCGCCATGTTCGACAAAGACACCTTCATCGTCGGGTATGACACCAAGCGTGGCGAGACCCGCGGTGCCCGCTCCCGCAAGGCTGACCACAAGGCGCTGGGGCTGGGTGACTGTATCGACTGCGACCTCTGCGTGCAGGTCTGCCCGACCGGCATCGATATCCGCGATGGCCTGCAGTACGAGTGCATCAACTGCGGCGCTTGCGTCGATGCCTGCGACCAGACCATGGAGCGGATGGGCTACCCGAAAGGGCTCATCAGCTACACCACAGAGCACAAGCTGGCCCACGACTCCACCCATGTGGCACGGCCCAAGTTGATTGGCTACGGGCTGGTGATGGCGGTGATGCTGGGGGTGTTTGTCTACAACGCCATGTCCATCATGCCGATGGGGCTCGATATCCTGCGGGATCGCAACCAGCTATTCCGTGAGAACAGCGAGGGGCTGATCGAGAACACTTATACCCTCAAGATCCTCAACAAGACCCTGCAACCCCAGACCTACCAGCTGGATGTGGAGGGCTTGCCCGAGTATCAGTGGTTCGGCCCACGCCAAGTGACTCTGAAGGCGGGCGAGATCTACACCCTGCCGGTCAGTCTGGCGGTTGACCCCTACAACCTGAAACGACCGACTCTGGACATCAAGTTTGTGCTGAAACGGGAAGGGGCGGCGCCTGATGACAGCAAGGGCAACCTGCGTCAGGGCAGCAAGTTTATCAGCCGGTTGTAACTACAGCTTGCGGATAGAGATTAGATGAGGAGGCCAACGGCGGTATTCGTTGGCTATCTCGGATAGAATGGGGCGCAACGGCGCCCCTTTCTTATGGTGGATGACATGCGTTTCAACTATTCCGATCTCACACCCGACCTCATCATGGACGCGCTCGATCTCAGCGGTCTGCGGCTCGACTCCGGCCTAATCGAACTCAACAGCTACGAAAACCGGGTCTACCAGTTTCAGGATGAGGAGCGTCGCCGCTATGTGGTG
This sequence comes from Aeromonas sobria, assembly GCF_000820145.1. Classification (GTDB taxonomy): domain Bacteria; phylum Pseudomonadota; class Gammaproteobacteria; order Enterobacterales; family Aeromonadaceae; genus Aeromonas; species Aeromonas sobria. The sequence goes on along the minus strand of NZ_CDBW01000002.1, from coordinate 108,121 downwards.
AAGTTCTACCGTCCTGGTCGCTGGAGCCGGGCCCAGATCCTCGAAGAGCATGAGTATGCTGCCCGGCTCTGTGATGCGGAGATCCCGGTGGCCGCCCCGATCGCCTTCGCGGGCGAAACCCTGCTGGAGCATCAGGGCTATCCGTTCGCCATCTGGCAGAGCGTCGGTGGTCGCCAGTTTGAGGTGGATAACCTCGATCAGCTGGAGTGGGTGGGGCGCTATCTTGGCCGCATCCATCAGATTGGTGCCAGCAAGCCGTTTCATCACCGTGTTCGGCTTGACGTCGAGAGCATGCTGCACGAACCGCGTCAGCTGCTGGCGTCTGGCGAGTGGCTGCCGAGTGGGCTGGCCAAGCAATTTTTCGGGGTGCTCGATGAGCTGATCAAACACGTTTGCGATGCCATGACCCTGGATGTGGCGCAGATCTCGCTGCATGGTGACTGCCACCCGGGCAACATTCTGTGGCGCGACGGCCCCATGTTTGTCGATCTCGATGACTGCCGTACCGGCCCGGCCATTCAGGATCTCTGGATGATGCTGAGCGGCGAGCGCCACGAGCAGCAGATCCAGCTCGATACCCTGCTGGCAGGCTACGAGGAGTTCATGGAGTTTGATTCGCGGGAATTGGCGCTGATTGAGCCGCTGCGGGCGATGCGGATCGTCCACTACATGGCATGGCTGGCGCGACGCTGGGAAGACCCTGCTTTCCCCCGTCACTTCCCCTGGTTCAATACCGATCACTACTGGCGCCAGCAGATTGCGACCCTGCATGATCAGCTGGCGGCACTGAAGGCGCCACCTTTGAGCCTGATGCCAAACTGGTGAAATTGAAGGGATCTTGCGTGGCAAGCGTGACTCGATCTCTGGCCCTGACCATTGACGTCAGCATGGCGAAACAATAGGCTTGGCACTGCTTCGGTTCGCCGGGCGTGCCTCACAGTGATCCCTTAACAGGAAACATCATGAAAAAAGTTTTATTTTTCCTCGCAGCCATGCTGATGGTCCCCATGGTTCACGCCGCCCCCGAATTCAAGGAAGGCGTTAACTACGATGTGGTCAAGCAGACTGCCTCTGCGAAGCCTGAAGTGATGGAGTTTTTCTCTTACTTCTGCCCGCATTGCGCGACGTTTGAACCCATCGTTGAGCAACTGCAGGCTGGTTTGCCAAAAGATGTGCCCCTCAAGAAGAACCCGGTGAACTTCATGGGTGGCGAGATGGGGCCAGAGATGCAGCGTGCCTACGCGGTTGCCACTTTGCTCAATGCAGAGAGCAAGGTCACTCCCGCCATCTTTAGCAAGATGCAACAGCGCCAGTATCCGACCAGCCGTGACGATGTGAAGAAAATCTTTGTCGACAACGGTGTTCCGGCCGAGGAGTTTGACGGTGCCGTCGACAGCTTCGCGGTTTCCGGCATGGTCTCCCAGTTCGATCGCAACATGCAGAGCTACAACATTCGTGGTGTGCCTGCGTTTCTGGTGAACGGCAAGTACATGGTGAAGATTGAATCCATCACCTCTCAAGAGCAGTTCAACAAACTGGTGCAGTTCCTGCTGACCAAGAAAGACTGATATCTCCCTTGAGTCGATAAAAAAGCCCGCCGGTGCGAACCGGCGGGCTTTTTGTTTTCTGGCAGTCTGAATCAAACCCCGACGTGGAACGCCTGCTTGAGGTTACGGATAAACTCCGCATCCCGGCACAGGGTCTTGCCCGGGCTGTCGGAGATCTTGGCGACCGGGCCGCCGTTGCACTCCATCAGCTTGAAGACGATGTTCATCGGGCTGACACCGGGCAGATCGCAGGTGAGCTTGGTGCCGATACCGAAACTGGTATTGATGCGGCCGCGGAAGTGACGCAGCAGCTGTACTGCTTTGTCGAGATTGAGGCCATCGGAGAAGACCAGGGTCTTGTCGGTGGGGTCGATACCGAGGCGCTGGTAGTGGCTAATGGCCTTCTCACCCCACACCACGGGATCGCCAGAGTCATGGCGCAGCCCCTGATAGCGGCTGGCCAGCTCGAAATCGAAATCACGCAGGAAGGCATCCATGGTGATGCAGTCGGTCAGGGCGATGCCAAGATGGTCGGTGAACTCATCCAGCCAGCTGGTGAGGGCGGCACGCTGGCTGTGCTCCAGCGGGAAACCGAGCTGCTGGTGCGCCTGGAACCACTCGTGGGCCTGAGTGCCCACGGCGGATAACTGGTACTTCTGGGCCAGCAGGTAGTTGCTGGTGCCGCGAAACGCTGGCAGCCGCTCCTTGAGCCGGCCTACCACCGCATCTTGCACCCCATGGGAGAAGCGGCGGCGGGTGCCAAAATCGATGAGGTTGAACTCGCTCATCTCTTCCGGACTCAGTTCCCGCTCCAGCTTGTCGAGCTTCTGGTCGAGTCGATCCAGCGCATGGCTGACACCAAACTGGGGGTAGCGGAAGCGGTTACGCATCTCGCTGATGATAGCGAGCACCGGGATCTCCCACAGGATCACATCCTGCCAGGCCCCTTCGACTCGCACATTGATGCGGCCATCCTGCTCGAACACCTTGAGCAGGGAGGCATCGAGCGGCTTGCGGCGCAGGTGGTCGAGGTAGTCCGGGGTGAAGAAGGGGCGTTCGGCCAGAAAATCGAGCTCGGGTTTGGTCAGTCGCAGGGAGCCAGCGAGGCGCAGTTGCTCCTCGATCTGCCCCATCATAGGCAGCAGGTCCTCTTCATTGCGGCTGTGGAATTCGGCCACCACCTCGGCATCCGGATAGCGATGGAACACCGCCTGCTGCATATGCAGCTTGTAGGCATCGGTGTCGAGCAGGCTGGTGAGGATTGGGGGCATATCAGGCTCCTCGCAGACTGGTGAGCACGATGGAGCTCCCCTGCCGCATATGTAACGTGCAGGCATCGGTGTCGAGCAGGCTGGTTAGTATGGGTGGCATATCAGGCGTCCAGCAGGCGTTGTACATCGATCAGGGTCTGAGCCAGTTCGGCGCCAGCCTCGATCATCTGGGTGTGGGCGCTGGCGACCGTCGCGGGAGCGATGCCACGGCAGGCATCGAGATGGACGATCACCCTGAAACCGGCGCGGCGCAGTTGCAGCACGCTGGTTTTGACACAGTAGTCGGTGGCGAGGCCGCCGACCAGTACGGTGTCGACCTTGCGGGCTTGCAGGAATTCGATGAGTCCGGTGCTGCGCCGTTCGGCCAGGTCGTGGAAGCAGGTGCCGTAGGGATGCAGATCCGGCTCGACCCCCTTCCAGACGAAGAAGTCATAGTCGATGGGGGCGGGCAGGCCGTCGAGCAGTTCGAAGCCCTTGCTGCCCGGCACGCAGTGCACCGGCCAGGTGAGGTCGGCGTTGGGCAGATCCAGCGGCAGCAGCATGCCAGAGGGGTCACTGACGGCCCAGTCGGCATTGGCAGGGTGAGCGTCTTTGCTGCCGATCCGCAGCGTGGCGAGGGTGGCCTGAGCGTTGAGCGCGGCCACAATATCATCACCGCCCGCGACGGGCAGTTCGTTCGGGCAGAGAGGGGTAAAGCCCTTCTGCGCATCAATATCCAGGCTGGCGACGGTTCCCATGATTGGCTCCTGCACATACTATTCGTGTGATATTATCTACCAAACATTAATGGAAGGCGAGCAGGGCGATCGGCATGCTGAGAATGAGTCTGGATATGGTGGTGCTGCGGTTGCATGACGAGCGGCTCGAGCTGCTGCTCGAGACCCGTGATCGCCCCCCCTTTGCCCACAGTTGGCAGCTACCCGGCTTGCGCATCGACGAGGCACTGGATCGGGATCTGGATGCCGCCCAGCGCCGCCTGCTGGTGGAGTGGGGGCTTGGTCACTGCTACAGCGAGCAGGTCTGCACCCTCGGCAATCTGGAGCGGGATCCCCGCGGCTGGTCCACGACCTTGGTCTATCTCTGTCTGGTGGATCCGGAAGTGGCAGCGATCCACGGTTGCTGGCATCCGCTCTCCAACCTGCCGGGGCTGAGCCTCGCCTTCGACCATGTCCAGCTCATCGCCAAGGGGCTGGAGCGGCTGCGGATCAAGAGCCGCTACAGCACCTTGCCGCTGCAACTGCTGGGGCCCGAGTTCACCCTCTCCGAGGTGCAGCGCGCCTTCGAAATCATCCTGCAAACCCCCATGAACACGGCGGCGTTTCGCAAGCGGATCCATCGTGCCGACATTCTGGTGGATACCGGTCGCAAGCGTACCGGCAAACAGCGTCCCGCCATCCTCTACCGGCTGGAGAGTCCTTGCTGCGTGATGTTCGATCAGGTGATGCACGGGGTGGAAGCGTGAGTATCAATCCCGTTCGGGTGCTGGTGAGTGCCTGTTTGCTCGGTCAGCCAGTGCGTTACGATGGCCAGAGCAAGGGGATTGTCAGCGACTGGCTGAGTGAACTGGGTGCCGAAGGGCGGGCGCTGGCGTTTTGTCCCGAAGTCGCTGGCGGTTTGCCGACCCCGCGCCCTCCTGCCGAGCGGCAGGGCGAGCGCGTAGTGACGGCGAGCGGGCTGGATGTGACTGAAGAGTTTGATCGCGGCGCCGAGCTGGCCCTCGCGCTCTGTCAGGCGCAGGGCATTCGCTTCGCACTGCTGAAAGAGGGGAGCCCCTCATGTGGCAGCGGCCGTATCTATAACGGCCGCTTTGAAGGGGTCTCTGTGACGGGCGAGGGCAAGACCACCGCCCTGCTGCGCCGCCACGGGATTGCGGTTTTTTCCGAAGATCAGTTGGCCGAGTTGGCTTCGGCGCTCTCTTTGGATGCCTCTTTGCTGGATATCTCTTCGGCAGCAATCGGCAGCGGCGCCTGACCGCGCTGCCACCCCTCCAGCACCTCGTCCTTCTCCTGCCAGCGCTGGTTTAGCCACTCCTGAAAACCCCGCTTGAACTGCTTGTCATTGAAGTAGTCGCCAACCAGCGCCTCATCCACCGGCAGCTCCTCAATTCGCACCTGAATGCGCTTTACCCGTCCCATCAGGAAGTCCTTGAACGGGGTCTCGGCGTTGTCCGGATAGCGGATGGTGACGTTGATCAGGCTGTCAAACTGCTCCCCCATGGCCGCCAGGGTGAAGGCCAGCCCCGCCGCCTTGGGCGGCATCAGATGGCGGTAGCGGGAGCGGGAAGCGTCCCGTTTCTGCTCGGTGAAGCGGGTCCCTTCCACGAAGTTGATGACGGTGGTGGGAATGTGGCGAAACTTCTCGCAGGCATTGCGGGTGGTCTCGATATCCTTGCCGCGCAGGTGCGGGTTGCGCAGCAAGAATTCCCGTGAATAGCGGCGCATAAAGGGCATGTCGAGCCCCCAGCAGGCGAGCCCCAGCAGCGGAATGTAGATCAGCTCGTGCTTCATAAAGAACTTGGGCACCGGCAGTCGATCCCGGAACAGATGACCCAGTACAACGATATCGGTCCAGCTCATGTGGTTGCTGATGATCAGATACCAGCCATCCTTGCGCAGTCGGGTGTTGTCCTCCACCTGCCAGTCGATGCGCATCGTGAGACGGATCACCAGAGCGTTGCAGGCCAGCCACAGGCGCATGAAGCGGTTGTTGAGTCGACTGCAGGCACGGCCAAACGCCGGAACAGGCAGCAGCAGCTTGGCCAGCGACACCAGCAGGATCAGGCTGGCGCACAAGGCGGTGAAAAGGATGGTCAGGCCCGCGCTGATGATCAGCACCAGCGGGCCGGGAAGCAGGGATAGCATGGATGTTTACTGCGCCTTGGTTGCCAGCAGTTGGCTCAGGGTCTGGTCCTTCTCGTGCCAGATCCCGTTCAACCACTGTTGAAACTCTTGTTGGAACTCGGGGTCATTGAAGTAATCCCCCACCAGCTTGCGGTCGATCGGCAAATAGCGGACCTGAACCTTGATTTGGCCGACCCGGCCGCACATGAAGTCCCAGTAGCTGGGAATGCCGTCCGGATAGGCGATGGTGACATCCACCAGTTGCTGCAACTGGTCACCCATGGCCGCCAGTGTGAAGGCAATGCCCCCCGCTTTCGGGAGCAGCAAGTGGCGATAGGGCGAGCCCTGCTTCTGATGCTTGCTGCCGGTGAAACGGGTGCCTTCGACAAAGTTCATCACACTCACCGGAATGTGGCGGAATTTGGCACAGGCCTGGCGCGTTGTTTCTATGTCTTTTCCCTTCAGATGTGGCTTTTTTTCCAGAAATTTACGGGAATATCGTCGCATGAAGGGGAAGTCGAGCGCCCACCATGCCAGCCCGAGAAAAGGTACCCAAATCAGCTCTTTCTTGAGGAAAAACTTCAGGAAGGGGATTTTTTGGTTAAAAACCCGCTGCAATACCAGTATGTCGACCCAGGATTGATGGTTGGCAATCACCATATACCACTCATTCCGGTGCCCTTTGTCCACTCCGACCACCTCGAAAGGGGTCTGGATGATGATTTTCTGGATCAGATTGTTGAAACCGATCCAGCAGCTGGCACAGCCATCCAGCAGGGTGTTGCAGAGGGTTCGCCACCCCTTGAACGGTAGCGGCAGCTTGAGCAAACCCAGCAAGAAGATGGGGACAAACCAGAAGAGGGTATTGAAAAAATAGAGCAGGGTGGAGAGGCTGCCGCGCAGTCGCTCTGTCAGCTTGTTGGGCATGAGTAAGGGTCCGTCTTGCTGTCGATAAAGGGCCATCAAGTGGTCAGATCTGTGGCCATAATATCAGCCGACGGCGCGCTAGACCATGCAGAGGGCGTTTGGCAGCAGGAAACCCTCGTTTCGCCATCTTGCAGATTCAGCCGTTACGTAGCCGCGACAGCAGCCGATCCATGGCGCGATAACCGAGCGCCTCGATAAGATGCTCCTTGCCGATGGCCGGTTGCCCCGCCAGATCGGCGATGGTGCGCGACACCCGCAAAATGCGGTGCCAGGCTCGGATGCTGAGCCCCAGCTTCTGGATCGCATTTTCCAAAAATTCGGCATCTTGCGGTGATAGTCGGCAAATATCCTCTATCTCGCGACTATCCAGCAGATTGTTGAGTTTGCCATTGCGGCCGAGCATGCGCTCCCGCGCCGCCAGCACCCGATCGCGGATCTGCTGGCTCGACTCCCCCCGCTCCGCCTTGCCGGTCAGGCTCCCCTTGGGCAGCAGCGGTACCTCTACTGTGAGGTCGAAGCGATCGAGAAAGGGGCCGGAGAGTTTGCCGAGGTAGCGCAGGATCTGATCCGGGCTGGAGCGGGTCTGGCCATCGCCATAGTGACCGCAGGGGCTGGGGTTCATGGCGCCGATCAGCTGGAAGCGGGCGGGAAAATCCACCTGACGGGCGGCCCGACTGATGGTGATGTGGCCGGTCTCCAGCGGCTCGCGCAGGGAGTCGAGTACCTTGCGCTCGAATTCGGGCAGCTCGTCGAGAAACAGCACGCCGTTATGGGCCAACGAAATTTCGCCGGGGCGCGGGTGGCTGCCACCGCCAACCAGCGCTACAGCCGAGGCGCTGTGGTGGGGTGTGCGATAGGGTCTGTGATGCCAGCGTCCGGCCCGCGGGGTCAGGCCACCGATGGAGTGGATGGCTGCGGTCTGCTGCGCTTCCTGTTCACTCAAGGGCGGCAGAATGCCGGGCAGACGGCTGGCCAGCATGCTCTTGCCGGTGCCGGGCGGGCCGATGAACAGCAGGTTGTGGCTGCCAGCGGCGGCGATCTCCAGCGCCCGCTTGGCCTGTGACTGGCCGATCACATCCTGCAGATCTGGCACATCGGGCAGGCTCTCCGCGCTTTGTGGGTCCGGCAGCGGCAGCTCGTACTGGCCTGCCAGCCAGGCGGTGACGGCCAGCAACTGGTGGGCGGTGCGCACCTCGGCATCCTGAATAAGCGAGGCCTCGGGGCCGTTCTCCCGCGGCACCAGCAGGGTGCGTCCCGCATCGCGGCAGGCCAATACGGCGGGCAGCACCCCGAGCACAGGACGGATCTCGCCGGTCAGGGCCAACTCCCCTAAAAATTCGTGATCGAGCAGGTATTTTGCCGGTATCTGCTTGGAAGCGGCGAGAATTCCGATGGCGATGGCCAGATCGAAACGGCCGCCCTCCTTGGGCAGATCGGCGGGCGCCAGATTGACTGTGATGTGTTTGCTCGGGAATTCGAAATTGCCGTTGAGCAGGGCGCTGCGCACCCGATCCCGCGACTCTTTCACCGAGGTTTCCGGCAGGCCGACCATGTTGAAGGCGGGCAGTCCGTTGGAGAGATGAACTTCCACTGTAACTTGCGGGGCCGCGATCCCGAGGCTGGCACGGCTATAAACCACAGCTAATGACATAAATCCCGTCCTTGAGTTGATATATGTTCTGACTAACTGCTTATTGTTGGTTTTTTATTCCAGAGTTCCGGCTGAGGAATAGCCAAAATCAGTGGGTTGTCACAGAAAAAAGGCTTGCCCAATAAAAATCACCGTGCTAGTTCTAATAGCCATTCGCGGTGCAAACCGCCCCAATTTCACAGGATTTCCGGTTGTAACTATGAACATGGCCTCCCGTTTCGTCAGCATTATTGTGGTCCTAGTGGTGATTATTATCTCACCGCTCGGGGCTCGTTTAGCTGCACGGAACAAGGGATAGACCCACCACCGGACAGAACGAAACAAGCGACCCCCGAGCCTCACAGCTCGGGGGTTTTTTTTCGACCAAAGGACAGGATTCTCCACATGAACGGCGCGCAGTTTTTGGTACAGGCTCTCAAGAAACAGGGTGTGACCCAGGTGTTTGGTTACCCGGGCGGGGCCATCATGCCGGTCTACGATGCCCTGTATGACGGCGGTCTGGCCCATCAGCTCTGCCGCCACGAGCAGGGCGCTGCCATGGCGGCGGTGGGTTATGCCCGCGCCTCCGGTCAGGTGGGGGTCTGTATTGCCACCTCCGGCCCCGGCGCCACCAATCTGGTGACCGGTCTGGCGGAGGCGCTGCTCGACTCGGTGCCGCTGGTGGCCATCAGCGGTCAGGTGCCCTGTTCCGCCATCGGCACCGATGCGTTTCAGGAGGTCGACGTGCTCGGCATGTCCCTCTCCTGCACCAAGCACTCCTTCATGGTGACCGATGCCGCCGATCTGGGGCGGGTGCTAGCAGAAGCCTTCGCCATCGCTACCGAAGGGCGCCCCGGACCTGTGCTGATCGATTTTCCCAAGGATGTGCAACTTGCTGCAGTGCCGCCCCAGAGCCCGCTGTTTGCGGTGGAAGAGCCGGAGGCGCTCAACCCCTCGGAGTTGACCGCAGCCCGCACCCTGCTGGCCGCCGCCGAGCGCCCGGTGCTCTACGTCGGCGGCGGGGTGGGCATGGCTAACGCCGAGCAGCAGCTGCGCGACTTTGCCGCCGTCACCGGCATGCCTGCGGTTACCACCCTCAAGGGGATTGGCGCGCTCGACCCCGACAGCCCCGTTTATCTCGGCATGCTCGGCATGCACGGCACCAAGGCGGCCAACTATGCGGTGCAGCAGTGCGACTTGCTGCTGGTAGTGGGCGCCCGTTTCGATGATCGGGTGACCGGCAAGCTGGAGGAGTTTGCCCCCGAGGCCAAGGTCATCCATCTTGATGTGGACGCTGCCGAGTTCGGCAAGCGCCGCGCTGCCGAGGTGGGTATCACCACGGATCTCAAGCGGGTGTTGCCCGCCCTTGCCATGTCCCTCTCCATCGACCCCTGGCGTGATCACTGCTCCGCCATGGCCCGCGAATATGCGTTTCGCTACGACCACCCGGGGCAGGCCATTTACGCCCCGGCCCTGCTCAAGCAGCTTTCTGCCCAGCTGCCGGAGAGCAGCGTGGTCGCCTGCGACGTGGGTCAGCACCAGATGTGGGTTGCTCAGCACATGCGTTTTACCAGCCCGCGCAACCACCTCTCCAGCGCCGGTCTCGGCACCATGGGCTTCGGTCTGCCCGCTGCCATCGGCGCCAAGATGTCGCGCCCGGAGGATGAAGTGGTGCTGGTGAGCGGTGATGGCTCTTTCATGATGAATGTGCAGGAGCTCGGCACCATCCGCCGCGCCCAGCTCAAGGTGAAGATGGTGCTGCTGGATAACCAGCGTCTCGGCATGGTGCGCCAGTGGCAGGAGCTGTTCTTCGACGGCCGCTACAGCGAGACCATCCTCTCCGACAACCCCGATTTCGTCGCCCTGGCTGCCGCTTTCGGCATTCCGGGCGAGACCATCACATGCAAGGAGCAGATAGCCGGTGCCCTCGACCGCCTGCTGAAGAGCGAGAGCGCCTATCTGCTGCATGTGGCTATTTCAGAGGAAGAAAACGTCTGGCCCCTGGTTCCGCCGGGAGTCGCCAACCACAAGATGATGGAGCAACGCCCATGAACCCGCACACCCTTGCCCAGCCCGCATTTGCACAACACACCCTGCATATCCACGCCCAGCCCAGACCCGAAGTGATGGAGCGGGTGCTGCGGGTGGTGCGTCACCGCGGTTTCAATCTCTGCGCCCTTAATATGGAGCAGGATTGCCAACAGCTGCGGATCACGGTTACTGTCGAGTCGGTGCGTCCCATCCAGCAGTTGTGGAGCCAGCTGGTGAAGCTGGTGGACGTCTCCCGGGTCGATGCACTGGAACAGCAACCCCGGATCAGAGCTTAAGGAGCCAAGCCAATGTCACAGCCTTCCCAATCCACCACTCACCCCCAATACATCTGGTTCAACGGCAAACTGGTGCCCTGGCAGGATGCTCAGGTGCACGTGATGAGCCACGCCCTGCACTACGGCTCCTCGGTGTTTGAGGGTGTGCGCGCCTACGACACCCCCAAGGGTACCTGCATCTTCCGTCTGCAGGAGCACACCCGCCGCCTGTTCGATTCTGCCAAGATCTACTGGATGGACGTCCCCTACAGCGAGGCTGAAGTGAATGAAGCCTGCCGCACCGTGGTGCGCGAGAACGGCCTGAAGAGCGGCTACCTGCGCCCGCTGGCCTTTGTCGGCAACGTGGGGCTGGGGCTGCATCCGCCGCTGGATGCCAAGGCTGACCTGATGGTGGCCGCGCTGCCGTGGGGCGCCTATCTGGGGGAAGAGGGGCTGAAAAACGGGGTGGATGTGTGCGTCACCTCCTGGAACCGGCTCGCGCCCAACACCATTCCCACCGGTGCCAAGGCGGGTGGCAACTATTTGTCATCCCAGCTGATCAGCCGCGAAGCCAAACGCAACGGCTATGCCGAAGGGCTGGCACTGGATGTGAACGGCTACCTGAGCGAAGGGGCGGGGGAGAACCTGTTCCTGGTGAAGAACGGTGTGCTGTTCACCCCGCCTGCCACCGCCGCCATCCTGCCGGGCATCACCCGTGACACCATCATGACGCTGGCGCGTGACTTGGGTTACGAGGTGCGCGAGCAGGCGCTGCCCCGTGAGGCGCTCTATGTGGCAGACGAAATCTTCATGACTGGCACCGCCGCCGAGGTGACGCCGGTGCGCTCCGTTGATCGGATGAAGGTGGGCGCTGGCAGCCGTGGCCCGGTGACCGAGCAGTTGCAGAACGCCTTCTTCGGCCTGTTTAACGGCCAGACCGAGGACAAGTGGGGCTGGCTGACGCCCGTCAACGACTGATGAGAGAGGGGAGGCGCCATGCCTCCTCGAGTCGCTTCCGGTGAGGGCTGCCCAGTAGAGCCTTCACCAGGATAGATTCCGATCCACTTTTATCATCATCGAATAATGCAGCGAGCCCACATGGGCAATCAGGGAGTAGAGACAATGCCGAAGTTGAGATCCGCCACCACCACCCACGGACGTAACATGGCCGGGGCCCGCGCCCTGTGGCGTGCCACCGGAATGACCGATCAGGATTTCGGCAAACCCATTATCGCCGTGGTCAACTCCTTCACCCAGTTCGTGCCGGGTCACGTCCACCTCAAGGATCTGGGCCAGCTGGTGGCGCGGGAGATCGAAGCCGCGGGCGGCGTTGCCAAGGAGTTCAACACCATCGCCGTGGATGACGGTATCGCCATGGGCCACGGCGGCATGCTTTATTCCCTGCCATCGCGGGAGCTGATCGCCGACTCGGTGGAGTACATGGTCAACGCCCACTGCGCCGACGCCATGGTCTGCATCTCCAACTGCGACAAGATCACCCCGGGGATGCTGATGGCGGCCCTGCGCATCAACATCCCGGTCATTTTCGTCTCCGGCGGCCCGATGGAAGCGGGCAAGACCAAGCTGTCGGATCAGATCATCAAGCTAGATCTGGTGGATGCCATGATCCAGGGCGCCGACCCCAAGGTCTCCGATGCCCAGAGCGATCAGATCGAGCGCAGCGCCTGCCCCACCTGCGGCTCCTGCTCCGGCATGTTTACCGCCAACTCCATGAACTGTCTGACCGAGGCGCTCGGTCTCTCCCAGCCAGGCAACGGCTCCATGCTGGCGACCCACAGCGACCGCGAGCAGCTGTTCAAGCTGGCGGGTCAGCGCATCGTGACGCTGGCCAAGCGCTGGTATGAGCAGGATGACGAGACCGCCCTGCCGCGCAATATCGCCACCAAGGCGGCGTTCGAGAACGCCATGGCGCTCGACATAGCCATGGGCGGCTCCACCAATACCGTGCTGCACCTGCTGGCGGCGGCGCAGGAGGCCGGGGTCGACTTCACCATGGCCGATATCGACCGCATGTCCCGCAAGGTGCCACAGCTCTGCAAGGTGGCGCCCTCCACCCAGAAGTACCATATGGAAGATGTGCACCGCGCCGGCGGCGTGGTAGCGATTCTGGGTCAGCTGGAAAAAGCGGGTCTGGTGCATGGCGATACCCGTACCGTGCTGGGTTGCTCCCTCGTCGAACAGCTCAATGAATATGATGTCAGCCGCCAGCCGAGTCAGGAGGTAGTGGACTTCTACCGCGCCGGGCCAGCCGGTATTCGCACCACCAAGGCCTTCAGTCAGGATTGCCGCTGGCCGGAGCTGGATCTGGACCGCGCCGAGGGCTGCATCCGCTCGCTGGAGCACGCTTACAGCCTGGAAGGGGGCCTTGCGGTACTTTCCGGCAATCTGGCGCTTGATGGTGCCATCGTCAAGACCGCCGGGGTGGATGACGAGAACCTCACCTTCCGCGGCCCGGCCCGAGTGTTCGAGAGTCAGGACACCGCGGTCGCTGGCATTCTGGACGGCACCGTCAAGGCCGGTGAAGTGGTGGTGATCCGCTACGAAGGGCCGAAAGGGGGCCCAGGTATGCAGGAGATGCTCTACCCCACTACCTATCTGAAATCTATGGGATTGGGCAAGCAGTGCGCCTTGATCACCGATGGCCGCTTCTCCGGTGGTACCTCGGGTCTCTCCATCGGCCACGTCTCGCCGGAGGCTGCCTCCGGCGGCACCATAGGTCTGGTGGAGGATGGCGACATCATCAACATCAACATCCCGGCCCGCAGCATGGTGCTGGAGGTGGCTGACAGCGTGCTGGCTGCCCGCCGTGTTGCCGTGGAAGCCCGTGGCTGGAAGCCGCTCGATCGTCAGCGTCAGGTCTCCTTTGCCCTGCGCGCTTACGCCATGCTCGCCACCAGCGCTGACAAGGGCGCTGTGCGTGACCGCAGCAAGTTGGAGGAGTAAACCATGGTCTCTGCGGCTGATTATCTGCGCAAGGTGTTGCTCTCCCCCGTCTATGAGGCGGCGCGGGTGACACCATTGCAGACCCTTAAAAAATTGTCCGAGCGGCTCGGCAACCATGTCAGTTTGAAGCGGGAGGATCTGCAACCGGTCCACTCCTTCAAGCTGCGCGGTGCCTATCACAAGATCGCCACCCTGACCCAGGAGCAGAAGGATCACGGCGTCATCGCCGCCTCTGCGGGTAACCACGCGCAAGGGGTCGCCCTGTCTGCCGCCAAGCTCGGTATCAAGGCGATCATTGTGATGCCCAAGACCACGCCGGACATCAAGATCGACGCGGTGCGCCGTCAGGGCGGTAACGTCATGCTGTTTGGCAACAGCTTCGACGAGGCCTATGCCGAGAGCCGCCGCCTTGCCGAGCTGGAGGGTTACACCCTGATCCCGCCGTTTGATGACGTCGAGGTGATCGCTGGGCAGGGCACCATCGGCAAGGAGCTGCTGGATCAGGACATCCACCTCACCCATGTCTTCGTGCCGGTAGGTGGCGGCGGTCTGGCCGCCGGGGTGGCGGTCTACATCAAGCAGCTGCTGCCGGATGTGAAGGTGATCGGGGTGGAGGCGGAGGGGTCTGCCTGTCTCAAGGCTGCCATGGCGGCGGGCGAGCCGGTCAATCTGGAGCGGGTCTCGCTGTTTGCCGACGGGGTGGCGGTCAGGCGCATCGGCGAGGAGACCTTCCGCCTGTGCAACCAGTATCTGGACGAGGTGGTGACCGTCTCCAACGATCAGATCTGCGCCGCGCTGAAAGATATCTTCGACGACTGCCGCGCCATCGCCGAGCCGTCGGGAGCGCTGTCGCTGGCCGGCCTCAAGGCCTACAGCGAGCGGGCGCAGGTGAAGGGCGGGCGGATGGCGGCCATTCTGTCGGGTGCCAACGTCAACTTCCACAGCCTGCGTTATGTGTCGGAGCGCTGCGAGATTGGCGAGAAGCGCGAAGGCATGCTGGCGGTGACCATTCCCGAGCGCAAAGGGGCCTTCCTCGACTTCTGCCGTCAGCTCGGCCCGCGCATGGTGACCGAGTTCAACTACCGCTACGCCGATGCGGTGCAGGCCTCGCTGTTCGTTTCGGTGCGCCTCACCGGCGGTGACGAGGAGCTCGGCCAGATCATCGATCAGCTCGGCGGTAACGGCTATCCGGTGGTCAATATGACCGAGAGCGAGCTGGCCAAGAACCACGTGCGCTACATGATTGGCGGCCGCCCGGCCCGGCCTTTGGGCGAGCGTCTCTACAGCTTCAAGTTTCCGGAGCAGCCGGGTGCCCTGATGCGCTTTCTCGAGACCCTCGGCTGTCGCTGGAACATCAGTCTGTTCCACTACCGCAACCATGGCGCCGACTACGGCCGGGTGCTCTGTGCCTTCGAGCTGCCGGACGAGGACGTTGTCGCCTTCCACGACTACCTGCGGGAGATTGGCTACCGTTGGAAAGAGGTGAGTGACGACCCCGCCTACCGGCTGTTTCTGGCCAGTTGATGGCGCGATGAAGAGAGAGGGAGGCGTTGGCCTCCCTCTGTTTTTCAGGCTGTTGCTAGCCACCTTCGTCTGAGCCATTGAAATCCGTAGGCCAGCGCCATCAGCAGCAGAGTACCGGGCAGTACCGTCTGCCACAGGAACGCCTGCTCTTGTCCTGTCATCAGGATCAGCAAGGGATTGGCGCCTGCCGGAGGGTGGATGACATTCAGTCCCTGCATCAGGGCGATGGCCAGCCCGGTTGCCAGGGCCATCTGCACTTCAGCGGGGAGGGGAAGCAAGCCGATGAGCAGCCCGATGCTGGCCGTCAGTAGGTGACCACCCAGCACGTTTTTGGGACGCGCCAGCGGACTATCGGGCAGGGAAAACAGTAACACGCAGCTGGCTCCGAAAGGTGCCATTATCAGCGCCACCTGCCAGCTCAGATTGAGCCATTCCAATATGCCGATGGTGAGTGCAGCGCCCACGCCTGCCCATAATGGGCCATACCATTTCGTCATCATGTTTTCCTCTTGGTTTGCCAGCACTGATTAGGCACATTAGGTAGACAGATCGGTGTACTTCAAGAGGCAAATGATGAGCGAGAAGCGTCAACAACTGGTGGCGACGGCCTACCGTCTGTTCAACCGTCATGGCTTCCATGCCACCGGCATAGATCGCATCTGGGCCGAGGCGGGCAGTACCAAGCGCACCCTCTATCGCCACTTCCCGACCAAGGACGCCTTGATTGAGGCGGTGCTGCTCGCGCGTGACCGGGAGTTCTTCGCCCTGCTTGACCAGCGGCTGGCCGGCGTGACCGGACGCGAGGCTCGCCTGCAGGGGCTGTTCGATGGGTTCGCAGAGTGGTTTGGCCGCACTGATTTCTATGGCTGCAACTTCATCAACGCCTGCGCCGAGTTTGCCGAGCCGCGCCATCCGGTGCGCAAGCTGGTGATGGCGCACAAGCAGGCGTTGCTGAGCTGGGTGATGAACCAGCTCGAATGCTCTCTGGTTCAGGCGACCGCGCTTTGCTTGCTGCTGGAGGGGGCGATTGTGATGGCTCACAGCTATCAGCAGCCGCTGGCTCTGGAGCAGGCCAGAACGCTGGCAAAGAGCATTTTGGCCGACGATGGCGCGATAATGCTGGCCGCTTCACACTCCTGAGCTGCTGGTCATTTGAGGCTGCGTTCGGATGGGATACTCTGGAATGCGGGAAGCTGCCTGACGGCTTCACACAGGGAGAGTGCGCACTCAGGCGCCCATAACGACTTATTGCAGAGGCGAAAATATGAATAAATCCATGCTTGCCGTATTGGTCAGTGGTTTGCTGGCGGCCGGAGCCGTGCAGGCTGCCGCGCAGGACAACACCTGGTATGTCGGTGGCAAGGCCGGTTGGTCCAATTACTATGGCGTTGACCACAACCAGTATGCCGAGTCGATTGCCCAGACGTTGGGTAATACCAGCGAGAACACGGATGATCTGGGTCTGGGCCTGTTCGCCGGTTACCAGCTCAACCCCAACCTGGGTTTCGAGCTGGGTTATGACTGGCTTGGCAAATACGACACCACTTCGGGCACTGGCACCAATACTCTCAATACCGAAGCCAAGAGCCAGATGATTCAGGCCACCATGAAGATCAGCTTCCCGGCAACGAGCGTGCTGGATCTCTATGGCCGACTGGGCGGCGCCTATGCCTGGACGGATAGCGAGATCAGCTTCGCCAATAGCAGCGAGACTGGCAAAAAGCACGGCGCCGCATTTGTTGGTGCACTGGGTGCCGAATACGCCATCGATCGTGACTGGGCCGCCCGTCTGGAGTACCAGTACACCACGCCGCTCGGCGATGCGTCTCTCGATCGCTCCGGTATCGAGCTGGATAACGGTCTGATTTCGTTCGGGATGCTCTATCGCTTCGGCCAGCAAGGTGGCGAGGTTGCCGCACCTGCGCCGGCACCAGCAGTTGAACCAGCTCCGGTAGCGGTGGTTGAGCCCAAGACCTTCAGTCTGAGCTCCGATGTGCTGTTCGAGTTCAACAAGGCGACCCTGAAGCCTTCGGCCAATCAGGCGCTCGACGCCCTGTTCAGCCAGATTGTGGCGGCCAATCCGAAGGATGGCGTCGCGACTGTCATCGGTTATACCGACCGCATCGGCTCCGACAACTACAACCTGGCCCTCTCCGAAAAACGGGCCCAGAGCGTGGCCAGCTATCTGGTCTCCAAAGGCTTGTATGCCGACAAGGTGCGGGTCGAGGGTCGTGGCAAGGCCAATCCGGTCACTGGTAGCAACTGCGCCAGCCGATCCAAGCAGGAGCTGATCGCCTGTCTGGCACCAGATCGTCGGGTGGAGATCAATCTGGAAGGGGTCTCCCAGCCACTCCAATAAGCCGAGCGACGGGATCGATGAACGAAAAACGGGAGGCCAGGCCTCCCGTTTTCTATGATGTGCTGGCGATGTCGCGTGTCACAGCCCGAACAGCGGGCGCAGGCGAATGCCGATCAGGCTGCCTGCCAGTGCCATCAACATCCAGACCCAGCCGTGCAGGCTGCCAGACGCTGTGCCATCAAAGAAGCCGCCGAGGTTGCAGGCGGCGTACATGGCCCCCATCCCCATCAGCAGGCCGCCAATGATGGATGCCAGACTGTTGCCGAGCCGCATCGGGGCGAAGTTGCCGCCACCGCTCAGGCAGCGCGCCAGCATGGCCCCCAGAATGCCGAGCCAGAACATGCCGACCATGGGGTTGATAAAGAGCGGCTGGGCCAGTTTCGGGTTCCCCTCGAACAGGCCAAACAGGGAGGCGCCGCGCAGCGCCATGTCATAGACGGCGCCGGTGATGGTCCAGGCCGAGCCGTGCAGGGCGACCACTGCCGAGTTGAGCAGGGCGATGATGATGCCGCCGGTCAGCACGGTGAAGCGGCCATCGCGCCAGAACAGATTGCCACCGCTGAAGAGAGGCTTGAGCTCGCCGGTGCGCTTGAGTTCGCTGTTGCGAAACAGCATGAACAGCACGGCGACCAGCGCCAGGTTGAGCAGCATGCCGCTCCAGATATTGCCGGTCAGGTCTTTGGCCAATACCACATGACTGGAGAAGGTGGCGGTCAGTTCAGGCCGGAACTGGTTGCTGATGAGGGTGCCGATGCCGTAGCAGATCAGCACCAGCCAGAAGCGGGGTTGCCCCTCGCCACAGCAGTAGAGAGTACCGGTGGCGCAGACGCCTGCCAGCTGCATGCCGATGCCGAACAGGAAGGCTCCGACGATGAAAGGAATGCCGATAGCCATCACGTTGCCCACCATGGCATCGCCAAACAGGGCGTGACTAAAGGAGAGGAAACAGGTGAACAGCAGAATTTCGATGGCGATGGTGAGCAGGTGAACCCGCACATAGTAACTGTTGCGCTTGGTCAGCATTTCGCGCCAACCGAAGACGATGCCGAAGCGGCTGAAGGAGAGGGTGAAGCCGAAGCCGAATCCGATCAGGGCCATCAGAGCCCATTTCATACCAAAGGTGTTGCCAAGCCAGAGTAACGCTCCCCCCGCGAGTGCCACGATGGGGAGCGACCATTTTCGATTCATGTCAGTTGATCCTTGTAGTTGGTTTTTTAGAGGGGCGGATCCTATTCCCTCATGGAGTCCAATGCTACCCATTTTGCCAACGCAGAGGAAAATGGGGCGCTGACTCCCGTCAGCGCCGGGGATCAATGGTGGGTGGTGTCGAGATGGAAGTGGCGAGTCTGCTTGGTCAGGATACGGGCGTGCTGGGCGACCATGGTCGCCTCTTCGGCGGCGTGACTGGCACTCTGGTTGACCTCGGCCGCCAGCCGGGACATCTCGCTGACCTGATGATTAATCCCCTGAATGAGACGGGTCTCATCGCTCATCAGCTGATCGACCTGGGCAATGCGCTGGTTGATCGCCTCGCAGCTCTGTCCGATCCGGGCGACGCTCTGGCGCGCCGTCATCGCGTGGGTGACCGCCTGTTCGACCCGAGCCAGCTCGGCATCCATCTCGCTGGCGGCGCGCAGGCTGACATCCTGGATCTTGCCGATGATGGTGTTGATCTCGGTGGTGGCGCTGCCGGTGCGGGTCGCCAGCGAGCGCACCTCATCGGCAACCACGGCAAAACCACGCCCTTGTTCGCCAGCCCGCGCCGCTTCGATGGCGGCATTGAGCGCCAGTAGATTGGTCTGTTCCGCAATGCCGTGGATAGCGCCAGCCAGCCCGGCAATTTGCTGCGAGAGCCCGGTCAGATCCGAAATGGTGCGAGATACCCGTTTCACCCCCGCCGCTTGTTCCTCGATCACCTGTTCAACGGTGTGAATAGCGTGCGTGGCTTCTTGTGCGCGGGTGGCGGACTGGAGGGTCTGCTCCCCCACTTGATGCAGTTGGCTACCTGCCTGCTCGATGGCGTGGGTGAGCTGTTCGATGGCCTGCTCGATATGTTGGGCCGCCCCAACCTGTGCCTCACTGTCATCTGCGTGGCGCTGTGCCATGGCTGTCAGGTTGGTGGCGCGATCATCCAGCGTGCTGGCGCTGCGCTGCAGCGACGCCACCAGAGTGGCCAGCTGGTCGCGCATTGCCCCGATCTGGCGGATCAGTTCACCGATGGCATCAAGACCCGGCTCCGGCATGGGGCTGTTCAGCTCCCCTTTGGCGATTGCGGCGGTGGCTTTGCCGGCGGCCAGCAGTCGCTGTTGGGTCGGCCGTCCCAGCCAGAAGATGAGCCCGGCACCCAGCAGTGCGGCGCACAGCAACAGGCCGTAACAGAGTTGGGTGGTGCTGGCGAGATGGGCCATCTGCTCGGCGGCATACTGGTTGCCGCTGATGACGGTGGCATCCACTCCCAGCCGGTGGGCGTTATAGAGGGTGTGCAGGCGCGCGGCAATCGCTCCCGCCTGCGTCAGATCCCCCGCCTTGATGGCGGGGACAAACTGGGCGTTGAGCAGTTGCCAGAACAGCTCCCCCTGCACTTTTTGCTCCCCCAACAGCAGCTCCCTGAGGGGCTCGTTCAGTTTGCTATCTTGCCAGAAGCGGTTGCGGCTCTCGAACTCTTGCTGCAGCCGGGTGAGGGTTTGCAGCAACGCCTCCCGCTCCTCCGGTTTGGCATGGAGCAGGGTGTAGACCTGCAATTGGGATTCGATGAGGTAGAGGGGCGGCGGCAGAATATCGGCCACCACGTCCTTCCCCTGTCCCATCTGGTCGGCTGCGCTCCGGACCGAGTAAAGCCCGAAAAAGCTGATGGAGATCAGCGTGATAATGACCATGATCCCCAGAACCTGGCCAAAAAGCAGGGATCTGTCGTGAATGTGCTTGAGCATGTTGCCTCCATTCGGCTCCGTTCATGGATAGCATAGCTCTCTGTGAGGAGGATATGACTCGGATGTGGCCTTTGGATCGTCAGGTAGCCGGCTGTCGGCGCTGGTGCGCGGGAGGTAGTTGTCAGTAGGGGGCGGGTGGTGCAAAAAAGAACCCCGGCTGATGAGCCGGGGCAGAGGGTAGGTGGCGTTATGCCTGTTTTGGCACAGCTCTGCCTCGACGCAGGCCATCAAGGCTAAACAGTACCAGCGCGCTCCAGATGCAGGCGAAGGTGAGCTGCTTGTCTATCGCCAACTCTTCCCCGTAGAGGGTGACCGCGAGAATGAACATCAAACTGGGGCCTATGTACTGAAAGAAGCCCAAGGTGGAGAGTTTGAGCCGGGTTGCCGCAGCGGTAAAGCAGAGCAGAGGGGCCGTGGTGACGGCGCCAGCGGCGATCAGCAGCAGGTTGAGGTGCCAATCATTTTCTGTGAGATGGCTGGTGGGACTGTCGGCGAAACCCCACAGATAGATGGCCGCTGGCGGCAGCATGATCATGGTTTCGATCAGCAGACCGGTGAGGGCATCGAGGGCCAGTTTTTTGCGCACCAGACCATAGATGGCGAAGCTCGACGCCAGCACCAGCGCAATCCAGGGCAGGGAACCAAAGGCGATGAGCTGGATCGCAACCCCGGCAAAGGCCAGTGCGACCGCCCACCACTGCAGGCGGCGCAGCTTTTCGCTCAGAAACACCATCCCCAGCAGCACGTTGAACAGCGGGTTGATGTAGTAGCCGAGGCTGGCATCCAGCATGTGGCCGTTGTTGATGGCCCAGATAAACAGCAGCCAGTTGCCACCGACGGTGACCGAGGTAAACGCCAGTGTCAGCAACACTTTTGGCTGGCGCAGCACTGCCTGCACCTTGTGCCACTGGCGACCGAGCAGGGTCAGCACCATCAGCAAGGCGCAGGACCAGATCATCCGGTGGGTCAGGATCTCAGCGGCCGGGACGGCAGAGAGGGTCTTGAAATAGATGGGGGCTATGCCCCAAAGGGTATAGGCGCACATGGCGTAGATGACGCCCTGACGCTGGATCTGTTGCGGCATGGGGATGACCTTTACTGAAGCGTTGGATGCGGGAAAACATCGCAAAAAATCAGTGTAGCGATCCTTTTGCGGGGAAAGAAGCGAATAAACGAAGTTTGAGGGGAAGGGAGCTCGTGGCTGGCCGGTCAGCCTTTACCGCGGCGGATCTTGTCGACATCCATCAACAGCCACAGCATCAGGGCGATGGCGGAGATCCAGGGGCCCCAGGTCACGTAGGCCTCGCCGTGCCCCAGCACGAAGAACAGCAGGGGCAAACCGATCACCAGAAAAACGACGCTTCCCAGAAAAAATAGCATTTTTGTCTTTATATTTAACATGTTGGCTATTTGTCATTATAAGGATTGAGCTCTGTGATGGAAGGCCAAAAATGCAAAAGGGGGATATTTCCCCCTTTTTGATCCGATAGTGTTGTTTGGTGGGGTTATTCCAGCTGAATCCAGGTGCTTTTCAGCTCGGTGTACTTCTCCAGTGCATGGAGCGACTTGTCGCGGCCATTGCCGGACTGTTTGAATCCACCGAACGGCATGGTCATGTCGCCGCCATCCCAGTTGTTGACGAACACGGTGCCGGCGCGCAGGGCGCGGGAGCCTTTCACCGCCTTGTTGAGATCCGCCGTCCAGATTGCCGCCGCCAGCCCGTAGTCGCTGTCGTTGCCCAGTGCAATGGCCTCTTCGAGGGTATCGAAACCGGTCACTGCCAGCACAGGGCCGAAGATCTCCTCACGGAAGATGCGCATCTGCGGGGTCACGTCGTCGAAGATGGTGGGCTCGATGTAGAAGCCGCCGCTCGCGCTGTTGGTGCGGTTGCCGCCGAGAATCAGTTTGGCTCCTTCCTGCTGGCCAATCTCGATATAGCGCAGCACCTGCTCCATCTGGATGTGGTCCACCATGGCGCCGATGCGGGTGGCAGGATCGAGCGGGTCGGCCGCAATCCACTCCTTGGCATGGGCCAGCAGCCGCTCCATAAATTGCGGTTTGATGCTGTTTTGCACCAGCAGGCGAGAGGCGGCGGTACACACCTCGCCCTGGTTGTAGAAGATGGCGCCAGCGGCGCTCTTGGCCGCGGCGTCCAGATCTGGTGCATCCGCCAGTATGATGTTGGGGCTCTTGCCGCCGCACTCCATAAAGGCGCGCTTGAGGTTGGATTTGCCGGAGCACTGCACCAGATGTTTGCCAATCTTGGTGGAGCCGGTGAAGGTGATGCAGTCCACATCCATGTGCATGGCCAGCGCCTCACCCACGGTATGGCCAAAGCCCGGCAGCACGTTGAACACCCCGTCCGGAATGCCCGCCTCCTTGGCCAGACCTGCGATGCGCAGGGCGGTCAGCGGGGATTTTTCGGAAGGCTTGAGGATCACCGAGTTGCCGGTGGCGAGCGCCGGCCCCAGCTTCCAGCAGGCCATCACCAGCGGGAAGTTCCACGGCACTATGGCGGCGACCACCCCGAGCGCTTCGCGGGTCACCAGCGCCAGGGCCGACTCCTCCACCGGGGCTACCTGATCGTAGATCTTGTCGATCGCTTCGGCATTCCAGGCGATGCAGTTGGCGGCGGCGGGGGCGTCATAGCCCATGGCATCGCCGATGGGTTTGCCCATATCCAGCGATTCCAGCAGTGCCAGCTCCACCTTGTTGAGGCGCATCAGCTCGGCGAAGCGCTGCATGATCAGTTTGCGCTGTTTCGGCGGCAGGCCGCTCCAGCGCTTGTCGTTGAAGGCATCACGGGCGGCCTGCACCGCCAGTTCGGCATCGGCGACATCGCAGGCAGCCACCTTGGTCAGCAGCTTGCCGTTGGCCGGGTTGATGCAATCGAAGGTGGCGCCATTGACGGCATCCCGATAGCTGCCGTTGATAAAGGCTTGCGAGGGCAGGGTCAGATGGGCGGCCTTGTGTTGCCACTGGGCCAGGGTCAGGTCACTCATGTTCACTCCTTGAACCGGCAAAAGTCAGTTTCCGCGTATCAATATGCTAAACATCCTGCCGCTTGTAAATCCATCTTGTAACAATTCATTAAACATTGGCTCCCTGCCGACGCACGTCTGGATGTCAGAAACTGGCGGGTGTGTTGGCCGAAATCAGCATGCACTCCTGCTCGCCACTATTGCGAAAACGGTGGGGGGTGCGGCTGTCGAAGTAGTAGCCGTCTCCTGCGCCCAGCAGGTAGATCTGCTCGCCCACTGTCACTTCAACTTCGCCCTTGATGACGATGCCGCACTCTTCACCCTCGTGGCTCAGCATGTCGTCGCCGGTGTCGGCGCCCGGTGGCAGCACCTCCTGCAACATGCCGATGGCGCGGTTGGCACGGCTATGCCCGACCAGCCGGTAGCTGATGGGGTGGGTGCCGAGATCCGGCATATCGGCGGCGCGGAAGACCACTTCTGTGCTCATTTCGGTCTCTTCGGTGAAGAAGCTGGCCAGCGACATGGGGATGCCTTCCAGCACCTTGCGCAGGGAGGAGACAGAGGGGCTCACCTGATTTTTCTCGATCTGGGAGATAAATCCGTTGGTCACACCGGAGCGCTTGGCCAGCTCGCGCTGGGATAGGGCTGCCGTGGTGCGAACCGCCTTGAGGCGGTGACCGATATCCATCTATAGACACTCCTTGACTGTTTACTATTATTAAAATTGTGTTAAATATCTTATACCACCCTGTTGATGCGTCTAGCTAGGGGTGGCACCAGACAGGGCGATAATGGGCCCTTTTTTATGGATTCAGGTGTTTAATTTAATAGGCATTGGCCGACAGTTGCTAAACACCTTAAGGATGAGGTGACCATGAAACCGATCAGCGACATCAATACGCCCTCCGACATGTCCGCCTTCTGGATGCCGTTCACCGCCAACCAGCAGTTCAAGGCGGCGCCGCGCATCCTGAAGTCGGCAGAGGGGATGTATTATCACTCAGAGGATGGCCGCAAGATACTGGATGGCACAGCCGGACTCTGGTGTTGCAACGCGGGCCATGGTCGGCGCGAGATTGCCGAGGCGGTCTCCCAGCAGATTTCCCACCTCGATTTCGCTCCCACATTCCAGATGGGCCACCCCCTGCCGTTTGAACTGGCCAACCGGCTGGTGGAGATTGCCCCCAAGGGGTTTGGCCACGTTTTCTATACCAACTCCGGCTCCGAATCGGTCGATACCGCGCTGAAAATCGCGCTGGCTTGGCAGCGGGCTCGCGGTCAGGGCACTCGCACCCGGCTGATTGGTCGCGAGCGTGGCTATCACGGGGTCGGCTTTGGTGGCATCTCGGTGGGGGGGATTCCCGGCAACCGCAAGTGGTTCGGCTCCCTGCTGACCGGGGTGGATCATCTGCCGCATACCCTCAACATCGCCAAAAACGCCTTCACCAAAGGGCTGCCCGAGGAGGATGTGGCGCTGGCCGACGAGCTGGAGAAGATCGTCTTCCTGCACGATGCCAGCAATATCGCGGCGGTGATCGTCGAGCCCATCGCTGGCAGTACCGGCGTGTTGATGCCGCCCAAAGGCTACCTCAAGCGGTTGCGGGAGATCTGTACCAAACACGGCATCCTGCTGATTTTTGACGAGGTGATCACCGGTTTCGGTCGCCTCGGTTCCCCCTTCGCCGCCCAGGAGTTCGATGTCATCCCCGACATGATCACCTGCGCCAAGGGGCTCACCAACGGCGCCATTCCCATGGGAGCGGTGCTGGTGCAGAAGCACATTTATGACGACATGATGGCGGCGGGCAAGGGGGCCATCGAGCTGTTCCACGGCTACACCTACTCCGGCCATCCGGTGGCTGCGGCCGCCGGGCTGGCGACCCTCGAGATCTATCGCAACGAGAACTTGCTCTGCCGCGCCGCCGATCTGGCGGGCTACTGGGAGGAGGCGGCCCATTCGCTGAAGGGCTGCAAGCATGTGAAGGATGTGCGCAACTACGGGCTGGTGGCGGGCATCGAGCTGGAATCCATGCCGGATGCGCCGGGCAAGCGCGCTTATGAAGTGTTTGTGCGCTGCTTCGAGAAGGGGGCGCTTGTCCGCGTCACCGGCGACATCATCGCCCTGTCGCCGCCCCTCATCATCGAGCGCAGCCAGATCGACGATCTCTTCACCCTGCTGCAGGATGTCCTGCAGGCACAACCCTAATCCATTTGATGGCCCCGCACGGGCGGGGCCTTGCGTTGTCTTGCTCAGCGCAATTACCACATCAGTTATCACGGAGGATACATGACATACAGGGTCAGCAACTTCATCAACGGCCAGTTGCAGGAGAGTCGCAGCGAGCGCCAGGGTGCCATCTTCAATCCCGCCTGCGGCAAGCAGCAGGGGATCGTCGGGCTGTCGAGCGCCGCCGAGTGTCAGGAGGCGATTGCCATCGCCGAGCGCGCCTTTGCCGAGTGGTCGCAAACCCCGCCGCTGGTGCGGGCTCGGGTCTTTTTCCGCTTCAAGGAGTTGATGGAGCAGCACAGGGATGAGCTGGCCCAACTCATCAGTCGCGAGCATGGCAAGGTCTTTTCCGACGCGCAGGGTGAGCTGACCCGCGGGCTGGAGGTGGTGGAGTTTGCCTGCGGCATTCCCCATCTGCTCAAGGGGGAACACTCCCTCAACGTCGGTCGCGGGGTAGACAGCTACTCCATGATGCAGCCGGTGGGGGTCTGCGCAGGGATCACCCCGTTCAACTTCCCGGCCATGGTGCCGCTCTGGATGTTCCCGGTCGCCATCGCTTGTGGCAACACCTTCATTCTGAAGCCCTCCGAGAAGGATCCCTCCCTCTCCCTGCGGATGGCCGAGCTGCTCAAGGAGGCCGGTCTGCCTGACGGCGTGCTCAACGTGGTCAACGGTGACAAGGAGGTGGTGGATGTGCTGCTGACCGATCCGCGGGTCGGTGCCGTGTCGTTTGTTGGCTCCACCCCCATCGCCCAGTACATCTATGCCACCGCCTCGGCCCACGGCAAACGGGTACAGGCGTTGGGTGGCGCCAAGAACCACATGGTGGTGATGCCGGATGCGGATCTCGATCAGGCGGTTTCCGCCCTGATGGGGGCCGCTTATGGGGCGGCGGGCGAGCGCTGCATGGCCATTTCTGTAGCGGTGGTAGTCGGTGACGAGACCGCCGATGCGCTGGTGGCCAAGCTGACGCCGCTGGTGGAACAGCTGCGGGTTGGCCCGGGGCTGGGCCAGAGCCCGGAGAGCGAAATGGGGCCGCTCATCAGCAAGGAGCATCTGGCCAAGGTGCGCGGTTACGTGGATCAGGGGGTGGCCGAAGGGGCTATGCTGCGGGTCGATGGTCGTACGCTGAACCACGAGGAGGGGTACTTTATCGGTGGTTGCCTGTTTGACGAGGTGACGCCAGAGATGCGGATCTACCGCGAGGAGATTTTCGGCCCGGTGCTCTCCATCGTGCGGGCGCCGGACTATGAGACGGCACTTCGCCTCATCAACGAACATGAGTACGGCAACGGCACCGCCATCTTTACCTGTGATGGCGACACCGCGCGGGACTTCACGGCGCGGGTGCAGGTCGGTATGGTAGGGGTGAACGTTCCCATTCCGGTGCCGATGGCGTTTCACAGCTTTGGCGGCTGGAAGCGCTCCATCTTCGGGCCGCTCAATATGCACGGGCCGGACGGGGTTCGCTTCTATACCCGGATGAAGACGGTGACGGCGCGCTGGCCCCAGAGCCTGCGCAGTGGTGCCGAGTTCTCCATGCCGACCATGAAGTGATGCGCTGGCGCGTACTCATGGCCCTCTTGCCCCCGCTGGTCGTTGATTGGCGGGGGCGAACTCTGTAAAGGAACAACAGATGCGATTGGGAATTCTCGATTGTGACCGGCTCGATCCCGATCTGGCGGATCGTTTTGGCCCCGTTTACTCCGAGATGTTTATCAGGGGCTTCGCGGCCCTGGCCCCCGAACTGGAATTTCGGGTCTGGTCGGCTCTCGATGGTGAGCTGCCGGAGGATCTGCACGAGTGTGATGCCTGGCTCATCACAGGTTCGCGCCACGATGCCTATAGCGACATCCCCTGGATTCAGGCGCTGCGGGCGTGGATCCGCCAGGCGCACGATGCCGACGTCAAGCTGGCCGGTGTTTGCTTCGGTCATCAGGTGATCGCCCAGGCGCTGGGTGGCGAGGTGGTGAAGTCCACCAAGGGGTGGGGGCTGGGGGTGTCGGTGCATCCCATGCTGGCGGATGAACCCTGGATGGCGCCGTCGCGGGATCAGATCCGCATTCTGGCCAGCCATCAGGATCAGGTTGCCCTGCTGCCGCCGGGGGCGACCCGGCTGGCGGGCAACGATTTTTGCCCCAACTTCATGTTTTTGCAGGGGGATCACATCGTCGCTATTCAGGGGCATCCGGAATTCTCGGTGGAGTACAACCGGGCGCTGATCGAGCGGCGCCGTGGCCTGTTGCCCGACGAGCGCTACCAGAGCAGCCTCTCTTCGCTGGAGGGGGAGGTGGATTCCGCCACCATGATGCAGTGGCTGCTGCAGTTTCTGGGGATTTTGTCGCTGCAGGCTGGCGCGGCCTGAACCCGGTTTGTGGTTTGTCAGTCCCCTCTTCGGGTGCTAGATTCTGTAGCAAAATGAAGGACCAAGCGCTGCGATGTCGGGATCGGGTGATACACTGGCCGCCCTTTGTGGCGGCCAGTTTGTCTGGCTTGATCGCCGCACCAGTCTGAGCCAACCCCGCCTGAGCACAGAGAGTGAAGCCGTGAAACTACAGCAGTTAAAGTATTTGATCGCGATCCGGGATCACAACCTCAATGTATCAGTGGCATCTGATGCGCTCTATACCAGTCAGCCCGGGGTTAGCAAACAGATTGGCCTGCTGGAGAGTGAGCTGGGGGTGCGGATCTTCGAGCGCCGTGGCAAGCACCTGCACCGCATTACGCCGGTGGGGGAAGAGATCATCAAGTGTGCCGAGGCGATGCTCAATATCGAGAGCAAGATCAAGGCGATCTCCCGCGAGTATCTGGACCCGACCGTGGGTACCCTCAATATTCACACCACCCACACCATCGCCCGCTACCTGTTGCCCAAATCGGTCACCTACTTCACCAAGAAGTACCCCAAGATCTCGTTCCACCTCCATCCGGTGATGTCGGCGAGCAAGGAGCAGATCAGCAAGGGTTACTCCGATTTCTCCATCGTTGCCCACGAGATTGGCTGTGACAAGGAGCTGATAGCGCTGCCTGCCTACCTCTGGACCCTCTCGCTGGTGGTGCCGCAGGATCACCCGCTGGCCAAGGTGAAGAAGCCGACGCTGGAGCAGCTCTGCCACTACCCGATCCTCAGCTACGAGAGCGGGGCCACTGGCCGTCAGGTGCAGGACGAGGTGTTCCATGCCGCCGGTCTCGCCCCGAGTTACTACATGACGGTGATGGATGCTGGGGTGATCAAGCGTTACGTGGAGCTGGGCTTTGGCATCGGCATCATTTCATCCCTGGTAGCCAATGACACCGATGCCCCGGGGTTGGTCTCCATCAATCTGGAGCACCTGTTCAAGCCCTGTCCGGCGCAGATCTGTTTCAGCAAGAGCATACTGCTGCAGAACTACATGTATGACTTCATCAGCTCCTTCTCGCCTCACCTCACCAAGGAGGTGATTCAGAGCGTGATGCAGCAGCCGACTCAGGCGCGCATCGACGAGCTGCTGGCCGGGGTGGAGCTGCCCATCTATTGATCCCGATCGGATTCCCGATCGCTGCCGGTTGTCTCTTCTGTCAGGCTGGGCTCTACTCGGGGTTCAGCCTTCTTTTCTGGGCTATCTCCATCGTCCGAGGTCTCTATGTCCCGCATTCTGCTGCTTGCCAATCTCAACTGTGATCATGTGCTCTCCCTCTCCGAACCGCTGGTGGCGGGGGCCCGGCTGCAATATGTGGATCAGGGTCGCAGGCTGGGGGGCGGCGCCGCCAACACCGGCATCGGGCTGGTGTGGGCCGGCCACGAGGTGACTATTGCCTCTCGCATCGGACTGGATGAGGCTGGTGACTGGCTGCTGGAGCAGGCGGCCGGTTACGGGCTGGATTGCAGCCATGTGGAGCGTTTTGGCGGCGAGACCGGCGAACTGCTCATTCTGGTGGACTCCACCGGCGAGCGCACCATACTGCGCCGTCCTCGGCGTCCCGATTTGCCCGGCGAGCTGCCGCTGGAGGGGGTGGATTGCCTCTATGTGAACTATCCCGGCACCGCCATCATCAGCTACATGCGCCAGATGCTCGGCAAGAGCTTCGTGGTGGCCCAGTATCCCAAAGGGGGGCAGGCACGCCGCCCTTGCCATGTGCTGGTGGCCTCCCGCTCCGATCTCGGGGAGGTGAGCGACCCCTGGCAACATGCCCGCCAGCTGGCGGGGGAGCAGCTCGAATGGCTGGTGCTGACCGAGGGCAAGGCGGGGGCCGTGGCCATCCACGGTGACGAGCAGATCCGGGTCGCCGCCCGGCCGGTTTCGGTGGTCGATACCACGGGGGCGGGGGATGCCTTCGCCGGTGGCTTGATTCACGGGTTGGCGCGGGGCATGGCGATCAAGGATGCGCTGCAGTGCGCGGTGGATTGGGGGGCATTCGCCGTCGCCTCCGAGAGCTCCATCCCCTCGGTCGCCCTCAAAAACTGGCTGAAACAGCCCCACTGAACCACCTCTCTGGCGGTCGATTCAGGATCGGAACGCGGGCCATATGGCTACTCGTAGAGGGGGCTTGGTGAGGGGGACTGTTCGGGAGATTTACCCGCAATAAAGCGGGCAAACGCCGGGGTAACCCGGCAAGTTTGCGATCAATCAAAGAAAGTGTCGATTTATGTGCATCTTCATCGACACCCGCTGGTGCTGCTCTTAACCTGTCACTCCGCAACTCAGATTAAGAGACAGGTCCCCCTGGTGAACAGGGACAAACCGGTTGTCTCCTGCCTCTTAGCTCAATGTTGTCGTCCTGATTCCTGGCTTGTAGTAAGAGGCAAGTGAGACCATGCAACTGACACGATTTACCGACTACGCCCTGCGTACCCTGACCTTTCTGGCGATTCAGCCAGGGGATCGCCTGTCGACAATTACCGAAGTGGCCGACACCTTTGCGATCTCGCGCAACCATGTGGTCAAAATTGTGCACCAGCTTGGCATCAAGGGGTATATCGAGACGGTACGTGGCAAGCACGGTGGAATCCGCTTGGGTCGCTCTGCGGTCTCCATCAATCTGCGGGATGTGGTGATGGACATGGAGCACGTGCTCTGCCCGGTCGACTGTAAGCGCGAGAACTGCCGTCTCTCCGGTGGCTGTCGTATTCAGGGCATTCTGCGCCGCGCCATGAATGCTTTCCTCGAAGTGCTGGGTGAATACACCTTGGCCGATGCGGTGCGTGATCCTAATCGTCTCTGCCACCTGCTGGGTATCGAGCAGGATCCCGTCGTGACCATGGCCTGACAGGGCGCGAAATAACGAATACGCGATAAAGGGACCTTGATTGGTCCCTTTTGCTTTTGTG
The DNA here is from genome assembly GCF_000820145.1 of Aeromonas sobria. GTDB lineage: Bacteria > Pseudomonadota > Gammaproteobacteria > Enterobacterales > Aeromonadaceae > Aeromonas > Aeromonas sobria. The sequence goes on along the minus strand of NZ_CDBW01000002.1, from coordinate 77,307 downwards.
CGCAGGTGGTTTTTAACGACTGCCCGGCTGGCGGATCAGGGTGATGGCGCCGTGCAGGCAGGCGAGGCCGCAGGCACCGCAGCCGTTGCAGGCATCCATGTTGACGTTGATGCCATCGGCGCTGGCCTTGATCGCCAGCTGGGGGCAGGCATCTTCACAGAGCAGGCAGTAGAAGCCCTGTCTGGCCTGACAGCTCTCCTCGATCTGGACCCGGGTCTGCACCTGACGACCCAGTTGCAGGTCGAGGGCGCCAGTGGGACAGGCTCTGGCGCAACTGCCGCAGTAGCTGCACTGGCCGCAGGCGAGATCGAGCACCGGCGTGCCCGCAATGGGGCTCCCCTCGTACTCCTCCTGGGTGGCCGGTTTGAGCAGGCCGCGCGGGCAGGCCTTGAAGCACTCGCCGCAACGGTTGCACAGAGAGAGGTACTGGGACTCCTCGATGGCCCACGGCGGGCGCGCTTCATGGCAAACCACGGCGGGCTTGCGGGAAGCTTGCCAGCCTTGCGTCAGCCAACGGAGGAAATAGTGAGTCATGCGCGCCCCTGATACCTATTAGGGGTTAATTTTATCGAAGTTTCGGCAAGCAGGCCAGAGAATAGCGGCCACCAGGATCGCAAGCGCAGTTGCCCTTGTGTAAGCTAGGCGGGTCTTTTTGTCTGGTTGAATGAAAACATATGTGGTTATTTCTCTGGCGTGCGTCCCTGCTCTACGTCTTTCCCCTGCTGATGTGGGCCTATTGCCGCATCAAGGATATCGAGTTCGCCGAGCTCGACACCGGCGTCAACACCCACAAGTGGGTGGTGCTGGCCGCCTACCTGATCTACGTGGTGCTCTGGATTTTGGTTAACCGCTATCTCGAGCTCTTCTTGCGTCAACGGAGTCGCAAATGATCGACCCCGGGCTCTGGGGGATCTTGCTGCCTGCGGCCGTGCTGGCCCTCGGGCTTGGTTGGCTGATCGGGCGGCGAGCGGCCACGGCGCAGGCTCAGGAACTGATGCTGGTGCAGGAGCGCCATCAGGCGCTGCAAGATCGCTTCGACGAGTTGCAGGATGAGCGGATGCAGGGCCAGCAGAAGCTGGATCAGCAGCAGACCCTACTGATCAAGCTCACCGCCCGCCTCAAGGATGCGGAAGCAACCCTGCGCAGCGAGCGGCTGGCCGCCGCCGAGAAGCTGCAACTGCAACAGGAGGCGGAACAGCGTCTCAGCCAGCAGTTCGAGAACCTCGCCAACCGGATCTTCGAGCAAAACTCCGGTAACTTCCGCGAATTGAACCAGAACAGCCTGGATCTGCTGCTCACGCCGCTCAAAGAGCAGCTGGAGGGCTTTCGCCGTCAGGTGGGGGAGACCCACGCCCAGGAGACGGCCCAGCGCCACAGCCTCAAGTTCGAGCTGGAGCGCCTCGCCGAGCTCAATGCCCGCATGACCGAAGAGGCAGCGGCGCTGACCCGCGCCCTCAAGGGCGACAGCAAGCAGCAGGGCAACTGGGGCGAAGTGGTGCTGGCGCGGATCCTCAGCGAATGCGGCCTGCGCGAGGGCCACGAGTACCACACCCAGGTCAATATCGAGGTGGAGAAGGGCAAGCGCTACCAGCCCGATGTGATCGTCCACCTGCCGCAGGAAAAAGACATCATCATCGACGCCAAGGTATCGCTGACCGCCTACGAGCGCTGGTACAACAGCGATGACGAGCTGGAGAAGGCGGTGGCGCTCAAGGAGCACGTCGCCTCGGTGCGCAACCATATCCGCGAGCTGGGCCGCAAGGATTACCAGCAACTGCCCGGGGTGCGTACCCTCGACTATGTGCTGATGTTCGTGGCGGTGGAGCCTGCCTTTTTTACCGCGCTGGAGGCCGATCCCTCGCTGGTGCGCTACGGCCTCGACCACAACATCCTGCTGGTGAGCCCTACCAACCTGATGGTGGCGCTGCGCACCATCGAGAACCTGTGGCGCTACGAGCGGCAGAACCAGAATGCCCGCCAGATTGCCGAGCGGGCCGGTCGTCTATACGAAAAGCTGCGGCTGTTTGTGGAGGAGATGCAGCAGATGGGTGGCAGCCTGCACAAGGCGCAGGAGAGTTACGACAAGGCGATGGGACGGCTGGTCAACGGCCGTGGCAACCTGATTGCGCAGGTCGAGCGTTTCCGCGAGTTGGGGGTGGAGGTGACCAAGAGCCTGCCCGAGCCTTTGGTGGAGCGGGCGCTGGAACGCGACAACGAGCGTGAGTAGTTTTCCCCTGCGCCGCCATCAGCCAAGGCCCAAACCCGGTTTGGACCTTGGCTGGTGGCGGCGGGCCCGTGCTCACTTGTCATCAGAAATCCGAAAAGCAAACGGCCCACCGAAGTGGGCCGTTTTTATTTGCAGTGCCGGTGTGGATCAGCGGCTGGCGGCGCGGGCGCTCAGCGCTGCTTTATCGCTATCACTCAGGAAGGCCAGGGTCAGGCCGTTCTGCTGGGCGGTGCGGATCTCGCTGGCGGTCATGCCAGCGGCCGGAGCGGCCACCTCATATTCGTGGGGCAGATCGATGCCCTCTACCGCCGGGTCGTCGGTGTTGAGGCAGGCCAGTACCCCGGCAGCCAGGAACTGGCGGATCGGGTGTTCGGTTAGGCTCGCTACCGTGGTGGTCTGGATATTGGAGGTGAGGCAGGATTCGATGCCGATGCGGTGTTCGGCCAGATAGGCCATCAGGGCCGGATCCTGAATCGCTTTGACGCCGTGGCCGATACGCTCGGCGCCCAGCTCGCGAATGGCTTGCCACATGCTCTCGGGGCCAGCAGCTTCACCAGCGTGTACGGTGACGTGCATGCCCGCATCGCGCACCTTGCGGAAGTGGTCGGTAAAGAGGGTGCCCGGGAAGCCCAGTTCGTCACCGGCCAGATCGATGGCGACCAGCTTGTCGCGGTGGGCCAGACAGGCGGCCAGCTCCTGATTGCACTGCTCGGTGCCGAAGGTGCGGCTCATGATGCCGATCAGGTTGGCCTTGATACCGAAGTCGCGGCTGCCAGCGGCCACGCCGTCGATGATGGCTTCCACTACGCCCTGCGGGTGCAGCTTGTGGGCCATCGCCATGTAGGCCGGGCTGAAACGCAACTCGGCATAGTCGATACCGGCCCGCAGCAGATCTTCCACGTTCTCGTAGGCGACCCGGCGGCAGGCATCGTAATCGGCCAGCACGGCAACGCCCCAGTCCAGCTTCTTCAGGAAGGCAACCAGGCTCGGCTCGTTTTCAACGATCTGCACGTGGGGGCGCAGCGCTTCCAGCTCGAAGGCTGGCAGCTGGATATTGTGTTGGCGACCCAGCTCGAGGATGGTTTGCGGGCGGATGTTGCCGTCCAGATGGCGGTGCAGGTCGGTCAGGGGGAGAGATCTGTCAATCATGGGGGCGCCCTCGTCGAGTCAGGTTTGAAAGCCTGCCATTCTAGGCGGGGCTTTCAAAAAAGATACCCCGTTTACGGCTAAACGGGGTTCTGGCGGGCGGTGATTTGTCAGGGCGTGATGGGAATCGTTTTTCCCCGGGACTCAGGAGAGATCGAGTTCCTTCAGCTTGCGGGTCAGGGTGTTGCGACCCCAACCGAGCAGGCGCGCCGCCTCCTGCTTGTGGCCGTGGGTGTGCTCCAGCGCTGTCTCCAGCATGATCCGCTCGAACTGGGGCATGGCATCGGCCAGGATGTCGGTCTCCCCCAGCGCCAGCTTGGCGGCAATCCACTCCTGCAACTGCTGTTGCCAGCAGCCGGGCATCGCCGGTTGACCCGGCTCAGCACTATTGCTGATCGGGGTCAGCAGTTCGGCAGGTAGGTCGCCGACCAGCACCTCCTGACCAGAGGCCATCACGGTGAGCCAGCGGCAGACGTTCTCCAGCTGGCGCACGTTGCCCGGCCAGGGCAGACGGCTGATATAGGCCTGGGTGTCCGGGTGCAGGCTCTTGGCCTCCACATTCAGCTCCTTGGCCGCTCGCAGCAGGAAGTGATGGGCCAGCTGGGGAATATCCTCACGGCGCTCCTTGAGGGCGGGGATGTGGATGCGGATGACGTTGAGGCGGTGGAACAGATCCTCGCGAAACTCGCCATCGGCGACCCGTTTCTCCAGATTCTGGTGGGTAGCGGCGATGATCCGCACATCCACCTGCACCGGCTGGTGACCGCCGACCCGGTAGAACTGACCATCGGCCAATACCCGCAGCAGCCGGGTCTGCACATCCAGCGGCATGTCGCCGATCTCGTCGAGGAACAGGGTGCCGCCGTCGGCCTGCTCGAAGCGGCCGTGGCGGATGTTGTTGGCGCCGGTGAAGGCCCCCTTTTCGTGACCGAACAGCTCCGATTCGATGAGATCTTTCGGAATAGCCGCCATGTTGAGGGCGATGAAGTTCTTGTGGGCGCGCGGGCTGTGCTTGTGCAGCGCATGGGCGACCAGCTCTTTGCCGGTACCGCTCTGGCCGTTGATCAGCACCGAGATGCTGGAGCGTGAAAGGCGGCCGATGGCGCGGAACACCTCCTGCATCGCCGGCGCTTCGCCGATGATCTCCGGTGTGGCGGTGGTCTCCTGCTGGCGCACCTTGCGCTTGGTGCGCTGCTCTTTGAGGTGATTCTCGGCGCGGCGCACCAGGGTCACTGCTTCGTCGATGTCGAACGGTTTGGGCAGGTACTCGAAGGCACCACGCTGGTAGGCGTTGACCGCGCTGTCGAGATCCGAGTGGGCAGTCATGATGATGATGGGCAGATCGGCCTGACGGCGGTGGATCTGCTCCAACAGGCTGAGGCCGTCGATGCCGGGCATCCGGATGTCGGAGAGGATCACATCGGGCGAGCGCAGCTCAAGGGCGTGCAGTAGGGCTTCGCCATCGGCAAAGCTCTCGCAGCTGAAGCCTTCGCTGCCGAGAGTGCGCTCCAGCACCCAGCGGATAGAGCTGTCGTCATCGACGATCCACACTTTGGCGGTCATGGGGTTCCCTTACTTGCGAAGCGGTAGAAAGATGGTGAATTCGGTGTGACCCGGCCAGCTGATGCAGTCAATCCGCCCCTTGTGCTGGTCGATCAGGTTCTGGGCGATGGAGAGGCCGAGCCCGGTGCCCCCCTCCTTGCCGGTGATCATCGGATAGAACAGGGTGTCGCGGATGGCATCGGGAATGCCGGGGCCGTTGTCGATGATCTTGATCTCCGCCGCCAGCCTGTAGCGCTGGCCGTGGATGGTGATCTGAAACGCGGTGCGAGTCTTGATGCGGATAAGCCCGGTCTGATCGCCGAGCGCTTCGGCGGCGTTGCGCACTATGTTGAGAAACGCCTGCTGCAGCTGATCCGGTTCCATCTCGAATTCCGGGATGCTGGGGTCGTAATCCCGCTCGATGCGTACCGTAGGTGGTAATTCCAGCTCGACCAGTCGGCGCACCTGCTCGAGTACCGAATGGACATTGTGCATCTGGTGACGGCCGGGGCGCTGGGGGCCGAGCAACCGATCGACCAGTACCCGCAGCCGGTCGGCCTGTTCGATGATGATGCCGGTGTATTCACGCAAGGCCGGGTCCGGCAGCTCTTTTTGCAGCAGTTGGGCTGCGCCGCGCAGGCCGCCGAGGGGATTCTTGATCTCGTGGGCCAGGCCGCGCACCAGCTCCTTGGCGGCCAGTTGCTGGGCATGCTGTTGCTGCTCCTGGCTGATCTTCTTCTGCTGGTCGATCTTGCGCAGCTCCACCACCATCAGTCGCTGCTCATGGTCGGCGAGCGGGCTGACGCTGATCTCCACCAGTCTGGGTTCTCCCTCCACTACCAGAGTCACTTCGCTGTCGGTAAAGCCTTGCCCTGAAACGAGGCAATGCTTGAGCCGCTGCAAGTCGAGGGAGATATGTTCCAGCAGATGGGGCAGTTCAATGCCGATCAACCGGCGTTCACTGAGGGAAAGTAGCTGTTCCGCCGCCGGGTTGACGAATTGAATGCAGAGCCGCTCATCCATCAGGATCACGGCGGTAAATAAATTATCCAATAGGGTCTTGGCATTATCCGAGCGGGTTGGCACAGGTTTCTCCCTAAAACGGTGCAATGCACCTGTAATGCACCGACATGGTGCATTGAGTTTACCCGCATCGGTGCGCTATATCACCCCTAGTCGGCCTTGGGGGTGGGTGTGGGAGCCGGAGTCACGCTTGCTCTATGCAGGTAAAAGGTGACTGAGCTGGATTTAGCAAGGATCGTACCGTCTTTGGCGAGCAGCTCGAGCCGCGCCTCGTGGGCACCGCGATCGACGTTTTCTACCCGGATCGACAGGCTGTTGCTGACGATGGGGGCGGCTTTGCCATCCAGGGTCAGGCGCACATCATACTGGGTCGGTGGTTTGGGGCTGATGGTGCCCTGAAAGACGATGTTGCCGGTGTTGTCGCGCAGCGTACTGCCCTGCTCGGGGGAGAGCAGTTCAATGGCCAGCTTGGCCGCCTCTTTTTCCTTCTTGGCATCGGCGCCGGTCAGGCTGTTGAAGTTGTCCACCTGTACCGAACGGGGCGAGCTGCCGATGAGGGGGGCGACCCGCAGATCGACCTCTTTGGCGCTCTTGCCCGGTGGTGGAGCATCTGTGTAGTGGGTGACGCCGCTGCCATCGACCCAGGAGTAAACCTTGGCCGCATCTGCAGCGAACGAGGTCAGCAACAGGAGGGCGAGAGTCCCTATGCCATGTTTGTTGTTCATCCATCTCTCCTTGACGGTATCTTGCTTAATCCTATCAGAGAAAAAACCCGCCAGATGGCGGGTTTTGTCACGATTAAGCAAGCTGGCCGGATTTAAACGGGCAGACTGTTCTGACTTAGACGGAGTAGTACAGTTCGAACTCCAGCGGGTGCGGGGTCATGCGCACACGGTCAACGTCATGCTGTTTCAGCTCCAGATAGGAGTTGATGAAGTCATCGCTGAACACGCCACCACGGGTCAGGAACTCGCGATCTGCATTCAAGGCTGACAGCGCTTCGTCCAGAGAGCCAGCAACGGTCGGCACTTCTGCGGCTTCTTCCGGCGGCAGGTCATACAAGTTCTTGTCCATGGCATCGCCCGGATGGATCTTGTTGATGATACCGTCCAGACCGGCCATCAGCTGGGCTGCGAAGGCCAGGTACGGGTTGGCGGCCGGATCCGGGAAGCGCACTTCGATACGACGGGCTTTCGGGCTCGGCACCACCGGGATACGGATGGAGGCAGAGCGGTTGCGGGCAGAGTAGGCCAGCATGACCGGTGCTTCATAACCCGGCACCAGACGCTTGTAGGAGTTGGTGGTCGGGTTGGCGAAGGCGTTGATAGCCTTGGCGTGCTTGATGATGCCGCCGATGTAGTGCAGTGCCATCTCGGACAGGCCGCCGTACAGGTCGCCCGCGAACAGGTTGACACCGTTCTTGGCCAGCGACTGGTGGCAGTGCATGCCGGAGCCGTTATCGCCGAACATGGGTTTCGGCATGAAGGTGACGGTCTTGTTGTAGGCGTGGGCCACGTTGTGGATCACGTACTTCAGTACCTGTACTTCATCAGCCTTCAGGGTAAGGGTGTTGAAGCGGGTAGCGATCTCGTTCTGACCGGCAGTGGCCACTTCGTGGTGGTGAGCTTCAACGACCTGGCCCATCTCTTCCAGCACCAGACACATGGCGGCGCGGATATCCTGGGAGGAGTCGACCGGTGCAACCGGGAAGTAGCCGCCTTTTACGAACGGACGGTGGCCCTTGTTGCCGTGCTCATACTCGGTGCCGGAGTTCCATGCAGCCTCTTCAGATTCGATTTTCACGAAGCTGTGGCCCATGGTGTTGGAGAAGGTGATGTTGTCGAACATGAAGAATTCCGGCTCCGGCCCGAACAGCACGGTGTCTGCGATGCCGCTGGACTTCAGGAAATCTTCGGCACGCTTGGCGATGGAGCGCGGGTCGCGGTCGTAGCCCTGCATGGTGGCAGGCTCGAGCACGTCACAAACGATGTTCAGGGTGGTCTCTTCAGTGAAGGGATCCAGCTTGGCGGAGGCTGCGTCCGGCATCAGTACCATGTCGGATTCGTTGATACCTTTCCAGCCGCCGATGGAGGAACCATCGAACATCTTGCCGTCTTCAAAGAAATCTTCGTTGACCTGATGAGAAGGGATGGATACGTGCTGCTCTTTACCCTTGGTGTCGGTAAAGCGCAGATCAACAAACTTGACTTCGTGTTCCTGGATCAGGGCCAAAACGTTCTGGGCTGACATGCTAAGTAACCTCCGGTGTTAAAAATCTTTGGGTGAATGCGTCATCGTATTCACATAAGCCAGTATCGTGCCAAGTTTGTGGCAGCTTGATTTCAGCGTCATCCCGCAGGAGATGCGCCCCAAAATCAGGCGGTCATGACTGGTCACGCATCAAATTAGTGCAACGATGGATCGTTTTGGTGCTCTAAAGTGGTGCATATCATACGGTCACTTCCCATCTAAGCAGGGTTTGTCGGGGCGGTCTATGATCCAGATCTGTAGTTGTGCGTGAATGGGCTGCAATTCTGCTAGGCAGATCACAAAGGCGAGAGTACAATTAGCGCCCAATTTTACCCGGTGATTGAGGCGAGAATGTTAGAGAATTTACGCAATATTGCGATTATTGCGCACGTAGACCACGGCAAAACTACCCTGGTTGATAAGCTGCTGCAGCAGTCTGGAACCCTGGACCGTACCACTGATGGTCAAGAGCGTCTGATGGATTCCAACGACCTGGAAAAGGAACGTGGTATTACCATTCTCGCCAAGAACACCGCGATCCGCTGGAATGACTACCGCATCAACATCGTTGATACCCCGGGTCACGCCGACTTCGGTGGTGAGGTTGAGCGTGTTCTGTCCATGGTTGACTCCGTGCTGCTGCTGGTTGATGCCGTTGACGGCCCGATGCCACAGACCCGTTTCGTGACCCAGAAAGCCTTTGCCAAGGGTCTGAAGCCGATCGTGGTTATCAACAAGGTTGACCGTCCGGGCGCTCGTCCTGATTGGGTTATGGATCAGGTATTTGATCTGTTTGACAACCTGGGTGCCACTGATGAGCAGCTGGACTTTAAAGTTGTTTACGCCTCTGCGCTGAACGGCTGGGCCTCCATGGATCAGGACGTTGAGTCTGACAGCATGGAGCCGCTGTTCCAGGCTATCGTTGATAACGTAAAAGCACCGAATGCCGATCCTGAAGGCGGCTTCCAGATGCAGATCTCCCAGATCGATTACAACTCCTACGTGGGTGTTATCGGTATCGGCCGTATCAGCCGTGGTCGCGTCAAGAGCAACCAGCAGGTTACTGTTGTTGGTGCTGATGGCAAGACTCGTACTGGTAAGGTCGGTCAGGTACTGGGTTACCTGGGCCTGGCTCGTACTGAAGTTGCAAGCGCGCAAGCGGGCGACATCATCGCTATCACCGGTCTGGGTGAGCTGAAAATCTCCGACACCATCTGTGATAACAACGCAGTTGAAGCCTTGCCGGCTCTGTCTGTTGATGAGCCAACCGTGAACATGACCTTCCAGGTCAACACCTCACCGTTTGCCGGTAAAGAAGGTAAGTTCGTTACTTCCCGTAACATCCGTGAGCGTCTTGACCAGGAACTGGTTCATAACGTGGCGTTGCGTGTGGAAGACACTGATGACCAGGACAAGTTCCGTGTATCCGGTCGTGGTGAACTGCACCTCTCCATCCTGATCGAAAACATGCGTCGCGAAGGCTACGAACTGGCGGTATCCCGTCCAGAAGTTATCCTGCGCACCATCGATGGCGTGCTTCACGAACCGTATGAGACAGTCACTGTCGATGTGGAAGAAGCGAACCAGGGTTCCGTGATGGAGCAACTCGGCCTGCGTAAGGGTGAGATGACCAACATGACTCCGGATGGCAAGGGCCGTGTGCGTCTTGACTTCATGATCCCGAGCCGTGGCTTGATCGGTTTCCAGACCGAGTTCCTGACCATGACCTCCGGTACCGGTCTGCTGTATCACAGCTTCGACCATTACGGTCCGCACAAGGGTGGCAGCATCGGCGAGCGTCAGAATGGCGTGCTGATCTCCAACGCAACCGGTAAGGCTCTGACTTTCGCCCTGTTCGGTCTGCAAGACCGCGGTCGTCTGTTTATCGGTCACGCTACCGAAGTATACGAAGGCCAGGTGATCGGTATTCACTCCCGCTCCAACGACCTGACAGTTAACTGCCTGAAGGGCAAGCAGCTGACCAACATGCGTGCCTCCGGTACCGATGAAGCTCAAGTGCTGACTCCGCCGATCCGCATGACCCTGGAACAGGCTCTCGAGTTCATCGACAACGATGAACTGGTAGAAGTTACTCCTAAGGCAGTCCGCATTCGTAAGAAGCTGCTGACTGAAATGGATCGTAAGCGTTCTGGCCGTGGCTAATGCCATGTGCTGAGTCGCTCAGGCGCTTTCGTAGCAGCTGACGATTCACCGATAAACGGGCCCAAACCTTTGGTTTGGGCTCGTTTTTTATGTCTGTGATTCACTCTGGTCGGTTTGCTGCTATCGAGCAGGCCATCAGGAACGGATGAGTGATGGGCAAAACGGGGCGCTTGAGATTAAAAAGCCGCAGCGGGTGAACGCTGCGGCTTTTTGCTGGTATGCAGAGAGGAGTTACTGGCGCCAGAAGGAGGGGAAGAACAGCACGGCGACCGTCAGGATCTCCAGTCGGCCCAGCAGCATGCCGAACGACAGCAGCCATTTTGCCGAGTCGGGCAGGCTGGCGAAGTTGGTGCTGGGGCCGACCACGGGGCCCATACCCGGACCTACGTTGGCGACGGCGGTGATGGAGCTGGAGATGGAGGTGAGTGGGTCAAGTCCGATGGCCGCCAGCAGCGCCGCAATCACCAGAATGATGGCGAAGTAGGCCAGCACGAAGGAGATCATCGAGCGGATGATGGCGTCATTGACCGTCCGGCCGTTGTATTTTTGCGGGAACACCGCAGAGGGGTGCATCAGCTGGCGCATCTGTTTTCTGAACAGGGCAAACGCCACCTGTACCCGGAAGATCTTGAGGCCGCCAGCGGTGGATCCTGAGCAGGCGCCCAGCGCCAGCAGCACGATGAAGACGATGCTGGCCAGCGGCCCCCAGGTGCCGAAATCGCCGAGGCCATAGCCAGTAGTGGTGAGCACCGAGACGATGTTGAAGCAGCTGATGCGCAAGGCATCCATAAAACTGAACAGGTCCCGCTGCCACAAATAGAAGGTCATGATGGCCGTCACCCAGACTACCAGCCAGAAAAAGCCGCGTACCTGGGCATCTTGGAACAGGCTGTAATCCTTGTGGTTGAGGCTCTGTACGTAGAGCAGGAAGGGCAGGCCGCCGAGGAACATGAACAGGGTACCAATCCAGTGTGCCGAGTTGGAGAAGTGGGACATGGATTGATCGGAGGTAGAGTATCCACCGGTACTCAAGGTGGTCATCGAGTGGTTGATGGCCTCGAACATGTTCATGCCGCTGGCCCAGTAAGCCATGAAGCAGAGCATGGAGAGCACCAGATACACCACTACTATGTTGTTGGCCACCGTCTTGGCTCGTGGCGCGCTCTTGTCAGACCAATCCGAGCTCTCGGTCTGGAACAGCTTCATACCACCGACGTTGAGGTAAGGCAGGATGGCGACCGCCATGACGATAAAGCCAACGCCTCCCAGCCACTGCAGGATAGATCGCCACAACAGGATGCTGTGGGCCATATTGTCGAGCCCGGAGAGCACCGTAGACCCGGTGGTGGTCACCCCTGACATGGTCTCGAAATAGGCATCCGCAAAGCCGATGTGATTGATGAAGACAAAAGGCAGGGCGCCAAAGATACAGGCCACTACCCAGACGGAGGTGGTGAGCAGGAACATCTCCCGCACCCCCAGATGAAATTCTGCCTTGCGGCCATAGTGCAGGCAGAGCAGCGCAGCACCATGAGTGATCAGCACCGATTTGAGAAATTCGATGAATCCTTCAGAACCGGTTAGCAGCGCCAGCAAGGTGGGTAGCCACATGAAGAGCGCCAGCTTGGAGAGCACCAACCCGAGGGTGAAGATAATGGGACGCAGCTTGATCATGTTCGATAACCTGGTCGTTGATTAAAAAAGACCCGGACAATTCCCTTCAGGGAGCCGGGTCTGGTTTGACAGCCTGTGCGCATCAATACGTTACAGGAAGAAAGGACTTGGCTGAAACAGCCGTTCCACTTCAGGGATGTACTTCTTGTCCACCAGGAACATGACTACGTGGTCATCCTGCTGGATTTTGGTGCGATCGTGGGCGATCAGCACCTCATCTCCCCGAACGATAGCACCAATGGTGGTGCCTGGTGGCAGCCTAAGTTCACCCACAGTCTTGCCGACCACCTTGGAGGTATTCTCGTCGCCATGGGCGATCGCCTCAATGGCCTCGGCAGCGCCGCGGCGCAAACTGTAGACGTTGGCGATGTCTGCCCGACGCACGTGAGTCAGCAGGGCCGAGATGGTGGCCTGCTGGGGTGAGATGGCGATATCGATCGGGCCACCTTGCACCAAATCCACGTAGGCACCGCGCTGGATCAGCACCATGGTCTTCTTGGCACCCATCTTCTTGGCGAGCAGTGCCGACATGATGTTGGCCTCGTCCTCGTTGGTCACCGCGATAAAGACGTCGATCTGATCGATATGCTCCTCGGCCAGCAGTTCCTGGTCTGACGCATCGCCACAGAAGACGATGGTGTTTTCCAGCAGCTCGGAAAGCTGCTCTGCCCGCTTCTGGTTGCGCTCAATGAGTTTGACGCTGTAACGCTTCTCCAGCTGGCGCGCCAGACCGGCCCCGATATTGCCACCGCCGACGATCATGATGCGGCGGTAGGGGCTCTCGAGGCGCTGTAACTCCGACATCACTGCGCGGATATGGCCTGCCGCCGCCACAAAGAACACCTCGTCATCTGCTTCGATGATGGTGGTGCCTTGCGGACGGATCGGGCGTCCCTGACGGAAAATGGCCGCTACCCGGGTCTCGATGTTGGGCATATGCTCGCGCAGGGTGGAGAGGGCATTGCCCACAAGCGGACCGCCGTAGTAAGCCTTTACTGCCACTAAGCCCACTCTACCACCGGCAAAATCAACCACTTGCAGGGCACCCGGATATTCGATCAGGCGACGGACATAGTCGGTGACCAGTTGCTCGGGGGCGATCAGGTGATCGACCGGCACAGATTCAGGCAGGAACAGGCGGTCCCGCTCGCTGAGATAGGCAGGGGAGCGGATCCGCGCCACCTTGTTCGGGGTGTTGAACAGGGTGTAGGCCACCTGACAGGCAATCATATTGGTTTCGTCACTGTTGGTGACGGCTACCAGCATGTCAGCATCTTGCGCTCCCGCTTCGCGCAGTACCTTAGGGTGAGCACCGTGGCCGTTGACCACCCGCAGGTCAAACTTGTCCTGCAGCTCGCGCAGGCGTTCGCTGTCGGTATCGACGATGGTGATGTCGTTGTTCTCCCCGGCCAGGTTCTCGGCCAGGGTGCCGCCGACTTGGCCGGCTCCCAAAATGATAATTTTCATAGGGAACGTCTACTCACATTGGTGCAGTAAAAGGGGCAGCCAGCGGATGTCTGGCTGTTTTCCTGAACGAGGGACGTCATCTCAGGTTCAGAGCTTGATCAGTTTGGCGTAGTAGAAGCCATCCATCTCTGCTTCACCCGGCAGGAACTGGCGCCCCGGGCACTCCGGGGTGTCTTGCGGGTGCAGCGGTACCAATTTGGCACCTTTGGTGGCCGCAAGGAAGGCGCGGATCTGCTCGCGGTTCTCTTCCGGCAGTACGGAGCAGGTGGCATAAAGCAAGGTGCCGCCGCTTTTCAGCTTGCCCCAGAGGGCATTGAGAATGCGGCGCTGCAGTTCGGCCAGCTCCCGAATGTCCTGATCCCGGCGCAGCCACTTGATGTCGGGATGACGACGGATCACGCCAGTGGCGGAGCAGGGAGCATCCAGCAGAATGCGATCGAACTGGCCCTCTGGCCACCACTGATCCGGGGTGCTGGCATCGCCATGGATCACCTGAGCGGTGAGGCCGATGCGAACCAGGTTCTCTTGCACCCGTTTGAGGCGGTTTTCGTCAGCATCGACGGCCACCACGCCGGCAAGCTTGGGCTGACGCTCCAGCAGGTGGGCGGTTTTGCCACCGGGGGCGGCGCAGGCGTCGAGTACCCACTCACCCGGTTGTGGGTCGAGCAGTGTCGCAGCCTGTTGTGCGGCACCATCCTGTACCGAGCAGTCACCTGCCTCGAAGCCGGGCAGCTTGGTCACATCGCAAGGACGCTCCAGCAGGATGCAATCTTCCCCTTCCTCACCGGCTACCGCATTGATGTCCACTTCGGCCATGCGGGCCAGCATCTGCTCGCGGCTCTGGCGCTGGCTGTTGTTGCGGATCCACATTGGCGGACGCTGGTTGTTGGCCTCCATGATCAATTCCCACTGATCAGGGTAAGCCTGGCGCAGCCGTTTGGTGAGCCACTCTGGATGACCGAGGCGAATGTTGGGGACCCGGTCGATGCGCAGCAGGATGACTTCAGCGCTGCGCTGGAAGTTGCGCAGCACGCCGTTGATCAGGCCACGCAGGGAGGTACCCTTGAGCAGTTTGACGGCATTGACCGTCTCGGCCACCGCGGCGTGGGCCGGAATGCGGGTATAGATGAGCTGATAGAGGCCGACCAGAATGAGGTAATGAAAGATGCGGCTCTTGTTCTTGAGAGGCTTGTCCATCATCTCGCTCACCGCCGCATCGAGGCGGGGTAGCCAGCGCAGGGTGCCATAGCAAAGTTCTTGCAGGAGGGCGCGGTCGCGAGGCGCAACCTTCTCCTGGGCAGCAGGCAGAACAGCGGAGAGAGATTGACCCTGATCCAGCACCTGTTGAATAACGAGAGCAGCCTGTGCGCGTGTTTTCATAATGTTACCTTAGATGCGCAAGTCGGGGCCTTGGCCCCGCTTGTGTCAATTCAGTTCAATTGCGTGCCGGGTTCAAACCAGTCGCGGCGAGAGTTCAGCAGATCTGCAACCGACATGGCTTTTTTACCGGGTGGCTGCAGGGTCAGCAGGCGCAAGATGCCTTGGCCGGTGGCGATGTCGATCCCCTGTTTGTCTGCGTTGAGCAGGGTGCCGGGTTGCTGACCGTGCTCGCTGGCGATGACCTTTGCTTGCCATACTTTGATGGTTTGGTCAGCCACTTCAAACCAGCTGATAGGCCAGGGGTTGAAGGCACGGATACAACGCTCAATCGTTACTGCGTCCATTGACCAGTCGATGCGAGCCTCCTCTTTGGAGAGCTTCTCGGCGTAGTTGGCCAGCGCATCATCTTGCGCGTCGGCAGCGGTTTCACCGGCAGCTATGGCATTGATGGTATCGACCAGCGCCTGCGGGCCCAGTTCCGCCAGCTTGTCGTAAAGGCTGGCGGAGGTGTCGTCTGCCGAGATGGGGCAGTTTACTTTACGGATCATGGCGCCGGTATCGAGCCCCACATCCATCTGCATAATAGTGACACCGGTTTCGTCATCGCCCGCCCAGATAGCGCGCTGGATCGGCGCAGCACCGCGCCAGCGTGGCAGCAGCGAGCCGTGGACGTTGATACAGCCCAGCGGGGGGGTATCGAGCACAGCTTTGGGCAGGATCAGGCCATAGGCCACCACCACCATCAGATCGGCACCCAAGGCGGCCAACTCGGCTTGCGCCTCTTCTGTGCGCAGGGAGGCTGGTTGGTAAACCGGCAGATTGTGGGTCAGTGCCAGCTCTTTGACCGAGCTGGCGGTGAGCTTCTGACCGCGACCTGCAGGCTTGTCAGGCTGGGTATAAACGGCAACGACCTCGTGGTCGGAAGACAACAACGCCGCCAAGTGACGGGCGGCGAAGTCGGGAGTACCGGCAAAAATCAGTTTCAGTTTCTTCAATGCAACAGGTCCTCAGAGGGCTTTGCGATCTTCACGGGCCATTTTTTCCAGCTTCTGACGAATGCGCTGGCGCTTGAGTGGGGACAAGTAATCCACAAACAGCTTGCCGACCAGATGATCCATCTCATGCTGGATGCAGATAGCGAGCAGATCGTCCGCTGCCAGTTCGAATGGCTTGCCGTGACGATCCAGTGCCCTGATGGTGAGCTGTTCGGCGCGAGGCACCAAGGCACGATGTTCCGGGACGGAGAGGCAACCCTCTTCAATGCCGGTGCTGCCGCTCTGCTCGAGGATCTCCGGATTGATCAATACCAGAGGATCTTCACGGTTTTCAGAGACATCGATCACTATGATGCGCTGATGAATGTTGACTTGAGTTGCGGCCAGGCCAATGCCTTCCTCCGCATACATTGTTTCGAACATATCATCTACAATGTGTTGTAACTCGGGTGTAAAGGTCTCGACAGGGGCTGCTACAGTGCGCAGACGTTCATCGGGAAAGCGCAATACATCTAGAATGGCCATAGTTTTTTCTTTCGTTTCGTATAAATGCAGTCAAATATTGGCGTAATTCTAGTCATTTACGCCGACAAAAAACAGCAACACTTTGCGTGCAGAAGTAACAGGGAGTGTTATGTATCTGAAGCAAACCATCTTAGCCTGTTTGTTGGTGACCGTGGGCCAGTCTGCCCTGGCCGACCAGTTGAAGCTGAAGCAGGGTTATCCCGACAGTTATGTGGTGCAAAAAGGCGACACCTTGTGGGATATCTCCGGCCAGTATCTGGCAGAGCCCTGGCTGTGGCCGCGCCTCTGGAACATTAATCCGCAGATTGCCAACCCGCACTGGATCTATCCCGGCGATGTGCTGCACCTGACCTGGGTCAACGGGGAGCCCCGTCTTGGCAAGGAGATACAGGGGGGCAAGCAAGTTATTCGCCTTAGCCCCAAAAACCGCTATGAGAACAAAGCCAACCCTATTCCAACCTTGCCCATCAGCGAGATCGGCCCTTTCTTGCAAACCGACCATATTCTGGCAGATAGCCAGCAGCAGAAGACTCTGCCTTATCTGCTGGGATCGGACCAGAAACATATAGGCATGCTGGAGGGGGATACCCTCTATGTGCAGGGTTCACTGACGCCGGGGCAGGTCTATGGCGTCTATCACCCCGGAGTGATCTACAAGGATCGTGAAACCGGTGAACTGCTGGGCCAAGAGGCAATCTTTGCTGGTGTGGTGCGGGCTATAGCGCGTCTTGATGGCGACCGGACCAAAGTAACCTTGACCCATAACCAGCGCGAAGTGCTGCAGGGTGACAAGGTGATGCCATTACCCGCTCAGGAGAACATGCCTGCTGTATTTATGCCCCGAGCCGCGCCTGCTATTACCCCCGGTTACATTATCGGCCTGCCAAACAAGACCCGTGGGGGGGGCAAGTTTGATGTAGTGCTGATCAATAGGGGTGCCCGTGATCAACTGGTCGCTGGGGATGTGCTGGATGTCAAACGCCCTGGGGCCGCTTTGGTAACCAAAAATGGCAATGTGCAGTACAAGGAGTTGTCGTCGGTCTTTAACCGGGTGTTTTACAGCAGTAATAACAAGGCACCACTGCCTTCCGAAGCGATTGCCCGGGTCATGTTGTTTAAGGTCTATGACAAGCTGAGCTACGGTCTCATCATGCAGAGTAATGACATGGTGAGCTCGGGTTATCAGGTCACTCATTTCTGACGTGACTTATCCAGATGAGCGTCTGGCGCTCTGGCTGACCCTGGATGCCGTCGCCGGTATTGGCCCGGTGACGGCTGCCCGCTTGCTGGAGCGGGTTGGGGGTGACATTCATACCCTGTTCCAGAGTGATGAAGTGCAACTGCATGGCATAGGCTTGTCGTCAGAGCAGATTAAGCAACTGCGCTGGCCATCGCCGGTTGTTGAGCAGAGCCTGGCTTGGACCGCGTTGCCCGGCCACTTCCTTATCCCGCAAGACCATCCGGTTTATCCATCCTTGTTGCGGGAAATTCCCGCTGCCCCTTTGCTGCTCTACTGTCGCGGCGATCTCACTGCACTGTCACTGCCTCAGTTGGCGATGGTCGGGACGCGCCATCCCACCTATGCCGGCAAAGACAATGCCTCTCGTCTCAGTGGTGAGCTGGTTGCCTGTGGGTTGGCTATTACCTCCGGGCTGGCGCTGGGCATTGATGGTGTTTGCCATCAGCAAGCGCTGGCTTGTGGAGGCATCACCCTTGCAGTGTTGGGCTCGGGTCTCGACAGCCTCTATCCCAAACGCCATCAAGGGCTGGCAGGTCAGATTCTGGAGAATGGTGGTTTGCTTATCTCCGAGCTGGCGCCGGATAAGGGGCCGCTCGCTGAACATTTTCCTCGGCGCAACCGTATTATCAGTGGACTCTCTCTGGGCACCCTAGTGGTGGAGGCGACCGAACAGAGCGGTTCATTGATCACCGCCCGTTATGCATTGGAACAGGGGCGCGAGGTGTTTGCGGTGCCCGGCGCGCCGCAAAATGCCCAAGCCATAGGGTGCAACAGATTAATTCAGCAGGGGGCCAAACTTGTGCTGAGTGCGGCCGATATAGTGGAAGAGCTGCCTGAGTGGAGCGTTCGGCCGCAGTGGCCGGCTGCATCATCTGAGCAACAGCATAATAGCGAATTGCCTTATGCCGATTTGTTGGATAACGTAGATTATGAGACCACGAGCGTGGATACCGTTGCCGAGCGGGCCCAGCTTCCTGTTGAAGTGGTATTAGGCAGGTTGGTAGAGCTGGAGCTGGCCGGTGCAGTGATGGCGGTAGCCGGTGGATACGTCAGAGCGAGGAGGGCGAATCATGTTTGATGTATTGATGTACCTTTTCGAGACCTACATCCACAGCGATGCAGATGTGATGGTCGAGCAGGATGAGCTAAGCGATGAGTTGACTCGGGCCGGTTTCGATAAAGATGAAATCGACAAGGCACTGAATTGGCTGGAGCGACTGGCCAACTTGCACGATAGCGAGCGGGAGATCTATGTCACCGCCAGCGCGCAAGGCTCGATGCGTATCTATGCCCCGCAGGAGCTGGCTCGCCTCGGCACCGAGTGCCGTGGTTTCCTGCTTTTCCTGGAGCAGGCTCAAGTCTTGAATGCCGAAACCCGCGAGATCTGTATCGAGCGCCTGCTCGAACTGGATAAACCGGATATCGAGCTGGATGACCTGAAGTGGGTCGTTATGATGGTGCTGTTCAACGTACCGGGCAGTGAAAATGCCTACCAGCAGATGGAAGAGCTGGTGTTTGATGAGTCAGACGGCGTCATTCACTGACAGTCCGGTGCCGCGCTGGTAGAATTCAGGCCATCTGGATTTCAAGGCGCGGCCCATGTCAAAAATTGATCATCACCTCTTTTCAGCCCACGAACATGCCTTCGAGCGCGAGCCGTGCCCGCAGTGCGGGGCCGAACTGGTGATGCGCCAGGGCAAGCATGGCCTGTTTCTTGGCTGCTCCACGTACCCTTCCTGTGATTATATCCGCTCCCTGACACCATCCGGCCGCGACATCGAAAAGGTGCTCGAAGGCTCTGCTTGTCCCGATTGTGGACAGCCGCTGGCGATCAAGAAGGGGCGTTACGGTCTGTTTGTTGGCTGCACCCACTATCCGGCCTGTCAGCACATCGCATCCTTGCAGGAGAGTGACGATACCCAGATCCTCTGTCCCGCGTGTGGCAAGGATCATCTGGTGAGCCGAACCTCCCGCTACGGCAAGCAATTTTACTCCTGTGATGGCTATCCCCATTGTAAATATGTGGTGAACGACAAGCCGATCCCCATGCCGTGCCCAGCGTGTGGTTGGGGCATTATGGTCGAGAAAAAAGTGCGGGGAAATCTGCGCTGGGTCTGTCCGCAAAAGAAATGCGGCCACCAAAGTGAGCAGGTATAATCGCGCCGCCGCAAGCAGATAAAAACGTTTTCGGTGAACATCATCCCCCACTTGGAGTAAGGACATCTTCACCATGAGTAAACCCTTTGTTGCCGTCTTGATGGGCTCTGATTCTGACTTTCCGGTGATGCAAACCACTCTTGAGGTGCTCAAGTCGTTTGATATCACCGTAGAAGTTAAAGTGACCTCTGCGCACCGTACTCCGGCAGCAACCCATCAGTATGTGACCGATGCCGAGGCCCGTGGCTGCAAGGTCTTTATCTGTGCTGCCGGTTTGGCTGCTCATCTGGCTGGTGCCGTTGCTGGCATCACCACTCGCCCGGTGATCGGCGTGCCTATCGATGGCGGCCCGCTCAAGGGGCTGGATGCGTTGCTCTCTACCGTGCAGATGCCGGGCGGTGTACCAGTGGCGACGGTGGCAATCGGCAAGGCCGGTGCCAAAAACGCAGGTTACCTGGCCGCGCAGATGCTGGCGGTGGCTGATGATGAACTGGCGGTCAAGGTTCGCGTCGAACGGCAGAAGAATGCCGAAGAGGTAATGGCCAAGGATGCCGCTCTGCAGGCTCTACTACTCAAATAAGTCGGTCGGTCGCGATCTGAAGTGAAGATGACGTATTTTGCCTGCGCTCCAGCCAGCACGTCTATCCGCCATGATCGCTGCCACCTCGATTCAATTTGCAACCAAGTGATGAGGCGGCAGCCAGACTGCCGCATTTTTATATGCCAAACAAATTTGAACTCGCAGTTACTGCTCTCCAGCAGGATGGGGTGATTGCCTACGCAACCGAGGCCGTGTTTGGCCTGGGTTGTGATCCTGATTCTGAGGTTGCGGTGCAGCGGCTGCTGACCATCAAGCAACGCCCGGTGGAGAAGGGGCTGATCCTGATTGCGGCGGATCTGGAACAATTGCAGGATTATATCGATCTGAGCCAGCTCACCAGCGAACAGCTGGCACGGGTTGAGGCCAGCTGGCCCGGCCCTTTCACCTGGATCATGCCGGCCCGTGCGACGACACCGGCCTGGCTGACCGGACAGTTCGACACCCTGGCGGTGCGCGTCACTGCCCATCCTCAGGTACAGGCGTTGTGCCGCGCCTTTGGCAAGCCGCTGGTCTCCACCAGTGCTAACCTGACCGGTGAGGAGCCTGCCCGTCGGGTGGCCGATATCGGTGAGCTGCTGGCAAGTAAGCTGGCCTATATCCTGCCCGGCGAAGTCGGAGGGAATGCCAATCCGTCCGAAATCAAGGATGCTCGCACTGGCTCCATTATTCGCCCCTCCTGAGGGGGCGGGCATGCTGATTTACCGTCATGGTGATGAGATCATGGCGTGATACCACAACAAAAATGGACAGGACGTTCAAGATCCTGCCTGACTGGAGACAAGATGAGCAAACCGGATGTGGCCCAGGTCAAGGCCTTCCTGTTGCAGTTGCAGGATGAGATCTGCCGTGGTCTGGAGCAGGCTGACGGCGGTGGACACTTTGTGGAAGATAGTTGGAGCCGTGAGGGTGGTGGTGGCGGCCGCACCCGGGTGCTGCGCCACGGTGTGGTGATCGAACAAGGGGGCGTCAATTTCTCCCATGTCTATGGCGATGCCATGCCTGCCTCTGCGACGGTGCATAGGCCCGAACTGGCCGGTCGCAAGTTCGAGGCGATGGGCGTGTCGTTGGTGATCCATCCGCACAACCCCTATGTGCCGACCAGCCACGCTAACGTCCGTTTCTTCATTGCCGAGAAGGAAGGCGAAGAGCCGATCTGGTGGTTTGGCGGTGGTTTCGATTTGACGCCTTTCTACCCGTTTGCCGAAGATGTACAGCACTGGCATCAGATCTCCCGTGATCTTTGCCTGCCTTTTGGTGATGAGATCTACCCCGAGTTCAAATCCTGGTGCGATCGCTACTTCTTCCTCAAGCATCGCAACGAGACACGGGGGGTGGGTGGTCTCTTCTTCGACGATCTGAATCGCTGGCCCTTTGCTGACTGCTTCGCCTTTATGCAGGCGGTAGGTCGGGGTTATCTCGATGCCTACCTGCCGATCATCGAGCGACGCAAGGCGCTGCCCTATGGCGAGCGGGAGCGGGAGTTCCAGCTCTATCGCCGCGGTCGTTATGTGGAGTTCAATCTGGTATACGATCGGGGCACCCTGTTCGGGTTGCAGACCGGTGGACGTACCGAGTCGATCCTGATGTCGATGCCACCGCTGGCCCGCTGGGAGTATGACTGGCAGCCGGAAGCGGGCAGCCCGGAAGCCTTGCTCTACACCGACTATCTCACGCCGCGAGAGTGGCTGTGACCCGAGGGGCCATGATGGCCCCTTTTTACTAGCCGATATTCGGCTTGTTCCGGAGTGGGAAAACCCGTTAAATCGGAATATTGCCCTCTGATGGAACTCTTTGATGGATCGTTATCTGGTTTTTGGCCACCCGGTGCGCCACAGCAAGTCCCCCTTCATTCATACCCTGTTTGCCAGACAAACCCAGCAAGAGCTGGAGTATGGGCTGGCCGAGCCCGCTGTCGACGAGTTTGCTGACACCCTGCACAGCTTCTTTGCCGAGGGGGGGAAGGGGTGCAATGTCACCGTGCCCTTCAAGGAGCAGGCATTCGCGCTAGTCGATCAGTTGAGCCCGAGGGCCAAGCGGGCGGGCGCAGTCAATACCATCAAGCTGACCGATGATGGCGTACTGCTGGGCGACAATACTGATGGCGCAGGACTGGTAGCGGATCTTAAAGCTCATGGTGTGACGTTGGCGGGCAGCCGGATCTTGCTGCTGGGGGCTGGTGGGGCGGCCCGCGGTGCGTTGGCGCCGCTGCTGGCCGAGAAGCCGAGTGAGCTGGTGATTGCCAACCGCACGCACGGAAAAGCTCAACAACTGGCTGCCGAATTTCACGATCTGGGTACGGTCACTGCCGAGGTCTTTGAGTTATTGACTGGGCGGTTCGATCTCATCATCAACTCCACTTCTGCCAGTTTGCAGGGTGAGCTGCCGCCGTTGGCCCCTGCCATTATCCATGCGGATATTGCCATCTACGACATGATGTACGGCGCAACGCAGACCCCTTTTATTCGCTGGGCCAAACAGCATGGTGCCCGGCTGACCATGGATGGACTCGGCATGCTGGTGGAGCAGGCTGCTGAAGCCTTTACCGTGTGGCGTGGAATCCGTCCAGGGACTAAACAGGTATTGAGAGAGTTGAAACGTAACCTGGGGATCCTATGAACCAAAGTATTTTGTTTCCTGACCTGATGGAGTGGCAGGCTAGCGAACAGCGGGTGCGTTTTCCCGCCCAGCAAATGGGAGCGCTGATAGATTGTTACATCAGCCAGCGGCGACTGGAGAAAATGACAGGTCTGGTGCTGACCAGGGAAGATGACATCGTCAGAGCCTTCGAAAGTGTGCGCTTTGACATCGAGGATGCTGCAGAGAAACTCATTGAAGAACAAGAGTTTGCTGAGGATGGCGCCATCTATCTCTGATTATTCGAAGTTTTTTTGTCTTGTAGCGGAACTACTTTGAAATTGTGCTGACTAACTAGATAGTTGAGGTAGTGCTAGCTAGTCACCTTTATAACTCCCCGGTATTCGTACTGGGGATTTTTTATCTGCATGAAAATAAAAGATTTTTTCTTAACCTATGAGTTGTGAAACTAAATTACAGAAATTACTTTCACTTTCTGCTGCTTTGTCGTACAGTTCTCTGCGTAGGGTACAGAGGTAAGATGTTCTATCTTTCAGACCTTTTATTTCACGTAATTGAATGTAGCTGAATAGCTGCCCCGGTGAGGTTCTCGTCGGGGTATTTTTTTATGGGTGGCGTTTAGAGTAAATGCTTTAAAATACTGGTGCGTTTGATAGAATAAGGCTGCTGCTTGAGGGATACCTGTCGTCTGGTACTCAAAATTCAGCTTCTTCTCAATTTTTGAACTTATTGTTTCAGGCTGGATGACATCACTGTCGTCCGGCCTCATTTTTATCCATCGCTTTAAATTGTGTAATTTAATTTCATATCTTCAGCTTTTTTGTTATTTAGCGTGGTGTTAAAAGAACAAAATTGAAAACGGTATCAGCATCAAGTTATGTTAATTCTCGATGCGAAGTTTAAGTATAACCATATGAAAAATATGAATTAATTTGTTTTTTATTGGGTTTTTGAATTGAGATGATGCCGCAATGACAATGAAAGCGGCAATCTGAAACCCTTTCAATCAGCGGAGGAGTACTCCGCCAATTGCAAGGATGGCGAGGAGTAGATTATTCCCCGGCAGGTTCGTGTTGATCGGCGTCTGCGAGTTGTTGATCATCACCGCTGAGATACCATTCGGTGAGAGTTTGTTCCAACTTGTCCAAACCAATGTTGGTAGTAGACGAGAAGGCGGCCACCTGGATCTGTGAGCCCAGATTGGCAACGGCTTGGCGCACCTTGATCACCTGATTATTGCGCGGACCCGGACTCAGTTTATCGGCCTTGGTCAGCAGCAGCATTACAGGTAGATCACGGTGGGAGCTCCACTCCAGCATGTTCATGTCGGTATCTTTGAGTGGGTGGCGAATATCCATCAGGATCACCAGACCTTTCAATGATTCACGGCACTGCAGATACTCTGCCAGTGACTTTTGCCACTTGAGCTTCATTTCTAGCGGAACTTGCGCATAACCGTAACCCGGCAGGTCGACCAGGCGCTTGCCAGGCTCCAGTTCAAACAGGTTGATTAGCTGGGTTCGACCGGGTGTTTTACTGGTACGAGCCAGGTTCTTGTGTTTAGTTAAGGTGTTCAATGCAGATGACTTACCGGCGTTGGAACGGCCGGCAAACGCGATCTCGACACCCCCATCATTTGGCAGGTGGCGGATGTCGGGTGCGCTGGTCACAAAATGCACCTTATTGAAATTCAGAGTTTGTGTATCCAACGTAAATTCCCCATGGAGATAGAGGGTTATAGAGTTACTTTTTTGTAAAATGGTGTAAAATAGCGTCGCTTAAACGCGTTTATTTTAACATGCCTTCAGCGGCATGGGATCTGGAAGCCTAATAACGAAAAGTTGGAACGCCATGAAGAACCTAGTCATTACTCTTGCTCTGATGGTTGGCGTAACGGGGATGGCACAAGCCAAGGGCGATGCCGCTGCGGGACAGACCAAGGCTGCCGTTTGTGCGGCGTGTCATGGACCGGACGGAAACAGCCTGATTGATATGTACCCCAAAATTGCTGGTCAGCATGCATCATATATCAAAAAGCAGTTAGTTGAACTGAAGGCTGCCGCTTCTGGTCAAATTGGCCGGGTTGCACCTGTGATGGGGCCCATGGCATTGCCCTTGTCGGAACAGGACATGGACGACCTGGCGGCTTACTTCTCCAGCTTGAAAGTCACCCCGATAGCCGTGCCTGACGACGTGGCCGAAGCCGGCAAGGCACTCTATATGGGCGGTGACATGAGCCGTGGTTTGGCTGCCTGTACGGCTTGTCATGGCCCCCGAGGCTCGGGTGTCGAACAGGCCAAGTATCCAAGCCTGTCCGGCCAGCACCCTGCTTATATCAAAGCTCAGCTCACCGCATTTCGTGCAGCTGCGCGGGATAACGACCCCAATGGTATGATGCGGGACGTTGCCAAGAAGCTGACTGATCAGGATATCGAAGTTCTGTCTAAATATGTGGCGGGCCTGCACTGATACCGCCGATATGGTCGATTTGAGTTGAAACGGGGAGCCTTGGCTCCCTGTTTTTTATGGTTTTGCGATAATGCTCGGTTTAATCCCCCCGTTCTGTAAGAGATCTTCCATTCTCGCGGCAGGCCAAGGCTCATTAAATTGCATACAATTTTAAATATTTATTATTTATCAATTGATTATGTGCGCTTGGTATTTTTCGGCATATTGAGAATGTTTTGAGTGGATTGAGCCACCTTATAGAGTTGATACAGTAGGCTCAATGGATTCACCCACGGATTGGGTGGCGGTTTTCACAACGGGATGTTGTGAGCAGAGGATGGCAGGCGTGGCGGGATGCCATGAGCTCGCATGAGCTGGCAAGGGATTGAAGGATCAGGATGGTGGCCATCTCCGGAGCGGGATGGGTTGCGGGATGCAAACTCCCCGACACGATAGCAGGATGCGGTCGAGGCGGGTCAAACAGGCACACGCACATTCAGGAACGACTTAACATAAGGTCAGGATGACCACACCAAGATATGACGTGATGAGAAGTCTTAAGCAGAAAGGGTAAAGCGTACTGTTTTGCCTTTCACGATGTACTCGCATAAACATATCAAGGCAGCTTCGGCTGCCTTTTTTCGTTGGGGTCATTAACCCGATTAGCCATTCTGTGTCAAAATACCAGCAACATGCCCAGAGGATACCGATCCTGCGGTGTTCAGTGGTCACTTTTGGCCGAGTTGGGGCGAGATCCTGTTCTTGTTCCATCCTTACTGTTCCTCGCATCGTATCCCACCGGGTCAGATCATCCCGGGTTCGGGTTCAATCCAGTTATTTTTCGGAGTTAGCCATTCATGTCTGCTAAACAACCCACTCGCAAGCCTACCGGTAAGCGCCAAGAATCTGATGTCAGTGCTCAGGAAGGTCGTGAGCGTAAGCGGGCTGCCAAGCGCAAGGGCCTGAAGGCAGGTTCTCGTCAGCAAGCCGAGCAACAAAACAATAACTCGAATAAGCAGCCCAAAGACCCACGGATCGGTTCACGCAAGCCGGTTGTATTGGTGCTGGATGAAAAGCAGAAAAAGCCGACGACGACCAAGCCGGTAAAAGAGAAGAAACTGGCGATGACGCCTGAGCAGGAGCTGGCCTCTATCGAAAATGATGATCGCCTGAATGATCTGCTGGATCGTCTTGATGCCGGTGAAACGCTGGAAGCTGCCGAGCAGGCCTGGGTTGATCAGCGCGTTGACCGCTATCAGGTGCTGATGGATGAGCTGGGTATCATCGATAACGATGAAGACGAAGATGACCTCCCGTTCGATGGTGATGATGATGCCGGGTTCGACGAACCACAACAGCCTGCTTCTGAAGAGGAGCTGTGGGATCGTTTCACTCAGGTTGATTACAAGCCTGAGCCAAAACCTGAGCCGAAGAAAAAGTGATGAGTGAGTGGATGCTGGCCGCCCTGTTGGGCGGCCTGATTTTGTCAGGCTTGGCCATCTATGCCGGTATGCTGCTAGCCAGGCTCAAACGACAGCAAGGGATGCAGTCGCAGGCGATTGCTGCCCGCAATGAGCTAATTCTGGATAGTGTGCGAGTCATTGCCCATGCGGTGCAGGAGGGACAGTGTGACTATTCCGAAGGCGCCATTCGACTGACCAACCTGTTAGATGCGTTGCAGATCAAGGGTGGGCGCGTGTTTGCAACCGAGTTCCCGGGTCTGTACGGATTGTATGAGAAGGTGAAAGATATGCCGACTCATGAGGCTAGGCGAGCCCTCAAGCGCAACCAAGTGATGAGAATGGATCTCGACCGCAGTGGCTACGAGGCTGAGCTGGAGGCTCAGATCCTCAAGGATGTGGCCCAACTGAAGGATTTTCAGTTAGGCCGATGAGCCGTCAATAACAACAAGAGAGGAAGCGAGCGTGCAAGCAGAACAGATTGTGTGGGATCAGGCCCTGATCGAAAAATATAACTACAGTGGCCCGCGATACACCTCTTATCCCACTGCGCTGGAGTTCAACGAGAGCTTCGGCTATCCGGATTTTGTCCGCGCTGCCGGCCAGTATCCCGAGCGCAATCTGTCGCTCTACGTGCATATCCCTTTCTGTCACAAGCTCTGCTATTACTGCGGCTGCAACAAGGTCATTACCCGCCATCAGCACAAGGCTGACGAGTACCTCGACTACCTGGAGCAGGAGATCAAGGCGCAGGCTCCGCTTTTCAAACATCGGCTGGTTACCCAGCTGCACTGGGGCGGCGGTACGCCCACCTATCTGGATGAAGCACAGACGCGCCGTCTGATGGGCATGCTGCGTGAGCATTTCCACTTCGCCGAAGAGGGGGAGTTTAGCATCGAGGTCGATCCGCGCGAGATCGCCATTACCATGTTGGATGTGCTGCGAGAAGTCGGCTTCAACCGCATCAGCCTTGGGGTGCAGGATTTCAACAAGGCTGTACAGGTCGCGGTCAATCGCGAGCAGGACAACGACTTTATTAAAGCCATGTTGGAACGGGCACGTGAACTTGGTTTCCGCTCGACCAACCTCGACCTTATCTATGGCCTGCCGCATCAGGATCGTGCCAGTTTCCACCATACGCTGGAAGAGGTGCTCAAAACCGATCCGGCGCGCCTATCCATCTTCAACTATGCCCATCTGCCGAGTCGCTTTGCCGCCCAGCGCAAGCTGAAAGAAGACGACATGCCTGCTCCGCAGGAGAAACTGGCCATGTTGCAGGATACTATCTCCTTCCTCACCGGTCAGGGTTACCAGTTTATCGGCATGGACCATTTTGCCAAACCTGATGACGAGCTGGCGGTGGCGCAGCGCGAGGGCAAGCTGCACCGCAACTTCCAGGGCTATACCACCCAGGGTGATTGCGATCTGCTGGGGCTGGGGGTCTCCTCCATCAGCATGATCGGTGATGCCTATTCCCAGAACCAGAAAGAGCTCAAGGCTTATTACGCACAGGTTGCAGAGCTGGGCCATGCTCAGTGGAAAGGTTGCTCGCTCAATCAGGATGACCTGATCCGCCGCGAGGTGATCAAGCGGCTCATCTGTGATTTTCGCCTTAACTTTGCTGTTGTCGAGCAGATGTTCGGTCTGAACTTCAAGGAGTATTTCGCTGAAGATCTCAAGCTGCTGCAGACCTTCATTGACGATGGTTTGGTGCGCATGGCAGATGCTGGGCTGGAGGTTTCGTCAACGGGGCAGCTGTTGATCCGCAATATCTGCATGTGTTTCGATGTCTATCTGCGCAACAAGGCGCGCCAGCAGCAGTTCTCCCGCGTGATATAAGTTGTGTTTGTCGATCAGAAAACAGAAAGGGGCGTCATCGTGGCGCCCCTTTCATATGTATTTTTGCTTAAGCAGCGGGTCTGGAAGGTTCTGGCAAGAAGGCACTGTGCTGAGGCAAGCAATGGGGCGGTGAAACGCAGACAAAAAGATGGGGGCGACTTGCGTCGCCCCCGGTAGTCGTATCGCTCATATCCTTGAACGAAGTTGCTCCCTGCAATCCCTGACTGTTTACCTCTTCCTTTAGGTTTCCCCTTCCCAATCCTTTGGGGTGTCCTTTAGCCATCTTGGCCTGACGAGTCATCCTGTCCCGTCGCACTTTCTCCATCCTGGGAGGTGTCCTTTACCACATCCTGTGGCGAGTCCATTTGCCTAACCCTGGCAGCCAGTCTTCCTGACCGACTTCATTGCGTCCGTGCATGAGTAACTATAAGGATTTTCTTACCGGCTACAACGTCAGATTGGAAAACGTTTTTGTCATTAGCTGTTTAGAAAGCAGGGCGTTTCTATTTATTCATTTATAAACATGATGTTAAGTGTTCTGTTGTCATGTTTTAATATCCCATCTTCCGATTATCTCGGGGATCTTTTCGGCGGTTGGCTTACATATTGAATGGCTGATCTCTTACGCGGCTTTTTGGTTACTTTGGAAACAGATTTTGCGGTCTGATGATGGTCATTCTGAGTCGATTGGTGAGGCACAAAAAGATCGGTTTAATGGGGAAATTATGAGCGCTGGTTGAGCCGCTCATAGATGGTCTGACGCTCTTCCGGAGTGAGTGAAGAGAAGTAGTGAGTGAAAAGGCGCAGCAGCAGGGATTTG
Source organism: Aeromonas sobria (assembly GCF_000820145.1). GTDB lineage: Bacteria > Pseudomonadota > Gammaproteobacteria > Enterobacterales > Aeromonadaceae > Aeromonas > Aeromonas sobria. Next base: position 47,755 of record NZ_CDBW01000002.1, on the reverse strand, counting down.
TTCATACCATCTTGCTGGGTCAGGTTGCCCAGTTCATCAATGGCCACCGCGCTCATCGAGAAGGTGGCCTTCTTATAGCTGGGTTTAAGGTGCTCACCACTCTCGATAAAGGCCAGTGCGGACAAGGCTTCATCCCTATGCTGGTTCAGTTCCAGGCTGACCACCTTGGGGGTGCCTTTTGCGTAGAACTCCGCATCTTCGATAAACTCGTCAACGGTGAACTTCTTTTGATGATGTAACTGGTGCTTTTTTTTCAGATCAGCCAGGCCCATCTCATACCCCCACTTGCAGGAACTCTTTGGCGATGGTCCTGATCTCTTCGGCAGATTTGCCGTCAGGCTCGATCTCCATCACTGATAACCCCTTTTCCTCGCTGTCATCGTAAACATTGCGGCCGTAGGTGATGGCATTCAGCACGTCGACACCGAATGAGGAGCAGACCTCCTTCGCTTCCAGAATGCGCTTTACCTGATTGGGCAGGGCCGGGCACTGGGTTAGCACCACGGCTGCATTGAGCGTTGGATTGACCATCTTGCAGGTGGTGATGAGATCTTCCATATGGGGCAGGGTCTTGAGGTCGCGACGCTTGGGGCGCAGGGGGATCAGGGCGTGAGTGGCGACAGCCATGGTGGATCGCAGCGCCCGGTTGTCTTGCCCGCCGCAATCGACGATGACGTAGTCGTAGCGGTTCTTCAGGCTGAGCAGGTCGTTGCGAATATTGCCATAGAGCTGAACGCAGTTGATTTGTGGCAGCTCCGGGTTGTCATTGCGCTCCTGAATCCAGTCAGAGGTGGTGCGCTGCGGGTCGCAATCGACCAGCAATACCTCCCCCTGAAATTGGGATCTGAGGTAGACCGCCAGATTTTGTGCCAGGCAGCTCTTGCCACTCCCCCCCTTCTCTCCACCGACCAACAAGATCATGACTTTCCCCTATCCATGAGAAAACTGCTGATTTCAGTATAGGAGGAGCCTGCCTCATCACAAGGCGAGAGGAGTGATGCTCCTCTCGCTGTTTCGACTAGTAATGAACCTTACCTCCATGCCAGCGACAGACATATTCAGGTACCAGCATTTGGGGGGCTTGATCGACATGGCAGACCACCATGGGCATGGCGGGAGCTCCTTCGGCCTGGCTGAGGCCTGGTAGAGCAGTCAGGAACAAAGTGGCGAGCAGCAGCATGGGTTTCATCTTCATAACAACTCCTTGGTTGAACCATCCGTATGTGATCTGGATCACTGTCTGAGTTAAGTCGAGGTTGGTGGCAGTGCAAGGTGAGACCAATAAATTCAACTAATGAAAAAAGTATCAAAAGGCGTTGTGATGATTCACCGGGATAGTTAGCTGCCTGGATGCGTACTTTGTGCATATTGAGTTGAATCGGATCGGGAAGAGTATTGCGTGCAGGGCAGGGCGCTAAGGGGATTGCATCAATGCCATGATCTGGGACAAGAAAAGTTTTATGCAATGAAGTGTGGGGATATGAGTTTTTATTTCTCCTCCGATCCGGTGGTCATGCTGATGTATTCAATAGCGAGACGGCAATATTCATCTCTCCTATTTAAATATTTACATTTCATTGATTTTAAAGGTTTTTTTGTTTTCTTGTTTAATCCGGCCATTGACCATGAATGAATAAAAAACGAATCAAACTGAAATATAGCAGGGTGGTTGTGCATGGCTATTCAGCATGCAGTGTTTGGAAAATGTGCGATTTGCTACCGGGGTCATAGATTGAGCGGTGAATATATTCAGTTCTGAGTGAATGTGATCAATGTCTAAGTTTGCGTTGGTTCGCAGGTCTAACCTCGGTCTCGAAAGGCAAGGGCAGGATAGAACATAAGCCGAGTACCCTACATAAAGAATATCCCGCCTTAGCCACGAGCATGAATAGAAGGAATCTATTCAATCACTCGCAGGGACCACTGCTAGACGGAATTTAATCATGAGCAAATTTAATGTAGGTTCTGAAGTTGGCCAATTGCGCCGAGTCATGTTGCACCGCCCCAACCTCAGTCTGAAGCGTCTGACCCCTTCCAACTGCCAGGACCTGCTGTTCGATGATGTCTTGTCTGTTGAGCGTGCCGGTCAGGAGCACGACAAATTCGCTCAGGTACTGCGCGATCAGAATGTCGAAGTTTTCCTGCTGACTAATATGTTGGCCGAAACCCTGGATGTGCCGGAAGCCAAAACCTGGCTGCTGCAACATCAGGTCTCCGATTATCGCCTCGGCTCTTCTCTGGCCAACGACGTGCGTTGCTTCCTGGCTGATATGCCGCATCGTGAACTGGCCCGTATTCTGACGGGTGGCCTGACCTACTCCGAGATGCCCCACCGCGGCGTCAACATGGTTGTTGGCATGCACACCCCAACCGATTTCATCATTGAGCCGCTGCCTAACCACCTCTTTACCCGTGATACCTCCTGCTGGGTCTACGGTGGCGTCTCCATCAACCCGATGGCCAAACCGGCCCGTCGCCGCGAGACCAACCATGTGAAGGCCATCTACCGCTGGCACCCGATGTTTGCCGGGCAGGACTTCATCAAGTACTTCGGTGACGAAGACCATGACTACGACAACGCCACCATCGAGGGGGGGGACGTACTTGTCATCGGTCGTGGTGCTGTGCTCATCGGTATGTCCGAGCGTACTACGCCACAAGGGGTCGAGCATCTGGCTCGCAGCCTGTTCAAACATGGTCAGGCCAAACAGGTCATCGCCATGGAGCTGCCGAAACACCGTAGCTGCATGCACCTGGATACCGTCATGACTCACATGGATATAGATACCTTCTCCGTTTATCCAGAAGTGGTTCGCAAAGATCTGCAGTGCTGGAGTCTGACTCCGGGCGGCGCCACCGGCATGAACATCAAGGAGGAGGGTTACTTCGTTACTGCCATCGAGAAGGCGCTGGGTGTGGATCAGCTCAAGCTCATCACGACTGGCGGTGACAGCTTCGAAGCCGAACGCGAGCAGTGGAACGATGCCAACAACGTACTGACCGTACGTCCCGGCGTGGTGGTGGGTTATGAGCGCAACACCTACACCAACGAGAAATATGACAAGGCCGGCATCACAGTTCTCTCCATTCCGGGTGATGAACTGGGTCGTGGCCGCGGCGGCGCCCGCTGCATGAGCTGCCCGATGGAACGCGACAGCATCTGATGAGACGGCGTGGCGCCGGCAGAGGCTGGCGCCACACAGACCCAAAATCGAGATTAACCACTATGAAAAAACCAACTGTCGTCGTCGCTCTGGGTGGTAATGCACTGCTCCGTCGTGGTGAGCCCCTTGAAGCGGATATCCAGCGCAAGAACATCGCCACGGCCGCCAAGACCATCGCCCTGATTGCTCAGGAGTACAACGTGGTGCTGGTGCATGGCAACGGCCCGCAAGTCGGCCTGCTGGCCCTGCAAAACAGTGCTTACACCAAGGTCTCTCCTTATCCGCTGGATGTGCTGGGTGCCGAGTCTCAGGGCATGATCGGCTACATGCTGATCCAGGAGCTGAAAAATCTGATGCCGAGCCGCAACGTTACCGCGTTGCTGACTCAGGTGCAGGTTGATCCCAAGGATCCGGCGTTTGCCAATCCGACCAAATTTATCGGCCCCGTCTATGAAGAAGCCGAAGCCCGCGCTCTGGCAGAAGAGAAACACTGGGTGGTCAAGGCTGATGGCAAGTTCTTCCGCCGCGTGGTGCCGTCCCCACTGCCCCAGCGCATCATCGAAGGTGATGCCATCGAAACCCTGATCGCTCAGGGCCACCTCATCATCTGTACCGGTGGTGGTGGCATTCCGGTGACCTGGGATGGCCAGAGCCTGACCGGTATCGAAGCTGTGATCGACAAAGACATGTCTGCTGCCTATCTGGCCAAGCAGATCAAGGCCGACGCCCTGCTGATCCTGACCGACGCCGATGCCGTCTATCTGGATTGGGGCAAGCCGACCCAGCACCCGCTGCGGGTCACCAGCCCGGATGAGCTGGCCGGGGTCAAATTCGATGCAGGCTCCATGGGACCGAAAGTCGAAGCCTCTTGTGAATTTGTCAAAGCGACCGGCGGCATGGTCGGGATCGGTTCTCTGGAAGATGGCCTCGCCATCCTCAAGGGCGAAGCCGGTACCAATATCGTCGCCACTCGCACTGAACATGCCTAGTTACTGAATCTGTACTGAGAATGCGTAGTCAACACTACTGCCCGAATTGGTCTGAAACAAATATAGAGAGAACTCATCATGGCTTTTAATCTGCGTAACCGTAACTTCCTGAAACTGCTGGACTTCACCCCACGCGAAATCCAATACATGATCGACTTGGCCATCGACCTGAAAAAAGCCAAATACGGTGGCTATGAGCGTAAACACCTGACCGGCAAGAACATCGCCCTGATCTTCGAGAAGACCTCTACCCGCACCCGCTGTGCGTTTGAAGTGGCGGCCTTCGACCAGGGTGCACAGGTCTCCTACCTCGGCCCAAGCGGTTCCCAGATCGGTCACAAGGAGTCCATGAAGGACACCGCCCGTGTATTGGGCCGCATGTATGACGGCATCGAATACCGCGGCTACGGCCAGGAGATCGTGGAAGAGCTGGGTGCTTACGCCGGTGTCCCGGTTTGGAACGGCCTGACCAACGAATTCCACCCGACCCAGATCCTGGCCGACTTCATGACCATGCTGGAGCACGGCAAGGGCAAACGTCTGGATCAAATCAAGTTCGCCTACCTGGGTGATGCCCGCAACAACATGGGTAACTCCCTGATGGTCGGTGCCGCCAAGATGGGCATGGACATTCGTCTGGTCGCGCCGAAAGCCTTCTGGCCGGAAGAGGATCTGGTCGCCAAGTGCCGCCTGATCGCCGAAGAGACCGGCGCGCGCATCACCCTGACCGAAGATGTGAAAGAGGGTGTACTGGGCACCGATTTCCTCTACACCGACGTCTGGGTATCCATGGGTGAAGCGAAAGAAGCCTGGGATCAGCGGGTGAAACTGATGACCCCCTATCAGATCAATATGGATGTCATCAACGCCACCAAGAACCCTGACGTGAAGTTCATGCACTGCCTGCCGGCGTTCCATAACGACGAGACCACCATGGGCAAGGAAGTGGCTGAAAAATATGGCATGAAAGGCCTGGAAGTGACCGAGGAGGTGTTCGAATCCGAGCACAGCATCGTGTTCGACGAGGCCGAAAACCGGATGCACACCATCAAGGCAGTGATGGTTGCTACGCTGGGCGACTAAGGTCGCAGTAGTGGTGCCGGGGGGCAACCCCCGGCTTTTCGACCATGTGACAGCGGCATAATACCTCTAACCCTACAACCCGCAGCCTGCATGGATACCACACCCACAGAAGGAAGCTGGACCATGACCAAATTCAAGTTCCCGTCAGCCTACACGATACTGTTTGTGCTGATCGCCCTGGTGGCCGCCCTGAGCTGGATAGTGCCGGCCGGCAAATACGAGATGACCATGAACGAAGCCCTCGGCAAAGAAGTGCCGGTGGCGGGTACCTACAAGCTGGTGGAGGGGAATCCCCAGGGGATCGTTGACGTGCTGCTGGCACCTATCGATGGCCTCTACAACCACGAAACGTATGAGGCAGGCGCCATCGACGTCTCCCTCTTTATCCTGATCATCGGTGGTTTTCTTGGCATTGTGACCAAGACCGGTGCCATTGATGCCGGTATTGAACGTGTTACTGACCGCCTGCGCGGCCGTGAAGAGTGGATGATCCCGATCCTGATGGCGCTGTTCGCCGCAGGCGGCACCATTTACGGCATGGCCGAAGAGTCGCTGCCCTTCTACACCCTGCTGGTGCCGGTGATGATGGCTGCCCGTTTCGACCCGGTCGTCGCTGCGGCAACCGTGTTGCTGGGGGCCGGTATCGGTACCTTGGGCTCTACCATCAACCCGTTTGCGACTGTGATTGCCGCCAACGCGGCCGGTATATCCTTTACCGACGGTATCTGGCTGCGTGTCGCCATGCTGATAGCTGGCTGGCTGCTCTGTGTTGCCTACGTCATGCGTTATGCCAAGATGGTGCGCAGCGATCCCAGCAAATCCCTGGTGGCTGACAAGTGGGAAGAGAACCGTGCCCACTTCCTCGGCAACAAGAGCGACCAGATGCTGGAGTTCACCCTGACCCGTAAAATCGTGCTGGGTATCTTCGTTGCCGCCTTTGCCGTGATGATCTACGGTGTGGCCGTGCTGGGCTGGTGGATGGCGCAGATCTCCGGTGTGTTCCTGGCCGCAGCCATCATAGTCGGTGTCATCTCCCGCATGAGCGAAGAGGAGCTGACCACCAACTTTATCGACGGTGCCCGCGACCTGCTGGGTGTGGCGCTGATCATCGGTATCGCCCGCGGTATCGTGGTGGTGATGGACAACGGCATGATCACCCACACCATTTTGCACAGTGCAGAAGGGATCGTGACCGGTCTTTCTACCGTGGTGTTCATCAACGTGATGTTCGTGCTGGAATTGGTGCTCTCCTTCCTGGTGCCGTCCTCATCCGGTCTGGCCGTACTGACCATGCCGATCATGGCGCCGCTGGCCGACTTCGCCAACGTGGGCCGCGATCTGGTGGTGACTGCTTACCAGTCTGCCTCCGGTCTGGTGAACCTGGTCACCCCGACCTCTGCCGTAGTAATGGGTGGTCTGGCCATCGCCAAGGTGCCCTATGTGCGCTGGCTGAAATGGGTGGCTCCGCTGCTCGGTATCCTGACCGTGCTGATTGTGGTCTGCCTGAGCCTGGGGGCGCTGCTCTCCTAAGATGACTCGCAAGATGTAACAACGGCCCGCGAGCGTGAATGCCAGTCAGTTAGCCTGACTGGCATTGTTTTTTGAATATCCCTGCTGCGCGGTAATCCAGCCGCCACTCTCTGCGCAGAGGGGGGGGGAGCGCGAGAGTAAGCGAAGAGGGGATAGTCCGAAGTGCGGCAGGATGAATGAAGTCACGAACGACTGTGATGGCGATAAAAACCCCGAAACCATTCCCATGGTTTCGGGGTTTTTTACCTCTTGCACACCGAGTGATGGCGTCTTGTCAGCAGCAAGGCGTGACGGGGGGGCCTTTCATCACCCGATTACTGGGTCATGGTCAAGCCGTTGCTGTCGGCCCCGAGTACCAGCGTCTTGCCGGGCACGATGCGGCCGGAGAGCAGGGCCTGCGCCAGCGGGTTCTCCACTTTTTGCTGGATTGCCCGTTTGAGCGGGCGTGCTCCGTAGACAGGATCGAACCCGGCGTGCACCAGCTTGTCGAGCAGCGCTTCACTCACCGTCACCTCGTAACCCTGTGCCTCCAGTCGGCCCATCAGGCTCTTGAGCTGGATCCGGGCGATGGATTTGATGTGATCCTCGCCAAGGGGATGGAACACCACTGTCTCGTCGATCCGGTTGATAAATTCCGGCCGGAAGCTGCGGGTCAGCACCTCCATCAGCAGGGCCTTCATCTCCTCGTAATCCTTCTCCGAGTGGTGCTCCTGGATCAGATCAGAACCCAGATTCGAGGTCATGATCACCACAGTGTTGCGAAAATCGACGGTGCGGCCCTGACCATCGGTCAGGCGGCCATCATCGAGTACCTGCAACAGGATGTTGAACACATCCGGGTGGGCTTTCTCCACTTCGTCGAGCAGGATCACCGAGTAGGGGCGACGGCGTACCGCTTCGGTCAGATAACCGCCCTCTTCGTAGCCCACATATCCGGGAGGCGCCCCCACCAGACGGGCCACGCTGTGTTTCTCCATGAACTCGGACATATCGATCCGCACCATGGCATCCTGGGTGTCAAACAGGAACTCCGCCAGCGCCTTGCACAGCTCGGTCTTGCCCACCCCGGTGGGCCCCAAAAACAGGAAGGAGCCGATAGGGCGGTTCGGATCCGACAGTCCGGCACGGGAGCGGCGAATGGCGTTGGAAACGGCTTCAACCGCCTCTTCCTGCCCGATTACCCGGCCATGCAGTTGCTCTTCCATCCGCAGCAGCTTGTCGCGCTCCCCTTCCAGCATCCGCGCCACCGGAATGCCGGTGGCACGGGCCAGCACGTCGGCGATCTCCACATCGGTGACCCGGTTACGCAGCAGGCTGGTCTCCTGCATCTCGGCCTGAGTGGCGAGATCCAGCTGTTTCTCCAGCTCTGGAATGCGGCCATATTGCAGCTCGGACATCCGGCCCAAATCGCCAGCACGGCGCGCAACTTCAAGATCCTGACGGGCTTGCTCCAGTGCCGCCTTGATATGCTGGGTACCGGCAAGGGCGGCCTTCTCGGCCTTCCATACTTCGTCCAGTTCGTTGTATTCCCGATCTTTTTCGCCAATCTCCTGATTGATCAGATCCAGCCGTTTGCGACTGGCGTCATCGTCCTCCTTCATCAGCGCCTGCTGTTCGAGTTTCAGCTGGATGATGCGACGCTCGAGGCGATCGAGGGCTTCCGGCTTGGAGTCGATCTGCAGCCGGATGCTGGCCGCCGCCTCGTCAATCAGGTCGATGGCCTTGTCCGGCAGTTGGCGATCCGCAATGTAGCGGTGGGACAGCTGGGCTGCCGCCACAATGGCGGGGTCGGTGATCTGCACATGGTGGTGCAGCTCGTAACGCTCTTTGAGGCCGCGCAGGATGGCGATGGTGTCCTCCACGCTCGGCTCTTCCACCAGCACCTTCTGGAAACGGCGCTCGAGAGCGGCATCTTTCTCGATGTACTGACGGTACTCATCCAGCGTAGTGGCGCCGACGCAGTGCAGGTCGCCACGGGCCAGTGCCGGTTTCAGCATATTGCCGGCATCCATGGCCCCTTCGCCCTTGCCGGCGCCGACCATGGTGTGCAGTTCGTCGATAAAAAGGATGACGTTGCCTTCCTCTTTGGCCAGATCGCTCAGCACCGCTTTGAGCCGCTCTTCAAATTCGCCACGATACTTGGCACCGGCCACCAGTGCCCCCATGTCGAGGGATAGCACCCGCTTGTTCTTCAGCCCTTCCGGCACTTCGCCGTTGATGATGCGTTGAGCCAGCCCTTCCACGATGGCGGTCTTGCCGACCCCGGGAGCACCGATCAATACGGGGTTGTTCTTGGTGCGGCGCTGCAGCACCTGAATGGTACGGCGGATCTCATCATCACGACCGATCACCGGGTCGAGTTTGCCGAGTTCGGCTCGCTCGGTCAGATCTATGGTGTACTTCTCCAGCGCCTGACGGTTCTCTTCGGCATTGGCATCTTCAATTTTTCTGCCACCTCGCACCTTGTCGATGGCAGTTTCAAGCTTCTCTTTACTCAGGCCCTGAGCGCGCAACAGCTCACCCAGATTGCCTTTCTCGTCGAGGGCCGCCAGCACGAACAGTTCGGATGAGATAAACTGATCCTTGCGCTGTTGGGCCAGTTTGTCGCAGACGTTGAGCAGGCGGCCGAGGCCGCTGGAGAGCTGAACGTCCCCCTCTACCCCGCTTACCTTGGGCAGTCGATCCAGCTCTTCGCCAAGGCGCGAGCGCAGGGTATTGATGTCCATTCCAGTCAGGGTAAGCAGTGGACGGATTGATCCGCCGTTCTGATTGACCAGTGCGGTCATCAAGTGGACGGGTTCGATAAATTGGTGATCACGACCCAGTGCAAGTGACTGGGCATCGGAAATAGCAACCTGGAATTTGCTGGTCAGGCGATCGAGACGCATCGCACTCCCCCTTTGAGGCAGACGCCGCTTGCGCGGCAAACAACATAACTTTCTGACAAGAAAGATGCGGCCCGTACGGGTTATTTCAAGGGGCAGGGCTGGTTATTTTTTCTGCAAAACAGGGGGGGGCGGGATCCCCGTCCTTTTGAGCCAAAGGACGGGGAGCGCAATCAGGCCGTCAGCCAGATGAGGGAGGCCATCCGGCCGGTCTGGCCATCGCGGCGATAGGAGTAAAACTGCTCGCCATCGCTGAAAGTGCAGTGCTCACCGCCGTACACTGCGTTCACCCCAGCGCGGGCCAGCCGCAACCGCGCTAGCTGGTAGATATCCGCCAGCCACTTGCCCTCGTTGGGGGAGGGCACAAAGGCTGCCGCTGCCTCGGCCTGCTCTGCCATAAAGGCATCGCGTACCTCACCACCCACTTCGAACGCGGTGGGGCCAATGGCCGGGCCAAGCCAGGCCAGGATATCGACAGGATCGCAAGCCATGGCGGCAATACTCGCCTCCAGCACGCCCTCTTTCAGTCCACGCCAGCCAGCATGGGCGGCGGCGACCACAGTGCCAGCCCGATCGCAAAACAGCACCGGCAGGCAGTCGGCGGTCATCACGATACAGGCCTGCTCCACTTCATGGGCGCACGCCGCGTCGGCGTCCGGTGCCTGCTCATAATGACAACTGACCGGATGAACGACGGTGCCGTGTACCTGATTAAGCCAGTTGAGGGGGGCCGGAATGGCCGCTACCCGTTGCAGGTGGCCACGATTGGCCTCGACCAGCGCCTGCTCATCCCCTACATGGGCACCCAGATTCAGCCCGGCGAAAACCCCCTCGCTTATCCCGCCATCCCGAGTGGTTGACAGGGCTCTGACGTTGGCCGGAGCAGGCCAGTCAGGTTCGATCCATTTCATCTGTGACTCCTTCAATTCACCGATATAAAAACGGGGCGCCTTAGCTGTCATCAGTTAAGGCGCCCCGTTTGGGGTGTCAGACATGCTTGATGGCGGGTTACGGCAAGATCGGTCGCATACCCGCCTTGCTCATCAACTCCAGACGATGTCATCCGGATTAACGAGGGTATCGGCACGCAGCACTTCCATTAGCTCCACCATGTCTTGCGGGGTTGGGGAGTGCCACTGCATCACTTCACCCGTGATGGGGTGAGCCAGTTGCAGCATGGTGGCATGCAGCGCCTGACGGTTGAAGCTACGCAGCATCTGGGTCAGTTCAGGGGTCGCGTTGCGCAGCAGGCGCAAACGGCCACCGTATGCCGGGTCACCCACCAGCGGGTGCTTGATATGTGCCATGTGGACACGGATCTGGTGGGTACGGCCGGTTTCCAGGCGCAGACGCAGACGGGTGTGACCACGGAACTTCTCATGTACCCGATAGTGAGTCACGGAAGGTCGGCCATTGGGCACGACATCCATGTGGGTACGCTGGGTCGGGTGACGCCCAATCGGCGCATCCACAGTGCCGCCTGCGGTCATGTGACCGATGGCGATTGCTTCATACTCACGGGTGATCTGGCGCGCCTGCAGTGCTTCCACCAGATGAGTCTGGGCTGGCACCGTCTTGGCAACTACCATCAGACCTGTGGTGTCTTTATCCAGACGGTGCACGATGCCGGCACGGGGCACTTCGGCAATGCTGGGGTAACGGTGCAGCAGGGCATTGAGGATGGTGCCATCCGGTGTACCTGCACCCGGGTGAACCACCAGTCCAGCCGGTTTGTCGATCACCAGAATATGCTCATCTTCATAAACGATGTTGAGCGCGATATCCTGGGCATCCCAGCGGGTGTCATCTTCCAGCTCGACATCCACATGCACCTGTTGCCCGGCAATCACTTTCTCGCGCGGGGTGTTGGCAACCTGACCATCCAGGGTCACTCTGTCCTGTAAAATCCACTCCTTGATGCGGGTGCGGGAGTAGTCTGGAAACAATTCGGCCAGGGCCTGGTCGAGTCGCTGCCCGAATTGGTGATCCTGGAATTCGCCTGTCAGTTCAATATGCTGGCTCATGTATGGTCTCTTGAGCGGGGGGTATCAATTCGAAATAATCAGGGTATTCTAGCTTTTCTTTTAGCCAAGCATAACGGATACTTTGCCAATTTCGTGGAAATGGACCGGATGTTGTTGATGGGAAAGAAGTCTCACCTGCTGATGTCGCTCGCCTTGGTCGCTACCTTGATCACGGGCTGTTCCAGCACCAAACCCAAGGTACCCGACGAACCGCCGGAGACCCTGTACCAGAAAGCACGCCTCAAACTGGATGTTGGTAATTACGTGCAAGCTACTGAATTACTTGAGGCTTTGGACTCTCGCTATCCGTTCGGTGCTTACTCGAACCAGGTTCAGCTTGACCTTATCTATGCCTACTACAAGCAGGATGACACCGCTCAGGCGATTGCCAATATCGACCGTTTTATCCGCCTTAATCCGGCGCATAAAAATATCGATTACGTCTTCTATATGCGCGGCCTGACCAACATGGCGGCGGATTATAATTTCTTCCAGGACTTGTTCGGAATCGATCGGGACGACAAAGACCCGGCTTATGCCCGTCAGGCCTTCCAGGATTTCAAGACCCTGCTGCAGAATTATCCCAACAGTGTCTATGCCGCCGATGCGCGCGCTCGCATGACTGGCTTGAAGAATCGCTTGGCCAGATATGACCTGAGCGTGGCCAAGTACTACGTCAAGCGTGATGCATTGGTCGCAGCGGCCAACCGGGCCAAGCTGATTGTCGAGACTTATCCAGACACCGCTGAAACCGAGGCGGCGCTGGAGATCATGGTCGAGTCCTACGAGACCCTGAAAATGCCGCAGCTGGCCAAGAATGCCCGTGAAGTGCTGGCTAAAAACTACCCGGACAATCGCCTCGGCCGTGGCTGAGTAATGTGAATGAACCGGTAACAAAAAACCGATGCCAAGGCATCGGTTTTTTTATGCCTACAATTTATCCGCGGGCCACCGTGGTCTGCGGATAAATTGGCTGACGGCGCAGCTGATGCGCCGTCATTACTGTTCGGTTACTTGGCTACATTGCCTGCCACGTTCAGGGCATCCCAGGTGCGGGAGAAGGGCGGGGAATAAGCGAAGTCCAGCATGCCGAGCTGCTCGGTGGTCACTCCCATGGTGATGGCCACCGCCAGCGCGTCGATGCGGTGTACCGCCCCCTTGCGACCGAGGATCTGGCCGCCCAGCAGCCGCTTGCTGCCCGCCTCATAGACCAGCTTGATGTGGATGTCGGACTGGCCCGGGCAGTAGTTGGTGTGGCACTTGTCCTTGATCACCACGGTGCGATAGTCGATACCCATCGCCTTGGCTTCCTGCTCGGAAAGACCGGTACGGCCCGCCTCCAGCCCCAGCACTTTGAGCGCTGCAGAGCCGAGGGTGCCCGGGAACTCCTGCTCGGCCCCGGCCAGGTTCTCACCCACCATGCGGCCCAGCTTGTTGGCGATGGTGGCGAGCGGTACATAGACCTGCTGCTGCTTCACGCTGTGCCAGACGCTGGCACAGTCACCGGCCGACCAGACGTTGGCCAGCGAGCTGCGCCCCTGACGGTCCACCTTGATGGCGCCGTTGCCGAGGCGCTCGATGCCGGTGTCGGCCAGAAACTCGGTGTTGGGCTTGACCCCGGTGCAAACCACCACGATATCGGCCTCGTACTCGCCCTGGTTGGTTCGTACGCCGGTGACCCGGCCATCCCCCAGCAGCGCTTCAACTCGCTCACCCAGATGGAGAGAGACCCCTTGCTCGCGCAGTTCGGTTTCGATGTGTTGGGTGATCTCGCCATCAAACGCATCAGGGATGACCCGATCCGCCAGCTCGATCAGGCGCACCTCTTTGCCCTGATGGACCAGCGCCTCGACCACTTCCAGCCCGATAAAGCCGGAGCCAATCACCACTGCGCGGCGATTGTTCTTGTCTTGCACCGCGGCCTTCAGCGCCAGCCCGTCGGCCATCCGGCGCAGACCGAATACCCCTTGCTGCTGCAAGCCGGGGATGGGGGGCATCACCTCGCGGGCACCGGTGGCGATCATCAGCCGATCGTAGCGATCGGTGAAGGTGTCGCCGTTGTGCTCCACTTGCAGGGTCTGGGCAGTTGCGTCAACGCTCAGCACCCGATGGCCAATCTTGACCTCGATCCCCTTGGCGGCGAACTGCTCGGGGGTGAACTCGGCCATGTAGCCGGGCTCCTGAAACTCGTCGCCGACGAAGTAAGGTAGGCCGCAGGCACCGAAGGAGATCACTTCGGAGGCCTCATACACCACGATTTCGGCCTCTTTGGCCATCCGGCGCGCCTTGGCCGCAGCACTCATACCGGCAGCTTCGCCACCGATGATCAGAATTCTCATTGTTTTTCCTCTCAATGGCGCAGGGAGGGCATGCCCTCCCTGCGGTCTATGGCGGGAAAGGGTCGCCCCTTTCCACGCGCAGATCAACCTGCAGCAAATCAGACGGTGGACTCTTCGCCGTCCAGACTCACTTCGTGATCGCTGTTGAACACATGCATGTCGGTTTCGCCCATCAGGCGGCTGGTGACCGTCCCTGCGGTGATGGAGCCGGAAACGTTGAGCGCGGTACGGCCCATGTCGATCAGCGGCTCGATGGAGATCAGCAAGCCTGCCAGCGCCACCGGGAAGTCCAGCGCGGAGAGCACGATCAGCGCGGCAAAGGTAGCACCGCCGCCAATCCCGGCCACCCCGAAGGAGCTGACGGTGATAATGGCGATCAGGGTCATGATGAAGCCGGGATCCATCGGGTTGACCCCGACTGTCGGAGCAATCATCACCGCCAGCATCGCCGGATAGATACCGGCACAACCGTTCTGGCCGATGGTGGAACCGAAGGAGGCGGCGAAGTTGGCGATCCCTTCCGGAATACCCAGTGACTTGGTCTGGGTCTGCACGTTCATCGGGATGGAGCCCGCGCTGGTGCGCGAGGTGAAGGCAAAGGCCAGCACCGGGGTGATCTTCTTGAGGAAACGCAGCGGGTTGATGCCGACCATGCTCACCAGCAGCAGGTGTACCGCGAACATGATAGCGATGGCACCGTAAGAGGCCATGACGAAGCTAAGCAAGTTGATGATGTCGGTGTAGTTGGAGCCAGAGACCACCTTGGTCATCAGCGCCAGCACGCCAAACGGAGTCAGGCGCAGCACCAGGGTCACCATTCGCATCACGATGGCGTGAGCCACGGCGATGAAGTGACCGAAACTGGCGAAGATCTCCGGCTTTTTGCGAGCGATGCCGGTGGCAGAGATGCCGATGAAGATGGAGAAGATCACCACGGCGATGGTGGAGGTCTTGCGCGCCCCTGTCATGTCGAGGAAGGGATTGGCAGGGATGAACTCCAGCATCATCTTGGCAAAAGACATGCTCTCGACGCTACCAAGGGAGCTTTGCAGCGCGGCACCACGGGCGCTCTCGGCTGCGCCGGAGGTCAGCCCCTCGGCGGTCAGGCCGAACAGGTTGGACATCAGGATGCCCGCACCAGCGGCAATGGCGGTGGTGAAGATCAGTACGCCTATGGTCATGGCGCTGATCTTGCCAAGGGCGGTACCGCCATTGAGCTTCAAGATGGCGCTGATGATGGAGACCATGATCAGCGGGATGATGATCATCTGCAGCAGCTTAACATAGCCACCACCCACGATATCCAGATAGTCGATGGTCTGGACTATGACCGGTGAACCGGCGCCATAGAGCAGCTGCAGAGCGGCACCGAACAGGATGCCGAGGCCCAGACCGGCAAACACCCGGCGGGTGAAGCTCACATGTTTTTGCTGTAACCGGTAGAGAAAGAACAGCAACATGGCCAGGATGGCCAGATTACCGATAACGCTGAATGTCATGGTATGACTCCCCAAAAAGCGGGCTTACGCCCGAGAAATAAGAACAAGCGCCATGCTTGTCCTGGCAACCGTAGTGTCAGACGGCCTGACCCGTCATGACATGAACCAGGGGGTCTGTTGCCCCCCTTAGCGCGAACTCAACGCTTCTGCTGTTTCGCTCGCATGATGTTGATGATCTCGATATCGGTATCCAGCATCCCCTTTTTGGAGAGGCGGCCCAGATTGGCGATGGTCTCGTCCACGTCATCGGAGACTATCCCTTCGCTTTGGGGCACATGCAGGTTGTTGATAGCCATCAGCGAGGACTTCACCGCCGCCGAGGTGGAGGTGGAGACCTTCATGGAGCAGGCGCTGCCCGCGCCATCGCAGATGATGCCGGAGACATCGCCAATCATGTTGTTGATGCAGTGGCTGATCTGTTGATACTGACCGCCCAGCAGCCAGGTGATGGCCGCACCGGAGCCCATGGCGGCGGTACTGGCGGCGCAGAGGGCCGACAGCTTGTTCTGATAGGTCTTGATGTAGATGGCCACCAGATGGCTCATCACCAGCGCCCGGGTCAGTTGCTCGTCGCTCGCCTTGAGGAAGCGGGCGGCAGCGACCACCGGCATGGTGGCAGCGATGCCCTGATTACCGGAGCCAGAGTTGGACATGGCGGGCAGCATGGCGCCATCCATCCGTGCATCGGAAGCGGCGGAGGAGAGGCGCATCGCCAGGGTCATCAGGTCGTCGGAGAGCAGCTTGCGCTCTACCTGTTCGGTGAGGATCTTGCCGATCTGCAGGCCGTAACCGTGCAGCCCTTCATCTGCCAGTGCCTGATTCATGGTGGCTGCCGCCTTGATGAAGTCGATTTCGGCCAGCGGCACTTCTAGGGCAAACTCCACGATCTGTTGCAAGGTCATGGTTGGCTTGGCGGATTTGGCGGGCTGGATCTGCACCCCGGGCGCGCTGTCTTGCTCCATCAGCACCTCGCCATCCTTTTCCATCAGAATGATGCGAGTGTGGTCGGTACAGATCACCACCCGGGCGCTGTGGCCTTCGACCTCGGCCAGTACCTCGGCATAGAGCACGTCCGGCACATCCTTCACATCCACCGCAATGCAGGGCAACAGCCGTTTGGCCGCTTCGACCTGCTCTGGCGTCAAGGTGTTGAGCACCTCCAGCCCGGCATCGGGATTACCGCCGGTGATACCGACTGCCGCCGCCACCGGCAGGCCGATCATGCCGGTGCCCGGCACCCCGACGCCCATGCCGTTCTTGAACAGGTTGCCACTGACCCAGACGCTGATGCGGGTCGGAGTTTCCCCCAGCAGCTTGCGACAATTGGCCGCCGCCAGCGCGACCGACATTGGCTCGGTACAGCCCAGGGCCGGTACCACTTCCCGCTTGAGCAGGGTAATAAAGTCGGTCCATTGTGCTTTCATTGCAGTGTTTCTCATGTTCATGGCGCCCGCAGGCCGTTATGGCTTGTTCAGGTCCGCCTTGTGATTGCGGATGTGCAAATAGACGGTATGACGGGAGATGCCGAGCATCCGGGCGACCAGCTGGGCCGCCTCCTTGATCTCGAAGATCCCCATGTCGTAGAGCCGGGTCACTATCTCCTTATTGCGCACCGTGCTGGCGAGTGAACTGTCCTGATCCACCTTCTCAATCACCTGGGTCACCAGATCGTCCACCGAGCTGGCAAAGGTTTCGTTATTGAGCTGCGCCGGTGCGGCAGGCTGCGCAAAGGTATCGAGCAGGCTACCGAGGGAGGTATTCAGACTGAAGTTCACGCAGAGCATACCGATAGGCTTGCCCAGCCGGTTGCTGATGGTGATGGAGGAGGACTTCATCAAAGCCCCCTCGCGGGTGCGGCTGAAGTAGCTGCTCCACTGGCTACCGGCCTCTCCTTGCAAGCGGTTGAGGGCAAAGTCGGTGACGGGGGCCCCCGCGCCACGGCCAGTGACATGGCCGTTGGCAATCTTGATGACTGAGGCATCCAGATTATCGAAGGCATGCAGCACTACCTCGCAGCCGGCACCAAACAGGGCTGCCAACGCCTCGACGGCCGGTTCGAAACTGGCGATCAGATGGCGTTCTTCATCCGTTAACGCATTGATGTGGTCAGTGGTGGCTGCTGTGGACATATATGAGTAACGTTGAGTAAACCGCAGTTGATTCTACTATCAACAATCTCAACTAATGTTGAGCGGCATCCCCTTTTTGCACGCCATTATGCCCGCCTTTTAACAAAGTGCGAAAAATTGTGACGCCACGCACAGACGCTGTGGCCAATCAGAGGTGATAGCGGGCCAGCAGCGCTTGATAGGTGGGGGTCTGCTTGAACAGTTTGAGTGCCTCCGAGAAGCGGATAGCCAGCTGATCGTGGCCGAGCTTGTGGGTAAATGCGAGGAAGTTGCGGTTATCATCCGTCAGTGGAAACAGGTGATGGCGCACCTGATCCTGCAGCCCCTGCGTATGCAGCAGATAGCGCCCGACCCGCTCGTTGAGTACCACCCCATCCAGTCGGCCAGCCATCATCAGATGCAGCTGTTTAACGGCATTCCCCTCACCGGTCATCGGCATCCGGATCACTCCGGGATCGGTCAGAAATGCCTTGCTGTAGGCGTAGTCGGCCTGAATGCCGATCCTCAGCCCCTTGAGGTCGGAGATCTGCTCGAGATCCACCGGGCGAGCCGCCGGATAGAAGAGCACTTCGCCGCTGTAAGAGAGCGGCTCTTCGGGATAGTGGAGCCACTGCTGGCGGGAGGATTCGAAGAAAATGTCGAGCACCGCATCCCCCTGCTGGAGGTGGGCCTGCTGCAGTACCCGCTTCCAGGGCAGCACCTTCACCTCTGTGCGGTAACCGAGCTGGAGCAGTACGGCGCGGGCCAGATCGAGATCGGCACCCACCGGCTCGCCCCTGTCATCCAGCATCATATAGGGGGGCCACACTTCTGCCAGCAGTGTCAGGGTTGGAGGTTCATCTGCCCGCGATCCACTGGTCAAACACACAGACAGGATTACCCCGCAATAGAGCCATGCTCGTTGCCACGTTTTTCGCCAAGACTGTTGCCACACCATGGGACTATCTCCACATCGATATGATTTGAGCATATACAAAGCCCGGCAATAGACAGGACAAAAAGGCGGCGAGTGCTTGTTTGCTTGTCACTGCACCGGCAAAGCTGGCTTACCACGGCAGACCCAGATTGGCGCAGGATTCGAATACCGGTTTCCTGCATAAAAAAACGGCAATCCGAAGATTGCCGGGAGGAATGTAGTGATGCGACCTTGCGTGGGTTGAGCGGGTCGCAGGGGCAAGCCCCGGTTTCGCCTCGGGTCATCAGGGATGGCCACACGGCTTACAGCATGTCCGGACTGCGCTCGTTCAGTCCGCACCGCCACACACCTTCAGGGCTGACCCGCGTGACACAGCTTGCGGGCCAGACCGATGAAATCAACGCGTTTACAGCATGCCTGGGATGGCGGCTTTCATTTCGGATGGCCACACACCGACCTGCACCTGACCGATGTGCTCTTTTTGCAGCAGCAGCATGGCCAGACGGGATTGGCCGATGCCGCCGCCGATGGTTTGCGGCATCCGTGCTGCCAGCAGATCCTGATGCCAGTCGTATTGCAGGCGATCTTCATCGCCGGTGATGGCGAGCTGACGGCGCAGTGCTTCGGCGTCGACCCGGATCCCCATGGAGGAGATCTCGAAGCTGTCTTGCAGCACCGGGTTCCACACCAGAATGTCACCGTTCAGACCCGCCAGACCCAGCTCGCTGTGGCTGCTCCAGTCGTCATAGTCCGGGGCGCGCACATCGTGGCGTTCGCCGTGGGAGAGGGCGCCACCAATACCGATCAGGAACACGGCTCCCAGCTCTTTGGCGATAGCGCGCTCGCGCCCCTTGGCATCGAGGTCTGGGTAGCGGGTCAGCAGCTCTTCGCTGTGCAGGAACTGGATCTCGGCCGGCAGGAAGGGGGTCAGCTCATGCTCGGCACAGACCGCGCGCTCGGTGGCCTTGATGGCGGCCCAGATGCCGCTGACTGTCTCCTGCAGATAGGCCAGATCGCGGCGCTCGCACGGCATCACCTTCTCCCAGTCCCACTGATCCACGTAGACGGAGTGGATGGGGGTGAGCTTGTCTTCGTCCGGACGCAGTGCCTTCATGTGGGTGTAGATCCCTTCACCTGGGCCGAACCCGAAGCGACCCAACGTCTGGCGCTTCCATTTGGCCAGTGAATGCACCACTTCGTAGCTGTGCTCCGGCAGGGTTTTCACTTTGACCTGCACTGCATTCTCGTGGCCAGAAAGGTTGTCCTGAGTGCCATCACCGACCCGGCTCAGAATGGGGGCTTGCACCTCCATCAGGCCCAGTTGCTGGGCGAGTTGGCGGGAGAACATCTCTTTGACGAAGCAGATCTGTTGTTGGCTGCGAATGTAGTGCTGTTTCATGCTGAATTCCTGTTTCAAACCCCGTTGGATGTGGTGATTCTTCAACGGAATGACTACTAAATTCAATATTCGATAATAGAAATAGGCTTTGTGTGTTTTTTTCTTCAAAATAAGCCGTTATTTAATGAGGTATCGTCAACGGGAGTGCAAAAAAATGCCGGAAAATTACCGGATCGATAATCTCGATCAGGCCATCCTCACCGCTCTGATGGAGAATGCGCGGATCCCTTACGCCGAACTGGCGAAACAACTGGCTGTCAGCCCGGGCACCATCCATGTGCGGGTGGAGAAGATGAAGCAGGCGGGGATCATCGAGGGGACCCGGGTGCAGGTGAACGCGAAGAAGCTCGGTTACGACGTCTGCTGCTTTATCGGGATCAATCTGAAGAGCGCCAAGGATTACCCCTCGGCGCTGGCCAAGTTGCAGGCGCTGGACGAGGTGGTGGAGGCTTACTACACCACGGGTCACTACAGCATCTTCATGAAGGTGATGACCCGCTCCATCGATGAGTTGCAGATTGTGCTGATCAACAAGATCCAGACCATCGACGAGATCCAGTCCACTGAAACCCTGATCTCGCTGCAAAACCCGATCCTGCGGGACGTGAAACCTTGAGTCGGGCTGCATAAGAGTGGCCTAGAGATCCATCTCCCGTGCGAAACCCTGATCTCACTGCAGAACCCGATCCTGCGGGATGTGAAGCCCTGACCGGTTGATCAGGGTTCGATATAGGGGATGGCGTACTTGTCGTAGAGGGCTTTGAGGCTGCCGTTGCGCTTCATGCGCAGCAGCTCGGCATCGTAGGCGGCCATCTGGGCCGGGGTGTTCTTGTCCGCGTTAGCGCGGGCCCAGGTGTTGAAGTAGGGGCTGCTCTTGAGCGGTTTGGGCAGGTAGTCGACCTTGCCCTCCATCCCCTCTTCCCTGATCTGGGTGAAGGCGGTGACCAGCGGCATGGGCACGGTATCGATGCGCCCAGCCAGCAGCTTGCGCAGTTGCAGCTGGTTCATGGTGATCTCCTGAAACTGATAGGTCGGGTCAGTCATCGCCGCCGTCAGCTCAGGGGTGTAGGAGAAATCCTTGGTCACCCCGATGCGCCAGGGTTTGAGGTCGGCCAGCGTCTCGTAGCGGATCTTCAACAGGTCCGCCTTGCGCACGAAGAAGTGCCAGCTGTGGCGAAGATGGGCCTGCTGGGGATAGATGAGATAACTCTCCCGCTCTGCCTTGTAGGAGTGGGTCATCACCAGGTCGCAGGCGCCGGTTTCGGCGTTGCGGGTGAGGCGGGCGCCGGAGTCGGCCAGCTCGATCCTAAAAGGCGTCTCCAGCTTGTCGAAGATGGCGGTGACGATGTCGATATCGAGTCCACGGGGTTTCTGATCGGCATCGAGAAACTTGAGCGGGGGCTCCATGGTGCCGCAGATCACCAGCTCTTTGGCGGGCAATCCGAGTGGAAACAGCAACCAAAACAGGGGGATCACACGCAAACTACGTCTCCTGAGCCCGTTTGAAGATATTCCAAGACCTGATTCCAGTATATTGGATGGCACCTGATCCGTTAGAAGCGACTGTTTATGGCAAATCCTGAAATCGAGAGCCCGCTGGACGGGATCGACAAGTTGACCGTCTCGCTCTACCGCCTTGGCTTGAGTGCGGCAGCCTTGTTGCTGCTTTGCCGCGGTGCGGCGCTGCTGAGCGGGATGGCACTGCTTCCGTCGGCACAATGGTTGATGTCGCTGGCAGTGGCAAGCGCTATCTGCGGCTTCTCGCTGCATATCTACGACAAGCGGATTCGCCTGATCCTGCAGGGATTTGGTTGGGGGGCGCTGGTGCTGGCGGCGGTAGGGGCGCCGGATGCGCTGGTGCTGGGGGCTGCGTTGGCGACCCTCTCCGGGCTGGCGTTCAAGGAGCAGTTTTGCTTTGCCATTCCCGGTATCAAGCTAGTGCCCGTGCTGCTGCCGCTGTTGTGGCTGCTGGAGTGGTTGCAAGTGGAGTGGGCCGCCGCGCTGGTAGCGCTGGTCTGCGGGGCCTTGCTGACTTTGTTGGCGCTGGCCAAGTGGCGGATGCCCCTGCACTTCGATATTGGTGACAAGGGGCGTTACCAGATCTAGGTCTGCTGGCACACCTTCATCTGCTGGTTGAGGGCCTGCATCACCTGACGGCGGCTGATGATGCCGATCACCTTGCCCTGTTGCAGCACCGGGTAGATTTTGGGCTTGGCATCGGCCATCTGGCGGGCCAGCTCCAGAATGCTGTCATCCGGCCCGACCGAGAGGGGCGTGCGGTTCATCATGTCTTCCACCTGGGTGCGGGTATCGCAGTGGTAGCTGCCGGTGAGCAGGCTGGGAATGCAGTCTTGTTCGGAAAGAAAGCCGATCAGCCGTTTCTGCTCATCCAGCACCGGCAGGCCGCCAAGGCCGGATTGATGCAGGCGATCCAGCGCCTCGGCCAGGCCGAGTCCGGCCGTGAGGGAGTGGGTCAGGCGACCCATGTGGTGGTGCACTTTCAGCATGGTGGTAACTCCGCAAGAGGGGGATGCCGCCACTATGACGCGGCCGGGTGGCCCGCGACCAATGGCTTGTGCCACAGGGATTGATAGGCACTGGACATCGGCGGTGATCCGCTGGCAGGCGGGCTTCGTTCATGCAAGACCATGAAAGGGAAAGGAGATCGTATGCGTGCATTGGTAACGGGCTGCGGCCGTCGACTCGGATTTTATCTCTGTGAACAGCTGGTGGCGGCGGGCTGGCAGGTGACCGGCAGTTATCGCAGCGAGCGGCCGGAGCTCGCCACGCTGGCGGCGCTGGGGGTCGAGCTGGTGCAGGCGGATTTTGCCTGCGAGGCGGAGGTCGGCAAGCTGATCGGCGTGCTGGCGGCCCATCAGGATCTGGCGCTGGTGATCCACAACGCCTCGGCCTTCGAGCCGCAGGCGGCCGATCCGGCGGCGCAACTGGCCCAGTTCGAGCAGTTCTACCGGGTGCACATGGCGGCCCCCTTCCAGCTCAACCGGGCGCTGGCGCCCCAGCTGGCAAGCAATGCCAACGCCAGCATCATTCACATCACCGATATCTATATCCATGCCCCGGCCCCCCGTTTTGCCAGCTATGTGGCGACCAAGGCGGGCGCCCATTCGCTGGCCATGAGCTTTGCCCGCGAGCTGGCGCCCACGGTGCGGGTCAACACCATAGAGCCGGGGCCGATCCTGTTTCTCGACGAGCATGACGAGAGCTGGCGCCAGCAGGTGTTGGCGAAAACACCGCTGGCGCGGGAGGGGGGGCTGGAGCCCATCTGGCAGGCGGTGCAGCTACTGGTGGGGAACAGTTATATGACGGGAGCCAGCATCAAGGTGGATGGCGGGCGCGCTCTGGCCACCCTCTGAAGGCTCGCCGAGCACCAGCGGCCCCAGCCCGACCAGCCGGGTCAGCAAGCCCTTGCCGGTTTTGAGCTTGCCCGACGGGCCGGGGATTGCCACCTGCAGCGCCACCTTGGGGTCGTGCACCTCGCCATGGCCGTACAGCTCGGCCAGCAGTTCCGCCAGATAGGAATCGACCTCTGCCGTGGCAAAGTCACCGCTCCTGTTGCTGGCCAGAATATCGATGTCGAGCGGCCGATCGTGCACCTTGCAGAGCGGATCGCTGCGATCCCGGCCGTGAGCCACCTCGAGGGCGACAAAGTGCTGCTTGAGACGGGCGGTATCGAGCGGGCTCTCCACCACCAGCAGGCAGTTGAGAAAGTCGTGGCTGGAGTGCATTCCCACCGGCTTGGTGCGGATCACCGAACTCAGCCGCAGGGGGCCGACCTGCGCAAGCAGCTCTGCCAGCACGCAGCTGACATGGGTGTGTGGGTCGAGATTGGAACCAATGCTACACAGATAGAACATGCTCACCTTCCTGGGGTTGGGCTCATCTGAAATGTATACGCAGCTCACGGTTATCGGATTAACTATGGCGTAACATTATCTTATCTATTGTGATCCGGCACTGATTGGCAGAAAGGAGGTTTGCATGAGTGTGGAGCTGAAATGGGCGCTGTTGACCGCCTCGGGAGCGTTGGCGATGATCCTGACCATCTGTCTGGCTTCTGTCGCGTTGGCGTGAATCACCACAATCCAGATAATCCAAACCGGCCCGTTGGCCGGTTTTGTTTTTTGGGGCGGTGCGGCTATGCTGGCGCACCGGTGAGAATGCAAGAGAATAGATGATGACCAAGGTTCGCCCACGCTCCCTGCTGCAGGTGGTATTGATGGGATTCGTGCTGGTATTGATGCCGCTGGGCGGCATGATCTGGCACAACAGCACTGCCCTTGCCAACCTCAGCCAGCTCACCAGTGACGAGATGGAGCGGGCGGTCAAGGATACCCGCCGCGCCACCCTGCTGACGGCGCAAGCCATCGATATCGAACGCACCTTGCGCCGCTTCGCGGTGCTGGGGGATCGCCGCAGTCTCACCAGTTATCAGCAGCAACTTGACGGGTATCGGGTGTTGCTGGCAGAACACCGCAACTCCATCTCTGACGGTCAGCTCTACAGCGGGCTCGATCAGGGGCTTGCCTGGCTCGACAGCCTGCAGGATGCCGCGCTGGCCCGGGTGGCGGTAGCGGGCGACAAGCTCGAGCAGTTCAACGATGCCAACAAGCAGCTTGAAATGGTCACCCGCAGCCGGGTTGATGAACACATGGATTGGGTGCAGGTGACCATCAACGGGCTGACCAGGGAGCTCTGGTGGGTGAGCGGTTTTGTGGCGGTGATCAGCCTGCTGCTGGTCTTTATCTTCACTTACCTCATCATCCACCCGGTACGACAGATTGAGTCGCGCATTTTGAGCCTGGGGGCCGGGGTCGAGCCCGATCCTGACCCAGTTGATGGCCCCGCCGAGCTGGTGGTGCTGGGGGAGCGGATCCTCTGGCTGCACGACAAACTCAAGGCGCTGGAGCTGCAGAAGTACCAGTTCCTGCGCCATGTTTCTCACGAGCTCAAGACCCCGCTGGCCGTGCTGCGGGAGGGGTCGGATCTGCTCTGCGAGCAGCTGGTCGGGCCGCTGGCGCCGGATCAGCTGGAGATCTGCCAGATGCTCGATGAGAACAGTCGCCGTCTGCAGACCCTGATCGAGCGGCTGCTCGACTTCAACCGACTCAGCCAGCAGGAGGCCTTCGAACTGGAGCCCGTCCCCCTGTTGCCGATGTTGTCGGAACTTTCTGCAGAGTACCGGCTGGCATTGGAGTCCAAGCAGATCTGTGTACACTTGCCGACCAGCGCAGTGACACTGTTGGCGGAGCCCTATCGGCTGCGACTGATCCTCGATAACCTCTTCTCCAATGCGGTCAGTTACGGCGCCAGCGAGGGTAATATCTGGATCAGGGCAGGGCAGGACGAACAGATGAGCTGGCTGGAAGTGGCCAACGAGGGGCCAAAGATCCCCGAGGCTGAGCAGCAACGCATTTTTGAACCCTTCGAGCAGGGCAGCACAGTGCGGCAAGGGGTTTTGAAAGGCTCAGGCATGGGCCTCTCCATCGCCCGCGAGTCTGCCCATAGTCTGGGGGGGGAACTGGTTCTGGTACAGGATGAGCAGGCGGATGTCTGCTTCAGGTTGACGTTGAAATGAGGTCTATGAAGATACAACGGGTATTTCCAGCCCTGATGGCAGGATTGCTTGCGGGTTGCACCTTGCTGCCGCAACAGGAGCCGCGGGATTCCTCCGATATCGCTTTTTCCAAGCGCATGGAGTTTGCCAACAAAGAGATGCAGGTACGCCTGCAATACTCTGACTGGCTGCTGGCCAGCCACCCCCAGCAGCGGGTGCAGGAGCGTCAGCGGCTGAAAGGGGCCGACGATCTGGAGAGTCGGGTCAGTCTGGCGATGGTGGACTCCCACCCCGCCGAATCGGTGGCCAATCGTACCGCCGGTCTGGCGCGCCTGAAGAAGATGCTGCCCGAGCTGGGTCTCGATGCGCAGGCCTTTTTGCGCAGCTGGATCGCCCTTGGCGAGCAGTTGCTGGTGCGCGACAGCCGTCGGGATGATCAGCGGCAGGAGGTTCAGCGACTGCGTCGTCAGATCGAACAGCTGACCGCCATCGACGATCAGCTCAACCAGCGCAAGTTGAACGAGAGCCGTGAGGTCATTCCATGAGCCGGATCTTGTTGGTGGATGACGATGTCAGTCTGCTCAAACTGATGAGTTTGCGACTGCGCAGTCAGGGTTATGAAGTGGATACCGCCGACAGTGCAGAAGGGGCCCTCGACCGGCTGCGTCAGCAACGGGCGGATCTGGTGCTGAGCGACTTGCGGATGGCCGGTATGGACGGGCTGGCGCTGTTCGAGCGGATCCAGGCCCAGTGGCTGGGGTTGCCGGTGATCATCATGACCGCCCACGGCACCATTCCCGATGCCATTCAGGCAACCCGTTCCGGGGTTTTCAGCTTTTTGACCAAACCCATCAACAAGGATGAGTTGTTCGCCACCATTGAACATGCTCTGAGCCTGACGCGGCCGAAACAGCAGCAGGAGTGGCAGTCGCTGATCCTGACCCGCAATCCCCAACTGGAACAGTTGCTGATCCAGGCTCACAGCATCGCCACCATGGAGGTGCCGGTACTGATCATGGGGCCATCCGGTTCCGGCAAGGGGGCGATGGCGCTGGCACTGCACCAGGCCAGTCATCGTCGCAACCAGCCGATCCATACCATCAACTGTGCCGCCATTCCGTGGGCCTCACTCGACTTGCAGCTGTTTGGCGAAGATGGCCACTCCGGCCTGTTCGAGCAGGCCAAGGGAGCGACCCTGTTTCTCGACGAGATCGGCAGCCTCTCCGAATCCCTGCAGGCCAAATTACTGCAGGTGATGGAGGAGTATGGTCAGGGCACGCCTGAGGTGCGGGTGCTCAGCTCCAGCCATCAGGATCTGGTCAAGGCGATGGAGGAGGGGCGCTTTCGGGAAGATCTCTTCTACCGCCTCAACGTCGCCAACATCACCCTGCCGTCCCTCAGTGCCCGCAGCGAGGATATTCCCCTGCTGGCCCGTCAGGCCCTCGATGATTACCGCAGCCGTCACAGCGACTGTGCGGCTATGGGCTTCTCACCGGAGTCGCTGGCGATGCTGGCTGCCGCCGCCTGGCCCGGTAACGTGCGCCAGCTTTGCAACGTGGTGGAGCAGCTTGCCAGCCTCTGCTGCAGTCCGGTGATCGGGGTCTCCATGGTGGAGTCAGCCCTGAGTGGCGGCGGCGGCGGCATGCTCTCGTTCAACGAGGCGCGGGCCGAGTTCGAGAAGGAGTATCTGATCCGCCTGCTGCGCACCACAGAGGGCAACGTGACCCTGGCGGCCAACATGGCGGGCAGAAACCGTACCGATTTTTACAAGTTATTGAATCGGCACGGTATCGAAGCTGCAAACTTCAAATCGAAGGGATAAATCAGGCGGGATCAACCACAGCCGGAGCGGCGTCAGCTTTCTGGGTTTTATGGGAGAGCCAGAGGCCGCTCGCCTTCATCAGATAGCCGAACAAGGCGCCAATAATGAGGGAGGGCAGGATCAGCCGCCACTCGCCAGCCGCCCCGAAGGTGGCACAGCAACCGGCAAAGGTGCCGGGAATGTAGCCGAGCCACTGCTGCTTGGCCTGCACGCACATCAGGGTTGCGACCACACCCGTCATCACATAACCCGCCACGCCCGCCCCCCACAGGCTGTCGCCATGGATCAGTAACAGCGCCCATAGCATGCCGCTGGTGTTGCAGAAGATGGTCTGCAGCAGCGCCTTGTAGCCGCCGCTTGAAGCGAAATAGCTGGTGCAGCCGAGAAAACCGACCCAGGAGATAAGGCCGAACGCGACGGCAATCCAGCCCCAGATGGCAGAGAGAATTCCAGTGGTGATGGCGATGGCGATCAGTGGGCTCATGGGGCGACTCTTTAGTTGGCTTCGCAAAAAGGGCAGCCTACCTCCGGCAATCGGGGCGGCAAGCGGGGGGCGAATTGTGTGTGATCTTCATCACCCCTTTCAACTCGGGAATACGCTTGCGCTCGCGAAAAAAATTCATTGGTGACCGGTCAGACGGTCGACCATAGTTAGAGGCCCTGTCCTGCTCATGGAGTGAGTCTGATGGTGCCCAATGTGATCGTCCCCCTGCTGGTGTTCGTACTCCTGTTTCTGGTCGGCACCATGGCCAAGGCACTGCCCCTGCACCACATGATGTAAATTTGTGTGAAATTAAAATCTGCCGGGGCGGGTCTTATCCATATCGCCTTACTTAGCCCCGGGAGTTTTTCATGTTGATCAAGCGTCGTGCCGCTCACCCCCTCACCGAACAGGATGTCACCCCGGAAGCCGTCTATCAGGATCGCCGCCTTATTCTCAAGGGGCTGGGTCTGGGCGCTGCCACCCTGGCCTTCCCCACTCAGGCCGGTGTGCTCGATCTGCTGCGTGGCGACCAGAGTGCTGCCAAGCCCGTGACCAAGCCGCTCAACAGCAAGCCAGCGGAGCGCCCGGCCAATCTGGTGCTGACACCGGAAGAGAAGGCCACCAGTTACAACAACTTCTATGAGCTGGGCACCGACAAGTCCGACCCGGCTCGCAACGCCCATTACCTCAAACCCGAACCCTGGACCCTCAAGGTGGAAGGGGAGGTGGCCAAGCCCTTTATCCTCGACGTGTGGGATCTCATCAACAAAACCGAGCTGGAGGAGCGGATCTACCGGCTGCGCTGCGTCGAAGCCTGGTCCATGGTGCTGCCCTGGAACGGCATCTCGCTGGCGGAGCTCATTCGCCGCGCCGAGCCTACCAGCCGCGCCAAGTTTGTTGCCTTCGAGACTCTGTTTGATCCGAAACAGTTGCCGGGGCAGGCCTCGAGTCTGGGGGGCGGTATTGAGTATCCCTACGTGGAGGGGCTGCGCATCGACGAGGCAATGAATCCGCTCTCTTTCCTGGCGATGGGGCTCTACGGCAAGACTCTGCCCGCCCAGAATGGCGCGCCGATCCGCTTGGTCGTGCCGTGGAAGTACGGCTTCAAGAGCATCAAGAGCATCGTCTCGATCCGGTTGGTGGAGGAGATGCCCCCCACC
The DNA here is from genome assembly GCF_000820145.1 of Aeromonas sobria. Classification (GTDB taxonomy): domain Bacteria; phylum Pseudomonadota; class Gammaproteobacteria; order Enterobacterales; family Aeromonadaceae; genus Aeromonas; species Aeromonas sobria. The sequence continues at coordinate 18,757 of NZ_CDBW01000002.1, read as the reverse complement.
ACCTGGAACCTGTTGGCCTCCAACGAATATGGCTTCTACGCCAACGTCAATCCGCAGGTGGATCATCCGCGCTGGAGTCAGGCGAGCGAGCGCTTTATCGGCGAGGGCGGGCTGTTTGGCGCCAAGCGTCAGCCGACCCTGATGTTCAACGGCTATGGCGATGAAGTCGCCTCGCTCTATCAGGGGATGGATCTGCGCCAATGGTACTGAGATTGAAACCGGCCCATATCAGCGGCTTGCGGGCGCTGGTGCATCTGGGCTCCCTCGGCTTTCTGCTCTGGCTGGGGTTTGCCATTCCGGCGGGCCTGCTGGGGGGCGATCCGGTGCCCGAGCTTATCCACTACCTCGGCAAGGGGGCGCTCAACCTGCTGCTGCTCACCCTGCTGGTGTCGCCGCTGGCCAAGCGCTGGCGGCAGGGGCAGCTTATCAAGCTGCGCCGCCCCCTCGGGCTCTGGTGTTTTGCCTGGGCGCTGCTCCACTTCATGGCGTGGCTGGGGCTGGATCTGCAGTTTGACTGGGGCCTGATTGGCGGTGAGCTGGTCAAGCGCAGCTACATAGTGGTGGGGATGGTGGCACTGCTGCTGCTGGCCGCCCTCAGCATCACCTCGCTGCCCGCATTGCAGCGCAGAATGGGGGCCGTGTGGCAGAAGTTGCACAACTGGGTCTATGCCATCGCCCTGCTGGTGCCGGTCCACTACTGGTGGTCGCTCAAGAGCGGTTGGGGGGAGCCTCTTGTCTACCTATTGCTGGCGTGTGCCCTGCTGTGGCCGAGGCGAGAGAAGCTGCTGCGCCCATGGCGGGGACGCTGGAATACAAAAGAGGCCTAATCGGCCTCTTGTTGTTTGATCTCGCCAGTGTAGGCATCGATGATGAGATGCACCTTCTGATCCTGGCGATTGAGGGTTTTGACCTCGAATTTGTCCCCTTCCAGCTCCACTTCCCGAATGTCGTGATACCCTTGCGCCAGCAGGAGTTTGACCAGTCCGGCCATGTCGAGACGGCTCTGGGCCGCCCAGCTTGTGGTACTCAACAGGCAAAGGATCAGCAGGAAACTGCGCGGGATCATATTCATTCCGGATTCATGGCTGGCAGACTATAAACGCCATTATGTTAGGTTTTTGGAGATGAATCATCCATGAATAGAGCGCTCCCTCTGCTCGGGTTATTGCTGCCGGTGCTGGCACAGGCGGTCACGCCTGATGAAGCCCAGCTGCAGCAAGCTGTCCATGAGGGACGGGTTCGGCCATTCCATGAAATGATGGAGGTGGCAGCCAGATTGCCGGTGCGGGTGTTGCGGGTAGATCTGGGGGAAGAGGATGGTATCTGGCTCTATGAACTACGAGTTATCGATCGGGCAAATAGCGTGATCAAGGTTGCCTATCGGGCAGATAACCTTGAGCTGGTGTGGGCCAAGGGCCACCATCTGGAGCGGCTGTTCGAGCCGCCCAAGCCATCGGTCGAGGGTGATGAATAACCTCTGTTTGGAAGCCTGTTGATGCGAATTCTGATTGTTGAAGACGAAAAAACGCTGGCGGGGCAGTTGGCTGAACAGCTGCGCCTCTCCGGCTTTGTCACCGACCTTTGCCACAATGGCAACGACGCCGGTTTTCTCGGTGAGACCGAGCCCTATGATGCCATTATTCTCGATCTCGGCTTGCCGGGGCGCGATGGCCTGAGCGTGCTGAAAGAGTGGCGCAGCAAGGGTATCGATACCCCTGTGCTGGTACTGACCGCCCGTGGCCAGTTGCACGAGAAGATCGAGGGGCTCAATGCCGGTGCTGATGACTACCTGACCAAGCCGTTCCAGGTAGCCGAGCTGGTGGCGCGGGTGCAGGCACTGGTGCGCCGGGCGGCAGGCAACGCCAGCTCCATTCTGGAGATTGGCGGGGTGCGGCTCGATATGGCGGCATCGCAGGTGTGGTACGAAGGCACCCCCATCAAGCTGACCGCTCACGAGTTCCGGGTGCTGGGTTACCTGATGCAGCACAGAGGCAAGGTGGTGTCGCGCAGCGAGCTGATCGACCACATCTACGCTCAGGATTTTGACCGCGACTCCAACACCGTCGAGGTGTTCATCGGCCGGATCCGCAAGAAGACCCATGCCGATTTGATCGAAACGGTGCGCGGCCTCGGGTACCGGATCAACGAATGAGGCTGGTCAGAACCCTGCGGGGGCGACTGCTTGCCATTGCGCTGGTGTGGTGCGGGCTGTTTCTGTTCGCCACCGGCTTCAGTCTGCAGACCATGATGCGCAACTACTGGCAGGAGGCGGAAGCCGACGGCCTGCGTTTGCAGGTTTATGATCTGCTCGCCCGGATCGAGGTGCAGCATGATGGCTTGCCCGTAGTCACCGAGGCGATGACGGACCCTCGCTTTAACCAGCCCTATTCAGGCTACTACTGGCAGCTGGAGCTGGGCCACGATGTGGTGGGACGCTCTCGCTCCCTGTGGGATACCAATTTGAAAACCGAGGGGCTCAAGTCCGCCTTCGGCGATCCGGATTTGTTTGTCGGCAAGGGGCCCAATCGCGAGCCCTTGCTGGTGATGACCCGTACTGTGCTGCTGCCTGGTTCCGATCGGGTGTTCACCCTGGTGATGGCCAAGGACAGCAGTGCCCTGACGTTGACCCTTAGCAAAACCCGTATCAGCCTGTTCCTTGGCCTCGGCTTTGCTGCCGCCGGTCTGGTGCTCGGCTTTATGTTCCAGATCCTCTATGGCTTGCGGCCATTACATCTGCTGCGTCGCGAGCTGGGCTATGTCCATCAGGGCCATCAGGAGGGATTCCGGCTGCGCTATCCGCTGGAGATCCAGCCGCTGGTGGAGGATATCAACCGGCTGCTGCACCATTACGGCGAGCTGCTGCAACGGGCGCGATCCCACACCGGTAATCTGGCCCACGCCCTCAAGACACCGCTCAGCATCATGCGCAATCAGGTGGCCCAGTTGCCGCCGGAAGATCAGGCCGCCATCGGCGAGCAGCTCGACCAGATCCAGCGCCACATCGATTACCACCTTGGCAAGGCGCGGGTGACCGGCGCTGCCAAAATCCTCGGGGTCTCGACGCCGGTGCGGGCGCGGGTGGAGTACATCTGCCGCGCCTTCTCCCGCCTCTATCCGGGCAAGTTGGTGGATCTGCAGGTGCCCGCCAATCTGGCGGTCGGGGTGGAGGAGCAGGACTTCGACGAGATGGTGGGTAACGTGCTGGAAAATGCCTTCAAATGGTCGGCTACTCAGCTGCGCATCTCCAGCGCCGAGCTGGGGGGCTGGATCACCTTGCGTATCGAGGATGATGGCCCCGGCATGAGCGAGGATCAGATCGCCAAGGCGGTACTGCGCGGAGTACGCCTCGACGAGAAGGTGCCGGGCTCCGGGCTGGGTCTTAATATTGTCTCCGATCTGGCAGAAGCCTATCGGGGCAGTTTCATCATGGGCCGCGCCGAACTGGGCGGTCTGGCTGCCTCCCTCTCGTTGCCCAAGGTGGCAAGAGTCGAGAGCTAGGCATAACATATGGCATTTGTTTTAGCCTGAAGAAGAGAAGCATGACCGACGATCCGTGGGCACTGTGTCACCTTGACGATTCATTTGACGCCTCTGTGCTGGGGGTCAAGGGCGCCCAGATCCAGTGGTTTGAAGACAGGGATGGCCTGATCGCGTTCCTGCTGGAAGATTTTGTCGACCTGCTGGCCGATGTGGGCGAGCTGGAGGAAGATCAGACCGAGCAGGCGCGCGAGCGCTTCACCCTGCTGGTGGAGCAGAGCTTTGACGATCGCACCCTGATGGATGCCATCAACGATCTCGCCTCCGGCCTGCGCCGCATCGCCTGGCTGGGGCCGCTCTCGGAGCTGGCCGAGATCAGCGACGAGTTTGCCTCTGGCCTGCGCCGCTACTTCTGGAGCCAATACGACGGGGATGAAGATGACCCGGACGCCTGGGTGCCGGAAGAGCTGTGGCCGCAGCTGGTGGAGTGCGCGCAGGAGTATATGGAAGAGGGGGATTTTTAAATCCTTCCCGACCATGTCTGCGCTTTGGCAGACAGATACAGATAAGAAAACGGCGCCTTCAGGCGCCGTTTTTATTGGGTTGCAACCAGCTTAGCCGTTGGCTGGCACCGCATGGGCGGTGTTGGCCAGCACAGGGCCTGTGTACTTCTCGATCTGCAGCTGGGCCATGTGGCCGCAGTTGCCCTGCGCTAGGCTGGATGAGCCTTCGTCGAAGGTGAGGCAGTTGACGTTGCCGTTCTTGCAGATGCTACCTGCTTCGCCCGGCTTGGCCGGGTCATACCAGGCCCCTTCGCAGATCCGTACTACCCCCTGACGCACATCTTCAGAGAGCAGGGCACCCACCAAAATCTGGCCCCGTTCGTTGAAGGCGCGCACCAGATCCCCCTGGGCGATGCCACGGGCCTTGGCGTCGGCTGGATGGATCATGATCGCCTCGCGGTCGGCGATGGCGAACTTGTCCCGCAGCGGGGTGTTGTCGAGCTGGGAGTGCAGCCGCTGGGTCGGGTGGGCGGTGTTGAGGGACAGCGGATAGCGCGCCGCCACCTCGCTCTTCACCCACTCCTTGGGCTCATACCACTTGGGATGGCCGGCGCAGTCGGCATAACCCATCCCCGCTACCGTGTTGGAGAAGATCTCGATCTTGCCGGACGGGGTACCGAGCGGGTTGAGCAGCGGGTTCTCGCGAAAATCAGCGTGACGGATCCACTGGCGGTTGGCCTCGGGGATCGGGAAGCGGATGTAGTTGTTGGATTCCCAGAACATGTTGAACGGTGGCAGCGCCACCCGGGCACCACGGGCTTGCGCCGCCATGCCGTCGTACATCTGCTTGAGCCACAGCATCTCGTCCTTCCCTTCGGTGTACTGCTCCTGCACACCCAGCTTGGCGGCGATGGCGCTGAAGATATCGAAGTCGTTGCGGGACTCGTGCTGGGGCGGCACGCACTGGTGCATCGGGAACACATAGCGCTGGGAGTAGTCGCCGCCCATCTCAAGATCGTTGCGTTCGTAGCTGGTGGTGACCGGCAGCACGATGTCGGCGTGCTTGGCGGTGGCGGTCCAGTAAGGCTCGTGAACGATCACGGTCTGCGGCTTGCGCCACGCCTGCAGCAGGTTGTTGGTGTCCTGATGGTGGTGGAAGGGGTTGCCGCCCGCCACGTAGACCAGCTTGATGTCCGGATAGGTCACCTTGCGGCCGTTGAAGTCGATGGTCTTGCCCGGGTTGGCGAGACAGTCGGCGATGCGGGCCACCGGGATCGGTGCCGGGCTGTTCTTCGGTGCGTTACCGGCGGAGATACCGGCCAGAATCCCCCCCTTGGCGGTGGGGCTGCCACCGGAGGAGTAGTGGTAGCTGAAGCCGTAGCCGCCGCCCGGCAGGCCGATCTGGCCCAGCATGGAAGCCAGAGTGACCAGCATCCAGTTCGGTTGTTCGCCATGCTGCTGACGCTGCATGCCCCAACCGGCCATGATCATGGTGCGCTTGGCGGCCATGTCGAGGGCCAGCTGGCGAATTACCTTGGCATCGACGCCGCAGACGGTGCTTGCCCACTCGGCGCTCTTCGGCTGACCATCATCCTTGCCCAGCAGGTAGGTGAGGAATTTGTCGAAGCCGACGCTGTAGCGATCGAGGAAGGCCTGATCGTGTTTCTGTTCGGTATAGAGGGTGTGGGCCACACCCAGCATCATGGCCACGTCGGTGTAAGCGTTCGGGGCAATCCACTCGGCGCCGACCAGCTTGGCGGTCTCGTTGTAGATGGGGTCGATGCTGATGATGCGGGTGCCCTTCTCCTTGAGGGCCATAAAGCCAGCCTGCCCTTCGTGGTCCGGAATATTCCAGCTGTTTTTCAGGGTGACCTGAGCGTTGACCCCCCACAGCACCACCAGTTCGGCGTTCTCCACCACGTTTGGCCAAGCGGTCTGCTGCTCGTACACCTCGATGGAGCCCATCACGTGGGACATGATCACCTGAGCCGCGCCGGTGGAGTAGTCACCGGCATAACCGGTGAAACCGCCGGAGAGGTTCATCAGGCGGTGCAGCAGGGTGCGGCTGTTGTGGAACATGCCGACGCTCTTCCAGCCGTAGGAACCGGCGTGGATTGCCTGCGGGCCGAAGTCGTTCTGGACCCGCTGGATTTCACCGGCCACCAGTTCAATCGCCTTGTCCCAGCTCACCCGCACCCACTCGTCGGCGCCGCGTAGCTCGGGTTTGGCCCCCGGGCCGTGTTCCAGCCAGCTCTTGCGTACCATGGGGTACTTGATGCGGTTCTTGGCGTGCACCTGGAACGGCGCCATGTCGATGAGATCGTTCTGTGCCGGATCATCGGCCACCGGCTGGACGCGCACCATGCGGCCATCCTCGACGATTGCTTCAAACGCACCCCAGTGGGCGCCGGTCAGAATGCCCTTCTGGGCGGGCACCAGGGTCGGGAACTGGCTCAATGCGGTGCTGATGGCTTGCGCCAGCGCACTCTTGGGAAAAATACCGCCGAGTAGAGGCAGGGCTGCGCAGGCGCCGAGGCCCTTGAGCAGGTTGCGGCGGGACAGATTGGTCTTGTTGTCGTTGAAAAAAGTCATAACGGTTTTCCTCTGTTCCAGCCTTAGTGGGCCGCGCTCATGTCACTGGCATGTTTCTGGACATACTGGGTCAGCATGCGAGCCTGTTCCGGGGTCAGGGAGGTACGAGATTCCATCCCCTTGATGACGCCGATCCACTGGTTGGCATTGAAGTGATCCAGCGCGGTGAGGCCGTGGCAGCCGGTACAGTTGTTGGACATCAGGGTGGAGGCGTATTGCCACAGCTTGCCCTGATCGCCGATGAGCTGGGTCTGGTCGACCCAGGCGGTCAGCTTGACCTGATGCCAGGTGAGGTTGGTGGCGCTGTCGGTTTCGCTCTGGCCGGTGACCAGCGCTTTCTTGGCGGTATCGCCGACCAGTACGCTGAGGATCCGCTTGCCCGGTGCGGCGTAGAACACTTCGCTCACGCCATCCTGTTGCCAGCCTTCGATCTGTACCTTGGCGCGGCCGTTTTCGTTGGCCAGCACATCCACCCTGGTGGAGGGCATCAGGGTGCCTTCGTCAGTCTTGGCGGCGGCATCGAGGAACAGCGGGGTGGTGGCGATGGCGTAACGGGTGGTGACGTTGGTCGGAGTCTGGGCCGCAGCCTGCGCCAGCTCGCTGGCACCGGCGGCAGCCAGGCCGCTCATGTCAGGCATGATGTGGGCGACACCGCGGTGGCAGTCGATACAGGTCTGACCCTCCTTGATGGCGACCGGGTGTTCGGCACGGGCATTGGGGCGCTGGGCCAGAATGTCCATCGCCGCATAGCTGTGGCAGCTGCGGCAGGTGGCTGAGTCGTTGGCCTTCAGTTCATCCCAGACGGATTGGGCCATCCGCAGCTTGTGGGCTTCATATTTTTCCGGGGTATCCAGGGTGCCGATCGCTTCGTGATAGATATCCTTCACGGCGCGGACTTTGGTCCACAGGTAGGAGGTGGGGTCGCCCGGGATGTGGCAGTCGGCGCACTCGGCGCGGATCCCCTTGGGATTCTGGAAGTGGATGCTGCCCTGATACTCGGCGAGCGGAGTCTGCATGGAGTGGCAGGAGACGCAGAATTCGGTGGAGCTGGTCTTGTGCAGCACGGTTACGGTGACACCCAGTGCTGCGACACCCAGCAGGGCCCCGAGCAGCAGGAGCCAGAACCAGGTTTTTCTTATCAGTTTTCCAATCATGGTGGCGTTTTCCTGTGGTCAATTTTTACCAACATAGTACTAGCCCAATAGTAGTAGTAATGACAGGGATAAGGCGTTGACCTCCATCATGGTTTATATTTTTGACTGTCGTCACATCTTGTCTTTTATTTCTATATTGACTAATAACTCGAATTTAATTCAATAAATCGCCGATTGAGCGATTTGTACACTTTCCACGCCAGCTGTTAGCCTCCTCGCAAAACCCCACAAGATTTGTTGATATAGTGAGCAGTGAGCCACAACGGAGTGTCGCTGATGAGCCCTTTCTCGCTGCTGTGTGTCGCCGCCAACGTGCAACTGCTGGCCGAATTTGAACAGGAGCTGGCCCCGCTGCTCGGCCATTTTGCGCTGGTGGTGGTGGTCGGGCAGGAGTCGGCGGAGCTGGCCCTCGACGAGCTGGATCGCAAGGGGCAACCACCCGCCGTGGTGGTATGTGACAGCGATCTGGGGGATGGGCGAGGGGCCGATTTTCTGATCCGCCTCGGCAACCGCCACGAGGCGTGCCGCAAGATCCTTTTGGGCAGCCAGCCGGAGATGAAATCGATCATCGAGGCGGTCAACCTCGGTCGTCTCGACTACTACCTGCAGCGCCCATGGCGCGATGGCAGCATGCGCCGGGCGGTGATCGAGCAGGCCAGCCACTTTGTGCTGCTCCAGCCCGAGGCTGACCTGCTGAGCTATGCCGCCGTGCTCGATAACCAGAAGCTGCTGCGGGCCCACGTCGATCGCCAGCTGGCGGCCTATCGGCAGGGCTTTATGGATTACACCCGTTGCAGCGATGAAGAGCTGTCGCGGGTGGTGATCGACGGCCTCTATCAGTTTTTCGATGGTAACGACGAGGGGCAGGTCTGCCGCCACTACAGTCCGGGGCATGTGCTGACCCGCGAGGGGGAGCCCAACAGCTTCCTCTGGTTTATCGCCAAGGGGGAGGTGGTGCTGCGCAAGCGGGACGAGCAGGGGATCGATCAGGAGGTGGTGCACTACCGTACCGGCTCGCTGGTGGGGGGCATGTCCTTCGTGACTGGCGAACCCGCCTTTACCACCGCAGTGACCCTGACTGGCGCGGAGGTGATCAAGCTCGACAAGCTGCAATTCTCCCGGGTGATGCAGGCGCGCAGCGAACTGCTCCCCTCCTTTACCAATCTGCTGCTGCGCCACTTCAACCGCCGCCTGCAAAACAGCATCCGCACCGAGATGCGGTTGCAACAGACCCTCAACTCCCTCGATGCCGCTCACGCCCAGCTGGTGGAGAGCGAAAAGATGGCGATGCTGGGTCAGCTGGTGGCCGGTGTCGCCCACGAGTTGAACAACCCGGTGGCAGCCATTATCCGTGGCAGCGAGACTCTGCGCGCCGCCATCCCCGATCTGGTTAATCTCGAGCTGCCTGCCCCCATCAAGACGCTGGGCAATCAGACCCTCTGTCAGGCGCTGACCACCCAGCCGGTCTCGACCAGCGAGATCCGTGACAAGACCCGCCAGGCGGAGGGGCGCTTTGGCGATCGCCAGCAGGCGCGGCTGGCGGTGCAGATGAATCTGGATGACGAGCTGAACTGGCAGCGCTGGTTTGCCAGCCGCACCGCCGCCGAGCGGGCGGCGCTGCTCTCCCGGCTGGAGCTGTTCCAGCAGACCGGCAGCTTCCTGCGCAATATCGAGGTGTGTGCCCGTCGCATCGGCGATCTGGTCAAGAGCCTCAAGCAGTATGCTCGGCAGGATCGGGCTGAACCCTCGCTGGTGGACCTGCACGAGGGGCTGGAAGATACCCTGATGATTTTCGAAAACCGCCTCAAGCATCATGAGCTCTGCAAGGAGTACCAGCCGCTGCCGCTGGTGCGCTGCCATCCCGTTGCCCTGCAGCAGGTGTGGACCAACCTGATCGCCAACAGTCTGGATGCCATGAGCGGCCCGGGGCGGCTCACCATCCGCACCGGATTGCTGGATCCCGAGTGGGCCATAGTGGAGATCGAGGATAGCGGCTGCGGCATCGAGCCTGAGCTGTGGCAGCGGATCTTCGATCTCAACTTCACCACCAAGCGGGAGGGGCACTTTGGTCTCGGCATTGGCTTGAGCGTCTCGCTGCAGATCGTGCAGCAGCACCACGGCCGTATCGAGGTGGCCTCCGAGCTGGGCCGCTACACCCGGATGCGGGTCTGTCTGCCGCTGGACGGCATGGGGCAGGCCGGTTACGGGGGCGATCCCCGCCACAAGGAGCATGCGGCCTGAGCCGCCGCCAGCATCAATCGCGCGGCGTGCCGAGTCATGCCGCCAAGGAGGGGCAATGAACAAACACTATCTGATCCTGTGTGTGGACGATGAGCGGGAGGTGCTGGATGCGGTGATCCACGATCTCGCCCCGTTCCGTTCCCACTTCGAACTGGAAGCCGCCGAGAGCGTCGATGAGGCGCGAGCGGTGGTGGAGGAGTGGGAGAGTGACGGCAACAAGCTGGCACTGATCCTCTGTGACCACATCATGCCGGGGACCCTGGGGGTCGATTTTCTGATCGAACTGAATCAGCGCGCCGCGACCAGAGCCAGCCGCAAGTTGCTGCTGACCGGGCAAGCGGGGCTGGAGGCGACCGTCGAGGCAGTCAATCGCGGCGGGCTGCACTACTACCTTGCCAAGCCGTGGAAGCTGGAGATGCTGCAAGAGGCGGTGCGCGAACAGCTGACCGACTACCTGCTGGCGGAAGATGGCGACAATGCCTTCCACTATGCGCCGCTGCTTAATCAGGTGCGGCTGTTTGCCGCCATCCACGATCACCCGTTCGACCAATAGGGGCAGTTGGGCTTTCGCGGCGGCAGTTGTATACTGTCTACATATACAGTATTGCAGGTAGCCACCGATGCGACTCTTTATCGCCGAGAAGCCCACCCTGGGCCGCGCCATTGCCGATGCCCTGCCCAAGCCCCACAAGAAGGGCGACGGTTTTATCGAAACAGCCCAGGGCGATGTGGTCACCTGGTGCATCGGCCATCTGCTGGAGCAGGCCGAACCCGATGCCTATGACGCCGCCTTCAAACAGTGGCGGATGGAGCATCTCCCCATCATCCCCGCCCAGTGGCAGCTGGTGGCCAAACCCAAGACCAAAACCCAGCTCACCGTCATCAAGCGGCTGATCAAGCAGGCCGACTGCGTGGTCAACGCCGGTGACCCGGACAGGGAAGGGCAGCTGCTGGTGGACGAGGTGATCGATTTTCTCGGCTATCCGAAAACCAAACCGGTGCAGCGCTGCCTCATCAGCGATCTCAACCCGCCCGCGGTGCGCCGTGCCCTCGAGAAGCTGAGGGACAACAAGGAGTTCGTGCCGCTGGCGGTCTCCGCGCTGGCCCGCAGTCGGGCCGACTGGCTCTATGGCATCAACATGACCCGTGCCTACACCCTGCTCGGGCGCAAGGCCGGTTGCAGCGAGCTGCTCTCGGTCGGCCGGGTGCAGACCCCGCTGCTGGGGCTGGTGGTGCGGCGGGATCTCGAAATTGAGGCCTTCGTGCCCAAACCCTTCTACGAGGTGCTGGCCCATCTGCTGACCGGCGGCAACGAACGCTTCACCGCCAAGTGGCTGCCGTCCGAAGCTTGCCTGCCGTGGCAGGATGAGGAGGGGCGGGTGCTCAACCGGGCGCTGGCCGACAAGGTGGTGAGCCGGATCAACGGCCAGCCTGCGCAAGTCGAGTTGGTGGAGGAGCAGGCCCGCAAGCAGGCGGCGCCGCTGCCCTACAACCTCTCCAGCCTGCAGATCGATGCCGCCAAGCGGTTCGGCATGGATGCCAAGCGGGTGCTCGACATCTGCCAGAGCCTCTACGAGCGCCACAAGCTCATCACCTATCCGCGCTCCGACAGCCGCTATCTGCCGACCGACCACTTCAAGCGAGCCGAGCAGGTGCGCGGCGCCATCGCCGCCACTGCGCCTGCGCTGGCCAAGGCGGTCGCCGAGGCGGACGGCAAGATCCGCAGCAAGGCGTGGAACGACAGCAAGGTGGATGCTCACCACGCCATCATCCCCACCGAGAAGCAGGGCAACCCCGCCACGCTGGGGGCTGACGAGGCGAAGATCTATAGCCTGGTAGCCCGCCAGTACTTGCTGCAGTTCTATCCGCCGTTCGAATATAACGACAGCAAGGTGCTGCTGCGCATCGCCGGTGGTCTGTTTCAGGCCAAGGCTCGGCGCATTCTCAAAGCGGGCTGGAAGGCACTGCTCGGGGTGGAAGAGGATGACGACGAAGAGAAAGCGGGCACGCTGCCCGCCCTGAAAGAGGGGGAGCAACTGCTGTGCGAGCGGGGCGAGCTGCTGGAGAAGATGACCCAGCCGCCCAAGTCGTTCACCGATGCCACCCTGCTGGCGGCCATGACCGGCATCGCCCGCTATGTGCAGGATCCCGAGATCCGCAAAACCCTGCGCGATACCGACGGTCTTGGCACCGAAGCGACCCGGGCGGGCATTATCGACCTGCTGTTCAGGCGCAGTTTTCTGGTGCGTCAGGGTAAGAGCATCAAGGCGACCCCGACCGGGCGGGCGCTGGTGCAGGCGCTACCCGCGACGGCCACCACGCCGGATATGACGGCGCTGTGGGAGCAGCACCTCGGCCAGATCGCCGAGCGTCACGGCAGCTATCAGCAGTTTATGGGGCCGCTCACCGAGCAGCTCAACGGTCTGATTGAGGGGGCGCGGCAGGACTCCGGCGCCAGCTTCAGCGCCCTGCCCAAGGAGGCGCTGGGTGCCAGCAAGCGGCGCTTTACCAAGCGCAAGAGTCCGGCGACCAGCGGCGCTGGTGGGGCTCCTCGCAAAAGCACGGGCAAGCGGCCCGCCAGAAGCAAGGCGGCCTGACCGTTTGAAGGTGAGTGCTGGCTGATTAGTTTATGAGCTGATTGGCTGATACGCAGTCGCCGCCAGCTGAAAAAAGAGAGAGGGGCCATGAGCCCCTCTCTCTTTTTTTATCGTGGTAATGGCCTGTCACCACTTAGCCGGTGTAGACGTTCTCTTCCGGATAACGGATGCGGGTCTCGACCGGGCGGGCCAGCATAAAGGCCAGAGTCAGCGGGCCTAGACGGCCGCAGATCATCACCAGCACCAGAATCAGCTTGCCCGGCTCGCTCAGGGAGGCGGTAATGCCGGTCGAGAGGCCAACGGTGGCAAATGCCGAGATGGTCTCGAACATGATTTTGTCGAACGGCAGATCCTCGGTCACCATCAGCAGGAACATCGCCAGCATCAGTACCATGGTGCTGACGATGATGATGGCCAGCGAGCGGGTCACGATCTGGGGCGACAGGGTGCGGCCAAAGGCGGTGACATGGGGCCGCTTGGTCAGAAACGCCTTGGTTGCCAGCAGCACTACCGCGAAGGTGGTCACCTTGATACCACCTCCGGTTGAGGTGGCGCCGGCACCGATAAACATCAGCATCATCAGGAACAGCAGGGCCGCCGGGGTCATCAGCCCGATATCTATGGTATTGAAACCGGCGGTACGGGCGCTGGCAGACTGGAAGAAGGCCGCCAGCAGCTGGTCACCGATACTGGCGTTGCCGAGGGTGCCCGGGTTGTTGTGCTCCAGCAGCCAGAACATCAGGGTACCGACCAGCAGCAGGGCCGGGGTCATCAGTAGCATCAGCTTGCTGTGCAGCTTCAGCTTGCGCCAACTGCGGTTGCGCACCAGATCGACGATGACGGTGAAACCAATCCCCCCCAGGATCAGCAGACCGGCGATGGTCAAACTGATGATGGGGTCGTCTCTATAGTCGATGAGATTGTTGGCAAACAGCGAAAAACCGGCGTTGTTGAAGGCCGATACCGCATGGAAGAAGCTGACATAGAGGCCGTGCACCCAGCCCAGCTCCGGCACCCAGCGGATCGCCATGATGCCGGTGCCGATCAGCTGGGCAATAAAGGCAAACAGCACGATGCGTTTGACCAGCTGGATGATGTTGACCGAGCCTTCCTGTCCCAGCGCCTCCTTGGCCAGTACCTGCTGGCGCAGGCCGACCCGCTTGCTGAAGATGGCGATCAGCAACAGGGTCATGGTCATCTGACCCAGCCCGCCGATCTCCATCAGCATCAGCAGGAAAATCTGCCCCTGCAGGGTGAAGGCTGTGCCGGTGTCCACCACGCCAAGACCAGTCACGCTGATGGCCGAGGTGGCAGTGAACAGGGCGTTGACGAAGGTGACCTCGCCATTGTGGCTGGAGGGTTGCACCAGAAAGATGGTGCCAACCAGCAGAATGATCAGGAAGCTGCCGAGGATCAGCCGAGCCTCGCTCCAGCGGGAGTCGCGCTCCCGATGAAGGGCAAAGGCGTAGCTGCTGCGCCAGTTGATCATAGGGTTTCGAGCCAGCGGTCGATGGCGTGTTTGTTGCCCGCCAGGATCAGGATGTCACCCAGTTGCAGTGCCATCTTGCCGGTCAGTACGTTGTGCAGCACCTCACCGCGCTTGATGGCGAGCAGTTGGAAGTCGCTCTGCTGCAACAGGTGGAGGTCACCGAGCGCCTTGCCATTTTGCGGCAGGCCGATGACGAACTCGGTCAGTACCATGTCGTGACCCAGCTCCAGATAGTCGAACAGCCGGTTATCCAGCATGCTCTGGGCGACCCGGCGCCCCATATCCCACTCGGGATTGATCACCTTGTCGGCACCGACTTTCTGCAAAATTTTGGCGTGGAACTTGTCGCGCGCCTTGACCCACACCTTCTTTACCCCCGCTTCCTTCAGAACGAGCGTGGTGAGGATGCTGGTCTCCAGGTTGTCACCGATGGCGACGAAGACGATGTCGAAATTGGCCAGTCCCAGCTCGGCAACGGTTGCCTCGTCGGTGGCATCCGCTACGATCACATGGTTGCAGAGGGCGGCGATTTGCCGGGTTTTGCTCTCGTCGATGTCGATAGCCAACACTTCGGCATCCTGCCGCTGCAGCTCTTCGCATAGCGCACTGCCAAACAGACCCAGGCCGATGACGGCAAACTGGTTGTTCATGAGTTCATCCTCAATAGTTGAAGCGGTCTACTCTAACCCACTGTTATTCGCGAGAAAAGATCTCGGGTTTTTCGTCACCGACCAACTTGAGGTAGACTGCGCCCTTGCACCAAGCCGGGATAGACCGATGAAACTGAATGCCAACGCCTCCTTGTTGAAGCTCAACACCCTTGCCCTCGATGCGCACTGCCTCTGGCTGGCCGAGGTGGAGCAGGTTACCGATCTGGTTACCCTGCGTAGCGATCCCGAGCTGAGTCTGCTCCCCCGTCTGAATCTTGGCGGTGGCAGCAATGTGCTCTTCACCAGCGATTTTCTCGGTCTGGTGGTGCTCAACCGACTCAAGGGAATTGCCGCAGAGGAGCGGGGCGATCACTGGTTGCTTCATGTGACGGCGGGTGAGGATTGGCATCAGCTGGTGCGCCATACCTTGCAGCAGGGCTGGTATGGGCTGGAGAATCTGGCGCTTATTCCCGGTACGGTCGGTGCGGCGCCGGTGCAGAACATCGGTGCCTATGGGGTCGAGCTGGCTGACTTCTGCTCCTATGTCGAGGCATTCAACTGGCACAGTGGCGAGGTCGAGCGGATTGAGGCTGCCCAGTGCCGTTTCGGTTATCGCGACAGCATCTTCAAGCACGAGTATCAGGATTCCCACCTGATCACCGCCGTCGGGCTCGCGCTGCCCAAGGCGTGGCAGCCGGTGTTGGGCTATGGCCCGCTGGCGGCACTCGGTGACACACCTTCGGCGCAGGCCATCTTCGATACCGTCTGTGCCACCCGCATGGCCAAGCTGCCAGATCCCGCCGTGCTCGGCAACGCTGGCAGTTTCTTCAAAAATCCGCTGGTGCCCGCCGCGCTGGCGGAGAATCTCAAGTCGCGCTATCCGCAGATGCCTTGCTATCCGGCGAGCGAGGGGCAGGCCAAGCTGGCCGCTGGCTGGCTCATCGATCAGTGCGGTCTGAAAGGGTTCGCCATCGGCCGCGCCGCTGTTCATCAGGAGCAGGCACTGGTGCTGGTCAATCTGGGCGGCGCCAGTGCCATGGAGCTGATCGCGCTGGCGGCTCATGTCCGCGATAGTGTGGAACAGAAGTTCGGCGTGGTGCTGGAGCACGAGGTGCGCTTCATGGGGCCACAGGGTGAAACCTGGCTCGATGAGGTGCTCTCATGACTTTGACCCCCATCAGGCAGACCCTGATCACCTTGCTCAGCGACGGTCAGTTTCACTCCGGTGAGCAGCTGGGTGAACAACTGGGTATCAGTCGGGCGGCAGTGAGCAAGCACATGGCGGCGCTCAAGGAACTTGGGCTGGATCTGTTCAGTCTGACCGGCAAGGGCTACCGGCTAGCGGTGCCGATGGCACTCTATGAGCAGGGAACATTACAGGCGCTGGCTCCCATGGCACCGGTGCACTGCTTCCCGGTGATCGACTCTACCAACCAGTATTTGCTGGAACGGGTAAGCCGGTTGCAATCCGGCGAGAGCTGCCTGGCCGAGTGCCAGACTGCCGGTCGTGGTCGTCGTGGCAAGCCATGGGTTTCCCCCTTTGGTTGCCAGCTGATCCTTAGCATGTACTGGCGCTTGGAGCAGGGAATGGCGGCGGCCATGGGGCTGAGTCTGGCGGTCGGGGTGGCTGTGGTTCAGGCATTGGAATCCCTTGGTTATCAAGGTGTCGAGCTCAAATGGCCGAACGACCTCTATTACCAGGGGCGCAAGCTGGCCGGTATATTGGTGGAGATGAGCGGCAGTGCTGGTGCCAGCTGTCATCTGGTGATTGGGATTGGCCTCAATCTGGCGATGCCAGCCCGCGAGGGGGAGAAAATCGATCAGGTCTGGTCCGAGCTACGTCATATTCAGTCGGAGCTGGTGGACCGCAATCAGCTTGCTGCCCGAATGCTCTGCTACCTGCAGCAAGCCTTGGTGGCCTTCGAGCAACACGGGTTGTCGCACTTTGTCGAGGACTGGAACCGGCTCGATCACTTTGCCGGTCGCCCTGTGCGCTTGCTGATGGGGGAGCAGGAGATCCGCGGCATCGCCCGTGGTATCGACGATCGCGGTGCCCTGCGGCTGGAGACAGAGGAGGGGATCAAGTTCTATCTGGGGGGGGAGATTTCCCTGCGCCGGGGCGACTGACCGTTATTGAGGCGGTTTGATGATGGCAAATGTCGAAGAGGGGGCCTGCGGGCCCCCTCTTCGTTATCCGGTAAACGCTGTCATCATTTGCGCAGTTTGATCTGCTCGATGGCGTGCTCTTGTCCCTTGGTCAGGATCAGGTTGGCCCGCTCGCGGGTTGGCAGGATATTTTCCTGCAAGTTCAGATAGTTGATATCTTTCCAGAGGTTGTTGGCGATCTGGGTTGCCTCACTTTCGGCCAGCTTGGCATAGTGATGAAAGTAAGAGTCGGGATCCGAGAAGGCACCGCTGCGGAACTTGAGGAATCGCTCGATATACCAGGTGCGCAGCAGTTCGGCTTCGGCATCCACATAGATGGAGAAGTCGACAAAATCTGACACAAAGACCCGATGGGGCTCTTGTGGATAATCCATGCCACTTTGCAGCACGTTCAGCCCCTCAAGGATCAGGATATCCGGCTGCTCCACCACCTTCTTCTCATCGGGAATGATGTCGTAGATCAGGTGAGAGTAAACCGGCGCCTCGACCTTCTCGTGACCGGCGCGCAGGTCGGTGACAAACTCCACCAGATGACGGATGTCATAGGACTCCGGGAACCCCTTGCGGCGCATCAGGCCGCGCGCTTCCAGCACCTTGTTGGGGTAGAGGAAGCCGTCGGTGGTCACCAGTTCCACCCTTGGGTGCTCCGGCCAGCGCTCCAGCAGGGCCTGCAAGATGCGGGCTGTGGTGCTCTTGCCCCCCGCCACGCTGCCGGCAATGCTGATGATATAGGTGCCCTTGCCACGGGACTGGCCGAGGAACTGCTCCAGCACCCGACTGCGGCGCTGTTTGGCTTTGACATAGAGATTGAGCAGGCGGGAGAGGGGCAGGTAGATCTCTTCCACTTCCCGCAATGACACCTTCTCGTTGATCCCGCGCAGGGTCTGCAGATCGTGTTCGGTCAGGGTCAGGGGAACCGAATCGCGCAATAACGCCCATTGTTCACGGGTAAATTGCAGATAGGGGTTATGCTCTTTCGTCATGGTGTCATCACTGTTTCTTGGGCACGGCGACCATACACCAAGGGGGGGGGAGCGACAAGGGACGTGGCAGGATTGGCGGGGTTGCCGCCATTTTTTTGTTATTTTCCCGGCAATAAAGCATATTTTGCCCAGCTCAGTGGTTGCATCCCCCAAATCCTTACAATAAAATGCGCTCCGCTTGAATGTCTGTCGTCTATTTGCCCTGCAAAAGCGATAAAAACAACGGGTGCAAGCAGAATTACCGTTGTGACAATCTGGCATCTGGAGGGGTTCCCGAGCGGCCAAAGGGATCAGACTGTAAATCTGACGGCTCTGCCTTCGAAGGTTCGAATCCTTCTCCCTCCACCATATTTCTCTGCGGTTTGAGTTCTTTGGGTTAGAGAAATGCGGGCATCGTATAATGGCTATTACCTCAGCCTTCCAAGCTGATGATGCGGGTTCGATTCCCGCTGCCCGCTCCAAGATGCTGATATGGCTCAAACGATATCATTGACCACGCCTTCGGGTGAGGTCGGCAGTTGAATCTGCCTGTCAGCTCCAGTCTCTCTTCCTCATCAGATTCAAACCCATCTTATCAACTGTTCTGTGGTTAGCTTGCCACCGCGTACTCAGCGTTAGTTTAGAGGGACGATCATGTCTAAAGAAAAATTTGAGCGTAACAAACCGCACGTAAACGTGGGTACCATCGGCCACGTTGACCACGGTAAAACCACCCTGACTGCAGCTATCACCAGCGTACTGGCCAAGGCCTACGGTGGTAAAGCTTTCGCCTTCGACCAGATCGACAAGGCACCGGAAGAGCGTGAGCGTGGTATCACCATCAACACCTCCCACGTAGAATACGACACCCCGATCCGCCACTACGCACACGTAGATTGCCCGGGTCACGCCGACTACGTTAAGAA
>NZ_CDBW01000001.1 GCF_000820145.1 Aeromonas sobria | reverse complement strand
ATGGGTATGGGTATGGGTATTATTACACAACAATCCAAACTCAAACTGTATGGAGCCTTAACAAGTTCGAATTTTATCACGAACTATCGCCGTCTATACCAGCCAGCGACGGTGATACCCCGATATCTTCTTCCAGTGCGCCAGTCCTTCCTTGCGCATCACCAGCACAGCCTCATTTCTTGGGAGCCCCTTTTTCCATAACCCCTCGCTCTTGCGAGGCGGGATACAGGCTATCGCCCCTTTACGCGAGATTAGCTGATGGCTGGCTTTGCTGTCATGGGCGCCATCCCCATAAGCACGCCCCAGTTTGCGCCGCAGTGGATTGAGCAGAGTCGGCAACAGCTCGAAATCATGGATGGCTTCCGATAGGCCACTTTCACCGTGTGGGCCCGCTTGCTGACACAACTGCAATCGGGTGCACAAAGCGGTACATTCATCAACTCGAACAGGGAGTCGAGTAGCCTCTGAGTGGCCCGCAACAAAGTGAGGTTGAAAATTCCCTTGAGCATTAGGAAGGTAGAGATGGTCTGGTCAGTGTAAATCTGGCTGCGGCCCCGCCGCCCATGATGCAGACTTGAAGAGGATGGGGGTGATCAGATCACCGAGCACTAAGTAAGTTCCCTTCAAACTGCATCAATTTGGGCAACAGCGCCGGCAACGGTACCATGGAGCGCTTTTTTTGAATTTAATAACTAAACACAATTCTCTGATGAAGTGGATAGCCACTACCTCCCAGAGATTATCGCTCCCAATTACAGATTGGATTTGCAGCTTAGCAAATTGAAACGATTTTTATAAAATCGTACATAAAGTCTAATTTGATGAAAACACAACTAATATCCATTTCACTCAAGTCAAGACCGGCCTTTTCTTACGTAATAGCTCTCGCCATACATCCTCCACCCCCACCCTCATTTTTTTCTCCTCCAAGACTGGTATGTCAGATGTCAACTTAATTTCCTTTCGCCACACCCTCCCCGTCTGATATCGCCTTGAATCAAACGTAAGCCCTTTTTGTTGAAGATAATCAATGTCACTATATATTAATTTACTTGTGGTCCCAAAAAGATCCGCCAGCGTTGAAATTGGTATGAATTTTGATTCTCGCTCTAAGTAATTGGCAATCTGCCAACATCTAGGCAAAGGACACTTTCCTTCCATATCACCCCAAAAAACGTATAAAAAATTTACGCTCCGTTATTTAATGGTGAGCGCAACATATGGTTTCACCACGCACAACACAATGCCAGCACATCAATTGTGCAAGGCACTGTAATAAATGTATCGAACACCTGAGCTAGAGCTATAAATGTTCAATTACAAATCAAAGACCCATCAAAGCACACTCTTTCATTATCGCGCTCATTACACATGCCGCATTGTTATGAATAAATTAATTTGCGGGTGTCTTGATCGCTTTACGTGGCATTCAGAATGAAATAGTCATATCATATTTTATATCTAGCCAGATGATTTTGATGCGCTTCAGAAAAACTATGCATTAAAGATACATACTAACAAATGCGTGTATTACGCAGCAATACTGAAAGTAAAATAACATCGCCATATATTGCTCTCACTTCACATTCTGGCTAGCTGCATAGGTATGGTGTGATTCACTTCGAACCTATCATTGACAATGCAACACCAACAGCGTGTCTGGTAATGCAATTTCGGGAGAGCTGTAATCCTTTACGCTGTAACTCTATAAGATAAAAATCTTAGAACAAGCAACCAGCGTGATAAGACCATAGACTGCGCACCCAAGGTGGTTAAAAACACGACCATACTTGCTTAATGGAACACCATCTGCTCATCAAACAGCATTTATTCATCCCAACGCCACACAAATGGACCTCTTGAGAGGCTGCCTCCTTTGGCTAAAATATGCACCCATCGCTGAGTGCGCCGCTCAGTTATTCTGGGCAAAATTAGATGCTAAAAAATTCCTGACAACCTTAATGCAGAATGGTTTTCATGGGGCGAATAAGGTAATTCAGTTCGCTTGTAAGGCCGGAAAGCTATTGCGATTCCATAATCAGTTATTTTATTGCAGCAGTTCATTTCGCCCAAAAAATCATTATAGCGTCACAATTTCATAGCTCTTAGCTATTTCACAATACAATCTATACCGCTACACAATACCTTACTATCATGAACAACACCAGCATGAACGAAACCAAACCATCCCGCAACCGCATCAAGTAGTACAGTGTGCCACTCTGAGAACAATAAGAGCATTCCAAATCACGCATCAGTTTCCACCATATTGTTACATCCTGAATCCTGAGTATCTCCGGAAACTGGTTATGCTAGACCACCTCACATGCAATCTAGTATACCGAACCAACGCTAAATCAAATCATCAATTATTGGTCCCGTAGAGGCGCCAATACCGCTGTTACCGGTCATGGAGCCTCCAACACACAACCTCAACCATGGTTAAGAAGAAATCCATTGAAATAAACTTCGGAGCCATAGAATGAAATAATTTGGATTCCAAATTTAATTTTAAGGAGGTATTGATCATGAAATCACAGCTGCTCCTATAGCCCCCACCTACTGCAATGATAATTTATTAACTACCTTAATCGACTCAGATGGAAGTTAAGCTGAACCCAATCTGAACGAAATTAATTTTGTATCGATTGCAGTCTTGCCTGACGAATCCGAATGGTCGCCCATCCCCAAAACGGCATCTGAGTGCCAACGTGGCGAATGTAAGTTTCCAGTGATGAGAGAGGCGACTACCATGAAGGTTACGACTATCGACAGTGTTCATTACTGGACCAATAAGTTGCAAGGGCTGGTCATACCGTCAAGCTGATGTCACCGCAGTTCGTCACACATTACGTCAAAACCAACAAGAACGATGCGGCCGATGCCGAAGCCATTTGCGAGGCCGTGAGCCGTCCGAACATGCACTTCGTGCCGATTAAAACAGCGAACAAACTGGCCGACCAGACAATGCATCGGGCCCGCCAGGGATCCGTCAAAGTGAGGACCCCGCAGGCAAACCAACTCCGGGGCTGCTAGCGGAGCACGGTAATATCATCCCCAAGGGTATTCGCCACATCAATCAGCACCTGCCAGATATTCTGGGGGCGGGGGATAATGGCTTTCCAAGACGGTTTCATCAGTTACTCGACCGCTTGAGCGCTCACTTCAAGGAACTCGATAGGCAGGTGAGGGAATTGGACGTTCAGCTCCAAAGTTGGTATCAGGACGGCGTTGTTTCCCAAATCGATTCAGTTTGAAGGGAACTAACTGAGGACTTGGTGATCTGATCACCTGCATCCACTTCAAGTCTGCATCATGGGCATGTCGCTTCACCCCATCACCAACTGGCCTACATACAACAAGTCTTTGATTAATCGTGGTTCACTCACCTTCTGGGTTGATACCGAGGCCATGAACAACTGGTTCCACCACGATCATCATGGGCGGCGGGGCCGCCGCCAGCTTTACACTAACCAGACCATCGCAACCTTCCTGATGCTCAAGGGGATTTTCAGCTTCACTCTGCGAGCAACACAGGGACTACTCGACTCCCTGTTCGAGTTGATGAACGTACCGCTGTGTGCGCCGGACTATAGCTGTGTCAGCAAGCGAGCACGCACGGTGAAAGTGGCCTATCGACAACCCGCCAAGGGGCGTATCACCGACTTGGTCATCGACTCGACTGGCCTGAAGGTATTTGGCGAAGGTGAGTGGAAGGTCAGAAAACACGGCGCTGAGAAGCGGCGAGTCTGGCGCAAGCTGCATCTGGCAGTAGACCCGGTGACCCACGATATCGTGGCTGCGGAAGTGTCGTTGGAAAATGTCCATGATGCCGAGGTGTTGCCGACCTTGCTCAACCCACTGCGGCGCAAGCTGGGACGTGTTTATGCGGATGGCGCCTACGACAGCAAAGCCAGCCATCAGCTTATTTCGCGCAAAGGGGCGACAGCCTGTATCCCGCCTCGCAAGAACGCTGGGCTCTGGAAAAAGGGGCACCCAAGAAATGAGGCCGTGCTGGTGATGCGCAAGGAAGGGTTGGCGCACTGGTAGAAGATATCGGGGTATCACCGTCGCTCACTGGCTGAGACTACGATGTATCGGTTCAAGCAGTTGCTGGCGGGAAAAATCAGTCTGCGTAACTACAACGGTCAAGTGGGAGAGGTCATGGCCTACGTGTGTGCGATGAACAAACTGAATACCCTTGGCCTACCTGTAAGAAAGCTCCGAGTGTAGCGGTCAACAGGGGCTGGGGCTGCTTGATTTGGGGAATAAAGCCCTGATTTGGGCAACAACGTACATCAAAAACCAGCTAATTTTAATTTTGTTCAGCTTGCATTAAGCTTGAAATCAATCTGTTTGGTTTACTTTTAGGATAATGCTTGCCGCCAAGAAGATAGAGAAGGTTGCAGAGCAGGTATGATATATGGCTAAAAATAATTATTGTCATTTCAATACAAATCAATTTCTTAGTCGGGGGTTACGGGTTTCCTAGCCAACTGGCCGAATTGATATGTTTAGTCTTTCTAAAGTGAGGTTTTTCTATGCGCATAAGAAATATTATGGTCTCAATGATTTTGGGTGTTGCAGTAGTTCATGCAGCGCAAGCAGAAGGCACCGATAATAATACCACCGATAAAGCCTTTAACGATTGCCAGTATGCTTGGGGTACATCCAGTGCGGCTCAGTCGTGTGATCTTCAATATGCAGATTATGAAGCAGGTAGTCACGCATATTGTTTTATAACAGCTAATTGCACTACAGCATCAGGGTATGGCCAAGAATACAATAGCGGGCGATGGCTTTTGCAGGACGTACCAAAGTTGATAAACAACAATGGAAATCTTGAACTTCGTTAGTATATAAAGCTATAAGGTGAGTGACATTTTTCTCTCCATATACTTAGGATGGCGTTTAGTGCAGCGCAATGCTCACTTAACACCCGATGTCACTCATAAACATTTTAATTTTAAGTCTGGGGTAAACATTTTGGTAAAAAGAATCGCTGTTTTAACTGTACTGCTATCGTCGTGCTTTTCTGGATATTCAATATCTGCTGCTGGCGATGCAACATTAATTAGAGATGCTCGTGGTATAGCAGCATGCCCACAGGGTAAATTCTGTCTCTATACTAATGCGAATTATAATCAGTATGAACTGGGTGATGTTCTCGCGATAAACCCTAATGTTCAGTTAACCAGTTTAGAGTTAAATAACTTTGGCTTTCCTGTAGGCCTTCACGATGGTGTCAGTGCTGTTGTGAATAATTTAGGTGCGGAAGGAACATTGATAAGAGGGAGTGACATCAGTGGTACTTATCGTGCAGTTCCTGCTGGCGCGCAAATATCTAGCTTTGAAGATAGCTGGAATGATGCCACAAACTCTGTTGTTACAAAGCATGTGACTTCTGTAGCACTGCCTATCACCTTACCGAATACAACAATCCATATTAATGAGTCAGGCCAGTATGCAGTTCTGAGCATCCAGAATTTAAGCAATGAAAATGTGACAGTTGATGTCAATGTAACAGGCACACCAGCACTATTTACTATCTTGGACTATGCGCAATCAATGACAATTCCAGCAAATCAAATTGTTCATAATAACATTGCTTTGCAAGGAAATAAGGTCGGTTACGGGCAATTAAATGTAGCAATTAAACCGGCGGTAGGTTATGTTAATCAGTACGCTAATAGCAAAACTGCAACTATAGTTGTAGATGAAATTGTCGTCCCAGACTTCAATATAACGCAATCTTTCAAACAAAAGTGGCAAAGCTGGTGGCCAGAAGAGGGTTGGTTGTACACTTACGCTTTGCAGTTGCAATCTAGAGTGGATACTATCAAATATTGGAAGTTTTCATTCGACTTGCCCCAGGGAGCACATGTTACCCAAGCTTGGTTAGACTCTCAGTCAAGTTGGCTAAAATTAAATAAAGAGGAGAGTGTCAATGGAAAGGTTGTATTGGAAAACATTGCTGGAAATGTGATCTCCCCAAATAACAGCATACCATTAGATATAGAGATATTTTATTTAGATGAATCCCTAGAGCACGAGCAGCTTGCTAACTTAACGATTGAAAAAGTGCAATAGTAAAATATATTTATACTAGTCTAATCGCAGTTGAAAGTTCTTCCATTTCTTTCATGTTAGTGTGATCTACTTGCTCTGTAGACGTAGGCGATTCCCCAGCCTGATTAATCCCGCAGGCTGGTCTTTTTCATTTTTATGCAGCGTTGTTGCCTAAATCAGCCAGCAAGTCATGACTTCCCCAACGCCTGGTGACCGCTACACTCGGAGCTGTCTGACAAGTAGGCCGAGGATATTCATAGATGATCGCCCCGGTTTGTCAAGCCTTCTGTCGATGACGGTGAGTCAGGTTGAGATTGCAGCCATAGATCCGGATTTCACAGAGGCAACAGCCTATATACCTGATGGAATTCGCTGACTGGCTCCTCTATCAGTTAAACGCACTTATTAGTATCCTGTGTCTGTCGGGTTTTGCCAGTCACGGTCTGACCTGTCTCGCCATTACGTCATGATGTAGCGGTAGGAATAGCGGTCACCCGCAATACCGTGCGCTACTAAGCACATCCGGCTCCTCCCTCGAATCCTAACGTCAAATCGTTCATCGGGATAGAGATGCATTACGCGCGGTGACGGGATCCACAATGCCAGGTATCCCTTGAACCGCTCCCATTGCATTCGCTGGCGCTGACTCCGGCGCCGTAATGCCCTTAGCCACGCCTTCCTCACTTTACGAATAAACATCGGCGTTGTTGACCAAATCGATGCAGCTTTAATGGAACTAACTGAGGGCTCGGTGATCTGAGCACCACCATCCCCTTCAAGTCTGCATCATGGGCACGTCGCTTCACCCCATCACCAACTGGCCTACATACAACAAGTCTTTGATTAACCGTGGTTCCCTCACCTTCTTGGTTGATACCTAGGCCATGAACAACTGGTTCCACCACGACCATCATGGGCGGCGGGACCGCAGTCAGCTTTACACCGACCAGACCATCTGTACCTTCCTTATGCTCAAGGAGATTTTCAGCCTCACTCTGCGAGCAACCCAGGGACTACTCAACTCCCTGTTCGAGTTGATAAATGTACCGTTGTGCACACCGGATTATAGCTGTGTCAGCAAGCGAGCACGTTCGGTGACGGTGGCTTATCGACAGCCCCCAAAGGGACGTATTACCGACTTAGCTATCGACTCCACTGGCCTCAAGGTATTTGGTGAAGACGAGTGGAAGGTAAGAAAACATGGTGCTGAGAAGTGGCTAGTCTGGCACAAGTTACATCTGGCGGTAGACCCGGCCACTCACGATATCGTGGCGGCGGAAGTCTCGCTGGAAAATGTCCATGATGCCCAGGTGGTGCCTACCTTGCTCAACCCTCTGCGGCGCAAATTGGGGCGTGTTTATGCGGATAGCGCCTATGTCAGCAATGCCAGCCATCAGCTTATCTCGCGCAAAGGGGCGACAGCCTGTATCCCGCCTCGTAAGAGCGCGGGGTTATGGAAAAAGGGGCATCCAAGAAATCACCGTCGCTCACTGGCAGAGACAGCGATGTATCGGTTCAAGCAGTTGCTGGCGGGGAAAATCAGTCTGCGTCACTACAATGGCCAAGTGGGAAAGGTCATGACCTACGTGTGTGCGATGAACAAACTAAATGCCCTTGGCATACCTGTAAGAAAGCCCCGAGTGTAGCGGTCACTCGGGGCTGGGGAAGTTATAACATGCCGGCTTATTTGGACAGCAACGCCATTGCACTACACTCGCAGCCTGTTGTATGGAGATGGTATTCACCTTCCGCTCGCCCTCCCCAAATACCTTGAGGTCACTATGAATCACACATGCAGCTTCTCTTCATCGGCCTGCTACAGCCAATCAAAAGCTATATTGGATAGGATTCCCCTCAAATAATGAACGTTTGAGCGAGCACGTCCGAACCTGAGTGGAATATTGTCAACAGAACAGTCGAACAGATTTTTTTAGATTTCCTTTAGTATAATTCAATATAAAATCCTCATCGTATCCAGCAACGTAACTTGTTCAATGTCAGTTCATTTTGGTTCAGGTTTTGTTCAGTTTCTGCTCCTTACTAAGTGCTACTATTGTGCACATTACAAATGTACACTGAACCAATTCACGGATAATTAATTATACATAAATCCATTGTTCACTTTTTACAAAAGAAATTCGAACGGTAGAAATAGGCACCTCATGTCGAGATATTATTTTTTATGAACCATTTTTTCGATCTCGATAGCATGAGAAAAGATGGCAGTGATTTTAGTGGTGAGGATGACATGTGGAGCGAGCATGCACATAACTCTACAATTTAGAACACTCCTAGGAATGGAGCAAAGGTATCAATTCCATTCCGATAGAAACACCACCTCTCAACCAAGAAAATTAGTATCAATGAAATTAAAGTCGCTTATAAAGCATTAATAAAAACCAACTCAGGAAAGAACGCGACACTTATTACAAAACGATTTTATGATTCCCATGACACTACAGTTTTGGATAGTCATAATAACATCTTTCTGGAATAAATCTATCATAAGTTAGAGTCTGGCTGGTTTTTATTGAGCTAAAAATCATGAGAAAATACCATATTAATGATCTATGGCGTGGGTGAAAACGACCAGAAATGAAGAATGCAGCGGAACAACACTTTACATCCATATCATCACAAGAAATTATATATGAAACTTAACCAAGCCAGCATCAATAATAAAATAAAAATTTTTGCTACAGTTTTTCCTATGGTTGCGCTAATAAATCTATGTGGGGTAGCTCTTTTTTATTATGATTTCATCGGTAGCCAACGGCACTTAGTTGAGAATGCCTCAAATAAGGCGATGAACTTGCTGAACAAAGTACTTGATTTTGCAGATCAAGCTAATGTAACCGTGTTGGAAGGGGCGGACGGAACATGCAACTCCTCGCTATCGCTTCTGCGAGAACACGTAGCAATGGTTCCATTCGTTCAAAGTATTAACATTGTTAATAATAACAATGTATATTGCTCGTCTCTATTAGATTTAATATTAGCAAGCGATACCCCAAGCCTTAATCAGAACGGTAGATTATTAATAATACCAGGGGATCGTATAAAGAAAAATTATCCTCTAATGGTTTTACGACAAGCCAAGTGGAATTTATCAGCTCTTAGTGCAGTTGATGGTCTCTATATCAAAATGATTTTAGGTGTGTCTCGCGATTACTCTCGCATGACACTCATTGTCGGGAACAATACTCTAAATGATCAAGGGGTCTTCAATAGCGTTAATAATGACACTCCTTTTGTCTCGTCAATGGAAACGTCACACAGTTATCCATTTAAAATAAAAGCAGAGATATCGAACAAAATAGCCTTATCAAAATTCAAAAAGGATTATGTAACCCTCGTTATTGGAGTGTTCATACTATCACTTTTTATAGGTGCACAACTAATTCGGGCTCGAAGCATGCCGATATCATTCTTAGATGAGTTAAAAAGAGGTTTGAATAACCATGAATTTACACCTTTTTTTCAACCACTGATTTGTGCACAAACAAAGAAAATGATCGGTATTGAAGTATTAATGCGTTGGAATCATCCAGAAGATGGTTTGATTCGTCCAGACCTTTTTATCCCTCAAGCGGAATCTAGTGGCATTATCATAGAGATGACAAGCATGATAATTAATGATGTGATTCAATATCTACATGTCAATAGACATCTTTTTAAACCTGGGTTTCACATCTGTTTCAACATAACATCTGCACATTTTGACAGTGATGATATATTGCATGACTGTCAGAGCTTTCAATCAGTCTGTGGGATGAATGGCTGGAAATTAGTATTAGAGCTCACTGAACGCAGTGTCCTTAGTGATACACCAGAGGTGATGAATCGAATTCTAACATTGTCATCAATGGGGGTTGATCTGTCTATAGATGATTTTGGTACTGGCTATTCAAACCTCACGACATTGCAAAAATTTAAATTTAATTCTATTAAAATAGACCAATCATTTGTATCTAAAATTGGTAATGAAGAAAACTCACAGCATATCCTAGATAGTGTGATCATGATGGCGAAGAGAATGGGACTAACGTTAGTTGCCGAAGGAATTGAAATTGAGGAACAAGAAAAATATTTATGCAATCATGGTGTAGACATCCTACAGGGTTATCTCTATGGAAAACCAATGAGCCCAACAAATTTTTTGGATTACTTTTTATCATATAGAAATCTTTATTAATGAAATTAAGAGCCTGTAAAAAATCTCTATGTGTGAGAAAATTACTTATTCGTGGACGGTTACACATTTTGATTTACTGGCTCTCGTCACTCACGACTTGGCAATGTCAGTCCGGCGGAGTTTAACAAGAGGTATTGAAAGCGGCTCCGGCTGTTTGATACGGGACGGTCTGATCTCGTCAGGAGACCTCATAAAACCGCGGCCAGCTTTGCTTGACCACTACATACCAACCCCATTTTGCGGTTGGAGGAGCCTGAATAAGGCAACATTGCTGTGAGTTCAGTCTAGCACATCAGACACTTACCTACCTCTCCCCAACGGCCCCCCGTAAAAATATTAGAAATCCCCACGAGTCACTGGGAAGGTAGATTAAAAAACACTCAACTATGTTCTTCCTCTTTCCTGCTCATCAGGTATAATCCGCCATCTTTTTTTGCATCAGTGACCAGCGACCCCCTATGACCGTCAACCGTTTTGACCCCAGCTCAGCGAGCCTGACGCTTGCAACCACGCAGGCTCTGCCACTGGACAACCAACCTGCCCAACAAGCGACTTCCAACATTATTAGTTCTCACCATCCAAGGATTGGTTTTGTGAGCTTGGGTTGCCCAAAAACGCTTGGTTATTAATGGCCCCCTCTAGGCCTGTCTCTTGATCACAACTGATGCAGCTTGAATGGAACTAATTGAAAACCCAGTGCTCTGATCACCACCATCCCCCTCAAGTCTGCATCATGGGTAAAGCGCTTCACCCCATCACCAATTGGCCCCAATACAACAAATCTCTGATCAACCGTGGCTCTCTCACTTTCTGGGTTGATGCCGAGGCCATGGATAACTAATTTCACCAAGACCATCACGGAAAACGGGGACGCAGCCAGCTCTACACCGACCAGAGCATCTGTACCTTTCTCATGCTCAAAGGGATTTTCAGCCTCACGCTGCGAGCCACTCAGGGGCTACTCGACTCCCTGTTCGAGCTGATGAATGTGCCGCTGTGTGCCCCGGACTACATAGATGGTCGCCCCGGTTTGCCAAGCCCTCAATCGATGAAAGTGAGTCAGGTGGAGATTGCAGCCATAGATCCGGATTTTGATCGAGGTTATTGCCTCTATCCCTGATGGAATTCGCTGATGGGGACCTCTATCAGCTGTTCGCTCTTACAAAGCCCTGTAGTCCACGGGTTTTCCCCATCACGGTCTGACCTGTCTCGCCATCACGTCATGATTGCCTGTGCAATCGGTTGTTCTTATCGGTATCAGTTACTATTAGAGTCGCTACGCTGTTGGTGTCTCGGGACACTTGTTGTTCAGGCTGCCACGCCATAATTAGCTTCATATTCTCTTTCCTGAGCGAGCAATGCCCAGACTATGCGGGCATTCTTGTTGGCGAGCGCCACGGCGGCAACGTTATGATTGCGCCGCCCCATCACCCCGGCTAACCAACTGTTTGCGTGCTGCGCCTTGCGCTCCGCTACCCGGAGTACAGCCCGAGCGCCATGGATCAGCAGGGTGCGCAGATAGCTGTCGCCGCGTTTGCTGATCCCCAGCAATGTTTGCTTGCCACCGCTGGAATGTTGGCGTGGTACCAGTCCCAACCACGCCGCCAACTGTCTGCCATTCTTAAAATTTTTTGCGTCTCCGACGGAGGCGATCAAGGCACTCGCGGTGATCGGGCCGATGCCCGGGATCTGCGCCAGCTTCTTGCTGGCGACGTGCTCACGGTGCCAGCTCTGGAGTTGGACCTCCAGTTCCTGAACCTGCCGGTCGAGCGCCTTGAGATGCTCCCCCAGACGCTCGAGCAATTGCCGAAACGTCCCTGGCAACCCGTTCTCACACTCCTCTAGGATCTCGGGCAGATGCTTGCCAATGTGGGCAATGCCTTTAGGGATGATGATCCCGTGTTCTGCCAGCAGACCGCGTAGCTGGTTGGCCTGTGCGGTCCTCGCCTTAACAAAGCCTTGTCGGGCGCGGTGCAGCGCCAGGACGGCTAACTGCTTACTACTCTTCATTGGCACAAACCGCATGTTCGGGCGGCTCACCGCTTCGCAGATCGCCTCAGCATCCGCCGCATCGTTCTTGTTGGTCTTCACGTAGGGTTTAACAAACTGCGGGGCCATCAGTTTAACGGTATGTCCTAGCCCTTGCAGTTTTCTGGCCCAATAGTGGGCGCTGCTACAGGCTTCCATGCCAATCAGACAGGGTGGCAGATTGGCAAAAAAGCTGATCATTTGTGCCCGCTTGAGCGGCTTGTTAAACAGGCACTTGCCGTGTTCGTTCACACCGTGTATCTGGAAAATCGCTTTCGCCAAATCGATCCCGATAGTTTTAACGTTCATGTTGATCGCTCCGCCCACATTGATGAATGTATCGTCCCACACGTTGGCACAGGTGCTGCCAGTTTAGGAGGGGCGACCATCCCATTAGCTATGTCAGCAAGCGCGCACGCACAGTGAAGGTGGCCTATCGGCAGCCCCCTAAGGGGCGCATTACCGACCTGGTTATCGACTCGACGGGTCTGAAAGTGTTTGGTGAAGGCGAGTGGAAAGTCAGAAAACACGGCGCTGAGAAACGTCGAGTCTGGCGTAAGTTGCATCTGGCGGTAGATCCGGTGACTCACGATATCGTGGCGGCAGAAGTGTCGCTGGAGTATGTGCATGACGCAGAGGTGTTGCCGACCTTGCTCAATCCTCTGCGTCGCAAGCTGGGGCGTGTTTACGCGGATGGCGCCTATGACAGCAAAGCCAGCCATCGGTTGGTTGCGCGTAAAGGGGCGATGGCGTGTATCCCGCCTCGCAAGAACGCAGGGCTATGGAAAAAGGGCCATCCGAGAAATGAGGCGGTGCAGGTGATGCGCAAGGAAGGGCTGGCGCACTGGAAGAAGATATCGGGGTATCACCGTCGTTCGCTGGCAGAGACAACTATGTTCCGGTTCAAACAGTTAATGGCAGGCCAAATCACCCTGCGAAAATACAATGGTCAAGTGGGAGAAGTGATGTCGTGTGTGAGCGCGATAAACAAACTGAACACCCTTGGCTTACCTGTCAGAAAGCCCCGAGTGTAGCGGTCACCCGGGGCTGGGGAAGTCATGACTTGCTGGCTGATTTGGGAAACAACGCCCTTTCTAACTATCGGTTATGTAAGCGTCGTCCTAATGCCAAAAAAGGCACATTTTTCCCTATTTGTGACAACCGATTCAGAGCTATTACTCCTCAAGATGCCTGGAGCGATGAGACTCCCTACTTTCTTTACCCGCTCAAGGAGTCCGATGTTCTACTGTTAAGTTTTAACGATTATGGTATACCGGTCTCTCAAGAAAATATTGGAAAAATTGATACGAAACGAGTCAACTTTACCATTGAAAAGTGGTTTCTTGACGAGCGGGTTTTAAACTCTAGAAGAGCTGAGACTTGGCGTACAATCAGAGCTTTATACGCAAAGTATCTTAATGCAATATCTGAAGCACATCAGAATGGTAGTGTTGCTAAAAGGGCTGAGGCTGAGGAAACACTTATTAGAATTAAAGAACTATGCTCTAAAAAATCAGAGTTTTCTAGTGTCGCAAGAGAGGCATTGATGAAAATGCAAAATCGGATGGCATGGACAATAGTTAGTAGGCTTACTTAGCGCGAGCGTGGCAAAGATAGTGATAATTTAACCACCAATAAACCAAGTTGCTAAGATTATATTGCAGAGCAATTTGATGGTCTCACTATTTAGCTAGGAAAGCTACTTTTCTCCATTTTATGGCGAGTCGGGTAGGGGCCAAGGGCGAGTCCCAACTGCATCTCATTTTGGTTTGTTTAACCATAAAATCTTATTGTTACAAGGGGTTACGATGCTACATGCCATTTTGCGTGGCAAAGCTGGCCGCATCGAGCGGGAAGGGGAGTCCCTGCGCTGGCGCGACCTGTTTAAAGACAGTGAAGATCTGCTCACTGCCACTTTCTTTGGCCGTCTACCCCACCTCTCGGACAGTGCTCTGCGTGCCGTGCTGCGCTTTCTACTCGGTGACAATTCGCTAGACCCAGCCACCTTTCAACGGTTGGAGCTGTGGCCAAAGCTGGCATCGCTGCAGGATCGCCGTTATGTCGAGCCCGATGTGCTACTCCACTTTGACGACTCGCTGGTGCTTATCGAGGTGAAACCCCCATTCGGTGGCGACCAGTATAGGGAACAGTGGCTGGCCCAGGTCAATGCAGTGGTCAGCGAAGCCGATCTCGATGACTATGAAGACCGGCTCTATTACGTGGCGCTCGGCAATATCCCTGTAGCCCCACTGACTCGCCAGGAGCTGCCCAAACGTTTTGTCCAGATGACCTTGCGCGAATGGGAGCCACTACGTCGCTACCTGCAAACCGCCCCCGAGTTTGTTGAGCCTTGTCGGCAGGATCGCGCCATTCGCGATGAGTGGCTGCTAGCGTTTGGGCTGTTTGGCATGGCCCCGGTGGTGCCCGAGTGGGAGCCCTTGTTTGCCTATGCGCAGCAAATGAACCTAAGCACCGGGATGCTGCTATCCAAGGAGTTAACACCAGAATCAGAGCATACCGACTGGTCTGCGCTACTCGACTATGCAGGGTCATTGCACCTATCTCACACCGACTAGCCGCCGGGTTCTACCAGCGTATCCTCCCGCTGTTCGATCAGCTCGCCAGCCAGCAGTTGGACATGGGATTATCTCCCCCTGTTTGCGTCGAATCACGCCTACCGAGACTGGGATGGGGATACCGCTCAGCAAGGGGATAAGACGCTGGTCTTCCGCCACTATCTCGATCACGATTTTCGCCGCACCTCTTCTTTGCGTACTGGGGTAAAAGGCCAGCCAGATCCTTTGCAACTTAATGGCCAGGCCATTGTGGAAGTGACTCTGTTCCGTTGTTTGGAAAATAGCGACAAGCATTTCGATGAGCTATGGCGCTTTGTGCCCTGGCCCATCCCTCAACCAGAATGGCAGCAGAGCAAGGAGAGCAGCCAGATCGCGTTTTGCTCTAACCACGTGCCGCTCGCTCTACTGCTTGCTGATCCAGATAAGACCAGCGAGTGGATCAAGCAAATGTTTGCCTCCCAAAAACCAATACACCAAGAATGACATAAGGCGCTACCCCGTCATTTCGACGGGGTAGCGCAGCTAACGCTCCACTGCCTGGCGTCGCTATTGGCGCCCCTTGTGTCACGCCTTCCCTAAAAGGGTCCGAGTAACCATGACAGTAACCCTCGTAAACTTGTCGATACCCCCGTCACCACTGGCCGCAAACTCCGCGCCTAAACCGGCAAGGCAGTAACGACTAGTCACAGTTGCGCAATTGCCCCCAAACTGAAACGCTTCATCATTGCACTGAGTCTGTATCTGTCTTGGGCTGTGTGGCGCGGTAGACTTCCATGATCGGAGCCCAAGCCATACCACTGGGAGTAGGATATTGCTTGTAGGCATTACCGTATGCTTTGTCAAAATCGTCGAACCACTCTTTGTATACTTTGGTGACAGGATTTTCCTTGTCTTGCGAGGTTTGAATTTCCTTAGCAATCCCCCTAGCCAGCAAGATATCAGGCTTCACTTTGGCGTTGGTTAAAAACGCCTCCACATAACCACCGGTGGCCATACTTAAGCCAATGTTATCTCGGCGTACTTCACGCCACTCATCCCTCACCTTGATGCGATAAGGTTGCGCAATCATGCTTTCCAGCTCTGCTGGCAAGGCCAGGCTAATGCGATAGCGCTTTTTATCGTGGAATGAAATCCACTCTACTTCTACCCAATCGGGGCGGGGTGAATATCATGGCGGCCCTTGCCTAGCGGTAATCTTTCTTTTTTAACGAGTTAGCGCTAACTGAGCGTAGAGCCCCATTGGTTGAGGCATCCACCAACTTGCCTTGACGATAAAAGAGCACCTCAGTCACCCATAATTCATCAGCATTGGTGCCCACCATATAGCGCCAGTCCAGTTGTTTGGGGCCTGTGGGGGCGGCTTGGCAGGCTGCGACTAACGGCAACAGCAGCAATAATAGAATCCAGCGCATTAATAATCTCCCTTTTCATTACTCGTCAGCTTGCGGATCTCTTTGTCACCAACCCTATTGGGCTTGTTGACTAACCCGGTATCTGCGCTGTAATGCAAATAACTCAGTCGCAACTTTTGGTACACCTCATCAGGTAAGCTTCGAGCCAAGTTGATCACCTCTCCGCGCCGTTTGGCCACATCAACCCATAGCTCATCGAGTTTGGCCAAGTTCACAGTGGGATACGAAAGTGCGCTGTTCATCATCAAATCCCGTCGAGTAGGGTTCCTACTCTATAAATGGCACTCCGACATCGCGCGCTGCTTCCACCATCATGTGGAAGTGGATCCGTGAATACTCCCCCCGGCGCACAATCACATCGACTTGCACATGGCGGACAGGTTGCTGATACCTGCAATGCCAGCCCCCAGCGAGGCGGCCTTGGCTTCGGTGATACGCAAATTCACCTCTCCCAGATGGCTTTCCCGTACCTGTTCCCACTTCTTTGCGAGGGATAAGAAACGACATGGATTGCATACAGTTCAAACAGGTGAACCTTCACATCATGATGGGCTGAGCAGACAAGACAGGGGAATTACCGGCTCAGGCACACACCATGAACGGCCAACGGCTATGACTCCTTAATCCAGAACAACATGTCATCCTTGTTGATATGGGTTTGGGACGGCAATCTCTGCCCTTTACGAAGCTGCCACTGCTCATCGGTCAGATTGCATCGCCAGTTGCCATCTTGCTCTACCAAGGAACCCGGCACCGCAATCCGGTGTTGCACCACCTGCAGTGCCTGCCACTTTTCAACCACACCATTCGCTCTGGCATAATCGACAAGATCCTTGGGGTAGTAGCGCATATCCCGATAGCTGCTGTCATCAAGGTCATACAGGACCGTAATCAGTGCCGCCTCAAAGGCCCAATAGCCAAAATAGATGGCATGCTTTGCCTTATGCCAGTCATACCAGAAACACTCTTTACACCCCTTGTACCATCCTTTGAGATATTGTTTGATGCTCGCCTGACGCTCAACCTTGGTGGGATTCACACCATCTCCCTTGATGGCATCAAATAGCGGGCGATACACCTCGGGAATATAGGATTCTGGACCTCGGGGGAAACCGGGATAGCCGATACGGGCCAACAGCACGCTCCAGAGCGGGTCATCGTCCCCTTCCGGATTTTTGCTGATATAGCGTACCAACTCGGGCACTATCTCATCCTGATCATAGAGGATATTCAATGAGAACATCCATAGCAGATATTGGTAAGCATCTTGTTCCCAGTAATAGAACAGGTCATCTGGAAATGCTGTTTTATGACGCAAAATCTCTTTATTGGCGACTTGTAACTGAGCAATCACCTCCTCATGAGAATGCCCGCCTGAATACACCAGAATGGTATGTTTGAAATTGTCCCTAAACATTTTTTCACTGGCCATAGAGCGTGTTGGACGTCGATGAGGATCACTCCAGCGTTCGTGCAATGGATCGTTTATTTTCGCCCACCAACTTGGGTCAAAATAAGAGGAGTTTTTGTAGTCCTCAATCTGTTCTAAAAATAAAGGCTCAGATAGTAATGGATCTCGCCGCTGTTCAATAAATGAACTCATATTTTGCACCTACTTAACCGGAATAGTACCAACCGCATTAGCTGATTTGTCTAGTTTGGTTATCTGGATCACTTGCCCTGACTCATCGACGATCATTAGCCAAGCGTCATAACCCTCATTTTCAATGTCTGCCAATACCTTTTTATCAATTAGCTCTGAAGGCAAACGGTCTTCAATCCATTTACCACTCATCTGCTTGCCCGACCCCTTGGTCATCGACAGCAGTTGGGTGCTCTTGGTGCCATCCCCGTCGATATACTCCCCTCCTGCCGTCCGAAACTTGGTTTCGGTCACCACGTAGGGAGGCGGAGGATTGGTATTCTTGTAGATACCATCGATGCCCCGCCCTCTGGGCTTGTCACTTAGGCTACGCACCTGACGATGTTCAGGCAACAGGTTCTCAAACTGGTGATTTGCCATCCAGTTATCGCTGATGATCTCGCCATATAGACCTTTCTTGGTTCGACTCAAGATTTTGACATCTACCTTGGCAACATCATCCGGCAGCGAATGGACTACTGTGCCACCGGGAACCGCTTTAAAACCAGGGGCATGCTTGACCGCCTCTTTTTCCAATCCTTCGGCAATCTCATCAAGGGATTTGAGCACGGGCCCCATGGCATCAGGCAGCATCTGGGCGGCCTGTGATTGCATCTGCAGCACCATACGTTGGGATTGCTCAAGCCACAACCTGACCGATGCAGGGGCCAGTCCTTTTATCTTGCCGATTAAGCTGGTCAGCGTGCTGACGGCATCATTAAGATTACCCAGCAGCACACTGACTGCAATTTGCCCTCTTAATCCCCGGATCTGGCCAGCAAACCCTTTTAACACCGTATCGAGGCGTGAAATTCCCAGCACTTTCTTGACTTTGGGATCACAGAGAAATGTCAGCACGGGAGCCATGGCGGGTCTGAGCGCCTTGGTAGCATCTCCTCCCGCTTTGCGGACAAACAGAAAAATGATTCTCAACACTCTCTTGAGAGCAGATCCCAACGACGGGATCAGGCCTATCAAGGTAAAGCAAAGGAAAACCCATTTCTCTGGCTGCTTGGAATCACGGGAAATATCACGGGCATTGGCTATCAGGTCACGACAATCCAGTATCTGATCGACCACAGGAATAAGACCCAACACCGCATTGGCAGCAATTTGTCCCGCACTTTGATTGGGATTGAAATCCCCCTGAAGGGCTTCCCAAATCCATTGTAGACTGGAGGTGACGTCCTTTTTTACGGCTTCGGCACTTTGCTTTACATATGCGGCCCCACCAGATACGGCCTGATCCAGATGGTCATAGAGCTGCTCAAACAGATCGTTACCAAACATATCAACCCTCGTCACTTAGGCTATCGAGATGGCCAGCAAGGGCCGAGATGGGTTCACGGGTCAGGTCAGCAAACTTATCTTGCTGGTCATAGGTCACAGATGCCGTGCCAGAAGGCACATCCTCAAGCAACGCCATGCCTTCACCATCAAGAGTTCCTTCTCGGACCGAACCATCACTCAGTACGGCTTTGTAGGAGACGCCCGCCAGCGGCATTAGCTCAGCATCAAGGTGATAAAACTTCATCCAACGTTTATTAGGGCTATCCAGCATGCCTTCGATACTTTTGGGAACCTTGCCCGCCCAACCTGAACCAGACCCCGGGCCTCCCCCTGAGTTCATCTTGATAGTAGGGCTAACCAGGGTGACGCCACCGCCATCCACCTTGATAAAGCAGCCTCCCACCTTGACGGTAATTTCAGATCCCGCCTCCAGCACCACCTTGGCACCGGCCTTGACGTGCACCTCCTGCCCGGCCTGGGTGAGCCAACTTTGCCCCAGTTTCTGGTGCATAAATGTGTCCACCGTCAGCGAATAGTCAGCCTTGATGTGGTCGCGTGTCTCACCCTCCACCGTCAGGTGGTCGTTGGCCTT